>CAWEKD010000011.1:0-262110 GCA_963809545.1 uncultured Actinomycetota bacterium | reverse complement strand
AGGTGCGCCGCCCCGATCTCACGCTGGCCACTGAGGACCACAACACCCCGACCGGGTACGACGACCCGGCACAGGCATGCCAGCGGGGGGCGCTGTTCACGATCGCTGACCTGACCTCCCGGCTGCAGATCGAGACCCTGCGTCGCAACTGCGCGGAGTTCGGCATCCGACTGCACTCGCTCGGCGACGCCAACCAAGGGATCGTGCACGTGATCGGTCCCCAGCTCGGTCTGACCCAGCCCGGGATGACGGTGGTGTGCGGGGACTCTCACACCTCCACCCACGGCGCGTTCGGTGCGCTGGCTTTCGGAATCGGCACCAGTGAGGTGGAACACGTACTGGCCACCCAGACGCTGCCGCAGCACCGACTGAAGACCATGGCGGTCAACGTCACCGGCCAGCTCAAGGAAGGAGTGACCGCCAAGGACCTGATCCTCGCGCTGATCGCCAAGGTCGGCACCGGCGGTGGACGCGGTCACGTGGTGGAGTACCGCGGTGAGGCCATCCGGGCACTGTCCATGGAAGGCCGGATGACCGTGGCGAACATGTCCATCGAGTGGGGCGCCAAGGCGGGCATGGTCGCACCGGACGACACCACCTTCGCCTTCCTCGAGGGACGGCCGTACGCGCCCACCGGCAAGCAATGGGAGGCGGCGCTGGACTACTGGCGTAGCCTCCCCACCGATCCGGGCGCCACGTTCGACACCGAAGTCACCCTGGACGCCAGCCAAGTCGTGCCGTTCGTGACCTGGGGACCAACCCCGGGCAGGGCGTGCCGTTGGACGGGGTCGTGCCGGACCCATCGGAGTTCCCCGCCGGTCCCGAGCGCGCCGCCGCCGAACGGGCGTTGACCTACATGGCGCTCACTCCCGGCACCCCCATGCGGGAAATCCCCATCGACGTGGTGTTCGTGGGCTCCTGCACCAACGGCCGCCTCGAAGACCTGCGGGCCGCCGCTGAGGTGATCCGGGGCCGCAAGGTCGCAGACGGGGTGCGGATGCTCGTGGTGCCGGGCTCGGACGCGGTGCGCACCGCGGCCGAAAAGGAAGGGCTGCACGAGGTGTTCATCGCCGCCGGTGCGGAGTGGCGGTACGCCGGCTGCTCCATGTGCCTGGGGATGAACCCGGACACCCTGTCGCCCGGACAGCGTTCCGCGTCCACGTCCAACCGCAACTTTGAGGGCCGCCAGGGACGAGGCGGCCGTACCCACCTGGTGTCGCCGCCGGTTGCTGCCGCCACCGCCGTGGCTGGCCGGCTGGCCTCCCCGTCGGATCTGTGAGAAAGGCGGCTGCTATGGAGAAGTTCACGGTTCACACCGGTACCGCGGCGCCACTACGCCGCTCCAACGTAGATACCGATCAGATCATCCCGGCGGTGTACCTCAAGCGGGTGAGCCGGACCGGATTCGCGGACGGACTGTTCCAGGCGTGGCGGGCCGAACCCGACTTCGTGTTGAACAACCCCGCCTACGCCGAGGCGTCCATCCTGGTTGCCGGACCGGACTTCGGCACCGGTTCGTCTCGGGAGCACGCGGTCTGGGCGTTGAAGGACTGGGGATTCCGCGCGGTGATCTCCCCTCGGTTTGGGGATATCTTCCGCAACAACGCGCTGAAGGAGGGGCTGTTGCCGGTGGAACTGCCGATGGCGACAGTCGAATGGTTGTGGGATCGGCTCGAGGCGGAGCCCCACACCCAAGTGACGGTGGATCTGGTCGAGCGCCAGGTGCGGCTCGCTGACCAGGTGTGGGACTTCCCGCTGGACGACTTCTCGCGCTGGCGGCTCATGGAAGGGCTCGATGACATCGGGTTGACACTGCGGCACGAGGCGGCGATTACCGCGTATGAGCAGTCCCGTCCATCGTTCACACCGGTCATCACCCCGTGATCACCTGATACGGCAGTGGTTTCCGTCGTAGCGACGGTGGGCCTCTGACCGAGTAGACCGGCGCCCATTCGGGAGATCGGCCCCATCCGGTACATCCGGATGGGGCCGATCTCGTTGCGACACAAGGGGTTATTTCCCTGAGATGTTTGTAAGTTAGTGTCGTAGGGCATACCGTCGCCCAGAACGACTCAGATGAGTCCGCACCATTGGAGGGAAGTCGTGAACAAGGCCGAGCTCATTGAAGCGCTCGCCAACCGCTTGGGGGAGGACAAGCGTACGGCCAGTGCCGCGCTAGAAGCGGTCCTGGCAGAGGTACAGTCGGCAGTCATCAAGGGAGAACGGGTCGCCATCACCGGCTTCGGGGTGTTCGAGAAACGGGTAAGGGCGGCCCGAATGGCCCGTAACCCGCGCACCGGTGAAGCGGTGCGGGTGAAGAAGACCGCGGTGCCGGCGTTCCGTCCCGGCTCGACTTTCAAGGAGATGGTCGCCAGCGGTCGAGTTCCCAAGGAGCTCAAGGCGACTCCGGCGAAGAAGACCACCGCGGCGAAGAAGGCCACCGCCACCAAGGCCACCAAGGCGGCGGCGAAGAAGACCACCGCAGCGAAGAAGACCACCGCGGCGAAGGCCACCAAGGCCACGAAGGCGGCGGCGAAGAAGGCCACCACCACCAAGGCCACCAAGGCCACGAAGGCGGCGGCGAAGAAGACCACCACCACCGCGCGTAAGAGCGCGGCGAAGAAGGCCACCCCGCGTAAGAGCGTGACCGCTAAGAAGACCACGGCGAAGCGTACTCCCGCCAAGAAGGCCACGAAGCGGCGCTGATCGTGCGCAACGGGATCCGACTCCGTGCGGTGGCGTCACTGCCTCCCCGGCGGAAGTCGGTCGGCCTTGGTCAACCGGGCGGTCGTCAGCAGTAGCGGGCCGGAGAATGGTAGGCACCAACCGTCGCCCTTGACGGTGGTGAAGCCACCGCTCCGGCCCGCTTCGTATGTGTCAGCGTGGGAATGCCGCGCACCAGCGGACACCTGAGCGAGCACCGCGGGAATCATCGTTTTCTGCGAGCACACCACGGTAGTGCCGCCGGTAACCGCCAACTCGCGTATCCGCTCCGCCGCCGCCACCACGTCCCCGGTGGCCTCGTCAAACACCGGTGCTGGTTCCACCGGTCGACCGACCGCGCGGGCGAGCGGCGCCAGAGTCTGTCGGCACCGTAGGGGAGTGGCCGAGACCAGCCGGCTAGGGGAGAACAACGCCAGCAACCGGCTCAACGCCTCGGCGTCCGCCATCCCGATCGCGGACAGCGGCCGATCCGCATCGTCCCCCTCCCAGTCGTCCCGGCTCCCGGCGTCGGTATGCCGGACCAGCAGCACGACTCCGGTCACCGGAGGCAGCGCCATCCAATGGCGGAGCAGCTCCGCGTCGGTCGGATAGCTGACCCGGTGGACCGCCTCCGCGGCCGGCAGCCACACCACCTGATCCACTTCAGAGGTAGGAACCGCCACGTCCGCTCCGGCCACCATGGCCCAGAACTGGACAAGTTTCCAACCACTATCGGGAGTCCGGTACCGGATCGTCGGCAGCGGAAGTTGTGGTACCGCGTCCACCCCCGTCTCTTCCCGCACCTCCCGAACCGCTGCTTCCAACGGATGTTCCCCGGGCTCCAGCTTCCCCTTCGGAAGAGTCCAGTCGTCTTGTCGGGGACGATGCACCAGACATACCCGGCGAGGATCCGGCCCGTCGGACCCGGTCCATCGACCAGCAACCGCGGGTCTGTCCAGACGCCACACCACCCCGCCGGCGGCGTGGGGCGGCGTCGCACCGGTGTCGTCAGGCAGATGGTCGGGGAGCATCACGCCCTACCCGGTGGCCAAGGCCTGGCGCAGCAAGGTCTCTTGCAGATCGAGCGGATCCGGGGGAAGGTAGCGAACCCACTCCCCGTCCGATCTCAGCAGGAACGCCTCGCACCGGTCACTCATCGCCACCGACAGCACCCGCATCAAATCCGCCCGTGCCACCGGATCAGTGACCCGGACCAGCGCCTCCACCCGGCGATCCAGATTACGCTCCATGAGATCCGCCGAACCGATCCAGATTTCGGCGGTCTCCGGGTCAGCACCGAATCGGTAGATCCGGGAATGTTCCAGGAACCGTCCGAGGATGGAGCGCACCCGGATCCGCTCCGACAGTCCCGGGACCCCGGGGCGGAGTGTGCACATTCCACGCACCAGGAGATCCACCTGGACTCCGGCTTGAGAAGCCCGGTAGAGCGCGTCCACGAACTGGTCATCTACGAGAGCGTTCATCTTGAACTGCAACAACGCCGGCTCACCCGCCCGGGCCTTGGCGATCTCCGCCTCGATCCGGGCCTGCAGCCCCTCCCGAATCCCGTACGGCGCCACCAACAGCCGGCGGTAGCTGGTCTGCCGGCTGTAACCGGTCAAGGTGTTGAACAGATCGGTCAAGTCCGCGCCCACCTCCGGATCAGCGGTGAGCAGCCCGAAATCCTCGTACTGCCGAGCGGTACGCGGATGGTAGTTGCCGGTGCCGATATGGCAGTAGCGACGGATCTGGCCATTCTCCTGCCGGACCACCAGCGCGGTCTTGCAGTGAGTCTTCAACCCCACCAACCCGTACATCACGTGACAGCCGGCCCGCTCCAGCACCCGCGCCCAACCGATGTTGGCCAGCTCGTCGAAGCGGGCGGTGATTTCCACCAACACCACGACCTGTTTACCGGCCTCGGCGGCGTCGATCAGTGCGTTCACAATCGGCGACTCCCCACTGGTGCGGTAGAGCGTCTGCTTGATGGCCAGCACCTGCGGGTCGGCCGCCGCCTGCTCGATGAACCGTTGCACGCTGGTGGAGAAGGAATGGTACGGGTGGTGCACCAGCACATCACCGTCGCGCAGGGTGGCGAACATGCTGCGCGGACTCTCCCCCTCCCGCAGCCTGGGGTGGGTGGCCGGTACGAACGGCGGGTACTTCAGATCCGGCCGCTCCACTCGGTCGTAGATTTGCTGCAGGGCGGACAGGTCGAGCAACCCCGGCACCCTGATGACGTCATGACGATCCATCTCCAGCTCCCGCACCAGCAACTGGAGTACGTGCGGAGACATGGAGGACGCCACTTCCAACCGGACCGGCGGACCAAACCGGCGCTGCGCCAGCTCCCGCTCCAGCGCTTGCAACAGATCCTCGTCCCGGTCTTCGTCGAGTTCGTACTCGGCGTTCCGGGTCACCCGGAACAGATGATGCTCCACGATCTGCATGCCGGGAAACAATTGATCCAGATGGACAGCGATCAGTTCCTCCAACGGGAGGAACCGGTATCCGGTAGTCGCCCCTCGGACGGAGGAGGTTCCGGGGCGGTCACCGCTTCCCGTGGCCGCGTCCTCGTCGACCAATACGAACCGGGGCACGTTGTTGGGCACCTTCACCCGCGCAAACCGCTCCGGTCCACCGGCGGGATCCCGCACCGTCACCGCGAGATTCAGTGACAACCCGGAGATGTAGGGGAACGGGTGCGCCGGATCGACCGCCAGCGGGGTCAGTACCGGGAAGATCTGGTCCCGGAAGAACGTGTGCTGTCGCTGCTGATCCGCCGGGCCCAGGTCCGCCCAGGACACCACCTGGATCTGTTCCTTGGCCAGCTGCGGCTGGATTTCCTCCTGGAAGCAGCGGGCGTGCCGGGCCACCAGCTCCGCGGTCCGGGCCGCCACCACCGCGAGCTGCTCCCGGGCCGGCAGCCGGTCCTGGCCTCGTACCGGCAATCCCGTGCTGGCCCGGCGGGACAAGCCGGCGATCCGGACCATGTAGAACTCGTCGAGGTTGCTGGCGAAGATGGCCAGGAACTTCACCCGCTCCAGCAACGGAGTGCGGGGATCCTCGGCCAGCGCGAGTACCCGGGCGTTGAAGTCAAGCCACGACAACTCTCGGTTCAGCAACCGGCCGTCGGGAAGCAGCGGGCCGTCCATTCCCCCATTCTGGCGTGATTCGCCCTGGTCCGGACCGGGGCTGGACGATCTGCCGGGATCAGTAGCCGCGCATGGTCGGCACGGCGATCCGCTGAATCGTGCCGTCCGGGGCGTACTCCACCTGCACGCGCTGCCCCAGCCGCAACAGCCGCAACCCGGAGGCGGCGAAGGCCGCGGCCTCGAACCGTTGCCGCCGCCCGTCGTCGAGCAGCAGCGCCCCGGTCTGAGTGTCCGGGTCGAACTCGGCGACTGTGCCCTGCATACCCGGCACGGTAGCACCGACCGGCCACAGCCGGCGGGTACGGCGGCCCAGCCCGTACCCGGCGGCGGCGACCAGATCGGCGGCGGTGTCCACATCCCGACGCAGTCCTGGCCAATCCCCGGTCAGGCGACGGGCGCCCGCGGCGGCGTGGGCGGCGGCCGAGTCCACTCCGAATCGGGGCGGTAGCGGGACCCCCGGAGGGGCCGCCAGCATCGTGGTGCCGGTACCGGCCGCGTCCGGGACAAAGCTGGCGGCATCCGGAGACGTGGCGGCGGCGTGGAGCGCGGCCGCTATCTCCTCCGGCCGGACCGCGGGGAGGTCCCCGGTCAGCACCGCCACCGGGTGAGCGGGCCCGATCTGCTCCGCCGCGGCCGTCACCGCCGCGTTCAGGCCCCCACCCGGATCCGGGCACACCCGGGCCCCCAGCCGCGTCACCGCCTCGGCCAGTTCCGCGTCCGCGGTCACCACCACGGTGGCGGCCACCAGCGGGCAGGCCAGCACCGCCTCGACCGAGTCCAGCACCAGCGCCCGCACCAGCTGGTGGTGCAGCCAGGCGGGCACGTCGGCCCGTAGCCGCGACTTGGCCACCGGGAGCGGCTTCACCGGCACCACCACGTACCACCGGTCGGTCACCGGTCCATCCTGGCACCGGTGGTGCGGAGCGGAACCAGGGTGAGGGGGCGAAGCGTCGGTGGGCACTAGCGGTAGCGTCCGGGACCGGGAATGATGTCGGCGGACCGATACCGGGATCGTGGTGTGGGTCGGCGGATGGGAAGGTGAGTGGGTGTCGCGGCGCAGACTCGGATTCTGGCGCCGGTTGGCGGTGGTGCTGCTGAAGCCGCCGCTGCTGGTGCTGACCCGCCGAGACTGGCGGGGGCGGGAGCAGCTGCCCGCCAGCGGTGGGGTGATCATTGTCTCCAACCACATCTCGTACGCGGATCCGCTGGTGGTCGCCCACTACGTCTACGACCAGGGCCGGTGGCCGCAGTTCCTGGCCAAACAGGGGGTATTCGACGTACCGGTCATCGGCCGAATCCTGCACCGGCTAGGGCAGATTCCGGTCCGCCGAGGCACCGTGGACGCCGCGCAGGCGCTGGCGAGCGCCGCCGAGGCGGTGCGGGCCGGCGACGCGGTGGTGATCTACCCGGAGGGCACGATCACCCGCGATCCGCAGTTGTGGCCGATGCGGGCCCGCACCGGAGTGGCCCGGCTCTGGCTGGAGACCGGCGCCCCGGTGGTGCCGGTGGTCAACTGGGGAGCCCAGCACTTGATCCACCCGCGTACGCGGAAGCTGCGGCTGCGGCTACGCACTCCGGTCACGGTGATGGCCGGGCCACCGATCGACCTGTCCGCCTACCGGGACGTCCCGGTCACCAACGCGGTCCTGCAGGAGATCACCGAACAGGTGATGCTGCGCCTACAGGAGCTGCTGGCGCAGGTACGGGAGGAACCACCGCCCCCGGCGCTGTGGGGGGCGGAGTCACGACGGGACGGTGCTCGGTGAGGGCGGTAGTGCTAGGGGCCGGGTCGTGGGGCACCGCGTACGCGAAGGTGCTCGCCGACGCCGGCAACGACGTCACCCTGTGGGCCCGCCGGCCGGAGGTGGCCGAGGCGATCCGTGAGACCCGCACCAACCCGGAGTATCTGCCCGGAATCCGGTTGCCGGAACGGATCACCGCCACCGCCGACCCGGAGCAGGCGCTCCGGGGGGCCGCGCTGGTGGTGTTGGCGGTCCCGTCCCAGACGCTGCGGGACAACCTGGTGCAGTGGCGGCGCTGGGTGGAGCCGGAAGCCACCCTGGTCAGCCTCGCCAAAGGGATCGAGCTCGGCACCACCAAGCGGATGAGCGAGGTGATCGTGGAAGCCGCCGGGGTGCCGCTGGAGCGGGTGGTGGTGGTCTCCGGCCCCAACCTGGCCGCGGAGATCGCCGCCGAGCAGCCGGCGGCCACCGTGGTCGCCAGCATCGACTCGGCTCGCGCCACCGCGGTCCAGCAGGCGTCCACCACCCCGTACTTCCGTCCCTACACCAACCACGACGTCACCGGCTGCGAACTCGGCGGGGCGGTGAAGAACGTGATCGCGTTGGCGTACGGGATGGCCACCGCCCTGCAGTTCGGGGACAACACCAAGGCGACCCTGATTACCCGGGGGTTGGCGGAGACGGCCCGGTTGGGGGTCCAGCTGGGGGCGGATCCGCTCACCTTCGCGGGGCTCGCCGGCCTGGGCGACCTGGTGGCGACCTGCTCGTCGCCGCTGTCGCGCAACCGCACCTTCGGCGAGCACCTGGGGCGGGGCGAGAGCCTGGCGGAGGCGCAGGCGGCCACCCGGCAGACCGCCGAGGGGGTCAAGAGTTGTCTGGCCATTCGGGACCTGGCCCGGGCACATGGGGTGGAGATGCCGATCACCGAACAGGTGGAGCGGGTGTGCCATGAAGGGCTGGATCCGCGAGAGGCGGTAGCGGCGTTGATGTCGCGGTCGACCAAACCAGAGTGATGTGAGGAGGTCGGGTGATGGCGGACGGCTACCGGGACGGGACCCGATGTGTCCGAGCCGGCCTACCGGACCCGGTGCCGGGGGAGCCGTTTCTCCCCGGACCGGTGTTCGCCGCGCCGTACCACCTGGACCCGACGATCGGGCGACCGGCCGATAAGGACTGGTACGCGCGGGTGGACAACCCCACCCGGCGGCGGTTGGAGGAGGCGATCGGGGAGCTGGAGGGCGGCCAGGCCCTGACCTTCGCCTCCGGCCAGGCGGCGATCACCGGGCTGCTGCTGGCCGTGCTGCGCCCCGGGGACACGGTGGTGCTGCCGGCCGACGGCTACTACGCCGTGCGGGGGTTCGCCGCCGGCTGGCTGCGCCAGCACGGGGTGCTGGTGCGGCTGATGCCGACCGCCGGTCCGTACCCGCCGCTGGACGGGGCCCGCCTGGTGCTGTTGGAGACCCCCGCCAACCCGAAGCTGGACGTGTGCGACATCGAGGAGCTGGCGGCCGCCGCCCACGCGGCCGGGGCGCTGGTGGCGGTGGACAACACCACCGCCACCCCGCTGGGACAGCAGCCGCTGGCGCTCGGCGCCGATCTGGTGCTCGCCTCCGGCACCAAGGCGCTGTCCGGCCACTCCGACCTGTTGATGGGGTACGTGGCCAGCCGGGACGGGGCGCTGCTGGCGCAGCTGCGGCAGTGGCGGGACGCCACCGGCGCGGTGCCGGGACCGTTCGACGCCTGGCTGGCGCACCGGTCCCTGGCGACGCTGGATCTGCGCCTGGCCCGGCAGACCCGGAACGCGGCCGCGGTAGCCGCGATGCTGGCCGCCCGGTCGGATCTGTCCGGGGTGCGGTGGCCGGGGTTGCCGGACGACCCGGCCTACCCGGTGGCGGTGCGGCAGATGCGGCGGCTACCGGGGGTGGTCTCGTTCGACCTCGGGTCGGCGCAGGCGGTGGCGACGTTCCTGGCGAATTCCCGGTTGGTCACCGCGGCCACGTCGTTCGGGGGCTTGCACACCACCGCCGACCGGCGGGCCCAGTGGGGTGACGACGTGCCGGCCGGATTCGTGCGCCTGTCCTGCGGCATTGAGGACACCGATGACCTACTCGCCGACCTGACCGCCGCCCTGGACGCCGCCGCCCGTGCCTAGGCCACGGTGGATCAGAGACTGAGCTGGTTGCCGAGCAGGGCGTAGGCGATCAGGAAGTAGATCAGGACGCCGGTGGTGTCCACCAGGGTGGTGACCATGGGGGAGGACACCACCGCCGGATCGATGCCGATCTTGCGAGCCAGTAGCGGCAGCATGCCACCCACCAGCGACGCCCAGGTGACCAGCCCGATCAGCGTCAGCCCGACCACCGCTCCGACCGGCACCGAATAGGCCACCGCGACGATCGGGAACGCGAGCGCCGCCAACATTCCTCCGAGGAGGACACCCACCCGGATCTCCCGGAAGACGATGCGGAACAGGTCACCCGGGCGGACTTCGCCCACCGCCATCGCCCGGACCACCAGGGTGACCGCCTGGGCGCCGGAGTTGCCGCCGGTTCCGATCAGGAGCGGGATGAAGAACGCCAGTACCGGCAGCGCCGCCAGCGCGTTCTCGAACGCCTGCAGCACCACCACGGTGAGGGTCATCGCGACCCCCAGCATCAGCAGCCAGGGTGCCCGCTTGCCGGCCATCCGCAGCACCCCCGCCGACAGGTAGGGCTGCTCCAGTGGTTCGGCGCCCCCGGCTCGGGAGAAGTCTCGCGTGCCCTCGACCTCCAGGACCTCCATCGCGTCATCGACTGTGATCATCCCGACCAGCCGGTCCTCCCGGTCGACCACCGGCAGGGCGATGAGGTCCGCCTCCTGCATCAGTCGGGCCGCGTACTCCTGGTCGTCGTCCACCCGGACCGACTGGGTCTCCGGCTGCATCAGGTCCCGGATCCGGGTGGTGGGGGCGGCGGTGACCAGGTCCGCCAGGTCCACCACCCCGATCAGCCGCCGCTGATCATCGGTGACCGGGAGTACCAGGGTCTGGGCCCGGGTCGGGCGGCGGCCGGCCCGGCGCAGTTTGGCCAGGGCGTCGGCGGCGGTCATGCTGGCCCGGACGTTGGTGAAGTCCGGGGTCATGATCCGGCCGGCCGAGCCGGCGGGGTAGCCCAGCAGGGCGGCGGTGGCGGCCCGCTGCTCCGGCGGCAATCCGGCCTGCAGCCGGGCGGCGACGGCCGCCGGTACCTCGTCCAGCAGCCGGGCCTGGTCGTCGGCCTCCAGGCTGCCGAACAGTTCCCGGACCCGTTCGTCCCGCAGCCCCTCCAACAGCTGCTGCTGGTGCAGCGGGTCCAGGGCCTCGAACACCGCCAGCGCGCGGTCTTTGTCCAGGAGCCGGAAGGACACGGCGCGCTCGGCGGGAGACAGCCGGGCCAGCGTGTCGGTGATGTCCAGGGTGCCGTTCTCGGCCAGCCACTCCCGCAGCGACGCCAGGTCACCATCGTGGGTCAGCTCACGCAGCTTGGTCACCATGTCTCCTCCTTGCCGCGCACCACGCTGGTCGGATCGGTCACGCAAAGGGCGTTCGATCTGCCCGAGGCAGGATCACGACATGGGCGGCGCGCATCGCCGGGGCCCACGCGGGCGGGAGTACCCGCTGGGCGGACTGAGTTGGGGGCTAGCGCACCGAGCTGGCGGAGACAGGAGGTTGACCACCGGAGTCGCCAGCACGGTGCCGGCGACTACTGTCACCGTCTGCCACGGTGGTCACCTCCTCATGGTCAGCACCCGTCGCATGGGTGAGCCTGGTCCGGCGACGTTCTGATCCAGTGTGGATCAGCAGCGAGTCGTCGCCGGTTGGGTGAAGCAGGGTAATCCTTGCGGAATTACCCGATACAGGATTGACGGCACTGGACGTATTTAACCGAACGTGCCGCAGCCGCCAATTGTACCGGGTGCCCAGTTAACGGGGCCAGTCGGGTCAGTGGGGCCAGTCGGGTCAGTCCGGGTCAGCTGGCCTGGGCCACCGTGTACAGCCAGCGCTCCTGCGCGGCATTGTCGGGCACCGGCCACCCCCGGGCCGCCCGGATCAACTCCCAGGCCTGGTCCGGCGGGGTGCCCAACCGCACCAGCGTGGCGCCGGCCAGCATCGAACACCGGCCGATTCCCGCCCGGCAGTGGGTGACCACGTACCGACCGGAGCGAATCTCATCGGCGAGCCGGTCCGCGAGCGCCAACACGGCCGGCAGCGCCTCGGGTGGGGGAGCGGTGACGTCGGGGATCGGGAACCGCAGCAGCGACAGCCCCACCGCCTGAGCGTGCACCGGGGCCTCGGAGAGCCCCAGCAGCGCCGCCTCACTGTCCTCTAACGCGGAGACCAGGGTGTGTACCCCCGATTGCGCCAGTTGTGCCATAGCGGCGGGAAGGTCCGCCCCGCCCGGTGGCCGGGCCATGGTGGCCAACCGGCCCGGTCCCGGCCCCGCCACCTCGTACAGGGTGATCATTCGGGGCTCCATCCATCGAAATGGGGGATCTTTCTTACCAGCCTACGTTTTCCCCGGGACCTTCCCCACCGCGGGAAGCATCGCGGTAGGGTCGGGCCGGTGAGCGTACGGAAGATCCGCGTGGCGGTCGTGTTCGGCGGCCGCAGCCCTGAACACCCGATCTCCTGCGTCAGTGCCGGCTGTGTCCTGGCCGCGCTCGACCCGGATGAGTTCGAGGTGGTGCCGATCGGCATCACCCGCGAGGGGCAGTGGGTGCTCGCCGACGGTGACCCGCAACGCCTAGCGATCACCGACCGGGGTCTACCGGAGATCACCTCTGGTACGGGCGCCGAAGTGATCCTGCCGGCCGCCCCCGCCAGTCGCGGCCTGGTGGTACGCGACGCCACCGAAGGGGTGCGTGCGCTCGGGGAAGTGGACGTGGTGTTCCCCCTGCTGCACGGCGCCTACGGTGAGGACGGCACCATCCAGGGGCTGCTGGAACTCGCCGGTATCCCGTACGTGGGGGCGGGAGTGTTCGCCTCCGCCGCCGCCATGGACAAGGAGTTCGCCAAGCGGCTCACCGTCGCCGCCGGCATCCCCAGCACGCCGTACGTGGTGCTGCGGCCCGGTGCCAGCCTGTCCGAGGCCGACCAGCAGCGGCTGAAGCTGCCGGTGTTCGTCAAGCCGGCTCGGGCCGGTTCCTCGTTCGGAATCACCAAGGTCACCGATTGGTCCCAACTGGAGGAAGCGATCGCCGTCGCCCGGGAGATCGACCCCAAGGTGCTGGTGGAGCAGGGGGTGGACGGGCGCGAGATCGAATGCGGGGTGCTGGAAGGGGAGTACGGCGGCGAGCCGGAAGTGAGCACCCTGGCCGAGATCCGGATCGGGGGCGGGCGCGAGTTCTACGACTTTGAGGCCAAGTACCTCGAGGACGTCTGCGAGTTCGACATCCCGGCCGACCTGCCGCCGGAGGTGACCGCCACCATCCAGCGGTACGCCGCGATGACCTTCACCACTCTGGACTGTGCCGGGCTGGCGCGGGTCGACTTCTTCGTCACCCCGGACTATCAGATCTACCTCAACGAGATCAACACCATGCCCGGGTTCACCCCGCACAGCATGTTCCCCCGGATGTGGGCGGAGAGCGGGCTGCCCTACTCCAAGCTGGTGTCCCGGTTGGTGCGTACCGCGCTGCGGCGCGGCAGCGGGCTGCGCTGACCGACCACGGTGGTCGTAGTCGCCGGCGGTGGGGGGCCGCCGGCGTACGTCAGCCGTCGCAGCCGCTCGGCCCCTCAGCGGAGCGGATGGTCTCGATGATCACCGGAGAGAATTCGATCACCCGCTGGTACGGGGCGTCATAGTGGTTCGGCACGGTCACCCGGACCGGCACCTCGCGATCCAGGGTGACCCAGACGGTGGCGTCCTCCTGCTCCGTGGCGTGCCAGCACACCCCGGAACCGGGGAAGACCTGGTCGGTCAGCTGGTAGTCGGCCTCCACCCCGCACTCGAGGGTGATCGGCGGTTCCCCGTACGCGGCGTTCTGCTCGGATCCGGCGGTGACCGGCCGCTGCGCCAACCCGTCCACCTCCGCCGGAACCTGGGCCAACAGCGCCCGACAGACCACCTCTTCCCACTCGGTCAGCTCCCGGGTCGACATCTCGACCGGGTCGGTGACCACCGGAGCGGGCGCGGAGCTCGGCGGCGACTCGGAGGGGGAGTCAGCGGCGTTACCGAGGAGCAGCAGCGACCCGATCCCCACCAGTACCGCGACCGGGACAGCGACCAGCGCGGCCAGTCGGGCCGCCGAACGAGTTACCGGATCCACATCTACAGGTGTACCACTGAGCAGGTCAGGGTCCGAGTGATGCCAGCCACCCCCTGAACCCGGCTGACGACCAGCTTGCCGAGCTCGTCGACGGTGCGGGCTTCGCCGAGCACGATCACGTCGTATGGGCCGGTGACGGCGTCCACTCTCACCACACCCTCGATGTTGCGGATCGCCGTCGCTACCTCCCGGGCCTTACCGACCTCGGTCTGGATCAGGATGTAGGCCTGAACCACGACACGCCCTCCTTCCGCCGCCGTGGGCGGCGACCTGCCCGTGAAACTACCGTACGGGGCAGGCGAGAGGGGTAGGTGTGTGTGCCATGAGCGTGACGGGGACCGGGGAGTTCGGGTTGATCGCTCGGATCACCGCCCGGTTGACCACCGGACCGTCGGTGCTACTTGGCCCGGGGGATGATGCGGCGGTGGTGGCCGCGCCGGACGGCCGGGTGGTCGCCTGTACCGATGCCTTGGTGGCCGGGCGGCATTTCCGCCCGGACTGGTCCAGCCCCGTGGACGTGGGGCATCGGGCCGCGGCGGCCAATCTCGCCGACATCGTGGCGATGGGGGCCACCCCCACCGCCTTGCTGGTAGCGCTGTGCGCGCCACCGGAGCTGGAGGTGGCCTGGCTGGAGGGGTTGACGGACGGGATCGTGGCCGAGGCGTCCCAGGTGGGGGCCCAGGTGGTGGGGGGAGATGTGACCGCCTCCCCGACGCTGACGGTGGCGGTCACCGCTCTCGGTGATCTCGCCGGCCGGCCGCTGGTGACCCGCGCGGGGGCGCGGCCAGGGCACCGGGTGGCGATGGCGGGCCGGATCGGTTACGCCGCCGCCGGGTTGGCGGTGCTGTCCCGCGGGTTCCGGTCTCCTCGGCTGCTGGTGGAGGCGTATCGGCGACCGCAGATCCCGTACCGGGCGGGGTTGGCGGCGGCCGCGCTCGGGGCGAGCGCGATGATCGACGTCTCGGATGGACTGTTGGCCGATGTCGGTCACATCGCGGAAGCCAGCGGGGTCGCCATCGACCTGTGGCGGGACGCGTTCACGCTGCCGGAGCCGTTGCGGAACACCGCCGAGGCGTTGGGGGTGGACCCGTACGACTGGATCCTGGCCGGCGGAGACGATCATCCCTTGGTGGCCACTTTCCCGGACGATGTGCCGTTGCCGGAGGGGTGGCGGCCGATTGGCGAGGTACGGGCCGGCACCGGGGTCACTGTGGATGGTAAGCCGTATCCGCGACCGGGTGGCTGGGACCACTTCCGGCGGGCGTAGCCTCGGGGACCATGGAGTTCAGCACGAACGGAGGCGCCGGAGCGGGACTGGAACCGGAGACCACCAATCAGGGCGAGGCGGTGGTGATCCGGCAGGTCCGGTACGACTCGGTGGTGGCCCAGGCCCTGATCGCCGACGCGCTCGCCGACCTGGGGGCCCGGTACGGCGGGCCGGGGGATGAGACTCCGGTCGACCCGGAGGAGTTCGTGCCGCCGCACGGGGCGTTCCTGGTCGCCTACCTCGACCACCAACCGGTCGCCTGCGGCGGCTGGCGCACGTTCGCCGGCGATCCGACCGTGGCCGAGTTGAAGCGGATGTACACCCGCCCCCAGGCGCGTCGGCGGGGAGTGGCCCGACGGGTGTTGGCCGCGGTGGAGGAGTCGGCGCGCTCACACGGCCGACACCGAATGATCTTGGAATGTGGGCAGCGGCAGCCGGAGGCGATCAGCCTCTACCTGGCCGCGGGCTACCACCGGATCCCGGACTTCGGTTACTACCGAGGGTCACCAGAGGTGGTGTCGCTGGGTCGGGATCTGTGACCCCGACCCACCGCCCACCCGACTGTCCGTCAGGCGGCGCGAGCGACCTTGCCGGCCTTCAGGCAGGAGGTGCACACCCGCAGTCGACGGGTGTTCCCACCCCCGGCCGGGGTGCGCACCGTCTGGATGTTCGGGATCCAGCGGCGCCGGGTCCGTCGGTGCGAGTGGGACACGTTGTTGCCAAAGCCGGGCTTCTTGCCGCAGATGTCACACACGCGGGACACGGGTCTCTCCTGCCGTCACTGGGATTGCGAGCAGCCCGCGAGGCCGCGGGCAACCCTGACAGTCTAGCTGCTCCGTCTGGCCGACCGATGATGGCCGGTGGCTTACCCCCACGGCCGCGGGGGCGATACCGACCATCGGGAGACACCAGGCGAATCTTCCGCATTCGGTAACGAGCGGACGCGACTATCTGAGGCCACCACTAGACTTCCCGCCGTGCGGGAGGTTCTCGATGCCGCCGGTGTGCGTCAGTGGGGCGCCGCCGGGTTGGCGGCACTGCGCCGCCACGAGCGCGAGATCAACCAGCTGAACGTCTATCCGGTGCCGGACGGAGACACCGGCACCAACCTGCTCCGCACGTTCTCCGCCGCCCACCGGGCGCTGACCGCACCGACCGAGGAGGGCGGAGCACCCTCCTCGGAGCTGGTGGGTGATGTGCTCCGGGTCATGGCCCGGGGGGCGCTGTTAGGTGCCCGGGGTAACTCCGGGGTGATCTTTGCGCAGTGGCTGCGCGGGCTGGCCGACCCGCTCGCCGGTGCGGCGGCGGTCGAGGGCGCGGAGCTGGCCGATGCGCTGGCCGGGGCGGCCAAGGCCAGTTACACCGCGGTAGCGGAGCCGGTGGAAGGGACCATCCTGTCGGTGGCCGGTGCCGCGGCGCGCGCCGCCGGGTTGGCCACCGACCGTGACCTGGCCACGGTCATCCGGGCCGCGGCGGAGGGGGCGGCCGAGGCGCTGGCCCGCACCCCCGGGCAGTTACCCGTGCTAGCGGCCGCGGGAGTGGTCGACGCCGGGGGGCGCGGCTTGGTGGTGTTGCTGGACACCTTGGTGGAGGTGGTCACCGGCGAGCGGCCCCCGCGGCAGCTGCCGGTGGTGGTGCCCACGTCCGCGAGCGGTGAGCCACGGCCCAGCGCGGCTGACCGGTACGAGGTGCAGTACCTGCTGGACGCGACCGAGCCGGCGGTCCAGCAGCTGCGGCGTACCCTGGCGGCGTCGGGGGACTCCCTGGTGATCGCGGATGCCGGCGAGGGCACCTGGCAGGTGCATGTGCACGTAGCCGATGCCGGGGCCGCGGTGGAGGCCGGGCTCGCGGCCGGCCGCCCCCGCCAGATCTCCATCACCCGGCTGGTCGAGGTGAGGCCGGGAGAGACCCCCCACCTCGCTGAGGGGCCCCGACCGCACGCCGGACGAGCCGCCGTGGTGGTGGCCAACGGGGACGGGCTGGTGGAGTTGTTCCAGCGGGAGGGGGCGGTGGTGGTGGGTAGCCCGCCGTCCACTGAGGAGATGCTGGCCGCGATCCGGGCCACCGGGGCCGGGGAGGTGGTGGTGCTGCCGAATGACCCGGACGCGCAGGCGGTGGCCACCACCGCGGCGACCGAGGCGGACCGGGAAGGGATCCGGGTATCGGTGGTGCCTACCCGCTCACCGGTGCAGGCGCTGGCGGCGCTGGCGGTCCGGGAAGCGTCCCGCCGGTTCGACGACGACGTGATCGCCATGGCGGAGGCGGCCGGGGCCTGCCGGTACGCCCAGGTCTGTCGGGCCGCCCGGGACGCGCTCACCGTGGCCGGCCGGTGCCGGGCCGGGGATGTGCTGGCCTTGGTGGAAGACGAAGTGCATCTGATCGGGACGGATGTGACCGAGGTGTCGATCCAGTTGCTGGATCGGCTGCTGGGCGGCGGTGGCGAGTTGGTGAGTGTGGTGCTCGGAGTGGATGCTCCGGCCGGGCTGGCCGCCGCGCTCACCGACCACCTGGCCGAGGCGTGGCCGTTTGTGGAGGTGCAGGTGCACCACGGCGGGCAACCGCACTATCCGCTGCTGGTGGGGGTGGAGTGACGGTCGACTTTGACACTCCCCTGTCCAAGGTGGTGGGGAAGGGGCACGTCAAGCTAGCGCGGGAGCTGGACCTGCACACGGTCCGGGACCTGCTGTTCCACCTGCCTCGCCGGTACGAGCAGCGGGGCAGCTACACCGACATCAGCCAGCTCACCGTGGATGAGCAGGTGACGGTGCAGGCCCGGGTGTTGTCGGCCCGCTCCCGCCCGATGCGCCACCGGTCCGGGTTTGTACTGGAGGCGGTGGTCACGGACGACTCCGGCGGCACCCTCACCCTGGTGTTCTTCGGGAAGCGGCCGCTGACCTGGCTGGAGAAGCAGCTGCGACCGGGGCGATGGGGGCTGTTCGCCGGCAAGGTCAGCGATTACCGATCCGGCCGCAACCAGGTTCGACAGCTGGCCCACCCGAAGTACGAGCTGCTGGACGAGCCCGCCGAAGGTGTGGCGGAGGACTTCGCCTCGGAGATCATCCCGATCTACCCGGCGACCAAAGAGGTCACCAGCTGGGAGCTGACCAAAGCGATCCGGACCGTGCTGGACGTGGTCACCATGCCCCCGGACCCGTTACCGGCGTGGGTGCGGCAGCAGCGGCAGCTGGTGGAGCTGGGGGTGGCCCTGCGGGACATCCACCGACCCTCGTCGTGGCAGACGCTGGCGTCGGCGCGGCGCCGATTGACCTGGGACGAGGCGTTCGCGCTGCAGTTGACGCTGGTGCAACGGCGCCGACGGGCACAGCAGTGGCCGGCCACTCCCCGCCCGCGGAAGCCGGGTGGCCTCCTGGCCCGGTTCGATGCCGCCCTGCCGTACCAGTTGACCGACGGGCAGCGCCGGGTGGGCGAGCAGATCGCCGCGGAGCTGGCGCGTCCACACCCGATGCATCGACTGTTGCAGGGCGAAGTGGGGTCCGGTAAGACGCTCTGCGCTTTGCGAGCGGCGTTGCAGGTGGTGGACGCCGGTGGGCAGGTGGCGTTGTTGGCCCCTACCGAGGTGCTCGCCGCCCAACACCACCGCAGCCTGCTCGAGTTGCTGGGTCCACTGGGGCGGGCCGGGCAGTTGGACGGCGCCGCCGACGGCACCCAGGTGGTGCTGGTCACCGGCTCCCAGTCACAGGCCGCCCGCCGGCAGGCCCGGGCGGCGGTGGCCAGCGGGGAGGCGGGGATCGTGGTGGGCACCCACGCCCTGTTGTACGAGGGGGTGGAGTTCCGCGACCTGGGGTTGGTGATCGTCGATGAGCAACACCGGTTCGGGGTGGAGCAGCGGGATGCGTTGCGCGCCAAGGCGGAGCGCCCGCCCCATGTGCTGGTGATGACCGCCACCCCGATCCCCCGGACCGTGGCCATGACGGTGTACGGCGACCTGGCGGTGTCCACGTTGAAGGAGTTGCCGCAGGGGCGGTCACCGATCGCCACCCACGTGGTGCCGGCGACGGAGAAGCCGGCGCTGCTGGCGCGAGCCTGGCAGCGGGCGCGGGAGGAGGTGGCCGCCGGCCACCAGGTGTACGTGGTGTGCCCCCGGATCGGGGACGACGAGGAGACCGAGCCGACCGCCACCGGGGCGCGTCCACCGCTGGCGGTGCGGGAGGTGGCGCGGCTGCTGGCCGAGGGCCCGCTGGCGGATCTGCGGCTGGGAGTGTTACACGGCCGGCTGCCCGCGGACGAGAAGGACGCGGTGATGCGTCAGTTCGCCGCGGGAGAGTTGGACGTGCTGGTGGCCACCACGGTGGTGGAAGTGGGGGTGAACGTCCCCAACGCCACCATGATGGTGATCCTGGACGCCGACCGGTTCGGGGTCTCTCAGCTGCATCAGCTGCGTGGCCGGGTCGGTCGGGGGAGCGCCCCGGGTCTGTGTCTGCTGGTGACCGACGCCCCGGCCGATTCGGAGGCCCGGCAGCGGCTGGCCGCGGTCGCCTCCACTCTGGACGGATTCCGGCTGGCGGAGCTGGACGTGGAGCAGCGCCGGGAGGGGGACGTCCTGGGGGCGGCCCAGTCCGGCACCCAGCGCCGGTTGCAGCTGCTGTCGCTGTTGCGGGACGCGGAACTGATCGGAGAGGCCCGGGCCGCGGCCGAGCAGTTGCTGGCGGAGGACCCTGAGCTGGCGCAGCACCCGGAGCTGGCCGCGACCGTGGCGGCGCTGGTGGAGCCGGAGCGGGCGGAGTACCTGGACAAATCGTGAGCGAGGCCTGACGGCGAAGGCCCCGGAGATAACTTACCTCTCAGGTCACTTACCCACGAGGTTACTTACCTCCGGGGTAAGTTGCTCCATGGCCTTCGTGAACCGGACCCGGGAGTTGGCCGAGCTCCGCCGCTGGTGGCGCCAACCCCAGCCACGGCCGGCCATGGTGTGGGGCCGGCGGCGGGTCGGCAAGACCGCGCTGCTGCAGGAGTTCGCCAAGGAGCTGCGCTCCGTCTTCCACACCGGCACCGGCCAGGCCCGCCACCAGGTCCGCGACGCCCCGCCGGAGGTCCGGACGGTGACCGCGGCCGACATCTTCCGAGCGGACTGAGAACGCACGTGGGCCGCCGAGCGTGCTCGGCGGCCCACGTTACCGCGGGATCAGGCGGTGAAGGTCACCCGGCGGCGGCGGGCCACCAGGTAGACCCCGGCGCCGACGGCCAGCAGTAGCAGCGCGCCGCCGGCGATCAGGGTGGTGGTGCTACCGGTGATCGGCAGCTCGCCACCTTCGCCTGGCTCGTCACCCGGCTCGTCACCGGGATCCTCGCACTCCGGTGCCGGAATCGTGATCTCCCAGACCTGGATCGTCAGGCCGGAGATCACGAGCTCCACGTAGTGGGTGCCGGGCGCCACGGTGTGGATGGAGCCAGGCTCGACACTCTCACCGTTGAGGCGGTAGCCCTGTTCCGGAGGGGTGGGAGCGGGGACGACGGGCGGCTCGGGGGCGTCACCGCTCCCGGGCGGGGTGACCGGTTCCCGAGGCATCGGGCTGGCCGACGGGTACCCCATGCTCTGCGGCTGCACGGCGGTGGGCATCGGGTCCCGGGGGACGACCGGGATCCGGTCTGCTGGCCCGCCCCGCTCCAGCAGCTCTGGGATGGCGATCTGCGCGTCGGTGTCGCACGTGGCGGCGGTAGCGGTGGGCTCCGACAGCTGGGCGCAGAAGGGCGGGGCGGTCCAGGTGTACTCCTTGGGCCACCCGGCCGGCGCGCCCTCGTAGGTCACGATGATCTTCCCGGCCTCGTGGGGGACGAAGACCAGGATGCGCTCCCCGGCTGGGGTGTCCACGGCCTCGTCCAGCGGCGGCCAGTAGCTCTCCCCGCGGTCGGTGGTGATCGTCCACTGGTAGGTGGCCTGTTCGCTGCCGCCGATCACCGCGACGTACGTGCCGTGGCAGACGTCGCCGTACTCGACCTTTGTCTCGAGGGGGCTGGTTGCCTGCGCCGGAGCGGCGGTGGCGATGACGCCCGCCAGCCCGAGCGTTAGGCCGGCCAATCCGGCGAATAGGCGCCTAGCAAGTCGTAATCCGGTCACTGTGTTCCTTTCGGGGGGTGACAGGGTCGGCTCGTCGGCGCCGGTGCGCCGGAGAACGCCCACCCTGCGGCGCGGTGCACCGGCGGTCGAGAGTAGTGGAGACGATTGATGCCCGAGCCCGCCAATAGTTACATTCCGGACAGAGGAACTGTCGGGTTCCCGACTGTGGACCGGCGCGCCGGTGGGGGTGTCACGGAAGGTTACATCACTGTTGCGGGCGGCAAGATTCGCCCTTGGTCCACTGTCGAAAGTGTTCACGAAAAGTCAGGAGTCGCCGGTACCGCGGCGAAGTCGGGGAGGAACGGGCGCAGGGGAGACCGGCGAAGCTGCCGGTGAGGTGGCGTGTCCGGAAAGCGGACTGGCGAGAAAGCGAACCGGAGAGAAGGAAACGGGCCGCCGACCACGATGGTCGACGGCCCGTGCCGTGCCGTAAAGGTGGCGATCAGGCGGTGAAGGTCACCCGGCGGCGGCGGGCCACCAGGTAGACCCCGGCGCCGACGGCCAGCAGCAGCACCGCGCCGCCGGCGATCAGGGTGGTGGTGCTACCGGTGATCGGCAGCTCACCACCCGCACCCGGCTCGTCACCCGGCTCGTCGCCGGGCTCATCGCCTGGCTCGTCACCCGGCTCGTCGCACTCGACCTCCGGCACCTCGAACACCCACGAGTGCAGGCGGAAGTCCACCCCTCCGACGCCCCCGTGCAGAGTCACCACGTGGACGCCCGGCGTCAGCTCATGAGTCGAGCCGAATTCCACCGGCTCACCGTTGAGGCGGTAGGAGAAGAACCCCTCCGCCGCGGCGGTCATGCCGGCCACCCCGACCTCCTCCGGTATCGACCGGAGGAGTGTTGGCCCGACCTCCTCGAGCATCGCAGGGATGGTGAGGGTGGCCGGCCCCTCGCAGCTCCCGGGCACCAGACTCGGGGCCGGGAACTCCTGGCAGGGCAGGTCCGTACCGTCCCAGGTGTACCGCCATTGCAGTTGGCGCTTCCGGTCCAGGGCTGCGACGCGGTCGTCCTGCGCATAGCCGGTGACGACGATCTCACCGGCCTCCACTGGGACGAAGACCGCTTCCAGGCCGCCTGGCGGGATGCTTCCCGGCTCGTCGCCGTCCGGCCAGAACCGTTGCTCGCCGGCCTCCACCGTCCAGGACACATTGGGTAGGCCGAGGAGGAGGACGTTGGTGCCGTCACAGACCGGGAAGAACTCCCCCGGGAAAGGAACCTGCGGGTCCGCGGCCGTCGCAGCGGTTGACCCGCCAACGACACCGGCAGCGCCCACTACCAGGCCGGCGGCCAGGGACAGCAGCCGGCGGAACAGGGTCGCTCGTGCCACCCGTACTCCTTTCGGATTCACAGAAGAATCACGAGATTGCGGCGTCCGCCCCCGTTCGGTCGGCAGGTGCCGACGCTGGTACGCCGTACCCGAACAAGTGTTGACTGGCTGATCGTAGGGGCGGGATCCGGGCAACGCAGCAGGTAACCGGTGGATCGAGCCTCTTGGCGGATCGGGCTGGTCCGTTTGTCTGAGTCAGATACGAGAGGGGGTCACCGACCGTATTGGTCAGTGACCCCCTCGATCGCCTTCGGGGCGGGAATCAGGCGGTGAAGGTCACCCGGCGGCGGCGGGCCACCAGGTAGACCCCGGCGCCGACGGCCAGCAGTAGCAGCGCGCCGCCGGCGATCAGGGTGGTGGTGCTACCGGTGATCGGCAGCTCGCCACCTTCGCCCGGCTCGTCACCCGGCTCGTCGCCGGGCTCGTCGCACTCGACCTCCGGGATCTCGAAGACCCAGGTCTTGGTGTAGTCCTTCTTGCGGCCCTCCCGGATGACGGTCACTTCGTAGGTGCCCGGCTCCAGCTCGTAGGGGCCCGGCGCGTACTCCTCACCGTTGATGAGGTAGGTGACCGGCGTGTCCTGGTACTGGTCGTCCGGGTGCCGGTAGGACAGGATGATGGTGGCCGGGGTCTCGCAGTCACCCTCGATGATCTCCGGCAGCGGCACCCAGCCGCAAGGTTGCGAGTACTCCCGCTTCTTGGAGTTCTTCTCCACCTCTACCCACTTGTGGGCGGCGCGGTCCCAGTACTCGGGGGCGACCCAGCCGTCCGGCAGGTCCTCGATGGACACTTCGACGTTGAGCTCGGTGCTGCTCCACTCCGCCGGGATGTCACCGGTGAGGTCGTCGTCCGTCGCCCAGTCGCCGGACTGCCAGAGGACAGACGAGCGGTACTGCACCTTGTCATCCGGGTAGAACACCACCCGCCAGACCACCGGGTCCGGGCTCTCCGCGGTGATGGTCACGGTCTGGCAGTCGACGAGGTACCGCCCGGTGTCCTGCATCACCCTGTCCTCGGCCTGGGTAGGGGCGGAGACAAGGGCGACGCCGCCGAGGCCGAGCGCCACCCCGGCGGCGCCGGCGAGCACGCGGCGCGCGAGAACTGTCCGCTTCACGCAAACTCCTTCGTGACTTGAGTCTGGAGGGGACGACGCACCGTCCGGTCTGGAGCGGGAGCCCCGGGTCCGCGGATGGACCGGTGCGGTTTCGTCGATTAGGGGATTTGCCCAGCTGACCATAGTGGGTTGTACCGGGATGTGGAGAGTCGGTCCCCTTCACCCGGTCTACATTTGACCAAAAAGACGAGGAAAAATTCACCTGTTCGGTCGATGTCAATGTGGCGTGAGTGCGTGGGAGGGGAGTCTTCGCCTGTGCGAGTGGCGGAGGCGCGGGGTAGCCGCCGGGAGGGGCCGCGCCGACGGTAGCGTCAGCAGCGTGACACGGATCGTGGCCGGACAGTTCGGGGGGCGACGGCTGGTGGCCCCCACCGGCGGGGGCACCCGGCCCACGTCTGAACGGGTGCGTGAGGGACTGTTCAGCACCCTGGAGTCCCTCACCGACCTGGCCGGAGCCCGATTCGCGGACCTGTACGCCGGCTCAGGAGTGGTCGGGCTGGAGGCCTGCTCCCGTGGCGCTGACCACGTTCTGCTGGTGGAGTCGGATCCGCGGGCGGTGCGGGCGGCCCGGGCCAACATCACCGCGCTCGGAGTCGCTGACCGGGTACGGCTCCTACCGGGCAGGGTCGGCGCGGTGCTCGCCGCCGGGGCCGACGCCCCGTACGACGTGGTGTTCGCCGACCCGCCGTACGCGCTGGCCGATGCGGAACTGACCGAGTTGCAGGCGGCGCTGCTGGCGGGCGGCTGGCTGGCCCCGGACGCGGTGGTGGTGATCGAACGTACGCGGCGCTCGGGGCCCCTGACGTGGGTTGAGTCGATCACCGCCGACCGCACGCGGCGGTACGGGGACACCGTGCTTTGGTACGGTCGGCGATCGTGATGCGCGTGGTGTGCCCCGGCTCCTTCGACCCGGTGACCAACGGCCACATGGACATCATCACCCGGTCGGCCGCGCTGTTCGACGAGGTGATCGTGGCCGTGCTGATCAACGAGGCGAAGACCGGCCTGTTCACGGTGGAGGAGCGGATGGCGCTGCTGCGGGAGGCCACCGCTGACTACCCGAACGTGAAGGTGGAGTCGTTCCGCGGGCTGCTGGTCGACTTTTGTCGCGCCCGGGACGCCCGGGTCGTGGTCAAGGGCATCCGAGCGGTCAGCGACTTCGACTACGAGTTGCAGATGGCGCAGATGAACCACGGGTTGACCGGGGTGGAGACGCTGTTCATGCCCACCAACCCGCTCTACTCCTTCCTGTCTTCCAGCCTGGTCAAGGAGGTGGCGCGGTGGGGTGGGGACGTGTCGGCGCACGTCCCGGGGCCGGTGGCCGCCCGGATGGCCGAACTGTTCCAGCAGCGCCAGGGCTGATCGCCGTCGGCGTCGGTCCTGACCGCGGGGCCTCTCCCGGCCCCAGGGATTGCCTCTCCGGTCCAGTGATTGATTGACGACTCGCCGTAAGCCCGCGTCGTGCTCACCGGTCGGGGTGGAGAGCGGCAGAATGGGCGTGTCGCGGACCCGACATGGCACGATCGGGTGGACTCTGTCTGGGTGGACAGGTCGCATGATGAGGGGAGCGGCGTAGCGACGCCGACCAGAGAACAGGGAGCGGACCGGGTGGACGCGCTGGAGCGCATCGACGAGATCATCGCGACCGTGGAGAACGCACGGGCGGTGCCGATGTCGCGCAACTGCCTGATCGATCGGCAAGAGCTGCTCAACGCCCTGGAGGAGCTGCGCGCCGAGCTGCCCAGTGAGCTGCGGCGGGCCATCAACCTCCTCGAGGAGCGGGACAAGATCCTCGAAGCGGGCAAACGTGAAGCCGACCGGATCATCGCCGAGGGCGAACAGGAGCACGCCCGGCTGGTGAGCGTGCACGAGGTGTTGGTCTCCGCGGAGCACGAGGCCAACCGGATCATCAACGAGGCCCGCCGGGAGGCGCAGCGGCTGCGGGACGAGGTCGACGACTACGTCGACACCGCCCTGGCCAACTTCGAACAGTTCTTGACCCGTGCGTTGGCCTCGATTGAGCGCGGACGAGACAAGATGCACGCGCTGCGGGAAATCGGGTCGTTCGCCCCGACTGAGGCGGAACGGGAGGCACCTCAGGTTTAGTCTCTTCTATCCGATTGGCTCGGCTCTGGGTCGGGCGGGTAGTCTGGTAGTTCGGCCAATCTGGTCGGGAGCCTAATGATGCATGATGAATCCCCACTTCCCCTCGACCCGCGCGCGCCGCTGGTCATCGACGCCAGTCCACTGCCCCGGGCAGCTGGCGCGATCCGCCATGTCTCGCGGACCGTGGCCGCGCCGCCTGATCTTGGTGTCGGATTGATCGGGGTGCCCGAGGGGGCTGAGCTCCGGCTAGAGCTCCGGCTGGAGTCGGTGACCGAGGGGGTACTAGTCTCCGGTACGGTTTCCACTCCGGTGGCGGGTGAGTGCGCCCGTTGCCTGCGTCCCATCGCGGACGAGCTGACGGTGTCGATCCAGGAGCTGTACGCCTACCCCGACAGCACGACCGAAGCCACCACCGAGGAGGATGAGGTCGGTCGGATGCAGCCGGGCGATCTGATCGACCTGGAGCCGGCCGTGCGGGACGCGGTGGTGCTGGCACTCCCCAGCAACCCCCGGTGTCGGGAGGACTGCCCCGGGCTGTGTCCGGTGTGTGGGGCACACTGGGACGACCTGCCCGCGGACCACCGGCACGAGGAGCCGATCGACCCGCGCTGGGCTGCCTTGAAGAAGTTGACCCTGACGGAGGAGTAGGACGCCGTGGCCGTACCGAAGCGTAAGGTTTCGCGCAGCAACACCCGCTCTCGGCGGGCGCAGTGGAAGACCACCCGGGTGCCGACCCAGCCGTGCCCGCAGTGTCGGGAGCCGAAGCTGCCGCACGCAGTGTGTCAGGTCTGTGGCACCTACAAGGGCCGTCAGGTCATCGAGTTCGCGTAGGCCGGTGGCTCGTTCTGCCGGGGCGGCGCTGGAGTCGGCGTTCGGCGTTCCGATAGAGCCAGCGCTGCTCCGGCGTGCCTTGACCCACCGCTCGTACGCGTACGAAAACGGCGGCCTACCCACCAACGAGCGCCTGGAGTTCCTCGGGGACGCCGTCCTCGGGTTGGTGATCACCACCGCGCTCTACCACAACCACCCGGACCTACCGGAGGGCCAGCTGGCCAAGTTGCGCGCCAGCGTGGTCAACATGCGGGCGCTGGCCAAGGTGGCCCGTTCGCTGTGCCCGGGTGGACTGGGGCAGTACCTGCTGCTAGGTAAGGGTGAGGAGGCCACCGGCGGGCGGGACAAGTCCAGCATCTTGGCGGACACGCTGGAGGCCCTGCTCGGGGCGATCTATCTGCAGCACGGGCTGGACCGTGCGGCGAGCGTGATCCACAAGCTGTTTGACCCGCTGCTGGCCGACGCGGCCGCCCGAGGCGCCGGCCTGGACTGGAAGACCAGCCTGCAGGAACTGACCGCGGAGCGTTCGCTGGGGGTACCGGAATACCAGGTGGAGGAGTCCGGCCCCGACCACGCCAAGACCTTCACCTCCTGGGTGATCGTGGCCGGCAGCCGGTACGGCGGGGCTACCGGCGGCAGCAAGAAGGAAGCGGAGCAGCGGGCGGCGGAGGCCGCGTGGCGACAGCTGACCGCGGGAGAGGAGCCGGATGCCTGAGCTGCCCGAAGTCGAGACGGTCCGGCGAGGACTGGCCACGCACGTGGTCGGGCGGACGGTAGCTGAGGTCGAGGTGGCTCATCCCCGGGCGGTACGCCGTCATCCCGGTGGAGCGGCCGACTTCGCCGCCGCCCTGGCCGGGCAGAAGCTGCTCAGCGCGGGTCGCCGCGGCAAGTACCTCTGGTTGCCGCTGTCCGGAGGTGATGCCCTGATCGGGCATCTCGGGATGTCCGGTCAGCTGGTGCTTCGGCCCGCGGACGCACCGCCGCACCCGCACCTGCGGGTGCGGTTCCGGTTTACGGACGCCGGTCCCCAGTTGTGGTTCATGGACCAGCGGACGTTCGGCGGGCTGTCGATCTCGCCGTACCACGGCACGGGTGTGCCCGACCAGATCGCCCACATCGCCCCCGATCCGCTCGATCCCACGTTCGACGAGGAGGGGTTCGTGGCGGCGCTCCGCCGCCGCCGGGTGGCGGTGAAGGTGGCGTTGCTGGACCAGCGGATGATCTCCGGAGTAGGCAACATCTACGCCGACGAGGCGCTGTGGCGGACCAAGCTGCATGGGCAGCGGCGGTGCGACCAACTGGACGCCTCCGTGGTCCGGGAACTCCTCGGCCACGTCCGGGACGTACTCACCGAGGCCATCGACGCCGGCGGGACCTCGTTCGACGCGCTGTACGTGGACATCAACGGTGACGGGGGCTGGTTCGGCCGCTCCCTGGCGGCGTACGGCCGGGAAGGGGAACCCTGCCACCGGTGTGGCACCCCCATCCGACGGGAACCGTTCGCCAACCGTTCGTCCTACTCCTGCCCCACGTGTCAGCCGCGCCCCCGGGGCGAGGCGGCCGGATCCACCCCGGCCCGGGTGGAGGGCTAGTCCAGCTCCCACGGCTCCGGTAGCCAGCTCGGCAACCCGGCGTAGGTCGCCGGTGGGCTCCGGTCGGTGACCAGGCCGAACCCTGCGCCGCGGGTGCGGAGAAGTCGCCACGCCTCCGGTAGCTGCGCGGTGGGCACCGAATGCACCAGGTGACCGTCTCCGGGGCGGTCTCCCTCCCGGCTCCAGCGCTGGTACTCCCACCAGGAGCCTTCAAAGGTGCAGACCGGCAGACCCAGCGCCCGGTAGGCTGGGTCGGTCGGGACCCCAGGGTTCAACAACACGGTCGGTAGCCCCGCCCGGCGAGCCGCGCGAGTGGCCAAGCACACCGGTCCCAACGAAAACGGACTCGTCGGTGCCTGGTCCAGCAGGATGCCGGTGGCGGGGCCGCCGGCCCACCGCTCCACCTCGTCCAGCAGGTCGGCGAGTGGACGGAGCGCGAAGCCGGCCGCCACCCGGCCCAGCACCACATTGCCGGCTTTGGTCAGTTGCTCGGCGGCCTCCCACACCTCCGGGTCGACCGGATCGTCCACGACCACGTACCGGCGGGTGCCGGTCGGTGGCGGAGTCAGGCACGCGGCCAGGCAGGCGCGCCACGCCTCGGGGGCGGCCGCGGGCGCTACGTACAGCGGTAGCAGCAGCGTGGTCACGCGCGATCCTCCAGCAGCACCGGTCGGCCTGGGCGGGGAGGGCTGGCCTCCGGGTCGGACAGCACCACCGCCACCAGTGCCAACACCGCCGCATACCAGCCCAGCAGGATGATCGTGGTGGTCTGCGCCGGAGAGCCGTCCCCCAGCGGCACCGTCGCCGGCAGTTCCGCCGCGAGCAGGACCACCGCCCCGAGCGTCGCCGCGATGGCTGCCCCGGGCCGGTGCCGTAGGGCCAGCAGGCCGCTGGCGGCTACCACCCCCACGAGCAGCAGACCGCTGGCGAGCGCCAACACGGGCCCGGCCGCGTCCGGGTGTCGGGAGAGTTGGAACGGCAGATGTCGGGCGGTGGCCAGCAGGCCCGCCGCGGCCGCCGGCGGCACGAGCAGCGGCGCCACGGTCGCCCAGGCCAGGCCCCGGATCCGGTGCTGGTGGGCCGGCCAGCCCCGGCCCCCCGCCCAGATGCGCTGCCAGCCCACCCGATGCCAGGCCAACCACACCTGGGTCGCCGGCACCGCCAGCAGCAGCGGCAGCAACACCGGCGCGGGGGCGCCTACCCGCCCCAGCACCAGCATCACCAGCAGCGCCTGGCTCAGTCCCAGTCCCAGGTAGCCGGTGCCTCGCCACAGGTGACCGGTGGGAAGGGTCGGCCCGGCCACGGTCTGCCCGGGGGCGGCGAGGAGCACCGCGCCGAGCAGCGGCACGACCGTGGCGGCGAGCAGGATCGGGCCCCCCGGCTCCGGCGCCACCCTCCCGGACAGCACCGCGGCCGCGGCGAGCAGCGCCGGTAACTGCCAGACCACCAGGCGGCCCTCCCGACCGGTGGCCAGCCCCACCGCCAGGGTCGCCCCCAGCATCAGCACCGGCAGGCTCACCAGGTAGGCCAGCAGGCGGTCCCCGCCTAACAGGTCGGTCGGGGGGATGGCCAAACCCACCGCCCACACCGCAGTCAGCGCGGCGAAGCCCAGGAGCACCAGCCGGGCACCGGCGGCGCGTCCGGACCGGTGGGCGGCGATCCGTCCCAGATGACTCAGTCCGCATACGGCGGTCCACCCGGTGGCGACGGCCACCGCCGGGACCAGCCAGCCCGATCGGGGATCGGCCGCGGCCAGGGCGACCGGTACCGGGGCCAACAGCAGGGCGGCGCGGGCCAGCGCTCTCCCCAGTGCCCGCCCCAACGGGGGCGGCGGAGGAGGGGCGTACCAGGCCAGGGCGCCGGCGGGCAGCACGGTGGGGGAGCTCACCGGGCACCTCCTAGCGCCACCGCGGGGGAGCGCCGCTGCCCGGCCCGGTCGGCGACGTCCAGGTACACGTGGCGGTAGGCCCGCAGCATCAGGTCGATCGGGAAGTTGTCCTGGACCCGCCGGACGGCCGCGGCGGCCAGCGCCCGCCGGTGGCGGGCATCGGTCAGGAGCGTGACCAGCGCTTGGGAGAGTGCCGCCGGGTCCCCCGCCGGCACCAGCAGGCCGGCGTCTCCCACCACCTCCGCCGCCGCGCCCACGTCTGTGCTGACCGTCGCTCGTCCGCTCATCATCGCCTCCAGCACCGGATACGGAACCCCTTCGGTCGTGCCGCTGCGGACCACGACTTGGCCGCTGGCGTAGGCCGGGGCCGGGTGCGTCACTTTCCCGGTGAACTCCACCGCCCTGGTCAACCCCAGCCGGCGGACCCGTTGCTGGCAGCGGGCGTGATAGTCCACGTCCGCCACTGGCCCCACCACCCGCAGCCGGGCGGCGGGCAGGTGCCACCGCACCCGGTAGAACGCCTCGAGCACGGTGTCGAGGTCCTGCAGTGGTTCGATTCGGCCCACCCACACCACGGTCGGGGTGGTTGGTTCTGGGCGGACCGGGAATTCTGCCGGGTCCACCCCGGCGGGGATCACCACCACTTTGCCGGGGTGGGCACCGTGGCGGATCTGCCAACGTTGGGTGAAGCGGCTGCCGGCCACCACCACCGCGGCCTCGGTGTAGCCCAGGCCGGCCAGGGCGCGGAAGAAGGCCAGCATGACCGCCCGAACCGCGGGGGACAGCCGGTCCCGATAGTCCAGGTAGCGCTGGCGCAGGTACACCCCTAGCTCAGTGAGCAGGAACGGGACCCCTTCCCGCCACTTGGCGGCGAGCGCCACCAGCAAGGCCAGCCCGCTGCTGGTGGGGTGCGTGAGATCCGCATCCGGGGCCGGTACCGACAGCGGACGCAGGGCGTGCTCCAGCAGCACCGCGGCGGTGTGCGCGTCCGCCGGCCCCAGCGGGGGTTCCGCGCCGGCCGCGCGCCAGGTGGTGGCCAAGATCCGTGCCAGCGGGACCCCCGCCAGTGGATGGCCGCCGTCCTCGGCCAGTCTGGTCAGCCGGACCAGCCCGTCCCGGAACACGCTGGCCTGGTTCTCGCCGACGTGCATGCCCTGGCAGAGCAGCGCGGCCGCTGCGGTGGCGGCGCGGCGGGTCCGCCGGCTGATTCGGCGGGGGCCGGGCGCCGGCGGCTCCCACACCGGTACCGGGGTCACCTGGGTGAGGTTGGCGGGCAGCGGGCCGGCGGGCGGAGCGCTGTCCCGGTCGGTCAGAGCGATCACCTGGAAGGTGTGCCCGTCCAGGCCACGGATCAGTTGCCGACACCAGCTGCTGAGGCTGCCGGGCCGGTACGGGTATCCACTTTCAGTGATCAGCGCCACCCGCACGGCTCCTCCCGGTCCTCGCTGGTCCGCCGCCGGCGTCGCCGGTCGGGAAGCAACGACGCCGGTGTCTCGCAGGGACCAACGACCGCACCGGCGATCGTGTGCGGAGATGTCAGCTAGGTGACAGCTGAGCGATCAGCGGCCGAACACCTGGGTCCAGTACGGGCGGCCGCGCTCGTCGTACGCCAACCCCACGCCGATGGTCCGGTACTGGCAATTGAGGATGTTGCGTCGGTGCCCGTCGCTGTTCATCCAGCCTTCCACCACCTGAGCGGGGGTCTGGTACCCCATGGCGATGTTTTCGGCGGCCGGGTTGGGGTAGCCGGCGTCCCGCATGCGGTCGAATGGGGAGCGACCGTCTCGTCCGGTGTGGCTGAAGTAGTTGTGGGTGGCCATGTCCGTACTGTGCTCTCGGGCCGCCTGGTGCAGCCGATCGTCCCACTCCAGTGGGGCACAGCCGGCGGCGGTGCGTTCCGCGTTGGTCAGCGTGACCACTTCCTGCTCCAGCGCGAGCAGCGACTCTCCCGGGCCGGAGCGTTGCCCACCGCGCCCCGGATCCGGTTCCCGAGTGGGCATCGGATCCGACGGTTCTTCCTGGGGGACTGGTGGTTCCCCCCGTGCCGTGGGGGGATCGCCCACCGGGGGGTCTGCGGGTGATTCGGACGGGGTGGGGGTGGCCGGGGTCGGGGTGTCGCTGGCCCCGGTGCGGGAAGCCGCCGGAGCGGGGGATGCGGTCACCAGTCCGGCATCATGGGCCGGGCCGGCGTCGCTGACCGGGCCGGTGGTGGGATCCCGGGTCAGCACCACCGCGGTGCTGCCGGCGAGGACGAGCGCCACCGCCGCCAGGACCGTCCACAGCACTTCTCGGCGACGCCCGCGGGGGCGGCGGTGCCGGCCGGGCCCGGAGAGGCGGGTGCCCGGCGGGGGGGATGGGGGAGTGGCCCGCCGCGGGGACCGGTGCGTGGTCGCGCGTCGGGAACGAGGGGTGGGCACCGCCGCAGGGTACGTCGCCTGCTCAAATCGATCAAGGTCACCCGGTCGGGCGGGTGACCAGGAAGACACTGGTGGCGGGCTTGACGTGGATCGACTGCCGGGCGGAGAATCAGGAGTGGCGCCAGTCGCGCCCTTTCCTGTCCATAATCGGTTCATTCGGACAGAGGGTCGCGAAGTTCAACTGGGCGCGCGTGAGCCGGGGTCGTCCGGTAGCGCACTTTGAGGAGACGATTATGGCGAAGGCCCTCTATGGCCACGTCGCGGTCGCGCCGGACCGGCGCCTGCTGGACGAGGTCACCCGATTGCGTGCCACGGTACGGGCACTGGAGTTCGAGGTCGCCCGGCTACGGGCGGAGAACGACCGGCTTGCCGCAGCGGTGGCGGAGGCGGAAGGCATGCTCCGGCTGACTGAGCCGGCATTGACTTAGCCACTGCTGCCGGGTAACACCACCGGGCACCATCTCACCGGGCGCGCCGACACCAAGGTGACGGCGCGCACCTTTTTGCCTCCCAAATCTGCGAGCCATCCGAAGGTCGCCCGCACGGTGGCGGTAGTCTCCGCTGGAGTATTCATCAACCTGCCATCTCGACCATCATCCGGAGACGCGTGCACCTCAAGAGTCTGACCGTCAAGGGATTCAAGTCGTTCGCCTCGACCACCACGCTGCTGCTGGAGCCGGGGATCACCTGCGTGGTCGGTCCGAACGGCTCGGGTAAGTCCAACGTCGTCGACGCTATCGCCTGGGTGCTTGGGGAGCACAGTGCCAAGACCCTGCGGGGCGGCAAGATGGAGGACGTCATCTTCGCCGGTACCGCGGGGCGTCCCCCGCTCGGCCGGGCGGAGGTCACTCTCACCATCGACAACAGTGACGGCGCCCTGCCCATCGGGTACACCGAGGTCTCCATCACCCGGCGGATGTACCGCTCCGGTGAGAGCGAGTACGAGATCAATGGCGACAAGTGCCGACTGCTGGACATTCAGGAGCTGCTGTCGGACTCCGGCATCGGCCGGGAAATGCACGTGATCGTCGGGCAGGGCCAGTTGGACACGGTCCTGCACGCCAAACCGGAGGAGCGGCGGGCGTTCATCGAAGAGGCGGCCGGCATCCTCAAGCACCGCAAGCGCAAGGAGAAGGCGCTGCGCAAGCTGGACGCGATGGCGGCCAACCTGAACCGACTCACCGACCTGACCGCGGAGTTGCGTCGGCAGCTCAAGCCGCTGGGGAAGCAGGCCGAGGTGGCTCGACGGGCCGCGAGCATCCAGGCCGACCTGCGGGACGCCCGACTGCGGCTGCTCGCCGATGATCTGGTCACCCTCCGCGCCGCCCTGGACAAGGAGCTCGCCGACGAGAACGCCCTGCGGCAGCGGCGGGAGCAGTTGGAGCGCGAGTACGCCGAGGCCCGCACGGCGGTGACGGAGCTGGAGGCGGCCTTGGCCGCCGACACCCCGGCGCTGGCCGCCGCCCAGGACACCTGGTTCCAGCTGTCCACCTTGCAGGAGCGGCTGCGGGCCACCCGGGCGTTGGCCGCCGAGCGGCTGCGGTTCCTGACCATGCCGGAGGAGCCGGAGGCCCCGGGGCGGGATCCGGACGCGCTGGAGGCCGAGGCCGCACAGGTCCGGGAAGAGGAAGCGGCGTTGCGGGAGACGCTGGCGGAGGAGACCGCCCGGCTGGAGGAGGCGGTGGCCGCCCGGCAGGAGCTGGAGCGGGCGCTGGAGGCGGCCGAGCGGGAGCTGAAGCTGGCCGCCAAGGCGATCGCGGACCGGCGGGAAGGGCTGGCCCGGCTGCGGGGCCAGGTGGAGGCGGCGCACAGCCGGACCGCCGCGGCCGCCGAGGAGATCGCCCGGCTGGAGACCGCGCTGGCGGAGGCGAAGGAGCGGGCGCAGGCGGCGCGGGAGGCGTACGAGGAGGCCGCCGCGGGCGCCGATGAACAGGACCGCGATACCGCCGGGCTGGACGTGGCGTACCAGGAAGCGCAGGCCGAGGTGGAGGCCGCGCGCCAGACCGTGGCCACGCTGGCCGACGCCGAGCGCGCCGCCGAGAAAGAGGCCACGAGCTGGCAGGCGCGGCAGGAAGCGCTCGCGTTGGGGCTGCGGCGCAAGGACGGGGCGGGGGCGCTGCTGGCCGCCGCCGACCGGGTGCCGGGCCTGGTGGGCAGCGTGGCCGGCTTGTTGACGGTGGCGCCCGGGTACGAGGTCGCGCTGGCCGCGGCCTTGGGCGGGCTGGCCGACGCGGTAGCGGTCAGCGGCGTGGAGGACGCGGCCGAGGCGATTCGATTGCTGAAGATCGAGGACGCCGGCCGGGCCACGCTGCTGGTGGCGGGATCCGGTCCGCTTCCGCCCCGTCCGGCGGTGGCGTTGCCGGAGGGGGCGCGCTGGGCGGCGGAGCTGGTCACCGCCCGGGACGGGTTGGGCCCGGCGGTGGCCCGGGTGCTGCACCAGGTGGTGGTGGTGCCGGACTTGGCCACCGCCGCCAAGTTGGTCAGTCAGCACCCGCAGCTGCAGGCGGTCACCCAGGACGGGGACGTGCTGGGAGGCACCACCGCCACGGGCGGGTCCGCCAAGGAACCCTCCTATCTGGAGGTCCAGGCCGCGGTGGAGGAAGCCCGGGCGCACCACGCCGCGGCGGAGGAGCGGTTGACCGAGCTGCGGGCGGCGCTGGCCGAGGCTCGGCAGGAGCTGGCCGCCGCCGAGGAGCGCGCGCGGGCGGCGGAGGCCGCTCGCCGGCAGGCCGAAGGGGAGCGCAACGCGGCTGCCCGGCGGTTGGCCGAGCTGGGCGCGGCCGCGAACTCCGCTGAGGCGGAGCTGAGGCGGCTGGCCGAGGCCCGTACCGCCGCGGTCGCCGCCCGGGAGCAGTCCCTGGCGCAGCTGGAGGAGCTCACCGAGCGGCTGGAGCTGGCGGAGGCCACCTCGGTGGAGGAGGAACCGAACACGGAGGAGCGGGACCACCTCGCCGCCGCCGTACCGGCCGCCCGACAGAACGAGTTGGAGATCCGGCTGGCGGTGCGGACCGCGGAGGAGCGGGTCACCGCGTTGGCCGGCCGGGCCGATCAGCTGCTGCGGCAGGCGGCCGCGGAGCGCGCCAACCGGGAACGGGCGGCGGCGCGCCGGGCGGCCCGGCAGCGGGGCGCGGTGATCGCCCAGGCGGTCGCCGCCGGTGCGGAGCGGGCGTTGCAGCAGCTGGAGACGACCCTGGCGGAGGCGGCCCGGCAGCGGGACGAGATCGCCGCTCGCCGGTCGGCGTATGAGGCGGAGCTGTCTCAGCTACGGGGGCAGAGCAAGGAGCTGGAGGCCGAGCTCGGGCGGCTCACCGACGAGGTCCACCGCGACGAGGTGGCCCGCGCGGAGCGGCGGATGCGGATCGAGCAGCTGGAGGCCAAGGCCGCGGAGGATTTCGGCATCAGCCTGGAGACCCTCGTGGCGGAGTACGGGCCGGACGTGCCGGTTCCGCCCAGTGCGCAGGAGGTAGCCAAAGCGGAGCAGGAGGGTAAACCGCCGCCGGAGCCGGTGCCGTACGACCGGGCGGTGCAGGAGAAGCGGGCCGCCAAGGCGGAGCGGGAGCTGGCGTTGCTCGGTAAGGTCAACCCGCTGGCGTTGGAGGAGTTCGCGGCGCTGGAGGAGCGCTACAAGTTCCTCTCCGACCAGCTGGAGGACATCAAGGCCAGCCGGCGGGACCTCCTCAAAGTGGTGTCGGATGTGGACAAGCGGATCCTGGAGATCTTCGCGTCCGCGTTCGAGGACACCGCCCGGGAGTTCGAGCAGGTGTTCAAGGTCCTGTTCCCGGGTGGGGAGGGGCGGTTGGTGCTCACCGACCCGGATGACCTGCTCACCACCGGGGTGGAGGTGGAGGCCCGCCCGCCCGGTAAGAAGATCAAGCGGCTGTCGTTGCTGTCCGGAGGGGAGCGGTCGCTGACCGCGGTGGCGCTGCTGGTGGCGATCTTCCGCGCCCGGCCCAGCCCGTTCTACATCATGGACGAGGTGGAGGCGGCGCTGGACGACGTCAACCTGGGCCGGCTGATCGAGCTGCTGCAGCAGCTGAAGAAGCACAGTCAGCTGATCGTGATCACGCACCAGAAGCGGACCATGGAGATCGCCGACGCGCTGTACGGGACCTCCATGCGCAACGGTGTGACCCAAGTGATCAGCCAGCGGCTACGGGATCCGGAGTCGGTGGGCTGACGGCCGCGGCCGGTACCGACTCCGGGCGCTACCTCGGGGCCGGTGATTGCCCGGCGGGTTCTGCCGGGATGCCGCCGTTGCCCGTGCGCGGATCTGACAGGATCGCGGTATGGAGACCTTCCTCGTCCTACTGGTCGTCCTGGCCGTGCTGGTGGTGTTGGCGGGCGCAGCGCTGCTGGCCCCCCGACTGTCGCGGCGGGTGCTGCCCAAACGGCGTCCGGCGCCGCCGGTGGAGCGGCGCGCCCCTGCCCCGACCGCGGAACGCCCGACGGCGCCGAGCGAGGTGGGCGAGCCTCCTACCCAGGTAGCCGAGCCGCCTACGCAGGTAGCGGAACCACCGACCGAGGTGGTGGAGCCGCCGGTCGAAGCACCGGTCGAGGTGGAGGAACCGGTCGCGCCCCCGCTGGAGCGGCCGGAGCCGACCGCGGGCCGGCTGACCCGGTTGCGGGCCCGGCTCGCCCGGTCGGAGAGCGCACTGGGGCGGGGCCTGCTCGGACTGCTGTCCCGGGACCGGCTCGATGAGGAGGCTTGGGAAGAGATCGAGGACACTCTGCTCACCGCCGACGTGGGGGTGGCCGCCACCACCGCGCTGGTGGAGCGCCTGCGGGAACGGACCCGGGTGCTGGGGACCCGTACCACCGATGAGCTCCGGGCGGTGCTGGCCGATGAGCTGGTGACCGCGCTGGACCCGGAGCTGGATCGGCGGTTGGCCGCTGACCCGGTGGACGGCAAGCCGGCGGTGCTGTTGGTGGTCGGGGTGAACGGCTCCGGTAAGACCACCACCTGCGGCAAGGTCGCCCGGGTGTTGGTCGCGGACGGGCACAGCGTGGTGCTGGGAGCGGCCGACACGTTCCGGGCCGCGGCGGCGGATCAGCTCGCGACCTGGGCTGGTCGAGTGGGGGCCGAGGTGGTGCGCGGCCCGGAGGGGGCTGACCCGGCCAGCGTGGCGTTTGACGCGGTCCGCCGCGGTATCGAGGTGGGGGCGGACACGGTGCTGGTCGACACCGCCGGTCGGCTGCAGACCAAGGTCGGGCTGATGGACGAGCTCGGCAAGGTCAAGCGGGTGATCGAGAAACAGACACGGGTCACCGAGACCCTGCTGGTGCTGGACGCCACCACGGGGCAGAACGCCCTCTCGCAGGCGCGCGTGTTCACCGAAGTGGTCGATGTCACCGGAATCGTGCTTACCAAACTGGATGGAACCGCCAAGGGCGGTATCGTGATCGCTGTACAGCACCAGTTGGGGATTCCGGTGAAGTTGATCGGCCTGGGGGAGGGGCCGGATGATCTGGCTCCATTCGACCCACGGCAGTTCGTGAACGCGCTACTGGGTGAGACCACGTGACGCAGCTTTACCCCGCTCCGGAGATTCCGCTGCGAGGCGGCAACGTCAGCACGGTGGTCCGAGTTGGCGGCACCGTGCGCCGGAACACTGGGCCGTGGACCCCGTCCGTGCATGCCTTGCTACGCCACCTGGAGAAAGTTGGGTTTACAGGTGCCCCACGAGTGCATGGCATAGACGAACACGGGCGGGAAGTGCTCTCCTATGTAGAGGGTGAGTGCGGTGAATATCCGCTAGCAAAACATTGGGTGACCGACGAGGCGCTGGTCACGGTCGCCACCATGCTGCGGATGTTCCACGACGCCCAGCAGGGATTCGAACCCCCACCGGGTGGGGTGTGGCGCTCATTCGGACCACCTCCGCCGGACGCGGAGGTGGTCTGTCACCACGACGCCGCCCCCCACAATGTGATCTGGCGCCCGGACGGCACCCTGGCCCTGATCGACTTCGACCTGGCGTCGCCCGGTTCCCGGTTGTACGACGTGGCGTACGCGGCCTGGACCTGGGTGCCACTGTTCTCCGACCGGGACTCGGTGATGCTGGGTTGGCGTAACCCAGACCGCCCTCGCCGGTTGCGGTTGTTCGCCGACGCGTACGGGCTGGTGCCCCGGGACCGGCACCGGTTCGTCGCCACCATTCGGCGCCGGATCGTCGACCACGTGGAGGGGATCCGCCGGATGGCGGCCGCCGGTGACCCGGCGTTCGTACGGATCGTCCGGAAGGGACATCTGCGGCGGCCCATGCGAGACCTGCGCCTCCTCGACTACGAGCGGCACACGCTGGAGTACGCGCTGCGTTAGCGGGTCCGTCGCCGCGCCCGTACCGCCGGTCGTGGGCGAGACTGCCCCGGGATCGGGGAGGGCATCCGCGGGCGCTGACCGGAGGCGGCCAGTCGCCACAGCTCGGCCCACTGCTCCGCGTCCAACTGAGACGGTAGGGTCCGGGCGTCGATTCGGTGGCGGCGCAGCCATTCCCGGAGCCGGACCGGATCGAACCGTCCGGTTCGCGCGAGGATGGCGGGCAGGCCCCGTCCCCGGCCGGTGAACACGCTTCGGACGAACGTCTGATAACCGGCGCGGTCGGTGACGAGGGGCTGGCCGCGGCGGGTGATGGTGAGGAGGCCACCGTCCACTCCGGGGACCGGCCGGAACGCCCGCGCCGGCACGCGCGCATGCAGCCGGAACTCGTACCACGGCCACCAGGCGGAGGTGAGGAGGCTCGCACCGCCGACCCCGGCGCGCCGCCGCGCCACCTCCCACTGCACCAGCAACACCGCCTGCCGCCAGTGATCCGATGCCAGGATCCGCCGCAGCAGCGCGGTGGTCAGGTGGAACGGCAAATTACCCACCAGGGTGTATGGGTGGGTGGGGGGACGCCACCGGAGGAAGTCAGCGCAGACGACGGTGACGTTGGTCGGGGCCCGGCGGCGTAGCCGGGACACCAAGGCGGGATGAATCTCCACCGCGGTGATCAACCGCCCGGTTCGCGCCAAGGGCAGGGTGAGGGCACCGGCTCCGGCGCCGATCTCCACCACCGGACCGGAGGTACGCGCCACCAGGCCGACGATCGTGGTGATGACGGTGGGATCTACCAGGAAATTTTGCCCAAGTTCGGCCGCACCGCCGACGGTGTAGTAAGGCATGGGTTCTCGCTCCGCAGCTGCTGGTAGGAGCCGGGGACTCACTCGGCCCGCCGGCGCGGTCACGGGACCGCGGCGGAGCTGGGAAAGATTCAGATCACGCGCTGCTGGTCGTCGCCGCAGCGCGGAGGGTCACCGCCAGCCCGCCGCCGCTAGCGGCGCGGCCGGAGGTAGTAGCAGCACCAGGAACCCATGCGGCGAATGGTAACAGTGTCGTCGGTCAGGCACCGGCGGCCGGTACGCTTGCGGGATGGGTAGGGCCCGCCCGTGATCGTGGGCTCGGTCCTGCCTCCGCCTACCCGTACCGACCACAGGGATAAGCAGACTGTGTTTGCCACCTTGAGCGACCGGCTCACCGGAATTTTCAGCAAGCTCCGCAGCAAGGGCCGGCTCACCGACGCCGACATCGACACCGCCGCCCGAGAGATCCGGATGGCGCTGCTCGAGGCGGACGTGGCGTTGCCGGTGGTGCGTGCGTTCATTTCCACCCTCCGCGAGCGGGCCCGCGGGGCCGAGGTGCATGAGGCGCTGAACCCGGCTCAGCAGGTCATCAAGATCGTTCACGAGGAGCTGATCGCGATCCTCGGGGGCGAAACCCGGCGGCTGCGGTTCGCCAAGCACCCCCCCACCGTGATCATGCTCGCGGGTCTGCAGGGTTCGGGTAAGACCACCCTGGCCGGCAAGCTCGGCCTGTGGCTGCGGAACAAGGGCCACCAGCCGCTGTTGGTCGCCGCGGACCTGCAACGGCCGAACGCGGTCCAGCAGTTGGTCGTGCTGGGGGAGCGGGCCGGGGTAGAGGTCTACGCCCCCGAACCGGGCAACGGGGTGGGGGACCCGGTCCAGGTGGCCAAGGACTCGGTCGAGTACGCCCGGCGGCACGCCCGGGACATCGTGATCATCGACACCGCCGGCCGGCTGGGTGTGGACGCGGAGATGATGGCGCAGGCCGCCGCGATCCGGGACGCCACCGACCCGGACGAGGTGTTGTTCGTGATCGACGCGATGGTCGGTCAGGACGCGGTGGCCACGGCGGAGGCGTTCCGCGACGGGGTCGGCATCAGCGGGGTGGTGCTGTCCAAGCTGGATGGCGACGCGCGGGGCGGTGCGGCGCTGTCGGTGCGGCACGTGACCGGCCAGCCGATCCTGTTCGCCTCCAACGGAGAGAAGCTCGAAGACTTCGACCTGTTCCACCCCGACCGGATGGCCGGCCGGATCCTCGGCATGGGCGACCAGCTCACGCTGATTGAGAAGGCGGAGCAGGCGTTCGCCGACGAGCAGAAGGAGCGGCTCGCCGCCCGGGTGCTCGGCCAGGGCGAGCTCACGCTGGAGGACTTCCTGGAGCAGTTGCAGGCGATCCGTCGGATGGGACCGATCGCCAACATCCTGGCGATGGTGCCGGGGATGGCGCAGATGCGGGACCAGATCGAGCAGGTCGACGACCGGGACCTGGACCGGGTCACCGCGATCATCCGCTCCATGACCCCGGAGGAGCGCGCCAATCCCAAGATCATCAATGGTTCCCGGCGGGCCCGGATCGCGGCCGGGTCCGGGGTGTCGGTCACCGAGGTCAACCAGCTGCTGAGCCGGTTCGCGGAAGCGCAGAAGCTGTTCAAGCAGATGGGCGGCATGATGGGCGGAATGATGGGATTCCCCGGCGCGGGCCGGCGGAAGGCCACCAAGTCGCCCAAGGTGAAGCGGAAGCAGAAGAAGGGCGGTCGCTCCCGCGCCGGCCGTGCCTCCGGCGGCGTGCCCGGTGGTCTGCCCGGTGGGCTGCCCCCGGGGATGTCGCAGCTGCCGCCCGGTCTGGACCCGAACGCGTTGCCGGAGGGGTTCGTCCCCCCGAAACTCGACTTTGGCAAGCTGGGTAAGCGGGGCAAGCCCCGCGACAACTGAGCTTGGCGAGTCGAGGAAGGGTCGATGTCCGGATTCCACGGCGACGGCGATCGCCCGCTGCATGTGCGTGGGGTACTGCTACCTGACGACGAGGTGACCGACCTGTGGTTGGTGGGTGACCGGGTCAGCCGGGAGCCGGTGCCGGGGGCGGTCACCGTCGCCGACGGTGGCTACCTGCTACCCGGGCTGGTGGACGCCCACTGCCACGTGGGGATCCTCCGCGGCGCCCGGCCGATCACCAGCCTGGCGGAGGCGAAGGCGTTGGCGCGGCAGGACCGGGACGCCGGGGTGCTGGCGATCCGGGACGCGGGTTCTCCCTTCCCCTACCCGGAACTGGACGACGACCCGGAGATGCCGCGGATGGCCCGTGCTGGTCGACATGTCGCCCCGGTCAAGCGCTACCTGCGGGACATCGGGATCGAGGTGCCGGCCGACGAGGTGGCGGCCACGGTCACCGCCCAGGCCCGGGCCGGCAACGGCTGGGTGAAGCTGGTCGGGGACTGGATCGACCGCGGAATCGGAGACCTCGCCCCGGCCTGGGACGAGGAGACCCTGGCCGGGGCGGTCGCGGCCGCGCACGCCGCCGGGGTGCGGATCACCGCCCACACGTTCTCCGAGCAGGCGGTGGCGACCCTGGTCCGGGCCGGGATCGACTGCGTGGAGCACGGCACCGGGCTGTCGGAAGACCTGATCGACGAAATGGCCCGGCGGGGCACCGCGCTCGTACCCACGATGATCAACATTGAGAACTTCGACGACATCGCCGCCCAGGCGGAGCCGAAGTTCCCCACCTACGCCGCGCACATGCGGGCGCTGAAGCGGCGCTTCCCGGAGGTGGTACGGGCGGCGGTGGAGGCCGGGGTGCCGGTGTACGCCGGTACCGACGCCGGGGGCGGGATCGACCACGGGTTGATCGCCGAGGAGATGTGGCTCCTGCACCAGCAGGCCGGAATGTCGACCGAGGCGGTGCTGCGGGCGGCCTCCTGGGGAGCCCGGGAGTGGCTCGGGTTCCCAGGGTTGGAGCACGGTGGTCTGGCGGATCTGGTCGCCTACGACCAGGATCCGCGGGTCGACCTGCGGGTGGTCCGCGACCCGAAGCTGATCATCCTCCGGGGACGGGTCGTCAAGTCCCGTTGATGCGCGCTCGGCCCGCGTCGCAGTGACGCCGCAGCGACCATTCCGAGAATCCCGCCCAGACCAATGGATCTTCCGTGTCTCCTCGTTTCTTACGCACGGGATGACATTCGGGATGCTAGGACCCTACCGTCACCGCGGATCGGGCGTGCGCGGCGGCTAGGATGTGCGCTCATGGCACGAGTGCTCACTCCCCGCGCTGAGGACTTCCCGCGCTGGTACCAGGAACTGATCGCCAAGGCTGAGCTGGCCGACAACGGGCCGGTGCGCGGCACCATGGTGATCCGACCAGCCGGGTACGCCATCTGGGAGCGGATGCAGGCGGAGATGGACGCCCGGATCAAGGCGGCCGGAGCGCAGAACGCCTACTTCCCGGTGTTCATCCCGGAGGCGTATCTGAAGCGCGAGGCCGAGCACGTGGAGGGGTTCTCGCCGGAGCTCGCGGTGGTCACCCACGCCGGCGGCAAGCAGCTAGGGGAGCCGGTGGTGGTGCGCCCCACCAGCGAGACCGTGATCGGCGAGTTCATGGCCAAGTGGATCGACTCCTACCGGGACCTGCCGCTGCTGCTCAACCAGTGGGCCAATGTGGTGCGGTGGGAGCTGCGGCCGCGGGTGTTCCTGCGCACCAGCGAGTTCCTGTGGCAGGAGGGGCACACCGCCCATGCCACCTATGAGGACGCCCGCGACTACGCCCACAAGATCCTGCACGAGACCTACGAGGACTTCATGGTCAACGTGCTGGCCATGCCGGTGGTGTGTGGCCGCAAGACCGCCCGGGAGCGGTTCGCCGGCGCCATCAACACCCTCACCCTGGAGGGGATGATGGGCGACGGCAAGGCGCTGCAGATGGGCACCAGCCACGAGCTGGGGCAGAACTTCGCCCGCGCGTTCGAGATCACCTACTCGTCGGCGTCCGGGTCGCTGGAGCACGCCTGGACCACCTCCTGGGGGGTCTCCACCCGGATGATGGGTGGGTTGATCATGTGCCACGGGGACGACCGCGGACTGCGGGTGCCGCCCCGGCTGGCGCCGATCCAGGCGTACGTGATGGTGGTCAAGGACGGCGACGGGGTCCGGGAGGCGGCGGCGAAGCTGCGCGACGAGCTGCAGAACGCCGGGGTCCGGGTGGCACTGGACGACCGGCTCGACACCCCGTTCGGTCGGCGGGCGGTGGACGCGGAGCTGAAGGGCTACCCGGTCCGGGTGGAGGTGGGCCCCCGCGACCTGGCCGAGGGCAACGCGGTGCTGGTCCGGCGGCGGGACGGCTCCAAGACCCCCACCCCGTTGGCGTCGGTGGTCTCGGCGGTCCAGCAGGCGCTGGTCGAGGATCAGCAGGGCCTGTACGACGAGGCGCTGGCGTTCCGGCAGTCCCGCACTGCGGAGGTGACCACCCTGGACGAGGCGATCGAGGCCGCCGCCACCGGGTGGGCCCGACTGCCGTGGGCGGCGGTGGGGGAAGAGGGCGAGACGCGCGCCAACGAGGCCGGGGTGACGGTGCGCTGCCTGGTCCGGGAAGACTGGTCGGTGCCGCGGTCGGAGGACGAGCCGAACCTGTACGCGGTGTTGGCCCGCGCCTACTGACGGACGCCTGAGCCACCGGCGCGCCCGGTCGGGCACCGCGGTGATCCACTGGGCGAGCCGGTGTGCGAGGGGAGTGCCGAATCTGGCACAATCACGGGTTGGAATGACGGCGGGTGTCCGGTGCCCTCTCCCGGGTACGCCGCCGGTCCTCGAGCACCGGACCCATCTCCCCACGTGGGTTCCGGACGGCTCACCCCGCGCATCGCCGGGGGCAAGCGGCGGTGACGAGAGCCAACAGGAGCGAACACACGTGGCCGTACGAATCCGGCTTCTGCGGATGGGAAAGATCCGCAACCCGCAGTACCGCATTGTCGTCGCGGACTCGCGCACCAAGCGTGATGGTCGCACGATCGAGAACCTGGGCATCTACCACCCGAAGGAGGAGCCCTCGCGGATCGAGGTGAACTCCGAGCGGGTGCAGTACTGGCTGTCGGTGGGCGCCCAGCCCAGTGAGCCGGTCCGCGCGATCCTGCGTAAGACCGGCGACTGGCAGAAGTTCAAGGGCGAGCCGCCGCCGGCTGAGCCGCTGAAGACCGCCCCGCCGAAGGCGGACCGCACCGCGATCTACGAGGCGGAGGCCAAGGCCGCGGCGGGGCTGGCGGATGCTCCGGGTAAGGGGGAGGCAGCCACCCCGAAGAAGTCCGGCAAGAAGGCCGCTAAGAAGGAGGCCGACGCGCCGAAGGGTGAGGCGGCCAAGGACGCCAAGGGCGAGGCGTCGACCGACACCGCCGCCGGCGGTGACCAGGCGGCTGCGCCGACCGGGGACGCTGGTGAGCAGAGCTGACGCGGCGCTGAAGCCTGCCCTGGAGCACCTGGTCAAGGGGATCGTGGATCACCCGGAGGACGTGCGGGTGCGCCTGATCGACAGTCGCCGGGGTAAGCGGCTGGAGGTGCGGGTGCACCCGTCCGACCTCGGCACGGTGATCGGGCGGAACGGTCGCACCGCCAAGGCTCTGCGGCAGGTCATCACCTCGGTGGGCGGTCGAGGCGTACGAGTCGAGATCATCGACACGTACTGATGCTACTTACGGTCGGGCAGGTGGTGCGCCCCCACGGGATCCGGGGCGAGGTGGTGGTCGAGGTGACCACCGACGAACCAGAGCAACGGTTCGCGCCGGGGGCGACCCTGCTCACCGAGCCACCCGGGCCGCCGCCGGCGGACCCGGCGGCGTGGCGCGTCCCGCCGACCCTGACGGTGGTGGCGGCCCGGCCCCACCAGGGGCGGCTGCTGGTGGAGTTCGACGGGATCGCCGACCGGAACCTCGCCGAGGCGCTGCGGGGGGTGCGACTGCAGGTCGACAGCGAGACCCTCGCCTCTCCGGAGGATCCGGACGAGTTCCGGGACCATCAGCTGATCGGCCTGACGGCGGTGACCCCGACCGGGGAGCAACTCGGGTCGATCGCCCGGATCGAGCATGGCGCCGCCAACGATCTGCTGGTGTTGGCGCGCCCCGACGGCCGCACCGCCCTGGTGCCGTTCGTGCGGGCGATTGTCCCGGAGGTCGATGTGGCCGGAGGGCGGATCGTGGTGGACCCGCCGCCAGGCCTGCTCGACCTCTGACCAGAAGGACAGCGCAGTGCGGGCGGATATTGTCACCATTTTTCCGGATTACTTCGCCCCGCTCGAGCTTTCGTTGATCGGGCGGGCCCGGGCCGCCGGTCGGGTCCAGATCGAGGTGCACGACCTGCGCCGCTGGACCTACGACGTCCACCGGACGGTGGACGACACCCCGTACGGGGGCGGGCCGGGCATGGTGATGCGGCCGGAACCGTGGGGAGAGGCGCTGGACGCGCTCGCCACTCCCACGACCCGGCTGCTGGTGCCGACTCCGGCCGGGGAGCGGTTCACGCAGGCGCTCGCGCACGAGTTGGCGGGCGAAGAGCACCTGCTGTTCGCGTGCGGACGGTACGAGGGGATCGACCAGCGGGTGCTGGAGTACGCCGCCACCCGGATGCGGGTCACCGAGGTCTCGCTGGGGGACTATGTCCTGTTCGGAGGCGAAGTCGCGGTCCTGGTGATATTGGAAGCGGTGATTCGGCTGCTACCCGGGGTGCTGGGCAACGCCGACTCGCTGCGGGAGGAGTCCCACGCCGCCGGGCTGCTGGAGGGGCCGCTGTACACCAAGCCGGCGGTCTGGCGTGGGTACGAGGTGCCGGAGGTGCTCCGCTCCGGCGACCACGCCCGGATCGCCCGGTGGCGACGCGACCAGGCGCTGCTGCGTACCGCCGAGCGGCGCCCGGACCTGTTGGCGGCGCTCCCGCCGGAGGCGTTGGACCGACACGACCGGGCGGTATTAGCGGGGGCCGGGGTGCGTCCCCCGGAAGGGCCTGTGGCACAGTAGTAGGGCTGCCCTTGTCGCGGCCAGTTAAGTAGATCACCCGCGCACCGTCGGTGGTGCGCCCTGAGACCCGAGGACACGAGCGATGAACACGCTGGACGTGCTGGACGCCCAGTCACGGCGGACCGACATCCCGGACTTCCGGGCCGGTGACACGGTGAAGGTGTACGCGCGGGTCGTCGAAGGCAACCGGTCCCGAATCCAGGTCTTCGAAGGCGTGGTGATCCGCCGGCAGGGATCGGGAGTCCGGGAGACGTTCACGGTCCGCAAGGTCAGCTTCGGCGTCGGAGTGGAGCGCACCTACCCGGTCAACAGCCCGGTGCTGGACAAGATCGAGGTGGTCACTCGCGGGGACGTGCGCCGCGCCAAGCTGTACTACCTGCGGGGCCTGCACGGTAAGAAGGCGAAGATCAAGGAGCTGCGCGACACGCAGCCGGCGTGACCGATCACCCATACTGACCGATAGACGACGCGGCCCGGCACCCGGACCTGGGTGCCGGCGCCAGCGGCGGGTCACGGCCAGGTCAAGGAGGTAGCGGGTGAGGCTTGATGACCCTCCCGGCGCGGAATTGTGCCTGCCGGATCCGCCCCCTGCGCGCCTCCGGCGACGTGACCGGGGGTCGGTGACCGTTTTCTGCCCGACCGGCGCGTTCCCGGCTTCGGGAACGCGGATGACATCGTAGGCTCGCGGCGTGATTGACGAGCAGCCCACCGAGGAGCAGCCGCGGAAGCGGCAGGGATCATTCTGGCGGGAGCTTCCGATCCTGCTGGGCGTGGCGGTCCTAGTGGCGATCTTGGTCCGCGCGTTCGTGGTACAGACCTTCTACATTCCATCCGGATCGATGGAACATACGCTCGAGCGCCTCGACCGGGTGCTCGTCAACAAGGTCGTATACCACCTGCGGGAGCCGGCCCGTGGCGAGATCATCGTGTTTGAGGCGCCGCTGCACTGGCGCAGCGACCCGAACGAGAAGGACTTCATCAAGCGGGTGATCGCGGTCGGCGGTGACCACCTCGCCTGCTGTGACCCGCAGCAGCGGTTACTCATCAACGGGGTACCGCTCGACGAGCCCTACATCTACTCGCACAACGGTGTCCAGGACCCCGCCGCTCCTAGCCACTTTGAAGTGGTGATCCCGCCGGGGCGACTATGGGTGTTGGGAGACCACCGTAGCGCCTCGGGTGACTCGATGGATCACTACCAGCGTTCCGGCGGCGACCTGATGGCCTCTACCATCAGCGTCGACTCGGTGATCGGGCGAGCGTTCCTGCTGTTCTGGCCTCCGAGTCGGGCGACGTGGCTGTCGGTGCCGGATACGTTCGACGTGGTGCCGGAACCCGGCTCCGTAGCGTCGACCGGTCAGCCGATCGAGCCGGTGCCGGCCGATCCACCAGGAGCGCTGTCGGCGGCACCGAGCGGCTAGCTGGCGACGGGGAGGAGTCATGCTGCCACCACCGCGAACCGTGCTGCGTGCGGACGGCGGCATCTACGCCTTGGAGCGGGCGCTGCGGCGGCGCGGCTTCACCCACGTGGCCGGAGCGGACGAGGCGGGGCGGGGAGCCTGCGCCGGACCGCTGGTGGCGGCGGCGGTGCTGCTGCCACCGGGGCGGCGCGGCGAGATTGATGAGCTGACCGACTCGAAGCTGCTCACCCCGGCGGCGCGGGAGCGAGTCTACGAGCAGGTGGTGGCCCGGGCCCTCGGCTACGCGGTGGTGGTGGTGCCGCCGGCGGAGGTGGACCAGCGCGGACTACACGTGTGCAACGTGGCGGCGCTGCGGCGGGCCCTGGCCGGGTTGCCGATCCGCCCCGACTACGTACTCACCGACGGATTCCCGGTGGACGGGCTGGACGTGCCCGGGTTAGCGGTCTGGAAGGGTGACCAGGTGGCCGCGTGTGTCGCCGCCGCCAGTGTGCTGGCCAAGGTCACCCGGGACCGGTTGATGGTGGAGTTGGGGGAGCAGTACCCGGAGTACGGGTTCGCCGATCACAAGGGGTATGTGACGCCGGAGCATTCCGCGGCGCTGGCCCGGTACGGCCCTTGCCCCGCGCACCGGTTGTCGTACGCAAACGTGGCCGCCGCCTTGGGCGGCTCCGATACCGCCAGGGTGCCAGTCAGTGGTGGGGAGTAGCCTCGGCGTGGCATCCGGTAAGCGCGGGCGGGTGGGCCAAGATGGGTAGGGAACAGCCGTAGGGGGAAGTGCGATGAGCGCGGAAGATCTCGAGAAGTACGAGACTGACATGGAGCTGCAACTCTACCGGGAGTACCGGGACATTGTGCGGCAGTTCTCGTACGTAGTCGAGACGGAGCGGCGGTTCTACCTCGCCAACCAGGTCGATCTGCACGTGCGCAACTCGGACGGCGAGGTCTACTTCGAGGTCGAGATGCACGACGCGTGGGTGTGGGACATGTACCGCCCCGCCCGGTTCGTAAAGAACGTCCGGGTGATGACGTTCAAGGACGTGAACGTGGAGGAGCTCGAGAAGCCGGACATCTCCCTGCCGTCGGACACCGGTTTCACCAGCTGACACCGCACTCATCCGGGCCGGTCCCCGCGGACCGGCCCGTTGTCATGCGCGCCTCATTCACACCGCCCGACCCCCGGCGGGGGTCCTGTCGGGCGGGCGAGTGTGCTTCGGGCGGATGGGTGTGCTCAGCGGGGCAGCCGGGGCCGATTACCGCCGGAGATCGACCGGCGCACCGCCGCGAACACCAGCGCTCCCACCCCCACGATCGCCCCGATGAGCAAGGTCGCCACCAGGATGTTCCACAGCACGCCGACCAGCCAACCGAGGACCTTGCCCACCACGATGAGGCCGACGATCCCCAGCACCACCCACAGCAACACCCGTCCGAATCCGCCGCCCTGTGCCATCATCGCTCCTCGTCTCGGCTGTCTCGTTAGTCCCATGCTGCCACCCGGGTAGCGGCATCGGCCAACCTCCTCAGGGAGGGTTCCGGGGGGAATCAGGGTTCCCGTCAGGGTCCGCACCCCCGTTGACGGCGCCTGGCCGCAGGTTCCGACACCAGCGGGATCCGCCTTAGCACATCCGGTGACATGGTGGGAGTTGTCCACAGCGGGTGCGGTCATCCACAACCGCCGCTCGCCCCGGTTGGCGGTGCCCCGTTCGCCCGGTGGGGTGGGGGCATGGGGAGAGTGCTTCCGCGCCGACCGATGGTGCGGCGATGGCGTCACGCGTTCCTGGTCGCGCTGCTGGTGCTCGGGTTCGTGCCGGGGCTTCCGGTCGCCACGCCGCCGGTGGTGCCATCGCCGGCGCCGCTTCCCGTGGCGGTGGTTTCCACCGGCTACCAGTGGCCGCTGTCTGGGCCGCCGGTGGTCACCCGACGGTTCGACCCGCCACCACAGCCGTGGCTTCCCGGGCATCGAGGAGTGGATCTCGCCGGGGAGCCCGGTGACCTGGTGCGCGCCGCGGGGCCGGGGGTGGTCTTCTTCGCCGGCCAGGTAGCCGGGGTGGGGGTGGTGAGCGTCAACCATCCACACGGGCTGCGCACCACGTACCAGCCGGTGGAGCCGTTGGTCACCGCCGGCGAGCGGGTGTGGGCGGGTGATCCGATCGGTGTCCTCGCTCCTGGACACGTGGGCTGCCCGGTGGCGGCCTGCCTCCATTGGGGACTACGGCGGGGCGACCTCTACCTGGATCCGCTCACCCTGCTCGGACTGGGGCGGGTCCGGCTGCTGCCGGTGCACGGCGAGCTCCGATGAGCGCTACGAAGTAACCTCCACCGCGGATCATCCAGTTCCCGTATGATCCCAGTGCCCCGGGATGGACGGTCTTGCGCCATGACAGCAGGTGGACCCAGGCTATGAGATGGCGCATGCCGTCCTCGAGCGCGCTCCTCCGGGGCACGCACCCCCAGCCTGCGTACCGGCTGATAATTCTGGCTCCGGGCGTACCATCCAAGGATGGTCGGGTTGCTCGCGGTGCTGGCGTTCTTCGGCGCCCTGGCGGTGGTCGCTGGTGGTCTGGCCTGGCTGGGTTCCCGACTACGTCGACGGGGCGTCGGCAGCGACGTCATGGGCCCATTCGAGGAGATCTGGCATCCGGCCGCGCACCGGGCGCGGCTGGAGTTGCAGGTCTATGAGGAGCGGGTGGTGCCGGCCCCATCCCCTGACGATCACTAGGGCACCGTCACGCGCTGCCGGTGGGTCTCTGTCACCGGGTCTGACGCTATCTACTTCCGCCTGATCGACACGCTGACCGGATCCGTCGCCGATAAATTGATAATTATGAATTATCGATGGGTGGGTGGAGTCGTCCGCTAGCACATCTGGCGCGCGATCGGGGGCTGTCCACAGCGGCGGCCACTGTCCACAGCGGGAAGTGCGGTGGGTGGTTCCGAGACCGGTGACTTGCCAGGGTGGCGGCCATGACGGACGCGAATCGCGCGGTGGGGGCGTACGGGGAGCGGCTGGCGGCCCGACACCTGGTGGAGGCGGGGATGGCGGTGCTGGACCGCAACTGGCGCTCCGCCACCGGGGAGATCGACATTGTGGCCCGGGACGGAGACGTGCTGGTGCTCTGCGAGGTCAAGACCCGGCGGGGGCTCGGGTTCGGGATGCCGGCCGAGGCGGTCGATCGGCGTAAGGTACGCACCCTCCGCCGGCTGGCGGCGGAGTGGCTCGCGCAGACCGGGGTGCGCCCCACCGAGGTGCGGTTCGACGTGATCGAGGTGTTCTCTCCCCGGCGGGGAGCACCGCGGGTGCGGCACCTGAAGGGGGCGTTCTGATGAGCTACGCCAAGGTGCTGTCGGTCGGGCTGGTCGGGGTGCGCGGACATCTGGTGGAGGTGGAGGCGGACCTGGCCAACGGACTACCGCAGGTGACCCTGTCCGGCCTGCCGGACACCGCGCTGTCGGAGGCCAAGGACCGGGTACGGGCGGCGATTGTGAACTCTGGAGAGCCGTGGCCCAGCCGGCGAATCACCATCAACCTGTTGCCGGCCTCCCTGCCCAAGCACGGCTCTGGGTTCGATCTCGCCCTAGCCTGCGCGCTGCTGGCGGGGGCGGGGCGACTGCCGCTGGCGGCACTGGACGGGGTGGTGGTCATCGGTGAGCTGGGGCTGGACGGCAGTGTTCGGCCGGTGCGGGGGGTGCTGCCGATGGTGCTGGCCGCCGCCCGCGCCGGAGTACGGCGGGTAGTGGTGCCGTTGGCCAACGCCACCGAGGCGGCCCTGGTGTCCGAGGTGACGGTCCACGCCACCGACTCGCTGGCCCGACTGGTCGAGTTCGTCCGCGGGCAGGCCCCACTGCTCGATCCACCGGCGGCGCAGGAAGTCGTGGTGCCGACCGGTCCGGACCTGGCGGAGGTGGTGGGGCAACCCACCGGCCGGTGGGCGGTGGAGGTGGCCGCCGCCGGCAACCACCATCTGCTGATGACCGGGCCACCGGGGGCGGGTAAGACCCTGTTGGCGCAGCGGCTGCCCTCGCTGCTGCCGGCGTTGGACGACGAGGCCGCGTTGGAGGTGACCGCGCTGCATTCGGTCGCCGGAGCGCTGCCGGCGGGGGTGGGACTGATCCGGCGACCACCGTTGCAGGCACCCCACCACACCGCCAGTGTGGCGGCGATCGTCGGAGGCGGTTCCGGGTTGGCTCGGCCCGGAGCGATCAGCCTGGCTCATCGAGGGGTGCTGTTCCTGGACGAGGCGCCGGAGTTCGCCGCCCGCACGCTGGAGGCGTTACGGCAGCCGCTGGAGGAGGGGGTGGTGTGTCTGCGGCGGGCAGCCGGAGAGACCGTGTTCCCCGCCCGGGTGCAGCTGGTGCTCGCCGCCAACCCCTGTCCGTGCGCCAAACCGGTGGGGGATGTCGAGTGTGAATGTTCCCCGTTGGCACGTCGTCGCTACCTGGGGCGGCTGTCTGGACCGCTGCTCGATCGGGTGGACCTGCAGGTGACGCTGCGTCCAGTGTCGTCCGCGGCGTTGCTGGATGAGCAGGCCGGGGCCGAATCGTCGGCGGTGGTGGCGGAGCGGGTGGCCAAGGCCCGGGCCGCCGCCGCGGCCCGCTGGGCGGAGGCGGGGTGGCGCACCAACGCCGAAGTGCCGGGTCCGGCGCTGCGCGCGGCCCCGTGGCGGCTGCCGCCGGCGGTGGTGGCGCCGGCCCGTCGCCAACTGGAGATCGGGGCACTGTCCGCTCGCGGATTCGACCGGGTCTTACGTATTGCCTGGACCCTGGCGGACCTGGCCGGCCGAGATCGCCCCGACCTCGGGGACGTGGCCGCCGCCACCGAGCTGCGGCAAGGACCACTCCGATGACCCGGCCAACCCCACCGGCGCCGGCCGAGGTCCGCCGCGCCAGGGTAGCGCTGTCCATGCTGGTCGAGCCGGGACACCGGGCACTGTGGTCCAGCGTGGCCACCCACGGCCCGGTCCGGGTGCTGGAGGGGTTGCTCGCCGGCGGCTTCGAGGGCATCAACAGCGAGTTGCAGCGGGCCACCGAGGCGCGGCGTGCGTGGGAAGACCCGTACCAGGCCGCGGAGCGGGCACTCGCCCACGCCCACCGGGTGGGTGCCCGAGTGGTGGTGCCGGAAGACGACGAGTGGCCGCGGCAACTGAATGACCTGCGGCGGCTCTGCACCGAGGGACGGGGCGAGTTCACCCGCCACGCCGCTCCGCCGCTGTGCCTGTGGGTACGGGGTCCACTGCGGTTGGACGAGGCGTTCGCCCGGTCGGTGGCGGTGGTAGGGGCCCGGGCGGCCACCAGCTACGGCGAATACGCCGCCCGAGAAATCGGGTACGGCCTGGCGGAGCGAGGCTGGACTGTGGTCTCCGGTGGCGCCTACGGCATCGACGCCTGCGCCCACCGGGGTGCGTTAGCCGGCGGCGGGGTCACCGTGGCGGTGCTGGCGTGCGGGGTGGACCGGGCATACCCGTCCGGGAACGCCAACCTGTTCGACCGGATCAGTGAGGACGGGCTACTGATCAGCGAGTGGCCTCCCGGCTCCGACCCATTTAGACACCGGTTCCTGATCCGCAATCGCGTGATCGCGGCGGCCACCTCCGGCACGGTGATGGTGGAAGCCGGCGCCCGGAGTGGGGCGCGGCAGACGCTGCGGCGGGCCCGCCGGCTGGGCCGGGCGGCGCTGGTGGTGCCCGGCCCGATCACCTCCGCGATGTCCGTCGGCTGCCACGAGGAGCTGCGCGAACCGGAGACCCGGCTGGTCACCGGCGTGGACCACATCCTGGAGGAGGTGGGGAGGCTCGGCGCCGACCTGGCCCCCATCCCTCGCGGCCCGGAACACCCCCGGGACCGGCTCGATCCGCCGGCCCGCCGGCTGGTGGAGGCGCTGCGGAAACGCACACCACTGACCAGCGAGGAGGTCGCTGCCCGCGCCGGGGTGCCGCTGGACGACACGCGGCGGATCCTGCCGGTGCTGGTGCTGCAAGGCCACGCCACCACGCATCCGGACGGGGGCTACGTGCTCGCCCCGCCGGCAGCCGACCCGCCTCGCACCCACCACCCGTGAACCCGCCGCGCTGATCGGAGACGACAGGTGGGAGGGGCTCACGCCACCGGCGACGTCGTCACGCGCGACCGCTACCGGGCCGGCAACGTGGCCAGCCGGTCGGCGACCGCCAGCATCTGCCGCCCCACCGGCTGCAGGTCGATCCGGGTGGCCAACAACCCGGTCGCCACCCGCTCCACCACCCCCCACTCCCAGATCGCGGTGGCGTCCCGACCGGTCCGGGCCGCCAACCACCGGGCCCGCTCCCACGGGTCACCGGTCAGCAGCGGCACCGGATCCTCCCGCATCAGTACCCCCAGGTCGTACTCGGCCTCGGCCAGCAGCCCGTCCGGGTCGACCAGTTTGAAGCCATCCCCGGCCTCGAGCGTGTTCCACTGGTGGACGTCACCGTGCACCAGCACCGCCCGTTCGTCGTCGTGCGCCGCGATCCGACGCTCGGCGCACGCCAACGCGTGCGCCACCGCCGGTTCGGAACACGGCCGGTCCAGCTCCTCCCAGGTCCGGAGGATGAACCCGACCAGCCATCGTCCCTTGTCGGCGCCGGTCGGCAGGCCGCAGCCCGCGGCCGGGCGCCAGATCCGGGTGGCGGTGTCACACAGGATCACCAGCCGCTCCGACAAGGGCAGCCCCAGCTCCGACAGCGGGCGGCCCAACCGCTCGAGCAGCAAGGCGCCACGCTCCTCGTCGGCCCGCAGCAACGAGACGCATCCGTCACCACCGGCGAGCCGCAGCACCGTGAGCTCATGTCGGACGTTGTCCGTCACCACCGGCACCGGCAGTTTGAGCACCGCCGGGGTGCCGTCCTCGCACGTCGCCTCGGCCACGAACGCTTCGGTGGGGTCAGTGAACGGACGACCCACCCGGATCCGCCACGCCTGCTCCAGGTCGGCCACCAGTTTCGGTAGCTCCGCCAGCCACGATTCGGCACCGACCGCCACCGCCTTGTTCCGTACCACCGGCGGGATGTCGATCATGGTCGGCAACTTTCGCATAGCCGGGGTCCCGGACGCTACCTGATATTGCTTCATGGGCAGTTTTCGGATTTGCCCATGGAAGCGATGATTGAGACGTGCGTCAGGGCCTGGGATGTCTACGGCTGATCATGCTGATCGCTGCGGTGGTGGCGACCGTGGTGCTCAGCATGATCGCCACCCATCACAACTACCAGGGGGAGGTGCACCACTCGGTCAGCCTCGCGCTGGCCGGTACTACTGCGGCCCTGGTCCTGCTGAGCCGCTGGCTGATCATCCGCCCGCAAGCACCGGTGCGGGGCACTCCCGCCACCCGCTGGTGTGGGCGGATGCTGATCAGAGCCACCTACCTGATCGGAGCCGGGCTCGCCGGGTACGGCGTCTACCACCTGACCACCGAACCCGCCGTCACCTTTCTGCCGCTGCTGGCCGGGCTGGCGGTCGCCGCCGCGGTCAACCGTCTACTGGAGAAGTGGGGCCGTCATCTGGCCGGCTTCACCGTGGACTGGAAGTTCCTGCGGGGCGCGGCGCTGGTGCGCTATCTGCTCCGGGTCGCGGTGGGGGCAGCGGTGGCCGGTTCCTCCCGGATCCTGTCCCACTACTGGTGGGCGTTCCTGGATGCCGCACCGTTAGCGGTGTACCGGTGGCTGCGAGAGCAGCTGGGGACGGCCTGGTTGGCGGTGCCGGTCACGGTACTGGCTGCGGTGCTGGTCGCCCTGCTGCTGTATGTGACGGTGGCGGTGGTGGCCACGGTGCTGAAGTGGATCATCGCGCAGGTGCTCGGCCCCGGTAACGCCGCCAGCCGCTGGTTGGCGGCGCACGCGGCGATGACCTGGGTACGCGCGCCCGAAGGCACGGTGATCTCCGGTGGGCCGCTGCTGCCGTTCTCGTACTCCAGCAGCTTCCCCAACCGGCCGGGGCCACGGACGGTGGCGCGACAGCGCCGGCGTGAGCGGCCCCTGTCCAAGGAGGAGCATGACCAGCTGGTCGACCGGATCGCCGAGGCGGCGCTTGCGGCGGCGCCGGAGCATCCCTATCTACGCCTGACCTACCGGGCCGCCGGTGGCCATGAAGAGATCGTTCTCGCCGGGGCTACGACGCGGTTCGCGCACTGGAGCGACCGCTTCCTGCCGGAGTCGGAGGCGGCGCCCGCGCCGGAGGTGGAGCGGGAACTGGCGGAGTTTCCGGAGTGCACCGCGCTCCGGAGGTTGCGGGAAGCGGCCTATCGGGCCGGGTACGGCGCGCCGTTCACCCTGCACGTGACCGTCGACCGTCCGGAATGGCGGGAGGCCCCCCGTCGCCGATATTGGCGGGAAGTGGAGTGGGAGCTGACCGAAGCCGGCGCTCCGCGTCCGGCCTGGCGGCGGCCACCGCGCCCCGCGGACTACGTCGCCGACCTGCGTCGATTCCCGGCCGCTCGGCGGATGGTGCCGCTGTGGCTGCGGGAGGAACTGGGGTGGCGGTGGCTGCTACTCCTGGCCCGGATCGGGTGGGGTCCGGCGCCGCCCGGCACCGGCGGGAGCAGCCCCGACGGCTCCGGTCCATCCCGACCGGACGCCAGTGGGCCGGCCCCCAGGCAGCGCAGCGCCGCCGTCGAGGCCGGCCCCACCGAGGACACGGTCAGCCCTTGACGCACACCACCTGCTTCAGGTGGGCCACTACCTCCACCAGGTCGGTCTGCTGCGCCATCACCTGATCCAGGTCCTTGTAGGCGGCCGGGATCTCATCCACCACGCCCGCATCCTTACGGCACTCCACCCCGGCGGTCTGACGCGCCAGGTCGGTCACCGTGAAGGTTTTACGCGCCTTCGCCCGGGACATCCGCCGCCCGGCGCCGTGCGAGGCCGAGCAGTACGCGTCGGGGTTACCCAGGCCACGCACGATGTATGAGCCGGTGCCCATCGAACCCGGGATGATCCCCAGGTCACCGGAGCCGGCCCGGATCGCGCCCTTACGGGTGACCAGCACCTCCACGCCGCCGTAGGTCTCTTCCGCGACGTAGTTGTGGTGGCACGAGATCGGCTGGTCGAACCGGACGTTGCCCAGCACGTCCCGGACCACCTGGCACAGCAGCGCCATCATCAGCGCCCGGTTCCGGGAGGCGTACTCCTGCGCCCACTCCAGGTCGTGCCGGTAAGCCGCCATCTCCGGGGTGCCGGCCAGGAATACCGCCAGATCCCGGTCAGGCAGGTCGGCGTTGTGCGGCAGCCGCCGCGCCACCTCGATGTGCCGGTCGGCCAGCTCCTTGCCGATGTTGCGGGAACCGGAGTGCAGCATCAGCCACACCCGACCCGCGTCCGGCCCACCCTGTTCCAGGCACACCTCGATGAAGTGGTTACCACCGCCGAGGGTGCCCAACTGTCGGCCGGCTCGGCTGGCGAGCTTCTCGACGTCCGCGCGCAACTGGTGGAACCGGGCCCAGAACTCGTCCCAGCCGGCGGTGGGCAGTCCCGGGACCCGGTGCGGGTTCACCGGCTGGGGGTGCATCTCGAACCCGACCGGGATGGCCGCCTCGATCGCCGAGCGCAACCGGCTCAGGTCGTCCGGCAGATCTTCGGCGGTCAGAGAGGTCCGTACCGCGGTCATGCCGCACCCGATGTCCACTCCGACCGCTGCCGGCGCCAACGCCTGCCGCATCGCGATCACCGAGCCGACGGTGGCGCCTTTGCCGAAGTGCACGTCCGGCATCACCGCCACGCCCTCCACCCACGGGAGGTTGCCGATGTTGCGGAGTTGCTGCAGCGCCTGCGGCTCGATATCGGACGGATCGGTCCACACTTTCACCGGCGCACGGGTGCCGGGCAGCGTGGTGTACGGCATGCCTCCTCCTTCTGCCAGATTGTGGCCAGCCTATTGACCCGTACCACGGCTGGTTCTGCCACTGATTTTCGGTGACTGCCATCCCGGACTGCGGCGTGGTCGGCCATCGTCTATGTTGACAGTAATGTCCCCGTCTATAACGGTGGGCCGTAGTGCGCTGTTCGCTGTAGGTTCAGAGGACGGTGTCCCCGGCGGATGGCCCTGGCATCGGTATCGGTCGGACTTCCGCTGGGGAGCGGCTAGCGCTTTGTGCGCTCATTTCCGCCCCCAGCAGGTAGGTCGCCTCCGTCTATGGCGTTCGCCCAGGAGCCGTTCGACTTCCTGATACGTGATGGGGCGGCGCGGGTAAAGGTTGGGGGTAAAAGGAGTTCCGTCGGGAGTGTCCATCGCCTGTCCGGCGGATGCCGCATCGGACCCGCTACTGCCTGGCCTGACTGCGGCCACCCTCGCCTCCCGCAGCAGGGTGAATCAAGATCAACCATTATCCACGAGGCGAAGGCTTTGTGACAGCCCTGTGGCAGATGGATCTTGTGATGGGAATTCATCTGCCGGGGTTTACCTCAGATCCAGCCCTGGCTGAACCGGGGATTATGTCAGCATTGATGATTTTTCCGCAGCCCCTCTGTTGAGGCTTCCAGTAAAGTGGACAGGGCATATGATCCGGTGCAGGGGTATGGGGAGGTGAAGGGGCGTAAGATCACGGTATTTATCTCGGAAGAGGTCCAGTTACGACCGGCGATGGTAAGGGCTGGAGGATGGCTCCAAGTCTGTTTGCCTGATGCGTCGAGCGTGGTGGGACGGTCTCTCTGGACCCGAGCAAGGCTGAAAGTTGGCTGTGCTGATCTCTGTGTAAGGACGCCGATGCTGCTCGGTGTAGCTCACGCTTAGGCGATGACGCTATCAAGATTGGCCGCTATGCAGACACTGAGTCGCCTGGCGCGAGGTGATTACATCTACCTGGCCGAACAGGGACAGCCATTCAATGGAGGAGGCATGGATCTCGCGGAGCTCCGGCAAACTCTAGAAGATGAGGGCATACCAGAGTATTCCTACAGCCTCTCGGGAGGGGTGTGGCCGTACCCATATACTTGCGCGGCTTCGGTGGGGATATGGCACAGATTCGCAGGGCGGGTAGCGCACCGGCAATGAGGTGAGCTGAGCGGCGCGCGTATGGCGGGTCGGCTTGACAGCTGAACCAGGACTGTCCAATCGTCACCCCATGCCACCGGAGCCCGCACCGCCGCGAACCTCGTCGTCGGAGTCCGTGCAGACCAGGGTCAGGCCTTCCGGGACGGAGGCGACCCGGGCTGGCCTACCGGAGCCGTTCCGGCAGGCAGTGGACCGGTTCGCCCACCATCTGACCAGTGTGGCTGGCCGCTCGCCGCACACCGTCCGGGCGTACGTGGCGGACATCGTGCACCTGCTGGACCACGTCCACCGGATGGGCCGCACCGAGTTGGCGCAGCTGGACCTACCGGCGCTGCGCAGTTGGCTGGCCCGGCAGCGTACCGCCGGGGCGGCCCGTACGACGTTGGCCCGGCGGGCGGCGTCCGCTCGCACCTTCAGCGGCTGGGCCTATCGGGCCGGGCTGCTACCCACCGATGTGGCCGCCGGCCTCGCCAGCCCCCGCCCGCATCAGAGCCTGCCGGCGGTGCTCGAAGAGGCGCAGGCCGCGGCGCTGATGGAAGCGCCGGGGGAGGAGGCCTCACCGGAGCGGCTGCGGGACCGGGCGGTGCTGGAGTTGCTGTACGCCACCGGGGCCCGGGTCAGTGAGCTGTGCGGGCTGGAGCTAGCCGACGTCGACCTGGAGCGGCGTGTGCTCCGGGTACGCGGCAAAGGGAACAAGGAGCGGACGGTGCCGTTCGGGCTGCCCGCCCAGCAGGCGTTGGAGGACTATCTGCGGCTGGGGCGTCCGTCGCTGGCCGGCCCGAACAGCGGGAACGCGTTGCTGCTGGGGGCGCGGGGCGGACGGCTGCACCCGACTGTGGTGCGCCGTCTGGTGGCCCGGTACGCCCGTACCGCCGGACTGCCTGACACCTCCCCGCACGGGCTGCGCCACTCAGCCGCCACGCATCTGCTCGCCGGGGGTGCGGATCTGCGCAGCGTGCAGGAGCTGCTCGGGCACGCGTCGCTCGCCAGCACCCAGATCTACACCCACGTATCGGTGGAGCGGCTGCGGGCCGCCTACCGCCAGGCCCACCCCCGGGCGTGACCACGCCCATCGGGAGCGGCGACACCCCGGTGGGGCGTGTGGGGCAGATCACCCTCCCCACGGGAGTCTGGAGATTCCGGGTGATTTGTCCGGCGAGGAACTGGCACCAAGGCGCCCGGCTGATTAGCGTGGCACGGCGTGGAGGCATATCGCAGCTATCCGGACAGCTCGACCTACCCGGAGACGGTGTCTGCTGAGCCCGCCTACGACGACCGCGCCAGCTGGTACGACGAGCGGGCCATTCCGGAACCGGACCGGTATGACGAGCGGGCCCATCGGGAGCCGGACCGGTATGAGGAACACCGGTATGAGGAGCGAGGTCACCGGGAGCCGGACCGGTACGAGGAGCGAGCGTCCCGAGATTCCGACCGCTATTCCCCGTCGCCCCCGCCCCCGGACCGGTACGAGGAGCGAGGCCACCGGGAGCGGTACGACGAGCCACGCCGCGCGTCCCGGCCGAGCCCGGGCGAGTCGGCCCGGGTAGCGCCCAGCCCCCGCCCGAGCTCGCCGCCGATGGCGGAGCGGCCGGTGTCGGTACCGCCTCGCCACCCGGTCATCGCGCCCGGTTCCCCGGCGCCGGTAGGGGACAGCCTTTACCGGAGCAAGCGGCCGGCTGCGGCGGCCCTGTGCTGGGGGCCGACCATGCTGCTGGAAATACCGGCGCTGATACTGCTGTTCGATGCGGCGTTCGGTGACATCCGGTCGGTTTCCGGGGTGATCAGCGCAAGCTGCGTGATCCTCGCGTTGCCGCTGCTGGCCGCCGGCTTGTACGCGGTGGCTACCGGGGCGGTCCGGGCTGCGGGGCCGAACAGCATCCAGGCGTGGCTGCGTCCCCCGGTGGCGTATCTCAGCGTGGCGCTGGTGCTGTTCCTCGCCGCGGGTCTGGCGGCCTGAGCCGACGGTATCGGATTCTGTGGGGCGCGCCCGCCGGGTGGGCGCGCCGCCGCGTAGACTGCATAGCTGGCAGCCGTGTGATGCGGCTGACTTCGCGCGTCCTCCGCGAGGCCTCTCCGGCCCCGCGGCGACGGCCGCCCTGGTCCCAGCTTGTGGCTGGGCATGACGGCCGGCGACCGGACGCCAGGCACAACCAGGGATGTAAGGAGACACACCATGGCCGTGGTCACCATGCGGCAGCTGCTGGAAAGCGGCGTCCACTTCGGGCACCAGACCCGCCGGTGGAACCCGAAGATGAAGCGCTTCATCTTCACGGAGCGCAACGGCATCTACATCATCGACCTGCGCCAGACCCTCGACTACATCAACAAGGCGTACGACTTCATCAAGAACACCGTGGCCGAGGGTGGCACCATCCTGTTCATCGGCACCAAGAAGCAGGCGCAGGAGGCGATCGCCGAGCAGGCTTCCCGGGTGGGGATGCCGTACGTCAACCACCGCTGGCTCGGTGGCATGCTGACCAACTTCCAGACCGTCCACAAGCGGCTGCTGCGGATGAAGGAGCTGGAGTCCATCGACCTGTCCGGCACCGCTGAGGGCTACACCAAGAGGGAGACCCTCCAGCTGGCCCGGGAGAAGGCGAAGCTGACCCGGACCCTGGGCGGGCTGCGGGACATGCAGAAGCTGCCGTCGGCGGTGTGGGTGGTCGACACCAAGAAGGAGCACATCGCGGTCGACGAGGCCCGCAAGCTGGGCATCCCGGTGATCGCGATCCTGGACACCAACTGTGACCCGGACGAGGTCGACTACCCGATCCCGGGCAACGACGACGCGATCCGCTCGGCCGAGCTGCTGACCCGGATCGTCGCCAGCGCGGTGGCCGACGGCCTGATCGCCCGCTCCGGCAAGGCCCGCGGCGGCGACAAGCCGGAACCGGGTGCGGTTGCGGCGGATCAACCGCTGGCGGAGTGGGAACGGGAACTACTCGAGGCGGACGGCACTCAGCGCCCCGCCCAGGGCAGCGGCCAGACCGAGGAGGCCAGCGCCCAGGAGCCGGCTCCGACCACCGGCGCCAACGAGTGACCGCACCATCGACCCTGTAGGCACGAGCAGAGAGCTAACGAAGAAGCCATGGCACAGATCACCGCCGCGGACGTCAAGAAGCTCCGCGACCTCACCGGCGCCGGCATGCTCGACTGTCGCAACGCGCTCGCCGAGGCCGACGGCAACCTGGAGCAGGCGATCGAGATCCTGCGGATCAAGGGTGCCAAGGACATCGGCAAGCGGGCGGGCCGGACGGCCGCCAACGGGCTGATCGCCCACTCCGGCAACGCCCTGCTGGAGCTGAACTGCGAAACCGACTTCGTGGCCAAGAACGAGGAGTTCATCTCCCTGGCCCAGCAGTTGGTGGAGCACGTGGCCGCCACCCGTCCCGCGGACGTGGCCGCGCTGCTGGAGTCCACGCTGCCCGACGGCAAGACCGTGTCCGACACGGTCACCGAGCACTCCGCCAGGATCGGTGAGAAGCTCGCGATCAGTCGGTTCCAGGTACTGGACGGGCAGGTGGCGGTGTACCTGCACCGCAAGAGCCCGGACCTGCCGCCGCAGGTGGGGGTGATGGTCGCCTACACCGGTGGCCGGGACGAGGCCGCGGAGTCGGATGCGCGTGGGGTGGCCATGCAGATCGCCGCGATGCGGCCGCGCTACCTGCGCCGGGAGGACGTGCCCGCGGACGTGATCGAGTCGGAGCGGCGGATCGCGGAGCAGACCGCCCGGGAGGAAGGCAAGCCGGAGGCCGCCCTGCCGAAGATCGTCGAGGGGCGGGTGAACGCCTTCTTCAAGGACTGGGTCCTGATGGAGCAGGCCTCGGTGGTGGAGCCGAAGCAGACGGTCGCCCAGGTGGTCGCCGAGGCGGGGCTGACCATCACGGACTTCGTCCGGTTCGAGGTCGGCCAGCACTCCTGAGCGTGGCTCTCGCCGGCCGGCATGCCCGCATGCCGGCCGGCGAGACCTACCGGCCACGACCCCGGCCGACCGTGACAAGAAGTAGCATTCGATACGCAGCAACCTGGTCGTAGCCAGTGCAGACCACGGGACGCACACGGATCCCGGCCGCCGTTCCGAGCAGGCTCCGGTCGACCGCCCGGCCCGGGCGCTCCTGACCGGGACAGGTCGACACGGCGGGTTTCCTAGTACGGGCCGACACCGGCGAGGTGGATCAATGACGCAGACGGCAGCCGAGGAGTGTAAGAACGGGATCGTGGCGCCCACGCCGATCGGGCCTTTCCGGCGGGTGGTGCTGAAGCTCTCGGGCGAGGTGTTCGGCGGCGGCCAGCTCGGGGTCGACCCGGAAGTGGTGCGGTCGATCGCGCGGCAGATCGTCACCGTGGTCCGAGGCGGGGTCCAGGTCGCGGTGGTGGTCGGGGGCGGCAACTTTTTCCGCGGCGCGGAGCTGCAGCAGCACGGTATGGACCGGCCCCGGGCCGACTACATGGGGATGCTGGGCACCGTCATGAACTGCCTGGCGCTGCAAGACTTCCTGGAGCGGGAGGGGATCGACACCCGCGTACAGACCGCGATCACCATGTCCCAGGTCGCCGAGCCGTACATTCCGCGGCGGGCGATCCGGCACCTGGAGAAGGGGCGCGTGGTGATCTTCGGCGCCGGCGCCGGGATGCCGTACTTCTCCACCGACACCGTCTCCGCCCAACGTGCCCTGGAGATCCACGCCGACGCGGTCCTGATGAGTAAGAACGGAGTGGACGGCGTCTACACCGCCGACCCGCGGACCGACCCGACCGCCCGTAAGCTCGACACCGTCACCTTCGCCGAAGCCCTGCGGCAGGGGCTCCGGGTGGTTGACGCGGCGGCGTTCAGTCTGTGTATGGAGAACGACCTGCCGATGCTGGTCTTCGGTGCTGAAGGCACGGACACCATCATCAAGGCGGTCAGTGGTGATAAACAGACCGGGACGTTGCTTACTACCGGTTGACCGATAACTGGGCACAACCCGGCGACAACAGACTGAGCGGCAGCACGAAGGAGAGAACGTGATCGACGAGATCCTCCTCGAGGCCGAGGAGAAGATGGACCGAGCCATCGCGCACGCCCGGGAGGAGTTCGGTGCGATCCGCACCGGCCGGGCCAGTGCGGCCACCTTCGCCAAAATCATGGTGCCTTACTACGGCACGCCCACCCCGTTGCCGCAAATCGCTTCGATCGCGGTACCGGAAGCCCGGATGGCGATCATCAAGCCGTACGACATGTCGCAGATCGGGGCGATGGAGAAGGCGATCCGGGACTCCGACCTGGGGGTGAACCCCTCCAATGAAGGCAACCAGCTGCGGGTGGTGCTCCCGCCGATGACCGAGGAGCGCCGGCGCGACATGATCAAGCTGGCGCGGCAGAAGGCCGAAGACGCCAAGATCGCGATCCGGAACATCCGTCGGAAGGCCAAGGAAGAGCTGGACCGGATGGTCAAGGACGGCGAGGCCGGTGAGGACGAGATCCGGCGGGCCGAGCGGGAGCTGGATGAGGTCACGCAGCGGCAGGTGGGGCACGTTGACGAGATCCTCAAGAACAAGGAAACCGAGCTGCTCGAAATCTGATGGCCACGCCCGGTGACCGGGGGCCGACCGCGGGTGGGGTCGTGCCCGACCCGACCCCCGAATCCACCACCGGACCGGCGTCCGCCCCGCCCGTCGGTCCCGCTTCCCACCCCTCCGGCTCCCCGGCCCCCACCCGCTCCCGAGCCGGCCGTAACCTCCCGGCGGCGATCGTGGTGGGCGGAGGGATGGCCGGGGTGGTGGTGGCCTCCCTGCTGTTCTGGCGCCCCGCGTTCCTCGCGGTGGTGGTGCTGGCGGTGGGGATAGCCAGCGTCGAGCTGTCCCGGGCCATGCACCGATCCGGTGCCCGCCCGCCGCTGGTACCGGTGCTGGCGGGCGGGGTGGCGATCGTGGTCGCCGGCTGGTTCGCCGGGCTGACCGGCCTCGTGCTGGGGCTGCTGTTCACGGTGCTGGCCACCATGGTGTGGCGGATGACCGGCGGTCCCGCCGGCTACCAGCGGGACGTGAGCGCCGCCGTCTTGATCGTGATGTACATCCCGTTCCTGGGCGGGTTCGCCACCCTGCTCGCCACCGCCCCCGATGGCCACTGGCGGGTGTTGACCATGCTGGCGGTGGTGATCCTCTCCGACACCGGTGGATATGTGGCCGGGGTCCTGTTCGGCCGACATCCGATGGCGCCGACCGTGAGCCCGAAGAAGTCGTGGGAGGGGTTGGCGGGCTCCCTGGTAGCCGCCGCGGCCGGTGGGGCGGTCGGGTTGTGGTTGGCGTTCTCGCTCGACTGGTGGTGGGGGGCGCTGGTCGGGCTCCTGGTCGCGGGCGCGGCGGTGGTGGGTGACTTGGCGGAGTCACTGCTCAAGCGGGACTTGGGTGTGAAGGACATGAGTACGCTGTTGCCAGGTCACGGCGGGCTGATGGACCGGCTCGACTCCATCCTGTTCGCGGCGCCCACCGCATACCTGCTTCTGATGGTCGCGACCGGCTAAGCTGCGGTGTCATCCGACGTGCGACACTGGATACGCCATGAAGAGCCTCCCGGTCATTACCTCCCGCCCATCCGGCACCCGGTCCGCGCCCATACCGGTGCACCTGGCTGACCTGGATCTGGCGGCCCGGCGGGCGGTGGTGACGGAGCTCGGGGAGCCGGCCTACCGGGCCGGTCAGGTGTCCCGGCACTATTTCGGTCGGTTGGTGCGAGATCCGGCGAAGATGACCGACCTACCGGCAGCCACCCGGGAACGGATCACGGACGCGTTGTTGCCTCCGTTGTTGACCCCGGTGCGGGAACTCACTTGTGACGAGGGGGCTACTCGCAAGCTGCTGTGGCGGTTGCACGACGGTGCGCTGATCGAGAGCGTGCTGATGGCGTATCCGGATCGGGTCACCGCCTGTGTGTCCAGCCAGGCTGGCTGCGGGATGGGGTGTCCGTTCTGCGCCACTGGTCAGGCCGGGCTGACCCGCAACCTGTCCACCGGCGAGATCGTCGACCAGGTGGTGTCGTTGGCCGCGCTGGCCGCTTCCCAGTTGGGGCGACGGCTGTCGCACGTGGTCTTCATGGGGATGGGCGAGCCGTTGGCCAACTACTCCCGGGTGGTCACGGCGATCCGGCGACTGGTGGCACCTCCGCCAGAGGGACTGGGCCTGTCCCAACGGCACCTGACCGTGTCCACGGTGGGGCTCGTGCCCGCGATCCGACGGCTGGCGACCGAGGGCCTGTCAGTGACGCTGGCGCTGTCTCTGCACGCCCCGGACGACCAGCTGCGGGACGAGCTGGTGCCGGTCAACCGCCGGTGGCCGGTGGCAGAGGTGTTGGACGCCGCGTTCGAATACACCGAGCGTACTGGCCGGCGGTTGTCCATTGAGTACGCCATGATCCGGGATGTGAACGACCAGCCATGGCGGGCCACCCGTCTGGGGGAGCTGTTGGCCGGCCGGCTGGCCCATGTCAACCTCATTCCGCTCAATCCGACCCCGGGCAGCCGATGGGACGCCAGCCCGGCGGCGGTGGAGCGGGAGTTCGTCCGGCGTCTACGCGCCGCCGGGATCACCACCACTGTCCGCGACACCCGGGGGCGCGAGATCGACGGCGCCTGCGGGCAGCTAGCGGCGGATAGCACGGAGAGGGTTGATCGGTGACCAGTCATGGACAGCGGTTCCGGCGGCGGGCGCTGCGCCGGGGCTACAAGGTCGATGAGGTCGACAGTTTCCTCGACCGGGTCGAGGCCACACTCGCCGGTGAGCCCATCGACGACCCCGTCACCGCCCAGGAAGTCCACGACGTAGTGTTCCGGGTCCGGTTCGGTGGCTACGACGAGTGGCAGGTCGACCTGCATCTGGATCGGGTGGAGCGACAGCTGGCTGAGGCGGAGGCCCGCGCGGAAGCGGAGGCCCGTCAGCAGCCCCAGGCCTATGGTCGACCCCCGGAGCCGGTGAGCCCACCAGGGCGGATGTCCCCGCCCGCCGCGCCCGACCTGACCGGCATGCCTGATCGGATGGGCCCAGAGCCGGGTGGGCCACCGGAGCGGACCTCCGAACGGATAGGGACCGCCCGCCCACCGGTCGGGGCAGCGATGGCGCCGCCTCCGGCGCCCCGTCCCGCTCCGCCGGGGCCGGGACGTGGTGGGTATCCGGAGGCCGCCGACTCGCCGTACGACCCGTACGACGAGCCCACCTACGGTGGCGGCTACGAGCGGGGGCCGGGCCGGCACGCCCGGCCCGGGTCGGACCCGCTCACCGACATGACCAGTGAGATCCGGTTCGGCGAACCCGGAGGTCCGCCCGCACCTTCGGAGCGGAGCCGGCCGGAGGCGTCCCCGCTGCCACCTCGGGGGCCGGCGCGGCTGCCGGCCGCTCACCAGGGCGGCCCCGGTGGGCCGCCCGCCCTGATGCCTCCGCACGCGCCCGGCGGTGGGCCCAGCGGCTACCCCTCGCCTCGCCCCACGCCGTCGGAGTACGGCGGTGGTGCGCCGTCGGAGTACGGCAGCAGCGGCGGCTATCCCGGCTCCGGTGGTCCAGGCGGGTTCGGTGGCCCGGGTGGATTCGGTAGCCCCAGCGGACCGGGTGGCTTCGGCGCTCCCGGCGGCCTGAGCAGCCCGGTGGGACCGGGAGGCCCGCCCACACCGGCGCGGCCGATGGAGCCGCCGCTGCCGCCGGATGCGCGACGGTTGGAGGAGCTGCGCCGTGGGTTCCAGCCGCGTCGGTTCGGGAGCGGCTACGACCGGGCACAGGTGGACCGGCTGTTCGAGCAACTGATCATGGGGTTGGCGGGACGGGGGCCGCTGCTGCGGCCGGACGAGCTCGACCCTCGACGGTTCGATCTGGTGCCGGGCGGCTACTTCGAAACAGACGTGGACGCGGCGCTGGAGGAGGCGCGGGAGATCCTGCGTCGGCAGTGACGTCTACCGGTCGGGTGAAACCGACCGACAGCGGAGCTGTCCGCCCGGCCCCCCGCGGGCCGGGCGGACGTGGGCTGGTTACTGCCGCAGGCCCAGCCGGCGCAGCACCTCGTCCCCGATCAACATCACCGCGATCAGGGCGGCGATGCCGATCAGCCACACGTCCTCGATCCAGCCCGTGTGGTTGTTGGTGGGGCGCAGCATCGCGAGCAGGGCGATGATGGCCAGGACCCCGTAGATGCGCGCCCACTTGCGGTTGGACGGCTTGTGCTGGTCAGGTGCGGTGACCTGCTGCTCGGCCACGTCGGTCCCCTCCTGTGCGGTGACCCGCCGCCGCGGCGGCGGTGCGATGATGACGGGTATCGTCCATCGCCGGTCTGCCAGTCGCTAGTCTGGCATGGCCGGATGAGCTCGATGACGTCGGGCGGTCAGAGAAGTGAAGGGGGCAGGCACCGTGCGGGTGACCGGGACCGGACATGCGAGCATGCGGATCGACACGCCTGCGGGGAGCATCTTGTGTGATCCGTGGGTGAATCCGGCGTACTTCGCCTCGTGGTTCCCGTTTCCGGATAACTCCCAGCTGGATTGGGAGTCGCTGGGAGACACCGACTACCTGTACGTATCCCACCTACACCGGGACCATTTCGACGCGGAGCATCTGAAGCGGTACGTGTCCAAACGGGCGACCGTGCTGCTGCCGGAGTTCCCGACCAGCGAGCTGGAGGACGAGCTGCGGGAGCTTGGGTTCCGCAGCTTCATTCGGACCCGCACCAACGAGCCGATGGAGCTCGACGGCGGGCTGAAGATCATGATCCAGGCGCTTACCTCACCCACGGACGGACCGATCGGGGACTCGTCGCTGTGGGTGGAGTACGACGGCATCCGGCTGCTGAACCAGAACGACGCCCGTCCGGCCGACCTGTCCGAGTTCGCCAAGCTCGGCCACGTCCACGCCCACATGCTGCAGTTCTCCGGCGCCATCTGGTACCCGATGGTGTACGAGCTGCCCGCCCACGCCAAGCGGGCGTTCGGGAAGCAGAAGCGGGAGCGGCAGCTGGACCGCACCCTGCGCTACATCGATGACCTGAAGGCGTCCTGGGTGTTCCCGATCGCCGGGCCGCCCTGCTTCCTCGACGACGAGCTGTGGCAGTTCAACGACATCTTCGATGACGAAGGGAACATCTTCCCGGACCAGCAGAAGTTCATCGACTTCTATGAGCAGCAGGGTTACCGCAACGGGGTGATCCTGCTGCCGGGCACGGTGGCGGAGTTGACCGCCGACGATTGCCGGGTCACCCACCCGGTGCCGGATGTGCGGGAGTTCTTCGCCCGCAAGGAGGAGCACCTGCGGGAGTACCGGGAGCGGCAGCGGCCGGTGATCGAGGCGGCTAAGCGGTCCTGGTCCCACCCGGAGATCGACGTACTGGCGGAGATGAAGCGGCGAATCGAGCCGCTGCTGGAGCAGTCGATCTACATGGCCAAGGGGGTCGGCGGCCCGGTCCGGTTCGACCTGGTCAGCGGCGAGGGCGACGACGAGCAGGTGGAGTCGATCGTGGTGGATTTCGCCACGCGGGAGGTCCGCCCGTACGCCGGTGAGAAGGTCCGCTACCGGTTCAAGACCCGCCGGGCGCTGGTGGAGCACCTGCTCTACACCGGCGAGGTGGACTGGGTCAACTCGCTGTTCCTGTCCTGCCGGTTCTCCGCCGCTCGGATCGGCCAGTACAACGAGTACGTCTACTCGTTCTTCAAGTGCCTGTCCCAGGAGCGGCTGCAGTACGCCGAGGGCTGGTACGACGAGCACGAGAAGGCGGTCGACGCCGAGGACATTCAGATCGGCGACTGGTTGGTGCAGCGGCGCTGCCCGCACCTGAAGGCGGACCTGACCCGGTTCGGGAAGCTGGACGGGGACACCCTCACCTGCCAGCTGCACGGCTGGCGGTTTGATCTGCCGAGCGGCCGTTGCCTGACCAGCGTCGGTCACAAGATCCGGGCCCGGAAGGCGGACGAGGCGCCGGCCGCCGAATCCGCCGCCGGTTCCGCCGGGGAGAACTGACCACACGCTAGTCGCGGCCGGTGCCGCTCGTGCCCGGCGCCGGCCGCGCGGGCGTCAGATCGGGGTCGGGGCGTTCAGATCCCGGGCCAAGTACGAGGTCTGCTGTTCCCCGGCGGCGACCTGCTGGTCCAGTAGGTGGCCGGCCTCCTGGTCGCTGCTGACCGCGATGACGGCGGCGCCGCTGGTGCGCTCTCCCAGTTGGGTGATGTGGGACGAGACCTCGTTGACCAGTGGCTGCCAGGTTTCGTGGTAGCGGGTGATCGCTTCGCTCACCGTGGGGTGGTGGACTCCCCCCGCCGCGAGCCCTAGCTGGGTGAGGTAGTGGCTGGCCAGGCTGCTGGCGTCAGTGCTGCAGGCGGTGACCTGCTGGCCAGAGGTGTAGACCTGCTCGGGGAATATGTCCAGACACTGATTGTCCATGCTCATCTTCGCCACCTCGCGTGGTTTGACACCCGGTGGTAGGAAGACTCTACAGAGCCGTCGCAACCCCGGGAAGAGAAGCGAGGGGCGGAGATGTCTGGAGAGTTCTCGCGCTATCCCGTGTCGCCGGAGACGATCTGGGGCCACGCCGACAGTGTCTCGGCGGTCGCCGGGGATGTGGAGTGGCTCGGTAGCGAGGTCCACGGTGCTCACCGGCGGGCGCAGCAGGGGGTCGCCGGGCTGTTGGAGCAGCCGATGGTGGCGGCGGAGCAGCCGGTGGCGGGGAAGGTGAGCCGGTGGCTGCAGTTGGCGGTCTTCGCGGGTGGGGCGATCCGCCGGTTCGGTGACGCGGTGTACACCTACAACACCGGCATCGATGATCTGAACCGCCGCTGGGAGGAGGCGGTCGCGAACCGGTTCGGCGTAGCGGCTCCCGACACCAGCGGCGCCGGCACCCATCGCTGGAAGAGATCCTAGATTCTGACCGACTACGCCACATCAGGTGGCGGCGGCGCGGCGCGCGTACTGGCAGGAGCTGGAGCGGGAGCGGGTGAGCGTCCTGGAGGCGGCGCTGGACGAAGCCGCCCAGGAGGTCGCTGGGCTGCTGGATGCCGGTCCAGAGGACGAGAAGTCGGTGCTGACGTTTGTTCCAGGCCGGCGCGCTCCCGACGGCCGCGCCGCTGGTGTTCACTCAGGTCAGGTTCGACACGGTGGACCCTGCCCTGCTCTACACCAACTTGATCAACAGTGGGCGGATGCCCGATGTGGCGTCGATGAGCGATGAGGAGCTGGACCGCTGGCTACGTAACCATCCTGATGCGGCGGATCAGCTGGCGGTGGTGCTGCTGCTGACCGGGCCGCTGACCACCGAGCAGGAGCGGGTGGCGCGAGCGATCGGGCGGTACGACGCCTGGGTGGTGGAGCGGGGGTTGGAGATGCCGCCCGGCCGGCCCGGGCTCGACCCAGATCACCACCGGCAGTCGTGCGGCTGGTGGAGATCAACGCCCGGTTCGCGGAGACGGGGAGTATGACCGAGGCCGAGCAGGCCTATCTGCACGCCTGGTACGACGGGCTAGGGCGCGGACAACCTGGCCGCGCTACCGGCCTATGTGGATGATGCGCGGTCCGTGTCAGTTATGCGGGTGTGGACCAGGCCACCCTGGGGACGATCGTGGCCTCTTCCCGCTCCCACTACCTCTCCCCGATCGCGGACGGGATCATGAACCTGTCCCACGAGGCCGGCAGCATGAAGAACATGCCCCAGGCCATCCAAGATCTCGCCAATACCGAGATCGGCCATCTGGCTGGTGACCGGGTGGGTGATCTGCGGTGGCCGGCGCTCGACGAGCACGGCACCCCGCTGTTCGACCGTAGCGATCCACCGGACTTCACGGTGGCGGGTCTGGCCCGTTACGGCGGGTTCGTCAGCCTGCTGGAGACCTCCACGGTGGAGGGGAGCGTCGTCTTCACCCGGGAGTTGGGGGAGTCGGCGCTGCGGGTCAAGCAGGACCTGAACGCGATCGCCGCCAACACCAGTGAGGCGCTTCGGTGGGGGCTGCACAGCCAGGAAGACTACGACGCGCTGCGGCTGGCCACCTTGGACGATGAGGTCAGTCGGATGTTGGCGGTGGTGGCCCGCAACGAGGATGCGGCGGGGGCCATGCTGGTCAACCACGACAGCCGGCCGCTGCTGCTGGGATTGAACTGGTACGACGACCACGGCGTGGTGGAGATCATCCGGGCCGGCACCAGCCGGGATGCCGATGGCGACGGGCACATGCAGGCCGCGGCTACCTTGGCCCTGATCCAGGAACTCGGCGGTGACCGCGACTTCTACCTGGAGCGGATGACCGACGACATGCAGGCCGCAGTGGTCGACACCGGGATCCAGTGGCTGGACATGCTCAGCCGGCCGGCGATGGATGACAGTCCCTCCGACTGGGGCACCTTCAAGAACATCTTCGACGAGTCGGTGGTGGGGTTCCAGCTCTCCAACGACGATCGTGACAGGTTCCTGGAATTCATCGCCGGCACCGGGGACGAGAATGCGATGCGGTTCCGCGGCGCCGCAGTGGTCCATTCCGAGGAACAGGTGGCGCGGGCGCTCCAGACCGGCGACTGGACGACGGTGGAGCTGGCGTTGGCGGCGGCCGGTCGGCTGGACGGGGCCATCACTCGCGCCGATGTCTCCTATCTCCAGGATCAGCTGGGAGAGGAGTACGACGAGGCGCTCGTCGCCCACGAGGCGGAGGTCCGACGTAACAACGGGTTCCAACTGGCCGCCAGCGTCGCCTGGAGTGTCGGCAGCACCGGGCTCGGGGCGGCCACCGGCGGCAGCAGCGCATTCCTCACCGCGGCGGCTGGGCCGTTGGTCAGCGGGTTCATCAGCGACATCCTGGATGCGGGCCCGCCACCGCAGGACCAGACCGCCGACACGCTCAACGAGCTCTTCGACGCGGACCGGCTCGACCACTCCATGGAGCGGAACTACTTCCTGCTGTCGGCGTACGAGCGGGCGGGCATCAGCGCCGCTGACGACTATCCGGAGCTGTATCGCCGCGACGGCACGCTCCGGCCGCTCAGCGAACTGGCTAGCGATTCGCGGTCATCGAATTACCTGCAGGACCTGCAGCGGGCCGAGGCGAGCTCCCGGGAGCAGTTGATCCAGACCTATCCGGGATACCAGAACATCGATGTTGGTCGGTATGGCGAGGAGCGGAACAGCGTCCACAACCAATCGAGCTACCAGCGCTACCAGCCGACCGGCCAGTGGACTGATGACGCCACCGCCCGCCAGCGCCTCTACGGTGAGCGGTACGTCGGCGATGGGGAAGCGCCCGGACGGGGCTATAACGAGCCGCGGTGGACCGCGGACCCGGACGACTACTACCAGCCCCCGTGGGCTGACCGGAGCTGAGCCGCCAGGGTGCGCTGACGGAGCCTGACCACGGCAGCGCTGACCTCGTTAGAGCGGACCGGCGGCGCCGGTAGTGCCACCGATCCATTCTGTCCACTGTTCAGTATCGACAGTGGCTTGACTCCCTGTGATAGGAAGATCACGGATTGCCTGTGGTCGAGAGAACAGGATGGGAATGTCAGGAGAGTTCGCGCACTACCCGGTGTCGCCGGAGACGATCTGGGGTCACGCCGACAGCGTCTCAGCGGTCGCTGGGGATGTAGAGCAACTCGGTGACAATATCCACAATATTCACCAGCGGGCCCAGCAGGGGGTCGCCGGGCTGCTGGAGCAGCCGATGGTGGCGGCCGAGCGGCCGGTGGCAGAGAAGGTGCGCCGGTGGCTGCAGTCGGCGGTCTTCGCCGGTGGGGCGATCCGACGGTTCGGTGACGCGGTGCACGACTACAACACCGGCATCGACGACCTGAACCGCCGCTGGCAGTGGGCGGCCCAGAATCATTTCGGGGTACCGGCTCCCCACACCACCGGTGTGACCTCGTCGGTGGAGGAATCCCGGATCCTGACCGACTTCCATGACCAGGTGGCGGTGGCGCGGCGCGCGTACTGGTTGGAGCTGGAGCGGGAGCGGGTGAGCGTCCTGGAGGCGGCGCTGGACGAAGCCGCCCAGGAGGTCGCCGGGCTGCTGGACGCCGGCCCGGAGGACGAGAAGTCGGTGCTGACCCTGTTCCAGGCCGGGGCGCTCCCCATGACCGCACCGTTGGTGTTCCCCGGGGTCAGGTTCGACGAGGTGGATCTGGAGCTGCTCTACACCAACCTGATCACCAGCGGGCGGATGCCCGATGTGGCGTCGATGAGCGACGAGGAGCTGGACGACTGGCTGCGCAACCACCCCGACGCGGCGGATCAGCTGGCGGTGGTGCTGCTGCTGACCGGGGAGTTGACGTCCGAGCAGAAGCGGGTGGTACGCGCGATCGGCCGGTATGACGCCTGGCAGGTGGCGCGGGGACTGGAGATGCCGCCCGGTCGGGCGGGCCTCGCCCAGATCGAGCGCGGCATCGAGCGCCTGGACAAGATCAACGCCCGGTTCGCCGAGACCGGGAGCCTGACCGAGGCTGAGCAGGCCTACCTGTACGCCTGGTACGACGGTCTCGGGGCAGACAACCTGGCCGCGCTACCTGCCTATGTCGACGCCGTGGTCCAGGACAGCTATCCGGGTATGGAGCGGAACACCCTGGAGTCGATCCGGAAGAATATGCGGTCCCGCTACCTCTCCCCGGTCGCAGACGGGATCATGAACCTGTCCCACGAGGCCGGCAGCATGAAGCACATGCCCCAGGCCATCCAGGACCTCGCCAACACCGAGATCGGCGCCAGAGGTGCCCAAGAAGGTAGTCTGCGGTACCCGGCACTCACCGAGTACGGCGATCCGTTGTTCCTGACAACCGAGCCGCCGGACTTCACGGTGGCGGGTCTGGCCCGTTACGGCGGGTTCGTCAGCCTGCTGGAGACCTCCACGGTCGAGGGGAGTGTCACCTTCACGCAGGAGCTGGGCGAGTCGGCGTTGCGGGTCAAGCAGGACCTGAACGCCATCGCCGCTAGCAGCACTGAATTGCTTCGCCAGAGCGGGTCCACCCAGGGGGGATACGACGCGCTACGGCTAGCCACCTTGGACGATGAGGTCAGTCGAATGCTGGCGGTGGTGGCCCGCAACAAAGACGCCGCCAGCGCCATGATCATCGATGATGACACTCGGCCGCTGCTGTTGGGCTTGAACTGGTACGACGACCACGGCGCGGTGGAGATCATCCGGGCCTCCACCAGCCGTGGCCCGGATGGCGCCGGGGAGAAGCAGGCGGAAGCCACGCTGAAGTTGATCCAGGAGATTGGCGATGATCGCGACTTCTACCTGGATCGGATGACCGACGACATGCGCGCCACCGTGGTGGATGTCGGTATTAAGTGGATCGATATGATTAGCCGTCAGGCTGGCTTTGAATCTGATTTTGATGAATATCGTGATATCTTCGGAAATAAGGAGATGGGATTCGAGCTCGCCGCTGGTGAGCGAAATAGGTTTTTGGAGTTCATCGCCGGTAGCGGAGAGGAGAACGCGTTGCGTTTCCGCTGTGCCTCTTTGGAGTATTCAATGGGGCTGGTGGTAGCGGCATTGCAGACCGGTGATTCCCGTATCGTAGAGCAGGCCTTGGCTATAGCCGGACAGTTGGACGGGGCCATCACCCGAGCTGATTTCTCCTATCTCGGAGACCAAATGGGAGCGGAATTCGACAAGGCGCTGGCTGTGCACCAGGCCGAAGTTCGCCGTAACACCGCTTTCCGGCTGATAGCGGAGGTATTTTGGGAAGTTGGTAGTTTCTGGATTGCGTCGGCCACCGGCGGTAAGGGTCTGCTGCTTACCACGATGATGAGCCCGCTGGTCGAAGGGTTGATCAGTAGTGCCCTGGACGTCGGCCCCCCGCCGGAGGACTGGACCGCTGGCACCCTCGAGGAACTTTTTGATGCAAAGCGCTTGAACCAGTCCCCGGAGCAGCAATATTTCTTACTGTCAGCTTTTGAGATCGCGGGTATTAGCGCTGCTGACGACTATCCAGATCTGTATCGTGAAGACGGCGCTCTCCGGCCGCTCGATGAATTGCTCAGCAGCTCGCGGTCATCAGACTACCTGCAGGATCTTTACCGAGCTGAAGCTTATTCGCGGGAGCAATGGGAACGGAGCAACCCTAACCACATGGGAATTGATGTAGACGCCTACGGCGATGCTTATGGCAGTATTCACTACAAGGCCGATTACGCTCGCTATGAGCCGAAGGGGCAGTGGACTAACGACGCTGTCGCCCGGCAGCGGCTCTATGGCGAGCAGTATGTCGGCGACGGTGTAGTACGCGGTTGGAGGGGGGAAATCGATGTGCCAGAAGTGACTCCAGATCCGGACACTTACTATCAAGCCAGCTATGACCGCTCATAGTGGAGTTGAAGCGATGGCCTGGGTCCGCAAGGCGATTCAGCTGCTGGCCAGTCTGGTGGTGGCCTCGTTGTTGATGGCGGCCAGTTGCAGCAGCGGTGATGACGATGGTGAGCCATCGATTCCGTTCGCGGCTGTTGACGATCGTCAGTGGCCGCTGCGGGGCAACCTGGCCGAGAATGCGCGGGTGCGGGCGGAGGTGGCCGAAGTGGTGGCGCAGTGGCGTTCTCCAGGCAGTTACCCTCCCGATGAAGCGCGCTCGAAGGTGTTCTGGTTGGGGGAGCTGGACGGCACGGTGTTGGGGCTGGCCGCGTTCCAACCGGCGGCCGAGAACCAGGCGACGTGGTTGCTGGAGGTGACGGGGCAGCCGGGTGAGTTGGCGGTCACCAACGCCCGGAGTCATCCGTTAGGGCTGCTGGGTGATCCGGTTCTGGCGGTGCGTTCGCCGAGGGTGGGGCCACGGTATCTGGTTGCTGCTGATGTGAGCAGGCTCGAGGTGCAGGGGCAACCAGTCCCCGTGGACGCCGAGGGTATGACCGAGGTGGTGGCGGTGCCGGAGTGTCGGCTGACGGCCCTGGCTGTCGGGGAACCCGATCCCTGGTATCGGTTGGATTTTGGGCTCGGTATGGCGGAGCCGTTCTATCCGCTCATCAAGGGGAGTGTGGAGCTGGGAGACCTGTGGGCGGATGTGGATACGTGTGCGGCGATGGCGCCGGACGGCTGGCTCGGGTCAGGGGAGCTGATGGTGACCTCAGATGAGGCGAAGCTGCGGCCGGCAGGCCTGATCGGCGGCCATCCTTGGTTAGGGACGTTGTACGGGAGTAGGGCAATGGTGGCCGAGCCGGAGGAGCCACCCGGCACCCTGTCCATGGCCCTGGCGGAGTACGGCGACATCTCCTACGCGATCCGTTACACGAGATGGTTGGTCTGGACCTATCCGCCCGAGGTGACCGAGGTGGAGTTGCCAGGCGGAATGAATGCGCTGGTAGACGAGCCGGGTCTGCTGGTGCTGCGCACAGATGAATTACCGGACGAGCCGCTGGAGATCGGTTATCAACTGGACGGAGAGCGGCGCACGGTGACGGTGCTTCCGCCGTTCTGACCTGACGTGATCCTACTGTCAACCAGACACTAGCTGGAGTGGAGTGGAGCGAATGGCCCGGCGGAGAAGGATGATGCGGTCGCTGGCCGGTCTGCTGGTGGCCTCGTTGCTGATGACGGCCGGCTGCGGCCGCGACGATGATCGGCCGTCGGTCGAGTTCGCATCCCCTACTGAGGCGTGGTGGCCACTACGCGGCAACCTGGCAGACGACGCGCAGGTGCGGGCGGAGGTGGCTGAGGTGGTGGCGCAGTGGCAGACCCCGGACGGAGCCGGCCTCGACGTTCAGCACACGAGGGTGTTCTGGTTAGGAGAACTCGACGGCACCGTGCTAGGACTGGTCGGCTTCCGCACGGAGGGTACAAGCTGGACATCGTGGCTGTTGGAGGTGAGCGGGCAGCGGGGGGAGCTGGCGGTCACCAGTGCCAGGTTGTATCCGGCGCGGTGGTATGACCAGCAGATCATGGCGGTGCGCTCGCCGGATGTGGGGCCGCGATACTTGGTCTCCGCTAAGGTGACCTCCCTTGAGGTGCAGGGACAACCAGTCTCCGTGGACGCCGATGGCATGACCGGGAAGATCCCGGTGCCGGAATGTCGTCCCACCCTGTTGGTGACCCAGCAACCCGGCTATGAGCTGCGCCATCTCGACCTCGGGCTGGGGGTGGCGGAGCCGTTCTACCCACTGGCCTGGGGCAGGATCGAGAGTGGTGAGTTGTTGGCGGAGGTGGACACCTGCCAGACCATGACAGACCATGGGTGGCTGAATCCGTACCTTGAGGAGCAGCCGCCGCATACGTTCGATCAGTCGCTCCACATTGTTTCGGTGAAGGTGTCCGCCCCCACCGTGAGCGGATCGGAAGAGCTGCCCGGGCAGCTAGCCGAGGTACATGCTTCTTGTCGAAAGTTTCCCAGCGGGAGCAGAGCAATCGCGCGGCTGGTCTGGACCTATCCACCGGATACCGTCGAGCCGGGATCAGTGACCGGGGCGGAAGTCCTCATCGAGGAGCCGGGCCTGCTGGTATTCAAGATCAAGGAAATGTCGATCACGATCAACTATCGGAAGGATGGGGAGCAGCACACGGCGACCGTGACCCTGTCGCTCTGATCCCGCCGGCCGACCGCGGCGCGCGGCGCGACGGCCGCGCACCCGCGTCAGCGAGCCGCCGCAGCCGGCAGGTCCAGGTCGCGCAGGATCCGTTGGGCGGCGTTGTGCCCGGCCGCGCCGATCACGCTGCCGGCCGGGTGACAACCGGCCGACCCGGCGTACAAGCCGGGCACCCCGGTGGCGTACGGCATCCGGTCGGTGAACGAGACCGTGTTGTCCACGTGGAAGATATGCCCACCGGTGATCCCGAACCGGGACTCGATCGCCGGCGGAGGCAGCGCCGCCACGTCCGCCACCAGCGCGGAGGTGCCGGGCGCGTACTGGTCGCAGATCGCCAGCAGCTGCTTCACATATCCGTCCAGCTCCGTCTCCCAGGACGACCCGGCCGGCTGGTACGGCACCGACTGCACAAACAGCGCCGACGAGTGGTGCCCGGCCGGATCCTGCAGCGACGGATCCACAGTGGTGTGCACATACCACTCGACCGTGGGCTGATCCGGCAGCTGCCCCGCCTGCACCTGCGCCCACATCGTCCAGAGTGCCTCCACCGGGTCGATCGACCCGTCCGCGCCCGGCAGCAGGTGAATGGTGGCCCCGAACGGGCTGGGCGCTTCCGCCGGCAGGCAGGAGAATCGGGGCAGGTCCCGCAGCGCTAGATTCACCTTCAAGGTGGTGCCGGGGCGGCGCACCGCCTCCATCCGGGTCACCAACTCGGGCGGCAGCGCCCCGTCCGGCACCAGCGACAGCAGCCGGTACGGGTCGCACGCGCCCAACACCACCCGGGCGCCCACTTCCCGCCCGTCGGCCAACCGCACCCCACCGACCGCGCCCTGCTCCAGCAGTACCCCGGTCACCTCGGCCCGGGTGACGATCCGGGCTCCGGCGCCCTGGGCGGCGTCGGCCAGCCGGCGGGTGACCGTGCCCATGCCCCCTTCGACGATCATCCAGGTGCCGTTGGCGTCCGGCCACCGGCACATGTTGTGGACCAGGAAGTTGTGTCCGGTGCCGGGGTCGTCCGGCCCGGCGTGGGCTCCGACCAGCCCGTCGGTGACCGCGTACATCGCCACCAGCAGTGGGCTGGCGAACCCGAACCGGTCCAGGTAGTCCAGCACCGAACCCTTCACTAGGTTCACGAACGCCCGGCGCAGCGAGGGCCGCACGTACCGCTCGGCGGTCTCCTCCACCGGCAGTGGCTCGGCCAGCCAGGTCGGGGCCAGGTCTTCCCGCAGGGCCGCCAATTCGGCCGCCAAGGCCTGGTCGGCGACCAGGTCGGCGGCGGTGAACCGCTCCGCCAGCTGCCGGCCGGTAGCAATAGGGTCCGAGGTGGACAAGAGGTAGGGTGACCCGACCGGACCCGGGGTGGGCAGGAAGTAGTGCGGGTCGCGCCGCCGCGTGGGAATGTCTACGCCCAGTAGGCGCGGCAGCTCCGGTGGCATCAGCCCCAGCAGGTAGGCCCCGGTGGACTGGGCGAGCTTCGGGACCGCGGCGAACGGATACTCGGTGCGGGCGGCACCGCCGACCACGTCGGCCGCCTCCAACACCAGCACCGACAGGCCAGCGCGCGCCAAGAGGGTGGCCGCCACCAGACCGTTGTGCCCGGCGCCGACAATCACCACGTCTGCTCGAGCGGGAAGCTCCACGATAGGCGGTCGGGTCATGGGCGGCGAGTTTAGCCCAGGACAGCCGTGGTGGCTATCGATGTCATCGACGCGAACGTTACCTGTGCCACCAGCACCGCCCCGACGTCCGGAGTGCGCCGCCTGCCCTACGTACGCTGACAGCCGCCGGTCGAGGTGAGGAACGGTGATGTTCGCCGCGTGGGGACAGATCATGGTCCGGTGGCGGGTGCTGGTACTGCTGGCCGCCGCCGGGTTGGTAGTTGCCGGGGCCACGTGGGGCGCCGGGGTGTTCGGCGCGTTGTCCAGCGGAGGGTTCGAAGATCCGGACAGTGAGTCCGCCCACGCCTATGAGCGGATCACTGAGGAGTTCGGCCCGCAGAGCGCGGACCTGCTGGTGCTGTACGAAAGCCAGGAACCGGTCGAGTCCCCGGCGGTACGGGACGCGATCACCGGCACGCTCGCGCAGCTGCAGCGGCAGCCGGCGGTGACCAGCGTGGTCAGTTGGTACGACACCGGCTCCCCCACCCTGGTCTCGACCGACGGGCGGGCCACCTACGCGGTGGTGCAGCTGGTGGGAGAGGACGAAGACACCAAACTCGACTCCCTGCGTCAGGTGGAGTCGATGCTGTCCGCACCCGGGGTGGACACCACGGTCGGGGGCCTGGTGATGTTCCTGGCCGAATCGGCGGAGACGAGCGAGTCCGACATCATCCGGGCGGAGGTGCTGTCCGCGCCGGTCCTCCTGGTGCTGCTGATTCTGATCTTCCGGGGAGTGGTGGCGGCGGCCACGCCGTTGCTGGTGGCGGTGCTGGCCATCCTCGGCGGTTTCCTCACCACCCGGCTGCTGACACTGGTCAGTGAGGTGTCGGTGTTCGCGGTCAACATCATCACGCTGGTCGGCGTGGGGATGGCGATCGACTACGCCCTGTTCATCGTGAGCCGGTTCCGGGAGGAGTTGGCGACCCCGGGCGCGGATCCGGCGGCCGCGGTCCGCCGCACCCTGGCCACCGCCGGTCGGACGGTGTTCTTCTCCGGGGTGACCATCGCGCTGGCGTTGGCGAGCTTGTTGATCTTCCCGCAGTCGTTCCTGCGCTCCATCGCGCTGGGTGGGATATCCGCGGTGCTGGTGGCGATGCTCGCGTCCCTGACGGTGCTGCCGGCCCTGCTGGCGATGCTGGGGCCCCGGATCAACCTGGGGCGGGTACGGCTGCCGGGCCGGCGCCGGGCAGCGGGCCTGGAGGGGGCGGCGCGGGCCGACGGTGGCTGGGCCCGGTTGGCCCGGAGCGTGATGCGCCGGCCGGTGCGGTATCTGGTCGGGGTGACCGCGGCGCTGCTGCTGTTGGCGACGCCCACGCTGCGGATGGAGTTGGGGGGATTCGACGTCCGGGTGCTGCCGGAGCAGGCCCAGGCCCGCGTGGTGGCCGAGACGATCGAGGACCGCTTCCCGGGCGGGCTCTCCGACCCGATCGACGTGCTGGTGACCGGGGCGACCCCGGCGGCGGCCGAGGAGTACCAGGCCCGCCTGGAGGCGCTGCCGGAGGTGACCGGGGTGGTGTTGGCGGGGCAGGAGGGCACCTCCTGGCTGCTGCGGGCGGACTACCCCGGGGAGGCGAGTGGTAAATCCGCCGAGGCGGCGGTGGTGGCGATCCGGGACCTGCCGGTCCCGGACGGGGTCGAGGTGTTGGTGGGGGGCACCACCGCCAGCCACGTGGATCTGCTCGACAGCTTGCGGGAACGGCTGCCGTGGATGCTGCTGTTGATCGTGACCACCATCCTGGTGCTGCTGTTCCTGGCGTTCGGCTCGGTGGTGCTGCCGATCAAGGCGGTGCTGATGAACGTGATCTCGATCGGGGCGTCGTTCGGCGTGGTGGTGTGGGTGTTCCAAGATGGCCACTTCGCGGAGCTGCTGCAGTTCACCCCGACCGGGTTCATCGAACCCACCATGCCGATCCTGATGCTGGCGATGTTGTTCGGGCTGTCCACCGACTACGAGGTGTTCCTGCTGTCACGGGTGCGGGAGGAGTGGGACCGTACCGGGGACAACACCGAGGCGGTCGCCCGCGGTCTGCAGCACACTGGTCGGATCATCACCGCGGCGGCGCTGCTGCTGGGGGTGGTGGTGGCCGGCTTCACCACCGGCGACATGGCGTTGATCAAGTTGGCCGGAGTGGGCATGATCGTCGCGCTGGCGGTGGACGCCACCCTGGTACGGGCCTTGCTGGTGCCGGCCACCATGCGGCTGCTGGGCCGCTGGAACTGGTGGGCGCCGGGCCCGCTGGCGCGGTTGTATCGACGCTATCCGCTGCATTAACAGGGGTGGCGTGCGGGGATATGTGTGCGTCGACGAGGAGGACACCCGCTCGCCGTAGCGATCCGGGCGCCGGGTGAGAATGGGGGCATGAGTTCGCCTCGTCAGGTGGTGCTGCTCGGCTCCACCGGCTCCATCGGCACCCAGGCGGTCGACCTGGCGCTGCGGAACCCGGACCGGTTCCGGGTGGTCGGGATCGGCGCCGGCGGCAGCAGCGTGGAGCGGTTGGCCGAGCAGGCGCTGACGCTCGGGGTGGACGTGGTGGCGGTGGCGAAGGCGACCGCGGCCCAGGATCTCCAGTTGGCTTTCTACGCCGAGGCGGCCCGGCGGGGATACTCCACCGGCTCGTTCCGGATCCCGAAGATCCTGACCGGCCCGGAGGCGATCACCGAGTTGGCGGCCTGGCCGTGCGACATCGTGCTCAACGCGGTGGACGGCTCGCGCGGGCTGGCGCCGACCCTGGCGGCGCTGCGGGCCGGGCATACCGTCGCGTTGGCCAACAAGGAGTCGCTGGTGGCCGGGGGTCGGTTGGTGCGGGCGGCGGCCCAGCCCGGGCAGTTGATACCGGTGGACTCCGAGCACACCGGGCTGGCCCAGTGCCTGCGGGCGGGCGCCGAGGCGGAGGTCCGCCGGCTGGTGATCACCGCGAGTGGGGGGCCGTTCCGGGGCCGGAGTCGGGCGGAGCTGACGGACATCACCCCGGAGCAGGCGCTGGCTCACCCCACCTGGCAGATGGGGCCAGTGATCACGGTCAACTCCGCCACGCTGGTGAACAAGGGACTGGAGCTGATCGAGGCGCACGAGCTGTACCAGGTCCCGTACGACCGGATCGAGGTCATGGTCCATCCGCAGTCGGTGCTGCACGCCATGGTGGAGTTTGTGGACGGGGCCACGATCGCCCAGGCCAGCCCACCGGACATGCGGTTGGCGATCGCGTACGCCTTGGGCTATCCGGACCGGGTGCCGGATGCCGCGCCGGCGCTGGACTGGACCACCGCCCACACCTGGGAGCTGTTTCCGGTGGACGACGAGGCCTTCCCGGCGGTGGCGTTGGCCCGGGCCGCGGGGCAGGCGGGCCGGTGCCGGCCGGCGATCTACAACGCGGCCAACGAGGAGTGCGTGGCGGCGTTCCTGGCGGGGCGGTTGCCGTTCTTGGGGATCGTCGACACGGTGGCGCAGGTGCTCGCTGATGCTCCCACCCTGTCGGAACCGGGTACCGTCGAGGACGTACTCGCCGCCGAAGAGTGGGCGCGCGAGCGGGCGCAGCAGTTGATCGATGCGAGTCGCTAGGAAGCGGCTGGGGAGCGGGGCAACGAGATGCTGAACGCAGTCGGGGTGGCGCTATTCGCGCTCGGCATCCTGATCTCCATCAGCCTCCATGAGGCCGGGCACCTCGGCACGGCCAAGTTGTTCAAGATGAAGGCCACCCGGTACTTCGTCGGCTTCGGCCCCACCCTGTGGTCGTTCCGCCGAGGAGAGACCGAGTACGGCATCAAGGCCATCCCGCTCGGCGGGTTCGTCAAGATCGTGGGGATGACCCCGCAGGACGACGACGTGCCGAAGGGGGAGGAGCACCGGGCGATGTGGCGGTTCCCGGTGTGGAAGCGCACCATCGTCATGGCCGCCGGCTCCACGGTGCATTTTGTGTTGGGCTTCCTGATCCTGTGGGGAGTGCTGGCGTTCGCCTCCCTGCCGGACTTCGACCGGTTGGACACCGCCCGTCCGGTGGTGAGCGGGGTGGCCGAGTGTGTGGCCCTGGAGTGGGAGATCGACCCGGCCACCGGGCGGGAGCGGGCCTGCCAGCCCGGGGTGGATCCGCCTAGCCCGGCGCAGCAGATCGGGTTGCGCCCCGGGGACGTGGTGACCGCGCTCAACGGCACCCCGGTGACCGAATGGGGCGACCTGACCCAGCGGGTGCGGGACGCCGGTGGTACCACCATTTCGGTCACCTACGAGCGGGACGGGGTGACCCACACCGCGGAGGTGGCGTTGCCGCTGGCGGAACGGGTGCGGTTGGACGTGCCCCCGGACACTCGCCTGGACGAGGTCACCGACGCGCATCTGGAGCGGGTGGGGGTGCTGGGGATCACCCCGGTGATCCCGGAGCAGCGCCACGGACCGGTGGCGGCGGTCGGGCTGGCGGTGGAGCAGACCGGGGCGATGTTCAAGAACATCGGCCACGCCATCACCCAGCTGCCGGAGCGGGTGCCGCAGTTGTGGGAGGCGGTGTTCGGCGGCGAGCGGGACCCGGAGACCCCGATGAGCGTGGTGGGCGCCAGCCGGATCGGTGGCGACCTCTGGGAGGCCGGGGAGCTGCCGAGCTTCCTGCTGCTGTTGGCGGCGTTGAACTTCTTCGTCGGGGTGTTCAACCTGCTGCCGCTGCTGCCGCTGGACGGGGGTCACATCGCCATCGCCTGGTTCGAGCGGGCCCGGTCCTGGCTGTACGTCCGGCTCGGCAAGCCGGACCCGGGCCGGGTGGACTACTACAAGATGATGCCCGTCACGTACGTGGTGATCTTCATCATGGCAGGATTCTTCCTGCTGACCCTCGCTGCGGACATCGTGAATCCAATCCGGCTGCCGCTATAGGTCGCCCGAGGCGTGGATGAACAGGAGTTGGTAGGGCGTGAGTACAGTCGCGCTGGGAATGCCGGCGGTCCCACCGCCGCCGCTCGCCAAGCGGCGGCACAGCCGGCAGTTGATGGTGGGGGACGTGCCGGTCGGTGGGGACGCGCCCATTTCGGTGCAGTCCATGACCACCACCCCCACCGCCGACGTCAATGCCACCTTGCAGCAGATCGCGGAGCTGACCGCGGCCGGCTGCCAGATCGTCCGAGTGGCGGTGCCGTCGGCGGACGACGCGGCCGCCCTGCCGGAGATCGCCCGTAAGTCGCCGATCCCGGTGATCGCCGACATCCACTTCCAGCCGAAGTACGTCTTCGCCGCGATCGACGCCGGCTGCGCGGCGGTCCGGGTCAACCCCGGCAACATCAAGAAGTTCGACGACAAGGTGGCCGAGATCGCCAAGGCGGCCGCCGACGCCGGGGTGCCGATCCGGATCGGGGTCAACGCCGGCTCGCTGGACCCGCGCCTGCTGGCCAAGTACGGCCGGCCGACCGCGGAGGCGCTGGTGGAGTCGGCGCTGTGGGAGTGCTCGCTGTTCGAGGAGCACGGCTTCCGGGACATCAAGATCTCGGTCAAGCACCACGACCCGGTGGTGATGATCGCGGCCTACCGGCAGTTGGCGGAGCAGTGTGACTACCCGCTGCACCTGGGGGTGACCGAGGCCGGCCCGGCGTTCCAGGGCACGGTCAAGTCCGCGGTGGCGTTCGGCGCCCTGCTGGCCGAGGGGATCGGGGACACCATCCGGGTGTCGCTGTCGGCGCCGCCGGTGGAGGAGATCAAGGTCGGGATCGCGATCCTGGAGTCGCTGGGGCTGCGGCAGCGCGGGCTGGAGATCGTGTCGTGCCCGTCGTGTGGCCGGGCGCAGGTCGACGTCTACAAGCTGGCGGACGAGGTGACCGCGGGCCTGGCGGATCTGCCGGTGCCGCTGCGGGTGGCGGTGATGGGCTGCGTGGTCAACGGGCCGGGGGAGGCCCGGGAGGCGGACCTGGGCGTGGCCTCCGGTAACGGCAAGGGCCAGATCTTCGTCAAGGGCAAGGTCATCAAGACCGTGCCCGAGTCCCAGATCGTGGAGACGCTGATCGAAGAGGCGCTCCGGCTGGCGGAGGAGATGGGGGCCGAGTTGCCGGAGGAGCTGCGGGAAATGGCGGGTAAACCCACCGTTACCGTCCACTGAGCCCTCCACCGGAGGAGACGCCCCGGGTCGGCGGTCCGCGTGGCACACCGCCGGGCTAGCGGTACACCCAGACCAGCCCTGCGGCGGCGAGCAGCACCGATCCCACCGTGCTGGCCCACCGCCACCAGGCGGCGCCCTGTCGGGCCGGGACGGTGGGCCACCGCCGCACCGCCAGCGCCCCCGCCCCGGCGGACAACCCGACCCCGACCACCCACAGCGCCGGCGGGACCTCGTGCCAGCCGCCCGCCGGATAGGCCAGGGCCGGCAGCACCCCGGCCCACACGCCGCTGGAGACCAGCCGCAACCGGTCCACGTGCGTGCGGACGGCCACGGTCAGCAGCCCGATCCCGCCGGCCAGGCAGAGCATTCCGGTCAGCAGCCACGCCCGCCAGTCGGTCGCCGGGCCGGGAACCTCCCCGGCCGCGCTCGTGCCGGCCGGGTCGGTGGCCTGTAGCAACCACCAGCCCAGCGGGTCCACCTCTTGGTCGGTGTTGCCGAGCACCACGACGCCGCGGCCGGCGCCCCGGTCGAACCCCACCCAGGCGCTGAACCCGCCCGTGCCCCCGTTGTGCCAGGTCACTTCCCGACCGTCGACCCGGTCGGTGAACCAGCCGTACCCGATCCACTGGTCGGGGCCGGCCGGGAACCGAGGGGTGGCCGCGTCCGCGCCCGGGGCGGTGCCGGCCAGCATCGCCGCCAGCAACCGGGCCAGGTCCTGGGCGTTCGACCAGGCCCCGACCCCGGCCGGCGCGTAGCCGGAGCCCCGCCACGGCTGGGTCTGCCCGCCGCCGCCGGTGCCGCCGTAGGCCCGGTCGGCGGGCAGCGGCGCGCCGTCCAGATGGAAGCCGGTGGCGGTCATGCCCAGCGGCTGGAGGATCCGCTCGGTCACCAGTTGCGGGTACGGCACGCCGGTGCGGGCCGCCAGGGCGTAGCCGAGCACGGCCATGCCGTAGTTGCTGTACGCCACGGTCGGTTCACCGCCGCGGGCCCGGGCCCCGCCCAGCGAGTACCGCAGCCATCGGGTGTCTTGCCCGGCGTACGGGTCGCGGCCGGCCAGTGGGCGCAGGATCACCGCCACCGGCTCCCACCAATGGGCGAACCACAGCCGGGGTAGGCCGGAGCGGTGACTGGCTAGCTCGGCCAGGGTGACGTCGGCGGTCGCGGAGTGGCGGAACGCGATCTCCGGCAGCACCGCCCGCAGCGGTTCCTCCGGGTCGACTATTCCCTCCTCGGCGAGGTCGGCCAGCAGCATGCCGGTCAGCGCTTTGCCGACCGAACCGATTTCGAATGGGGTGTGCTCGTCGACCGCGTGGCCGTCGCCGCGGTCTCCCAGCCCGGCGAACTGGACCGTGTCGCCGTCGATCACCGCCACCGCCAGCCCGCGGTGTCCGGTGGGGTCGGGCAGTCCGGCCCGGACCAGCTCGGCCAAAGTGGTGTCCCCGGTGGTGTGCGGGCCGAGCCGGGGCGGGGTGGGGCGGGCGACCCAGCCGAGGCCGGCGGCGAGCACCGTAACCAGCAGGGGGGTGAGGAGCCGATGGAGTCGTTCGGTCACGCGCTTCCCTTCCGGTGGCCCGTCACGGACGCCGCTATCTTCACCGCACCGGGCAACCCAGGCCAGGTGGAGGAAGCCACCCGGCAAGGGGCGGCCAGCCGGTGCGGGTCGGGCGCGGGCGGGAAGCGCGTCAGGCGGTGACGGTGCCCGCGTTGTGGCCGTAGGTGGTGGGCATTCCGGGTCTGCGCGTTAGGGTGGCCGGTATGAGTGTCAGCCCGCGTGCCCCGCTCACTCCCGGCCGTATTTCCCCTCGCCGGGAGGTGCCGGCCCACATTCCGCGGCCGGAGTACGTCGCCCGGGGTGGTCAGCCCCGCCCGTACACCGGTTCGCATGTGCAGACCCCGGAGACCATCGAGAAGATGCGGATCGCCGGCCGACTGGCGGCGCAGGCGCTGCAGGTGGCCGGGGAGTACTGCAAGCCGGGGGTGACCACCGACGAGATCGACCGGGTGGTGCACGAGTTCCTGTGTGACCACGGCGCCTACCCGTCCACACTGGGCTACCGGGGCTTCCCCAAGTCCTGCTGCACCTCCCTGAACGAGGTGATCTGTCACGGCATCCCGGACTCGACCGTGCTGCAGGACGGCGACATCATCAACGTCGACGTCACCGCCTACATCCACGGCGTCCACGGGGACACCGACGCGACCTTCCTGGTGGGGGAGGTCAGCGAGGAGGCCCGGCTGCTGGTGGAGCGCACCCAGGAGGCGATGATGCGCGGCATCCGCGCGATCGCCCCGGGGCGGCAGCTGAACGTGATCGGGCGGGTGATCGAGTCGTACGCCCGCCGGTTCGGCTACGGCGTGGTGCGGGACTTCACCGGTCACGGGATCGGCGAGGCGTTCCACAGCGGGTTGTACGTGCCGCACTACGACCAGCCGGAGCTGAAAGTGGTGATGGAGCCGGGGATGACCTTCACCGTCGAGCCGATGATCACACTCGGCTCGCCCGAGCACGAGTTGTGGCCAGATGGCTGGACCGCGGTCACCCGGGACCGGCGCTGGACGGCCCAGTTCGAGCACACCGTGGTTGTGACTGAGGACGGCTACGAGATCCTCACCCTTCCGTAAGCTGGACTGATGTCCGCTACGCCGTACGATCCTCGTACGCCTGAGGAGGTCCGTACTCCCGAGGACGACCGCACTCCGGAAGACGATCGCACCCGGAGGACGCCCGTACCCCGGAGATTCCCACGGGCGGCCCGGCGACCGGAGCGGGGGCGGAGTCGACCGGGGCGGGGCCGGAGTCATCGGAGCCGACCCCGGCGGCCCTGATCCCCGACCACCACGGTGATGTCTCCGGTGGGTGGCTGCGGGCCGCCACGTTCGGCGGGATGGACGGGCTGGTCACCAACATCGCCTTGATCGCCGGGGTGGGCGGCGGTGGGGTGGCGCCGGGCGGGATCGTGGTGGCCGGCGTGGCGGGGCTGGTCGCCGGGGCGATCTCGATGGCGTTCGGGGAGTACACCAGCGTCAAGACCCAGAATGAGCAGATCGCCCGGGAGATCGAGCGGGAGCGGCAGGAGCTGGCCCGGCATCCGGAGGCGGAGGCGGAGGAGCTGGCCCGGATGTGGATCGCGCGGGGTCTGGATCCGCAGGTGGCCCGGCAGATGGCCGATGCGCTGCGGGACCACCCGGAGCAGGCGCTGCGGTTCCACGTCCAGGAGGAGTTGGGGGTCAGCCCCGGGTACGCCCCCAGCCCGTGGCTCGCGGCGGGGTCGTCGTTCCTCACCTTCGCGATCGGGGCGCTGATTCCGCTGTTGCCGTACCTGCTGGGCGCCACCAGCCTGTGGCTGGCGCTCGTCACCGGTGGTCTGGGGCTGCTGGCCGCGGGAGCGTTGGCGGCCGGGTTCACCGGTCGGCCGCGCTGGTTCGGGGCGCTGCGACAACTGCTGCTGGGTGGGGCGGCCGCCCTCGCCACGTACCTGATCGGGGCGCTGGTCGGGGTCAGCGTCACCTAGTCGGTCGGCTGGTCGGTGGGGTCGGCGGGCTAGGGTGCGGTGGCGGGCGGGTCGTCGGCGCGCAGGAGCGTCGCCTCGCAGTGGTCCAACCACCGCAGCTCCGCCTCCGCCTGCGAGATCATCGCGTCCAGGACCAGTTGTGCGGAGCGTTCGCTCGGCTCGGTCAGGGTGGCCCGGAGTTGGCGGTACTCCGCCAGCGCCGCGGTGGTCGCGGTCCGCTGCGCCTGTACGACCGCCGGCACATCCACCCCCGGGGTGGTCAGCGCCAGGGCCAATTTGATCACCAGCTCGTCTCGGGGGCGGCCTCGGCGGCGGACCGGGTTGGTGAACCAGTGCGCCACCTCCGCCCGCCCGGCGTCGGTGAGCTCGTACGGCCGTTGCCTACCTTCTCCCGCCGGCAGTGCCCGCACCAGTCCGTCCCGTTCCAGCCGGGCCAGCGTGGTGTAGACCTGGCCGATGTTCAGCGGCCAGGTCGCCTTGGTGTAGTGCTCGAACGCGGCGCGTAGCTGGTAGCCGTAGCGGGGGCCGTGCTGCAGCAGTGCCAGCAGGCCGTGTCGGATGGACATACCCACTGAGTATGCATACGGGGTATCCCCGTCGGCAAGGGTGCGGCGTCACCGTCTCGTGGCCCGGGGCTGCTCGCTCCGGTGGTCTGATCACGTGGCGCCGGGGAACGGCACCGTGGCCGGGTCCATCCCGGCCGCCTGGCGCCAACCGGTTGCCCGGACCGCCGCGTCCACCAGCGCGGCCACCGCCATCCTCCGGTCCTCCCCAGTGACGTCGGCCAGGGTGGCCCGCCACACCGCCGCCACGCGCTCCTCGACCAGGATCGCCAGCTCCCGGGCCTGGTCCGGCCCGGTCACCGGAAACGGTGCCTGGTAGATCCCGCCCGTCACGGGCGGTTCACCGCGGTCCGCCAGGGTGGTCAGTAACACGTCGCGCCGGTCCCGGTGGGCGGCTTCCGCCTGGCGGGCCGCCTCCGCTTCCTCCTCCGGCAGCCAGGCGCCGAGCAGCCCGTACGCGAAGATCGCGGCCTGCTCCGCGGCGAGCGCGGCGGCCAGCCCGGTGGGTGCCGAGGTGGCGGTGCCGGTGGGCGTGGGGTTGATCATCTCAGCACCACCTGGTGACTAGCCCGCGCCGCGGCGATCGACCCCAACAGGGGCGCCCGGTCCGGCGGCGCCGCGAGGCAGGCGTCGGTGGCGGCCTGCTGCCCGGCCTCTTCGGCGGCGCGTAGCTCCGCCAACACGTCCTCCTCGCTCCGCTCGGCGGTCTCGGACGGCTCCACCCACTGCATCCCGTCGGGGGTAGCGGACGGCTCCGGCCGCCCGATCATCGCCCGGATCACCCGGACATGCTCCTGGTGGGTGGCCAACAGGGGCGTCAACCGGTCCGCCAACGCCGGTACCTCAGCGATCGCCTGCTCGTACCGGCTCACCAAGGTCGAGGTGGCCGCCAACAGCGGCTCCAGCGGATCGGGTGGGGATGGGTCGGACCCGTCTTGCCAGTCCGTGCAGCCGGCGAGACCGGCGACCACCGCCGCCGCGCCGCCTAATACCGCCCGTCGGGACCAACCTGTGTGCACCGGGATAGTGAACACCATCCGGCCGGGGTGGTGTCGACACCCCGCCCACCGCCACGATCGGGTCCCCGTCGGTGGGGCCGTCCATGGTGGGGCGTACCTGGAGGTTGTGCCGCCACCGGAGCGGCGGGAAGCAGTGCCGGCATCGGCGCGCTACGCTCAGCCCAACTGACGGGACCGGCGGGTTCGCCGGGGCGGCGGGGTGCACCGATACCGAATAGGGGGGTGGGAGCCGATGCGACCGCGTGGACGCGGTGACAAGCGGACAGGTGACCGGGTGAACAACCGGGGCACTGGAGAACGCGTCGCCGAGCCGGTCGCGCGGGTGGACTTGGCCGCGTTGCGGCAGAGCCTGACGCAGGTGATTACACCGGTCATCCGCCAGGCGGGATTCGACGTGGAGGCGGTCCGGGTGGCCCGGATGGGGCGCCGGCACCGGGTGCAGGTGGTGGTCGACCGGGACGGGGGAGTCGGGCTGGACGCGATCGCGGACATCTCCCGGGAGCTGTCGACCGCGCTGGACGCCGCCGAGGAGGCGGGCGACCTGGTGATCCCGGGGGAGTACGTGCTGGAGGTCAGCTCGCCGGGGGTGGACCGGCCCCTGACCGAACCCCGGCACTGGCGGCGCAACCTTGGCCGATTGGTGTCGGTACGGGTACCCGACGGGAGGACCGTCACGGGTCGGATTACCGATGTCACTGGTGAGTCGGTAACGCTGGAGGTGGCGGGCGCCACCCAGCAGTGGCGCTACGACCAGCTCGGGCCTGGCCGGGTGCAGGTGGAACTGCGGTCGATTACGGATGCCGGCGACGAAGCCGGCGAGGACGACGGAGAGGGGTGAGGGCAGGTGAACATCGACCTCGCGGCGCTGCGCGCGCTGGAGCGGGAGCGTGAGATCCCGTTCGAGACCATTCTGGCCGCGATCGAGTCAGCCCTGCTCACCGCGTACAAGCACACCGAGGGTTCCTATCCGCACGCCCGGGTGGAGATCAACCGGAAGACTGGTGAGGCGTCGGTGTTCGCCCAGGAGCGGGACGAACACGGCGAAGTGGTGCGGGAGTGGGACGACACCCCCCACGGTTTCGGTCGGATCGCGGCCATGACGGCCCGGCAGGTGATCCTGCAACGGCTCCGGGAGGCCACCGACGAGGTCCACTACGGGGAGTACTCCGGTCGGGAGGGGGACCTGGTCACCGGTGTGGTCCAGGCGCACGGCCCCCGGTCCGAGCGCGGCATCGTCACCGTGGACCTGGGGAAGGTGGAGGCCACGCTGCCGCCGGGCGAGCAGGTACCGGGTGAGGTCTACCCGCACGGGATGCGCTTGAAGTGCGTGGTGGTGCACGTGGTGCGGGGGATGCGTGGACCACAGATCACGCTGTCGCGCTCCCACCCCAGTCTGGTGAAGAAGCTGTTCGCGCTGGAGGTACCGGAGATCGCCGACGGCACCGTGGAGATCGCCGCGGTGGCGCGGGAGGCGGGTCACCGGTCCAAGATCGCGGTACGGGCGCACGTGCCCGGCGTCAACCCCAAGGGGGCCTGCATCGGTCCGATGGGGCAGCGGGTACGGGCCGTGATGAGCGAGCTGAACGGCGAGAAAATCGACATCGTGGACTGGTCGGAGGATCCGGCCGAGTTCGTCGGTAACGCCCTGTCACCCGCCAAGGCGCTGCGGGTCGAGGTGGTCGATGAGGCCACCCGTACCGCCCGGGTGATTGTGCCGGATTATCAGCTGTCGTTGGCGATCGGTCGGGAAGGGCAGAACGCCCGACTGGCGGCGCGATTGACCGGCTGGCGGATTGACATCCACTCCGACGCCGAGACCGGCGGAGACCCGGCCGGTAACTCCGCCACGCTGTCGGCTGGCTGAACATACGGTCCCAGCAGGCGATGCCGAGGTCTGCGGGGGCAGGTGCTGCCACCCGCCGCCTCGGGCTAAACTTGCGCGTGACACAGCGCGTGATGGTGGTTGCGCCACGGTGGGCACGATGGGTGCGCACGTGTGTGGGCTGCCGGAAACGTGCGCCAGCGTCGGAGCTGCTGCGGATCGTGGCGGTTCCGGACGGGGCCGACGGGGCCGGTGGTCGCGTCCGACTCGTTCCGGATCCTCACCGCCGCTTACCGGGGCGGGGGGCACATCTGCACCCCAATCCGGACTGCCTCGCGCTGGCACAGCGGCGTCGCGCCTTCGGGCGGGCGTTGCGGCTCTCCAGCGTCCCGGACGCCGGAGCGTTGGTCGAGCTGCTCGACCCGGGCCGCTCGACCCACCAGGGAGAGAGCTGAAGACAGGACGACCGAGATGAGCACACGATGAAGTCGCTGCGATGACCGGGCTTCAAGTGGACGAGTGAGGTCGCGGCGGGTCTGCCCCGCGCGGCCTCGGATTGAGGAGTGCAGTGGCAGGTAAGGCCCGCGTACACGAGCTTGCGAAGGAACTCGGCGTGCCGAGCAAGACCGTGCTCGCCAAGTTGAAGGACATGGGCGAGTTCGTGAAATCGGCGTCGAGCACGGTGGAAGCCCCGGTGGCCCGCCGGCTGCGGGAAGAGATGGCGGCGGCGCGCTGCGGCTGCGGAAGCGGCCGAGGCGAAGGCTGCCCAGACCGACGGCAAGGCGGCTCCACCGGATGAGAAGCCGGCCCCGGCCCGACCGGTGGCCAAGCCAGGGCCGCCCAAGCGGGGTCCTGTGCCCGGACCTCCTCCAGGGCGGGCGAAGCCGGCCAGCGCCCACGACATCGAACTCGCGGCGGCGGAGGCACGCGCCGCCGCCCTGAAGGCAGAGCACGAGGCGGCTGCTCGCGCCGCTCGGCAGGCCCAGCAACAGCAGCAGCGTCGGGAGGCGGAGGGTAGGAAGCCGCAGCCCACACCACGGCCACCGGCGCGCAGTGCTGGCAACAACCCGTTCGGGATCACGCCGGCGGGGCCGCGTCCGTCGCCGGCCAACATGCCGCCGCGTCCGTCGCCCGCCAACATGCCGCCGCGTCCGTCGCCGGCCTCCATGCCGCCCCAGCGGCCGACCCGGCCGGGGACCCCGGGCGCGGGCCGGGGAACCGGCCGGCCCGGCGCTGGCCGCGGGGTCGGCGGTGGTCCGCGGGGCGGTCGGGGCGGTCCCGGGATCGGTACCGGCGTCGGCGCGCCCGGCGGTTATCGGGGTGGGCCTCCCGGCGGTGGCCGGGGTGGCCGGGGCCGTGGTGGAACCGCGGGGGCGTTCGGTCGCCCAGGTGGTCGTCCGCAGCGGGGGCGTAAGTCCCGTAAGCAGCGGCGGCAAGAGTTTGACAATCTCGCCGCCCCGACCATGGGGTCCGGCGCGCCGCGGGGTAACGGCGAGACCATTCGGCTGCCGCGGGGGGCGTCCCTGTCGGACTTCGCCGAAAAGATCAACGCCAACCCGGGGTCGCTGGTCCAGGAGATGTTCACCCTGGGCGAGATGGTGACCGCCACCCAGTCCTGCTCGGATGAGACGCTCCAGCTGCTGGGGGAGCACCTGGGCTACAACGTCCAGATCGTCAGCCCCGAGGACGAGGACCGGGAGCTGCTGGCCCAGTTCAACATCGACCTCGAGGCCGATGTGCCGCCGGAGCGGCTGGTCAACCGGCCGCCGGTGGTGACGGTGATGGGGCACGTCGACCACGGGAAGACCCGGCTGCTGGACGCGATCCGGCGCACCAACGTCGGTGCGGGCGAGGCCGGCGGCATCACCCAGCACATCGGTGCCTACCAGGTCCACGTCAACCACGAGGGCGAGGACCGGGCGATCACCTTCATCGACACCCCGGGGCACGAGGCGTTCACCGCCATGCGGGCGCGGGGTGCGCAGGTCACCGATATCGTGATCTTGGTGGTCGCGGCGGATGACGGCGTGATGCCGCAGACGGTGGAGGCGCTCAACCACGCCAAGGCCGCGGACGTGCCGATCGTGGTCGCGGTCAACAAGATCGACAAGCCGGAGGCCAACCCGGCGCGGGTGCGGCAGCAGCTCACCGAGTACGGCTTGGTCGCCGAGGAGTACGGCGGCGACACCATGTTCGTGGACGTGGCCGCCAAGCCCGGCATCGGGCTGGACCAGCTGCTGGAGGCGGTACTGCTGACCGCCGACGCCGCGCTGGAGCTGAACGCTCCGGTCGACGGCCCGGCCCAGGGGGTGGCGATCGAGGCTCACCTGGACAAGGGCCGGGGTGCGGTGGCCACGGTGCTGGTGCAGAAGGGCACCCTGCGCCAGGGTGACTCGGTGGTGGTCGGCTCCGCCCACGGCCGGGTCCGGGCGATGCTGGACGAGCACGGCCGGCAGGTGAAGGAGGCCGGTCCTTCCCGACCGGTGCTGGTGCTCGGCCTGACCTCGGTGCCCAGCGCCGGGGACATGCTCCTGGCGGCCGCCGACGACCGGACCGTGCGCCAGATCGCCGAGCAGCGCCAGGCCCGTCGTCGGGCGGCCCAGATGGCCACCTCGCGTGGTCGCGCCACCCTCGAGACCCTGATGGAGCAGATCAAGGAGGGCGAGAAGAGCACCCTCAACCTGATCCTGAAGGGTGACGTGTCCGGGTCGGTGGAGGCGCTGGAGGACGCGCTGTTCAAGCTGGAGATCCCGGAGGAGATCCAGCTGAAGGTGATCGACCGCGGGGTCGGTGCGATCACCGAGAGCAACGTGATGCTCGCCAGCGCATCCGACGCGATCATCGTCGGGTTCAACGTGCGGACCTCGTCGCCGCAGGTGCGGGCCCTGGCCGAGCGGGAGGGCGTGGAGATCCGGTACTACACCGTGATCTACCAGGCCCTGGAGGAGATCGAGGCCGCGCTCAAGGGCATGCTCAAGCCGGATTACGAGGAGGTCGCGCTCGGTACGGCCGAGATCCGGGCGATCTTCCGCTCCAGCCGGTTCGGCAACATCGCCGGTTGCGTGGTCCGCTCCGGCCTGATCCGGCGCAACGCCAAGGCCCGCCTGATCCGCGACGGCGCCGTGGTGGCGGACAACCTGACCATCGCCTCGCTGCGACGGGAGAAGGACGACGTCACCGAGGTGCGGGAAGGGTTCGAGTGTGGTCTGACCCTGGGTGGCTACAACGACATCCGGGTCGACGACGTGATCGAGACCTTCGAGTTGCGGGAGAAGCCGCGGCAGTAATGCGCTACGCGCTCCTGATCGCGCCTTCGAGCAACCGGGTGTACGCGGGCGAGGCGCCCCGCCTGACCGAAGCCGAACTGGCCGTGTTCGGCGAGGCGGTGTTGGGCGCCCGCCCGCGTAACCTGGGCGTCGAGCAGCTCGGGGGCGTCCCGTACGTGGTGTTCGAGGTCGACTCCCCACTGACCGACCGGGACATCGCCTACCTGTCCAACGTCTCCACGGCGTACGCCCTGTTCGCGCGGGAGGGGGACCTGCTGCGGCCGGTCCCGCTGACCCCGCTGGCCCGGTACGACGACGATCTGCTGACGATCCTGAAATACCCGGGTAAGACCAACGAGCAGTTCACGCAGCTGCTGCTGAACGTGACCGTTCTGGCTTCCCGGTGGGCCGATCAGATGCTGGAGCGGCGGTTGGTGGTGCTGGATCCGCTGTGCGGCCGGGGCACCACCCTCAACCAGGCGCTGCGGTACGGGTACGACGCGATCGGGATCGAGATCGACGGCGGACACGTGGACGCGTACTCCGCGTTCCTGCGGACCTGGCTGCGGCGGAAGCGGATCAAGCACACGGTCGAGCTGAACCCGGTGCGGCACCACGGTAAGCGGGTGGCGCGGCGGTTGACGGCGGAACTGGCCCCGACCAAGGAGGCCTACCGGGAGAAGGATCTGCAGCACGTGACGGTCTTCCACGCGGATGCGGTGGCCTCCCGGCAGCTGTTGCGGCCCGGGTGCTGCGACGTGATCGTCACCGACGCCCCGTACGGGGTGGCGCACGGCAGTCGGGCCGCCACGGGTCTTTCGCGCCGGCCGCTGGAGCTGCTGGCCGCCGCGGTACCGGGCTGGGTGGAGCTGCTCCGGCACGGGGGCGCGCTCGGGGTGTCGTTCAACGTCCACGTGGCGGATCGGGCCGAGGTGGCCGACCTGCTCACCGCCGCCGGGCTGGAGCTGGTCACCACCCCGGCGTACCAACGGTTCGCGCACTGGGTCGATCAAGGGATCACCCGGGATTTACTAGTCGCCACTAAGCCGTAGGCTGGAAGGCGTGTACACCGGCACTGCGGTTTTTGACGTGCTGTTGCCCGGCGATTCCCGCTCGCTGAAGGCCAAGCGTTCCTACGTCCGCCCGGTGGTGGCGGCGTTGCGCCGGTTCGAGGTGGCGGTGGCCGAGGTGGGTGCGCTGGACCGGTACGGCCGGGCCGAGATTGGAGTGGCGGTAATCTCCGCAGACGCTGGCCATGTCGCCCGCGTGCTGGACAGCTGTGAGCGGCTGGTGGCGGGTCGGCCAGAGCTGGAGCTGCTGGAAGTACGCCGGCGCCTACACGGAGCGGAGGAGTAACACCCGGCCGGTGAGCCGAAGCCCCCCGTCTCGAGGTAGCGGTAGGGTCGACAGAGCAGGCGGGAACGCCAGCGGAGGTGACGAGGATGACCGATCCGGCCCGGGTGCGCCGTCATGCCGAGCGCGTGCGTGAGCTGGTGGCCTCGGTGGTGCGTACCCAGATCAAGGATCCGCGACTCGGCATGGTCACGATCACGGATGCCCGGATGACTCCTGATCTACGGGAGGCTACGGTCTTCTACACCGTGCTGGGAGATGCCACCGAGCGCGCCAACACCCAGGCGGCGTTGGCGTCGGCCACCGGCATGATCCGCAGTACGGTGGGCCGAGCGCTGGGGTTGCGGCATACTCCGAGCCTCACGTTCGTGCTGGATGAGCTACCCGAGCGGGTAAGGCACATCGACGAGCTGCTGGCCGCCGCCCGGACCGCCGACGCCGAGGTGCAGCGGCGGGCCGCCGGCGCCCGGTACGCCGGTGACCCCCAGCCTTACCGGCTGGCGGAGCCCGGTGAGGAGGACCAGGCAGGGGAGACACGGTGAGCAACGACAGCGGTGACGCGGCTGGCCCAGCCACCCAGGTGGCCCCTCAAGGCGTGGCCTCTCATGACCAGGACGGGAGCCGGGCCGTAACGGGCGGGATCACGCCTGACCAGTGGTCGGCGGCGCTGGCCGCGGTCCGCAGTCTGCCGCCGGAGGCGTCGGTGCTGCTGGTGTGTCACGTCAATCCGGACGGGGACGCGATCGGCAGCATGCTGGGGGTGGGCCTGGGTCTGCGGGCGCTCGGGTTCCACCGGATTCAGGCGACCTTCCCGGGGCCGATGGAGGTGCCGGAGCCGTTCCAGGAGCTGCCCGGGCTGGAGTTGCTCGTGCCGGCGGAGGAGGCGGTGGCCCGGCCGGACCTGCTGATGTGCTTCGACGCGGCCAGCCTCTCCCGGTTGGGGGAGTTGGCCGATCGGGTGGAGGCCGCGGGTACCACGGTGGTGTTGGACCACCACGCCTCCAACACCGGGTTCGGCCGGGTGCACCTGGTGGATCCGGGGGCGGCGGCCACCGCGGTGGTGGCGCAGGGACTGCTGGATCGGCTCGGGGTGCCGCTGGACGCACGAATCGCCGAGTGTCTATATGTGGCGCTGGTCACCGACACCGGCTCGTTCAAGTTCGAGATGACCACCCCGGCCGTGCACGAGTTGGCGGCGCGGCTGCTGGCGACCGGGATCCGGCCAGCGGAGATCTCCCGGCGGGTGTTCGATACCCGGCCGTTCGGGGCGGTGCGGCTGTACGGGGACGTGCTCACCCGCACCCAGTTGGAGCCGGAGGCGGCCGGTGGTCGGGGCCTGGTGTGGACCTACGCCACGCTGGCTGACCTGGCCCGGTACGACCAGCGCCCGTACGTGTTGGAGCCGCTGATCGACGCGGTCCGGTGCACTTCGGAAGCGGACGTGTCGTGTGTGGTCAAGGAGGTCGCCGCCGGGCAGTGGGCGGTCTCCATGCGCAGTAAAGGCGCCAGCGACGTCAGCGCGGTCGCGGTGGCGTTGGGTGGCGGGGGGCACCGGCTGGCGGCCGGCTTCACCGGGTACGGCGAACTGTCTGACGTGATCGATGCGATTCGGGCCAAGCTCGCCGGCTGAGGTGGGGTGAGCCGGAGCGGCTCCCCCGGGTCAGTGATTTCCCGACCCCGCTCTCCCAATCATTGGGAATTGAGTGCGGTATGTGAGACGGAACGGTAGTTTGGGAAGAGATGCGTACCGCACTCGCCCTTCGTCGCCGCGGCGGGGTTCGCTCCTAACCGGCCAGCGCCCCGCCGCGGGGTATCGGCGTGGGCTGGCCAGGGCGGCATGGCCGCCTGGTGTGTTTTCGACAGGTCCGATCGGTCGGACGTACCTTCCCGCGACGGGTCCACCGACTCTCGCCACCGCTTGCTGAGCCAGCGAACCTGGACCGGCGGTTATAGCGGCTGATTCTCGTAACTGTAGGTGACGGCCTCGGAGGCTTGAGATGAGCACCGCTCGACCGGCGCCAGAAGAGGACGCGCGTGAGCAGGCGCGCGCGGCGCTACAAACCTCTATGGACACTCGTCAGTGATGGTCGCCCAGTTGGCGGACCGTCACTGGCGGTGACTTCCCCCATACTGCGGCCCGGATCCGGGGAAGCCACCCGGGCCAGACGCTGCGGGATGCGGGGGAAGTAAGTGATTTGTTCGCGTTGAGTGACGCGGACCTCGCAGTACGGTGGCCGGGTTCCCCTAGGGAGCCCGGCCATCCGTGTCCGGGGCATCTCCGGGTGCGCGCTCACCGGTGGGGGTGAGTCGGGATGGGAGAATAGGCGCGGACACAGGTATCAGGAGGTTCGCGTGCAGCGGCGAGGTGGGAGGCGCCTGACCGGCTCCGGGCTGTTCCGGACCGGGATGACCGCGGCGGCGGTACTGCTGGTGGCGGCGGGGACCCAGGTGATCCCCTCGGTCCCACAGCCACCGGTCACCAAGGTGACAGTGGCGGCGTCACTACCCAGTGTGCCGTTTCAGGCGCGGATCGAAGCTAATTTGGAGCGAGTGGCGGCGGCGTTGACCGGAGCCACTCCGGAGCAGGCCGAGGCCTACACCCGGATCCTGAATGAAGGTCGGCAACTGTTGCACTTCGACCCGGAGGGGAATCGAGGCCGGGGCTCGTGGGCGGAGCTGATCGGCACCATCGACCGGACGACCGAGATAGTCGGCATCCTGGTTCCCGGCAGCGCCGCGTTCATCCTGGACCGTAACTTCGACAAATACCGCCAACGCGCCGACCACTTGGTGGAGGCGAGTGAGGGGCGGCTGGCGATGGTGGTGTGGGCCGCCGGCACCTTCCCCAAAGGCTGGCTGCAGGGAGCCATGTCCCACTACCGGCAGTCCCTGGGCCGGTCACTGGCGGTTTTCTCCCATGAGCTGCGCCAGGAGATCGCCCGCGTGCAGGGGCCGGCCAGTCGGGCCCAGATCGTGGTGGCTGGCCACTCGTTCGGCGGTGGCGTGGTGGGCAGCGCGGAACAGTACGGGTTGGACGCGGACGTGGTGATGCACATCGCCTCCTCCGGGATGGGGGACGTGCGCGACCCGTACGACTATCCCGACCCGACCCGGCCCCGGTATGTGATGACCGCGCCGGGCGACCTGATCGGACTGGTGCAGGGCCTGCCGACCCCGCCTGGGCTCGGCCACGGCCCCGATCCGGACGAGTTCCGGTGCACGGTGGTGCTACCGGTCGGGCGGCTACCGGACGATCCGTCCGCAGTGGACGAAGATGGTCGGCCGCTGGGGGAGCGGGCCGGGCGCCCGATCGAAGGCATCCCGTCCCACAGTGATGTGTTCATCCAGCACTCCGATGCCTGGCGGCAGATTCTCGGAGTGTTCACTGGGCAGGCACCTGCCCCCGCACCGTGCCCGCCGCCGGCCGACCCGGCCCCGGTGAAGGCGCGGGTGCTGCCGCTGGCGGTGCCGCGGGTGGTCACCGACAGTCAGTGTCGGGCCGGCGGCGGGCTACGCCCCGGCGGTCGGGGTGGCCGCCGTCTCCGCGACCACCGTCGACCGACCGATCAGCAGGTGTCCGGGTAGTCCAGCCCGCTGTCCAGGTCGAAAATGTCGTCCTGGTCCGGGCCGTCGATGCCACGACCTGGGCGCGACTGGGGAGCGAGCAAGCTCTGCGTGAACGCGTCACAGTCGATGCCCCAGGCGTAGGACTCGCCGTTCCACAACCACAGCCCCTGGGAGCTGTCGAGCACGTCGTCGGAGTGCGGGATCTGCCACACCAGCTCGTCCCGCACCACCACGATCCCGTCCAGGTCCTCCGAGGGCGGCTCGAACGCGTACGCCCACAGGAACGACGTGACCACCTCGATCACCCGGATGCCCTGCTCGTCGGTGGTCGCCTCGAAGCTGATCTCGCCGTGCACCCGGGGGGCCGGCTCCACGAGGGTGGCGTGGTCGGCGATCTGGGTGGCGAAATAACCGAACGAGCCGGAGTCGAACGCCTCCTTCAGGTAGTCCGCGTTGTCAGGGGCCACCAGCTCCAGGAACGGCTCCGGGTCGTGCTCGAACAGCATGCGCTGGTCGATCCGGAGCGCGATCAGCGCCTCCCGGACCGCCACCAGGGCGTCGGCGACCTCCCGCCGGCTGAAGTCACCGACCGCCTCCGCCTCCGGCAGGACGATCCCGTCCTCGCCGACCGCGAAGTCGGCGGCGGGGGAGCCGGCGAACGGATCACGATCGGCCGGTTCCGGCGTCTCGCGGGGGGTGGCGTCGTCAGACGGCGCGGTGACCGGAGGGGTCTCGTCCCCCTCATCGCCACTGAGCGTCCGGACCGCGACGAACCCTACGGCGCCGAGACAGAGCAGCAACACCAGGACCCCGGCGACTAGGCCGACCACCAGCCCGGTCCGGCGCTTCGGCGGCGGCGGACCAGGGGGGCCCGGCCACTGCGCCCCGGTCACGCCCGGTGCGCCGGGGGCGCTATCCGGCGGCCCGTACCCCGGCTGCGGGTGATACCCCGGTGACGCCGGCGGCCAGTATCCCGGTTGCCCGTACCCCGGTGCCTGCGGCCCCGCCGGGGCGGCCCCGGACGAACCGGAGAGCCCGGAGAGCGGGGTGGTCGGATCTTCCGACCCGGCCGGTGGGGGAGGGGAGAGCGGGGTGGTCGGATCCTCAGACCCGGCCGGCGGGGAAGGCTGCTGCGGCGGATGTTGCCCGTACGAATATGGATCCTGAGACATGGAGGGGACTTTCTGTTGGATCGTTTTAGCTGGTCAGGCCGGTTGTTCGGCTAACGGGCGTCATTGTGTCAACCGGCTGCCAACCGCCGTCGACTCCCCTGCTCGAAGCGGCCGAACACCACGATCAGCCCCAGCAGCACCACCCCCGGTGCGAGCACCCAGAACGGCCGCTGCACCCACCAGGCGGCGTCCGGCCGGGTCGGCAGCGCCACCCCAGCGGCTCGCAGCAGCGCCAACACCACCAACAGCGCGGTCATGTGCCACACGAACACCGTCATGATCACCGCGTTGGCCGCCACCACCAGCCGCCACACCCGGCGCCGCCGCAGCCACCGGCGGGCCGGCGCCCGTAGTGCCATCGCCACCCCGAGCTGGAGCAACGCCACCACGGCGATGGGGGCGGTGGTGGGGAAGATGTTGCTGCGTTCCTGCCCGACCGTGGCCACCATCGACCGGGGGTAGGCCGGCAACGAGGTCAGCACCGCCAGGAGCAGCACCGCTCCGACCACCAACCCCACCACCCACCAGCGGCCCCTCGCCGACCACCGCCCACCCGCCCGGTCCTGGGCCAGTGACCAGTCCCGGAAGAAGTACCCGAACTGGTGGATCAGCACCCACACCACGGCGCTGTTCACCCACCCCAGCACCGACAGGTCAGCGGCGAACCGGCCCACATCGCAGGCGATCACCGCTACCGCCAGGGCGCCCACGGTCAGCCAGCGGGCCCGGGCGTGCCCGGCCGCGGTCAGCGGGACCAGCAGCACCACCCACAGATAGGCGGCGATGAACCACAACGGGGTCAGCAGGATCACCCCGTACCGCAGCACCCCCGGATAACCCGGCACCACCGCCAGCCCGAGCAGGTCGATCCCCACCCATACCGCCAGGAACACCAGCACCGGCACCAGTAACCGGCGGAGCCGGCTGCGGTAGTACCCGGTCAGACCGACCCCGGAGCGGCGGGCGGCCTGCCAGGCGGCCAGGTTGGCGTACCCGCCCACCAGGAAGAACACCGGCACGATCTGCAGCAGCCAGGTGGCCGCCCAGGCCCCGGGCACCGCGTGGATCGGGTTGGGCATCACCCAGCGACCGGCGGATTCGGAGTAGTACAGCACCGACAGGCTCCAGTGCCAGACCACCACCACCCCGATCGCCACCACCCGGAGCAGGTCCACGTACCGGTCCCGCTCGGGTGGGGTCCGGTCCACCAGGGTGTCCAGCCGCTGCCGCCACCGTCGCCGCACCCGTACCGCCCTTCCTGCCGGCCACCCCGTCTGTGCCAATCTATGGGGCGACGGGACAGACCGGACAGGACAGGGCGGTACCAGGTGAGCGACGGCGCGACGGCGGGCGGGACCGGGGACGGGCTGCTGGTGGTGGACAAGCCGGGCGGGATGACCTCGCACGACGTGGTGGCCCGGGTCCGGAAGTTGGCCCGCATCCGGCGGGTGGGGCACGGCGGCACCCTCGATCCGATGGCCACCGGCGTGCTGGTGATCGGCGTCGGCCGGGCCACGCGACTGCTGCGTTACATCAGTGAGACCGGCAAGGGGTACGCCGCCACCATCCGCTTGGGGCAGCGGACCGTCACCGACGACGCCGAAGGGGAGGTGGTCGAAACCGTCCCCGCCGATCACCTGACCGAGTCGGAGATCCGCGCCGGGTTGGCGGCCCTCACCGGCGAGATCGACCAGGTGCCGAGCGCGGTCAGCGCGGTCAAGGTGGACGGCCGCCGCGCCTACCAACGAGTCCGGGCGGGGGAGCAGCTGGAGTTGGCGCCCCGCCGGGTGACGGTGTCGCGGTTGGAGTTGCAGGCGCTCCGCCGCCCCGGTGACGGGCTGGTCGACCTGGACGTGGACGTGGCCTGCTCGTCCGGCACCTACGTCCGGGCGATCGCCCGGGACTTGGGGGCGGCGCTCGGTACCGGCGGGCATCTGACCGCGCTGCGGCGGACGTTCGTGGGTGAGTTCACCCTGGCGGAGGCGGTGACCCTGGAGGAGTTGGCGGCGCGGGCGCCGGCGGTGGTCACGATCCCGCTGGCGGAGGCGGCCCGGCGGCTGTTCCCGGCCCGGGAGCTCACCGCCGGGCAGGCCCGCACCTGTGCGCACGGCGGGGCGTTGCCTCCGGTCGGCATCACCGGGCCGTACGCGGCGTTCGCGCCCACGGGGGCGGTGGTGGCGGTGCTACGGGAACGGGACGGCCGGGCCCGCCCCGAGGTGGTGCTCGCCCCGGCGGGCTGACCGCTTCCTACGGCGCTATGCCTCGGGGCCGTCCTGGGGCGCAAACCCGGCGAGCGGGCGAGAGCGGGGCCGGCCGTAGAGTGGTCGCCATGCAGCGGTGGCGAGGGTACGAGGCGGTGCCCCCGGGATGGGGACGGTCGGTGGTCACCATCGGGGTGTTCGACGGGGTGCACCGTGGCCATCAGGCGACCATCCGGCACGCGGTGACGCAGGCCCGGGAGCGCGGGCTGAAGTCGGTGGTCGTGACCTTCGATCCCCACCCGGCCGAAGTGGTCCGCCCCGGCTCCCGCCCGGCGGTGCTGACCGAGCCGGCCCGGCAGGCCGAGCTGATCGAGGAGCTGGGCGTGGACGCGCTGTGTGTGCAGCCGTTCACCTGGGAGTTCTCCCAGTTGTCGCCGGAGGCGTTCGTGCACAACGTCCTGGTGGAGCGGCTGCACGCGGCGCTGGTGGTGGTGGGGGAGAACTTCCGGTTCGGTCACAAGGCGGCCGGGGACGTGCGGCTGCTGACCGAGCTGGGGCGCCGGTTCGGGTTCTCGGTGGAGAGCGCCCCCCTGGTGGTGGAGGGCGGTACCGTCTTCTCCTCCACGTACATCCGGGCCTGTGTGGCCGCGGGGGACGTGGCTGCGGCCGCGAACGCACTGGGGCGCCCGCACCGGTTGGAAGGAGTGGTGGTGCGGGGCGACCGACGTGGGCGGGAGCTCGGTTTCCCCACCGCCAATCTGCTGCACAGCCGGTACGCGGCGGTGCCGGCCGACGGGATCTACGCCGGCTGGTTCCTCCGGCGCGGTGACCAGGGTGGGGCCACCACGTTCACCGAGCGCCACCCGGCGGCGATCTCGATCGGCACCAACCCCACCTTCGCCGGCACTCAGCGCCGGGTGGAGGCGTACCTGCTGGACTTCGACGGGGACCTGTACGGGGAGCAGGTGGCGCTCGAGTTCGTGGCCCACCTGCGGGAGCAGCGAGCCTACCCGACGGTCGAGGGGCTGGTGGCCCAAATGCACCAGGACGTGGCGGAGACCCGGTCAGTCCTCACGGCCGCCGAATCAGCCTCCTGGTAGGCTGATTCTGTTGCCGGCCGTCGCCGACGCGCCGCCCTGCCTGAGCGGGCTGGCCATCGGCTGGCGCCGCCGGCAGTGGTGGCGCTGCCTGCCCGACGCCGCGGGTGTGCCACCGCGGGTGCGGGGGACGTCCCCGGCCCGCTACCTCCACCCACGGACAGGGAGATCATGGCGCTCGATCAAGCAAAGAAGCAGGAGATCATCAAGGAGTTCGCGACCCACGAAGGCGACACCGGGTCGCCGGAGGTCCAGATCGCCCTTCTGACCCAGCGGATCCGGGACCTCACCGAGCACCTGAAGGTGCACAAGCATGACCACCACAGCCGCCGTGGCCTGCTACTGCTGGTCGGTCAGCGGCGGCGCCTCTTGGGCTACCTGGAGAAGGTCGACGTGGAGCGGTACCGCAGTGTGCGGGACCGGCTCGGCCTTCGCCGGTGACACTTTTCGGGGAGCGGCGGTAGCCGCTCCCCGATACCTTCATACCCAGTGGGCTACGGGACTTTCGAGGAGTGACGGGCGCACCGGTCCTCGGTAGTGGCCTCCGGACATGGCACACGCCGTCTCCCGGGGGCTTCGATCGATGACCGGCCCGCCATTGCCGCTCCTCCGCGCCGTGCCCCTCGGCCAAGGAGCATATTTATGAATAACAATCTAGGGACGCATCACGCTACCGCGGTCATCGACAACGGTCCATTCGGGACCCGAGAGATCGTCTTCTCGACCGGGCGCTTGGCCCGGCAGGCCGACGGATCGGCCACGGTGTCACTGGAGGGCACGGTGGTGCTGTCCGCCACCACCGTCAGCAAGACCCCCCGGGAGCACCTCGACTTCTTCCCGCTCACCGTGGATGTCGAGGAGCGGATGTACGCCGCGGGCCGGATCCCCGGCTCGTTCTTCCGGCGGGAAGGGCGCCCCAGTGAGGACGCCATCCTCACCTGCCGGCTCACCGACCGCCCGTTGCGCCCCAGCTTCGCCAAGGGGCTGCGCAACGAGGTGCAGATCGTGGCCACCGTCCTGTCGCTGGACCCGGACCACCCGTACGACGTGGTGGCGATCAACGCCGCCTCCATGTCCACCAAGCTGTCCGGGGTGCCGTTCTCGGGCCCGATCGGTGCTACCCGGGTCGCCCACATCGACGGCCAGTGGGTGGCCTTCCCCACCCACGAGCAGCTGGAGCGGGCCACCTTCGACATGGTGGTCGCCGGCCGGGTGCTGCCGGACGGCGATGTGGCGATCATGATGGTGGAGGCGGAAGCCACCGAGCACACGATGGAGCTGATCGCCGCCGGGGCCCCGAAGCCGACCGAAGAGGTGGTCGCCAGCGGACTGGAGGCGGCCAAGCCCACCATCCGGGAACTGTGCCGGGCCCAGTCGGAGCTGGCGGAGGTGGCGGCCAAGCCGGTCGCCGAGTTCCCGATCTTCCTGGACTACACCGACGACCTGTACGACGCGGTCGTGGAGGTGGCTCGGGAGAAGCTGGCCGAAGCGCTGCGGATCGCCGGCAAGACCGAGCGGGAGGACGCGCTCGACCAGATCCGGGAGGAGACCCTGGCCGCCCTGGCGGAGCAGTACGAGGGGCGGGAGAAGGAGATCAACGCGGCGCTGCGGGCGCTGACCAAGACCGAGGTCCGCTCCCGGGTGCTGCGGGACCAGGTCCGGATCGACGGGCGGGGGCCGAAGGACATCCGCCCGCTGGCCGCGGCGGTGGGCGTGCTGCCGCGGGTGCACGGGTCCGCGCTGTTCGAGCGGGGGGAGACCCAGATCCTGGGCGCCACCACGCTGAACATGCTGCGGATGGAGCAGACCATCGACTCGCTCTCGCCGGTCAAGACCAAGCGGTACATGCACCACTACAACTTCCCGCCTTACTCCACCGGGGAGACCGGCCGGGTGGGGTCGCCCAAGCGGCGGGAGATCGGCCACGGGGCGCTGGCGGAGCGGGCGCTGATCCCGGTGCTGCCCAGCCGGGAGGAGTTCCCGTACGCGATCCGGCAGGTCAGCGAGGCGATCGGCTCCAACGGCTCCACCTCCATGGGCTCGGTGTGCGCCTCCAGCCTGTCGCTGATGAGCGCCGGGGTGCCGCTGAAGGCGGCGGTGGCCGGGATCGCCATGGGGTTGATCTCCGACGAGGTCGACGGCAAGACCACCTACCTGACCCTGACCGACATCCTCGGGGCCGAGGACGCCTTCGGGGACATGGACTTCAAGGTCGCCGGCACCCGGGACTTCGTCACCGCCTTGCAGCTGGACACCAAGCTGGACGGGATCCCGTCCGACGTGCTGGCGGGGGCGCTGGCGCAGGCGTACGAGGCGCGGCAGACCATCCTGGACGTGATGGAGGAGGCGATCGCCGAGCCGGCGCCGCTGTCTGAGTACGCGCCTCGAGTCACCACCATCAAGATCCCGGTCGACAAGATCGGCATGGTGATCGGCCCGAAGGGCCAGACCATCAACGCCATTCAGGACGAGACCGGGGCCGAGATCTCGATCGAGGACGACGGCACCATCTACGTCGGTGCCACCGACGGCCCGTCCGCCCAGGCGGCGATCGACCAGATCAACGCGATCGCCAATCCGACCATGCCGAAGGTGGGGGACCGGTTCCTCGGCACCGTGGTCAAGACCGCCGCGTTCGGCGCGTTCGTCTCGCTGCTGCCCGGCAAGGACGGCCTGCTGCACATCTCCAAGGTCGGCAACGGCAAGCGGATCGAGAAGGTCGAGGACTACCTCAACGTCGGCGACAAGATCGAGGTGGAGATCGCGGACATCGACAACCGCGGCAAGATCTACCTGGACAAGGTCGGAGAGACGCCGCCCGTCGCCGAGCCGTCGGAGGGCGGTGCACGCCCGTCCGCCGGCGAGCGTCCGGCTAGCCGGACGCAGGCCGGTCAAGGACCCCGCGACCGGGGTGGCAAGGCCGCCGCGGACCGGGGGCCACGGCCGACCAGCGGGGAAGGTGAAGGCGCGGCGGAGTCGGGAGAGGGCACTCGTCGTCGCCGGCGGCGTCGGCGCTGAGCCTGCGGCATGTCCGTCACCCCTTCGGCCCGATCGGGCCACACCCACGCGTCACCCCCGTCCGGGGCCGCCGGTCGGCCCCGGACGGGGCATACCTGGACCCTGAGCGAAGACCCGCTGGGGGGCACGGTGCGGCGGACCGTGCTGCCCAGCGGGCTGCGCATCCTTACCGAGGCGGTGCCGGCCATGCGCAGCGTGTCGGTGGGGGTGTGGGTGGCGGTCGGCTCCCGGGACGAGGCGGCCCACCTGTCGGGGGTGTCGCACTTCCTGGAGCACCTGCTGTTCAAGGGCACCCGTCGCCGCAGCGCGCTGGACATTTCCGCCACGATCGAGGCGGTGGGCGGGGAGACCAACGCGTTCACCACCAAGGAGTACACCTGCTACTACGCCCGGGTGCTGGATGTCCACTTGCCGCTGGCGATCGATGTGATCTGCGACCTGGTCACCAACTCGGTGCTGGCCAGCCCGGACGTGGAGACCGAGCGGGGCGTGATCCTGGAGGAGATCGCCATGCAGGAGGACGAACCGGGTGATGAGGTGCATGACCTGTTCGCCCGGGTCGTCTACGGTGACCACCCACTGGGCCGGCCGATCTCCGGCACGACGGAGACCATCGGCGCGATGACCCGGCAGCAGATCCACGGGTTCTATCGGCGTCGCTACCGGGCGCCGTCGATTGTGATCGCGGCGGCCGGCAACCTTGACCACGACGCGGTGGTGGAGCAGGTGCAGCAAGCGGTGGCCGGCACCGTCTGGGATGGGCCACCGGCCGATCCGGCGCCGCCGCGGGGGTTGGCCGATGACGTCCCCGCCCGGCCCGCGGACGCGCTGCTGGTCGGCAAGGACACCGAGCAGGCCCATCTGGTGGTGGGGTGCCCGACCATCCGCCGCACCGACGACCGGCGGTTCGCGCTCGGCGTGCTCAACAACGTGCTCGGCGGCGGGATGTCCAGCCGGCTGTTCCAACGGGTGCGGGAGGAGCGCGGGCTCGCGTACTCGATCTACTCGTTCACCAGCCTGTACGCCGACACCGGCCTATTCGGGGTGTACGTGGGGTGCGCGCCGGGGAAGTCGGAGGAGGTACTCGAGCTGGTGGACCGGGAACTGACCCGGGTGGCTCGAGAGGGGATCACCGCCGAGGAACTGGACCGGGGTAAGGGGATGCTGGCCGGCACGGTGGTGCTGGATCTGGAGGACACCGGTAGCCGGATGACCCGCCTGGGCAAGGGGGAGCTGCTGTACGAGCGGCTGCTGTCGGTGGACGAGCTGCTGGCCCGGATCGACCGGGTGAGTTTGGCCGAGGTCAACGAGCTGGCGGCCGAGCTGCTGCAGGTGTCTCGGTCGGTGGCCGCGATCGGTCCACTGCCCACGCTGGCGCCGCCGATGGCGTAGGTTGTGCAGCGTGACCGAACACGCAGAACCGATCCGGGTAGGAGTGCTGGGCGCCCGAGGCCGCATGGGCACGGCGGTGTGTCGAGCGGTGGACGCCGCGCCCGATATGGAACTGGTCGCCATGATCGATCAGGGTGACTGGTTGTTCAACGCCTCAGACGCCGGCGCCGAGGTGGTCGTCGACTTCACCACCCCGGAGGTGGTGATGGACAACCTGCACTGGTGCATCGACCAGGGGATCAACACGGTGATCGGCACCAGCGGGTTCACGGAGCAGCGGCTGGCGCGGGTACGATCCTGGCTGGCCCACAAGCCGGACGTGGGCGTGGTGATCGCTCCGAACTTCGCCATCGGCGCGGTGCTGATGATGGAGTTCGCGGAGCGGGCCGCCCGGTTCTTCGAATCGGTGGAGATCATCGAGCAGCACCATCCGGACAAGGTGGACGCTCCCAGCGGCACCGCGCTGCGTACCGCGCAACTGGTGGCGCAGGCGCGGGCAGCGGCCGAGCTGGGGCCGATGCCGGACGCCACCCGGGAAGGGATGGAGGCGCGCGGAATCGACGTGGACGGGGTGCGGGTGCACTCGGTGCGGGCGCGCGGGCTGGTCGCCCACCAGGAGGTGTTGTTCGGTGGCCCTGGGCAGACCCTCACCATCCGGCACGACTCGTACGACCGGGAGTCGTTCATGCCCGGGGTGCTGTTGGCGATCCGGGCGGTGCGGCACCGGCCCGGCCTGACCATCGGGCTCGGGCCGCTGCTGGAGGAGGCTGTCGGCGGAAAGTGACACCCCACCCGGCCGCGCTGTTTCCTGACGCCGGTGACCTGCCCGCACATGCGGAGGTGCTGGAGGCGCTCCGGCGGGAGGTCACCGACGGCGCGCAGTGGCGGTGGTTGGAGCTGAGCTGCTCGTTGGCGGCGGGGCGGGGTGACCCGCTTTCTGATATCGATGCGGGGGTTGGCTACGCCGAGTCGTTGGCCGCGGAGGAGCTGGACCGCGCCGGCACCGCGTTGGTGGAGGCGGCCGGGGCGACGCGGGGCGTGCTGATTCATGCCCTGCCCGGCTGGCCCCCGGGGGTCCGCCGGTTCGCCGTGGAGTACGCCAGCGGCGTACAGCTGGATCTGGTGCTCATGCCGGCGCACCAGCGGCAGGGTCTCCCCGATGGATCCATCGCCGTCGTCGACAAGGACGCGAGATTGGCGGTGCCGTGGCGACCGCCGGTGGCCGATCCACCGACCGTGGCCGAGGCGCGCGAGTGGGTGATGCTCGGGTGGTGGGCGCTGTCCGACGTCGCGAAGTATCTGCGTCGGGGATCCTTGTTCGAGGCGGTGGAGCGGATCAGCGAAGCGCGGCAGCAGGCCCTGCGGCTGTTCGCGGTCGCCCGGCGGGTGCCGTATCCAGCCTTTGGGCTGGTGAGCTTGCTCGACGTGGCGCCCAGGGTGCTGCCGGACGCGCTCGATCGGACCTACTGTGTGCCCACCGACCGGGGCACGGTGGCGGCCGCGGCCCACGCCACGGCGGACCTGTTGGAGAGAGCGACCATGGGCGCTGCTGAGGTGCTTCAGACCCCGCTCGACACTCCGTGGTCCGGTATCGCCCGCCATCGGCTGGCCACGGCGCACCCACACGGTGATCGCTGACCCCGGAAACGCAGGCCTGATGCGGGTGCCCCGCCCTCGTGCGCCCTGGGCGCGCAGGGTCGTCGCGGCGATCCTGACCGACGAGTGTCCCGAGCGTGACCCGGACGCGCTCGGGCCGGGGTGGTACCCCGGCCCGAGCGACGGTGTGGGCGGATCAGTGCCCAGGAGGCGTCGGTGGCGCCTGCTGCGGTGGCATGTCCGTCGGCGGTACCGGCTGCTGCGGCAGTACGCCCATCGGGACCGGTGCGACCGGTGCGGTGCGCCGCTTGCGGAGCGCCAGCACGATCACGAGCACCACCACCCCAAGCACGACCAGGAACCCGACCGCCGCCAGGATCCACCACAGGCTCGAGCCGGACTTGCCGATCACCGAAGCCGGGTTGAGCCCGCCACCGGAGGCGCGCGCGACCGCGTACAGCTCGGTCCGCTCACCCGCCTGGGGTGACCAGGTGACCGTGGTGCCGGACAACTCCCCGTTGTGCTCGATCACCTCACCCGGGAAAGTCACTGTGATGGTGACGTCGAAGGTGGCCCAGAGCGCCTCGAATTCGGGCAGATCCAGGCCGATGAGGTCCGGCTCGTCGGGATCCTCCTCGAATTCCTCCTCGAACATGAAGTCCGCCACCGCCCAGAACTCGTACGTCCCGGCCTCGGCGTCGTAGGTGATCCGCATCCCCTCCGGGTCGGACGGGTCGCTGTTGAAGTCGTCCAGGCTCACCTGCTGGAACGTGTACTCGGTGCCGACCCAGGTACCGTCGTCGTAGGGCGTGACAGTGACCCCGTCGACGTCGTCGAAGGTGTCGTCTTGATCGGTGAATGCGTCCGCGGGGTCCATGCCGAGCGCCTGCGCGACGCTCGCGTCCATCGCGAGCAGCATCGTGCCGGTTACGGTCTGATTTTCCTCAATGGAGAAATCAGCGTCCACTTTGAGGCAGCCGGTGAGCAGCAGCATCAGACCGCTGGCGGTCAGTATTGCGACCGCAGCCCGGGTGAGGGTCCGTTTCATGGCCGCCACTGTCTCATATGGCCTGACGATGAGGCCAGCGGCGGGGGTGGAATTGGCGGCAATTCGACAGCACGAGTGCCTGGCCGTAGCTGCGGCGCCGGCCGATCGTCCACGGCGCCCGCGTCCGACCGGCGCCGGTCGGTCCCTGACCGGCCGAGGTCGCCTCGACGACTCCGGCCCGCGCGGGTGTGCCCGGGTCAGCGGTCGAAGTACGGCGGCGGTGACGGCGGATGTGCCGGCGTGGTCACCGGCACCGGTGCGGTCGGTGCGGTGCGCCGCCCGCGGGGCACCAGCACGAACGCGAGCGCCGCCGCACCGAGGGCGACCAGCAGCCCGACCGCCCCGAACCACCACCAACCCGAGCCGGTCTGGCTGACCAGCGAGGCGAGCGGGAAACCCTCGTCGGAGGCAGAGTGGTGACGGTCGTCGGTCACCCGCGCCACCGCGTGTAGTTCGGTCCGCTCACCTCCCGGGACGTGCCAGGTGACCGTGCTACCGGCCAGCTCACCGTTGTGGGTGACCACCTCGCCGGGGAAGGTGACGGCGACGTTGGCTTCGAGGGTGCGCCACGCGCCCGCCAGATCCATGGGGACGAAGGGCAGCCCCATCCCCAGGTCACCGAGCGCGTCGAGCTCCCCGGAGGGGAGGTCGTCCGGGACCGTGAAGTCGACCACCGCCCAGAACTCGTACGTGCCGGTCTCCGCGTCGTAGCTGATCCGCATCCACTCCGGGCCACCGGCGGCGTCGGAGGCCAAATCGTCGAGGCTGACCTGCGTGAACGTGTACTCGGTGCCGACCCAGGCGCCGTCGTGGTACGGCGTGACGGTGACCCCGTCGGTGAGCGGGACACGTTCGCCCTGCGCGGCCCGCAGGTCCGCCGGGTCGATGCCGAGCTGCTGGGCCGTCTCCGCTTCCACGGCGAACACGATGCTGCCGTCGACCGTGTGGTCATCCTGGATGGACAGGGTGACGTTCAGCTTCATGCAACCTGTGAGCAGCAGGAGGCCGCTGACGAGCAGCGCGGTCAGCACCGCCCGGGGAAAGGTCCGGTTCATGCGATCCACTGTCTCAAATGCGAGCCACCCCGGCCAGCGGAGCGGAGCAGGGAATCGCGGCGCGCGGAAGAGTCAGTCCGTCAACGCGGTGTGCAGGCGAATCTGCGGCACCAGGCGATCGTCTACGTCCAGCGCGCGACTGGCGCCGTCCGGTTCCCAGCCGGCCGAGGTCAGGAACGAGATGGTCGCCCGGTCCGCCTCGTACGCCCAGGCCACCGCGGTGGTGAACCCGTCGTCCCGCCAGTGGTCCACGGCGGCGGCCAGCAACCGGCTGCCGTGACCGCGTCGCCCCCACCGAGGCTCCACCAGCAGCTCGGTGATGGCGGCGGTGGTGGCGGCGTCCAGGGGCGGCTCCTCCGGAGCGGTCGCCTGGGCGTCGGCCGGTCCGGCGGCGAGGAACCCCACCAGGTGGGTGGCCGCCGCCTGCTCGATCGCCACCAGGACCCGATGCCGGGGAGTGGGCGGGGCCTCGATCGCCTCCCGCCACCGGGCGGCCAGCCACGCCTCGTCCAGCTGCTGCAGCACGCTCGCCGGAAACAGTCGGCGGTACGCGGTCCGCCAGGTGGTCAGTTGAATCCGGGCGAGTTCGTCCGCCTCTTCCGGGCGCGCCGCCCGCACGTACCCCACCGCCATATATCAGCAGCCTACTGCCCGGAGCCGGGACCGGAGCCGCGGGCCGGACGCGGGGTCAGGCGCCGGAGTGCGACTCCACCCCGGTGGTCGGGGCCGGGCGCTGATCGGAGCGCAGCGGCAGGGCGTAGCGGACTTCCGGGATCGCCGTTTCGCTGCCATCCGGTGCGGTCAGCCGGAAGAGGTGGTGGGTACCGTCCGGAGTGAACCCGTACCGCTCGTAGAACCGACGAGCCCGGGTGTTCTCCTCCATCACCCACAGCCGGACCTCGGAGAACCCTTGTGCCCGCAGGGCGGTGACGGCCGCGTCCAGTAACGTCCGACCGGCGCCGCGCCCAAGGTGGGGCGGATCCAGGTAGATCGCCAGTACTTCGCCGACCGACTGGTCCAGCTGCTGCTCCGCTAGGCGATACGGACCGTAGAGGACAAACCCGAGCACGTGCTCGCCTTCGGTCACCACCAGGCACCGGAAGGGTGAGGCGGGGTCGGCCCATTGCCGGCGGTACCGCTCGGCGCGCTGGTCGACGGTGGTGGCCAGGTGGTCCAACACCTGGTCGGGGACGATCCCGGCGTAGGTGTGCCGCCAACTGCGGACGTGCAGCGCCGCCACCGCAGCGGCATCGTCAGGCGCGGCAGGGCGTACGGTGAACATGGTCGACCTCCAGCGATAGGCCGCACGGTAGAGCGGGTATGCGGCCACACGGTACGGTAAACGCCAGGCAGCTGGCGAGGAGGTTTCGCGTGACCGGGGTGGGAGACCCGCAGCCGAGGTCGGAGGGGCAGCCGGCGGCGCCGATCGGCTACTACCCTCCGCCGCCCCCGCCCGGTCGGTTCACCGCATTCGTGCACCGGCTGGCCAGCCGTTCCCCCCGGTGGCTGGCCCCGCTGCTCCCCCTGGTCTGTCTGGCCGGTGCGGTGGCGTACGTGTCGATCTGGGAGCCGATCGACACCGCGGACAGCCCCACCACCTGTCTGTTGAAGCTCACCACCGGGTGGGACTGCCCAGGGTGCGGCGGCACCCGGGCGTTCTACTTCCTGCTGCAGGGCAACCTGCCGGCCGCCGCCCGTCACCACCTGGTGTTCGTGTTTGCGGTGCCGTTCCTGGCCTACACCTACCTGGCCTGGGCCGGCAACCGGGTGTTCCGGTGGCGGCTGCCGCAGCTGACCATCAGCCCGGTGGCGGTGGGGGTGTTCGCCATCGCGGCCGGGGTGTTCACGGTGCTGCGCAACCTGCCCTGGGAGCCGTTCACCTGGTTCTACGTGTAGCCGCTCCAGCCAGGTGACGGGCGGCGTGACCGCGCCGACGAATCCGCGCGGGAGTGTCAGCTGGAGGGAGCGCCGACCGCGCGGCGGACGGTGATGTCCCCCGAGACGCTCCGGATCGCGATCGTCAGCCGGTGGTCGGCGGCGGCCTCCTCGGTCATGGACAGCTCGTTGACCGCCCGCCCGGACAGGCTGTTGAGGTCCAGCCACACCCCGGTGCCGGGCTCCACCCCCACGATCACGTCCCCGGAGACGGTGGTGACGTTCACCGTGCCCTGCCGGGCGGAGTCGACCCAGAGGTCACCGGAGGCGCTGCGGACGGTCACATCCCCGCCCGCCCGGCCGATGCGCGCGTCCCCGCTGGCGCTTTTGATCTCCACCGCTCCGCCTACCTGATCCACCATGAGGTCACCGGAGGCGGAGTGGGCGATCAGCCGGCCACTGATCTGGGTGGCGCGGAGGTTACCGCTGGCGCTTTTGATGGCGAGATCTCCGTCGACGTGGGCCAAGGTGGCGTTGCCGCCGGCGGTGTTGAGCTTGGTGGCCCCGATCCGCCCCACTACTTCGACGTCGGCGGACATGGTCCGAATCCGGGCCGGGCTGCCGGCCGGCACCCGCGCGGTCACTCGCAGCCGGGGCGCGCGCCGGATCAACCACCCGTGGAGCTCCGGGGCGTGGATACGCAGCGTGTCCCCGTGCAGATCCACTGTGGTCTCCGCGGCGGCTTGCCGCGAGGAGTCGCTGTTGTTGTCGGGTAGCACCTCCACCTCGACGGTGTCCCGCTCTTCCGCGATCAGGTGGAACGTGCCGCCGGGGAGGCGGGCGTCGACGGTGACGGGCTGGGGGGAGGGAAAGGTGGGCATGGTGGTCTCCTTGGCGGTCAGGCGCGGGCGAATCCGCTGATCCGGATGCGACCGGGGGGGAAGGTGGACGAGGATCCGCCGGGCGGAGTGCTCCGGCCCGCCACGGCGTGGGTGATGGCGCGCACCAGCCAGGCGTTCACCGAGATGCCCTCGGCGGTAGCCGCCCGCTCGACGGCGTCCTTGAGGTGCTCCGGCAGCCGGAGGGTGACCCGAGCGACGTCCCCGGAGGCGGCCTCGGCCGGCGGTGGGGTAGCCGCTGGTGCCGGCTCGGCCGGCAGCTCGGTCACCACGAGTTCGGCCTCACCGCCTCGCAGTCGTACCTCCACACTGGCGCCACTCAGCTTCGAGGTGACCTCGTCTGCGGCGTCGGCGAGCGCCTGCATGAGACACAATCTGGCCGAGGCCTCCAGGCTGGTGGCCAGCAGATCAGCAGCCCGGCTGACCTCCGGGCCGCCCGCCTCGGCGGTGGCGACCAGCTGGCGCCGGAAGGTCTCCAGGTAAGGCGTGAGGTCCATGACGTCATTCTGACATCAGGTGTGATGTCGCGCAACCGCCTATCTGCTGTCGTCCCCGGTGTGGGTGAGGCAGTGGGCGGGGAAGGCCGCCCCCACACCGCCTCGGCGTGGAGCGCTGCGGGCCGGACCGGGCGGCCGGATAAGGTCGGCGAGCAGGAGGGAGGCAACTGTGCCCGAGACGGTCCCGCTGCGAGTCCGGCTGATCGCCTGGACCCACTTCGCGCCCCCGGAGGACGTGCCGTGGTCCACCGACGCTGAAGGTGGGCAGGCGCTGGTCGAGTTCGCGGGCCGCGCCTGCTACCAGTCCTGGGACAAACCCAACCCCGCCACCGCCACCAACGCGGGCTACCTCCGTCACCTGTTGGAAGTAGGGCACCTATCCCCGTTCGAGCACGGCACCGCCACCTTCTACCTCACCGGCCTCTCCCGTAGCTGCGCCGAGGAGCTGGTCCGGCACCGCCACTTCTCGTACTCCCAGCTGTCCCCGCGCTACCCACCGGAGCCGGGCGGGGTGGTGACCCCACCGATGATCGCCGCGGACCCGCAGCTCCACCAGCGGTTCGTCGCGGCTACCGAGGCGAGTCTCCGGGCGTACCGGGAGCTGCTGGCCGGACTGGAACGCGAGCTTGCTGACGACCCCCACGCCACCGTCCGGCGGCGGCAGGCGCGCCAGGCGGCCCGCGCGGTGCTCCCCGGCGCCACCGAAACCCGCATGGTGGTCACCGGCAACTACCGGGCTTGGCGTCACTTCATCGCCGTCCGCGCCACCGAGCACGCCGACGTGGAGATCCGGGCGTTGGCCGTGGCCTGCCTGCGGCAACTGCAGCGGGTCGCCCCGAACGGATTCGCGGACTTCACCATCACCCGGCTCGACGACGGCACCGAGATCGCGGCCAGCCCACTGACCTGGGAGAGTTAGCCACGCCTGGTCGTGTTGCCGTGGTGAGCCAGCGGGTAGGAAGGTCGATAGGGTGTGAGCGGGCCACCGCTGCCCCGGGAACGACTCGTGGGCGCCGGCGTGGCCGGTTGCTGGAGATGGTTCGGTCTGTGCGGCAAGGACCCGCTGGTTCACGTTAGGTTGACAGGATGACGCAGGACGCACGGCGGCCGTTCGGTCGCCTCCTCACGGCCATGGTGACGCCGTTTACGCCCGACGGCGCGCTTGACCTGGACGGTGCTGCCCGGCTGGCCACCTACTTGGTAGATGAGCAGGGCAACGACGCGTTGGTGATCAACGGCACCACCGGGGAGGCGCCGACCACCACCGACGAGGAGAAGGAGCAGCTACTGCGCGCGGTGGTGGCGGCGGTGGGGGACCGGGCTCAGATCGTGGCGGGAGTAGGCACCAACAACACTCAGCACACGGTCGCGCTGGCCCGCGCCGCGGAGAAGGCCGGCGCCCACGGGCTGCTGGTAGTCACGCCGTACTACAACAAGCCGCCGCAGGAAGGGCTGCTGCGCCACTTCACCACCGTGGCGGACGCGACCGGGCTACCGATCCTGCTGTACGACATCCCTCACCGCGCCGGCACCGCGATCGCCACCGACACCCTGTGCCGGCTGGCGGAGCATGACCGGATCGTCGGGGTCAAGGACGCCAAGGGTAACCTCGCCGAGAGCGCCTGGGTGCTGCGGCGGACCGACCTGGCGTACTACTCCGGGGAGGACGCGCTCACCCTGCCGCTGCTGTCGATCGGGGCGGTGGGGGTGGTGGGCACCTCCACCCACCTGACCGGGCAAGGCACCAAGCAGATGATCGAGGCGTACGAGCGGGGCGAGGTGGCTGAGGCGCTGCGGCTCCACCGCCAGCTGCTGCCGTTGTTCACCGGCATCTTCCGGACCCAGGGCACGATCCTGGTCAAGGCGGCCATGAACGCCCTCGGCTTGCCGGCGGGACCGGTCCGCCCGCCACTGGTGGACGCCACCGAAGCGCAGCTGGCGCAACTGCGGGTTGACTGCGCGGACGCCGGCCTGCCGCTGGACGCCTCCCACACACTGACCGGGACGGTCGCATGACTTCACCACAACCCCACGTACTCACCCCACAGGAAGGCGCGACGGTCGACCATCCGCCTCCGCCGCTCGCGGCGGGGACCCTCCGGGTGACTCCGCTGGGCGGCCTGGGGGCGATCGGGCGCAACATGACGGTGTTCGAGTACGAGGGGCGCCTACTGATCGTCGACTGCGGGGTGCTGTTCCCCGACCCGGAGCAGCCCGGGGTGGATCTGATCCTGCCCGACTTCACCCCGATCCTGGACCGGCTGGACGACATCGAGGCGATCGTGCTCACCCACGGGCACGAGGACCACATCGGGGCGGTGCCGTACCTGCTGGCCCACAAGCCGGACATCCCGCTGGTCGGCTCCCAGTTCACGCTGGCCCTGGTGGAAGCCAAGCTGGTGGAGCGGCGGATTGAGCCGTACTCGCTGACGGTACGAGAGGGGCAGCGGGAACGGCTGGGGCCGTTCGAGTGTGAGTTCTTCGCGGTCAACCACTCCATCCCGGACGCACTAGCGGTGGCCATCCGCACCGGTGCGGGCACCGTCCTGCACACCGGTGACTTCAAGATGGACCAATTGCCGCTGGACGGGCGGATCACCGACCTGGCCGGGTTCGCCCGGCTCGGTGCGGAGGGCGTGGACCTGCTGCTGTCGGACTCCACCAACGCCGAGTTCCCCGGGTTCGTCTCGCCGGAGCGGGAGATCGGGACCGTGCTGGACTCGATCTTCGGACAGGCGCAGGGGCGGATCATCGTGGCCAGCTTCGCCAGCCACGTCCACCGGGTGCAGCAGGTGTTCGACGCCGCCCACGAGCACGGCCGCCGGGTGGCGCTGGTCGGGCGCTCCATGGTCCGCAACATGGGCATCGCGCGGGATCTGGGGCTGCTGCGGGTGCCGGGTGACCTACTGGTCACCATCGACGCCGCGATCGACATGCCGCCGGATCAGGTGGTGCTGATGTGCACCGGGTCGCAGGGCGAGCCGATGAGTGCGCTGGGCCGGATGGCCACCGGTGACCACCGGCACGTCACCATCGCCCCGGGTGACACCGTGGTGCTGGCCAGCTCCCTGGTCCCCGGCAACGAGACCGCGGTCTACCGGGTGATCAACCAGCTCTCCCGGGCCGGCGCCACCGTGATCCACAAGGATGTGGCCAAAGTGCACGTCAGCGGCCACGCTCCCGCCGGGGAACTGCTGTACCTGCTCAATGTGGTCAAGCCCCGTAACCTGATGCCGGTGCACGGGGAGTGGCGTCACCTGCGCGCCCACGCCCGGTTGGGCATGCAGGCCGGGCTGGACCCGCGCCGGATCATCCTGTGCGAGGACGGGGACGTGGTGGACCTGGCCAACGGCGAGGCTCACTTGGTCGGCCGGGTCAAGAACCGGTACGTGTACGTGGACGGGCTGGCGGTCGGGGACGTCGGGGAGTCGCTGCTCACCGAGCGGCGGATCCTCGGCGACGGCGGGTTCATCGCCGCCACGGTGGTGGTGGACTCGGTCACCGGCAAAGTGGTCGGGGGCCCGACCGTGTCCGGTAAGGGCTTCTCGGAAGATCCGGCGGTGTTCGACGGGGTGCTGCCCCTGATCACGGAGGCGTTGAACCGGGCCGCGGAGGACGGCATCTCCGATCCGCATCAGCTGCAACAGGTGGTACGCCGGACGGTCGGCCGGTGGGTGAACGAGACCTACCGGCGCCGGCCGATGATCGTGCCGACCGTGGTGGAGGTGTAGTCCGCTGGCCGAGGAGCCGCCCCGGCTGTACACCGTCGGGCACGGCACTCGTACCGCCGAGGAGCTCGTGGCGGTGCTGCGGGAAGCCGGGGTGACGGCGGTGATTGATGTCCGTCGGTTTCCCGGCTCCCGCCGGCACCCGCAGTTCGGGCGGGAGGCGCTCGCGTCCACTCTGGCCGATGCCGGCATCGGGTACGAGTGGCACGGGGAGGCGTTGGGCGGCCGGCGGTCCCGGTCGCCCCAGTCTCGGCACACCGCCCTCCACCAGGCCGCCTTCGCCGGATACGCCGACCACATGGACACCCCGGAGTTCCGGCAGGCGGTAGCGGCGCTGGTGGCGCGGGCCGCGGCCGGTGACCGGCCGGCGGTGTTGTGTGCGGAGACCGTGTGGTGGCGGTGTCACCGTCGGATGATCGCCGACGCCCTGGTGCTGCGAGGGGCCGCCGTCACCCACCTGTGGGACGTCGGCCACCGGCAGGAGCACCCGTTGCACCCGGACTTGCGGCGGGATCCGGACGGGTGGCCGGTCTACGGGGAACCGCCGCTGCCGGGCCTGTGATCCGCGGTGGGGTACTGTCGCCGGCAGCTGTGGCGATAAGTGGACATATATCCGGATCCGGCGCGTCCGCTGGACGGCCCCAAAAAACCGGCCGAACGGACACGAGGGAGTGGACACGCGGAAACTTGGCCGGAGGTCGCTAACGTAAGGACTCATGGCCGGCCGCACCACCCGCACCACCCGGCGGACCTCCTCGACGTCCGCCGGCGGTCGACCTGCCCGGAACACCGGCGGCACCGCCCGCCGGAGCCCGGCGAAAAGCACCACTCGGGGCGCCGCGCGTGGCCGTACCACCCGTACCCCCGCCCGCCGGCGCAGCTACCGCGGCCTCCTCGCGGTCTGGATGTGGTTGGCCCACGGGGTGGGCTGGCTGGTACGGGCGATCGGCCGGCAGGCGGCGACCGCCAAGGAGATCGAGCCGGAGTATCGCCGCGACGGTGCCGGGCTACTGGTGATCGCGCTGGCGGTCCTGCTGGCCATGGCGGTGTGGTTCGACGCGGCCGGGCCGGTGGGAGACTTTGTCGCCACGGTGGCGCGCCGCGCGATCGGCGCGGTGGCGGCCCTGCTGCCGCTGCTGCTCATCGGCATCGCGGTCCGGCTGATGCGGGCACCGGCCAGCACCGCCCACCGCGGCCGGGCGATCGTCGGCTGGACCGCGCTGCTGATCGCGATGACCGGCCTGCTCGACCTGTTCTGGCGACCGGACAACCTGTCCGAGCGGGAGTGGGCCGGCGGGTTGCTGGGCGGGCTGGGAGGCCTGCTGGCCAGCGCGGTCACCGCCTGGGTGGCGGTGCCGGTGATGCTGCTGTTGGCGGTGTTCGGCCTGCTGGTGGTCACCGCCACCCCGATCAGCAAGGTGCCGGACCGGCTACGGGCATTGCGGGACTGGCTGGTGGGGGCCCCGGACGAGGCCACGGCGGACGAACTGGAGGACGACGCGGAGGAGGAGCTGGACGAGCCCGAGCCGGCGCCGCGGCGCCGGAGCTCCAGTCGTCGGCGCCAGGGGGTGTATGCGCGCGACCTCACCCCGGATCCGGAGGAGGAGCCGGCCGAGGTGGCTACCGAGCCGCTGGACGAGCGCGCGGCCACGCCCGCGCCGCCCGCGCGCCGGCGGCGGCCCGCCCCGGAACCGCGGCAGCCTCCGCCGCACTCCCCGGAGCCGGTGCTGCGGGGAGAGCAGCCGCCGCTGGCCGGGCTGGGCGGTGACTACACCCTGCCCCCCATCAACCTGTTGCGCGCCGGTGGCCCGAGCAAACCCCGCAGCAAGGCCAACGACCAGGTGATCGAGGCGCTGCAGAACGTCTTCGAACAGTTCGATGTGGATGCCGCGGTCACCGGGTTCACCCGGGGCCCCACCGTCACCCGGTACGAGGTGGAGCTCGGTCCCGGGGTGAAGGTGGAGCGGATCACCCAGCTGTCCCGCAACATCGCGTACGCGGTGAAGTCGCCTGACGTGCGGATCCTCAGCCCGATCCCCGGTAAGAGCGCGGTCGGGGTGGAGATCCCCAACGCCGACCCGGAGACGGTCGCGCTCGGGGACGTGCTGCGGTCGCGGGCCGCCACCGCCGACCACCACCCGATGCTGGTCGGGTTGGGTAAGGACATCGAGGGCGGGTACGTGGTGGCCAACCTGGCCAAGATGCCGCACATCCTGATCGCCGGGGCCACCGGTGCCGGGAAGTCCTCCTGCCTGAACTCGCTACTCACCTCGATCTTGATGCGCGCCACCCCGGACCAGGTGCGGCTGCTGTTGATCGACCCGAAGCGGGTGGAGCTGACCGTCTACGAAGGGGTCCCGCACCTGGTGCATCCGATCGTGACCAACCCGAAGAAGGCGGCGACCGCCCTGGACTGGGTGGTCCGGGAGATGGACCTGCGGTACGACGACCTGGCCGCGGCCGGGGTGCGCCACATCGACGACTACAACCGGAAGGTACGGGCCGGCGAGATCAAGGCCCCGCCCGGTAGCGAGCGGGAGATCCGCCCCCACCCGTACCTGCTGGTGATCGTGGACGAGCTGGCTGACCTGATGATGGTCGCCCCACGGGACGTGGAGGACGCGATCGTCCGGATCACCCAGTTGGCCCGGGCCGCCGGCATCCACCTGGTGCTGGCCACCCAACGACCGTCGGTGGACGTGGTCACCGGCCTGATCAAGGCGAACGTGCCGTCCCGGCTGGCGTTCGCCACCTCCTCCCTGGCCGACTCCCGGGTGATCCTGGACCAGCCGGGGGCGGAGAAGCTGCTTGGCCGGGGCGATGCGTTGTTCCTGCCGATGGGCGCCTCCAAGCCGCAGCGGATCCAGGGCGCCTGGGTGACCGAGGCGGAGATCGCCGATGTGGTGGCCCACTGCAAGCAGCAGCGGCAGCCGGAGTTCCGCGAGGACGTCACCGCGCCGGCGCCGGAATCGAAGAAGCAGGTCGACGAGGACATCGGTGAAGATCTGCAGCTGCTGCGACAGGCGGTCGAGTTGGTGGTGACCTCCCAGTTCGGCTCCACGTCGATGCTGCAGCGCAAGCTGCGGGTCGGCTTCGCCAAGGCGGGCCGGTTGATGGATCTGATGGAGAGTCGAGGGATCGTCGGTCCGTCCGAGGGCTCCAAAGCGCGCGAGGTGCTGGTCAAGCCGGAGGAGCTGCCACAAATCTTGGCCTCCCTCGGGGGCGGAGACTGATTCTCCGTTGAGCTGCGGTGCCGCCGGTCGTAGCCGGCAATAGCGTCCGAGGTGGAGACATCAGTAGGGTGTCGCCATGGTGACGCAGTCCCCGCCCTCGTGGCGGCGCCATGTTCACCAGCGAGTGAAGCGAATTGGCTTATCCTGGCTGATCCTGCTGTTCCCGCTCGTCACCGCCATCGGATTTTTCGTCCTGATTGGGCACGGAATCGAGCAGCTGCGGGTGCAGTACCTGGGCGGGGTGTCGGGCACCGTGACCGTCGAGCAGTGCTGGTGGATGGAGGAAAACCGTAAGGCCCGGGGCTGGCACTGCGTCGGTCGGTTCCAGTCGGACGACGGCTCTCTGATCCTGCCGGAGGTACGGATCGGATCCATCCGCGGTTGCCAGAAAAGCCCACCAATCCCGTGCCGACCGTGGTGACCGGGGAGGGCGCGACCATGGCGCACATTCCTCGACCGGAGCTCGCGTGGGTGCTGGTGCTGGCGCCGCTGGCGCTCGCCGGGATGACGGTGTGGGGGATTGTCTACTTCATCCGGGAAGTCCGGTCAGCTGAGTCATCCGACAGTGAGGCAACTGACACGCAGATGGCGCGCCAGGCGAGGCTGCAGCAGCTGCAGCAGCTGATGGATGATCAGATCCGGGAAAACCGGGAATGGGTACGCGCGAGCGGTTCCCGGCCGTCCTCTTCCCCGCCCCTCCGACTGAGGAGGAGCGGGAACGTATGAGGGAACGAGAACGCTTGCGGCGCTCCCTGTCTCCCTCTGCCAGCCGGGCTCCGCTAGGTGAGCAGACCGATGAGCGTGGGCCGGAGGAGCTTGCCCCCACCGCGTCGCTGTCGACGTTCCCCGGTCGCCGCGGCGTCTCGTCCTGGTGGCGATCGCTTATGGGCTGCTCGGTCTCACCGTCGTTGGGGTGATTGTGGAGAGTGCGCTCTGGAATCAGCGCGAGGATGAGCGCTTCACCCGTACCGCGGTCGGTCAGGTCGTCGGTCCCGGGGTCCGCGACAATGAGATCACCGTACGTTTCCGAGACTCGAGTGGGCGGGAGCAGGATGTGCGGCTGGTCCATGGCCCGGACGCCAAGAATGATCGTGGTCTGATGGTGTGAGATCGGGGCGATGATCGTCCGGAAAGGTGGGGGTGTGTCCGTACTGCGGGTGACGACGCGTAACGCCCGGTTCCAGCAGTGGCAGGCGCTGCTGGGCAACCGCAGCAAGCGGCAGCGCCGAGGGGAGTTCCTGGTGCAAGGGGTCCGCCCGATCACCCTGGCGGTACGCCACGGCTGGCAGGTCCGGGCGCTGCTCTATGACGCCGAGCGAACGCTGTCAGGGTGGGCCACCGACCTCCTCGCGCAGGTGCGGACCACCCGGGTGGCGATGGCTTCGGCGCTGTTGGCGGAGCTGGGGGAGAAGACCGAAGGGCCACCGGAGCTGATTGCGGTGGTCGCCCAGCCCGCGGACGATCTGGCGCGGATCCCGGTGCACCCCGGGATGCAGGTCGTGGTGTTCGACCGACCCGCCAGTCCCGGCAACATCGGCACGGTGATCCGCTCCGCGGATGCGCTCGGCGCCGACGGGGTGGTGGTCACCGGGCACGCGGCCGACATCTATGACCCGAAAGCGGTACGGGCGAGCACCGGCTCCCTGTTTGTGGTTCCGACTGTCCGGGTGCCCGGTCCGCAGCCGGTACTGGACTGGGTGGCGGAGCTCCGCCGCCAAGGGGTCGATATCCAGATCATCGGCACCGATGAGGGTGGGGAGCGGGACATCGACGCCCACGACCTGACCGGGCCGACTCTGCTGCTGATCGGCAACGAGACCACCGGGTTGAGCGCGGCGTGGCGCCAGGCGGCGGATCGGCTGGTCCGGATCCCGATGGTGGAGGGCCCCCGCCGCGAGGCGGGAGCCAGCTCCCTCAACGCCGCCACCGCCGCCTCGATCGTCCTGTACGAGTCGCTGCGGCAGCGCCGTCGAGGCGCCGCCATTGTTGGCGCTCGATCAGAATTTGGCCAGGAATTGTGAGTGGAAACACCGTGAGTGAGGCCACCGAGGCGGGGGTCACAAAACCGTTCATGACGCCGCGGAGAGGTCGCTACCGTCGGCTGCATGAATCACCCCCTGAATCATCGACTGGTTGTCCCCCTGTTCACGATGGTGCTGGCGGTATTCACGGCCCTTGGTGTTTGGGCCTCACCCGGCGATGCACCAGGTGACCCCGGGAAGCAGGTGGTAGAGCAGCCGCTTACTGCCCTCGCGGAAAAGGCAGAGAAGGCTGAGGAGAAGCAGAAGCCGGCCCCGCCGCGGCCGAAGCTGCGGGCGGGTATCAACGAGACTCAGTTGCAGAACGCGGTCGACATCGTGGTCGCTGGTCAGGAAATGAAGATGGGTAAGGACGCCTACGTCATCGCGGTGGCCACCGCGATGCAGGAGTCCGACCTGCGGGTCCTGGCCAACCCCACCTACCCGCAGTCGTTCAAGGTCCCTAACCAGGGAGAGGGCTACGACCACGACTCGGTCGGGCTGTTCCAGCAGCGCCCGGTCTCCGGCTGGGGCACCGTGGAAGACTGCATGGACCCCAAGAAGTCGGCCAAGAAGTTCTACAGCAGCCTGCGGAACGTCCCGAACTGGGAGGAGCTGCCGCTGACCGTGGCGGCCCAGGAGGTCCAGGGCAGTGCTTTCCCGGACCACTACGCCAAGCACGAGGGCAAGGCGAAGCTGGTGGTGGAGAGCATTCTGGAGTGGCAGGCCGAGAAGAACGGTAAGTAACGACGAATTAATTGTGAATCCCCCGGCCCAAAAGGGCCGGGGGATTCTTTTTTGCGCCGATATTGTGCGGTCAATAGAAGTCGGCGTGGGATTTTTGGTTGACCGGATGGTTGGTAAGGAGGGGTGGCGGAGGATCTTGCGGTCGCTGGCTCAGGCCAGGCCTATCCGTTAGCATGGCTAAGTGTCCACCCCAATCTTCGCACTCTGTGACGAATTCGTACAGCGGGAGTGCGAGCTCGACCCGGTTTCCGCCACCTACCTGGGGGTAGCCGGGGAGTTCGCCCCCGGCACCGACTACAGCCCGGACGGGCACGAAGCCCGGGCAGAGCTGATCCGTCAGACCCTGCACCGCCTGGCCACCCTGACCCCGACCGGCCCCGCCGACGAGCTGGCCGCCGCCCACCTGCGGGAGCGGCTGGAGGCCCGGCTGGCGCAGCACGATCTGGGGGAGCACCTGCGGGCGCTGCGGGCACCGTTCGGGCTGCTGCAGTCGATCCGTAACAGCGTCGATCTGATGCCCCGCGGCGACGAGGAGCGGTGGCGGGCGGTGGTCGCCCGGGTGGCGGCGCTGCCGGAGATGCTCGCCAGCTGGCGGACCAGCCTCACCGTGGGAGTCGAGCGGGGCCTGGTGGCGGCCCGGCGGCAGGCGGTGGAGGCGGCCAACCAGGCGCAGCGGTACGCCGAGGCCGGCACCTTCCAGACGGTGCGGGACGAGTACGGCGACGGGCCGCTGCAGGCGGAGCTAGCCGCGGCGGTCGACGCCGCCCACGCGGCCTACGCCGACACCGCCCGGTGGCTGCGGGAGTGGTACGCCCCGCGGGCGGCCGAGGCGGATGGGGTAGGCCCGGAGCGGTACGCGGCCGCGGCCCGGATCTCGTTGGGGGCCGACCCCGACCCGGTCGAGGCGTACCAGTGGGCGTGGGAGGAGCTGCGCCGGCTGGAGCGGGAGATGGCGGCGGAGGCCCACCGGGTGCAGTCCGGCGCCAGCATCGAGGAGGCGATCGCCTACCTGGACCAGACCGAGTACGTGGTCGGCGCCGACGCCTATCGGGCCTGGCTGCAGGAGCGGCACGACGAGGCGCTGGCGCGGCTGCACGGGGTGCATTTCGACATCCCGGAGCCGCTGCGGGCGGTGGACGTGGTGCTGGTGACCAACTCCTCGGCGGGGTCGGCCTACTACACCGCGCCGAGTGAGGACCTCTCCCGGCGTGGGCGCACCTGGTGGCCGGTGGCCGGCCGGGAACGGTTCGGGGTGTGGGCCGAGCTGACCACCGTGTTCCACGAGGGGGTGCCCGGCCACCACCTGCAGCTGGGCTACCTGCGGGTGGCGGGGGAGAAGCTGTCCCGGTTCGCGCGCGCCAGCTTCATCAGTGGACACAGCGAGGGCTGGGCGTTGTACGCCGAGCGGCTGGCCGACGAGCTGGGCTGGCACACCACCCCGGGGCAGCGGCTGGGCATGCTGAAGGCCTCGGCGCTCCGGGCCGCCCGGGTGGTGATCGACATCGGTCTGCACCTGGACCTGCCGCTGCCGGCGGAGGAGGCTAGCCGGCACGGCACCCGGTGGAACTTCGAGACCGCCACCGAGGTGTTGCGGGATCGGGGTCGGATCGCGGCCCACCGGTTGCACCCGGAGGTGGTGCGCTACTGCGGCTGGCCGGCTCAAGCCAGCTCGTACAAGCTGGGGGAGCGGGCCTGGCTGGCGGCGCGGGAGGAGGCGCGGCAGCGGCGGGGTGCGGCGTTCGACCTCAAGCAGTGGCACACCGAGGCGTTGGCGTTGGGTCCGGTGGGGCTGTCCACCCTCACCGACGCGCTCGCCTCGCTCGAGTCGCGCTAGGTCGATCGGGCGCGAGGTTCCGGATCAGGTGCGGTACCGGGCGATTGGTGCAAATCGCCCGGTACCTGCCAGCAGGGAAGCCTTGGGCAGAACCCGCCCTGGGCCAGCTAGCAGCGCCCGCGGAGGCCAGCGGGAGCCACCCGGCCGCCGCGATCGCCGCTGTCCGACCGGTAGGCTCGGTGGGTGTCTGCTTCGATCCCTCCCACCGGCCGTCGCGTCGCGTTGATCACTCTGGGGTGCGCCCGTAACGAGGTGGACTCCGACGAACTGGCCGGACGGTTGGCCGGTGACGGCTGGCAGGTGACCGCCGATGGCGAGCAGGCGGATGTGGTCCTGGTCAACACCTGCGGGTTCGTGACCGAGGCCAAGCAGGAGTCGATCGACACCCTGCTGGCCGCCAGTGACAGCGGCGCCAAAGTGGTGGCGGTGGGCTGCCTCGCTGAGCGCTACGGCGCGCAGCTGGCCGACAGCCTGCCAGAGGCAGCGGCGGTGCTCAGCTTCGACGACTATCCAGAGATTTCCCAGCGGCTGGCGGCGGTGCTGGCCGGGGAGAAGCTACCCGCCCACACCCCCGGGACCGGCGGAAGCTACTGCCGGTGACCCCGGTCGCGCGGCGTCCGGCCGGCACCGTGGTGCCGGGGCACGCCCTGGTCGGTGCCGGCGCGGGTGGGAAACTGCCCGCCCACCTCCAGCCGGTGCCCCGGCGTCGGTTGGAGCGGGGACCGGTGGCGCCCCTGAAGCTCGCCAGCGGCTGCGACCGGCGGTGCGCGTTCTGCGCCATCCCCCGCTTCCGGGGAGCGTTCGTGTCCCGGCCGCCGGAGGAGGTGCTGGCGGAAGCGGAGTGGCTGGCGGCGGACGGGGTGCGGGAGCTCCTGCTGGTCAGCGAGAACTCCACCTCCTACGGCAAGGACCTGGGTGACCCACGGGCGCTGGAGAAGTTGCTACCGCAGCTGGCGGCGGTGCCCGGGATCGCACGGGTGCGGGTGAGTTACCTCCAGCCGGCCGAGCTGCGTCCCGGACTGATCGAGGCGATCGCCACCACGGACGGGGTGGCACCGTACTTCGACCTCTCCTTCCAGCACGCCAGCGAGCCGGTGCTGCGGCGGATGCGCCGGTTCGGCTCCACCGAGCGGTTCCTGGCGTTGCTGGCGGACATCCGCGCGGCGGCGCCGGAGGCGGGAGTACGCAGCAACGTCATCGTCGGCTTCCCCGGGGAGACCCGGGCGGACGTGGCGGAGCTGGAGCGGTTCCTGGAGGCGGCCGGCTTGGACGCGATCGGGGTGTTCCGGTACAGCGACGAGGACGGCACCGAAGCGGCCAGCCTGCCGGGCAAAGTCGCCAAGGCCACCATCACCCGCCGCTACCACCGGTTGCTGTCCCTGGCCGAAGAGTTGTGCGCGCAGCGGGCGGCCGACCGGATCGGGGAGACGGTCGAGGTGCTGGTCGACCGGGTCGAGGACGGGGTGGTGGAGGGCCGCGCGGCCCACCAGGCACCGGAAGTGGACGGCAGCACCATCCTCACCGGCCACACCGACGGCCTGCGCCCCGGCGACCTGGTGACCGCCACCGTCGCCAGTGCCGACGGGGTGGACCTGACCGCCACCGTGGTGGATCCGCCGGACCCGGCCGCGGCCGGCTCGCGGCGGGCGGCGGTGGTGTCGTGAACCAGCCGGTGGCGCGCTCCGCACCACTGTTCAACGCCGCCAATGTGCTGACCGCGATCCGGTTGCTGCTGGTGCCGGTGTTCGTGATCGCGGTGCTCGTCTCCGGGATGACCCATGCGGGATGGCGGATCGCCGCCGCCGGGATCTTCCTGGTCGCCTCGCTCACCGACCTGGTCGACGGCTGGATCGCCCGCCGGTACGGCCTGATCACCGGCTTCGGCAAGGTGGCCGACCCGATCGCGGACAAGGCGTTGATCGGCGCCGCGCTGGTGTTACTGGCGGGGTTCGGGGAGATCTGGTGGTGGGTCACCGGGCTGATCCTGGCCCGAGAGGTGGGGGTGACCCTGCTGCGGTTTTGGCTGCTGCGGCGCGGGCACACCGACCGGGGGGGCTCGTCGGTGATCGCCGCCAGTCTGGGGGGGAAGGTGAAGACCGGTTTGCAGATCGCCGCCATCGGGTGGTATCTGCTGCCGTGGCCGGATCCGCTGCCGGCGGTAGGCCCGTGGCTGCTGGCGGCGGCGCTGGTGGTGACGGTGGCCACCGGGCTGGACTATGTGTGGCGGGCGGTGCGTGACCGAGGAACCACGGGAAATGGCCGGTGAGGACGACACCGATCTTCCGCTCGCGGCGGAGGTGCTGGACCGGCTCCGGCGCCGAGGCCAGACGCTGGCGGTGGCGGAGTCGCTGACCGGTGGCCTGTTGGCGGCCACCCTGGTGGCGGTGTCCGGGGCCAGCACGGTGTTCCGGGGCGGCCTGGTGACGTACGCCACCGAACTCAAGCATGAGCTGGCCGAGGTGCCGGCCGGGTTGTTGGCAGAGCGAGGCCCGGTCGATCCGCAGGTGGCGTTGGCGATGGCGGACGGGGCGCGCCGCCGGTGCGGAGCCGACTGGGGAGTGGCCACCACCGGGGTGGCCGGCCCGAATCCGCAGCACGGGATTCCCGTGGGCACCGTTTACCTGGCCTGTGTCGGTCCACACCTGGCGGGGGAGGTACGCCCCCGCCGGTTCACCGGCGACCGGCAACAGATCCGGCGGGCGTCGGTGCGGGCGGCGCTGATGCTGCTGCGGGACCAGGCCTGACCGCGCGCGACGTGCCCAGACCCCGGTGCTGGTGGGGCGCCGCACGGTGGGGCATGCTGGTTCGCGACTGCGGACGGTATCGGGATCACCAGGTAAACTTCGGACACATCCCGGTGAGGTAGCGCAGGTCACCGGCGCGGCCGCAACGGTTCGCCCGTCTGGGGGTGCCACGATCGGCACCAGCGGGTACCGTTAAGCAATCGGCCTTGCTGGGTCCGGTCGCAGAGGAGGTGCCGTGGTGCTGCTTCGTCGAGTCATCGGTGACGCCCTGCGGGCACGGCGCCAGGGCCAGCACCGGACCCTGCGAGAAATCTCCACCGCCGCCAACGTGTCGCTGGGGTACCTGTCCGAGATCGAGCGAGGGCAGAAGGAAGCCTCCAGCGAGCTGCTGGCGGCGATCTGTGAGGCGCTCGGCTCCCAGCTGTCGGAGGTGCTGCGGGAGGCCAGCGATTCGCTGGCCCGGGCCGAGGGCAGCCACGCGCTGATGAAGTCGGAGGGCGCGGAGGCGCTCACCCCGGCCGAGGGCGCCGGTGCGCGGAGTGGGGAGGAGGCCCCGGTGCCGGCGGAGGCGGGGCGGGCGGCGGAACCGGCCCCGGCCGCCACCAGCGGCGAGGTGCCGCAGGCGCGGCGGGCCGCCGACTCCGCCTTGTCGGAAGCGCAGACCGTCACCGACGGCGAGGTATCGGTGTCGGTGCGTCGGGATGGGCCGCTCCGTACCACGCTGCACACGGTTCGTACCCGCCCGGGTGCTTCGGTAGCGCCCCGCGGCTAACCTGCTCTCGCGGCAGCAGCTGCCCAGTGGCTGCGTTCCAGGCACCGGCAGGGACGTGGCCGGGTCGTCCGTACACGGTAAAGTCGGACGTACGGCTACGGTGACCGCCTAACTGGGCCAGGTGGTGGTGTGACGGGGCTGCTGTCCGCCTGAGACGATAGAAGTCTCAGTGCCCGCCGCGCACGCCCACGACGCGCTACCCGAGGAGAGGACCGCGAGAGATGGCGAACCCGTTCGTCAAGGCCTGGCGATACCTGATGGCGCTGTTTGGTGCCAAGGTCGACGAGTACGCCGATCCCAAGGTGCAGATTCAGCAGGCGATCGACGAGGCCAAGGTGCAGCACCAGGCCTTGGTTCGGCAAGCTGCTGCCGTGATCGGTAACCAGCGCCAGCTGGAGATGCGGCTGTCTCGCCAGATGAGCGAGGTGGAGAAGTGGCAGAGCATGGCCCGGCAGGGGCTGGTGCTCGCTGAGAAGGCGCGGGCCGAAGGGGACGAGCAGAAGGCGCTGGAGTACGAGCAGGCGGCTCAGGCAGCGGCCAACCAGCTGGTCAGCGCCGAGCAGCAGGTCGAGGAGCTCAAGACCCTGCACGACCAGGCACTCAACGCGGCCCAGCAGGCGCGTAAGGCGGTCGAGAACAACAAGATGCTGCTCGAGGAGAAGCTCGCCGAGCGCACCAAGCTGCTCAGCCAGCTGGAGCAGGCCAAGATGCAGGAGACCGTCGCGGCCTCGCTGGAGTCGATGTCGGCGCTGGCCGCGCCCGGCAACACCCCCTCGCTGGACGAGATCCGGGAGAAGATCGAGCGCCGGTACGCAGCCGCGATGGGCCGGGCCGAGCTGGCCTCCCAGGGGGTGGAGGGGCGGATGCTGGAGATGCAGCGCAGCACCCTCGACCTGGCCGGGGCGGCGCGGTTGGAGCAGATCCGGGCGAGCCTGTCCGGGGACCAGCTGACCTCCGGCACCCAGAAGCCGGCGGTGGAGGCCGCCAAACCCAACCCGGCCGACACCACCGCGGCCCGGCTGGAGGAGATCCGGGCCAGCCTGGCCGAGGAGCAGACCCGCGGCCAGGGCGACACCACCGCAGCCACCTGAGCCGAGGTGTAAAGGAGGAGGCTGGTGCAGGACGAGCGCACCCGCTACTTCCGGCGGCTCCGCCGCTTACGGAGGGCCGCCCGCCGGTGGACGGCGCTCGCGGCGGGGTTCGCCGGCAGCACCGCGGTGCTCGTGCCGTACCAAGGGATCGGTGCCGGCGACGCGGTGTGGGCGGGGCTGCTCGGCGTGTCGACGATGATGGCCGGGTGGCGGTATGCGGACGCCCGGCAGCTGGCCCGCCAGCCGGTACCGGACCCGCCTGACCCGGCGCTGGCGGGGGAGCGGCTGCTGTCGGCGGTGGCGCAGCTGCCGGGTGGGCTTCCCGTGGCGGAGGCGGTACGCCGACACCGCACCCGGGCCGCGTTGCACGGTTCAGCGGCGGCGGGGCTGTGGGAGCGGCTGGACCGGGCCGCCCGCAGCATGCGGGAACTGGCCGGCCGGATCGGCGGGGTGGACGCGGAGGCGGCCCAGGAAGCCGCGGTGGTGGAACGGCAGCTGCGGGACCTCACCAACCGGATCGCCAGCCTGGAACAGGCGATGAAACTGGCCCCGGAGGAGGCGCGCCCGCCGCTGCAGGAGCTGCGCGCGGTCCACCTGGCGCAGCTGGAGGAGGGGGTGGCCGCGTACGAGCAGTTCGTGGTGGCCGCCGCCAGCTACCTGTCGGAGACCAGCCGACTCGACCCGGGAGGGACGTCGGTGACCCGACTCAACGCCGCCACCGACCGGCTGCGGGGGGTCACCGAAGCGCTGTCCGAGCTGCGTAGCCGCTACGGCGACCTGCCCACGCCTAGTTGATCCGCGGTGGCCCCGGCCGCCGGGTGCCGCTCCGGCACCGGCGGAGCCCCCAGGGGAGCCGGTTGGCAGTGCGGGCACCAGAACGTCACCCGCTCACCCGCGCTGCTCACCCTGATCTCGTGACCGCAGCGGCGGCAGGGCGCACCACCCCGGCCGTACACATAGGTGGTGTGGCCTCGCCGCAGGGCGCCGGTGGTGCTCCGGATCGGTCGGTCCCGGTTGGCCCGCAGCAACCGGTGCGCCAGCGCCACCAGGCCGGGGAGGTCCGCCACCTGCCCCACCGGGGTCCACGGCCACAGCCCGCGCAGGAACAGCAACTCGCAGCAGTAGATGTTGCCGATGCCGGCCAGGTTGCGCTGGTCCCGCAGCGCCCAGCCGACCGCGACCGTGTCGGTGGTCCGGAGCACCGCCCGCACCGTGTACCCCGGGCCCCGCCACCGTTCCCCCACCCGGTACAGCCGCCAGGATCCGTCCATGCCCAGGTGGGAGTGCAGGGTCAGCGGCTGGCCGGTCGTGGGTGGGCGTAGCCGCAGCAGCAGGTGCTTGCCGCGACTGGCCGACTCCACCACGGTCCACCCCGCGAGCGCGGTGGTCGCCAACGCCGGCACCCGCAGATCACTGCCGGTGAGGGTCCGGCCGGTGAAGGCGCGGCCGAGCGCACGGGCGGTCCGGAAGATCGTGTCCCCCTCGGGCATGCCTCCATCCTCCTCTCCACCGGCCATCCTCCCCGGCTTTGGGGGAGAATCCGTGGCCAGCGGGTGAACGTTCCGGAAACTCGTGCGGTGCGGGGCGGGGGTTTAGGGTCGACGCATGGCCGGTTCCGGATGGATCAGCTTCACCACCGACTACGGGCTCAGCGACGGGTTCGTGGCCGCCTGCCACGGGGTGATCGCCCGAATCAACCCGACCGCCCGCGTGATCGACGTGACCCATCAGATTCCCCCGGGCGAGGTGCGGCAGGCGGCCGCGGTGCTGGCCCAGACCGTGCCGTTCCTCCCACCGGCGGTGCATCTGGCGGTGGTGGATCCCGGGGTGGGTACGTCACGGCGGGCGGTGGCGCTCCAAACCCCGCAGGGGATGCTGGTCGGCCCGGACAACGGGCTGCTGCTGTGGGCGGCCGAAGCGCTGGGCGGGGTGACCGCCGCCGTCGCCCTCACCAACCGGGAGTGGTTCGCGGGCTCCTCCCACACCTTCCACGGCCGGGACATCTTCGCCCCCGCCGCCGCCCACCTGGCGGGAGGCGCGCCGTTGCGCGACGGTGGGCCGCCGGTGGATCCGGCGTCGCTGGTGCGCCTGCCGGAGCTGGTGGTGCGGTCCGGCCCAGGATGGCTGGAGGCGGAGGTGCTCACCGTCGACCGGTTCGGCAACCTGCAGCTCGCAGCCTCAGGTGAGGCACTGGCCGGGCTGGGGGAGCGGGTGCGGGTGGCCGGGACGCCGGCGGTGCACGGGCGGACGTTCGCCGACGCGCCGCCGGGCGGGCTGGTGGTGTTGGTCGACTCCGCCGGCCAGGCGGCGGTGGCGGTCAACGGGGGCCGGGCCGCGGTCGTGCTCGGGGCCGGCGCGGGTGACCTGCTGCGGATCGAAACCGCCTGATGCGGGTGCGGGGTTGAGGAGACGAGGGGCGTCCAGTTCGGTCGGTGACGCGGGGGATCCGGCCGGAGTGTTGAGGGATCCGGCCGGACAGACCCCGGTGGGGAGTGCCAAGCTGGAGGCCATGCGCCTGTGTGTCTTCCTCGAACCCCAGCAGGGGGCTAGTTACGACGACCAGCTGCGGGTGGCTCAGCACGCCGAGCGGCTGGGCTTCGACGGGTTCTTCCGGTCCGACCACTACCTGGTGATGGGCAAATCGAAAGGGCTGCCGGGGCCGACCGACGCCTGGGTCACGTTGGCCGGCATCGCCCGGGAGACGTCCCGGATCCGGATCGGCACCTTGGTCAGTTCGGCCACGTTCCGGCTGCCCGGACCGCTGGCGATCATGGTGGCGCAGGTGGACCACATGAGCGGTGGTCGGGTGGAGATGGGGTTGGGGGCGGGCTGGTACGCCGCTGAGCACACCGCGTACGGGATCCCGTTCCCGGAGGTGCGGGAGCGGTTCGACCGGTTGAGCGAACAGCTGGCGATCATCACCGGGCTGTGGGCGACTGAGGAGGGCGCCACGTTCTCCTACCAGGGGCAGCACTATGAGCTGGTCGACTCGCCGGCACTTCCTAAGCCGCTGCAGAAGCCCCACCCACCGGTGATCATCGGTGGGCATGGTCCGTACCGGACTCCGCGGTTGGCGGCTCTGTATGCGGCCGAGTTCAATGTCGGTTTCACCACCCCGGACGTGGTGGGGGAGAAGATCAGCGGGGCGGTGGACGCGTGCGAGGCGATCGGCCGGACGGAGCCGCTGGTGTTTTCGTACGCCGGGCCGGTGGTGTGTGGCCGGGATGAGGCGGAGGTGAACCGCCGCGCGCAGGCGATCAACCGGAGTTTGCCGTCGTTGCAGGCGGCCGGGGGGTTGGTGGGGACCCCGGAGCAGGTGGTGGCGCGGCTGAAGGCGTACCAGGCGGTCGGGGTGTCCCGGGTGTACTTGCAGGTGCTAGACCTCGCTGATCTGGACCATTTGGATCTGATCGCTTCCGAGGTGATGCCGGCGCTGTGACCGTCTGGGCAGGACGGGATCGTGGTGGGTTGTGGCTGCTAGCAGCCACAACCCACCACGGTGTGTCCCCGTAGCGGAAGGGAGTTGTGGTCTCTCAGCGGCGGGGGCGGCCGGTGAGGACTTGGATTTCGTGGACTTCGTAGTCGGTGGTGGTGCCGACCTGGAGTTCGAGTTCGTTGTCGTACTGGCCGTTGATGTGCCACCAGACTCGCCAGGTGGTGATGGCGGTGACCTGGTAGCTGCCGTTGGGTTGGTTGCGGCTGTGGCGGCGGTAGACGTGGTGGCATTCGCCGGGGGACAGGAAGTCCAGGCCGGGTTGCCAGGCTTGGCCGGGGCCGTGGCAGATGAGGGGGGTGCTGCCGTCGCCGAGGTTCCATTCGATCCGGAGAGGTTCGGCCCAGGCGTCGACGCGTTGGCCTGAGGCGGCGGCGGAGGCGTGGAGGGGGGCATCAACTGGCCAGGTGGTGCCGCCGGTTTCGGTCCATAGCCAGACCGGGAGGTTGACCAGGGCGCCGCCGTTGGGTGGGGCCATGGTGATGTCTGGTCCGCGCATACCCAGGGCGTTGATGGCTTCCTGCCACAACTGCGGAATCACCGACGGTGTACCCCGGAACCCCGGCGGATTCTCCGGACCAAGAATAAACTCTCGCCTGCCATCGACCAAAGGGGTCGATATAGGGAGTTGAGTGTCTCTGGCCTGGTGGGGGTGGAGCTTCCTGGGGCGGGTAGCACCGGATCATGAATAGGGTGCCTTCCTCATTGGGGCCGATGCCCCGGCGTGGGATCTCCCCAGCCGGAGGATCTCGATCGGATAGCCGAATGTAACAGTCCCAGTCGATGCTGAACCACCAGTCCTCTCCGAGCTTGCAGGGGACTCGCCATGGGTTGGTGGGGCTGTCGTGGTCGCGGTCGTTGTGGCGGATGCACCAGTGCTCGGTCCCACCTCCGCCGCGCGGGCTCTCGAAACTGCAGCGGCCCGCCCTGCATCGGCACCCCACCGGCTGCGTAGGGGAAACAGATCTGCTCGTCGTCCAGCACCACCACCGCCCCGTTCGGGCAATCCACTGACTGCGCCTGCGCCGGTGCCGAAACGGTGACCAATAGAGCGGAGGCGGTCAGGCCGATGATGCTGAGATGGGTGACCCGTCTCAGCATGACTCGCCGGTCCACTGCCGCTCAGCGATCCGCCAGCCTTCGGCGCGGGCGCCATCGGCGTCGTCGTACCAGATAGCTTCGAATACTGCTACCTGACGGTCGCCGGGTTCGGTAGCTGGGTCGCCCGTCTCTGCGTCGACCATGTGCCAGTCGGTGTGGTCAACGCAGTAGCGCAGCCAGACCGACGGGACGTTCTTGTCATTGACCATTCGGTCTAGGTCGACCTCCTCGACTCCGAGGAAGGTCCAGCGCAGGTCGCCCTTGGCTACATGGCCTTCGTCGTAGTTCTCGACGAATTCGAGCTGGATCTCCTGCCTGAGCGGGAACTCCGCATGCTCGAGCGGGTGGCCACCGATCACGGGGCCGGCACCGGTGTCGAGGGGTTCGCCGGTGGTGGCTTCATAGACATATGCTTCCATGAATTCGTCGAACTTGGCCTGGGCCTCCTCGACGGCCTGTTCCTCCTCCGGGGTCAGTGCGATCGTCTCAGCGGGATCCTGGGAGCTGGCCGGAGCTGACGCCGGTGGTGGGGGCAGGTCGTCGCCACGGTCACTGCCGCAAGCGGTCAGGGTCAGGCCGACCGCGGTCAGGAGTACGACGGGGGTACGGCGGGGGTAAGCCTGCATCAGGGGTCCTCCGATGATAACCAAAGGTGTAGATGGAGCTTACTGTCTGACCGTGACAGTGTAGTAGCGTCCCGCAACCGTGATGGAGGGTCGGCCGGAGCGGCGCCGGTGGTCAGGGGCGTAGCCGCAGGCCCCGGGGGGTGACCCGGAACCCGGCGGCGGCCAGCGCGTCCCGCAACGGGGAGGCGTGCACCGCCTCTCCGTCGGCCCGCTCCACCGACAGGGCACCCAGCGCCCCGGCGCGCACCGCGTCGGCCAGCGCCTTCGCCGCCGCTGCCAGCGTGTCCGGATGGTCGATGTAGGACAGCAGGGTCCGGCCGCCCCGCTCCACGTACAACGTCAGTTCGCCGTCGACCAGCACCACCAGCGCACCCGCTTTCCGGCCGGCCCGGTGCCCGGCGCCGCCGGCGGTGTCGGCCGGCCGTTCCGGCCACGGCAGGGCCGCCCCGTACGGGTTGGCGGGATCGGTGGCGGCCAACACCAGCGGCTGGTCCGGGCGTCGCTGCGGGTACGGGTCGGCCAGCGCCCGTAGCCGATCCACCGCCCCGGGGACCGCGAACTGGGCGGCGCCCAACCCTTCAACGAAATAGCCGCGCCGGGCCACGCCCCGTTCCTCCAGCCCCGCCAACACCGGGTAGACGCCGGCGAAACCCCCCGGCGGGCTCTCGGCCATGACCGCCCCGCGGGTCAGCACCCCATGCCGCTCCAACAACTGCTCGGCCAACGCCGCCGCTCGACGGGTGGGGTCGGTCTGGCGTTCCGGCAGGCGGTACCAGCGGCCGGCCATGGTGGGGGGTCCAGAGCGGAGGGGAAGCCGTGCGGTGGATCGGCGCCACCCCCGCCCCGGGGTAGACACGTATCGGGAGCGGCTGGCGGTCAACCGGTGCCGGTGGGCCCCGCCGGTGCCGGCCAGCAGCGCCCGCACCGGTGCCAGGGTGTCGTTGGACAGATAGCCGGCCCAGACCAGCTCCCACACCACCGAAGCCAACGCGGAATCGTCCACCGGCTCACCCCGGAGTTCCGCGACCCGGTCCGCCAGTGGTCGGAAGAACAGCGCCTGCCCGCCGTCGAGGGCCGTCAACACCGCCTGGTGCAGCGGACTCAGAGCCAGGGCGTCGTCCACCGGCGGCAGCAGCAGCGGGGCCGCGTCCGCGTACGCCAGCACGATCCAGCCGTCCGAGGCGCCGATCGCGCCGGCGCCGGCCCACACCACCTCCCCACTGGCGGACAGCTCGTCCAGATAGGGCGGTTGATAGTCGGCCACCCGGGCGGGGAGTACCAGCCGTTCCCACGCCGACGCCGGTACCGGCACTCCCTGGAGTTGTTCGAGCGCGGCCGCGGTCGCCTCCACCCCGGCGCCGCCGGCGCCGAGCTGCTGCCAGCGGGGCAGGAACCGCGCCAGCACCGGGGTCGGCACCGGTTCGATTTCCCGACGCAGCGCCGCCAGTGAGCGGCGGCGAAGCATCCGCAGCACGTCGGCGTCGCACCACTGGGTGCCGGGCTCGTCGGGGCGGAACTCTCCGGCGGACAGGCGCCCGGTGGCGGCCAGCCGGCGCAGCACCTGGTCGACCACCGCGGTCCCGAGCCCGAACCGGGCGGCGACGTCGCCGGTGGTGAACGGTCCGTGGGTACGGGCGTACCGCGCCACCAGGTCGGTCAGGGGATCCGCCACCGGTGCCAGGTAGGCCTCCGGCACCCCCGGTGGCAGCGCCACCCCCAGCGCCTGGGCGTAGCGGCCGGCGTCCTCGGCCGTGATCCACCGAGGCTGGCCCGCGATCCGGACCTGGAGCACTCGGCGGGCGGCCTGCAGCTCCGTCAGCCACTCCGGGCGTACCCCGCGGGCCTGACACTCGTCGGTGGACAGATCCCCCAGCACCCGCAGCAACTCGACCGTGTCGTCGGGATCCCGCACCCGGGGCGGGTCGACCAGCCACTGCAACTGCCGGCTGGTCTCGGTGATCACCGCGGGATCCAGTAGCTCCCGCAGATCCACCCGGCCCAAGAGCTCCCCCAGCAGGGCGGAGTCCAGGGTCAGCGCGGCGGCGCGCCGTTCCGCCAACGGGACGTCCCCTTCGTAGATGAACGCCTCCACGTATCCGAACAGCAGCGAGCGGGCGAACGGGGACGGTGGGGAGTCGCCACCTCCACCAGCCGCAGCGTGCGGGTGGCGAGGCCGCGCATCACGTCGACCAGCCCCGGGAGGTCGAACACGTCCTGGAGGCACTCCCGGGCCGCCTCGAGCATGATCGGGAAGTCCGGGAACTCCCGGGCGACGTCCAGCAGTTGGGCGGCGCGCTGCCGCTGTTGCCACAACGGCTGTCGGCGGCGCGGATCGCGGCGAGGCAGCAGTAGCGCCCGGGCCGCGCATTCCCGGAACCGGGCGGCGAACAGGGCGGATCCGACCGACTTCCTGCTCCACCAGTGCCGTGATCTCGTCGGGGTCGAACGCCACCAGCTCCGCCCCCGGCGGCTCGTCCAGCAGGTCCGGTAGCCGGATCACGATCCCGTCGTCGGACGGCAGAACCTGCGCGTCCACTCCGTACCGCTGCTCCAACCGGCGCCGCAGCGCCAGCGCCCAGGGGGCGTTCACCTTCGCCCCCAGAACACAGTGCACCGCCAGCCGCCAGTCACCCAGCTCGTCCCGGAACCGCTCCACCACCACGGTCCGGTCGTCCGGCACCGTACGGGTCGCCTGCCGCTGCTCGGCCAGATAGGCCAGCAGGTTGTCGATCGGCCCAATCGTCCAGTCCGTCCGCGCGTAGCCGGCCGGCGGCGTCCGGCGGCTCCAGTCGGGACAGTTCCCGCAGCTGGTGGCCGATGGCGCGCCCCAGCTCCAGGGGGCGGCCCGGGGTGTCGCCTTTCCAGAACGGCATCCGGGCCGCCTGCCCCGGGGCGGGGGAGACCAGCACCCGATCCGGGGTGATCTCCTCGATCCGCCAGGAGCTGGAGCCGAGCAGGAACACGTCCCCGACCCGGGACTCGTACACCATCTCCTCGTCCAGCTCGCCCACCCGTACCGGCCGCTCGGCCCCGGCCAGGAACACCCCGAACAGGCCCCGGTCGGGGATGGTGCCGCCGCTGGTCACCGCCAGGTGTTGGGCGCCGCGGCGGGCGGTGAGGAGGTCAGTGGTGCGATCCCACACCAGCCGGGGGCGCAGCTCCGCGAACGCGGTGGAGGGGTAGCGGCCGGAGAGCATGTCCAGCACCCCGAACAGGGCCGAGTCGGGCAGCTCCGCGAACGGGGCGGCCCGGCGCACCAGGGCGGCCAGGTCCGCGACCTGCCACGGGTCCATCGCCACCATGGCCACGATCTGCTGGGCCAGGACGTCCAGGGGGTTACGCGGGTAGCGCAGCTGCTCGATCTGACCCTCGGCCATCCGGTGCGCCACCACGGTGCAGGCCAGGAGATCCCCGCGATGCTTGGGGAGCACCACCCCGGTGGACACCGCCCCCACCTGGTGCCCGGCCCGGCCGATCCGTTGCAGTCCGGAAGCCACCGATGGGGGCGCCTCCACCTGCACCACCAGGTCGACCGCGCCCATGTCGATGCCCAGCTCCAGCGAGCTGGTGGCCACCACCGCCGGCAAGGCGCCGGACTTGAGCGCCTCCTCGATCTGTTTCCGCTCCTGTTTGGAGACACTGCCGTGGTGGGCGCGGGCGATCACTGGTGGGGCCCCGCTGGCGGCGCCGGACTGGGCCATCACCTCCGCCGGCATCCGGTCCGGCGGGCCGGCCTCGGTGGCCAACTCGTTCAACCGGGCGCACAGCCGTTCGGCGCTCCGGCGGGAGTTGGTGAACACGATCGTCGACCGGTGGGCGCGAATCAGCTCGTACACCCGCTGCTCCACCGCGGGCCAGATCGACGGGCGGCGCGGCTGGTCGACGGGGTCCAGCTCGTTGTCGGTGGCGGTCAGATCGGTCAGGTCCGGCACCGGCACCTGCACGCTGATCCGGAGCGTCTTGGCCGCCGGGGGCTGCACCACCGTCACCGGGGCCGCCCCGCCTAAGAACCGGGCGATCTCCGACACCGGGCGGACCGTGGCGGACAGCCCGATCCGCTGCGCCGGGCGGGGGAGCAGCGCATCCAGCCGCTCCAGCGACAACGCCAGGTGGGCGCCCCGTTTGTTGCCGGCCACCGCGTGCACCTCGTCCACGATCACCGCCTCCACCCCGCGGAGCGCCTCCCGGGCGGAGGAGGTCAGCAGCAGGTACAGCGACTCCGGGGTGGTGATCAAGATGTCGGGGGGTTGGCGGGGCAGGCGGCGGCGCTCGTCGGCCGGGGTGTCGCCGGTGCGCATCGCCACCCGGAGGTCCGGCTCCGGCCAGCCCAGGCGGGCGGCGGCCTGCCGGATCCCCGCCAGGGGGGCGCGCAGGTTGCGCTCCACGTCCACCGCCAGCGCCTTCAACGGGCTGACGTAGACCACCCGCAGCCGTCGGGTCGGGTCGGTCGGGGGCGACTCCGTGGCCAACCGGTCCAGCGACCACAGGAACGCGGCCAAGGTCTTGCCGGAGCCGGTGGGCGCCACCACCAGTGCGTGCTGGCCGGCGCTGATCGCCTCCCAGGCCCCGGTCTGGGCCGCGGTCGGCGCGGCGAACGCGGCGGAGAACCATTCCCGGGTCGGCGGGCTGAATCGGTCGAGCACCACCCCCTCATAGTGCCCGCCAGCTGCGACATCCCCCGGAAGAAGGCGCCGCTACCGGGGGTGAGGGCTGGGCGCCTCGCTCAGTCGGTGGCCAGGTCCGGGGCGGGGACGGTGACGCCGGGGGCGGGTTCGGGAGGTCCGTAGCTGGTGCGGACCGGGATCACTCCCGCCCAGGTCGGCAAGGCGAGGTCGGCGGGATCGTCGGTCGGGCCGCCGGTGCGGCGCCGAAGCGACGCCTCGACCAGGGGGAGGGCGAGCACCGCGGTCTGGGCCAGCTCCCGGCGGGTGGGTGGGCGGGTGGTCGCGGCCCGGCCCGGCACCAGCTTGTCCAGCAGAGCCGCCAGCACCGCCTGCTTGCGCTCCGGGTCGGTCACCAGGGTGGCGGTGCCGTGGACCACCACGGACCGGTAGTTGGCGCTGTGCTCCGCCTGGGCCCGGGCCAGGACCAGCCCATCCAGCACGGTCACCGCTAGACAGAGGGGAACTCCACCTGACCGGGCGGCCAGGGGCAGGCGGCTGCCGGTGGAGCCGTGGAGGTAGACCGTCTCGTCGATGCGGACGTGCAGGGTGGGCAGGACCTGGGGTTCACCGTCGGCGACGAATCCCACATGGGACAGATAGGTCTCGTCCAGTATGTGCTGGATGTCGGCGCGGGCATAACTCATCCGCCCGCGGGGGCGGGTGGCCGTGGTGCGGGGAGTGGGCGGGTAGGTGTCCGGTGTGGGGGTGGGTGTTGCGGCCATACCGACTCCCGGGGATTATGTACTAGTACAATCATCAAACTGTGACAGAACAATATCAGATCACCGGGCGGAGCGCAGCCGCCATCGCCGCCAGCGTCGAGACCGGAGTCCGTACCGGTGCGCTGCCGGGCGGGGCGCCGCTGCCGTCGGTGCGGGGGTTAGCGAGCTCCCTGGGAGTGAGCCCGGCGACCGTGGCCGCCGCCTACCGGACCCTCCGCCAACGGGGAGTGATCGAGACCGCGGGTCGGCGCGGCACCCGGGTGCGGCCCCGACCGGCCGTGGCGTCGCTCCGGACCAGCCGCCAGCCGCTGCCCACCGCGGGGCTCCGGAACCTGTCCACCGGAGAACCGGACCCGCGGCTGCTGCCGGAGTTGACCACTCACCTGCGCCGAGTCGCCGACTCCGCCGCGGGCGGGCTACCCGCCCCCTACCCCCATGCGCCGGTGTTGCCGGAGCTCGCGGAAGAGGCGGGCCGACGGTTGCGCGCCGACCAGGTGCCGGTGATCGACCGTGCGGACCCGGCCGCTCCCGGGATCTGGTTGACCCACGGCGCCTTGGACGGGATTGAACGGGTGCTCACCGTTCACCTGCGCCCCGGTGACCGGGTGGCGGTGGAGGATCCCGGCTGGGTCAATCTGCTGGACCTCCTGGCGGTTCTGGATTTGTCGCCGGTGCCGGTGCCGGTGGACGACGAAGGGCCTACCGAAGCCGGACTCGCCGCGGCGCTGACGGCGGGTGTGCAGGCGGTGGTGGTCACGAGCCGAGCCCAGAACCCCACCGGGGCGGCCGTGGGGCGGGAGCGGGCGGCCGCCCTGCGGGAACTGCTGCGCCGCTACCCGGAGGTGCTGCTGATCGAGGACGACCACGCGGCCGAGATCGCCGGGGTGCCGCTGACGCCACTGGTGGGGACCACTCGGCACTGGGCGTTCATCCGGTCAGCCTCCAAACCGTACGGTCCGGATCTGCGGCTGGCGGTGGTGGCCGGGGACCCGGAGACCCTGGCGCGGGTGGAGGGGCGGATGCGGATCGGGGCCGGATGGGTGTCCACCATGTTGCAGCGGGTGGTGCTCTCCTTGTGGCGGGACCCCGCGGTGGCGCGCACCGTGGCCCAGGCGGCGGAGACGTACCGCCGCCGGCGGGAGGGGTTGCGTCGGGAGCTGGCCCTCCGGGGGGTGGCCGCGGCCGGGCGGACCGGCATCAACGTGTGGGTGCCGGTCCCGGACGAGACCCGGGCGGTGGCCGGCCTCCAGGAGGCCGGGTACGTGGTCGCGCCCGGCGCGCTCTACCGGATCGCCAGTGGCCCGGCCATCCGGATCACGCTCAGTGGACTGTCCGAGTCCGACCTGCCGGAGTTGGCGGAGGCGGTCGCGGCGGCAGCGGGGCCGCCGGCGACCGCCCGGATCACGCGGTGACCGTTCCCGGCAAGGTGCCGGGTGCGCACCGCACCCGGCACCGACTCGGGGTTACGACCGGGTCAGCGTCACGGCGCCGCCACCACCGCGGCGTACGCGTTGAGCCGTCCCTCGCCGTAGACGTTGTTGTTGCCCGGCACACCGCCGCAGGTCAGGTCGCTGACATCGGTCGCGGTGGCGTCGATCAGCTTCCGGGTCAGCGGGATGTCCCGGACCGTCGGCGGGGAGACCGACCAGATCAGCGCCACGGTGCCGGCCACGTGCGGGGCCGCCATGGAGGTGCCGCTGTACATCGCGTAACTGTTGGTCGGTACGGAGCTGCGGATGTTCACCCCGGGCGCGCTCACGTTCGGCTTGGTCGATCCGTCCACGGCCGACGGGCCCCGGCCGGAGAAGGGCGCGATCACCCCTTGCCGGTCGTACGCTCCCACTGCGTAGGCGGGAGGGTTGTCCCCGGGGGAGCTGGCGCTGCCGCAGCCCAGGTAGCCGGAGTTACCGGCCGCGAACACCGGGAAGATGCCGGCGGCCACCCAGGCGTTGATGACCGGCTGGTACCAGGTGCTTCCACCGCCACCGCCCCAGGAGTTGTTCACCACGTGCGGGGCCAGCCGAGGCTGAGGGTTGGCACCGCTCAGATCGGTGGGGGCGAGCATCCACTGGCCGGCGGCCAGCAGGGACGCGCTGGAGCAGCTGCTGTACTCGCAGCCCTTGGCGGCGATCCAGCGGGCCCGGGGCGCCACCCCGATCTGATTGCCCGCCCCGTCGTCACCGACCATGGTGCCGGTGACGTGGGTGCCGTGGCCGTTGTTGTCGCACGGCGCGGGGGTGCCGCAGATACCGGCCGGGTCGAACCAGTTGTAGTTGTGGTTGTACCCGGTGCCGGTGTAGCCCCGGTACTGCTTTCGCAGGGCCGGGTGGTCGAACTGCACGCCGGTGTCGATGCTGGCGACCACGATTCCGTCGCCGGCCCGACCGAACTGGTCCCACACCCGAGGCGCGCCGATCATCGTGACGTTCCACTCGACCGCATTGATCGCCTGGTCGGGGCTGAGCGCGGCGTCCAGGAGCTCCCACTCCCGGTTGGGTTCGATCCGGGCGACGTCGGGGCGGCGGGCCAGCTCCGCCAGCAGCTCGGCGTCACCGGTGACCAGCAGGGCGTTGACGACCCAGTACGGGCGATACTCGATGCCTCGGGCGTCGAGGTCGGCCCGGAGGTCGGCCTGGCTGGTCTCGGCCACACTGGTCAGCTGCTCGTACACGTACTCCAACCGGTGGCCGCGGTCGGTGATGGTGGCGGCGCGGCTGAGGTCAGCGGTGTCGGTCAGGTAGACCAGGAACTCGGCGGTGCCGCCGCCGGAGAGGTCGGCGTATACCGCGGGATCGACGTGGGCGGAGGAGGGGTGACCAGAGGCCGGGGCGCCGGGCGCGGCCAGGAGACCGGCGGTCAAGGCTGCGGCGGCGGCCGTCACCAGCAGCCGCCGGCCCCGGCGCGGCGAAGGCGGCGCGGGAATTCGTCTGGACATGTTGTCTCCCGTCAGGATTGAGATTCGGACCGGTGCCGGTCCGGATCGGGATGGTGTGTGACGGGTGCCACACATAGATCTATGAATTTACATTCATGGATAGATGTATCCATGGGCTGAACGAACGATTCAGCACCTGGATGATCGGCGGCCACCGGGCTTCGGAGGCCTGGGTGTTGGGTGCGGTCGGGAGGTCGGTGCTCCGGGGTGCGTCACGGCGCCGCCGCTACCGAGGCGTACGCGTCGAGTCGACCCTCCCCGTACACGTTGTTGTTGCCGGGAGTCCCGCCGCAGCTCAGGTCAGAGACGTCCACCGCCCCCTGGTCGAGCAACTGGTGCGTGAGCGGGATGGCTCCGACCGTGGCGGGGGAAGCCGACCAGATCAGCGCTACCGTGCCGGCCATGTGGGCAGCGGCCGTCGCGGTACCGCCGAGGCTCGCGTAGCCGCCACCGGGCACCGCGCTGCGAATCATCACCCCGGGGGCGGCCACGTCCGGCTTGATGTCGCCGAGGAAAGATCCGCGGGAGGAGGACGGAGCGATCACGCCTTGCGCGTTGTGGGCGCCCACCGCGTACACCCACGGGGAGCTCGCCGGCCACGTGACGGTCCCACACCCCGGCCCGTAATTGCCGGCCGCGAAGACCGGGAAGATGCCGACCGCCACCCAGGCCTGGATGACCTGCTCAAACCACGGTCCCTGAGGCCAGGCGCTCCCGCTGACCACCACGTGCGGCGTCAGGTCCAGACGAGGGTTGTCACCGGTGAGATCGGTAGGAGCTATCAGCCACTGGGCGGCGGCCAGGAGGGCGCTGGAAGAGCAACTACCGTAACCGCAGGCGTTGGTGGCGATCCACTGTGCTCCGGGCGCGACCCCGATCTGATTGTCCACCCCGTCGTCACCGACCATGGTGCCGGCGAGGTGGGTGCCGTGGCCGTGGAGGTCGCAGGGCGCGGGTGCCGGACAGGCGCCGGCCGGATCGAACCAGTGGTAGTTGTGGTCGAAGGTGCCGTTACCGAGGTTGCCGCGGTACTGGTTGACCAGCGCGGGATGGTCGTACTCCACCCCGGTCTCGATGGTCGCGACCGTGATTCCTTCGCCGGTGACGCCCAGCTCATTCCACACCTGGGGGGCGCGGATCATGGCGATGTTCCATTCGACCATGGTGGGGGACAGGGCGGGACTGGATGTGGGGTCCGGCAGTTCCCATTCCCGGTCGGGTTCGATCCGGGCGACGTCGGGGCGGCGGGTCAGTTCGGCCAGCAGGGTGGCGTCACCGGTGACCAGGAGGGCGTTGGTGATCCAGTACGGGGTGTACGGCACCCCCCGCGCGTCGAGCATCGCCCGCAGGTCGGCCTGGCTGGTCTCGGCCACGCTGGTCAGCTGCTCATACCCGTACGCCAACCGCTGGTCGCGGTCGGTGAGGGTGGCCGCCGGGCTGAGGTCGGCGGTGTCGGTGAGGTAGACCAGGAATTCGGTGGTGCCACCGTCAGCCAGCTCGGCGTACACCGCTGGGTCGACCAGCGCCGCCGGCTGGGGGGCGGGGCCGGCGTGCGCGGTGGCTGCCAGTCCGGCGGCTGCCAACACCGCGGTGCTGGCGGCGGCCGCCAGGTATCGGGCAGTTCGGCGAGTGGTGGCTAGCGGAACAGGCGCCATGATCATGGGAGCCTCCATGGGAGTTGGTCCACACCGTCCGGTATCGGTAGGCGAATCATGGATAGCTGATGACTATTATTAATAGGAATATTTACATCTATCTCTCATGATCGCATGGAAGGGGAGCCGGATCGGCGCAGCACCCTTCAGCCGACCAGGTGATCGGACGGTGCTGGTCGGCTGGCGTGGCCACTCCCCTCAGCGGCTCGGGGCGGCCTCCCAGGCGCGTCGGCCCAGCCGCGCCAGCAGCTGAGTCTGCGCGTCGGCGCCCGCCGGCGGCTCCAACGCCGGGGCGAACTGGCCGGAGGTGTAGAGCCGATCCCCCAGGACCGCCATCTGGGCCTGTACGTGGGCGATGTCCTCCGGTGGGATCCGGTCGTCCTGTCCGGTGGCGCGGGCCAGGTCCCACCCGTGAATGATCAGGTCGAAGTTGAGGAACCGATCCACCGCCTCGGCGAAGGTGGACCGTCCCAGGAGCCCGTCGAAGGTGGTGCCGGCCCGGTCGGGATCATCCAGGTCCGCCTGCATCACCGCCCGGGCGGCGTCCCAGGCGCCGGTGGGATCTTCGGCCACCGGTGGGGTGGGGATGGGATCCCAGCCCACCAGCCCCCGAAACAGCGACTGGGTCTCCACCACGTGCTGCACCAGCTGCCGGACGTGCCAGCCCTGGCACGGGGTCGGTCGCTCCCAGCCGTCGTGAGGCACGGCCGCGAGCCGGTCGGCGAATTGGCCTGACAGGCGACGGTAGCGCATGGCAATTTCGGTCATGCGGGTCACTATGGCGGCTGGGTAGGACAAAAGATGGTCCGGAAGCCGGGACGGCCGGCGGGGGGCGTCGCATCACCGCGCATGATGGAGTTCGCCACCTGGATCGGATCCACCGAACTGAGGAGCCGCTGTGACCGTCACACCCCCCGCCACCGTCGTACGTCCAGAGTTCGACCAGGGGGTGGTTCAGCGACGGGTGCTGCGGACCTTGTTCAGTTCCCAGATCCTCGGTGGGGTCGGGGTCTCGATCGGGTTGTCGGTGGGGGCGCTGCTGACCGCCGAGATGGTCGGGGTGAGCAGCTCCGGGCTGGCCCAGAGCTCCGCGGTGTTGGGAGCGGCGCTGCTGGCGGTACCGGTGGTCCGGTTGATGCGCCGGTACGGCCGCCGGCCCGGCCTGGTGGCGGCGTACCTGGCCGCGTTGATCGGCGGGGTGACGGTGGTGGCGGCGGCGCTGATTCCGTCGGTGCCGTTGCTGTTCCTCGGGCTGTTTCTGTTCGGCGGGGGCACGACCGCCAACAATCAGGCCCGGTTCGTGGCGGTCGACCTTGCCCCGCCCGACCGGCGGGCGCGCCACCTCTCCCTGATCATGTGGGCGACCACGCTGGGGGTGGTGGTCGGCCCCAATCTCGCGCCGCTGGTGGGGCGCGCGCTGGCCGCGACGGGGGTCCCGACCTTGGCGAGTCCGTTCCTGCTCTCCGTCGTCCTGTTCGGGTTGGCGGGGCTGGTGGTGCTGGTCCGGCTGCGCCCGGATCCGCTGCGGCTGGCGGAGCGGCTGCGGGCGACCGCGGAGGCGTCGACGCCACGCGCGGCCGCGTCGGCCCCGCCGGCCGCTACCGGTGAGGCGGCCTCGGCGGGAATCTGGGCGGCGGTTACGGCGCTGACGGCGCTGCCGGCCGCGCGGTTGGGGTTGGCCGCGATGTCCGTGGGGCATCTGGTGATGATCGCGGTGATGGCGATGACCCCGGTGCACATCCTCGAGGCGGGCCACAGTGACGCGGACACGCTGCGGATCGTCGGGTTGGTGATCAGTATCCATGTGGTGGGCATGTTCGCCTTCTCCCCGCTGACCGGGTGGCTGGCCGACCGGTACGGCCGACGCCCGGTCATCCTGGGCGGGATCGGGCTGCTGCTGGCCGCCTGTGCGATCGCCGGCACCGCGGGGCACGATCCGGTCCGGCTGACCATCGGGCTGTTCCTGCTCGGACTGGGGTGGTCGGGCACGATGGTGGCGGGGTCCACCTTGTTCAGTGAGTCCGTACCGGAGCGGCTTCGCCCGTCCGCGCAAGGCTTGGGGGACCTGACGGTGGGGCTGGCCGGGGCGTCCGCCGGGGCGCTCGCCGGACTCGTACTGGCCTGGGCCGGCTACGCGACCCTGACGCTGCTGGCCGCGATCGCCACCGTGCCATTGACGGTCCTGGCGTTGCGCCCGGTCCGTGAGAGGCTGTACGGGTGAGGGAGAGCGAGTTCTGGCAGCGGATGGAGGAGGTCTTCGGGCCCGGGTACGCCACCAGCGTGGCTCAGGACCACGTCCTGGCGCAGCTAGGCGGGCGGACCATCAGCGAGGCGCTGGCGGCGGGTGAGCCCGTCCTGGCGGTGTGGCGGGCGGTCGTGGCCACCTACCCGGAGCGGGTGCCGGCCCGATTGCGGTAACCGGAGGAATCGGTCACCCGTTCGGCGGGGCGGGGTCACGCTCGTACGCTTGTTCGGTTATCGTCCACAGGGCGGGGGTGGACTGAGGTTGTCCACAGCCGTCGGCAGGCCGGCTGTCGTTTGTCGGACCGACGGCCTACCGTGTCCGCGTGGCGAAGAAACCAAAGAGTGGGGCAGGAGCGGGGACCATGGCAGCGGTGCCGGACAAGGAGAAGGCGCTCGAGCTCGCGCTCGCGCAGATCGACAAGCAGTTCGGCAAGGGCTCGGTGATGCGCCTGGGCGAGCGGCCCGTGCTGCAGATGGCAGGTCATCCCGACCGGCTCCATCGCGCTCGACATCGCCCTCGGGCATCGGCGGACTGCCCCGCGGCCGGATCATCGAGATCTACGGCCCGGAGTCCAGCGGTAAGACCACGGTCGCGCTGCACGCGGTGGCCAACGCCCAGCGAGCCGGGCGGCATCGCGGCGTTCATCGACGCGGAGCACGCGCTCGACCCGGAGTACGCCGCAGGCGCTCGGGGTCGACACCGACGCGCTGCTGGTCTCCCAGCCGGACACCGGTGAGCAGGCGCTCGAGATCGCGGACATGCTGATCCGCTCCGGCGCGCTGGACATCATCGTCATCGACTCGGTGGCCGCGCTCGTGCCGCGGGCCGAGATCGAGGGCGAGATGGGCGACAGCCACGTCGGTCTGCAGGCCCGGCTGATGAGCCAGGCGCTGCGGAAGATCACCGGTGCGCTCAACAACTCGGGCACCACCGCGATCTTCATCAACCAGCTCCGCGAGAAGATCGGCGTCATGTTCGGCAGCCCGGAGACCACCACCGGTGGCCGGGCGCTGAAGTTCTACGCCTCGGTGCGGCTGGACGTGCGCCGGATCGAGAGCCTCAAGGACGGCACCGACGTCGTCGGTAACCGCACCCGGGTCAAGGTCGTGAAGAACAAGGTCGCCGCGCCGTTCAAGCAGGCCGAGTTCGACATCATGTACGGCAAGGGCATCTCCCGCGAGGGTTCGCTGATCGACGTCGGGGTCGAGCAGGCGATCATCCGCAAGTCCGGCGCCTGGTACACCTACGACGGCGACCAGCTCGGCCAGGGCAAGGAGAACGCCCGCAACTTCCTGCGGGAGAACCCCGACGTCGCCGCCGAGATCGAGAAGAAGATCCTGGAGAAGCTGGGGGTGGGGAAGCCCGCCGGAGCCGGCGATGAGACGGCGGCACCGCCGGTGGACTTCTGACCCGTTCGGCATGCGCAGGGTGACGATCCGGCGGTGGGGTAACCGTGGCCGGTAGGCGGCGGGGCCGTACCGGCCGCGGCTGGGATGCGGCCCCACCCCGGGCGCGCCGGTCCCCTCGGAACACCCCCGCCCACGCCGACCCCGACCCGGTGGCGCCGCCGGCTCCGGCGACGGATGGGGACACCCCGGGGGCGGCCGGCCAGTCGGTCGATCCGGCCCAGCGGGCGCGGGAGATCTGCCTGCGTCAGTTGGCGATCCGCCCCCGGACCCGGGCGGAGCTGGCACAGGCGCTGCGCCGGGCCGGGATCTCCGACCAGGTGGCCGCCGAGGTGCTCGACCGCTACCACGAGGTCGGGATGATCGATGATGCGGCGTTCGCCCGGGCCTGGGTCACCAGCCGACACCACAGTCGAGGGCTGGCCCGGCGGGCGCTCGGGCAGGAGCTGCGGCGACGGGGGGTGGCGCCGGAGACGGTGGCCGAGGCGTTGGCCGAACTGGACTCGGACACCGAGGTGGAGACGGCCCGGGCGTTGGTGGCGCGCAAGCTCCGCACCGCCACCGGTGATCCGGCCACCCTGACCCGCCGACTCGTGGGCATGCTGGCGCGGCGCGGCTACCCGGCCGGCGTGGCCTACCGGGTGGTGAAAGAGGCGCTGGCGGCGGACGACCGGACCGCCGCGTTCGCCGAGCAGATCGAGCCGGACGCGTGGGAGGAGGACGTACGCGATCTGGAGGGTTGACGGGTCTCCCGAGTAGTTGATCAACACCCTCTTGACCAAATCGTTATCTCGGCTTAGCCTCCCCTGTACGGGCAGGCCGGTCCGACCACAGCAGAGCTGACTACACAAGCACGGACGAATAACAGTCACGCAACACTTCGAGTGCGGTGTCGAGTCCCGTGTGGCCGGTCGGGCGTTCTGGCGGCTTCCGTGGTCGGATCGCGCGATGGCGGAGGACGCCGGAGGGCGACAGGCTGAAGGGAGACCGCCATGACCGCGGTCGAGTGGGCGCTATTGGCGACGGTGACGGTGCTGGCGGTCGTGGTTGTGGGGGGCATGACCTGGGCGGTCCGGATCCTGCGGCAGCTGACCGGTCAGGCGCTCGTCCCCGCCGCGTCCACCTCGGAGACGAGCGCCGCCGAGTCGGCCGGGTCGACGGCGCGGGTGACGGCGCTCGCGGAGCGGGAACAGCGGCTGGCGGAGCGGAGCGGCAGGCGGAACAGGAACGGCACCGGCTGGCGGAGCGGGAGCAGAAAATCTCCGCCGCCGAGACGGACCTCGCCCGCCGCCGAGCGGCCCTCACCGCCCGCGAGGCCGCGCTAGCGGACGCTCTGGCCACCGCGGCGGCAGAGCGCCAACGGGAACTGGCGCGGATCGCCGGGCTCACCCCGGAGGCGGCGCGGGCGGAGTTGCTGGCGGAGCTGGAGGCGGACGCCAAGCGGGAAGCGGCGGTGCTGGTGCGCCGGATCGAGGGGGAAGCCCGCCGCACCGCGGAGGAGCGGGCCCGGGCGATCGTGGTCGAGGCGATTCAACGCGTGGCCAGCGACCAGACCACCGAGAGCACCGTCAGCGTGCTCCACCTGCCCTCCGATGAGATGAAGGGGCGGATCATCGGCCGGGAAGGCCGCAACATCCGGGCCTTCGAGTCGGTCACGGGCGTGAACCTGCTCGTCGACGAGACCCCGGCCGCGGTGGTGCTGTCCTGTTTCGACCCCGTCCGGCGGGAGACCGCGCGGATCACCATGGAGAAGCTGGTCGCCGACGGCCGGATCCACCCCCAACGGATCGAAGAGCTGCACCGGATGGCCGAGCAGGAAGTGGCGCTGCGGTGCCAGCGGGCGGCCGAGGACGCGATGGTGGAGGTCGGGATCACCGACCTGCACCCGGAGTTGGTGACCGTGCTCGGCCGGCTGCGTTACCGCACCAGTTACGGCCAGAACGTCCTGCGGCACCTGGTGGAGAGCGCCCACTTGGCGGCGCTGATGGCCGCCGAGCTCGGCCTGGAGCCGGCGCGGGTGCGGACCACCAAACGCGCGGCCTTCCTGCACGACCTCGGCAAGGCGCTCACCCACCAGGCCGAAGGCTCCCACGCCAAGGTGGGCGCGGACCTGGCCCGCCGGTACGGGGAGTCGGAGGCGGTCGTGCACGCGATCGAAGCCCACCACGACGAAGTACCGCCGCGCACCATCGAAGCGGTGCTCACCCAGGCCGCCGACGCCTGCTCCGGTGCCCGGCCCGGGGCCCGGCGGGAAGAGACCGCGCAGTTCATCCACCGAGTGACCCGGATCGAGGAGATCGCCGCGAGCAAACCCGGGGTGGAGAAGGTGTACGCCATGCAGGCTGGCCGGGAGGTACGGGTGATGGTGCGGCCCGAGCAGGTCGACGACATCGGGGCGGCGGTGCTGGCGCGGGACGTCGCCAAACAGATCGAAGAGGAGCTGACCTACCCCGGGCAGGTGCGGGTGACCGTGATTCGGGAACTACGCGCCACCGAAACCGCCCGGTGACGTCCACCCGGCGGCAGGGCGCACGCTGAGGGTGCGGTCCCGCCAGCGCCGCCCCGGGGCGCGAGCGGGACCCGGGCGAGTCCGCGTACCCTGGGCGACGAGATGAGCAGCGTCACCGAGACCAGCCTGCCCCGTTCGTACGAGATCCGCACGTACGGGTGCCAGATGAACGTGCACGACTCTGAACGGATCGCCGGCTTGCTGGAAGAGGCGGGCTACGTCCGGCATACCGGAGAGGGCCAACCGGACGTGGTGGTGTTCAACACCTGCGCGGTCCGGGAGAACGCCGACAACCGGCTGTACGGCAACCTCGGCCACCTGCACCCGATCAAGCGGAAGCATCCGAACATGCAGATCGCGGTCGGGGGCTGCCTGGCCCAGAAGGACCGGGGTGAGATCGTCAAGCGAGCGCCGTGGGTGGACGTGGTGTTCGGCACCCACAATCTGGGCTCGCTGCCGGTGCTGCTGGAGCGCGCCCGGCACAATCAGGCCGCCCAGGTGGAGATCCTGGAAGCGCTGGAGACGTTCCCCTCCCACCTGCCGACCCGCCGCGAGTCCACCTACTCCGGCTGGGTGTCGATCTCGGTGGGCTGCAACAACACCTGCACCTTCTGTATCGTGCCCAGCCTGCGCGGCAAGGAGCGGGACCGCCGACCCGGCGAGATCCTGGCCGAGGTGAAGGCGCTCGTGGCCGAAGGGGTGCTGGAGATCACCCTGCTGGGGCAGAACGTCAACTCCTACGGGGTCGAGTTCGGGGACCGGCAGGCGTTCAGCAAGCTGCTGCGGGCCTGTGGCGACATCGAGGGGCTGGAGCGGGTCCGGTTCACCAGCCCGCACCCGCGGGACTTCACCGACGACGTGATCGAGGCGATGGCCGAGACGCCGAACGTCTGCCACCAGCTGCACATGCCGCTGCAGTCCGGTTCGGACACGGTGCTGCGCCGGATGCGCCGGTCCTACCGCGCCGAACGCTACCTGGCGATCCTGGAGAAGGTGCGGGCGGCGATGCCGGACGCGGCCATCACCACCGACATCATCGTCGGGTTCCCGGGTGAGACCGAGGCCGACTTCGAGGCCACGTTGGAGGTGGTCCGGCAGGCCCGGTTCGCCGGGGCGTACACCTTCCAGTACTCCAAGCGGCCCGGCACCCCCGCCGCCGAGATGGCGGACCAGGTGCCCAAGGAGGTTGTGCAGCAGCGGTACGACCGGCTGGTGGCGCTGGTCGACGAGATCACCCTGGCGGAGAACCAGGCCCTGGTCGGGAAGACGGTCGAGGTGCTGGTGGCGGTCGGGGAGGGCCGCAAGGACGAGGCCACGGGCCGGATGTCCGGGCGGGCCCGGGACGGCCGGCTGGTGCACTTCCGCGGCGACCCGACCCAGGTGCGCCCCGGCGACATCGTGCACACCACGGTCACCCACGCCGCCCCCCACCACCTGGTCGCCGATGGTCCGCTGATCTCCCATCGCCGCACCCGGGCCGGGGATGCGTACGAGGCGGGGCGCGCCCCTCGGACCTCCGGGGTGATGCTCGGTATGCCGGGCCGACGGCCTTAACCCGTCACCGTCACCGTGATCCGGGCGGTCTCCCTCCGGCCACCGTCACCTCGGTCGGGGCGGTGGTCCCGGTGCCGGCTGGGTGGGACGCGATCACCCGGTAGCGGCCCGGGGCCAGGCCGGGTAGGTGGTATGCGCCGGCCGGGTCGGTGCAGCGGGCGAGCTCCGGCAGCGGGGGTAGGCCGGGGTCGAGCGGCTGGATGTCCAGGCAGGCGTCGGCGAGCGGGGTGCCGTCCGGGGCGTGCACGGTCACCAGCAGCGCGCCGGTGGTGGGGTCGGGCTCCGGCGCGGGGGCGGCCGAGGTGGCGGGCGGGGTGCCGGTGGGGCCGGCGACCGGCCGGTCCGGGTTGTCGTCGGCGGGGGAGCCGGCCGCGCCGGGACTGGCGCACCCGGCCAGGACCAGCCCGACCAGTAGCAGCATGGGGCCGAGCAGGCGCTCGGCTGGGAATCGGTTCATCACCCCTCCGCAGTCGGCCGTCACAGGTGGGACGTTCTCCGGGGCCGGTCGGTTCCGTCGCCGCCCGTCGTCGCGGCGGCGTGATCGGGGGCCGGCGCCGGCCGGGCAGCGGGTCGCTCCCCGCCGCCCCGGCCGGCGCCGCCGGGGATCACCAGGGGAGGCTGATCCAGTAGATGAAGTTGTTGAACACCGCCTCGGTGATCCGTGTGCCGTGGTTGTTGTTGCTGAACGGTGGGCTGCCGTAGGTGCCGTAGGCGTGGACCGCCAGACCGCACGGCCCGCCGCACAGGGTGGTGTAGGTGTAGACCGGGCCGCCGCTGTGGCCACCGATCGTGTCGTGCTGGTAGAACAGCCGCATCGGCTCAGTGACCGTGATCCGGTCGAAGGTCTCCCACTGGGTGCCGAACGGCTTGTCCTGGCCGTACCCCATGTTGTACGTGGGGACACCGGTCAGCGACCCCTCCTGCCACATGAATCCGTACCAGCCGGTGGTGTAGCCGACGGTGCAGTTCAGCTTGAGGGCGCCGTAGTCGTAGCGGTCGTCGGCGTTCTGGGTCCAGCCGAGCACCGAGTGCAGGCTGGAGACGGTGCAGGAGCCGTACGGGGCGACGTCGCCGTCGCGGCCGGGCCAGGCCAGTAGCTGCGACGAGGGGATCCAGCTTCCGCCGGGGCCGCCGGTGTGGACACAGTGGCCGGCGGTGATCACTGTGTCCGGGCTGACCATCCAGCCGGTGCACCACCGGCCGGTGACGCCGCCCTGGGTGCGGCTCAAGAACACGGTGGCGCTGGCCGGGTACCAGGTGGTGGGGGTGATCCGGTACCGGTCGTCGGTGCCGATGATGCTCTCGATGCCGGGAGCGGTGTTGGCGGTCACCGGACTCTCGACCGCGGCCGGTGGCGTGAGGTCAGCGCCGGTGGAGTGCGATAGCGCGGAAGGGGGCTGCGCGGGCGACACGTGCTGGTCGGTCAGGGCCGCCAGCAGTGCCGGGTCCGCGGTGGTGCCGTCGCTGGAGACCGGAGTCGCGAGGTAGAGATCGTGCGACGCCGGTTCGGCAGCGGCGGGGGTGGTGGCGACCAGGGCCGCTGTCAGGGCGGCCAGGACGCCGACGGTGAGCATGCGTGACCTCATGATGGGTTCCTTTGGATAGGGGACAGGGGATGCGGCCTGTAGTACTGTGGCTACAGGCCGCTCATAGATTTATACATAGAAATGTATGGATTACAAGCGGTGGTTGTCCCCCGCCCGGGTGAATGAAAAAGCCCGCTCGTGGTGCTCCCACGAGCGGGCTCAGGTCCGGTGTCGCCGACCTCAGGTGGCGCGCTCCGCCAGCTCCAGCACCTGCCGCTTGCTGGCCAGCGCCTGCTCGGCGGCCTGGATCCGACGCTGGTCGCCGGAGGCCCGGGCCTTGGCCAGCCGCTCCTCGGCCTCAGCGACCTGGGTGCGCATCTGGGCCAGCAGTGGGTTCTCCGACGGTGGCAGCCGGCGCCAGGCGGTGTCCATGGCCTGGCGGATCTTCTCCTCCACCGCCCGCAGCCGGCGTTCCAGCGCGATGGCGGCATCCCGACGGACCCGGCCGGTGGAGTGCCACTGGGCCTGGATCTCCCGCAGCGCCGCCTGCGCCGCCTTCGGATCGGCGTCGATGTCCAGCGCCTCAGCGCGAGCCAGCAGCTCCTGGCGGCGCGCCAGGTTCTGCTTGTACTCGGCGTCCCGGGCAGCGAACACCTCGGCGCGCCGGGTGAAGAACTGATCCTGCGCGGCGCGGAACCGGGTCCACAGTCGCTGTTCGGCTTCCTTGGACGCGCGGGGAGCCGCCTTCCAGCGGTTCATCAGCTCCTTGAGCGCTTCCGCGGTCTCGTTCCAGTCGGTGGAGTCGGCGAGCGCCTCGGCCTCCTCGACCAGCTTCTCCTTGATCGCCTGCGCCTCCTTACGGGAGGCGTCCAGGCTGGCGAAGTAGGCGCCGCGGCGCCGGGCGAATCCGTCCCGGGCGGCGGCGTACCGCTTCCACAGCTCGGTGTCGGTCTTCTTGTCGACGCCGCGGATGGTGCGCCACTCTTCGAGGATCTCCCGGATCCGGTCCCCGGCCGCCTTCCACGCAGTCGACTCCGCGGCGAGCTTCTCCGCCTCTTCCACCAGCGCGGTCTTGCGGGCGATCGCCTCGGCCCGGGCCGCCTCCCGCTCGGCGCGGGCGGCCGCCGCCTTCTCATCGGCCAGCACCGCCAGCTTGTCCAGACGGGCGGCCAAGCCGTCGATGTCCCCGACCACCTTGGCTTCCGAGAGACCTTCCCGCAGGCGACGGATGCTGCCGGCGGCCCGGGCCGGATCCGCCGCCCCAGTCATCAGCCTGCTCTCGATGAGATCCACCTCGGTGACTAGGTCGGCGAACCGTCGGGCGAAGTGGGCGAGGCCCTCTTCCGGGGTGCCGGCCTGCCAGGAGCCCACCACCCGTTCCCCGTCGGCCGTCTTGACGTACACCGTGCCGTCTGCGTCGACCCGACCAAAGCTGGTCCACTCGTTCATCTGCCCGTCCTGTCCTCACCGGCGTCGCCGACCCGGGTGTCGAGCCGGCGGTCGCCGCCGCACCCGCCAGAGGTGTCTGCTCTTCTGTTGCATTCTCACAGGTTCCCCCCGGGTGAAGTCGAGACCCTGTGGCAGACCGTGACCATTTAGTATCCTTCCCGGGTTATCTCCATGGTGCCGTTGCCCCGCCCCCGGCTGTCAACCGGGCCGGTGCTGAGGGGTGCGGGCGCCCCGGCCCACTAAGGTCGACCGAGTGAACGGCCTAGTGGTGGCGGTGGTCGGGCCCACCGCGACCGGCAAATCGGAGTTGGCGCTGGCGCTCGCCCGGGAGCTGGGCGGCGAGGTGGTCAACGCCGACTCCATGCAGTTGTACCGGGGGATGGACATCGGCACCGCCAAGGTGCCGCCGGAGCAGCGCCGGGAGGTGCCGCACCACCTGCTGGACATCTGGGAGGTCACCGAGACCGCTAGCGTAGCGGTCTACCAACGGTTGGCCCGGGCAGCGGTGGACGACATCCTGGCGCGGGGCCGGGTGCCGCTGGTGGTGGGCGGCTCCGGGTTGTACGTACGGGCGGTTTTGGACGACTTGGACTTTCCCGGCACCGATCCGCAGATTCGTCGCCGGCTGGAGGCGGAACTGGCCACGCAGGGACCAGAAGCGATGCATGCCCGGCTGGCCCAGGTCGATCCGGCCGCCGCGGCGGCGATCCTGCCCTCCAACGGCCGGCGGATCGTCCGGGCCTTGGAAGTGATCGAGTTGACGGGCCGGCCGTTCACCGCCCGCCTGCCCGAGACGCCGCAGCCGGCGTACCCGTCGGTGCGGATCGGCCTGGATCGTGACCGAGACGTGCTGGATGAACGAATCGCGCTCCGGGTGGAGCGGATGTGGCGGGACGGCCTGGTCGAGGAGGTGCGCGGGCTGATCCCGCGGGGGCTGCGGCAGGGGCGCACCGCCCGGGCCGCGCTCGGCTACCAGCAGGTGCTGGCGTACCTGGACGGGGTGCTCAGTGAAGCGGGGGCGAAGGCCGAGACGGTCCGGGCCACCCGACGGTTCGCCCGTCGGCAACGGTCCTGGTTTCGGCGGGACCCCCGGGTGCAGTGGTTGGATGCCGGGCGGCCGGATCTGCGGGAGGCGGCGTTGGCGCTGATCCAGGCGGCGCGACCGGAGCGGGACGGGGGATGATGGCACCGATGGAGTCGATCGCGTTCGCCAAGGGCCACGGCACCGGCAACGATTTTGTGGTCGTGCCCGACCCAGACCATCAGCTGTCCTTGACCCCGACGCTGGTGGCGGCCCTGTGCGATCGCCGCTCCGGCATCGGCGGCGACGGGGTGCTGCGGGTGGTGCGCACCGCCGCCGACCCGGAGCTGGCCCGGTACGCGGTCGGCCCGGAGTGGGCCGACGCGGAGTGGTTCATGGACTACCGCAACGCCGACGGCTCGGTCGCGGAAATGTGCGGCAACGGGGTCCGGGTGTTCGCCCGCTACCTGGTGGATTCCGGCCTGGTCGCCGCGGAGCCCGGGGCGACCCCGGAGCTGGTGCTCGGCACCCGCGCGGGACCGGTGGTGGCGGTGGTCGGGGACGAAGCGGTCAGCGTCACCATGCGGATGCCCCGGATGCAGGGCGTCAGCGACGCCTGGCTGGGGGAGCGTCGGTTCACCGGGCAGGTGGTCGACTGCGGCAACCCGCATCTGGTGTGCCCGCTTCCGCCCGGGGTGGCGCTGGCTGATCTGGATCTGTCGGAGCCGCCTCGGGTGGACCCGGCGGTGTTCCCCGCGGGTGCGAACGTGGAGTTCACCGTCCCGGCGGCCCAGGAGCCGCTGGTGGACGCGCACATTCGGATGCGGGTGCACGAGCGAGGGGTGGGGGAGACCCGCTCCTGCGGCTCCGGGGCGTGCGCGGCGGCGCTGGTCGCCCTGCGGGACCGGGATCGCGCGCGGGGAGTGGTCGCGGTGGACGTACCGGGAGGCCGGTTGACGGTGGCGTTGACCGACACCGACTGCGCGCTGACCGGCCCGGCGGTACTGGTGGCCAGCGGGACCGTCCAGCTGGCCGCGCTGGCGTAGGCGGCCGGACCGTCACGACGAGTATTCGCCCTCCCCGTTCTCCAACCGGCGGGAGACCTGTTCGGTCAGTTCGGCGGCCCGGCGGCTCCGCTGGGCCCGGACCGCGGCCAGGCGTTCGGCGCGCAGGTTCCGCCAGATCGCCACACACATCACCAGCATCACCAGGCTGACCGGCAGCGCCGCCAGGATCGGGGCGGTCTGCAACGCCTCCAACCCCCCGGCCGCCAGCACCACCAGCGCGGCCGCGACCGCCCCCTCCAGCAGTGCCCAGAACACCCGGCTCCAGATCGGCGGGTCGGGGTCACCGCCGGAGGCCAGCATGTCCACCACCAGGGAGCCGGAGTCGGAGGAGGTGATGAAGAACAACGCGATCAACACCAGGGCGACGATGCTCACCAGCGTGGCGGCGGGGAGCCCGTCGAGGAGCGCGAACAGCGCGAATTCCTCCCCCCGCTCCACCGCCGCCCCCAGCCCGCCGGAGCCGAACAGTTCCCGGTGCAGCCCCGCCCCACCGAGGACCGCGAACCACACGAACGACGCAAAACTGGGCACCAACAGGGTCCCGGCTATGAACTGCCGGACGGTACGGCCGCGGGAGATCCGGGCGATGAATATGCCCACGAACGGCGCCCAGGACATCCACCATCCCCAGTAGAAGGTGCTCCAGGTGGCGCTCCACTCCAGGCCGGCGCTGCCCTGTTCGGCCCCGACGGTGAAGCTCAACCGGAACAGGTTCTGCAAGTACAGCCCGAGCGACTGGATCAGTCCCCGCAGCAGGAACAGGGTCGGCCCGGTCACCAGCACGAACCCCAGCAGCACGAACATCAACGACACGTTGATGTTCGACAGCCAGCGGATGCCGCGGGCCACGCCGCTGACCACCGACAGGGTCGCCGCCAGGGTGATGCCGATGACCAGCATGACCCGGAGGAAGGTCCCCGGCTCCACCCCGGAGACCGCCTCAATCCCGGCACCGATCTGCAGCACCCCCAGCCCCAGCGAGGTGGCCACCCCGATCACCGTGGCGACCACCGCCACGATGTCGATCACGTCCCCCAGCCAGCTGCGGACGTAGCGGCCGAGCACCGGCTCCAACGCCCACCGGATGGAGACCGGCCGCCCCTTGCGGTGGATGGTGTACCCCACCGCCAGCCCGACCACCGCATAGATCGCCCACGGATGCAGGCCCCAGTGCAGGAAGGTCTGCAGCAGCGCCTCCTGGGCGACCCCACCGGCCTCCGGCCGCAGCTCCGGCGCGTCGTACCACGGATCGGCCGGGGAGGAGGCGGCGACCCGCGCCCCCGCGCTACCCGGTCGGGGATCGACCAGGTGGGAGACCGGCTCGGCGACCCCCCAGAACACCAACCCGATCCCCATCCCGGCGGCGAACAGCATCGCCAGCCAGGACCCGATCCGGAACTCCGGTTCCTCGTCGTCGCGCCCCAGCGTCACGTCGCCCAGCCGGCTGGCGCCGACCATGATCGCGAACACCACGAAGATCGCCACGATCACGGTGTAGAACCAGCCGAACGAGGCGATCACACCCTGGTGCAGACTGCGGAACAGCTTCGTGGCGTGGTCGGTGAAGCCCGCGCCGTACCCCACGAACGCCACGATCAGGACCGCGGCGGGAATGAACACCCACCGCGACACTTTGGCGCGGCCGGGGCCAGTGGTCGGCGGTGATGATTCGGACACGGGACCTCCTTGTGCCGGTTACCGGTACCCCCTGCGGAGAGCTGGTAATCGGGGAGGGAAACCCCTGATCAGCCCGGGGAAACCGGAACCTCCCCCAGCCTTGCGCCGCCGCGGTGAGGGGATTGGGGGGAAAACTGACCTGCGCCCCGCGGTGTCGGCGTGTCACGATGGACTGGTACGGACGCCACGCGAACCGAGGTGACGATTGCACGAACCAGTCACGCTGGCCGACACTCTGCTCCCGATCGATGAGCCATCCACCGGTGAGCTGGAGCTGGAGGACCGTCAGGCGCTCCGGCGCGTGCCGGGCTTGTCCACCGAACTCGCCGATGTCAGCGAGGTGGAGTACCGCCAGCTCCGGCTGGAACGGGTGGTGCTGGTCGGTGTATGGACCGAGGGCACCGTCGCCGACGCCGAGAATTCGCTGGCGGAGCTCGCCGCCCTGGCCCACACCGCCGGCTCGACCGTGCTGGACGGGCTGATCCAGCGGCGCTCCCGACCCGACCCGGCCACCTTCATCGGGCGCGGGAAGGTCGACGAGCTGCGAGACGCCGTGGTCGCCGCCGGGGCGGACACCGTGATCTGCGACGGAGAGCTGTCACCGGGGCAGCTGCGCAACCTGGAGCAGCAGATCCAGGCCAAGGTGATCGACCGGACCGCGTTGATCCTGGACATCTTCGCCCAGCACGCCCGGAGCCGGGAGGGTAAGGCCCAGGTGGAGCTGGCGCAGCTGCAGTACCTGCTGCCTCGGCTGCGTGGTTGGGGTGAGGCCCTGTCCCGGCAGGCCGGCGGACGGGCCGGTGGCGCCACCGGTGGGGTGGGGCTCCGGGGCCCGGGGGAGACCAAGCTGGAGACCGACCGGCGTCGGATCCGGGCCCGGATCGCCCGGCTGAAGCGGGAGATCGCCGGGTTGCGGAAGATCCGGACCACCCAGCGGGCCAATCGGAAACGGCGGGACGTGCCCAGCGTGGCGATCGCCGGCTATACCAACGCGGGCAAGTCCAGCCTGCTCAATCGGCTCACCGGGGCCGGGGTGCTGGTGCAGGACGCGCTGTTCGCCACCCTCGACCCGACCATTCGGCGGGCCCGTACCGCCGACGGACGGATCTACACCCTGTCGGACACGGTGGGGTTCGTCCGGCACCTACCTCACGAACTGGTGGAGGCGTTCCGCTCCACGCTGGAGGAGGTCGCCGACGCCGATCTGATCCTGCACGTGGTGGACGGGGCCCACCCGGATCCGCTCGGGCAGGTCCGGGCGGTGCGGGAGGTGCTGTCCGAGGTCGGCGCCGAGGACGTGCCCGAGCTGCTGGTGGTCAACAAGATCGACGTGGCTCCGGAGGAGCGGCTGCTGGAGCTCAAGCGGGAGCTGCCGGAGGCGGTGTTCATCTCCACCCACACCGGGGCCGGGATCCCGGAGCTGCGGGCCGCGCTGGAGGAGGCGCTGCCCCGCCCCGCGGTGGAGGTGGTGGCGCTGGTGCCGTACGACCGGGGCGAGTTGATCGCTCGCGCGCACGAGCGGGGCAAGGTCCACCAGGTCCGGCACGAGCCCGGCGGCACCCGGCTGGTCGCCACCGTGGATCCGGAACTGGCCGCCGCGCTGGCCCCCTATCGGGTGCCGGTGGGGTGAGCGTGATCGGCGATACCGATCACCAGCCCTGTTGGCTCCCAGGTGGGCGTGGGAGACTGACGCGATGCGTCGAGTGACAGCGGCAATCGCCGCGGTCGCCTGCCTGGCAACGACGATGGTGCTGGCCGGGGCCACCGCGGCGGGAGCCCAACCCACCCCCACCGTGCCAGCTGAGCAGCCCGGCGAAGGCGAGATTCCGGAACCGGAGCCGGGCACCGAGGTCTGCACCATCACCGACTACCGGCTAGTCGGGTTGTCCGGGCTGGTCGCCACCGACGACGGCTACATCGTCATCAACGACTCCGCGGCGATGTACGACGAGCGGCTGCCGATCTTCTTCCTGGACCACTCCTGCCAGGTGGTGGACTTCCAGACGTTCTACCCGGGACGGCCGCTGGATCCGGAGGATCTGGCATACGACTACCAGCGCCAGGTGCTGTGGGTAGCCGACATCGGGGACAACGAGGTGCTGGCCGGCAACGCGGCGGGCGCCCGGCCGACGGTGGCGTTGTGGCAGGTGGACCTGTCCGGCGGCGACCGCACTCCGGTGATCCACCGGTTCAGTTACCCGGACGGCCCGCGGGACTCCGAGGCGCTCCTGCTGGACGGCGACGGCACCCCGCTCATCGTCACCAAGACCGTGGGTCCCGCCGAGGTGTACCGCCCCGCCGGGGAGCTGGTGCCGAACAACCCGCCCGAGCAGGCGATCCCGTTGGAGAAGGTGGGCGAAGTCAACCTGCCCGAGACCGACTCGGAGCACGAGTTTCTGCCCGCCGCCGCCGCCAGCCGGGCGATCACCGGTGGGGCGGTGGCGCCGGACGGCAGCCGGGTGGTGCTGCGCACCTACACCGACGCGTTCGAGTTCGACGTGCCCGATGGCGATGTGGTGACGGCGGTGACCGAGGGTGAACCCCGGATCACCCCGTTGCCGGGGGAGCCGTTCGGGGAAGCGATCACCTACTCCCCGGACGGGGAACTGTTCCTGACCGTCTCAGACCTGGCCAGCCTGGAGGATCCGGAAATTCCCACCGTGATCCTCAGCTACGTGCCGACCCCGCCGGCGCCGCCGGCGCCGCCGGAGACCCCGGCCGAGGCGAACGCACCACGAGGCGGCGGCTTTTCGTTGGTCAATGGCGTGCAGGACATCATCAACCTGATCGCGGCCGCGGGCGTGGTGGGGCTGCTCCTGGTGGCCGCTGGGGTGTACGGGATCGTCCGGGCCCGGCGGCGCGCGGCCTCCGCCGAGGAGGACGATCCCGGACCGATCACCGGTCGGGCCCGGCTGACCGATACCGCAGCGGACTCCGCGGCCGAGGCAGGTGAGGCGAGCGGGGGTGGGGTCTACACATCCCGAGCGGCACGGGGGGGCGATTCGGCCGAGGACGAGTGGTACGAAAGCGGGCAGTCAGCCGGGGAGGGGTACGCAGACGACCGGTACCGGATGGCGGGTGAGGAACCGCCGACCGGCGCCGGCGGCACCTATTCGGGCGGAACCTACACCGGCGGCACTTACGCCGGCGGTACGTACACCGGTGGGCGGTACGCCGAGGGCGGCCACCCGCCTGCACCGGCGTCCGGCTACGGGGAGGATCCCGGCTACCACGATGGGCAGCCCCGCTACCCCACCGCCACGGGGTACGGCTACGCCGACGGGGTGGCCGGCCAGGAGTACGGCTACGCCGACCCGTACGGGCGAGGGGGCACCCCGGACCAACCGTTTGATCAAGATTGGCCGGAGGAGAGCCCGGCTCAACCCGCCGCCGCTTACCCCGACCAGGGCTATCCCGCCCATGGTTATCCCGGGCACGGCTACGCGGGCTATCCGGACCAGGGCGGGGGGTATCCGGATCAGGGCGGGCACGGTCCGGACGGCTATCCGGCGGAGGATGGGCAGCGCCGGGGTGCGTCGCACGGCACCTACGCCAGTGGCGGGTACGAGTCGGGCGCGCCCGACTACTACTCGGACGACCCGGACTACCCGTACGAGTTCCGGGGGAGATGAGCGGGTGGGTCAGACCCGCCGTAGCACCGCCACCACCTTGCCCATGATGGTGGCCCGATCCCCGGGGATCGGTTCGTAGGCCGGGTTGCGGGGCAGCAGCCAGAGATGGCCGTCCCGGCGCTGGTAGACCTTGACGGTCGCCTCCCCGTCGATCAGGGCGGCCACGATCTGCCCGCTCTCCGCCTCCGGCTGCTGGCGGACCACCACCCAGTCGCCGTCGCAGATCGCCGCCTCGATCATCGAGTCGCCCCGCACCTGGAGGAGGAACAGGGTGCCGTCGCCGACCAGCTCCCGCGGGAGGGGCAGCACGTCTTCGATCATCTCCTCGGCCAGGATCGGGCCACCCGCAGCGATCCGGCCGAGCATGGGCACGTACGCCGGCTCCGCGCGCCCCGACTCGGTGCCCGGCACGGACCGAAGCGGGGTGGCGCCGGGGCGGTGCTCGACCAGCTCACCGGCGGGCCGGACGTCCACGGCGCGGGGACGGTTGGGGTCCCGTCGTAAGTAGCCTTTGCGCTCCAACGCCTTGAGCTGATAGGCCACGCTGGACGGGGAGACCAGCCCGACCGCCTCGCCGATCTCCCGCACGCTGGGTGGGTAGCCGTGCTGGTCAGCCCACTCCCGGAGGAATTCGAGGATCCGCCGCTGCCGAGGGGTCAGGTCGTTACCCGCCCCGGCGGGGGTCGACCCGACCGCGGACACCGCTCGCCGCGCCTCCCCGGTGCGGGGGCGACTCGCTGGACGGGTGGATGGACCGCCCTGTGTCCTCGGCTGTGGGCTCATGGATCCCGCTCCTCCTCGGCTGATAGTTTCGCTGACCGTACCGTACGGTGGTGACATTGTCACAAACACCCGTACGAAACAGGTCAACGCCTTATCCGCCGGGTGTCACGGGCGGATTATGACCTCTACTTCCATAGTACATACGTACAATCCGCGCGGTGGTACATCGGTTGGGCCGGTCGCGTGGCGGGGGCGGGGCGGGTGAAGATGGCCCGGCGGATCCGCGCGTTCGGCTTGCAAACGAGACCCGCGGGGGCTAGTGTCAGGACCACAAGATGTAGTGGCTATCTCGACGTAGGTCACCTAAAAGTTGTGGTTTCCCCACAGGTAGTGGTGGGGTTCCCGCGGGTGCGTCGGCTCGGGTGAGGAGGTGCGACAGGTGCGGTGCCCGTACTGTCGTAACCCTGATTCCCGGGTGGTCGACTCCCGGGAGGCCGAGGACGGGGCACTGATCCGCCGACGGCGGCATTGCCCGGAGTGCGGCCGGCGGTTCACCACCGTGGAGAAGACCGTGCTCGCAGTCGTCAAGCGCAGCGGTGTCACCGAGCCGTTCAGCCGAGAGAAGATCATCGCCGGGGTGCGCAAGGCGTGCCAGGGGCGGCCGGTGGACGAGGACGACATCGCGTTGCTCGCGCAGCGGGTGGAGGAGACGATCCGGGCCAGTGGCCCGGCCGAGGTGCCCAGCCATGAGGTAGGGCTGGCCATTCTGGGACCGCTGCGGGAACTGGATGAGGTGGCTTACCTACGGTTCGCCAGCGTCTACCGCTCGTTTGAGTCGCTGGACGACTTCGAGCGGGAGATCGCCGCGTTGCGGCAGGCGCGGACCGAGATCGCCGGGTGACCGGCGGGCAGGGAATACCGGACCGAACGAATCGACAGGTGCGGCCTGCGTGCCGCACACCGACACCGACAGGGGGCTGATGGGAAATGACGGGTGCCGACCAGCCGGCAGGGCGGACAACCCAAGCCGACCGACCGGCGGTAAGTCCAAATGGTCGGAGCGTGCCGCGTAAGGGGCTGACGATCGAGCGAGTGTGGACCACCCCCGGCGTCCACCCGTACGACCAGGTCACCTGGGAGCGCCGGGACGTGGTGATGACCAACTGGCGCGACGGATCGATCAACTTTGAACAGCGGGGTGTGGAGTTCCCCGACTTCTGGAGCATCAACGCGTCGAACATCGTCGCCAGCAAGTACTTCCGGGGGGCGCTGGGCACTCCGGAGCGGGAGTGGTCGCTCAAGCAGCTCATCGACCGGGTGGTCAACACCTACCGGGCCGCCGGCGAACAGCACGGCTACTTCGCCACGGCGGAGGACGCCGAGGTGTTCGCCCACGAGCTGACCTATCTGCTGCTCCACCAGTACTTCAGCTTCAACTCCCCGGTCTGGTTCAACGTCGGCACCTCGTCGCCGCAGCAGGTGTCGGCGTGCTTCATCCTGTCGGTCGACGATTCCATAGAGTCCATCCTGGACTGGTACAAGGAGGAGGGTCTGATCTTCAAGGGGGGCTCCGGGGCCGGGGTCAACCTGTCGAAGATCCGCTCCTCCAAGGAGCTGCTCTCCTCCGGTGGCACCGCCTCCGGTCCGGTCAGCTTCATGCGGGGCGCGGACGCCTCCGCCGGCACCATCAAGTCCGGTGGGGCCACCCGGCGGGCGGCCAAGATGGTGATTCTGGACATCGACCACCCGGACATCGAGGAGTTCATCGAGACCAAGGCCCGGGAGGAGAAGAAGATCCGGGCGCTGCGGGACGCCGGGTTCGACATGGACCTGGGGGGCAAGGACATCGTCAGCGTCCAGTACCAGAACGCCAACAACTCGGTCCGGGTCAGCGACGAGTTCATGCGGGCGGTGGAGAGCGGCGGCACGTTCGACCTACGGGCCCGGCTGGACGGGTCGGTGGTGGAGACGGTGGACGCCCGGGAGCTGTTCCGCAAGATTGCGCAGGCGGCCTGGGAGTGCGCCGACCCGGGGGTGCAGTACGACGACACCATCAACGACTGGCACACCAACCCGGAGACCGGGCGGATCACCGCCAGCAACCCGTGCAGTGAGTACATGTCACTGGACAACTCCTCCTGCAACCTGGCCTCGCTGAACCTGATGAAGTTCCTCCGCGAGGAAGACCAGGTCTTCGAGGTCGAGAAGTTCGTCAAGGCGGTGGAGCTGGTGATCACCGCGATGGACATCTCGATCTGCTTCGCCGACTTCCCGACCCAGAAGATCGCCGAGACCACCCGGGCCTACCGGCAGCTGGGGATCGGGTACGCCAACCTGGGCGCGCTGCTGATGGCCTGTGGGCTGCCGTACGACTCGGAGGACGGGCGGTCGCTGGCGGCGTCGATCACCTCGCTGATGACCGCGACCGCCTATCGGCGCTCCGCCGAGCTGGCCAAGGTGGTCGGCCCGTACGAGGGGTACGCCCGGAACGCCAAGGCCCACCAGCGGGTGATGCGCAAGCACGCCGCGGCCAACGACCAGATCAAGGCCACCCTGCCGAACGCGATCGCGATCTCCCAGGAGGCGGCGCGGCAGTGGCGGTGGGGGAACGAGCTGGGCATGACCCACGGGTGGCGGAACGCTCAGGCCAGCCTGATCGCCCCCACCGGCACGATCAGCTTCATGCTCGACTGCGACACCACCGGGATCGAGCCGGACCTGGCACTGGTCAAGTTCAAGAAGCTGGTCGGTGGCGGGTCGATGCAGATCGTCAACCAGACCGTGCCGCGGGCGCTGCGGACCCTCGGTTACCCGCAGGAGCAGATCGAGGCGATCGTCAACTACGTGGCGGAGCACGGGCACGTGGTGGACGCGCCCGGTCTGAAGCCGGAGCACTACCCGGTGTTCGACTGCGCGATGGGGCAGCGGGCGATCTCCCCGATGGGGCACATCCGGATGATGGCCGCCTGCCAGCCCTTCCTGAGCGGGGCGATCTCCAAGACCGTCAACATGCCGGAGTCGGCCACGGTGGAGGACGTCGAGCAGATCTACCTCGAAGGGTGGCGGCTGGGCCTGAAGGCGCTGGCGATCTACCGGGACAACTGCAAGGTCGGTCAGCCGCTGTCCAGCGCCAAGTCGAGCAAGGCCGAGGCTGAGCCGGAGAAGGTGGTCGAGTACCGGCCGGTGCGCCGGCGGCTGCCGAAGAAGCGGCCGTCGCAGACGGTCTCGTTCGCGGTCGGGGACGCCGAGGGGTACCTCACCGCCTCCTCGTACCCGGACGACGGGCTGGGGGAGATCTTCCTGAAGTTCGGCAAGCAGGGCTCCACCCTGGCCGGGATGATGGACGCGTTCTCGCTGGCGGTGTCGGTGGCGCTGCAGTACGGCGTGCCGCTGGAGAAGTACGTCGAGAAGTTCATGAACATGCGGTTCGAGCCGGCCGGCATGACCGACGACCCGGACATCCGGATGGCGTCGTCGGTGATGGACTATGTGGCGCGGCGGCTCGCGCTGGACTTCCTGCCGTACGAGAAGCGCGCCGAACTGGGCATCTTCACCGCGGAGGAGCGGGCGGCCGCGGTCCGGGCCGAAGCCGGGGACAGCGACGAGGTGGATCTGACCGCACTGGCGACCGCGCCGGTATCGGCCAAACCCGCCACCCGGCCCGCCCCCGGCGCGGAGCGTCCGGCCGACACCCCGCCGGTGCAGGCCGGCTCCTCCACGGAGCTGGTGGAGTCGGTGATCGGCAAGGCCGCGGACGCACCGCTGTGCCTGACCTGCGGCACGAAGATGCGGCCGGCGGGTAGCTGCTACGTCTGCGAAGGCTGCGGCTCCACCTCCGGGTGCAGCTGAGCCGGCGGGGCGCTGCCGTTACCCAGCGGCGCGGACAGTCCGGGCGTCACCGGATGTAGGAGGGGAACCAGCGACGGCTGGTTCCCCTCTTCGCGTCCTGGATGAGAAGGTTCTCACCCCACCCTCATGGTGGCGGGCGGAGAGACCGGCCAGACTCGAGGAGTGAACGCGCAGCGGATTGCCACCGGGGTGGGGCTGGCCGCCCTGTTGGCGTTGTTCCTGGGAGTGGGGTTACCGACCCTGCTGCCACCGGCCCCGGTCTCTGAAATCGAGATCGAGTCACCGGCGGACCCGGAGCCTACCCTGCCACCGGCCCGGCTCGACGCCGACGACGACGATGACGACGATGACGGGGCCAGCGCCGACAGCCCGGACGACGAGGGGGACGACCTTAGCGGCGACGACCTGGATGACGACTGGTACGACCCGGCCGACTCGGCGGACAGCCCGGATGACGACTACTGACCCCGCGGCCACCGGCTCCGCGCCCGAGCCGCGGCCGGAGCGGCGCCGGTGGTGGCGCCCCACGCTCAGTCTCCGGTTGCGGATGCTGGGCTGGGCGCTGCTGATGCTCGCCATCGCCACGCTCGCCTCGGTGCTGGTGGTCCGGCAGGTGCTGCTCAACCAGCTGGACGCCCAGGTCACCGAGGATCTGGCGCAGGAGGTGAGCGAGTTCCGGCGGCTCGCCGACGGGGTGGACCCGGCCACCGGCCAGCCGTTCGGCACCGATCTGGCCGCGATCGCCGACACGTACCTGGAGCGGAACGAGCCGCAGCAGAACGAGGCGGTGCTGGTGTTCGTCGACGGCGAGTTCTACGGCGCCAGTAGCGCCGCCCCGTACGACCTGACCCGCGAGCCCGCCCTGGTCACCGCCTGGACCTCGACGACGAGCAGCACCTACGGCGAGACCGCCGACACCCCGGCCGGGCCGGCCCGGTGGCTGGTGGTCCCGGTGGTGATCGACGGCCAGCAGCGCGGGCATGTGGTAGTGGCCCAGTTCCCGCAGGAGCAGCGCGCCGACCTGGACCGGGCGGTGCGCACCATGCTGGCGGCCTGCCTGCTGGTGATCGCGGTGGTGGGCGCCGGTGGCTATCTGGCGATGGGGCGGGCGTTGCGGCCGCTGCGGGCGGTCACCGAGACCGCCCGGACCATCCAGGAGACCGACCTGTCCCGCCGGATCGAGGTGACCGGCTCCGACGAGGTGGCGGTGCTGGCCCGGACCTTCAACGCGATGGTGGAGCGGCTGGAGCAGGCCTTCGCCCACCAGCAGACCTTCCTGCGAATGGTGGGGCACGAGCTGCGGACCCCGATCACCATCGTGCGCGGCCACCTGGAGTTGATGGGGGACGACCCGGAGGAGCGGCGGGAGACGGTGGCCCTGGTCACCGATGAGCTGGACCGGATGAGCCGGATGGTCAACGACCTGCTGGTGTTGGCGCGGGCGGAGCAGCCGGACTTCCTACGCTTGGCGGAGGTCGACGTGGCGGCGATGATGACCGACCTGTACGCCAAAGCCAGCGCGCTCGGCCCCCGGGACTGGGAGCTCGGCCCGGTGGCGGAGGTGACCGTGCGGGCCGATCGGCAGCGGCTGGAACAGGCGATCACCCAATTGGCCCAGAACGCGGTCCAGTTCACCCAACCGGGAGACCGGGTCCGCCTGTCCGCCCAGGTACGGGGGGAGTGGCTGGCGCTGGCGGTCAGTGACACCGGGGTAGGGATCGACCCGGCCGACCAAGAGCGGATCTTCGAGCTGTTCCAGCGGGCCGGCGCGGGGCGGAGTCGACCGGAGGGGGTCGGCCTGGGATTGGCGATAGTCCGGGCGATCGCCGTCGCCCACCGGGGCCGGGTCACCGTGACCAGCGCTCCCGGGGAAGGCGCAACCTTTACGCTGGAGATACCGCTTGATCAACAAGCGGCACGGGAGAGCGGAGCGCGATGAACCGGGTGCTGATCGCGGAGGACGAGCCGCGGATCGCCTCGTTCCTACAAAAAGGCCTGCGCGCCGCCGGATACGTGACCACCGTGGTCGACAGTGGGGTGGACGCGGCCGCGTACGCGCGTAGTGAAGATTTCGACCTGATGATCCTCGACCTGGGACTGCCCGGTCAGGACGGGCTCGCGGTGCTGGCGCAGTTGCGCGCCCGCGGGGACCGGCTGCCGGTGATCGTCCTCACCGCCCGCGACGCGGTGCCGGATCGGGTGACCGGGCTGGACCTGGGTGCGGACGACTATCTGACCAAGCCGTTCAGTTTCGAGGAGCTGCTGGCGCGCGTCCGGGCTCGGTTGCGGGGCCAGGGGCGGGCCACCCCGACCGAACTGGTGGCCGGGCGGCTGCGGCTGGATCTGGTGCGTCGGATCGCGGCCGTGGACGGCCGCGAGGTGGAGTTGACCGCCAAAGAGTTCCTGCTGGCCGAGGCGCTGGCCCGACACCCCGGACAGGTGCTGAGCCGGGAGCAGCTGCTGGACCGGGTGTGGGGGCTCGGACACGACCCGGGCTCCAATGTGGTTGACGTCTACATCGGTTACCTGCGGCGCAAGCTGGGCGCTGATTTGATCCAGACGGTACGGGGAATGGGATACCGGTTGGTGTCGTGACAGGACGGAATGAGGTATGGACGGACAGGCACCCCCGGCTTCTCAGGAGGGCTCCGGCGTCACCAAGGAGGGCGACATGACCGGACCTGGGCCCACCCGTTCCCGCCGCCGCGACCTCGAGTTACTGACCGGGGCACCGGCGGGCCAGATTCTGTCGGCCGCCCTGGCCGAGGTGGACGCCGAAGTGGTGCGGTGGCGCCCGCAGCAGGTGGACCACCAGCCCCGCAGCGGCTCCACCGCCGCCTACCGGGTGCAGGTGCGGTGGCCGGACGGGCACCTCACTGAGGAGCGGATGGCCATCTACACCGGCCGCCCTCCCGCCGGGGCGCTGGTGGTGGGGGACGGTACCGACCGCGTGGCGGTGTGGCGCTTCCCCCACGACCCGTACCTGCCGGCGTTGGCGGTGGCCATGAACCCCACGGCCGTGGCTGAGCTGCTGCGGTCGTTCGGGCTGGGGGACGGCCCGGTGCAGTTGCTCCTCCGCGCCTACCGGCCACGCCGACGGGCGGTCGTGGAGGCGATCGGGCCGGCCGGCCGGCTGTTTCTGAAAGTGGTCCGACCTAACCGGGTGGAGGCGCTGCACCGCCGCCACCGGCTGGTGACCAGCGCGGGGGTGCCGGCCCCGCCCAGTCTCGGCTACACCCCTGAGGGGCTGCTGGTACTGCAGATGCTGCCCGGCCAGACCATGCGGGAGGCGCTGCGGAGCGACAGCCCGTTACCGTCCGGGGCGGCGATTCTGGCGCTGTTGGACCGGTTGCCGACGGAGCTGACCGAGGCCCCGGCGCGTCGTTCGTGGCTGGCCCGGGCCGGCCACTACGCCGCGGTGGTGGGCGGAGTGCTGCCGGACCGGGCCGAGCAGGCCCGTCAGTTGGGGGAGGCGCTGGCCGCCGAGGCGGGCACCGGCCCGGTGGTACCGGTGCACGGGGACTTCTACGAGAGCCAGATTCGGGTGCAGGACGGCCGGATCACCGGCCTGCTGGACATCGACACCGCGGGGCCCGGGGATCGGCTGGACGACCTCGGCTGCCTGCTAGGGCACCTGGCGGTGCTGAGCCAGTTGGACCCCGCCCGCGCCTCGGTCATCAACCAGGCCGGCAGCCGCTACCTGAGGGTGTTTGAGCGCACGGTGGATCCGGCCGATCTGCGGTACCGGGTGGCGGCGGTGGTGCTGTCGCTGGCCACCGGTCCGTACCGGGTGCAGGAGCCGGCGTGGGAGCAGGCCACCCGGGACCGGTTGGATCTCGCCGAGCAGTGGCTGGTCTCCGCCCGGGCGGTGGCCCGCCGCGGATAGCGCCGCAGATAGATGAGGAGCTTCTCATCCGCCCCTCAGCGCCGCTTCATCCGCCAGCGCGAAGCTCGGAATTACGAGCCACCGGCTGTGGTCGGCTCGGCAGGAAAGGAGCGGATGGATGCGTCTCAGTAAGCCATGGCGGGTGGCGGTCGGTGCGGGCGCGGCGGCGGCGGTGCTCGGACTCGGGGGGACCGCGGTCGCGGCCAGCGACGGGATCAACCTGCTGGACCGGGACGACCCGGCTCCGGTGGAGAATGTGGATCTGAACGTGGACGACTCGCCGGAGTCGGCCGACAGCCCGGCAGAATCGCCGTTCGACTCGGCGGACAGCGCGGCCTCTCCCGCAGAGCCGCAGTCTCCGACCACGCCAGACTCACCCAACACGCCCGACACTCCGAACACGCCGAACTCCCCGGACTCCGCGGATTCTCCGGACTCGGCGGACTCGGCCAACTGACCTCGCGATCGGCGGGCTGGTCAGTCGCCGCTGGCCGGCCCGCCGGTGCGGCGGATCGGGGCGGCGCCTAGGGTCGCAACCATGACCATCGCGCCGACCATCGCGGCCGCCTGCGCGGCCCGCCGCCGCGCCACCCTTGGTGATCACCCCATCCGGGCTGTCCACCCAAGCGGGCACCCGTCGGTGTGCGCCGGGAGGGTCGGGTGAGCCGGTACGTCGTGGTCGGCGCCGGCATCCTCGGCCTGGCCACCGCCCACCGGCTGTTGACCGACCACCCGGACGCGCAGGTGACGGTGCTGGAGAAGGAGCCGCGGGTGGCCGCCCATCAGACCGGCCACAACTCCGGGGTGATCCACGCCGGGGTGTACTACCCGCCCGGCAGCCTGAAGGCCCGGTTGTGCCGGGCCGGTAACCGGGCGATGGTGGAGTTCTGTGCCACCCACGGCATCCCGGCCCGCACCTGCGGCAAGCTGATCGTGGCCACGGACGACGCGGAGCTTCCCCGGCTGCGCGCCCTCCAGGAGCGGGCGCAGGCCAACCAACTGAAGGTGCGGTGGCTCGACGGGCAGCAGGCGCGCGAGTATGAGCCGCACCTGTCCGCCCGCGCGGCCCTGCACGTACCCGACACGGGGATCGTCGACTTCAGCCAGGTCTGTCGCACCCTGGCTGATCTCGTGACCAAGGCGGGCGGAACGGTACAGCTGGGGGCGGAGGTGATCGGGATCCGCCCAGACCGGGCCCGCACCCACCGGGTGCTGACCACCGCCGGCGATCTGCCCGCCGACCTGGTGATCAACTGTGCGGGGCTGTACGCCGACCGGGTGGCCCGGTTGGCCGGAGCCCAGCCCCCGGTGCGGATCGTCCCGTTCCGGGGGGAGTACTACGTCCTGCGGCCGGATCGCGCCGCCCTGGTCCAAGGGCTGATCTACCCGGTGCCGGACCCGCGGCTGCCGTTCCTCGGGGTACACCTGACCCGGATGATCGACGACAGCGTCCACGCCGGACCGAACGCGGTGTTGGCCACCGCGCGGGAAGGCTATCGGTGGCGCCGGTTCCGCCCCCGGGAGGTGGCCGAGATCGTCAGCTGGCCGGGAACCTGGCGGCTGGCCCGCCGGTACTGGCGCACCGGCCTGACCGAGGTGCGCCGGTCGCTGTCGCCTCGGCGCTTCGCCGCCGACCTGGCCCGGTTGGTGCCGGAGATCACCGTCGCCGACCTGGTGCCGGCCGAGGCCGGGGTCCGCGCGCAGGCGGTACGCCCGGACGGCGGGCTGGTGGACGACTTCCTGATCGTGACCCGGCCGGGGCAGGTGCATGTACTCAATGCGCCGTCCCCCGCCGCGACCAGCGCGTTGGCGATCGCGGAGTACCTGGTGCGGCAGCTGCCCCGACCGTGACCGGAGCACCGGTGGGTCGAGCGCCGGCCAGCGCCCCTTGGCCGCGCTCCGGTCGGGTCGGGAGGTAGCGGACGGTCAGGCGGCGGTCACGAACACCCGGGAAGCGATCTCCCGCGGCAGGTGTACCTGTTCGCCTGCCCGATCCACGGTGACGCCGTCCTGCTGCTGCTGCACGGTCACCTTCGCGCCCGGGTCCACCCCGGCGGCGTGCAGCCGCCGGATCACCTTTGGGTCGGAGTGCACGCTTTCGCAGATCCGGCGCACCACCACGGCACCGCTCAGGCCTGGGAAGACCAGGTTGCGCTCGGCCTCGTCCCCCTCCACCGGCGGGGCGGCCTGGTCCAGCTCTTCCAGACCGGGGATCGGGTTACCGTACGGCGACCGCGTGGGGCGGCCGAGCAGCTGGTACACCCGCCGCTCCACCGAGTCGCTCATCACGTGCTCCCACCGGCACGCTTCCTCGTGCGCCTCCTCGTATGGCACTCCGATCACGTTGACCAGCAGCAGCTCCGCTAGCCGGTGTTTACGCATGACCGCGATCGCGCGCGCCCGCCCAGTCTCGGTCAACTGCAGTTGGCGGTCGTCCTCGAGTCGCAGCAGCCCGTCCCGTTCCATCCTCGCCACGGTCTGGCTGACGGTGGGGCCACTTTGCCGCAGCCGCTCGGCGATGCGGGCGCGGAGCGGCGGGATGCCCTCCTCCTCCAGCTCGAGGATGGTCTTGAGGTACATCTCAGTGGTGTCGACCAGGTCGTTCAACTCCTGCCCTCCCACCGCTGATGCTACCCTCACCTGCCGGAATACTGGTTATCGTGACGATCGAGCCTGTGCCCGCTGGCCAGCGCGCGTTCCCGCCGGCCGCTGCGGCTTCCCCGACTGACCCGCTGATTGACGTGGCCACCCTGGCGGCCCAGCTCGCCGGGGACACCCCGCCGACGGTGCTGGACGTGCGGTGGCGACTGGGTGGGCCGCCCGGACAGGCCGACTACCTCGCCGGCCACCTACCGGGGGCGGTCTTCCTCGACCTCGACGCTGATCTATGTGGCCCGCCCGGGGTCGGGGGGCGCCATCCGCTGCCTGACCCGACGGAATTGACGCAGGCGCTACGGGCGGCCGGGGTGCGCCAGGACCGACCGGTGGTGGTGTACGACGGTGGGACGGCCGACCCCGCCACCCGCTCCGCACCGCGGGCGTGGTGGACCTTGCGGTGGGCGGGGCTGTCGCAGGTCCGGGTACTCGACGGAGGGTTCGCGGCCTGGGTGGCGGCCGGCCAGCCGGTGGAGTCGGGGCCGGTCGCGCCGGAGCCGGGGGATGTGACGGTCACCCCCGCCGGCCTGCCGGTGTTGGCGGCAGCGGACGCGGCGGCGGTGGCCGCGGAAGGGGTGCTGCTGGATGCGCGGGCCCCCGCCCGGTATCGAGGGGAGACGGAGCCGATCGACCCGGTCGCCGGGCACATCCCGGGAGCGGTGAACCTGCCGCTCACCGAGCTGTGGCACGCCGATGGGCGGTGGCGGGACCCGGACGGGTTACGGGCCCGGTTCGGCCAGGCGGGAATTGATCCGGCTCGGCCGGTGGGGGCGTACTGTGGCTCGGGGGTGACCGCCGCCGGGATCGTGCTGGCGCTGCACCGGGTGGGGCGCACCGACGCTCAGCTGTACGTGGGTTCCTGGAGTCACTGGGTCACTGACCCGCAGCGGCCAGTGGCTACCGGCCCGGCCGCTGCGGAGGAGGGGGCGTGACGGAACTGCCGACCCAGCCACCGGCGGAGCCGCCGGTGGAGACCGTGGTGCTGTGGGACGACTCCCTGCTGGGCTACGACTTCGGGGATCATCCGCTGGATCCGGTGCGAGTGGAGTTGACCATGGCGCTGGCCCAGCAGCTCGGGGTGCTGGATCGGCCCGGAGTGCGGGTGGTGGCGCCGGAGCCGGCGGATGACCGGTTGCTGGAGCTGGTGCATCAGCCGGAGTACGTGGCGGCGGTGAAGGCGGCCTCGGCGGACCCGCTGGCCGGGGCGGGCATGTTCCCGGTCGGTGGGGCGGGTGGCTGGGGGCTGGGCACCTCCGACAACCCGGTGTTCGCGCGGATGCACGAGGCCAGTGCGCTGGTGGCGGGGGCGACGGTGGCCGCTGCGGAGGCGGTCTGGCGGGGCGAGGCGCGGCGGGCGGTGAACATCGCCGGGGGGCTGCATCACGCGATGCCGGACCGGGCCGCCGGGTTCTGCGTCTACAACGATCCGGCGGTGGCGATCGCCCGGCTGCTGGAGCTGGGCGCGGAGCGGATCGCCTATGTGGATGTGGATGTCCACCATGGCGACGGGGTGCAGACGGTGTTCTGGGACGACCCGCGGGTGCTCACGATCAGCGTGCACGAGTCCCCGCTCACGCTGTTCCCCGGCACTGGTTGGCCCACCGAGACCGGTGGCCCGCACGCGGCCGGTACCGCGGTCAATGTGGCGCTGCCGCCCGGGACCGCCGACGCCGACTGGCTGCGGGCGTTCCACGCGGTGGTGCCGCCGCTGGTGCGGGCGTTCCGGCCGCAGGTGCTGGTCACGCAGTGCGGGGTGGACAGCCACCGGCTGGACCCGCTGGCCAATCTACGGTTGACCGTGGACGCCCACCGCGCCACCTATCTGGCGTTGTGGGAGCTCGCGGAGCAGGTCTGCCAAGGTCGGTGGGTGGCTACCGGTGGCGGTGGGTACGCGCTGGTAGCGGTGGTGCCTCGGTCCTGGACCCATCTGCTGGCGGTGCTCACCGGTGATCCGCTCGACCCGGCCCTCCCCACCCCCGCGGACTGGCGTGCGCTGGCCGCGGCCCGCCGCCCCGGAGCGGACGTGCCGGTGCGGCTCACTGACGACGGTGGCGGCTCCTACCGGCCGTGGCCGGAGGGGGCGGGGAGCAGACCGGTGGATCAGGCGATCGCCGAGACCCGCGAGCAGGTGTTTCCTCTCCACGGACTGGATCCAGACGAGTAGTCCGGCCGGGTCGGTCGACCCGGCCGGACCACGGTGGTAACCACGAAGTAGCGTGCCTGGTCAGCTTGCGAACGCCATCAGCTGCTGCGCCCGGGAGGGGTGACGCAGCTTCAGCAGGCCACCCTTCTCGATTTGCCGAATCCGTTCCCGGGACAGTCCACACTCGCGGCCGACCTCGTCCAAGGTGCGCATGCGCCCGTCGTCCAGCCCGAACCGCAGCCGGATCACTTCCTGCTCCCGCTCGGAGAGGGTGGACAGCACCACCTCTACCTCTTCCCGCAGGGGCTGGGTGAGGGCCGGGTCGGCGGAGAGGGGCTGCTGATCGGCGATGAAGTCGCCGAGCTCGCTGTCCTCTCCGATGGTCTGTTCCAGGCTGACCGGTTCCCGGTCGTAGGAGATCAGCTCGATCACCTCGAGCTCAGTGGTGCCCAGTTCCCGGGCGATCTCCGCCACGGTGGGTTCCCGCCCCAGCGCGGCCAGCAGGTCTCGGCGAACGCGCAGCATCCGGTTGACCCGCTCGACCATGTGCACCGGGATCCGGATGGTGCGGGCCTGGTCGGCCATGGCGCGGGTGATCGCCTGCCGGATCCACCAGGTGGCGTAGGTGGAGAACTTGTAGCCCTTGGTGTAGTCGAACTTCTCCACCGCCCGGATCAACCCCAGGTTGCCTTCCTGGATCAGATCCAGTAGCGCCATGCCTCGACCGGTGTACCGCTTGGCGATGCTGACCACGAGGCGTAGGTTGGCCTCCAGCAGGTGATCGCGAGCCGCCCGCCCCTCCGACGCGATCACTGTCAGCTCCCGCCGCAAATCGTCCTCGACTGGCTGCGTGGCGAGTAGATGCTCCGCGTACAGGCCGGCCTCGATCCGCTTGGCGAGCTCCACCTCTTGCTCGGCGGTGAGCAGCTGCCGCCGCCCGATCAGGTGGAGGTAGGAACGCACCGCGTCGGCAGAGCGCTCCTCGATCGCGTCCAGCTCGGCTGTCGCCGCCACGTTTTCCCCCTTTGTCGTCACGCTGGCGCCGGCTGTTGTTGCCGGCGTATGCCAGAGTGGCGCATGGGACGTGAAACGCTGGTGAGCTCAATGTGTGATCGGTGTGAAATTTTGCGGCCGATCCCGCGTGGGAGCGCTCACAATCCAGGCCGGGCCGCCCCCGGCTACAGCTCCAGCAGCACCGTCCGGGGACCGACGTTGACGCTCTCCACCAGCATGTGCGCGCCGAAGACACCGGTGGCCACGGTCGCTCCCCGTCGCCGGAGGGCGGCCACAAATTCGTCCACCAGCGGTTTGGCCACCGGTCCGGGCGCGGCCTGGGTCCAACTCGGGCGCCGGCCCTTCCGGGTGTCGCCGTACAGCGTGAACTGACTGACCACCAGTACCGGCGCCCCCACCTCGGAAGCCGACCGCTCGCCGTCCAGGATGCGTAGCTCGTACACCTTCCGGGCCATGGCGTCGGCGGTGGCGGCGTCATCGGTGTGAGTCACTCCGAGCAGGACCAGGAGCCCGTCGGTGATCTCCCCGGTCACCTCCCCGTCCACGGTCACACTGGCCCGGCTCACGGTCTGCACTACTGCCCGCATCCCTCACCCACCGATCATGTCCGCAAGGATCATCTTGGCGATCAGAAGGTAGATGACCAGCCCACCGGCGTCCACCACGGTGGTGATGAGCGGTGAGCTGACCACCGCGGGATCGATGCCGACCCGGGCGGCCAGCACCGGCATCACCGCCCCGCTGGTGGCGGCGAGGGTACAGATGCCCAGCAGGCTCAACGACAGGACGAGAGCGATCCGCGCCGCGTCGTCCAAGGGGTCGCCGCGTAACGTCAGAAACGTCGTGGTCACCGGGAACGCCACCGCCGACAGCATCGCCCCGAGCAGCAGCCCCACCTGGCCCTCCCGGGCCACCACCCGGAGGAGGTCGCGGAATTGCACCTCTCCTACCGCGATCGCCCGGATCACCGTACTGGCCGCCTGCGCCCCCGCGTTGCCGCCGGTGCCGATCAGCAGCGGTACGAACAGCGTCAGCGCCACCACCGTGGCCAGTTCCCGCTCGAACGCGTCCAGCACCAGCACGGTCAGCGCCCCGGTGGCGGCCAGCACCAGCAGCCACACCGCCCGGCTGCGGGCGATCTGGGTGACGCTGGCTACCAGGTACGGCCGGCGCAGCGGTTCGCTTCCACCGATCCGGGCGGCGTCCTCGGTGTCCGCCCCTTCCAGGACGGCCATCGCGTCGTCGACCGTGAAGACGCCCAGGAGCCGGTCCTCCGCGTCCACGATCGGCAGTGCCAGCAGGCCCGCGGCTTGCAGCAGCCGGGCGGCGCTCTCCTGGTCCGACAGCGCCGGGGCCGCGATCGGGTCGCTCATCAGCGTCGCGACCGAGACCTCGGGGTCGGCCAGGACCAGCCGGCGCAGGCTGGTGATCCCGATCAGGCGGCGGTCCTCGGCGACCACCGGGAGGGTGTAGACGGTCTCCGCCTCCGCTCCCCGTTGGCGGACCCGCTCCAGCGCCTCCGCGGCGGTCATGGTGGCCTTCAAGGTGACGTACTCCGGGCTCATCACCCGCCCCACCGCCTCCGGGGGGTAGCCCAACAGCCCGGTGGTCATTAATCGTTCGTGTGGGCTGAGCTGGGCCAGCAGCCGGTGCACCACCTTGGCCGGGAGTTCGTCGAGCAGCTCCACCCGGTCGTCGGGGGTGAGGTTGGCGAACAGTTCCCGCACCGAGTCTTCCCGCAGCCCCGACAGCAGCGCCCCCTGCACCGGCGGGTCGAGCGCTTCGAACGTGCTCAGGGCCAGGTCTTTGGGGAGGAGCCGGAACGCGATCGCCTGCTCGGTGGTGGGGAGCCGGGTCAGTTCCGCGGCGAGATCGAACGGGCGCAGCCGCGCCAGCTCGCTCCGCAGCCGCTCCCAGTCCCTGGTCCGGATCAGTCGCTCCAGGTCCTGCGTGCCCGGTTCGCTCATGTCGCCCAATCTGCCAGACTGAGCGCATGTCCACCCTGTATCTCAGCACCGAGGCGGAAGCGGACGAGCTGCTAGCGCAGGATCCGCTGGCCCTGCTGGTCGGGATGCTGCTTGATCAACAAGTGCCGATGGAATGGGCGTTCACGTCCCCCTACCGACTGGCGCAGCGTTTGGGCACCCCTCGGCTGGACGCCGCGATGATCGCCGCGTACGACCCGGAGCTGCTGGCCCAACTGTTCGCGCAGCCGCCGGCGCTGCACCGGTTCCCGACGGCGATGGCCACCCGGACCCAGCGGCTATGCAAGATCATTTCTGCTGAGTACGGCGGGGACGCCGCGGCGGTGTGGCGGGACGCCCGCACCGGGCAGGAGTTGCTCCGTCGGGTGGGGGCGCTGCCCGGATTCGGTCGCCAGAAAGCCCAGATCTTCACCGCCCTGCTCGGTAAGCAGTTGGGGGTGCGGCCACCCGGCTGGCGGGAGGCGGCCGGGGAGTACGGCGAGGAGGGGGTGCACCGGTCGGTAGCGGACATCACCGACGCGGAGAGTCTGGCGCGGGTGCGTACCTACAAGCAGCAGCAGAAGGCGGCGGCCCGGGCGGCGAAGGCCGCGGCCCGGGGTGAGCGCCGCGGGGGCGGAAGTAGTGATCAGCGCCGGAGTGAATCCCCCCAGCCGGTGCCGCCACCGCCGGAGGGTGCGAGGATGGAGGGGTGAAACCGCACCGGAACCGGCCGGTCGTCATCACCGACGCGGAGCGTAGTCAAGAAGATCAGCTGCGCATCCGCGAGGTCCGGTACGTCCTGATGATGTCCATCCGGGTGATCAGTGTGGTCGCCGCGGTGGTGGTGTTCACGCTGCAACCCCCCGGACTGTGGGTGTGGCTCGCCCTGTGCGCGTTCGGCATGACCATCGTGCCCTGGGTGGCGGTGGTGCTGGCCAACGACCGCCTGCCTAAGGAAGAGCACCGCTGGCGCCGGTTCCGCCCGGGAGGGCGGCGGGCGTTGACACCCCATCGGAGCGAGCCGACCGCGTCGCGAGGAATCACCGCCGGTGAGGCGCCCAGCCCCCACCCCCGCAGCGGGGAGGAGACCGAGCAGATCATCGACGTGGATCCGCCGGCCGGGCCCCCGCGGTGACGACCGCGGCCGCCCCGGCCTCCACCCCCGCCCGCAGCGCGGCGACCGGGTCGGCGCCGGTCAGCCAGGTCGCCAGCAACCCGGCGGCGAACGCGTCCCCGGCGCCCGTGGGGTCGACCACCGCGGCGGGATCCAGCGCCACCGCCGGTACCTCCACCACGCCCCCGTTCCGGTCGAACCAGGCCGCGCCGGCCACGCCCCGTTTGACCACCACCGCCTCGGCCAGTCCGCGGAGCTGATCGCGCAGCGCATCCGTGTCGGCGGGAGAGGGCAGCTCGGCCAGCGCCGCGGCCTCGTCCTGGTTGGCCAGCAGCAGGTCTACGCCGTGGATCCACCGCCGGAAGGTGGCGGGACCGACCTGCCGCAGCGGGGCCGCCGAGGCGGCGTCCACGCTGGTGGTCAGGGCGTGCCGGCGCGCCCACGCGAGCGCGTGCTGGGCCGCCGGCCGGGACCCCGCCCCGAGGAGCGCGTATCCGGACAGGTGGAGATGCCCGATGTCCGGCCGGTCGGCCAGCGCCTGAGTCACGTCCACGGGGCGGAGGTGATCGCTGGCGCCCCGGTCGGTAAGCATGGTGCGCTCGGCGCCGGTGGCCAGCACCACCAGCGTGCCGGTGGCCACGCCGGCCACCCGTCGGACCGCGCAGTCCACCCCCAGCGCAGCCAGCTCCGCACACCGCTGTTCACCGGCCGGATCGTCGCCCACCGCCGCCACCAACGTGACGGGTACGCCCTGGGCGGCGAGCCAGGCGGCGGTGTTCGCTGCTTGGCCACCGCCGGTGAGGTGGATCTGGGCCGGGGTGTCGGTGCCGGCCGCCGGTGGGTGAGCGGTCACCGCCACCACGTCGGTGACCAGGTCCCCGACCACCAGCACCCGCCGGCGAGGGGTCACGGCGACCCGGCCGCGGGGCGATGGGCGGTCGCTGCCCCCGACGCGGCCAACGCGACCGCGATCTGGGCGGCCAGGGCGGCGTTGCGCAGGATGATCCGGACGTTGACCGCGAGGCTCGCCCCACCGGTGACCCGGTGGAAGTGCGCCAGCAGGTACGGGGTGACTTCCTTGCCGCTGATCCGCTGCGCGGCCAGCTCCGCGAGCCCCTCCGCGAGTACCCGGTCGTGCCACGCCGGATCGAGTTGTTCGTCCGGCGGCACCGGGTTGGCGAGCACCAGCGCCGCCCGGCTGATTCCCTGCTGACGCTGGGCGTGGACCACCGCCGCCACCTGTTCCGGGGACTCCAGGGACCAGGGCAGGTCGTGACCGCTGTCGGTGATGAAGAAGCCCGGGAACCGGGTGGTGCGGTACCCCGCCACCGTCACCCCGAGGGTCTCCAGCCGTTCCAGGGTGGCGCCTACATCCAGAATGGACTTCACGCCGGCGCACACCACGACCACCGGGGTGTGCGCCAGGGTGACCAGGTCAGCCGACTCGTCGAAGGAGCGGGCAGCGTCCCGATGCACCCCGCCCAGTCCACCGGTGGCGAACACCCCGATCCCGGCGCGGGCCGCTACCGCGCTGGTGGCGGCCACCGTGGTGGCACCGTCCCGCCGGGCGGCCGCGGCCGGGGCGAGGTCCCGTACCGACAGCTTGGCGACGTGGTCGGCGGTGGCCAACCGCGTGAGTTCGGCATCGTCCAACCCGACCACGAGTTCGCCGTCGAGCATGCCGATCGTCGCCGGCACCGCCCCTTGTTCCCGTACCGCCTGCTCGATCTGGCGAGCGACCTCGAGATTGTCGGGGCGGGGAAGACCGTGGGCGATGATCGTGCTTTCCAGCGCCACCACCGGCGCGGCGTTCTGTAGTGCGTCGGCTACCTCTGGGTGATAGCGCACCTGCCCGGTAATCACAGCCGCACTATAGCGGCGTACGTAATGTATTGATCATGGCCGCAGGTATCGATTACGACCACAATGGGGGATGACCGGCCCGATGGGGCACGACAGTAAGGTGACGACATGACGGTGGGACGGGGGGCCGGCCGGGGGCGTCGCGTGTGGTGGATCACCCGACGAGTGCTGGGGTGGCCGGTTCTGATCGCGGCGCTGGTCACCGCGGTGCTGTTCGGGTTGGGGTTGGTCAACCCGTGGCGGTTGGTGGTGCTCGAATACCAGTTCGGCAACCCCATGCTGGGCCTGCTGGTGGTGCCGCCGATGGCGCTGGTGGGTATGTGGCTGGCGCTGCCGGTGGTCAACGAGGCGACCCAGGCGTACCGGCTGGGGCTGCGGCTGCTGTTGATGGTGCTGAGCCTGGTAGGGGTGATCGGCTGGGGGGTGTTCGGGGCGCACTTCAGCTTCGAGCCGAGGGTGGCGGCCCAGTCCCCCAACGGGAAGTTCACCGTGGTGCTGGTCAAGGACCGGGACATTCCCCCCAACCAGTACGTGCGGATCTGGCACGGCTCCGGACTCACCGCCCGGGAAGTAGCGGACCTGGGGCGGGGGTGTGGAACGGTGAAGGTACGGTTCCGGTCCGCACACCAGCTAGAAGTGAGCACCGCGTACGGGGATTGGGTGGTGGAACTGGACCCGGACACCGGTGAGCCGCGGCAGCGGCTGGGGCAGCGCTGCGGTGACCCGCCCGTGCCGGTGGGGTAGAGACCCGGTCGACCAGATGGTCGGGTTCGTTGTCCGGCCCGAATGGCACCTGCCACACTGGGAGACATGACCACGCCCATCACGATGCCGGACACCGAGACCACCCGCGAAGAGCGCGTCGACTACCGGTACGACGACGGCGACCATGAGCGGTTCTCGCACTATGTGCCGAAGGACAAGCTGATGGCCGCCATGATCGAGGGGACCCCGGTCCGGGCGTTGTGCGGCAAGCTGTGGGTGCCCTCCCGGGATCCGCAGCGGTTCCCGGTGTGCCCGCAGTGCAAGGAGATCCACGAGTCGCTGCCGGACGCCTAGGAGCCGGCGCGGAGGTGATCGACCCGGAAGCATTCGGCCCGTTGCGGGCCTGGCAGCGTCGTGCCCTGGTGGAGTACCTCCGGCGGCGGTCCGAGGATTTTCTCGCGGTAGCCACCCCTGGTGCGGGTAAGACCACGTTCGCCCTCCGGGTAGCGGCAGAACTGTTGCGGGACCGGACGGTGGACGCGGTCACGGTGGTCGCGCCGACCGAGCATCTGAAGCACCAGTGGGCGGCGGCGGCCGCCCGTGGCGGCATCCAACTCGATGCCAACTTCCGCAACGCGGACGTGCACACCTCCCCCGACTTCCACGGGGTGGTGGTCACGTACGCACAGGTGGGGGCGGCGCCGCAGGTGCATCGGCGGCGGACGCTGGCCCGCCGCACCCTGGTGGTGCTGGACGAGATCCACCACGCGGGGGAGTCCCGGACCTGGGGGGACGGGATTCGCGCGGCGTTCGAGCCGGCCACCCGCCGCCTGGCCTTGACCGGTACTCCGTTCCGCTCGGACGAGAATCCGATCCCGTTCGTGACCTATGAACGGGTCGGGGACAATGTGCTGCGCTCCCGTGCCGACTCCCTGTACGGCTATGCGGAGGCGTTGGCCGACGGCGTGGTCCGCCCGGTGATCTTCCTGGCGTACTCGGGGGAGACCCGGTGGCGGACCAACGCGGGCGAGGAGCTGGCCGCGCGCCTGGGTGAGCCGTTGACCAAGGACCTCACCGCGCAGGCTTGGCGGACCGCGTTGGACCCGCGGGGGGAGTGGATCCCGCAGGTGCTCCGGGCCGCTGACGCGCGGCTGCGCCGGCTCCGGGCCGACGGGATGGAGGACGCCGGCGGCCTGGTGATCGCCAGTGACCAGCAGGCGGCGCGCGCGTACGGCCGGCTGCTGGGGCAGATCACCGGGGAGCCCGCGGTGGTGGTGGTCTCCGATGACGCCACCGCCTCGGACCGGATCGCCGAGTTCACCCACTCCCAGCAACGCTGGCTGGTGGCGGTGCGGATGGTCTCCGAAGGGGTGGACATCCCGCGGCTCGCGGTCGGGGTGTACGCCACCAACGCCGCCACCCCGCTGTACTTTGCCCAGGCGGTGGGGCGGTTCGTCCGTGCCCGGCGACCGGGGGAGACCGCCTCGATCTTCCTGCCGAGCGTGCCGGTGCTGCTGGAACTGGCGGCCCAGTTGGAAGCGGAGCGGGACCACGTCCTGGGTAGGAAGCCCACCGAGGGGTGGGATGACGAGGCATTGGCTCGCGCGCAGCGGCGGGAGCCGGTCGCGCAGGAGCAGACCAAACAGTTCGAGGCGGTGTCGGCGACCGCCGAGCTGGATCAGGTGATCTTCGACGGGGCGTCGTTCGGCACGCCGGTGTCGGCCGGCACCCCGGAGGAGGAAGAGTATCTCGGCATCCCCGGGCTGCTCACCCCGGACCAGGTGGCGATGCTGCTCCGGCGCCGGGAGGCTGAGCTTCAGGCCAGCCAGAAGCGCACTCCGGCCCCGCGGTCCGGGACGTCGGTGGCGGATCCGCCCGCGCCGGCGCCGCGGAGCGCCGCGGAGCAACGGATGGCGCTGCGGCGTCAGTTGAACGCCTTGGTCGCCGCCTACCACCACCGGACCGGTCTGCCGCACGGGAAGATCCATGCGGAGCTACGGCGCCGGTGCGGCGGGCCGCCCAGCGCGCAGGCCACCATCGAGCAGCTGCGGGACCGGATCGCGGCGATCCGGGAGCTGTGACGCGCGGGCACAGCCCGCAGCGGTGGGAGAGCCCCTGAAGCAGATACACGACCGGGTGCGCGGGCCACCGCCCGCGCACCCGGTCTGACGTCTACCGCTCGTGAGGGTCAGTTCTGGGAGAGCAGCGCTGCTCCTCGCCAGGTGAAGCCCGGATCAGTGACGTACCGGACAGTGATCTTGGCTAGTTCGTCCGCGTAACGGTTGGCGTGGTGACCGCAGAACACCAGCTCACGCTCGCCAGAGATGGTGAGCCGCAGCTTGCCAGCCGCGTTGCACCGGTCGCACCGGTCCTCCGCGCCCAGGGGCGCCACCGTGTCCGGCGGCGGCGTGAGGGTCGAGGGCATCGCGATCCTCCTCTGATCGTCACCGGCAGTCTCGGCCTTTTCCATGTAAACAGCCACCTGCCCGGTAGGCTTCCCGGTCCGCCGGTCGGGGAGCCAGCTCACACGTTCAGTGTGCCGGAAGGCGCCGCGTCCGAGTCAACGACCTGATGGGGAACAACGTCCAACCGGGCCGATCGTCGGAACGGGATCCGACCTTACCACCGTGTAAGTCAGCCCGACCAGTGGTTGACTTGCAGGTTGGAATCGGATATTGCGGTCCACAAATGAGGACACATGTTGCCTATTCGCCAGTAATCGTTACCAATAGGGCTGCCCAAGAGGGTTGGTGCCCGCAGGTGATACTGGTCACTCCTGACCGCGCCCAGATCCCACCCTCGGTTTGTCGGCCGGTGGCCCCCGGCCACCGGCCGACAAACCAGGTCAGTCCAGGTAATCCCGCAGCACCTGGGAACGGGACGGGTGGCGAAGCTTGGACATGGTCTTCGACTCGATCTGCCGGATCCGCTCCCGGGTGACCCCGTAGACCTGACCGATCTCGTCCAGGGTGCGCGGCTGCCCGTCGGTGAGCCCGAACCGCAGCCGGACCACTCCCGCCTCCCGTTCCGAGAGGGTCTGCAGCACCTGCTGGAGCTGGTCCTGCAGGAGCGAGAACGAGACCGCGTCTACCGCGACCACCGCTTCCGAGTCCTCGATGAAGTCACCGAGCTGGCTGTCGCCCTCGTCACCGATGGTCTGGTCCAGCGAGATCGGCTCCCGGGCGTACTGCTGGATCTCCAGCACCTTCTCCGGGCTGATGTCCATCTCCTTGGCGAGCTCCTCCGGAGTGGGCTCGCGGCCCAGGTCCTGCAGCAGCTCGCGCTGGATCCGGCCGAGCTTGTTGATCACCTCGACCATGTGCACCGGGATCCGGATGGTGCGGGCCTGGTCGGCCATGGCGCGGGTGATCGCCTGCCGGATCCACCAGGTGGCGTAGGTGGAGAACTTGTAGCCCTTGGTGTAGTCGAACTTCTCCACCGCCCGGATCAACCCCAGGTTGCCTTCCTGGATCAGATCCAGGAAGGCCATGCCCCGGCCGGTGTAGCGCTTGGCCAACGAGACCACCAGCCGCAGGTTGGCCTCCAGCAGGTGGTTCTTGGCCCGCTCACCGTCCCGCATGATCCAGGTGAGGTCCCGCCGGAGCTCGGTCGGGAGCTCCTCGCCCTTCTCCTCGGCCTGCCGTAGCCGCTCCGCGGCGTACAGCCCGGCCTCGATCCGCTTGGCGAGCTCCACCTCCTGCTCGGCGTTGAGCAGCGGCACCTTACCGATCTGCTTGAGGTAGGCCCGGACCGAGTCCGCGCTCGCGGTCAGCTCGGCGTCCCGGCGGGCCTGCTTCAGGGCCTCCGACTCGTCGTCGTCCCAGTCGAAGTCGTCGTCGGCCTCCGCGTCGGCCTTGGCCCGGGCAGCCATGCCGGGCGACTCTTCCAGCTCCACGTCGTCGACATCGGTCGCCAACGCCTCCGCCTCCTCCTCATCCAGGGAGATACCGGTCGAAGCGCTGGCTCCGCCCTTGCTGGCCGAGGTCGCCTTCCGGCTGCGGCCACTGGTGGACTTCGTCGCGGTGGACTTTGCCCGGGTGCTCCGGCTCCGAGTGGCTTTCGCCGGCTTGGCGGCCGTGCTCTTGCTCGAGTCCGACTCACCGGCCTCCGCGCTGGCGGTGGCGGAATCCTCCGGGGCCGGGGAGGCCTCGGAGGTGGTGGACTTCGCCCGGGTGCCGCTACGACTACTGCTGCGGGTGGTCCCGCTTGACTTGGTGGTGCGGCTGCGGGAACGGGTGGACGGCGACTCCGTGCTGGTGGAGTCGGTCGACCCGTCGCCCACTTGGGCATCGACTTGACTGGTACGAGTGGTGGACTTGGCCGAACTGGAGCGGGCGGCCACGGCACGACGGCGACGTAGGCTGGCCGAACCGTCCACGACCACCGTGACACCGGCGTCGGCGAGCGCGCGGAGGACCTTCTTGGCCTGTTCCGGCGTTATCGCCGCCCCTTCGACCACTTGCGCCACCACGGCCGAACCGATCCGACCACCGGCCTGCCGGGCACGCGTGATCAAGGTGTCGGTGATGGAACGTACGTCGGCGCCGGTCTGGCGGGTCTCTGACACGGACGACCTTCCGGGAAGCAGCGAGCGGTATTCCGTACGATCATGGCACACCAGCCCGTGGTCAGCCCGGGGCTGCCGGGGCGGTGTGCGGGAAGCGTAGGCGTCAAATTGTAGCCACGTTCTCGGTCGCCATCCTAGCGTGCACGCCGGGCAAGCCCAGCACCTCGATCGGAGGCATCCATCAGTATGAGCCTGAACCCGTCCGAGCGCCCCACTCCGGCTGACCTCCTCGCCATCGCGCTGGAGGTGGTGCGGCCCGCCGCCGAACAGGTCCGGAGACTGCGGGCCGAGGCGGTGGGGGAGGTGAGCGCTAAATCCACTGACACCGATGTGGTAACCGCCGCCGATCGGGAGGTGGAGCGGCAGCTGGTCGCCGGGCTGCGTCAGCGCCGCCCCCACGACCTGCTGCTCGGAGAGGAGTACGGCGCGGCCGGGGGCGGCCCCTCTCCGACCGGGGTGCGGTGGGTGATCGACCCGATCGACGGCACGGTCAACTACCTCTACGGCATCCCGTTCTACGCGGTGTCGGTGGCGGCGGAGGTGGACGGGCAGGTGGTGGCGGGGGTGGTCCTCAACGCGGCTACCGGCCAGGAGTGGACCGCCACCCTCGGCGGCGGAGCCTGGCGGCAGGGGCGGCGGCTGCGGGGATCCTCCGAGACCCGGCTCAGTCACGCGCTGGTGGGGACCGGATTCGCTTACCACCCGGAGCGGCGCGCCCAGCAGGCCCGGGTGGTGGCGGAGCTGATCCCCCAGGTCCGGGACATCCGCCGGCTCGGCGCGGCCGCCCTGGATCTGTGCCTGGCGGCCGAGGGGGTCCTGGATGCGTACTTTGAGCGGTGGTTGCAGCCGTGGGACCTGGCCGCCGGGGCGCTGATCGCCCGGGAGGCGGGGCTGACCGTGGCCGGACTGTCCGGCGCCCCGCCCGGGGAGGAGATGGTGCTGGCGGCCCCGCCGGCGCTGTTCGGGCCGCTGCACGACCGCCTGGCGGCGCTCAGGGCGTAGCGCCGCCGACCGGTCGGCTGGTTAGGCCCCCGGCGGCTCGCCGCAGGTACCCGGCGGCGCCACCGCGTTGCCGAGCGCCGCGATCGACTGGCGGACCATGGTCTCGGTGGCCAGCTGCTGGAACTGGGGGCCGATCAGGACGTCCACCACCTCGTCTTCCCGGGTGATGTCGAACTCCTCGACCGCATTGTTGAGGAAGTACGCTTGCAGCACGTGGGCGGCGCCCACCATGCGCGGCCCGTACCGCAGCACCGCCACCCCCTCCACCTCGGCGTCGGAGTCGCCGATCTCCAACACCTGGAAGTCGCGGTTGGCGAAGTGCTCCCCCACCTGGGTGGCCAAGCCGACCCGGTCAGTGGTGTTGTAGACGTTGATCTGGATGTCTCGGGGGGCACGCAGCGTCAGGTCGGCCAGCACGCTGTCTTCCGGACAAGACGACTCCGCCACCGCCGACCCATCGTCTCGGTTCAGCGCGATCACCACCGCGATCGTTGCGCTGATCAGTAGGAACGAGACGATGGCGAGCGCGCGGACACGCGCGAAACTCAACATGGTGACGGCTCCCCGTACCCCGAAGGAAACAGTGCCGGACCATCGGCCGGGACTGGGTCGTTGGCCCGGCCCTGATTATGCCGGGAGCGGAGAAAGCTCGGGCCGCTAACCGGGTACAAGGTTGCCGGTGCGGGATTACCGCTGCCGGTCCAGACTGTTCGACCTAAGAAGTTAGGGGAAAGTTAGGTGAAACCGGGTGCGGCGTGCCGGTCGATCATCCGGTCGGGCGGCCGGCTACTCTCTGCCTCCGAGTCCGGCGGAAAGGGGAAGTGAAGCAGGTCACAATCTGGGTGCCCGGTGGTTGGATGAGGGGCCGGATCGATCGAGTTGGGTATGGTCTCCGATCCGGTTGCCACGATCGGGAACGCCCGGCATCGCCGTGGTGTTACCACACAGACGCTGTTTCGGCTCCGCCGATGACGCGGTATTAGTGACGACGACACAGGAGAGTGACACAACTGATGGCCACCGACTACGACGCCCCGCGTCGCGACGATGCGGACCTCGGGGAGGACAGCCTCGAGGAGCTGAAGGCGCGGCGGGTCGACACCCAGTCCTCGAGCGTCGATATCGACGAGGCCGAGGCCGCGGAGACTTTCGAGCTCCCCGGGGCGGACCTCGCCGAGATGGCGGACGAGGAGATGCCAGTCCGGGTGCTGCCGATGCAGGGCGATGAGTTCCGTTGCTCCCGTTGCTTCCTGGTCCACCATCGCAGCCAGCTCGCCCGGGAACAGGGCGGTGAGCTGATCTGCCGTGAGTGCGCCTGAGTTCGGGAGCGTTCCTTATCCGGGCGACCAGGCCGGTGCGTCCGGCTCCGCCGAGTTGCGTGCCACCTTGGGCGAGCTGGCCGCACCGGACCTGTCGCAGTCTGGTCGGCGCGGCCTGCTGCGCCGGCTCGCCCGTCAGCTTCCCCGGCCCGGCCGGCCCATCGCACCGGTGCGCTGGCTCGTCGACTCGGTCAGCCGGATCGCACCGCAGATCCCGGTCCGGGACCTGCCCACTTTGCAGCGCCACCACGGGTTGGACGGGCCGGACCTGGCCGACCGGCTGCTCCGTAACGCCGCCCGCGCCACCGCGGGGATCGGGGCCGCCAGCGGCGGACTGGCGGCCGTGCAGTGGAGCGTGCCGCCGACGCTGCTGTCCGCACCCGTGCTGCTGTCGATCGAGACGGTAGCGGTGGTGGCGGTCGAACTGAAGTTGCTCGGTGAGCTCCACGCGGTGTATCGAGTGCCGCTACCGGCCCGCGGGACGCAGCGGGCCTGGGCACTCGTCCGGGCGTGGACTCACCAACGGGGGATTGACCCGTTCCTCTCCGGCGGAGTCGGGGCCGCGCTGCGGCCGGCTGCCCGGAGGGAGTTGGCCGACCGCTTGACCCGGCGGCTCGGCCGGAACCTGCCCACCTTGGCGCCGCTGCTCGCCGGCGCCGGTGCGGCCGCCTATGTGAACCGACGCGTCACGCTGGCGCTCGGGCGGCGGGTCCGGGACGACCTCGCCCGGATGACCGTTTCGCCGTCAGCCCCGGCGTAGCGCCGCGGCCAGCCGCTCCGGATGGCGGCTGCTGATCACCCAGTACGGGGTCGGGTCAGCGGGATCGTTGAGCACTACCTGCACCGCCCCGGGAATCCAGGGCCGCTGGATGACGAACGCCAACGGGTCGGCGTGCGGCCCGAGCAGGTCGCGGCGGGCCGAGGCGTCCAGCGGAATCGCGTCCGCGACGTACCGCAGGGGGAGGCGGGCGTCGTCCACGCGCAGTTCGTCCTCGGTCACGGTGACCGGGATCCGCCCCAGCCACGCCAGGCAGGCCGCCATCGCCGCCATCGGCACCGCCAGCAGCGCGATCCCTGGCCCCGGTAAGGCGATGGCCAGCGGCGCGAACGCGATCGCGGTCACGCCGAGCGACAGCGGCCACCACCACCACGGCATCGTGAGGCGTTCGTGATACACCGGGGGCCGGCCGGTGTCGACCGGACCGGGCGCACGGGTCTGCATGTGCGGAGGGTAACCAACCAGGGGACCGGCTTGGGCGCCGGTAGGCATCGGTCGGCGTGGTCCGGGCGGTACGGTACCAACGGAGGTGACGCTGTGGGCGAGGTACGGGTAGCGGTGCGACGGTTGGTGCCGGACCTGCCGGTCCCTACGTACGCGCATCCGGGCGACGCCGGGGCCGACCTGATGGCCGCCCGGGACGTGGAGCTGGGCCCGGGGGAGCGGGCGCTGGTGCCGACCGGAGTGGCGATCGCACTGCCGGAGGGGTACGTGGGGCTGGTGCACCCCCGTTCCGGGCTGGCCGCCCGGCTCGGGGTGACGGTGCTCAACGCCCCCGGCACGATCGACGCTGGCTACCGTGGGGAGATCCTCGTCAACCTGATCAACCACGACCGGACCAACATCGTCAAGATTGCCCGAGGTGACCGGATCGCCCAGCTTGTCATTCAGCGGGTGGAACGGGCAGACTTCCAGCTGGTGGACGAACTACCGGACACTGCCCGAGGCGCCGCTGGCCACGGTTCCACCGGCGGGCACGCAGCGTTGGGGCCGGTGACGGAAGGGGAGGCCCGGTGATATTCGCGCGAGGTCGCCGCGGGGGTGGCCGGCACGCTGCCCGCTCGGAACCGGCTGGTCGGCGGGCGGAGCGGTCCCGTCGCTCCCTAGCGGAAGAACTGGCGGTGACCGACGACCTGACGTCCCCGGAGCGGGCAGCGCCGACGTCGGCGCCGGCCCCAGCGCCTCCCCCAGCCGGCCGGTTCGGGCCGTACGACATCTCCGAGGCGCCACCGGGCCAGGCGCGGCTGGATCTGGGCAGCTTGAAGATCCCGTCGGTGCCCGGGGTGGACGTGCGGGTCCAGGCGGACCAGCAGGGGCGGGTGCAGCAAGTGTTCCTGGTGCACCAAAATTCGGTGCTGCAACTGCGCGCCTTCGCCGCCCCCCGCACCGAGCCGATCTGGGACGAGGTCCGGGAGGAGATCCGTAAGCAGCTGTTCCAGGAAGGGGTGGCCGCCGAAGAGGTGCCCGGTGACTACGGCACCGAGCTGCGGGCCCGGGTGCGCACCCCGCAGGGGCTTCAGGACCTCCGGTTCGTTGGCATCAACGGCCCCCGCTGGCTGGTCCGCGCCGTCTTCCAGGGGCCGGCGGCGGTGGATCCGGCCGCGGCCACGCCGCTGGTGGAGTGCCTGCGGCAGGTGGTAGTGGAACGGGACGGCGAAGCCCGGCCGGTCAAGGAGCCACTACCGCTGCGGTTGTCCTCGCAGCTGGCCGCCCAGATCGCGCAGCAGCGGGCCGCCCAGGCCGGGGCCGCCGGGCCGGCCAGCCCGGCGGGGCAGGTGGGGGTCGCGGGACAGCCCGGCCCCAGCGGACCGCCGGCGGGGCAGCCGGTGGCGCGCCGCCCCCGCCCGAGCCCGTACCCGACCGGCGACCACCCCAACGGCGCGGTCGGAGACGGCTCGGGCGGAGCACGCAAACGGAAGCCGTCCCCACGGCCGCGGCGAGACTGAGTCGAGAATGTCCCGGCCGCCGTGGGGCCCGCGTCGGGTGGGCGACCGGCTAGCGGCGACTCGTACTATGAGCGGACACCGCGCAGACGACAGGAGCAGTCCGGCCGGAGGGTAGAGCGTGGCCGTGAATGAACAAGACCGGGTCTCGGAACCGACCGGCTCGGATCGCCCGCCTGTCCCCAGCTTCGCCGAGCAGGTCTCCGACCAGCTGGGCGGCTGGCGAGGGATGGTCGAGTCCGGCATCCCGATCACCGTGTTCGTGGTGGTCAACCTGGTCTGGTCGCTTCGACCAGCGCTGATCGCCTCGGTGGCGCTGGCGGTCCTGCTCGCGATCGTCCGGCTCGCCCAGGGCCGACCGGTCCGATACGCCGTCAACGGTCTGTTCGGCATCGGTCTGGGCGCGGTGATCGCCTGGCGATCGGGAGAAGCGCGCGACTTCTACCTGCCCGGCATCATCATCAGCTACGGATACGCCGCCGGGATGATCGCATCGGTGGTGCTGCGCCACCCGTTGGTGGGCTGGCTGTGGTCGGTGCTGTTCCTCAAAGGCAGCGCCGACTGGCGGCAGGATCGGCGGCTGATGCGGACTTTCAACTGGCTGACGCTGCTGTGGGCGGCGGTATGGATCGCCAAAGTGACCGTCCAGGCGGTGTTCTACCACGCCGACGAGGAGCATCTGCTGGGCGTCGCGCGGCTGCTGCTGGGCGCCCCACCGTACTTCTTGCTGCTGCTCATCACGATCTGGGTGGTGCGTCGGGTGCAGCGTGACCACCCTCCGGCCCCGTCCACCCCGGCGGGGTGAACCGGTCCCGTACCCCGCCCGGTGGACCTGACGGTGGTCCGGAAACCGCCTGGAATCGGTCGGACGGTGCCCGGTAACCCGGCGAGCGGTGACCGGGTGGACCTCCGGACTAGACTCGGCGGGCATGAGCGATGCCGAGGACGCCACCGGCGGTCTTTTGTCCACCATCCGGGGTCCGGAGGATGTCCGGGCCCTCACCCCTGACGAGGTGGCCGCCCTGGCGGCCGAGATCCGGCGGTTCCTGGTCGACAAGGTGTCGCGTACCGGCGGTCACCTCGGCCCCAACCTCGGGGTGGTGGAGCTGACGCTGGCGCTGCACCGGGTGTTCGAGTCGCCCCGGGACCGGCTACTGTTCGACACCGGTCACCAGGCGTATGTCCACAAGATATTGACTGGGCGGGCGGCCGGCTTCGACCAGCTTCGTCAACGGGGCGGGCTGTCGGGCTACCCCAGCCGGGCTGAGAGCGAACATGACCTGATCGAAAACTCGCATGCCTCCACCGCCCTGTCGTACGCCGACGGGCTGGCCAAGGCGTACGCCCTGACCGGGGAACGCCGGCACGTGGTGGCAGTGGTCGGCGACGGGGCGCTGACCGGGGGAATGTGCTGGGAGGCGCTGAACAACATCGCCGCCGCCCGCAATCCGGTGGTGATCGTGGTCAACGACAACGGTCGTTCCTACGCCCCCACCATCGGTGGGTTGGCGGACCACTTGGCCACCCTGCGGCTGTCCCCGCGCTACGAGCAGCTGCTGGACACGGTCAAGGAGGCCCTGGAACGCACCCCCGTGGTGGGCCGGCCGCTGTACGAAACCCTGCACGCGGTCAAAAAGGGCCTCAAGGACGCCATCGCCCCACAGGCGATGTTCGAAGACCTCGGCATCAAGTACGTGGGACCGGTGGACGGGCACGACCCCGCGGTGGTGGAGTCCGCGCTGCGGCGGGCCAAGGGATTCGGCGGACCGGTGATCGTGCACGTGGTCACTCGGAAGGGCTACGGCTACCGCCCGGCCGAGGACGACGTCGAGGACTGCCTGCACTCGCCGAGCGCGTTCGACGTGGAGACCGGCAAGTCGCTGGCGTCGCCCACCGAGCGGTGGACCAACGTGTTCGCCGAAGAGCTGATCGCGATCGCGGACGAGCGGCCGGACGTGGTCGGTATCACCGCCGCCATGCCCGGCCCGACCGGGATCGCCAAGCTCGCCGCCAAACACCCCGACCGGGTGTACGACGTGGGCATCGCCGAACAGCACGCGGTCACGTCGGCGGCGGGGCTGGCCATGGGCGGGCTGCACCCGGTGGTGGCGATCTACGCCACCTTCCTCAACCGGGCGTTCGACCAGTTGCTGCTGGATGTGGCGTTGCACCGGCTGCCGGTCACGTTCGTGCTGGACCGGGCCGGGATCACCGGTCCGGACGGTCCCAGCCACTACGGCATCTGGGACCTGTCCATCCTCGGGGTGGTGCCTGGGCTGCGGCTGGCCGCCCCCCGGGACGCCGCCACGCTCCGGGAGGAGCTGCGGGAGGCGGTAGCGGTCAAGGACGGCCCCACCGTGATTCGGTTCCCCACCGGCGCGGTCCCGGATGACCTCCCAGCGGTCCGGCGGATCGGCACCGTGGACGTGCTGGTCGAGTCGGAGCAGCGGGACGTGCTGCTGGTGGCGGTGGGCGCATTCGGCCACCTCGGGGTCGAGGTCGCCAACCGGCTCGCCGAACAGGGCTACGGCGTCACGGTGGTCGACCCGCGGTGGGTCCGCCCGGTGCCGGAGGAGCTCGTCACCCTGGCCCGTGACCACCGGCTGGTGGTCACGGTGGAGGACGGTGTCCGCTCCGGCGGCATCGGCGACGCGCTGGCGGCCGCGCTGCGGGACGCCGACGTGTCGACCCCGCTGCGGGACTTCGGCGTGGCGGTCGACTGGCACCCGCACGGTAGCCGGAACGAGCTCCTGGCCGACCTGGGCCTGACCGCTCAGGACATTGCCCGGCAGGTCATCGGCTGGGTCGCCGCCCCCGATCCGACGCTCTCCGTCTGAGGACGGTTTCCCTTTCTCGAGGAACCGCCCCCAAGAAGGGCATCCTTCTTGGGGGCGGACCTGTGGCAGGGCCCGGTCGCCGGTGATCCGCGGGTCCGCTCCGCTCACCTGGGCGGTTACGGGTGCACAAGGATCTTGACGTGCTGATCCTTGTTGTTGATCAGCTCGTCGAAGCCGGCCTCCACCACGTCGTCCAGCGCGATGCGATCGGTGATGATCCGGCTGGTGTCGATCTCGTGGCGGGCCAGCGCGTCCAGGACCGCCGGGTGGTCGAAGGCGTACCCCAGGCTGCTGGTCATCGCCACCTCGTTGAGCACCAGGTCGTTCGGCTGCATTTCGGCCGGTTTCTCCCAGATCGCCACGTTGCAGACTACCCCATGGGGAGCGACGGCGGAGATCGCCGACTGCAGCGCCGGGCTCGCGCCGGAGCACTCGAACGCGACGTCCACCCCGATGCCGTCGGTTTCCTGCCGGACCATCTCCGCGACGTCCACCTCGCGCGGATCGTAGACCGCGTCGGCCCCCAGGTCCCGCGCCAACTGCTTACGCGCATCGGAGACGTCACTGACCGCCACCCACCGGGCCGCGCCCGCCCGCAGGCACAGCAGGGTCACCGCCCCGATCGGACCCGCTCCGGTGATCAGCGCGGTCTGTCCCGGTTGGAATCCGGCCTGCCGCATCGCGTGCCATCCGACCGCGATCGGCTCGACCAGCGCCCCTACGTCGGTGCCCACCCCTTCGGGTAGTTTGTGCACCATGTAGCGCGGAACCACCGTATACTCCGCCAAGCCACCGCCGCCGCCGGACAATCCATGGAAACCGATGTTTTTGCACACATTGTGGTGCCCGGTCTGGCAGGCGTAGCAGGTGCCGTCATAGATCAGTGGCTCGATCGCCACCGGATCGCCGGGAGACAGCCCCGTCACCCCTGGACCGACCTCGGCCACCGTGCCGGCGAACTCGTGCCCCATCACCACCGGCAGGTGCTCCCCGGTGACCGGGTGTGGATTCTCCTCGGTCGGGATGAAAATCGGGCCGGCCTGGTATTCGTGCAGGTCCGAGCCGCACAATCCGCACCAGTCGACCTTCACCTTGACCGTATCTTCGCGTACCTGCGGCTCCGGGATGTCCTCGACCCGCAGGTCCCCGCGCCCATGGAACCGTAGTGCCTTCATGGTTCCTCCCTTGGTCGGTGCCAGGTAGTGCCGTTCCCGATCCCCGCGGGGGATAACCGGCAGATCCCGACCTGCGCATATCACTAGGTGTCCGCGGGTACGACCCTGCCGGACACCTAGTACCGCGGCACCGGCACGCGGACGGGTGAGACCGGAATCGAAAGGGGGGACCGTCGTGGCGAATCGGCTTACCGGACTGACGGTGGCGTTCCTGATCGCCAACGAAGGCACGGAGAAGGTGGAGCTCACGCAGCCGTGGGAGGCGGTCACCCAAGAGGGTGGACGACCGATGTTGCTCGCCCCGCGGGCCGGGGAGGCGATTCTGTTCAACCACCTGGACCGGGCCGACAGCTGGCCGGTCGATCAGACCGTGGACCAGGCGCAGTCGGGAGACTTCGGCGCCCTGGTGCTGCCGGGCGGGGTGGCCAACGCCGACTTCCTGCGGATGAGTGCGCCGGCGGTCCAGTTCGTGCGGGATTTCGTCACCAGCGGCCGACCGGTGGCGGTGATCTGCCATGCCCCGTGGACGTTGGTGGAGGCCGGAGTGCTGTCGGGCCGGACGATCACGTCGTATCCGAGCCTGCGCACCGACATCGTCAACGCCGGAGGTAACTGGGTCGACCGGGAAGTGGTGGTCGACGACCGGGGACCGAACGTCCTCATCAGCAGCCGCCGGCCGGCTGACCTGCCGGCCTTCTGTGAGGCATTGGTGGAACAGTTCAGCCGGCAACTGGCCGGCACCAGGTAACGGGGAGGTTGTCAATGCGTGCGGTTGTCTACAAGGAACCACATCAGGTGGCGGTGGAGCAGGTACCGGATCCACGGATCGAAGCACCCACCGATGTGATCGTCCGGGTCACCTCGACCGCCATCTGCGGTTCCGACCTGCACATGTACGAGGGGCGTACCGCTGCCGAACCAGGCACGGTGTTCGGCCACGAGAACATGGGCATCGTCGTCGAGGTCGGAGACGGGGTGACCAGCCTGGTCGAGGGCGACCGGGTGTCCATGCCGTTCAACGTGGCCTGTGGTTTCTGCAAGAACTGTCTGGCCGGAAACACCGGCTTCTGCCTGACGGTCAACCCCGGCTTCGCCGGGGGCGCCTACGGCTATGTGTCGATGGGGCCCTACACCGGGGGACAGGCGGAGTACCTGCGGGTACCGTACGCGGACTTCAACTGCCTGAAGCTGCCGCCCGGGGAAGAGTTCGAGAACGACTTCGCGATGCTGGCCGACATCTTCCCGACCGGCTACCACGCCACGGAGATGGCGGGAGTCCGCCCCGGGGACACCGTGACGGTGATGGGGGCCGGACCGGTCGGGCTGATGGCGGCCTACTCGGCGCTGATCCGGGGCGCGGCCAAGGTGTTCGTGGTGGACCGGGTGCCCAACCGGCTACGGCTGGCGGAGCAGATCGGCGCCATCCCCATCGACTACACCCAGGGTGACCCGGCCAGCCAGATCCGGGACATGAACAACGGCGAAGGTACCGACCGGGGAATCGACGCGGTCGGCTACCAGGCCACGGTCGCGGAAGGGGAAGAGCAGCCCGCGGTGGTGCTCAACACCCTGATCGACGCGGTCCGTCCCACCGGCTCGCTCGGGGTGGTCGGACTGTACGTCACCCGGGACCCGGGGGCGCCGTCGGAGGAGGCCAAGCACGGCAACCTGCTGCTGGCCATGGGCAAGCTGTTTGAGAAGGGTCTGCGGATGGGCACCGGGCAGGCCAACGTCAAGCGCTACAACCGGCATCTGCGGGACCTGATCATCGCCGGGCGGGCCCGGCCGAGCTTCGTGGTCTCCAAGGAACTACCGCTGGAGGAAGCCCCAGAAGCCTACGCGAAGTTCGATGCGCGCGAGGAGGGGTACTCGAAGGTCGTACTGAAGCCGGGTGCCTGACCGAGGAGGTTCACCTATGGAGCGGCCACGTATCGTCATCGTCGGAGCCGGATTCGGCGGCTTCCACGCCGCGCGCCGGTTGCGATGGTGGGTGGGCCGGGACGCCGAGATCGTGGTCGTCAGCACCACCAACTACTTCCTCTACCTGCCGTTACTGCCCCAGGCCGCCGGCGGTGTCCTGGATGTGCGGCGGGTAGCGGTCTCGCTGACCAGCCGGCTCCCCGGCGTCCGGCTGGTCCCCGGCGAAGTCGACACAGTGGACTTCGATCGTCGGGAAGTCGGGTACGTCGATCCGGAGGGCCGGCGCCGGCAGATCAGTTACGACCGGCTGGTGCTGGCCGCCGGTAGCGTCAGCAAACTGTTGCCGATCCCCGGGGTGGCCGAGTATGCGCACGGATTCCGGGGGATCCCGGAGGCGCTCTATCTCCGCGACCACCTGATCCAACAGATGGAGTTGGCGGGAGCGGCCGATGACCCGCACGAGCGGACCGCCCGGACCACGTTCATGGTGGTGGGGGCCGGCTACACCGGCACCGAGGTGGCGGCGCACGGCCACCTGCTGACCCGGGAGTTGGCTTCCCGGCATCCGCGGCTGCAAGGGATGCAGCCACGGTGGATCCTGGTGGACATCGCTCCCCGGATCCTGCCTGAGCTGGACGAACGACTGTCGCAGATCGCCACCCGGGTGCTTCAGCAACGCGGGGTCGAGCTGCGGATGGAGACCTCGGTGCAGGAAGCCCGAGCCGACTGCGTCAAGCTGTCCGACGGGGAGGAAGTCCCCACCCGCACGCTGGTGTGGTGTGTGGGGGTGCGGCCCGATCCACTGGTGGAGGCGCTGGGGCTGCCCACGGTGAAGGGGCGGTTGAAGGTCAACGAATACCTCAGCGTGCCGGGCTACCCAGAGGTGTTCGCCTGCGGGGACATGGCGGCGGTGCCGGACCTGACCCGGCCAGGGGAGATCACCCCGATGACCGCCCAGCACGCCCAGCGGCAAGGGAAGCTGGTGGCCCGCAACATCGCCGCCACCTTCGGGCGGACCAGCCCGCGGCCGTACCGCCACCACAACCTCGGGTTCGCGGTGGATCTGGGCGGGATGCAGGCGGCGGCCAACCCGTTCGGGATCACCCTGGGCGGGCCGCTGGCGGCGCTGGTCACCTACGGATACCACCTACTGACCATCCCCGCCAACCGGCTGCGGATCGCCAGCGACTGGATTCTGGAGGCGTTGCAGCCCCGACAGACCACCCAGCTGGGGCTGATCGAGAGTTCCGAGGTGCCGCTCGAGACCGCCTCACCGGAACTCGCCCGGACTGCGCGCTGATCGTGAGGTACGCCGGTGCCCACGTCGCTAGAGTCCGCAGACGCGATTGTGGTCGGGGCCGGCCACAACGGACTGGTCGCCGCCAACCTGCTCGCTGACGCCGGTTGGGACGTGCTGGTCCTGGAGGCCGCCGCCGGCCCCGGTGGCGCGGTCCGCTCCAGTGCGCCCGCGCCCGGGTTCGTGTCCGACCTGGGCAGCGCCTTCTACCCGCTCGGGGTGGCGTCACCGGTGCTGCGGGCGTTGACGCTGGAGCGGTACGGACTGCGCTGGCGGCACGCTCCGGACGTGTTGGCGCACGTGTTCCCCGACGGTCGGGCGGCGGTGTTGAACCGGGATCCGGAGCAGACCGCCGCATCGGTAGCGGAGTTCGCCGCCCCGGACGCGGACCACTGGCTCACCCTGTACCACCAGTGGCGGCAGCTGGACGACCAGATGCTGGCGGCGCTGTTCACCCCGTTTCCGCCGGTGCGCCCCACGGCGCGGCTGCTGCGGCGGCTCGGGCTCGGCGGGGCGCTGCGGCTGGCGCGGCGGATGCTGTTGCCGGCGCGACGGCTCGGAGAGGAGCTGTTCGAAGGAGAGGGTGCCCGGGCGCTGCTCGCCGGGTGCACGCTGCACACTGACCTGACCCTGGAGGAGCCCGGGGAGGGCTGTACGGCTGGTTGTTGACCATGCTCGGTCAGCAGTACGGCTTCCCGGTGCCCGAGGGTGGGGCCGGGCAGCTCGCCCAGGCGTTGGCGCGGCGGGCCCTGGACCGGGGGGTGCGGCTGCTGTACGGGCTGCCGGTGGATCGGATCGCGGTCGCCCGGGGGCGGGCGCTCGGGGTCCGTACCCGCGGCGGGGAGTGGTGGCGGGCCCGGCAGGCGGTGCTGGCGGATGTACCGGCCCCGGCGCTGTATCAGCAGCTGGTCGATCCGGCTCAGCTACCGGGTCGACTGGTCACCGACCTGGCGCGGTTCCGGTGGGACGCCGCCACGGTGAAGATCGACTGGGCGTTGTCCGGGCCGGTGCCGTGGATCAATCCCGCGGCGGCCACCGCGGGAACCGTTCACATCGGAGGAACGGTGGCGGATCTGAGTCGGTACGCCGCGGCCCTGGCCCGCGACGAGGTGCCGTTCGAACCGTTCCTGGTGGTGGGGCAGCTCACCACCGCGGACCCGACCCGGTCTCCGGCCGGCACGGAGTCGCTGTGGACGTACACCCACCTGCCGCAGAGTGCGGTCACCGCCGGTGCGGTCGAGCGGCACATCGAGCGGATCGAGGCGACGCTGGAGGCGTACGCGCCCGGGCTGCGCGCGCTCGTGGTCGACCGGCGCATCTCCGGCCCGGAGGAGCTGGAGGGGTTCAACCCCAACCTGGTCGGCGGTGCGATCGGCGGCGGCACCGCCGCGCTCTACCAGCAACTGGTCTTCCGGCCGGTGCCGGGGCTGGGGCGGGCCGACACCCCGGTGGACCGGCTGTACCTGGCCAGTAGTTCCGCCCATCCCGGCCCGGGCGTGCACGGCGGGCCCGGCGCTAACGCCGCGCGGGCGGCACTGGCCCGGCAGCGTACGGTGACCGGCTCCCTCTATCGGGCCGGGGTCTCCTCGGCGCACCGCCTGATCTACTGACCGCCCTATCCCGCCAGGCCTCTGTCAGTCGACCGGCTCCTCGCCTGATACCGCCGAGCGTTGGACACTTTCGCTGACGATTTCCCCAAGATCTTCGACGAAAGTGTCCAACGCTCCGGGGATCTGCGGCGGTAGTGCACGGGAACCGGGCAAGGGTCCACGGATCCAGGGCAGTAGCACACACCCCGCCCAAACGGGAGTTGTCCACAGGGCGGCTGGTTGTCCACACCGTCGGGACGAGGGCCGGCAGGAGCGCGGGTACATCCGGCACGGTGAGCCGGTGAACCGGACACTCGTCGCGCTCCTCGAACAAGGGCGGGGGATCGTGACCAGACGGGCCGCCCTGCGGTCGATACCGCCCCACGTCTGGTCGTACGCGGTCGCGATCGGCGACCTGATCACGATCTTCCCCGGGGTCGCGGTCCGACCCGAGCTGGTCGGTGATCCGGATACGCGGCGCCGGGCCGCGCTCGCGTTCGCCGGCCCCGGCGCCGCCCTCAGCCACACCAGCGCCCTGGCGGTGTGGGGAGTCCCGGTGCCGGACGACCCCGAGGTGCACATCCTGACCGGCCCGGAGCGGAGGATCCGAGTCGCCGGTATCGTCGCCCACCGCCGGGTCGGCTTCCGCCCCGAACCGCCGACGGTGGTGGTCCGCAACGGGCTGCCGGTCACCCGGCTGGAGCAGTCGCTGGTGGACGCCTGGCCGTACGGCTCCGGCCCGCACCAGCGGGCACCACTGCTCTACGCGGTCGGGCAGCGGTGGACCACCCCGGCCCGGATAGCGGCGGCCCTGACCGGGGCGAGGAACCTGCCGGGCGTACGGGAACTGCGGGTTCTGCTCGCCAAACTGGCGGCCGGGTGCCGCAGCGAGCTGGAGTTGTGGGGACACGACCACGTGTTCACCGGCCCGGGGATGCCGCGGTTTGCACGGCAGGTGCCGGTGCGGCTGGGGTCCCGGACGGTGTACCTCGACGTCTACCACCATCCCACCCGGACAAATTTCGAACTCGACGGGGCGGCCTTCCACGGCTCCCGCGAGCAGCGAGAACGGGATCTGCGTCGGGACGCGGCCCTGGCGACGCTCGGGATCCTGGTGGTCCGGTTCAGCCATACCCGGCTGGTGTACCAGCCGGAGCAGGTCCGCGAGGAGGTACGGGCGATCCTCGCCGCCCGAAGCGGTGCCGGCAGAGGGTGCGCGCCATGAGGGGTGCTGCCCGGAGCCATGAGGGGTGCGGTCCGGGGCATCGGACACTTTCGTCGAGGATCTTGGGTAGATCGTCAGCGAAAGTGTCCCACGTCCGGTTCGGGACGACAGAGCCGCTCGGGATCGAGGCGTGGGCGCCGGGAGATCGGGGGTGTGGCGGGGAAGGTTCCGGGGCAGGAGGGGAGCGTGACTGTACACCGCGTGGTGAGCGCACCCTTGCCAGCGGACCGGCTACGGGGCGCCGGGGACCCGGTGGTAGTGGGGGTGGACGGCTCGGAGCCGAGCCTGCTGGCGGCGGACCTGGCGGCGGAGGAGGCCAACCGACGGGAGGTGCCGTTGGAGATCGTGTACGCGCTGCCGCCGCCGACGCTGCCCGCCGGTTCGCCCCCGGACCTGGTACCGGTGGTAGCGGTCGGCAGCCCGACCGATCACGTTCGGCACGAGCAGGCCGAGCAGCTGCTGGGGGACGCGGCGCGTCGGGTCCGGCGGACCTACCCGGACCAGCCGGTGATCACCCGGCTGCGGGACGGGTTTCCGGCCGAGCTGCTGACCGACGCCTCCCGCCACGCCGGTCTCCTGGTGGTCGGTCACCGCGGCACCGGAGGGTTCACCGATCTGCTGCTCGGCTCGGTCGCGGTCCAGTTGGCCAACCACGCCGCCTGCCCAGTGATCATCGTCCGGGGCAGTCTGCGGCCGGAGGCACCGGTGGTGGTGGGGGTGGACGGCTCCGAGGGGTCGCGCCGGGCGGCCGAGTTCGCCGCCGAGACCGCCCGCACCCACCAGGTACCGCTGCTGGTCCGGTACGCCCAACCGAGAGGGCCAGGATGGCCGGTGGAACAGGCGCAGGCCGGGATGCCGCCACCGGGAGCGTCAGAGGAGGTGGAGGAGATCCTCACCGCACTGGCGGAGCGATATCCGGAGCTCACCATCCGCCCCGAGGTCGACACGGAGCACCCGGCGCATGAGGCACTGGTGGCGGCCTCCCGGGAGGCGCGCCTGCTGGTGGTGGGGGCCCGCGGGTTGGGCGGGTTCCGTGGCCTGCTGTTGGGATCGGTCAGCCAAGCGCTCATCCACCACGCGGAGTGCCCGGTGGCGGTGGTGGGGCCAGCCAGCCGGGAGCAGATCAGAGCCGCCTGACCGGCGGACGGTCATACCAGCTGTTCCGGCCGACTGGCCGGCGGCTCCCACTCCGGACGCAGCGGGGCGTGGCTGCGCCCGGCCCTGTCCGGTTTGACACACAGCACCTGATGCAGCTGGATCTGGTTGCGCTCGAAGCCCAGCCGGGAACCGGTGATGTACAGCCGCCAGGTACGGGCCCGGCGCAGCCCCACCTCGGCCATCGCCTCCTGCCAGTGGGTGTCCAGGTTGGCCGCCCAGCCGGTGAGGGTACGGGCGTAGTGTTCCCGCAGGTTCTCTTCGTGCCGCACCTCGAACCCGGTGTCGTGCATGACGGAGATCAGGTGCCCGACCCCGGTGAGCTCCCCGTCCGGGAAGATGTACCGGTTGATGAAGTGGCGCCGCCGGCTGGCGGGGGCGAGGTTGTTCGGCCGGGTGATGCAGTGGTTGAGGAGTCGCCCACCGGGCAGCAGCCGGTCGTACAGGAATCGGAAGTAGCCAGGCAGCTGGGCTTTCCCGATGTGTTCGGTCAGCCCGATCGAGCTGATCGCGTCGAATCGTCCCCGGGCAGGTCCCGGTAGTCCAGGTGGCGCACCTCCGCCAGGTCGGACAAGCCCGCCTCGGCGATCGCTTTCTGGGCCCACTCGGCCTGCCGGCGGGACAGGGTCACCCCCAGGGCCCGGACGCGATAGTGGGCGGCGGCGTGCATCACCATCCCGCCCCAGCCGCAGCCGACGTCCAGCAGGGTCTTTCCCGGGCGCAGCCCCAGCTTGCGCGCCACCAGGTCATGCTTGGCGAACTGCGCCTCTTCCAGGGTGGTCGACTCGCTGCGGGAACAGGGCACAGGTGTAGGTCATGGACGGTCCGAGCAGCAGCTCATAGAAGCGGTTGGACACGTCGTAGTGGTGCGCGATCGCCGCCGCATCCCGGGCCTTGGAGTGGCGTCGGCCCCGCAGTTTGGCCTCCAGCCCGGGCCGGGGCGGCGGTCGCAGCAGCCGCACCCCTCCGAGGGCGCGAAACGCCCGCCACCGCACCGGCCAGGACAGGTCCAGGTCCACCCGGGTGAGGCTGGCCATGGCGGTGTACAGGTCGCCATGGACCTCCAGGTCGCCCATGATGTACGCCCGGGCCAGCCCCACGTCCCCCGGCGAGGTGGCCAGGTAGGACAGCGCGCGCGGAGACCGGATCTCCACGCGGACGTCGGCGTTGGCGGGGCCGGCGCGGCTGCCGTCGTACCCGCGGAACTCCACCGGCGACTGGTCGCCGACGATGAGCCGGAACACGTCTGCCAACCGCATCTTCGCCCCCTAACGCAGCCGGACGCACTTGTCGTACAGATCGGGTAGCCGCCCGTCCGGGTCGTACGCCCGTTTGACCGCGGCGTACACCGGCCCGTTGTATCGGCGCCAGAACTCCTCCGGCGGGTAGTACACGGTGGAGTAGAGCGACTTGTGGCCGCCGAGTTCGCCGACCACCTGCTCGATCCGCCGGTTGTGGTACCCGTCCGGTTGATCCGGGGCCCGCGGCACCGTGGACCAGAAGCCGAGGTTGACGTACCGCTCGCCCGGCGTCAGCGGGTACAGCGGCCACGGGTGGTCGGCGCGCAGCCGCAGCGGGCACAGCCAGATCGGGCTGATGCCGATCTCCGCGTGGAAGAACTCCAGGAAGGCGGCGGTCCGGTCGACCGGCAGCTCCACGTCCTGGATCACGTCCTCCCGCTCCGGTTGTCCCCGTAGCCGATACCACCGGGCGGAGAGCCGGTGGCGGCGGTCGAGCGCCACCAACCGGCGGTACACGTCGGAGCGGCGCCACCGGCGGGGCCACAGCCGCCGTACCGTCGGATGCTGCACCCCTAACGCCCGCGAGCACCAGAACCAGTCGGTGTCCCACCGCCACAGGTAGTCCGCGACGGTCAGATAGTCGACGGTGCGCTCCGGGATCGACCGGTAGTAGATCTGTTGCCCGGTGTAGTCGCTGACCTCCGGGGCCTCAGGCACGAACCGCGCCACGGTCAGATACAGCTCGTCCGGGGCGAACACCACCCCGTCCAGGAAGTCCACCGGCTGCCCGTCGTAGCTGCCTTCCTGGCAGATCTGATCCAGGGTGGTCAGGCAGTCCTCGGCGTTGGTGAACCGGAGGTGGGTCAGCCGTACGTACGGCTGCACCGGGGTGAGTTCGATGAGGAGCCGCAGCGCGTAGCCGAGGGTGCCGTACGAGTTGGGGAAGGCGGCGAACAGGTCGGCGTGCTCCCCGTACGGGGTAGCGGTCACCACCCGCCCGTCCCCGGTGAGGATCTCCAGTTCGTGGACGGACTCGTGCGGCAGACCGTGCCGGAACGAGGACGATTCGATCCCCAACCCGCTGACCGCGCCACCGATGGTGATGGTCTTCAGCTGCGGCACCACCAGCGGCATCAGCCCGTACGGCAAGGTGGTCGCCACGATGTGCTCGTAGGTGGCCATGCCTTGGACGTCGGCGATCCGGGCCGCCGGGTCGACCGCCAGTACCCGGTCGAGGCGTTCCGCTGACAACACCGGCCCGGTGGCGGCGGGGCGGAACCGGAACAGGTTGGAGGTGCGTTTGCCGAGCCGAACCGGGGTTCCGGGTGGGAGGGCGGCGTACTGTCGCCGCAGCATGCCGACCGCGGCGGTGTGCCGGGCTGGCGCGGGGCGGGTCGGCTCGGCAGCCACCATCGTGACCGGATCCAGCGGGTGGCCGGTCAGGGTGTGCTGCTCGGAAGTGCTGCCCGTTACCGGTGGGTCCGGTGCTGGGCGCACGTGTTCAGGCCCCACATGCGTACCGTAGCGTGCAAATAGGTGCTCGTCCGGCTAAACCGGCACATGACATATGCTCATTTACTAAACCGGTCCGGCAGCCATGGGAGGAGGTTGCCCGCCGATGCGTGAGCACCGGGGGAGGCCGCTCCTGATCACTGCGCCGTCGTGTGTCGGCCGGGACCGACAGTTGCGGCAGCTGACGGAGCTGCTCGCCGAGGGGTCGGCGGTGGTGCTGCTGGCGGGCGAGGCGGGGATCGGTAAGAGTCGCTTGGTGCAGGAGTTCCTGCGGCAACGGTCAGCGCCGCCGGTCGCCGGCGGCGCCGCTGCGGCGGACGGGCTCCCGCGGGTTCGGCGACCGCTGGTGGGGGTGTGCCCGCCGTACCAGGAGCCTTCCACCTTGACCCCGATCGTGGACGCGCTGCGGTCCGGACCGGAATCACTGGCCGGCTTGTCCCTGCCGCAGTCGGCCGGGGCGCTGCGGCCACTGTTTCCCGAGTGGGCGGACACGCTACCGCCGTCGCCCCCGTGGTCGGCGCCTGACCCGTGGACCGGGCGTCGCCAGCTCTTTGAGGCGTTGGCCGGCGTGATCCACGCGCTCCGGGCCGAGCTGCTGGTGGTGGAGGACGCCCACTGGGCCGACGGCGTCTCACTGGAATTCTTACGGTTCCTGGTCGAGGAGCAGCTGCCCCGGCTCGGGTTGAGTCTGATCGTCACGTACCGGCCGGAGGATCTGCCGGAGCGCTCCCCGCTGCTGCAGTTGGTCCACCACCGGTCGCCGACGGTCCGGGCGGCGCGGATGACGCTGCCGCCGCTGGACGCATCCGCCACCGCCGCGCTGGTGTCGTCGATGCTGGACGGCGCGCCGGTGTCAGAGACGGTGGCGGCGGTGCTGCACGAACACACCGACGGGTTGCCGTTGGCGGTGGAGGAGTCGGTCCGGCTGTTGGGGGAGCGGGCCGACCTGGTACGGCGTAACGGTGAGTGGGTGCGGGCCAGCCTGGCGGCGATGCGGGTGCCCCCGACCGTGCGGGACGCCACGCTGGAACGGATAGGGCGGCAGCCCGCCCCGACGCAGCGGTTGCTGCGGGCCGCGGCGGTGATGGCCGCCCCCGCCGCGCCCGCGGTCTTGGCGGAGGTGGCGGAGTTACCGCTGACGGCGGCCGAAGCGGAGGCCGCCGTCGCCCCGGCGGTCGCGGCGGGGCTGCTGCGCCGTACCCCGCGCGGCCGGGTGGCGTTCCGGCACGCCCTGTCCGCCGGTGCGGTGTACGAGGCGCTCCCGGGGCCGCAGCGACGCCGGCTGCACCTGCGGGCAGGAGAGGTGCTGGCCGGCCACCGGCCGCCGCCGGCGGCGCGGCTGGCGCAGCATTTTCGGCACGGAGCGGACCTGGAACGGTGGGCCTACTGGGCGGAGCAGGCGGCGGATGCGGCCGTCGCGGCCGGCGACCACCTGACCGCCGCCGGGCTGCTGGATCCGTTGTTGACTGTCGCGTTGCCGCTGCCGCAGCGGGCGCGGGTGGTGCGTAAGTGCGCCGAGGCGGTGCTGTTCCTGCAGGGAGACGATCCCCCCGCGGACCGGATCATGGCGGCGCTGCGCGGTTTGCTGACGGAGGCCCGGCTGCCGGTCGCACAACGGGCGGAGCTGCGTACGCTGCTCGGCCGGTTGCTGAATCAGCAGGGGGAGCACGCCGCGGCCTATCTGGAGCTGGCCCGAGCGGTCCGGCACCTGCACGGGGCGCCGGTCAAAGCCGCCCAAAGCATGATCCAACTGGGTTGGCCCCGGTCCAGCCCCTGGCCGGCCTCCGTGCACGTGCGTTGGTTGCGCCGGGCCGAGCGGCTCGCCGAGGCCCCGATGTCCGCCGTCGACCGGCTGGGGCTGCTGGTGGACCGGGCGGCGGCGCTGCTGCAGCTGGGGGCAGAGTCCGGGTGGGAGCTGGCGGAGCAGCTGCCGGAGACCGGCCACAACCTGGCGGAACTGCTGCACCTGTCCCGGGGCCATCTCAACATCGGGGATGCGGCCATCCACTGGGGGCGGGATGGGCATGCGCGGGAGCTGCTTCAGCGGGCGCTCGCCCTCGCCCGGACCCACCGGCTGGGGCGGGTCGAGGAGATCACCTTGGCCACCCTGGTGCGGTTGGACTGGTTCGCCGGTGCCTGGCGGGATTTGGCGGTCCGAGCCGCGGCGCTGGTGGAGGCCGATCGGGTGGAGCGGGTGGCGCAGCTCGAGGCCATGCTGGTGTTGGGCTGGTTGGCGCTGGCGCAAGGGGAGTGGGAGCAGTCCGCGCAGCAGTTGGAGGAGGTGCTGGCGGAGGCCCGCCGCCGGGGAGTGGTCCCGTTGGAGCTCTCCGCCGCCGCGGGGCTCGGCCGGTTGCGGCTGGACGAAGGGGACCCGGTGGCGGCCCAGCGGATCACCGATGCGGCCATCGAGTTGTTGGTCGGTAAACGGATTTGGGTGTGGGCGGCGGAGTTGCTGCCGGTCCGGGTGGAGGCCTTGGTACGAACCGGACAGGTGGCCGCGGCAGAGAGGCTGGTGGGCGCGGTGGCGACGGGGTTGCGGGGTCGATCAGCCCCGGCGCCGCGGGCGGCGCTGTTGACCAGTCGCGCGGTGGTGGCCGCTCACCGGGGCGAACCGGCGCGGGCGGCGGCGGTCTACACGCGCGCGATTCAGGCCTGGCAGGAGCTCCCTCGTCCGTACGAAGTGCTGCGTGCCCGGTGGGGCCGGGTTCGGTGTCGACTGAGGGTCGGATGCGACGAGGAGACGCTGGCGGAGCTGACGGCGGTCCACGACGGGTTGGCGGACCTGGGCGCCGACGGCGACGCCCGACGGGTGGCGGGGGAGCTGCGGGGGCATGGTCGACCGGTGCTCCGGACCTGGCGGGGTGGCCGACGCGGCTACGGGGACCAGCTTTCTCCCCGGGAGCTGGAGGTGGTCCGGTTGGTGGCCGCCGGGCGCACCAACCGGGAGATCGCTGAGGCGTTGGGGAAGGCGCCGGGGACAGTGGCCGAGCAGGTGCAGTCAGCCATGCGTAAATTGCGGGTCTCCTCGCGAACTGCCCTGGCGGTGCAGGCGATCGGATCCGGCCTGGTGCCGGGCCGCCCCCGCGTACCCGCAGATGAATAGGTTGTTTTACAGGTAGCTATTCCTTCCGCCGCTGCCGAGACTGTTGATCATGGTTATGAGGCACTGGTGGCGCTTGCACATGCGCCGATGGAGGAAAGCGGCCCCGCCGCCACAGTCAGTCCATATTAGACGATGGTGGGCCGCGGCGCCGGCCTCACTGCTGGCGCTCACGCTCGCGGCTACGCCCGGCTGGGCCGCCCCCGACCTTGTCCCGGACGGGTTCGATCCGGTGGCGACGGCGACCACCGAGGCAGAGGTGGTCACCCTCATCACCGGCGACCGGGTCCGGGTGGAGACGCTGGCCGGTGGCCGGGTAGCGGCGACGGTGGAGCCGGCGGAGCGGGCCGGCCAGCCGGCCAGCTTCGAGACCATTGACGATGGCAGTGGCGTCTACGTTGTACCTTCGGACGCGGCTGGGCTGATCCCGGAGGTGCTGGACCGGGAGCTGTTCAACGTCACCAAGCTGGTGGAGTACGGCTACACCGACGGAGTCCCGGTGATCACCACGGCTCCGACCGCCCCGGTGGGGCGGACCGCCGCGGTCCACGCCGCCCCCGGGTTCACCATGTCGGCGCAGTTGTCCAGCATTGACGGCGCCGCTGGCGTGGTGGACACCGACGGCCGGTGGTGGCAGTCGGTGCACCCGGTGTTGGCCGGCGCCGGCCTGCGGACCAGCGCCGCCACCACGCCCAAGGTGTGGCTGGACGGCCAGGTGGAGGCGGCCCTGGCGGAGAGTGTGCCGCTGATCGGTGCGCCCGCGGCCTGGGACGCCGGTTACGACGGCGCCGGGATGACCGTGGCGGTGCTGGACACCGGTATCGACCGTGACCACCCGGACCTGGTCGGCAAGGTGGTGGCGGAGCGTAACTTCGCGGAGTTCTCCGACACCGCCGATGACCGGCACGGCCACGGCACCCACGTGGCCGGGATCGTCGCCGGCTCCGGGGCCGCCTCGGACGGGGCATACGTCGGGGTGGCGCCGGGGGTTGAGTTGATCAACGCCAAGGTACTCGATGACTACGGCAACGGGTTCGAGTCCGACATCATCGCCGGCATGGAGTGGGCCGCCGCGCAGGGCGCCGATGTGATCAACATGAGCCTGGGTGGGGCGGCCACCGACGGGACCGACCCGATGAGCCAGGCGGTCAACCGGCTCACTGACGAGTACGACGTCCTGTTCGTGATCGCCGCCGGCAACAGTGGCGCCTTCGGCGACTACACGGTCGGGGCCCCGGGCGCGGCCGCCGCGGCGCTGACCGTGGGGTCGGTGGACAAGTCGGAGCAACTGGCGTCCACCTCCAGTAAGGGGCCGCGGGTCGGTGACCACGCGATCAAACCGGATGTGACCGCGCCGGGCGTGAGCATCACCGCGGCGAAGGCGGAGGGCACCGCCCTGGGCCCGGTGGTGGGGGAGCACTACACCACCATCTCCGGCACCTCCATGGCGGCCCCGCACGTGGCCGCCGCGGCGGCGATGCTGCGGCAGGCGTATCCGGAGTTGTCGGCGGCGGAGGTGAAGGCGCTGTTGGCCACCACCGCGGTGCCGCACCCGAACCTGGACGTCTACCAGCAGGGTGGAGGCCGGATCGATCTGCCGCAGGCGTTGTCCACCTCGGTGCTGGTCAGCCCGTCCCCGTTGGACCTGGGTTACTTCCCGTACCCGCAGGACGAGCTGGACCCGGTCAGCGAGCAGGTGAGCGTCACCAACCGAGGGGACACGGCGACCAGTCTGACGCTGTCGCTGCAGGTGGAGAGCAGAGACGGCCACGCCGCCAGCGACGCGCTGTCGGTCGAGCCGACCACCGTGGACCTGGCGCCCGGCGGTACCGCCGAAGTCACCGTCACTCTCGACCCGAGGGAGTTGCCGTACGGCCTGTACGGCGGCTACCTGGTGGCCGAGGCTGACGGGGCGGTGGTGGCCCGGGTGCCGGTGGGCTTCCTGATCGAGCAGGAGAGCTACAACCTGACCGTGACCGGGATCGCCCGCGACGGCCGTCCGGCCGCCGGAATCAGTTCGTTCGACGTGCTCAACGTGGCAGACTTCTCGATCCTGCAGGAGACCAGCATCCCGTTCCGGGAGGGCGGCACCACCACGGTACGGGTGCCGGCCGGCACGTACTCGATCGCCGGGGTGATCTACACCTACGACGAGCCGGTCCAGTTCACCCAGGAGCGGGTGTTCGTGGCCGCACCGGAGGTGGAGGTCACCGAGGACGTGAGCGTGGTGCTGGACGCACGCCCGGCGGTGCCGCTGACCGTGCAGACCCCCGGGCATGAGAGCGCACCCCAGAGCGTCACCACCGTGGCCTACCACCGCGCCGCCACCCAGCGGGGGGCGTACACCCACAGCTACACCGGACCGGCGCAGCCGGAGTTCGCGCTGCCGACCGAACCGGTCACGCTGGGGGCGTTCGAGTTCTACAGTCACTGGCGGCTGGTCGCCACCCCGCTGGGGCTGAGCGTGGTCGACCCGGTCGACCAGGACCTGGCGGTGGAGCTGATGCTCGGCTCCCCGGCGGTGGACGGCGACGACCAGCTGCCGCTGGTCTACGCCGGCTACGGGCGTCCGGAGGACTACCAGGGCGTGGACGCCGCCGGCGCGGTGGTGCTGGTCAGCCGGGGCGAGGGCAGCTTCGCTGAGAAGGAGGCGGCGGCGCGGGCCGCGGGCGCCGAGGCGGTCGTGGTGCACAACAACGTCGCCGGTAACTTCTCCGGATCGGCCGGGGACAACGCCCAGATCCCGATCATGAGCCTGTCCCTGGAGGAGGGGCTGGCGCTGCGGGAACTGCTGAATCAGGGTCCGGTGACGGTGCGGCTGTTCGGCACGGTGGTCAGTGACTTCCTGTACGACCTGGTGCTGCCGCAGCCCGGCCGGATCACGGAGGACCTCACCTATGTGATGGACCCCGAGGAACTGGTGGCGGTCACCAACCGGTTCCACAGTGACGTCACCGACCACACCATGAACGAGGTCCGGCACAACTGGCGGCCGTACGAGCTCGCCTCGATCGGGTTCGCCGAACCGATGGCGGTGCCGGGCACCCGGGTGGACTACCTGGTCGGCGGGGACACCCGGTACCAGCACCAGCTGTACGCCGAGCCGCCGTTCACCGGTTCGCTGATGGAGTCGATCCGGTACTTCCAGCCCGGCCAGCGGACCGAGGTGGACTGGTTCAAGCAGCTCCTGGCCCCCGGGACCGTCCCGGTGGCGCGGTCGGTGCGGGACTACGACACCCTGGATCTGAGGATCTACGAGTGGACCGACCTGGCGGGCCACTACGGCACCCCGAGCAGTGAGGTCGACACCACCCGCTTCCGGCTCTACCGGGACGGGGAACTGGTGACCGAGGCGGCCCGGGCCTGGGGTGAGTTCCCGGTGTCGTCGGAGGCGGCCGAGTACCGGCTGGAGCTGGAGGTGAACCGGGACGCCCCGTGGTGGCGGACCTCCACCACCACCCGGACGGTGTGGACGCTGCCGTCGCAGCGCCCGGCCGCCGGTGCGGAGATGCTGCCGCTGCTGAATGTGGCCTACGACGCGACCGTGGATCTGACCAACGCCGCCCCGCACCCGCGGGACCACCGTGGTCCGTACACCCTCGGGTTGACCGTGACGCATCAGGCCGGTGCCAGCGGCGGCCAGATCGCCGGGGTGCGGGCGTGGGTGTCGTACGACGACGGCGACACCTGGCAGTCCCGGCCGGTGCACCGCACCGGTGACGGCCAGTACGACGTGCGGCTGTCGTTCACCGACGGGGCCGGTGGCAGCGGGTTCGCGTCGGTGAAGGTGGAGGCCTGGGACACCGACGGCAACCGGGTCGCACAGGAGGTGATCCGGGCCTGGCGGATTCCCCCGCGCTGATTCGTCGCTGACCCACACCGGGGGTTGAGGAAGGTGCCCGGCTCAGGGGTAGCCACCTGAGCCGGGCACCTTTGCTCCACGTACCGCGGTGGACACATCCGGGCGCAGCGCGATCAGGGGTGGGGTGCGGGCGGAGACCTGACGAGTGCGCCCAGGCGGACCCCGCTGATCGGGGAAGCGTGGGCAGCGGGGGAGCGATCAGCCCTGACGCCTCGGTCCGGCGGGCACACGCTCACTCGTAGGCGAGATAGCGCCCCGGTTTGTCGGGCTCTCTGATGTGGAACCGCAGCTGAAGGTCCGTACTCTCGATCAGCGCGACCTGCTGGGTGAACTGCTCACTGGTGACGAAGACGTAGCGGTCGAGGTCCCAGTCCTCCGCCAGCCACCTGCGGAGGGTGTCCAGCAGCACCCGATCGGTCTGATTGGCCAGTGCGGACGCCCGCACCCAGAAGTAGATCGCGGCATCGACCTCCTCCCACCGGTCGTCCGCGGCCACGGGCGTGATGGTCGCCTTGGTGAGGAAGGTGGCGTCGTGCGGCAGGAGGTAGACACAGCCGAGGCAGGTGGCCTGGGTGGGGTCGAGCACCGTGTAGGTGTAGGCGACGCCGTCGCGGTGCCGCTGCTCGAGCCGGATGAGATCCGCCCGATTGGCGGCGACGGTGAAGTCGTCCTCCGGCCAACTCGTCTGCTCCCAGCGGCGCAGGTACTCCTTGCTCTCCATCACCGCGGCGTAGTCCTGCTCCGCGTCCTCCGCCCGGATCGGACGCAGGACGAACGCCTCAGTGACCAGACTCGACGGTGCGGAGCGGCGGGGAAACGGCATACCTGCACCCTCATCCGGCCCGAGGGCCAGCGCAAGCGAATAAACCCGCGCGGATCACCCGGTCAGGTGAGGCGGGCCACGCTGCGGACCGCGTCGGTGACGGCGGCGAGGGCCAGCAACCGGACGATGTCGACGTGCGCGGCGACGTGGCCGGTCGCGGCCGCGATGAAACCGTCGCCGTCGAACCGGGTGTGCGGGGGCGTCAGCGCCCGGGACAGGCCATCGTGGGCCCCCTGCGCCACGATCTGGCACCCGACCTTGTCGAGCCGGGCGTTGGTGACCACCACGCCGATGGTGGTGTGCGCCCGATCCGCGGCGGTCTCAAACGGGGCCGTCAGCGCCCGCGCGATGTCGAAACGGATCTCGCCCCGCCCGTCATCGATGTCTCCGAAGGCGTTGACGACACAGAGGGCGCCGACCACCAGGTTGTCCAGGCGATGTTCCGCATACCCGAGCCCACCGCGCCGTCGCTCCTCGAGGCCGCGCCAATGGCTCACGTAGGCGCCCGCGCCCGCGCCGATGGCGCCGGTGAGCTGCTGCTCCCCCTGGGTGGCCTGGGCCGCCAGGTAGCCGGACTCGCTGGTGGGGCGGACCGTACCGTCGCCGACCGCGAGATCGAAGATCGCCAGCGCGGGCACGATCGGGACCACCCCGCCCGGGGTGACGACGCCCCGCCCACGCTCCTCGTAGTAGCGCATCACCCCGTCGGCGGCCGCCAACCCGAACGCCGAGCCGCCGGTCAACAGCACCGCGTCGATGCGGGCCACCGTCTTGTCCGGGGCCAGCAGGTCCAGCTCCCGGGAGGCGGGCGCCCCGCCCCGCACCTCGTACGAGGCGACGGTGCCCTCCGGGAACTCGATCACGGTGCAGCCGGTCTGCGCCGCCGCATCCGTCCAGTGGCCGACGCGGACCCCGGCCACCCCGATGCCGGAGCGTGCCGGAGCCGGGTCACCGGCTGGCGCGCCAGCGTGTGCGGGTTCGGTCATGAGGTTGACCGTACCGCGACCGCCGCCTGGGCACCGTCCTCCTCGTCACAGGTCGTTGCCGGCGTAGGAGAGGTTGAAGCTCTTGTTGGCCAGCGGGAAGTCCGGCACGATCGTGTCGTGCCAGGCTGACCGGCAGCGCCGGCCAGTTGAAGAACGACGGGTCCACGATCTTGTTGCGGGTGAGCGGTGCCGTCGGCGTCGAGCTCCACCCGGTGGACGATGGTGCCGCGCCAGCCCTCGACGATCCCCACCCCGGAGCGGGGCGCCGGGCGGCCTCCTCCGGGGCCGCGGTCGCCGGTCACCGTCCGGGCCTCCAGGGTGGGTACGAGCAGCGCCAGCAGCGCGGCCGACGCCTCGATCTCCGCGGCCCGCTGCTGGAACCGGGCCAGCACGTCCCCGCCGGTGTGCACCGGCACGGCAGCACGTCCGCGTCGGTGTCCGCCACCCGCCAGCGCCCCGGTGGGGTGGTCCCGCCGGGCGTCGAGGTCGCAGGCCGCTGGCCCGGGCCACGTAGCCGAGCGTGCCGAGGTCCCGGGCCTGGGCGGCGGCCAGGACCGCGGTGCCGGTGAACCGCTCCGCGACCAGGCTGTTGCCCAGGGCCAGGTCCACCAGTCTCGGCGATGTCGGCGGCGATCGCGGCCACCTGGTCCGGCGTCCGGCACCCGGCGCAGCGCGCTGCCACCGACCCGCACCCCGCCCCGCAGCAGCCGGTGCCCGGTCACCTCCGCGTTGAGCCGGAGCAGCCGCTCCCGGATCCGCAGCGCGTGGGTGTGCAGGATGCCGTGGCCGACGTCGTTGCACAGCGCGCCGAGGTCTCCGACGTGGTTGTAGAGCCGCTCCAGCTCCAGCAGCAGCGCCCGGGCCCGCCGCGCCTCGCGACGGCACCTCCAGGCCGAGCGCGTCCTCGACCGCCCGGCAGTACGCCAGGCGTGTGCCCGACCGCGGTGTCACCGGAGATCCGTTCCGCCAGTGGGATGCCGTCGGCGACCTCCCGGCCCGCGAACAGCCGCTCCACGCCCCGGTGGACGTACCACAGCCGCGCCTTGAGCTTGAGGATGGTCTCCCCGACCACCGAGAACCGGAAGTGGCCCGGTTCGATCAGGCCAGCGTGGATCGGCCCCACCGGGATCTCGTACACCCCGGGCCCCTCCACGGTCAGGAACGGGAACGGCTGCTCCTCCCCGAACTCCGGCGGCGGGCCGGCGTCCCGCCGCATCGGGTACCAGCCGCGGGGCCAGTGGTCGTGCCGGACCAGTCGACGCGGCAGCGGGTGGTCCCGCGGGATGATCCCGTACAGGTCGTGCATCTCCCGCTCGAACCGTCCGGCCGGGAAGGACAGGGCGGCCAGGCTCGGCACCACCGGGTCGGCCAGGTCGATCGGCAGGTGCAGCTCCACCCGGCGGTCCGGGGCCGGCGGCGGTGTAGAGGTAGACGGCGCGGAGCGCGTCCCCGTCGTCGTGCGCCGCGACCAGCGCCAGCCGGTAGCCCTGGCCGGCGAGCGCGCCCGCCCGGTCGGCGAGGGTGTCGTTGGTGACGGTCACCGCGGTGCGGCGGTAGCCCACCGGCGTGCCGGCCCACTCGTCCACGGAGCCGGCCGGCGACGAATGCGACAACGCAGTCATGATCCTCCTGCGACGGTGGCGGCGGCGGTGAGCAGATCGGTCAACGGCCAGGTGGTGACCCCGAGCACCGCCACCACGATCAACCCGATCACCAGTGGGATGGCGGCGGTGCGGGGAGGTCCACCCGGGCCGGACGCGCCGGTGAGGGCGACTCGCTCGCCCGGGGGCGAGGAGCCGGGACCGTGCTCCCCGCCCCGCCGGCCGGGGCCGCCGTGACCCCGGCCCCCACCAGGGCGGGGGCCTCCGCGTCGACCGGGACGACGGGAGCGGCCGGGCCACCCAACAGCATCCCGGCGGTGCGGGTACCGATGGCGGCGAACGCCACCAGCACCAGCCCGAACGCCACCACCAGCACCCAGCCGAGCCCATCGGCGGCCAGCGCCCGCGCCAACCCGAGTTCGCTGGCGAACAGCGCACCGGCGGCAGCCCGAGCAGCGCCAGCGTCGCCACCCCGAACACCCCGCCGAGCACCGGCGCCCGGCTCAGCAGTCCCCGCACCCGGCGATCTGGGAGGTGCCTTCCTGGTGCAGCATGTGACCGCTGCCGAGGAACGCGACGGTCTTGGCCGAGCCCGTGCCCGGCGATGTGCAGCAGCACCGCGGCGATCGCCACCTTGGTGCCCACCGCCACCCCGAGGGCCATCAGCCCCATGTGCTCCATGCTGGAGTAGGCCAGCAGCCGCTTGTAGTCCCGCTGGGTCAGCAGCAGCACCGCCGCCACCGCCAGGGTGGCGAGCGCCAGGATCAGCAGCAGCGTCCGCAGGTACGCCGGGCCGAGCGCCGCGTCCGCGACGAGCTTGACCCGCAGCACCGCGTACAGGGCCACCGACAGCAGCACCCCGGACATCAGCGCGGAGATCGGCGCCGGGGCCTGACTGTGCGCGTCCGGCAGCCACGCGTGCAGCGGTACCAGCCCGGCCTTGGCGCCGAATCCCAACACCGCCAACCCGACCGCGATCCGGGTCACCGCCGGATCCAACTCTCCGGCGTGAGCGGCCAGTTGGGACCAGTCCAGGGCGGAGATCCCGGACAGGCCGGCGTGCCGGGCCGCGTAGTACAGCAGGATGGTGCCCAACAGCGCCAGGGCGATCGCCACCGAGCAGAGCACCACGTACTTCCAGGCCGCCTCCAGGGCGGTCCGGGTGCGGTGGTGCCCCACCAGGAACGCGGTGACGATGGTGGTGGCCTCCACCGCCACCCACAGCACCCCGAGGTTGCCGGCGAGCACCGCGGTGGCCATGGCGGCGATGAACAAGTGCAGCTGAATGGGGTACCACCGGGAGTTACGGCGTACCCGCGTGCCGGTCCCCGCTGGCGAACACCAGCAGCGCGACCGCGCCGACCACCAGCAGCATCCACCCGGACAGGGCGTCGGCGCTCAGCAGCCCGCCGGCCGCCTCCACCGGTCCGGACCGGGTCACCTCGGTGGCCAACGCCGCCGCGGCGGTCAGCAGGAGCACACTGGTCGCCACACCGACCGCGGTGGACCAACGCCGGCCACCGCCGGTGGCCTGGCTGACCGCGGCCAGTAGCGGTAATCCGATCGGAGCGAACAACAGCAGCGTGGTCGGCATCAGTCGCGCAGCTCCCGGAGTTCATTGAGGTCGGTGGTGCCCACAGTGGCGCGCAGTCGCCGCGTCAGCATCTGCAGCACAAGGACGATCAGCAGGACGTCGAAGGAGACCCCCACCTCCACCACCAGGGGGATGCCGCCGGCGGCCAGGAACGCGGTGGCGGTGATGCCGTTGTCCAGCAGCAGGAACCCCACCATCTGGGACAGCGCCCGGCGCCGGGTGGTGAGGGTGAAGAACCCGATCAGCACGACCGCCACCGCCACCGGCAGCACCGCGGTGATCGGGGTGGGATCCAGCGCCACCAGCGGTCGGGTCACCGCGTAGGCCAGCAGCGTCAACAGGGCAGCGGCCAACAGGGACGTGGCCACGTCCACCACCGGGCGGGTTTCCCGCTGCTCCTGCGGCAGCGGCACCAGCGCCCGCCGGATCAGCGCCGGCATCACCCCGGCCCGCAGGACGCCCAGGCCGAGGGCGACCGCCAGTAGTTCCAGGTCAGCCCGCTGGGCGCCAATGATTCCGATCATCGCGGCCAGTGCCACGCCCTGGACCACCAACAGTCGGACCTTCGCCGGTAGCTGCCGGCGCCACAGCGCCCCGACCGCGGTCAGCAGGAACACCCCGGCGGCGAGGTGAAGGGCTTGAATGTGATCGATCATCGGCGGCTCTCAGGCGAGGAAGAACGAGGTCGTAGCGGCGAGCAGCGCGAGGACGAGCGAGCCGGCGAGCAGCTCCGGCACCCGGAACAGTCGCAGCTTGGCCAGCAGCACCTCGGCGGCGGCCAGCACCATGGCCAACACGGTCACCTTGGCGGCGAAGGCCAGCAGCGCCAGCGGCAGGCCGGCCAGGCTGGTGGCGATCCCCCAGGGAGTGAACAGGCTGGCCACCAGACCCAGCAGCAGCGTCAGCCGCATGGAGGCGGCCAGCTCGATCAGCCCCAGGTCCGCACCGGAGTACTCCAGCACCATCGCCTCGTGGAGCATGGTGAGCTCCAGGTGGGTGGACGGGTTGTCCACCGGCAGCCGACCCGTCTCCGCGATCGTCACCACCAGCAGCGCGGCGGCGGCCAGCAGACTGGCCGGGGACATCACCTGGAGCGGGTTGTGCAGGGTGGCGTCGACCAGCTGCCCGAGGTTGGTGGAGCCCACCCGGGCCGACAGCGCGAACACCGCGACCAGGATGGTCGGCTCCACCAGCGCCAGCACGGTCATCTCCCGGCTGGCGCCCATGCCACCGAACGCGGTGCCGGTGTCCAACGCCGCCAACGCCAGCACCACCGTGCCCACACTGAGCAGCCCCACCACTGCGAACAGGTCCGCGGCCCGGTCCAGCGCGGTCGTGGTGGTCAGCAGCGGGATGGTGGCGGCGACCACCAGGGTGGTGCCGACCAGCACCAGCGGCGCGGTCCGGAACGCCCAGGTGGTGCCGACCGGGGTGATCGGCTGCCGGCGGAACAACTTGCGGAGGTCCCGCCAGGGCTGCCACACCCCGGCCCCGACGCGGCCCTCCATCCGGGCGCGGACCTGCCGCATCACCCCCACGAGCAGGGGGGCGCCCAGCACCACCATGGTGACCTGGGCGAAGGAAGCGATCACTGCGGTCATGGGATCACCACCAGGGCGACGAGCAGACCGATGGTGCCGAAGAACCCGTACGCCAGGTAGCGGTGCACGCTACCGTTGGCCAGCGCGCGGGCGGCTCGGCCCGCGGCGGCGGTCACGGCCAGCACCGGCCGGTACAACCAGTGCTCGATCCGGTCCGGCAACCGGCGCTGGTAGCGCATCCGGGCCAGCAGGTACGGCGAGGCGAGGTGGGTGTCCACTGCGGTCTCCGGGGCGAGTACGTCGTCAAAGACGCGCTGCAGCGGCTCGGCGAACGAGGTCGCGGTGTACTGCATCCGTGGCGTGGGCGGCCCGGCCCCGCAGTCCCACAGCGGCGCCTCCCGCCGCCGCGCCGGGCGCCGCGCCACCACCTGCACCAGCAGCGCCGCCACCACCACCGCCGCGACCAACGCGGCCAGGATCAGCAGCGGCGAGATGGTGCTGGCGATCCCGGCCAGCCGGACCGTCAGCGCCCCGCTGACCACATCGGTGGGAACACCCAGCGTGGCCCCGGTGGCGCGGGACAGGGCCGGCCCCAAGGCCGCCGGCGCCACCGCCAGCGCCACGCACGCCGCCGCCGCCACCCCGGTGGTGGCGAGCAGCAGGGGCGGGGACTCGACCGCCTGCTCCGGGGCGCGGCTGCGGGCCCGGGCGAAGAACCCGACCCCGAGCGCCTTGACGAAGGTGGCCACCGCCAACCCCGCGGTCAGCGCCACCACCGCCACCGCCACCGGCAGCACCAGCGCGGTCGTCACCCCTGCCCCCGCCGGTGGGTGCACCAGGGACTGCAACAGCAGCCACTCGGAGATGAACCCGTTGCCGGGCGGGAGCGCCATCGCCCCGAGCGCCCCCACGGCGAACAGGGCGGTGGTGACCGGCATCCGTCGGCTCAACCCGCCGAGGGCGTCGAGGTCCCGGCTGCCGGTGGCGCGAACCGCCGAACCGGCGGCCAGGAACAGCACGGTCTTGAAGCCGGCGTGGTTGACCACGTGCAGGAGGCCCGCCGCCAACGCCAGCGCCGCCAACCGCTCCTCACCCAGGGTGTGGAACCAGCCGGCCACCCCGACCGCGAGGAACACCAACCCCATGTTCTCCACGGTGGAGTAGGCGAGGAGCCGCTTCAGATCACTGGCCATGGCCGCGTGCAGGATCCCGTACAGGGCCGAGGCCGCCCCCAGGATCAACACCACCAGCCACCAGCCCCGCTGCCCGGCGCCCAGCAGATCGAAGCCGACCCGGATCACCCCGTACACCCCGAGGTTGACCATGGCCGCGCTGAGCATGGCGGACACCTGCGACGGAGCCTCGGGGTGGGCCCGCGGCAGCCACACGTGCAGCGGCACCAGGCCCGCCTTGGACCCGAACCCGATCAGCGCCGCGGCGAACACCACCGTCGCCAACCCGGGGGAGAGCTGGGCGGTGCGGAGCGTCTCGAACGTGTCCCCACCGGCGGCGGCCGCGAACACCACCAGGCCGGCCAGGATCGCCACGAACCCGAGGTGGGTCATCACCGCGTACCACAGCCCGGCGCTGGTCACCTGCGGGCGGGCGCGGTGGTCGGTGAAGACCAGCACCAGCGAGGTCAACGCCATCAGTTCCCACAGCACCAGCAGAGTGGACACACTGCCGGCCGCGGGGACGAGCACCAGGGTGAGGGTGAACAGCGGCAGCGTCGCCTGAGTGGACCGGCTCCGGTTGCCGTGCCCACCGCCGGCGTAGCTGACGCCGTAACCGGCGGCCACCAGGCAGACCGCTCCGGCCACCGCCATGAACAGCCCCCCCGGTGGTCCAGGGTCAGCGTGACTCCGAACAGGGGCAGCAACTCCGGGAGGTGGGCGGTGAACTCCTCTCCGGCGATGGCGGCGACTCCGGCGGCCAGTCCGGCCCCTCCCACCCCCGCCACCGCGATCCCGGCCACCACCGACCGGGCGCGCTCCGGGGTCAGGAGGGCGACCAACGCCCCCAGCACCGCCACCCCGGTCGCCCCCGCCAGGCCCCATTCGATGAGGTTCACCGGCCAGTCAACCCCCGCAACGCCGTGACGATCGCCTCCGGGGTGGGCGGGCATCCGGGCACCTTCACGTCGACCGGGACCACGTCCTCGACCGCCCCGACCACCCCGTACGCGTCCTTGAACTCTCCACAGTTGATGGCGCAGTCACCGACCGCCACCACGATGCGCGGCTCCGGCAGCGCCGCCACGGTCCGACGCAGCGGTTCAGCGAGGTTCCGGGTGACGGGGCCGGTGACCAGGACCGCATCGGCGTGCCGAGGGGAGGCGACCAGGCGGGCACCGTAGCGCTCCGCGTCGTACACCGGCCCGAAGACCGACCCGATCTCGACCTCACACCCGTTGCAGGACCCTGCGTCCACATGCCGCAGTTGCACCGACCCGGCCAGCCGCTCCGCTTTGGGGCAGGACAGTGGTGGTCGGGGTGGGGCCGGTTCCGCCACCCGGCCGGTTCGGCGGATTTTGTTCAGTAACTTGATCATCCCTCCGCCTCCGCCTTCAGGTCCGCCAGCAGTTCGGCCTGCCCGGTCAGCACTTCGGTCAGGAGCCGGCGGGCCACCGCCAGTAGCTCCGCGACCTGAGGGTTGATCAGGGAGTAGTACGCGGTGGAGCCTTCCTTGCGGGCAGTCACCAGCCCGGCCCGTCGCAGCACCCCTAGCTGCTGGGATAGGTTGGCCGGCTCTATGCCCAGATCCGCCAGCAGCTCTGAGACCGCGTGTTCGCGCTGGACGAGCAGCTCCAGCACCCGTATCCGCACCGGATGCCCGAGTGTCTTGAAGAAGTCCGCCTTGGCTTGGTAGAGGGGCGTGCTCATCAGCGCACCAACCAGGTCACGTTGCTACTTGCCAAATTCATCAGTTGCAAACATTAGAAAGTCTTAATTCGGGCAGGGGCTGCGCCGTCCCGCAGAGTGGCCCAGCTCACTCGCGCGCGGCCCGGTAGGCGCCCGGGAGCGGCATCTCGGCGGAGTTTCGAGGTTTTTCAAAGCGCTTTGCCTCGCCCGCCCCTCCGGGCACACTTCGGCGGCGGGCTCGCCAACCGGGAGGGAGAACAGATGATGGTCAGCCGACGACTGCTGCTGCCGGCGGTGGTGGCCGCCGTGGTTGCGGTCGGCGGGGCCGCTTCGCTGCTGGGCTGGACGGTCGGAGGGATGGACGAAACCGACCTCGCCGGCACCGACACCAACCCCGGCACCAGCGGCATCGGCGCTGCCGAGCGCGCTCGGGGAGGGGGAACCTCCTCCGCCGCGGACCGGCTCGACGACTTCCTGGCCGCCACCGATCCTGAGAGCACCCAGCCGGACGAGACGACTCACCTGGGGCAGCACGTGGGCCAGGTGGCGGCGGGCACCACGCTGCACGCCGGGGACGCGATCGTGTCCCCGAACGGGGAGTTCCGGCTCACCCAGCGCGCCGACGGCGATCTCGTGCTGCTGGACCGCGCGGACCGGGGGCGCTGGAGCACCCAGACCGAGGGTGACCCGGGGGCGTACTCCGTGTTCGGCGTCAACGGCAACCTGGTGGTCTACGGCTCGGACGACCAGCCGCTGTGGCACAGTGCCACGGACGGTCGCGGGGCCACGCTCGCGGTGCGCGACGACGCGGTCGTGGTCATCCGGGACGCGTCCGGCAAAGAGATCTGGAACAGCACGCGTCAGCGCAGCCGGCTCTACCCGGGGCAAGGACTGCGCGCCGGCCAGTCCCGCACCTCCCCGAACGGGAAGTACACGCTGCTCCAACAGGACGACGGCAACCTGGTGGTGCGGAACTCGGCCGGGGAGGCGGTGTGGTCCTCCCAGACCGGCGGCAACCCGGGCGCGTACAGCCTCCTGGGGACGGACGGAAACTGGGGGGTGTACCGCGCCGACGGCACCTCGCTGTGGCACAGCGGCACGGTGGGGATGCCCGGCGCGTTCGTCCAGGTGGAGAACAACGGCAACGCGGTGGTGGTGGGGGAGGGCGGCAGGGCCGTGTGGGGCACCCGCTCCCACGGCGTGACCCTGCTGACGCCGGGCCAGATCCTGCACACCGGTCAGAGCCGACAGTCGCCGAACGGCAAGGTGCGGTTGGCCCTGCATCGGGACGGCAACCTGATCCTGCAGACGACGAGCGGGGACGTGCTCTGGACGAGCGACACCAAGGGCAATCCCGGGGCGTATCTGTGGATGCAGTGGGACGGCAACCTGGTGCTCTTCGACCGGAACAACAAGGTGCTGTGGCACAGCAACACCCACGGCAACCAGTCCGCCTTCCTCTCCGTGCAGGACGACGGCAACCTGGTGATCTACGACCCCAAGAGCGGCCGAGCGCTCTGGTACACCGGCACCTCGGTCACCTGACTCACACCCGGGGGGTGGGCGGGGAAGGCGGCATCGCCGCCTTCCCCGCCCGGTGTAGGTGGCGATGCCGCCGAGATCTCCCCGGCCAGGGCGCGGCGGTGAGGGACGAGCCGCGGTGCCCGGTCAGGACAGCAGATCGAGCAGAGCCTCGCCCCGGGTGGTGCGCCGCACCTGGACCTGGTTGCCGATTCGCTGCCGGGTGACCAGCCCGGCGGCCTCCATCTGTCCGCAGTGGTAGGTGGCGGTGGCAGGGGAGCACCCGGCCAACCGTGCCACCTCACTCATGGGCGCAGGATGGAGCAGCCCCCGCAGGATGGCGGCCCGGGCCGTGCCCAGCAGCAGCACCAGCGGATCATCCGGCTTGGGCGGGGCGGGCTCATCCGACCACAGCCGCCCCAACCCTGGTAGCGGATAGCCGATCCAGATCCGGTCCGGAGACTCCACGTTGAACACCGATGCGCTGAGCCCGGACACCAGCGGCACCAGCGCCAGCGGGCGGCCCTGCTGCTCGAACACGGTCGGTTGCAGGTCCGGCAAGAAGAGCACGCCGTCGACGTACCGCCACCGCGGGTTGAGCCGGGTCAACACGGTCGGCAGCGCGCCGGTGACCACCGCGCTCCCGATCCGTTCCGCCTCCCGCTGGAACCAGGGCTCAGCCCGGCGCCACATCGGCTGGAATTCCGCCCACAAGCTACGCAGCACCGACACGTACCGGTCCAACCAGCGTTTCGGCGCGGCCGCCACCGGCCGCCACTGGGGTGGAATCTGGCCGTGGTAGTCCGCCTCCAGCTCGGCGAGGAGGGTTTCCGCCGCGGTGTCCGCGATGCACTCGATCTGCTCCTCCGCCGGCCGCCCGAACCCGACCCCCGCCGCCGCCAGCGAGTCGGGAAAACTGGCGCTAGCGGGGTGGAACATCGGCGCCACCAACTGGCGGGTGCCGGTTGGTAGCCAGGAGCGCACGGTCTGTCGCCACTGTGGTGGCATGCCCTGCGGGCGGATACCTACCCCATCGGCGAGTAGCGACAGCAGCGTCGCCATCGGATGGGCAACGAGACTGGTCGGCACCGCCACCGACGACAACCGCAGCTGTGTCGCGCTCATAATCTGCGATCCGCCCCCACTCCCCAGCCGGTCGCTGGCCTCAGGCTATCAACCGACCGCCGCCCGGCTGCCGTGATCGGGGAGCGGGCCGCGGGCGTGCGAACTGTTATCGAATGGCCGCTGACCAAGGCTGCGCAACCCGTTCGGCGCGCCGTTATGCTGGCCGGACAGCCGGGCCGTTCCGCCACATGGCCATCAATGCATCCTCCCTGACGCATCGAGGAGACTCGAGATGACATCGACTGCTGACAACCCGTTGCTGCGGCCTAGTGAGCTGCCGTACCAGCTGCCACCATTCGACCAGATCCGGGACGAACACTTCGAGCCCGCGTTCGAACAGGCGCTAGCCGCGCACCGGGCCGAGATCGAGGCGATCGCTACTGATTCGGCGGTCCCGACGTTCGACAACACCCTGGTGGCACTGGAACGCTCGGGGGAGGCTCTGCGACGAGTAAGCCAGGTGTTCCACAACCTGACCGCCGCGCACACCAACCCGGTGCTGCAGCAGCTGGAAGAGAAGATGGCGCCCCGGCTGGCCGCCCACCGGGACGCCATCTACCTGGACGCCCGGCTGTACCGGCGGGTGCACCACCTGTACGAGCAGCGGGACCAGCTCGACCTGGACCCCGAGTCCGCCTGGCTGCTCGAGCGCTACCACACCGACTTCGTACGGGCCGGCGCGCTGCTGCCGGCCGCGGACCAGCAACGGCTGCGGGAACTCAACCAGCAGCTGTCGGAGCTGCTGGCCAAGTTCGACAACTATCTCCGCCATGACACCAATGACCTCGCCATCAAGGTGGATGACCCGGACCGGTTGGCGGGGCTGTCCCCGGACGCGGTGGCGGCCGCGGCCGAGGCGGCGCGGGAGCGGGGAGTCGACGGCCACGTCCTGACCCTGATCCTGCCCACCGACCAGCCGGCGCTGGCCAGCCTGCACGATCGGGCGTTGCGGGAGGAGATTCACCGGGCGGCGATCAGCCGGGGGGCACGGGGGAACGCGCACGACACCCGGGAGCTGATCCGCCAGATCGTCGCCTTGCGGGCGGAACGGGCCGCGCTGTTGGGGTACCCGCACCACGCCGCGTACCGGATCGCGGACGGCACCGCCGGCACCCTGGAAGCGGTGGAGCAGATGCTCGGACAACTGGTACCGGCGGCGGTGGCCAACGTGGGTACCGAACTGGCGGCGCTGCGGGAGATGATCGCCGCGGACGGGCACGACTTCTCTCCGCAGCCGTGGGACTGGTCCTACTACGCCGAGCGGGTGCGCCGGCAACGCTACGACGTGGACTCGGACGCGCTGCGGCCCTACTTCTGGCTGGACCGGGTGCTGCGTGACGGAGTGTTCTTCGCCGCCGAGCAGTTGTACGGGTTGCGGTTCACTGAGCGCACCGACCTGCCCACGTACCACCCACAGGTGCGGGTGTTCGAGGTGTTCGACGCGGACGGATCGGCGCTGGGGCTGTTCCTCGCGGACTTCTTCACCCGCGACTCCAAGCGGGGCGGCGCTTGGCAGAGCACGTTCGTGGCGCAGTCGCACCTGCTGGGGACCCGGCCGGTGGCGGTCGTGAACATGAACCTGAACCGGCCCCCGGCCGGCGAGCCGGCGCTGCTCACCGTGGACGAGGTGCGCACCCTGTTCCACGAATTCGGGCACGCGCTGCACTCGCTGTTCTCGGATGTGCGCTACCCCCGGTTCGCCGGTACGAGTGTGCCGCGGGACTTCGTGGAGTACCCCTCTCAGGTCAACGAGATGTGGATGCTGTGGCCGGAAGTGGTGGCCAACTATGCCCGGCACTACCAGACCGACCAGCCGTTGCCGGAAGAGGTGATCGAGCGGCTACGGCAGGCGGAGAAGTTCAACACCGGGTTCGGCACCACGGAGTACCTCGCCGCCGCGTTGCTGGACCTGGCCTGGCACCGGCTGTCGCCGAAGGAGGCGCAGGAGGTCACGGACGTGCTGGCGTTCGAAGCGGAGGCGCTGGCCGCGGCGCGCGTGGCGGTGCCGGAGGTGCCGCCCCGGTACCGCAGCACCTACTTCGCCCACGTGTTCGCCACTGAGGGGTACAGCGCCGGTTACTACTCCTACATCTGGAGCGAGGTGCTGGACGCGGACACAGTGGAGTGGTTCAAGGAGAACGGTGGCCTGACCCGCAAGAACGGGGACTGGTTCCGGCGGACGCTGCTGTCCCGCGGATACAGCACTGATCCGATGGCGGCGTTCCGGGAGTTCCGTGGTCGGGACCCGCAGATCGAGCCGCTGCTGATCCGTCGGGGGCTGACCGGATCGGCGGCCTGAGCACCGGTGAGACGACGGCGCCCACCCCGGGTAACCCGGGGTGGGCGCCGGCCATAAGGCCCTCAGTCCTTGGGGGTGATGGTCCAGTCCCCGTTCCAGTAGGCCGTGATCTCCATGACGAACGCGTCCGGCGGCAGTTCCTGTTGGGAGGGGCCGGAGTAGTCGCCGATTTCGTTGTACAGCAGGACGGAGCCGAACTCCCGTGGGGTGTGCGCCCACACGATGAAGTTGTCGTCGTACTGGTACGACCCCTCGTCATAGACGGCTTCCAGCACGGTCGGCTCGTCAATCGCGTCGGGGTCGATCCGCAACACCCCGGTGCCGGTGCCGCTGGTCACGTCCGGCCACACCGGCGCCTCCTGGATGTCCTGCAGCAGGATGCTCCACTCGCCGTCGCTCTCCACCACCTCCACGGCCGCCGGCGTCAGGGTGCCGAGGGCGGCCAGCTCCACCAGGCGGGTGGCGGTGTAGGGAGTGCGGATGAAGTCCCCGAACTCGTAGACCGACATGATCGCGGAGCCGTCGCCATCGAGTAACCGGGCGTTGAAGGTGCCTTCGCCCCGGAACGTAAAGGTGATCATGTGGAAGGAGTCCGTTGGTAGCTGGAGGGTGACCAGTGCGGGACCGGTTCCGGTGCGTTCCTGCCCCACCGCCAGTTCGCCGGAGCCCATGTTGCGCTCGTCCGACCCCGACTGCGCCGGGGGGCGCGTATCTGAGCTCGGCGGAGACTGCGGAGCCGCGTTCGACGGGCTCGACTGGTCGTCGGGGGCGGTCAGCACCCCCACTCCGGTGCCGACGACACAGCCGACCAGGAGGAGCGCCACCGCCGCCACCGCGAACACCCACCACCGGTGGAGCAGCGGCGGGCCGCTCGCCGGGGCCGGCGCCGGGGGCCAGCCCGCGGGCCCACCCGGGCTACCGGGGCCGCTGATGGGGGCGCTGCCCGGTCCGCTGGTCGGCGGGGTACCGAAGCCGCCGCTCGGCGGGGTGGCGAACGGCGGCGAGGTCGGCGCGGGACCGGGGCCGCCGCCAGCCGGCGGGAGACCGGTGACCACGGTGGGTTCTTCGTGCAGATTGGATGGTCCACTCGCAGGGGAGCCGGTCGGAGCACCACTTTGGCCCTGGGGATCACCGGCAGGGGCACCGCTTTGGCCTTGGGGGTTACCGGCAGGGGCACCGCTTTGGCCCTGGGGTGCGCCGGAGGGGCTGGTGGGGGCGCCGCTCGCCGGCGACGTGGACTCTGCCGGAACCCAGAACTGCCACCCGGGCGGGGCCGGGGGCCAGCTGGGATCCGGCGTCCAACCGGGTGGTGGCTGCCAGCCCTCAGGCTGTGATGGCCACCCGGGCGGGGGGTTGAATTTCCAGCTCATGGGGGGATGCCTTTCGGGCTAGCAGTCGGCGTCGCCGACGACGTCGTCAAGCAGGGTGATCTGGTGGGGCATGGGGGCGGCGCTGGACTCGCCATCGTCGGTGTTCGCGATCAGCCGGCCGAGGCCGAAACCGATGCCGATGCCGAGCAGCAGCATCAGCGCTAGTACCAGGTACGTCCACCAGCGGCGGAACCACGGCGCCGAGGTGGAGGTGCTCGGAGACGCACCCGGGGCGGCCGGTCCCCAAGCCGGTTGGCCACCCCAGTTGCCGGCCCCGACGGCGGCGGGGGACATCGCCTCGGGGCCCGGGCTGCCGAAGTGCGGGGTGCCGGATGGCGGCTGCCCGACACCGGGACCGCCGAATCCAGGGGCGCCCGGTGCCGCGGCCCCGGTGGTGGCGGGGGTCGCGGCCGGTCCGGTGGGGAACTGTCCAGCCGGAGCGTGCCCGGTACCGGCGGGGGCGTGCCCGGTGGGCGACTGTCCGGGAATGAACTGTCCGGGGGCCGGCTGTCCGCTCGCGGGCTGCCCGGTCACCGGCTGCCCGGTCGCCGGTTGCCCGGAGGTCGGTACCTGGTCCGAGGTCGCCGTCCCGACTCCCGTGCTCGCGGCGCCGGCCGGCCCGCCGCCAGCCCCCGCCACGGCCCCTACCGGGGCCGGCGCTGAGCCGCTCGCCGCCGGCTTGTCCGCCGGTGCGGAATCACCAGTAGGTTGATCAGCGGGCAGCCAGAACTGCCACCCGGGTGGGGCCGGAGGCCAGCTTGGATCCGGGGCCCACCCCGGCGGTGGCACCCAGCCCTCCGGCTGCTGTGGCCACCCCGGTGGCGGGTTGAATTTCCAGCTCATCGGGGGTTCTCCTTTGACGACTGAGGGGGCGAGGCGCCGTGCATGCGCCGATTGTGGCGCCTGTGGCAAAATACCCGACCCTGGCAATCTAATGTGTTAGCCGCCTAACCCGGCGTGCCGATTCTGGGGCACGTACGGTAGCGGCTCCCCGATGTGCTGGGTTATTTGTCCATATTAGTCCTATTGTTAAGCCTGGGGTCGTTTCGGCCGGTGACTTGCCCGCGCGCCACCGTGAGCGGAAGCGCCGAGCGGGCAGGCGATGCGGAAAGCGGTGGCGGCCCCGGGGTCTACCCGGGGCCAGCGGACGGATGAACTGTCAGCTGTGGGTGTGCATGTCGCCCGTGCTGCCGGCGAGCGCCAACTCCCGTAGGTCAGGCGGCAGCGCATCCCGCACCCGATCCATCAGGCCACCGCTAGAGGCTTCTTCCAGCACCTCGAACACCACCCGGGCCTGGTACGCCGCTTCCTGCGGATCAGCGCCACTCCGCTCAGATACGCGGGCGATGAACTCGTGTCGATCAAACCGCTCACCGGTGCCGATACCGCCCATCACTTCGGTCCGGCGCAGATGTTCCCCGATCTCCCGGGGCAGCACCGACGCCAGGTTGTCGGCCAGCCCTTCCGGTAGCCGCTCCCCGAGGGTCTCTAGCGTCGCGCGGACCGTCCGCTCGGCCTCACCACGGCTGGGAAGCTTGGCCCGGGCCTGCACCTGGCCTATCAGTTTGTCGTGCTGCATCTCGGCCTCCTCGTGGTCGTGCCGCCGACCGTGAGGTACCCGAGCCAGCTAGCCATCACACCTGTCCGCTGGTAGCCACCAGGTCGGTCAATTTGGCGGCGATCTCCGCCGGGGAGGGGGCGGTGGCCAACTCCACCCGCACCTCGGCGGCCGCGGCGGTGAACGACGCCTGGTCAACCAGCCGCTGCAGCAGCGCGGGGGAGATCTCCCCGCGCGCGGCGACCAGCCCGACCCCGCGCCGGTAGACCAGATCAGCGTTGTGGCGACGGGTGGCGGTATCAGGAACCACCAGTTGCGGTACGCCGTGTACCAGTGCGGTGAGCACGGTGGCCGCGGCCCCGTGGTGCACCACCGCGGCGGCGGTGGTCAGCAATCGGGTCAGCGGCGTCCACTCCACCGTCCGAATGTGCTCCGGTAGGGGAGGACCGATCGGCAGATCCGGACGGACCAGCAGGAATTCCGCCGTCTCTACCCGTCGGGCCGCCCGCAACACCCGTCGGGTCAGCGCCGGCTCCGGCCCGGCGGGATGCCCACCGATCACCACGATCCGGGGCCGGACCGCGGGCTCGTCTCGCCAGTCCACCCCGGCCAGGCCACCGTCGTACGGCACGTACCGCATACGCCAGCCCGGGCGCTCCCCGACCATGCTGGGCGGGGCCAGCCGGATCACCGCGCTGGGTGGGGCCGGGGTGGTGATCCCGTGCCGCCCGCAGGCGTAGCTGAGGTGGCCGGTGGTGGCGAAACTCAGCCGCTGCCCGTCGTAGAACGTGGGGTCGCACAGTACCGCCGGTACCCGACGTCGCGCCGCGGCCAACGCTCCCACCGGAGCGAGCGCGTCATGCAGCACCAGGTCGGGGCGCCAGTCGTCCGCCAGTGTCACCACTCCGTCGGCGAGCTCGTCATTGATTTCGCCGAATATCGTTACTACGCCGCGTGGGTCAGCCCATCTGGTCCGTTCCCGCCACTGCAGGAGGGGATTGCGGAGCGCGATCCGGCGCCGTAGCCGGCCCGGGTCGAACCGTCGGGCCACATCGGCCACTGGCAGGCCCGAGTCGGCCACCCGCAGCGCCTCGCCCGCGGTGGCGACCAGAACCTGATGGCCGGCGGTGCGGAGCTCCAGAGCTAACGGCACCAGAGGGTAGGCGTATTCGAGTAGCGGCGTGGTGACCACCAGGACCCGCATCGTGCGCAGCGACCTCCTTGCCGTGACCCACCGTCAACTGGCGCTTCGACGGTATCGCGGACGCCGGGAGCGGACGGGAGAGGTGAGATGTTAAGTCCACACATTACGGCGCATTCGGCGTGCTGCCATCTCGCGTTAAGCTCCGTTCTCGACCGGCAGGCGATCGGGAGGATACAAGGCGGTGGATGGGGGTGAGCGGCCGACCAGCGCGGTCATGATCGACCGGCCGGGTACGGTCGACCGGGACGATGCCATCTGGGTGGCCCCAGCGCACCCCGGCTGGCGAGTCTGGGTGCATGTGGCCCACGTGGCGCGGGTGGTCCGGCTGGGGAGCGAAGCCGACGTGGCGGCGTGCCGCCGGGGCCACACGCTGTACTTACCGGAACGCACCGTCCCGATGCTCGCTCCGGCTGAGGAGGCTGAGGCGGCGCTGCGCCCCGGGGAACCGTCCCCGAGCCTGCTCGTCAGCCTGGCGGTCGATCCGGACGGAGGCCTACAGGAGGTCGAGGTCACCGAGGCGCGGCTGGTCGACCCGGTAGCGGTGAGCTACGAGGAGGCGGCCACCGCGGTGACGGACCCCGACCATCGACTGCACCCCATGCTCCGCGACGCGTACGCGTTGGCCCGCACCCTTTTGGATCGCCGGCGGGCGGCCGGCGCGCTGGCCGCGTACGACCTGGCGCGTGGCTGGGCCACCGATGAGGACGGTCGGATCGTGCGGCTGGACGCGCCTGAGCGCAACGCCGGCTACCTGATCGTGCAGGAGTTGATGATCGCGGCGAATCAGGCAGCGGCGGCGTGGGCCGCCCAGCGGAAAATCCCGCTGTTGTTCCGTAACCACCGCGCCGGCTCGGTCAGCCGAGAGGAGCTGAGTCGGAGGTTGGCCACCACCGCCGCCGACGACGCGGTGGACCAATGGCTGACCGAGGTGGCCGCCGAGCTGGCCACCGGATTGCGGCCGGCGGTGTACGAGCCCTGGGTGGCCGGGCACTTCGGCCTGAACGTGCCGGCATACACCCATGTGACCAGCCCGTTACGGCGCTACCCGGATCTGGTCAACCAACGGATCCTGCTCGCGGCCGCCGCGGGCCGGCCGGTGCCGTACCAAGTGGAGACTCTGCAGGAGGTGGCGGCCGCGGTCAATCTGCGGCAGGAGGGGCAACGGGCGCGCCGCTCGGCGGCGCTGCGCTCGGCGGCGCACCGGGTGGTGCGGGCGCAATTGGCGGAACGGGACTACCGGAGTCTGGACGACGACAGTTTCGGCAAGGTGCTCCGGCTGGCGGTCACCGAGAGCCGGTTCAGCCCGGCCTTGGCGGAGGAGGTGGAGCGCCGACTGGCGGCGGGGCAGTTGCTGCCGCGGGAAGCGGCCACCCTGCTGTTTGAGCAGCCGGAGACGGCCACGGGGGGAGCCACCGGGACCCGGCGCCGGGGCGCCGAGGCGGGCTGGCAGCCGCTTCGGCGGCGGGTGCTGGCCTGGTTGGCCGCGGAGCCGGGCCACGCCCTCACCGTGCTCACCCTGCACGCCCAGCGCCGGTACGGCGGTGGGGTGCGCTGGCAGGAGGAGGCGGTCGGGACGGTCCAGCAGCCCCGGTTCACCGCCGTCGCGGCGTTGGGGGAGCACCGTTCCCCACCCCGGGCCGCCCCCTCCAAACGGCTGGCGCGGCAACAGGCGGCGCTGGCGTTGGTGGCCGAGCTCGCCGGGTTGCCGGATCCGTCCGGGGATGTCTCCGGCCCGGCGCCGGTGGGGCGGGCGGCCCGGATACGGACGTTCCCACCCGGGCACCCGCCGGTGATGGTCGTCCACGAGTTGGCCCAAGCAGGGCAGTTGCGCGAGCTGAACTGGGCGTTCACCACGGCGGGGTCGGCGCATCAGCCGGTGCACACCTGTACGGTGACCGCCCACAGCCCGGCCACCGGGCAGACCTACCTCGGCACCGGTTCCGGCAGCACCAAGGCGGCGGCCAAGACCGCCGCCGCCCAGGATCTGTGGAATCAGCTCGACACGCAATTCCGTACGCTAGGTGCGGAACCAGGCGCAGCGAGTGAGTGATTCTCCTCACTATACCCCCGAACGGATGGGTTCCCCCTCCGCCGGAAGGGCAGCTACGATGACCCGTGCCGGTTATGGCGGAGCCGTGGCGCCGAGCAGGCGCTCGGATAACGGATTGGCGCAGTTGCCGGAAAGGGCATACGCTCGGTGGCGGCCCCATACCGGTAAGTCCGATAGGGCGGGCGGAGGTGCAGGCGTGAGTCTGTCGATCGTGACGACGAAGTCGTTCACTGGCGAAGTGGAGATCAGCCCACGCGGAGAGATCGACGTCGACACTGCGCACGAGGTGCGCGAGGCCGTGGCCGCGGTGATGGCCAACGATCGGCCTACCCAGATCAACCTGAACCTTCGTGAGGTCAGCTTTATCGACTCGGTGGGGATCAGCGCGTTGGTGGCCGGTTTTCAGGCCGCCGAGGTGAGCGGGGTGAAGCTCGTCGTCACCGAACCCAGTCGGTTTGTGCACCGGCAGTTGTGGGTCACCGGACTGCTGGGGCTGTTCGGCGCTCCGGAGCCGGTAGAGGGCCCCGACCCCGATCCCACCCCGGCCGACGTGGTGAACGTGCCCCACTGATCGGTGCCGCGGGAGGCGGGCGCCATCACCCATTCGGGTGATTTTTGCCGACCTGGGTCCGGGCGGGTAACTCCGCCGGTTACCAGTCCGGGCGGCAGGGGAGGGCGCCCGCCGGCTCCAGTTGCAGGGTCGCGTGCGAGACGCCGTATTCGTCCCGCAGTCGGCGCTGGGCGGTCGCCAGAATCTCCCCGAACCGCTCTTCAGCCTCGATGGTCAGGTGCGCCGACACCACCTCCATGCCGGAGGTAAGGGTCCAGACGTGAAGATCGTGCACATCCCGGACCCCGGGCACCGCCGCCAGGGTGGCCTCCACGCGCGCCACCGGTAGGTGAGCCGGCGCCGACTGCAGCAGCACCCGCAGCGCGGACCGCCCCAGGGCCAGGGTGCGCACCATGATGAAGCCGGCCACCCCGACCGCGAGCAGCGGGTCCGCGTACGTCCACCCGGTGAACAGGATGATCGCCGCCGCTAGCAGGACTCCGACCGAGCTGACCAGGTCCCCGAGCACCTCCAGGTAGGCGCCGCGGACGTTCAGGCTCTCTTGGGCACCGGGGCGCAACAACGCGAACGCGATCAGGTTCGCCACCAGGCCGGCGGCGGCCACCACCAGCATCGGCCCGGCCAGCACCTCCGGCGGGTCGCCGAATCGACGCACCGCCGTCACCAGCACCACCCCGGCCACCACCAGCAGCAGTCCCGCGTTGGCGAGGGCGGCCAGCACCTCCAACCGGTACAGGCCAAAGGTGTGGCGGGTAGCGGTGAGCGCACGCTCCGCCTGCCCGGCGGTGACCGGTCGATCCCCGCTTCGACGCGCCGCGGCACCGGCGGCGTGGATCGCCGCCAGCGCCATCCCGATGCCCAGCACGTCGGTCGCCAGGTGGCCGGCGTCCGACAGCAGCGCCAGCGAGCCGGTCCACCACGCCGCCAGGGCCTCGATCACCATGAACCCGACGAGCAGGATGAACGCTGCCCACAACCGGCGACGGTGCCGCTGCCCCGCGGGCCCGCTCGCGGTCGGCCTGACGGTGTGCCCGTGCTGGTGAGCCATCCTGACGCCCCCTCCCTGACCGCCCGGAGGCTACCGAAGTCATGCGCACATTGCAATGTGTTCACTAATTAGGGGTCGTGGCCGACGGTGGCCATGACGCCCCCGGGTCAGGAGCGGGTGGACAGGATGGTGAGGCGTTGGGTGGCCCGGGACAGCGCCACATACAGCGTCCGCCGCCCCGCCCGCTCGTCCGGTCCCGCATCCGCGATGATCCCGGCCGGTTCGACCAGCACCACCGCGTCGTACTCCATGCCCTTGGCTTCCAGACCGGTAACCACCTGGACCCGTTCCGGCCGGTCCAGCTCGGCAGGGGAGAGGAGCGGCGCCAACCACGTGGCCGCCTGGTCCCGCAACGCCGCCGGGGCGATCACCCCGAGCGTGCCCTCCACCTCCTCGGACAGCCGCCGGACCTCCGCGACCACCTCCGCCGGCAACTGATCCGGCCGCACCGTCCGCTCCACCGGCTTCACGCCCGTGGCCCGGACCGCGGTGGGGAGGACCGCATCCGGAGCCACCGGCCGGATCTCCTCGGCGGCCCGCTCGAAGATCTCCACCGAGTTGCGGTAGTTGGTGGTGAGGAGGTAGTGGTGGCGTTCCCCCTGCAGCGCCTCATCACGGGCCTGGGCCAGCTCCTTCGGATCCCCACCCCAGGCGGTCTGGGCCGGGTCGCCGACCACGGTCCAGGACGCGTGGGCGCCGCGGCGGCCCAACATCCGCCACTGCATGGGCGAGACGTCCTGCGCCTCGTCCACCACCACGTGGGCAAAGTCTCGATAGTCTGCCGGCCACTCCCGCGCCGTCGCCCGAGCCGCCTGGCGGTCGGCGTAGGTGGTCACCTCGTACACCCCCGGCGCCACCTGATAGGGGTTGGTCGCCGGGCGCGGCGGCTGCGGCGGCCGGCCCAGCAAGTGGTCCAGCTCGTCCAGCAGCGCCACATCCGCCACCGTGGGTCCGCGGGAGTGGAACTCGGCGAACGACGTGGCCAGCGCGTTGATCTCTGGCGCCGTCAACTCCCCGGCGGCGAAGTCCGCCAGCCGCTCCGGATCGGCCAGCCAGGTCAGCACTTGGACCGGCCGCAGCCGCGGCCACCAGGCCTTCAGGAATTCCCGGAAATCCGGGCGCTCGGACAGCTCATCCTCGAACTGGCCCCGGTCCGGTAGGTCGTCCGGTGCTACCTGGAGAACCTCTTCCCACAGGGCGTCGAAGATCCCGTCGAAGGCCACCCGACGCACTTCGTTGCGGCGCCCGGTACTCAAGGCGTGCCGGCGGATCCGTTCCAAGGTGGCGTGATCCAGCCGCAGCAAGGTGCGGCGCCACGGCAACCGGAGCGTGGTGGGGGCTCCGGGCACCTGGGCCCGGACCGCCCGCCTCAACACCGGCAGCATCCGGAGCGAGCCCTTGAGGATCGCCAGCTCGGGCGGGTCCAGCCGGCGGGCCGAGACCCCCTCGACCAGGTCACCGAGCGCACGCAGTGTGGCGCTGTGCTCGCCCAGCGACGGCAGCACCGCCTCGATGTACTGCATGAACACCGGCGACGGGCCGACCACCAGGATCCCGCGCCCGGCGAACCGCTCCCGATCCTGGTAGAGCAGGTACGCCGCCCGGTGCAGCGCGACCGCGGTCTTACCGGTGCCCGGGCCACCCTCCACCAGGGTCACCCCTCGCGCCGGTGCCCGGATCGCCGCATCCTGTTCCTGCTGGATGGTGGCGACGATGTCCCGCATCTGCCGGCCGGTGGCGCGCCCGAGACTGGCGAGCAGGGCGCCATCCCCGACCACCGGCAGGTCGCAGGTGGGGTCGAGGAGATCGTCCTCCAGACCGACCACCTTCTCGCCGCTGGTGCGGATCATCCGGCGACGCCGGACGCCCCGCCGGTCCTTGGCGGTGGCCTGGTAGAAGTCCGCCGCGGCCGGCGCCCGCCAGTCGATCAGCAGTGGGGTGGTGTCCGCATCCCGGACCCCGAGCCGGCCGACATAGTGGACGCTGCCGTCATCCCGGTCGAGTCGGCCGAACACCAGCCCCTCGTGGGCGGCCTCCAGCGCGGACCGGCGGCGCGCCATGTGGAAGACCATCGCGTCCCGCTCCACCAAGGCACCGAGGTTGCCGACGTGGGCCAAGTGATACCCGGCTCGCTCGGCTCCTCGAGCTTGTTCCCGCAGCTCCGCCAACCGGGCGTAGACCCGGTCGAGGTGGCGTTGCTCGGTGGCTATTTCTTGAGCAAGGACGCGATGGCCTGTCACCGGCTGGTCGTCGATGTCAACCTCGCGGTCAGCTGGCGTCGCCCAGGGCACCGGCCTCGACCAGGCGCTTCTCGGTAGCGTCCCAGCCGTGGTTCGGGTGAGCGGCGGCCAGCGCCTGCAGTTCCGCCCGGACCTTGGCGCCGTGCCCGGCCTCATTCAGGGTACGGATCTGCTCGACGAACGTCTCCGAGTCGGTGGCCGTGTGCACGGTCCGCCCGGTGACGAGGTTGCGCACGTACGCGTGGCGACCGTTGTTGAGCGGGATGAGGTACTTGAACTCGCCCAGGACGCTGAGGCCGCCACCCTGGGCGCCCTGCCCGGCCCGTACTGATGCACGCGCGGTCTTCGAGGTGTTGCTGGCCACGGGGAACTCCTGTCAGGACACGGGTTGGGTTGTGGCGGAAAAAGCGCCGGAGTCATCGTACCCGATGCGACAAACCCGACCGCTGCTCTCGTCAGCGTGATGGTCGCCTCACTCGCCGCCACCGGATCCGGCCGTCCGGGCGATTCAATTGACTTCTTTCGGCGGTTCGCTGGCGTTGTGGCTGCCCGGGGGGTCATCATGGTCTGCACGTGACCCGGGTGACAGGTCGTAGGGGAAGGCGCACCTGTTACCCCCGGGAGGTCACCGTGCCCACACGTGGCGTCGTGTACGTGCACTCGACCCCGCTCGCTGTGTGCCCGCACATCGAGTGGGCGATCGCCCGTGCCCTCGCCGCGCCGGTCAGTCTCCACTGGCGCCCCCAGCCGCTCGACCCGGGTGCCCAACGCGCCGAGTTGCAGTGGACAGGGCGGCCAGGCACCGGCGCCGCGGTCGCGGGAGAACTGAAAAAGTGGCAGATGGTCCGGTTCGAGGTCACCGAGGAGCCGAGCCCCGGCGTGGACGGCGAGCGGTTCATGCACGTCCCGGGCCGAGGGTTGTTCCGGGCCACCATCGGCGCGGCCGGAGACATCCGGGTGAGTGAATACCAGCTACGGGCGTTGCTGGCGCAAGCCCGGGGACCGGAGGCGCTGGCACACGGCCTGGACGCGGTGCTCGGCACCGCCTGGGACGCGGACCTGGAGCCGTACCGGCACGCCGCCGAGCACGCGCCGGTGTCGGCCCTACCCCGAGTGGGGTGAGGCGGCGGCGAATCGAATGGGGTCGCCGGTGGTCAAGGCGCCGCCGGACAGCACCTTCGCGTACACCCGGACCCGGCCGGGGGAGATCTTCTGACTCAGCCGAGCGAAGTTGCCGTCGGAGAACCAGCGGGCGATCTTCTTGCAGGGCGTGGTGTACATGGTCACCTCGATCAGCACCTGCTCGCCCAGCCACAGCCGGGTCCCCGGCACCACCGCTGACCAGTCCAGCCCCCGGGTGGTGATGTTCTCGCCCGCCGCGCCGGGGAACAGCGAATGGCCCTCGGCGGCGAAGCTTTCGATCACTTCCAGGGAGTACAGGCACAGCGCCTTGTCCACCCCGCCATGACCCGCCTCCGCGTGGCCGTCCCCGACCAGCCCGAGCTCGGTGACGGTGGCGGTGGGCACCGGTAGCTTCGGCACCCCGGAGGTGGAGATGTTGATCTGGTGGACGTACCCGTCCGCCATGGTCGCCCTCCCGGGAAGTGGCGGGTGGGGGCCGGCGGTGCGCCGACCCCCACCCGATGATCAGAGGGGGATGTTGCCGTGGGCGCCGCGCGCGGCCGGGGCGGCCGCGATCGCCTCGGCCAACCGCCGCCGGGTCTGGGAGGGGGAGATCACCTCGTCCACCACCCCGATCTCCAGCGCCCGGTTCACCCCACCGGCGACCCGGATCTGCTCCTCGATCAGGGCGGCCCGCAGGGTCTCGCGCTCCTCCGGTGGGGCCGCCGCCAGCTTCTTGCGGTGCAGAATGTTCACCGCCGCGCTGGCGCCCATCACCGCCACCTCGGCGTTCGGCCACGCGAACACCGCGGTCGCGCCCAGGGCCCGGGAGTTCATGGCGATGTACGCCCCGCCGTACGCCTTCCGGGTCACCAGCGTCACCCGCGGGACCACCGCCTCGGCGAACGCGTGCAGCAGCTTCGCCCCCCGGCGGACCACCCCGTCCCACTCCTGCCCCAGACCGGGCAGGTAGCCGGGGACGTCCACCAGGACCACCAGCGGCACCCCGAGCGCGTCACACATCCGGACGAACCGGGCGGCCTTCTCCGCGCTGGCCGCGTCCAGGCAGCCGCCCAGCCGCAGCGGGTTGTTCGCGATCACCCCGACGGTGCGGCCGGCCAGCCGGCCCAGCGTGGTGACGATGTTCGGCGCCCACTTGGCGTGCAGCTCCACCCCGGGGGCGTCCAGCAGCTTCCTGACCAGCGGCTTGACGTCGTACGCCCGGTTGGAGGCCTCCGGCAGCAGCGCCCCCAGGTCGGTCTCGTCGGTGACGTCGTCCGGGCTGGGACGACCCTGCCGCCCCAGCAGCACCGTCAGTTCCCGAGCGGTGGCCAGGGCGGAGGCGTCATCTGCGGTGGTCACGTGCACCACCCCGGAGCGACGGCCGTGCGGCTCCGGCCCACCCAGCCGCTCCATGTCGACCTGCTCACCGGTGACCGACCGGACCACCTCCGGGCCGGTAACGAAGATCCGGCCGTTGCCACTCATGATCACTAGGTCGGTCAGCGCCGGTCCGTACGCGGCCCCACCCGCGGCGGGGCCGAGCACCACCGAGATCTGCGGCACCCGGCCGGAGGCCCGCACCATGGCGGCGAACACCTGGCCGACCGCGTCCAGGGCGACGACCCCCTCCGGCAGCCGGGCGCCGCCGGAGTGCCACAGGCCCAGCACCGGCACCCGTTCCCGGACCGCGAGGTCGATCGCGTCCACGATGTGCTGGCAGCCTTCGCTGCCCATCGCGCCGCCCATCCGGGTGCCGTCGGTGGCGTACGCGATCGCGGGCGTGCCGTCGATCTCTCCCCGGGCGTACAGCACACCGGAGCTGTCCCGGGGGATCAGTAGGCGCAGAGTGCCCTCGTCGAACAGAGCACGGAGCCGGACCTCCGGATCGCGGTGGTCCACCTCCTGGGTGTCGGAGGGAGCGGTAGCGGTGGTCATGCGCGAGACCTCGTCTTCGTCAGGGGCGAGTGAACAGCAGCGCCACGTTGTGGCCGCCGAACCCGAACGCGTTGTTCAGGGCGGCCGGGATCTCCATGTGCCGCGGCTTGTGCGCGGCGACGTCCAGATCGAGCGCGTCGTCTGGATCGTCCAGGTTGATAGTGGGCGGGACCACCTGGTCGCGAATGGCCAGCACGGTGGCGATCGCCTCCAGAGCGCCGGCGGCTCCCAGCAGGTGGCCGCTCATCGACTTGGTGGCGGTCAACACCGGGTGGTCTCCCAGCGCCGCGTGGATCGCGGCCACCTCCGCCATGTCCCCGACCGGGGTGGAGGTGGCGTGGGCGTTGACGTGGGTGACCTCGCGGGCGGGCAGGTCGGCGTCGCGCAGCGCGGCCTTCATCGCCCGGGCCGCTCCGGAACCGCTCGGGTCCGGCTGCACGATGTCGTACCCGTCGGAGGTGACCCCGGCACCGGCCAGCCGCGCGTACACCCGCGCCCCGCGGGCGGCGGCGTGGTCGGCCCGTTCCAGCACCAGCACCGCGGCCCCCTCGCCGAGCACGAACCCGTCCCGGGCCTTGTCCCACGGCCGGGAGGCCTTCTCCGGCTCGTCGTTGCGCGTGGACATGGCCCGCATGGAGGCGAACCCGGCCAGCGGCAGCGGGTGGACCACCGCCTCGGTCCCGCCGGCCACGACCACGTCGGCCCGGCCGGACCGGATGATCTCCAGCGCCTGGGCGATCGCTTCCGCCCCGGTGGCGCAGGCGCTGGCCACCGAGTGCACGCCCGCCTTGGCACCCAGCTCCAGCCCGACCCAGGCGGCCGGGCCGTTGGGCATCAGCATCGGCACGGTGTGGGGTGAGACCTTGCGCGGACCCGACTCCTCCAGGATGTCATCCTGGGCCAGCAGGGTGATCGCCCCGCCGATCCCGGTGCCGACGCTGACCGCCAACCGTTCCCGGTCCAGCTCGGCGTCGGCCAGCCCGGCGTCCGCCCAGGCCTCGGCGGTCGCGATCAGGGCGATCGCCTCCGACCGGTCGAGCCGGCGCAACTTCACCCGGGGCAGGTGCTCAGCCGGGTCACTGACCAGTTCGGCGGCGATCCGCACCGGCAGATCGGCAGCCCAGGGGTGGGTCAGCGCCCGTACCCCGGAACGACCAGCCAGCATGGCCTCCCAGGTCGACGCGACATCCCCGCCCAGCGGGGTGGTCGCGCCGAGCCCGGTGACCACCACATCCGTCTTACTCATGCGCCTGCGTTCTTCTCGATGTAGGCGATGGCGTCCCCCACGGTCTTGAGGTTCTGCACCTCGTTGTCCGGGATCTTGACGCCGAACTTCTCCTCCGCAGCCACCACGACCTCGACCATGGACAGCGAGTCCACGTCCAGGTCCTCGGTGAAGGACTTCTCCGGGGAGACGTCGTCGGGGCTGACCCCGGCGACCTCCTCCAGGATTTCGGCCAGGCCGGTGGTGATCTCTTCGCGGGTCATGACTCAGTTTCCTTTCTTCGGTTGGTAAACCGCCCGTAGGCGGTGAGGGAGGGCGGCGGACCGGTCAGGGGCAGCGCACGACCTGACCGGAGTAGGTCAGTCCGCCGCCGAAGCCGAACAGCAGCACCGGCGCGCCGGAGGGAATCTCGTGCCGTTCCATCAGTTTGGACCAGGCCAGCGGGATGCTGGCGGCGGAGGTGTTGCCCGACTCGGTGATGTCCCGGGCCACCACCGCCTGCTCCGCCCGCAGTCGGCGGGCCAGCGGCTCGATGATGCGCAGGTTGGCCTGGTGGGGCACGAACGCCGCCAGTTCGCTCGGATCCACTCCGGCCCGCTCGCACGCCTGCCGTGCCAGATCCGGTAGCACCGTGGTGGCCCAGCGGAACACGGTCTGGCCCTCCTGCTGGATGTACGGGCGCCAGCCTTCGATCACCACCACGTTGCCGCGCTCGGGCGCCGAGCCCCACAGCACCGGACCGATGCCGGGCTGCTCGTCCTCCCCGGTGGCGGTGACCACCGCGGCGCCCGCCCCGTCACCGAACAGGATGCAGGTGGAGCGGTCGGACCAGTCGGTGAAGTCGCTCAGCTTCTCCGCCCCGATCACGATCGCGGTCCGCGCGGCCCCGGCCCGAATGGCGTGGTCGACCGTGGCCAGGGCGTACGAGAAGCCGGAACAGGCGGTGTTGATGTCGTACGCGGCCGGCGCGTGGATCCCGAGCTTGGCGGCCACCCGGGTGGCCACGTTCGGGCACCGATCCACCGAACTACAGGTCGCCACCACCACCAGGTCGATGTCGGCGGCGGTGTACCCGGCGTTGGCCAGCGCCTTCTCGGCCGCGGCCGCGGCCATGTCGGCCACCGTCTCCTCGCCGGCGATGCGGCGCTCCACGATCCCGACCCGGCTGCGGATCCACTCGTCGCTGGTGTCCACCATCTGGGCCAGCTCGTCGTTGGTGAGCGTCCGCGTCGGTTGGTAGTGGCCGAGGGCGACCACCCGGCTGCCGGTAACGGTCACGACTGTCCTCCGATCCGCGCAAGCGGTTGTCCCGGGGCGACCGGGTCGTCCTGGTGGGCGAGCCACTCCAGCAGCACGCCCGCGTCGTGAGCGGCGACCTCCACCGGGCCCTGCCGGGTCACCACCTGCCCCAACACCTGCCCGGCGCGGACCTGGTCGCCTTCCGCCAAACCGGCGGCGGGCGAGAAGGTGCCGGACGCGTTGGCGACCACCAACCGGAACTGGGGCGCCGGCTCGTCACTGGACACCCCGCCGTGCCGGGCGATCAGGTCCCGGGCGGCGGGCAGGTCGTCCGGGGTGTTCAGCGTGACGATCTCCGGGCACGGACCGCCCTTGAACTCCCGCTTGATCAGATTGGCCAGGGTGCCGGCGGGCGGCAGCTCGATCACCGCGGTGACCCCCAGGTCGACCAGGGTGCGCATGCAGGCGTCCCAGCGCACCGGCGCGGTCACCTGGGTCACCAGCCGGCGGATCAGTTCCCGGCCGCTGTCGACGCACGTACCGTCGAGGTTGGACAGCAGGAGTCGGACGGGGTCGGCGGGGACGATCCCTTCCGCCACCACACCCAGCGCCTGCTCGGCCGGGGCCATGTACGGAGTGTGGAACGCCCCGGCCACCGCCAAGGGGCGCACCCGCGCCTTGGCCGGGGGCGCGGCGGCGAACGCGGTCAGCGCCTCGGTCGGGCCGGCCGCGACGATCTGCCCCGCACCGTTCCGGTTGGCCGGATGCAGTCCATGCGCCTCGATCGCGGCCAGGACCTCCGACTCGTCGCCACCCAACACCGCCGCCATCCCGGTCGGCTTGAGCGCGCACGCGGCGGCCATCTCCCGCCCCCGGACGCCGGCCAGGGCGACCGCGGCCTCCGGGGTGAGCGCGCCCGCCAGCGCGGCGGCGGCCAGCTCTCCGACGCTGTGGCCGCCCACCACCGCCACCTCCGGCAGCGGATCCACACCCGGCGCCGGGCGGACACTGCTCAGCTGCTCGGCGGCCAGCAGTGCGGTGGCCACCAGCAGCGGCTGGGTCCGGGCGGTGTCCTTGATCTCGTCCTCGTCGGCGGCGGTGCCGAGGTGCACCAGGTCAACCCCGGCGAGCACCGACCACCACCGCAGCCGGGCCTCAGCGGTCGGTACCGCGGCTAGCCACGGCTGCAGGAAGCCAGGCTTCTGCGCCCCCTGACCGGGGGAGAGTAGGGCAAGCACGGTGTTGACTGTCCCGTCTCTCTGGCGGTTGGTCCGTTGTCGCCAGGCACCAAACTCTACTACTGCCTTTGGAGGAATCCTACAAAGGCGGTGGGGGAGGGTGCCGACCACTTTCTGACCCGGACTCGAGCGGCGAAGGGATATGCGCAGCTCAGAGAGGGTTTTTCCCGGGCCGATCAGCCGCCCGTCGGAGGTGGAGGATCCAGTCGCCCGACCGCGAGCGCGAGCCGGAGCGTGAGCGCATCCCGGGGGTCGGTGGGGGTGAATCCGGTCACGTCCGCTACCCGTCGTAACCGATACCGAACGGTATTGGGATGGACGTAGAGCGCGCGGGCGGCACTCTCCAACACGCCACCGACGGCGAAGAACGTGTCCAAGGTGGTCAGCAGTTCACCCCCGGCGCGCAGCAAGGTCCCGTACACCTCCTGGCGCAGCCGGCGGCGCGCCTCGGCGTCTCCGGCCAACAACCGCTCCGGCAACAGGTCAGCGGCGGCCACCGGTCGAGGCGCGTCCGGCCAGGCCGCCGCGGCCCGGAACCCGGCCAGCGCCGCCCGCGCGGACTCGGTCGCCTCGTCCAGGGTGGGCACCGGTGGCCCGACCACCACCGGGCCCTCCCCGAACGCGCTCAGCAGCTGCCCCGCCGCCACCAACGGGTCGGCGGCACCGCCGATCACCACCACGAGCCGGTCCCCGTGCACCCCGCCGATCGCCTCCACGCTGATCCGGCGTGCGGCCCGATAGACCCCGTGCAGCACCGCGGTGACCTCCCCGCCGGGGGAGCGGCCCACCGCCACCGCCACCGGGGGCGCATCGGCCCACCCCAGGGCGGCGGCCCGGCTGGCGAGCACGTCCGAGGAGTCCCCCCGCAGCAGGGCGTCGACCAACAGGGCCTGCAGCCGGGCGTCCCAGGCGCCGCGCGACTCGGCCGCCCGGGCGTACACCCGGGCGGCGGCGAACGCGACCTCCCGGGAGAACCGCAGTACCGCCTCCTGCAGCGCCTCCTGTTCGCCCGGGGCAGCCAGGTGCGGCACATGCTCCTCGACCACCTCGATGGTCACCTCGATCAGCGCCACCGTCTGCTGCAGGGTGATCGCCCGGGCCAGCGCCCGAGGAGCGGCGTCGAAGATGTCGTCGGAGATCTGTTGCCGCCCGGCGTTACCGGCGTTACCGCCGCCACGCAGCCACCGGACCAGCGACTGCACCCCGGCCTGGGCCACCAGCATCACCCAGGACCGCTGCTCGGCCGGCAGGCTGCGGAACCACGGCAAGGTCTCGTCCATCCGGGCCACGCTGGCGGTCGCCAGGGAACCGGCCGCCCGTTCGATCCGGGACAGGGTCGCCGCCAGGGTGGCCCCTACAGGGGAGGGGGCGCTCATGCCCCCCAGCCTGTCACGGATCCCGACGGACCAGGTAAGCGACACTGGCCAGGGCCGCCAGGATGGCGGTGGCCACCCCGGCGGACAGCAGCACTCCCTCCCGCCATTCGCTGAGGAAAGCCAGCGGGTCCGGAGTCGTGGTCGGCGTGCCGGAGGTGTTGGGCGCACCCCCGCCGGCGCCGCCGTCGGGATCACCCGGCAACGCGATCCCCACCGACCGCATCGTCTCCGGCAGGCTCAAGCGGGCAAAGAACCAGGCCTCCCGGGCCGTCCGCTCACCCGGCTGCTCCTTCGGCCGGAACACCCGTGGGCCGCCTTCAGACAGCGGGTACAGCTCGAACTGGTACTGGGTGTCCCCGGTGTCGACGACCAGAGTGAATTGGGGGCCGAGCTGCTCAGGGGCGGGTTTGGCGGCGTCCCCCCGACGATCGAGCAGCCACTGCACCTCGGCCAGCAGCCGCTCGTACTGCTCCGGCTGCTCGGCTGCGGTGACCGACCAGGGCTCGGTGAGATCACCGCCGGTGACGGTGAGGCGGCCCTGGCTGTCCGCCCAGGCAGGCGCAGCCACCGTCATGAGTAGCAGGGTGGTCAGTATGGCTAATGGTCCGCCGGTCCAGAACCGGCGGGTCATCCGGCGACCCATGTCGACGCTGTCTCCGTCCCGATCGGAGCCTGCTGTGCACCGGGATGGTGCACCTGTCAACCAGTGAGAGTCTCCGAGCGGCGCGGAGGTTGCGTCCGATTGGACACAATTCAGTAACAGTGCCGTTCCGGCCGGTGCTCCCACCCAGGGTTGGTCTGCTCAGGATAGTAGCCCGCGGCCAGCCGAGAGGAAGATCGCCGAGAGCCCCGCGTCTGTTACGGCGTTCTCGGGGCACCCGGACTGCCCACAGTAATCAGACCTCAGTCTGGGGGTAACGCCCCGAGCGCCAGGAGGCAAGATCGGATCCGCCGGTGCGGCATTCCTGCCCTCGCGGCGGCGCCGCCATACCCGGCGCTTCCCCGGCGCCTCCCTGGGACCGACGCAGGACTCTCCTCTGTGGAAGTCGCCCACCCGCCCTCAGGGGGCCCCGCACCGGAGCCGCCCTGAGGAGAAACGCCGCCGAGGACAGACCTGCCCGAGCGGGGCGGGGCCTACCCCAGCCGCTGCCGCGCGGCCGTCAACCGGCGCAAGGTCCGTTCCCGGCCGAGCACCGCCAGTGACTCGAACAACGGCAGCCCCACGGTACGGCCGGTGACCGCCACCCGGATCGGCGCCTGCGCCTTGCCCAGCTTCAACCCCCGGGCTGCTCCCACCTGTTCGGTGGTCGACTTCAACGCCTCCGGCTCCCAGTCCGACAACTCCTGGTAGGCGGAGATCGCGTCCGTGAGCAGGTCGGCCGCGCCCTCCTTCATGGCCTTGTTCCACGACGCCTCGTCGATCGCCGGCTCGTCCAGGAACAGGAAGTCCACATTCGGCACGATCTCCGACAGCACCGCCACCCGGGTCTGCGCCAACGGCGCCACCGCCGCGAACGCCTCCGGGTCGAACGCCTCCGGCCGCCACGGCGGCGCCGGAATGGTGTCAGTGCCGGTCAGCCAGGGCTGGCACGCGGCGATGAACTCGTCGGTCGACAACGCCCGGATGTACTCCCCGTTGAAGGCGCGCAGCTTCTTCTCGTCGAAGAACGCCGCCGACGGGTTCACATCCTCGATCCGGAACTCTTCCTCGATCACCGACCAGGGCACGATCTCCCGATCACCGCTGGGAGCCCAGCCCAGCAGCATCAGGTAGTTGCGCATCGCCTCCGGCAGGTAGCCCTCGTCCCGGTAGCTCTCCAAGGCCACCTTGTCCCGTCGCTTGGACAGCTTCTGCCGCTTCTCGTTGACGATCAGCGGCAGGTGCGCCCACACCGGCGGCTGGTACCCCAACGCCTGCCACAGCAGCTGCTGCTTCGGGGTGTTGCTCAGGTGGTCCTCGCCCCGGATCACGTGCGTGATCCCCATGGTGGCGTCATCGACCACGTTCGCGAGCAGGAACAGCGCCGACCCGTCGGCGCGGGCGATCACGAAGTCTTCCAGCTGCGTGTTGTCGAACTCCGGCTCCCCCCGGATCAGGTCCCTCACCTTGGTGGTGCCCTCGTCCGGGGTACGGAACCGCAGCGCGCGGCCCGGGCCCGCCGACAGCCCCCGATCCCGGCAGAAACCGTCGTACCCGCGGTACTGGCTGCCGGTGCGCTCCTGGATCGCCTCCCGGGTGCAGTCGCAGTAGTAGGTGTACCCGGAATTGGCCAGCTTCTCCACCGCGGCCCGGTGCTCCGCGGCGAATTCCGACTGTAGGTACGGCCCCTCGTACTGGTCGGAGGTCATGCCCAGCCAGGCCATCGCGGCCAGGATGCCCTCGGTCCACTCCGGCTTGCTGCGGGAGGCGTCGGTGTCCTCGATCCGCAGCACGAACGTGCCACCCTGCTGCTTGGCGAACACCCAGTTCTGCAGCGCCACCCGGGCGCTGCCCACATGGAACATCCCAGTCGGGGAAGGGGCAAAACGTACGCGTACCGTCACGCCTTCCAGCCTACGCGGAGAAGTGATCATGTGTGACAGGGGCGGTCGGCTCCGCTCCAGGAAGTCGCCGCCCCCAGATACGGCGCGGCCCCGGGCGCCCGAAACGGGCACCCGGGGCCGACAACCGGGTCGGGTCAGATCAGGTCAGGCCACCGGCCTCCCCGGTGGGAGCAGCGGTCACGTCCGCGAGCGCGTACTTCGCGGCCGCCTCCGCCGGTACGTTCGCCGGCACCTTCCCCTGCCGGGCCAGCTGCCGCAGCGTGGCCACCGTGATCGACTCCGCGTCGACGTGGAAGAACCGCCGCAGCGCTGGCCGGGTGTCGGACAGACCGAACCCGTCGGTGCCCAGCGACACCCAGTCGTTCGGCACCCACTGGGAGATCAGGTCCGGCACGGCCCGCATGAAGTCGGATACCGCCACCACCGGGCCGGGGGCGTCCTTCAGCGCCCGAGTCACGTACGGCACCTTCGGCTCCTCGTCCGGGTGCAGCAGGTTGTACTTGTCGCACTCCACCGCTTCCCGGCGCAGCTCGGTCCAGGAGGTCGCCGACCACACGTCCGCGGCCACCCCCCAGTCCTGAGCCAGCAGCTCCTGCGCCCGCAGCGCCCACTGCATCGCGGTGCCGGAGGCCAGCAGCTGCGCCCGCGGCCCGGTGCCGGAGGCCGGCCGGTACCGGTACAGGCCCTGCAGCAGCCCGGTCACGTCCAGGTTCTCCGGCTCCGGCGGCTGCACCACCGGCTCGTTGTAGACCGTCAGGTAGTAGAAGATGTCCTCCGGCTTCTCGCCGTACATCCGACGGAGACCGTCTTCGATGATGTACGCGATCTCGTACGCGAACGCCGGGTCGTACGCCACCACCGCCGGGTTGGTGGCCGCCAGCAGGTGCGAGTGCCCGTCCTCGTGCTGCAGCCCCTCCCCGTTCAGGGTGGTCCGCCCCGCAGTGGCGCCGAGCAGGAACCCGCGGGCCAGCTGGTCGGCGGCGGCCCACAGCCCGTCACCGGTGCGCTGGAACCCGAACATCGAGTAGAAGATGTAGACCGGGATCATCGGTACGCCGTGGGTGGCGTACGAGGTGCCGGCCGCGGTGAACGACGCCACCGAACCGGCCTCGCTGATCCCCTCGTGCAGGATCTGCCCGGTCGGGGACTCCTTGTACGACAGGAACAGCTCCCGGTCCACCGGGGTGTAGTTCTGCCCGTGCGGCGAGTAGATCTTGGCGGTCGGGAACAGCGAGTCCATCCCGAAGGTCCGCGCCTCGTCCGGGATGATCGGCACCCACCGCGCCCCGATGTTCTTGTCCTTCATCAGCTCCTTGAACAGCCGCACGAAGGCCATGGTGGTGGCGACCTTCTGCTTGCCGGAGCCGCGCTTGAGGGACTCGTACACCTTCGGGCCGGGCAGGTCCAGCGGAATGACCGTGGTGCGCCGCTGCGGGACGAACCCACCCAGCGCCCGCCGCCGCTCCCGCAGGTACTCCAGCTCCTCGGAGTCCGCCGGCGGCTTGTAGTACGGCGGCAGGTACGGGTCCGCCTCCAGGGCGGAGTCCGGGATGTCCAGGTAGAGCCGGTCCCGGAAGGTCTTCAGGTCGTCCAGGGTCAGCTTCTTCATCTGGTGAGTGGCGTTCCGCCCCTCGAACTGCGACCCCAGCGTCCAGCCCTTGATCGTCTTGGCGAGGATCACCGTCGGCTGGCCGGTGTGCTCCATCGCCGCCTTGTACGCCGCGTACAGCTTCCGGTAGTCGTGCCCGCCCCGCTTGAGGTTCCAGATCTCCTCGTCGGTCATGTGCTCGACCATCTTGCGGGTGCGCGGGTCCCGACCGAAGAAGTGTTCCCGCACGTACGCCCCGGACTCGGCCTTGTAGGTCTGGTAGTCCCCGTCCGGGGTGGAGTTCATCAGGTTGACCAGGGCCCCGTCGGTGTCGGCGGCCAGCAGCGGGTCCCACTCCCGGCCCCAGATCACCTTGATCACGTTCCAGCCGGCGCCCCGGAACAGCGCCTCCAGCTCCTGGATGATCTTGCCGTTACCCCGGACCGGACCGTCCAGCCGCTGCAGGTTGCAGTTGATGACGAAGGTGAGGTTGTCCAGTTCTTCCCGGGCGGCCAGGCCGATCGCCCCCAGCGACTCCGGCTCGTCCATCTCACCGTCGCCGAGGAAGGCCCAGACGTGCTGCTGGGAGGTGTCCTTGATACCCCGGTGGTGCAGGTACCGGTTGAACCGGGCCTGGTAGATCGCGTTCAGCCCGGCCAGCCCCATGGACACGGTGGGGAACTCCCAGAAGTCCGGCATCAGCCGCGGGTGCGGGTAGCTGGGCAGACCTCCACCGGGGGCGGACAGCTCCTGGCGGAACCCGTCCAGTTGCTGCTCGGTCAGCCGCCCTTCCAGGAACGCCCGGGCGTAGATACCGGGGGAGGCGTGGCCCTGGAAGAAGATCTGGTCTCCGCCGCCGGGGTGGTTCTTGCCCCGGAAGAAGTGGTTGAAGCCCACTTCAAACAGCGAAGCCACCGACGCGTAGGTGGAGATGTGGCCCCCCACCGAGATGTCCGGCCGCTGCGCCCGGTGCACCATCATCGCCGCGTTCCAGCGGATGTACGCGCGAATCCGGCGCTCGATGTGCTCGTCACCTGGGAACCACGGCTCCCGCTCCGGTGGGATGGTGTTGATGTAGTCGGTGGTGGTTAGCGGTGGCACCCCGACCTGTCGTTCCCGGGCCCGCTCCAGCAGGCGCAGCATGACGTACCGGGCGCGCTTAGACCCCCGCGCGTCGATGACGCCGTCCAACGACTCGACCCATTCGGCGGTCTCCTCCGGGTCGATGTCCGGCAGCTGGCTCGGTAGCCCGTCGCTGATTACCGGACGGCGGCCAGTGGCACTCGTGGGTTCAGTGGCCACGGAAAACTCCTCGTCGAAGTGGTTAATCCTTCACCCCCATCCTGCCAAGTCCGGAGTGTGATCGTCACCTCGCCCTTGTAATGAACCCGACGAGAGCCGTAGGGAACGCCGAGCAGATCCGACAGTCGGTCGGGAACTGGCAGACTCAGTACATGCGGACCGAAGTCATCACCATCTCCACCGGGTCAACCGCCACCGTCCACGACCTGACCGCGGCCGCGGAGGCCTTCGTCGCTGGGCAAGGGGATGGGCTGCTGCACGTGTTCGTCCCGCACGCCACCGCCGGGGTGGCCCTGATCGAGACCGGTTCCGGCACCGAGGCCGACCTGCTGCAGGCGCTGGATGACCTGCTGCCGGCCGACCAACGGTGGCGACACCGGCATGGGTCACCCGGGCACGGTCGCGACCACGTCCTACCGGCATTGGTGCCGCCGTACGCCACGGTGCCGGTGCAGGATGGCCAGCTGTTACTCGGCACCTGGCAGTCGATTTGCCTGGTCGACACCAATCGGGACAACCCCACCCGCCAGGTCCGGTTCTCGTTTCTGCCTGGCTGACCAGTTGGCTGGGGTCGAAATGGTACGCGGGGTGGCCCCTATCGACAGCCTCTCCGTGAGAAGCTAGGTCATCAACACGCGTGAAGGAGGCAGTTTACGTGAGCGCGACCGCAGGGCAGACCGCAGCGGGCGGGCGCAGCCCAGCGGACCGGTTCGGCCTGGAGCCGGGCATGGTCGTGATGGAGATGGGCTACGACGACGACGTCGATCACGAGTTGCGCGAAGCCCTGATTGAGCGGTGCGGAGAGCTGGTCGACGAGGACACCGACGAGGTGGTCGACGCGGTTCTGCTGTGGTACCGAGACGGCGACGGCGACCTGGTGGACTTGTTGGTCGACGCGCTCAGCCCGCTGGCCGACAACGGAGTGATCTGGCTGCTCACCCCGAAGTCGGGCCGTGAGGGGCACGTCGAGCCGGGTGAAATCACCGAGTCTGCGCCCACCGCCGGGCTGCAGCAGACCACTACCATCAGCGCCGGTAAGGACTGGAGCGGGGCCCGGTTAGTGCCGCCACGCGCCAGTCGCAAGCGCTGACGGGCGGCCGGTGCAAGCGTTGCCGGCCACCAGGTAAGCTGGCGGCCGGTCCGGGCGCGTAGCTCAGTGGGAGAGCACCCGCCTTACAAGCGGGAGGTCGCTGGTTCGAAACCAGCCGCGCCCACCAGGGAAAATAGACCCGTGTAGATGTCTCCCAACGGGGTTGTGGGGACAGTTTGGGGACAGAACCCCGAGGTAAGCAGTCATTTTCCACCCGCCGTGGGTTCAGGCTGCGGCAGACGGGTGCGGCCAGGCCCGGGTGAATACTCACCGGATGGGTGACGGCACCACCCGCAGAGGACGCGACATTGTGGGGCGTCGACAGCCGGTACTGTGCCAGCATTCCCACCACGCCGGCCAGCGCATAGTCGCCAGTCTCGATCCTCGCCTGCGCCGGTTGCGCTTCGCGATAATCGGTGACATTTTCCTAATGAGGGCAGACCGTAAAAGGGTGATTATCAGGGATGAGATACCTAGTGATCCATGAAGCGGGCGAGGAGATCGATCCGCTCCAGCTCTAGGAACCACCCCACGCCGGACAGTTCATCCAAGATCCGAGTGGCTACTCCATGCCTACCTTTGCGGCTAGCTCTGCGGCCCGCTGCCGTACCACCCCGCGCCGCGTCTCCATCTCCTCCAGGAGGATCCGTCTGGCGAAGCCGTTGTAGCGGATCGTCTCCGGCGCCCGTATGAACGCCTCCTCCAACGTGGCGAGCGCCGCCACGGGATCCCCTGCAAGGTGGCACGGGATCCCCTGCAAGGTGGTAGGCGCGGGCCACCTCGATCTCGTGCCGCGCCTGCCGCGGCCTGGACGGAATCACCCCCACCGTTGCTCGGGCCTGCCGCACCGCCTCTCGACCGGTGCGAAGCTCGACCGCGATGGTGACGGCGTGCGCACCCATCACCGCACGGCTGAAGCTCGTGACGGGGTGGTAGTAGGAGGCGGGCATCCGTGTCGCCACGTCATGGGCCGCGTCCCACCGGCGCCACGCCGTCCCGGCGTCCCCGCGGCGCGCCGCTGTATAGGCGGCCCCACACAGCAGTGCGCCCCGGATGGCGGCGATCTGCGTGTCCGCACTGTCCAGATGCCGCTCGACCAGTTCGAGGGCCTGGTTGACGACCATGTCGGCAGCATCCCAGTGTCCCGAGTCGCGATGCGCCTCTGTCAGCAGCCAAGAGGCACACCGATGGCGTGAACGTCTCCGGACTCCTGGGCGGCGATGATTCCACGTTCCGCGACCCGCCACAGCAGATCGGACGCGCCTGCCTGGTAGGCGAGGAAGAACTGTGCCTACGAATAAACCTCCGACAGCAACGCCTGAGCCTTTCTCCTGGTGTCGTCTTCGGCTTGGGCTGCGGCGAGCTGCGCGTCACCGATGAGTTCAGGCAGCAGTTTCCCGAGTGCTTCCCGGTGGTACGGGGAGGCGTGCCGAGTCGCCCAGGCGCGGTCGAGGCGAGCGCGAAGATGTCCGATGGGTGGGGCCTGGCGATCGGTAGTGATGACGAGCGAGTCGAGGGCCGTCCGCACCGCGGGCAGATACTGGTGGCCGGGGCCGGTGAACAGGGCGACGTGTGGGGACGCGCGACCGGTGAGGTCGGAGAGGTCACGGAGGCGGAGAGCTTCGGCGAGCCGGAGCAGTATGGGCAGACGTGGTTCTTTGAGTCGCCCGGTCTCCAGGGCTTTGACCCAGCTGGCAGATCGACCGACCAGGCCACCGAGGACCTCACGGGTCATGTCACGGCGAGTACGTAGGATCTTGAGGCACTGACCGAAGGGGAGAGGATCGGGGTACTCTCCAGACATAGCCAGACATAGGACTCTGCCTTCCTGGGTTCATTACTTTCAAAATAGGCAGTATCTTCCCTTTCCGCTGGTTTCCCGGCACCGATACCCGGCCGGAGTGTGGCAGCGCACTCAGGCGGCAGCCTTGCCTTTTAGCAATGCATATATTCAAAAATATATGTAGATTACATACCGTGGAGGTTTGCGTCCAAAGTCAGTATCCCGCTTCTGGGTCCAGCAGGATAATCATGTGAGGTGAGGACGATGAGTCGAAATGCCGCACCGGGCACCATCGGCCAGCGGATTCGGGACCGCCGCCTGCTGCTTGGTATGTCCATCCGGTACGCCGCCGATCGGGCCGGGCTGTCGTCCACCAGCTGGTCCCGCATGGAGCGGGGATTGATGTCAGCGGACAACCCCGTGGTTCTGGCCCACATCGCTGAAGTGTTGCGCTGCTCCGTCAGCGACCTGACCGGTCTCCCGCTCGACCCGATGACCAAGGACGAGGCCGAAACCGATGGCGCGGTGCACGAGACCATGCGAGCGGTGATCGAGGCGGACTTGACCGTCCCCTCCAGCGCCAATACCCCCCACCCACCGATAGCGCAGTTGTCTGCCGAGGTGGAACTGCTGCTGGATCTTCGCCAACGCTGCGACTACCGAGGCGCTGCCCGGCGGCTGCCCGCGCTGATCCGGGGGTTGCATGCCGCCGCACATGGCCCCGAACGGGCCCAGGCGCTGCGGGCACTGGTGATCGCCGAGGACGCCGCCAGCTTCATCGTCCGATACCTGGGGTATCCGGACGCTAGTTGCCTGGTGGCGGAGCGGGCTTGGCAGGCGGCCGAGATGCTGGAAGATCCGGTGATGCTGGCCCTGGGCACCTGGGGACGGATCCACGCCGCCTTCAACAGCGGCTGGTACCAGCGGGCCCTGACCTTGGCCGATGCGGCCGCCGACGACCTGTCCCACCACCTGCACCTGCCGGACGCCACCGAACTGCTCGGGATGCTCCACCTGACCCGAGCGTTGTCCCGCTACGCCCTGGGGCGGATCGATGATGCGTATGCGCCGCTGCAGGAGGCGCAGGAGCTGGCCGAACGCACCGGTGACAGCGACGCGCTCCGGCTGTGGTTCGGTCCTACCAACATCCGGTTCTGGCGTATCGCGATGGAGGTCGACTCCGGTGACCCGGGCAAGGCCGTGGAGATCGCCCGCAACACCAATCCACAGGCGCTCGCCAGCATTTCCCGCCAGGCGATGTTCTACCTCGACGCCGGGCGCGCACTAGCGCGTACCGGGCGGGATCGGGAGGCGCTGCGGATGCTGCTGACCGCGGAACAGCTGGCGCCGCAGCGGGTACGGGACCCGCTGGTGGCGGAGACGGTGCGGTCGATGCTGGAGCGGGCCCGCCGCGGCACGGGGTGGAGTGAACTGCATGGACTGTGTGCGCGGATAGGAGTCCTGCACTGACGGAACATCGAAGCGGGGCATGTGTAGGAGAGGCCGAAGATGGACGCACGAGGTGCCCTGGCGGGGGACCCCGCCCTCATCCCGCAGCGGATCACATGGTGGCGGCGCGCACGCAAGCTGTCTCAGCAAACAGTCGCGGACCTGGCCGGGATCAGCCGCACGTACCTGTCCCGGATCGAAACTGGGGTGGCGCGGCTGGACTCCCGCTCCACCCTCGACCGGATCGCCCGTGCTCTGGGGGTGTCCTACGCCGACCTGACCGGGCAACCGCCGTGGCCTGACACTCCCGAACGGCAGGCGGCACACACCGCCATCGGGCACATCCGCACCCGAACCGCCTCACCACAGATCGCCCAACACCTGGACGCGATACTAGAAACCGGTGGGGCATTGGCCGCGCTCACCGGCGGTGACTCTGGTGAGGAGCGACTACGACACATCGCCGCCAATCCACGGCGAATCGACCTTGCCACCATCGCGTTGCTCCATGAATGGCTGGCCGAGCAACGCACCCTGGAAGACCAGGTCGGATCAGCGCAGGTGGTGACCCCTGTCCGCGCCACCCTGGCAACCGTGACGGAGATCGTGCGTCAGGCCCCGGACAATCAGCTGCGCCCTCTATTGGTCGACACTGCTGCCCAATGGGCTCAGTTCGCCGCCTGGTTGTCGGCGGCTACCAGCAACTTCCGCCGCGCGGAACGGCTGTATCTGCTGGCGCTGGAGTGGGCCACCGAGGCCGGGAACCCGCACATGGCCGCCACCGCTCTGTCCATGCGAGGCCACCTGGCGTGGATGTCTGGCCAACTGCACACCATGGTGGAGCTGTCCCAAGCAGCCCAGTGGCCGCCGGCCAGCCGCGGTGTGCGGGCAGTGGCGGTGCAGCAGGAAGCGCGTGGGATGGCGCTGATGGGGCAAACCCACGGCGTCGACGATCGCTTGGATCAGGCCGAAGAGCTAGCCGTCCAGGCCGTCGACCATCCCGACCGTGAGCCGCCGTGGCTGTACTTCTACGACCCGGTGTTCTTCCGCGCCCAGCGGGGGTTGGCGCAGCTGTACATGGGACGGCACGAGCAGGCGGTGGAGCTGCTGACCTCTGCGCTGGATGCGATGCCGCCGTTGGTGCGGGGTTCGGACTGGGTGGGCTGGTATGTGGTGCAACTCGGTATCGCCTATCACCACTTGGGAGAGCAGCGACAGGCTCTGCCTTGTCTGGAGGGAGCACAGCAGGTCGCTACCCGTTGCGGTAGCCGCCGCCTCGACCACCCAGGTGCGGCAGGCTGCCCACCAGCTTGGATTTTGCTCCTCCGCCAGGTCGGCGTAGGCCCCACCGTGCCCACCTCCGGTGCTCAGTCAAATGCCCCGGGGTGTGACCAGCAGCATCCCGTAGTTGAGCTTCCCCCGGTTTTTCGGAGACTTTCGATCATGGTCTGATGGACCAGGAAAGGAGTCTTCGTGGCAGCACCAAGGAAGTATCCGGATGAGTTGCGCGCTCGTGCGGTGCGCTTGTACCGGGAGTCTGAGCCGAAGCCGGTGATCCGCCGGCTTGCTGAGCAGTTGGGCGTGCATCCGGAGGCGTTGCGCAACTGGATTCGCCAGGACGAGGCAGACCGTGGCCTGCGGCGCGACCGGTTGACGACGGCGGAGCTGGAGGAGTTGCGGCGGCTGCGGCGGGAGAACGCGGAGCTGCGGCGGGTCAATGAGATCTTGAAGGCGGCGAGCGCGGTTTTCGCCCAGGAGCTCGACCCGACCCGGCGACGGTCATGATGCTGGTGGACAAGCTGCGTGACCGCTTCGGGGTCGAGCCGATCCTCCGGGTCATCGGGGTGGCGTCCTCTACCTACTACGGCTGGGTCAAGCAGGCTGCCCACCCGTGCCGTCGGCGACGTGAGGACGAACAGCTTCTGGCGGAGATCCGCCAGATCCACGAGGCGTCGGGCGGCACCTACGGCAGCCCGCGGGTGCACGCCACGCTGCGCCGCCAGGGCCGGCGGGTGGGCCGCAAACGGGTCGAGCGGCTGATGCGCGCCGACGGGCTGCAGGGCGCGTTGGTGCGCAAACGGTGGCGAATCCCGTCCACCCGGCAGGATCCGCGGGCCACCCCGGCACCGGACCGGGTCAACCGCCAGTTCACCGCACCCGCCCCGGACCGGCTGTGGGTCGCCGACGCCACCCGCATCCCGGTCGCCGAGGGGGTGCTGTGGCTGGCCGCCGTGCGCGACGCCTTCTCCAACCGGATTGTGGGCTGGAAGACCTCCGACCGCTGCGACACCGACCTGGTGCTCGGCGCCCTGGAGTACGCGATCTGGTCACGGGACGTGCGCGACGGCCAACTCGTCCATCACAGCGACCGTGGGTCGACCTACACGTCGATCCGCTTCACCCAACGCCTGGCAGACAACGGGATTCTCGCGTCCATGGGGTCCACAGGGGACAGTTTCGACAACGCGCTGATGGAGAACTTCTGGTCAACCTTGAAGATCGAGCTGGTCTACCGCAACGCCTGGCGCACCCGCGAGGAAGCCGACAACGCACTCTTCGCCTACATCGACGGCTGGTACAACCCACACCGCATCCAGAAAGACCTCGGCTGGCTGTCCCCGGACGAGTACGAGGCAGCCTGGTACGCCCAACACCACGGCCAACCCCAGCCGGCTATCGTTCAACCCGAGCCAACCGGCGCCAGATAACCCACCCTCCGAAAAACCGGGGGAACCTC
>CAWEKD010000010.1:0-11326 GCA_963809545.1 uncultured Actinomycetota bacterium | reverse complement strand
ATCCAGCGCGCGCTCCGGTGTCAACTCCAGATCATGTGATGCACCTCATAGAACTATCGGAGAGGGCAGGGTTGAAAACCTACGCTCCGACACGGAAAGCTAGCGCACAGTACCCGCCGTCGCGGCCCGCCCCGGCCGCCCTTCGCCTCCTGGCACACGCCCAGGAGTGTCTGCGATGCCGACGCCCACGCGGCTGCCGCTGCGGCTGACCTGCCGGCTCACCTTGGCCGTGCTCGCTGTCAGTGTCACGCTCGGGGTCGCGACCGGTTGCGCGATCACCACGGACGACCCTCCGGTGCGGACGGTGACGGTGGGCCTGCTCCACCCCTCGGAGACCGGCGCCGACGCCCGCAACGGCGCCCAGCTCGCGGTCGACCTGGTGAACGGGGCCCAGCCGGACCTGGCGCTGCCACTCGCAGCCGACCGCGGCCTGCCCGGCCTGGACGGCGCCACCCTGGCGCTCGCGGTGGCGGACACCCGTGGGGAGCCGGCCGCCGCCGAGGCCGCGTTGGGCGACCTGCTCGACGCCGGCGCGGTCGCGGTGGTCGCGGCCGACCGGGCCGACGTCGTCGAGATCGCCGCCGCCTACGCCAACCGCCGGGAGGTGCCGATCGTGGACGGTGCGACCTCCGCCGGCTACCTGCTCGACATCGGGCTCGAATGGTATTTCCGCACCGGGCCGGCCGACCGTACGCTCGTGGACGGCCTCCTGGCACACCTGGGCGCCGCCACCGGCTCCGGGGCACCGGCGCCGGCCACGGTGCTCACCCCGGCCGGCGGTCGCGGTGCCGATGTGGCAGCGCTCGTCGCCGACCAGGCGGCCACCGCAGGCCTCGTGCTGACCGATCCGGTCACGGTCGGCACCTCCGTGGCCGCTGAACTCACCACCCGGGCCCCGCGCGTACTCGTCGCGGTCGCCCCCGAACCCACCGACGCTCCGGCGCTGCTGGCCGAGATCGAGGGCTGGCTCGCGGCCTCCACCCCGCCGGCGGCGGACGCGGCTCCGCCGCTGCTGGCAGGCGCCGGCCCAGGGTTTGCCGGCGTCCTGGAAGACGCGCCCGCGGGGCTGCGGTACGCCTCGGCCTACTCGTCCGAACTGGCCGCCCGGCAACCGCTCGCCAAGGCGGTCGCCGCCCGCTATCAGGAACAGTTCGGCCAGCCGATGTCCGAGTCCGCGGCGCGGTCGTTCACCGCGACGCTCACCCTGGCGATGGCGATCGACGCCGCCGGCGACACCGCCGCGGGGACCATTCGCGCGGCGCTGCGGCAGTTGTCGATCCCCGCCACCCGCATCATCATGCCCTGGACCGAATCCGGTTCGGCGAGGACGGCCAGAACGAACTCGCCGCCGCGGTGGTGGTGCGGACCGGAGTGGACGGCCCCGAGGTGGTCCACCCGCCCGAGCTCGCCATCCCCTGACCGTTCCCGCCTCCCCCGCCGGCACACCCCCGGAGGGGCACCCGGTCGACCTTCGCCGGCGGGTCAGCCTCCGCGGTGTCGGCGCTCAGGCGCGCGGGAAGCCAGACCCGCATCGCGGAAGGGCCGCGCTCGGCCCACCGGTGGTAGGGCACGAGCGGGAGCGTGAGCGCCGCACCGGCCGGGCGGCCGGCGGCATTCTCGGTGTACGGCCAGCCAGGCGGACCATCCGCCCGCACCCGGCCGCGTACCAGCACCTGGCCGTCGCGCTCGACCGGCGCGGCCGCGGGGTCGACGACCACGTCGTCCAGCGCCACGCCGGCCGGCAGGTCCCGCGACTCCGCACACAGCACCAGCGGGCCGCGCTCCACCGCGACGCAGCCGCGTACGGCGTCGATCGCGGGGTCGGGCCAGGTGAACCGCGGCGCCATCGGCAGCTCGCAGGCGGATCACGTCGCCCGGCGGCCAGCTCGCGGTCCACGACCGCGAAGCCCGGGCGCGACGTCCGGCGCCGGTCCGGCGTCTTCCAGCTTCGCGCCTGCGCCCAGGGCGGGACGCGCAGGCGGAGCGCCACCGTGCCCGGCGGGCGGCGAGACCGACCCGCACGGTCACCAGCCGGTCGTGCGGATAGTCGGTCGCGACCTCGACCCCGAGCTGCCGCCCGTCGCCCAGCTCGGCGGTGACCCGAGCGCTGGCGTACTGGAGCAGGTGTCAGCGTCGCGCTCGCCGGCGGTGGCCGCGTACGCCGTGCCAGACGGCCAGTGTGCGGGCGACGTTGGTGGGGCAGCAGGACGACGTCGAACCACGGCGCGCGCGCCCCGCCGCTCGCGCGCGGGCTCACCGCGTCCTCGTCCGGCGCCGGCTGCCGGCGCACGCGCTGGTGCAGTGGGTTGGCGTAGAAGAACGCCCGGCCGTCGGCGCGCGGCGAGGTGGCGACGACGTTGAAGAGCGTCCGCTCGATCAGGTCGGCGTACCGGACCTCGCCGGTCGCCAGGTACAGCCGCCACGCCACCATGACCGAGGCGACGCCCGGCGCAGGTCTCGCAGTAGGCGCGGTCGGGCGGCAGCTCCCAGTCTTCGCCGAAGCCCTCGTCCTGGTGGCGCGCGCCCATGCCGCCGGTGAGGTAGGTCCGGCGCGCCACCGTGTGCTCCCACTGCCGTTCCAGCGCGGCCAGCAGCTCGCGGTCGCCGCGCTCGACCGCGACGTCGACCGCGGCTGCGGCCAGGTAGAGCGCCCGGACCGCGTGGCCGCGCCACGCCGTGGCCTGTGCGGATCGGTGATGTCGTCCTGGAAGTACGCGCGTCCGAACGGGATGTCGGCGAGCGTGTGGTGTCCGCGCCGGTCCAGGAACGCCGGGCCTGTTCGAGGTAGCGCTCCTCGCCGAGTGCCCGGCCCAGCTCGACCAGACCGAGCTCGATCTCCGGATGCCCGCAGAGACCGTTGCCTCGCGCCGAAGGTGTTGCAGACGTGGTCGGCGGCGCGCCGGGCGACCCGACCAGCTCATCGTCGCCGGTGGTCCGCAGCCGGGCGACGGCGGCCTGTAACAGGTGCCCGATGCAGTACAGCTCGTGCCCGCCCTCCAGGTCGTGTACCGCGGCGGCTGGTGGCGTGGCCGTAGCAGGTGTTGAGGTAGCCGTCGGCGTCCTGCGCGCGGCCGATCCGGCCGGTCAGCCGGCGGACGGCCGCGTCCACGGCCGGGTCCCGGAGCGGCCGTACTCCCAGCACAACGCCTCCAGCAACTTGTACGCCTCGGAGTCGGAGAAGTCCAAGCCCGGCCGGTCGGGGCCGGTGGTGCCGTCGGCGACCCGGTCGAAGTTGGCCAGCCAGCCCAGCCGCTCCAGCCAGGTCTCGCAGTGAGGGAGGGTGGCCGCCGCGTTGGTGGCCTGCATCGTCGCCCAGAACCCGTCGGTCAGGGAGATCTCTCCAGCCCGAGCGGGCGTTCCTGGCCCCGGGACGGGACGACCGGCCGTCCACCGTACTTGTCGATCACCATGCTGGCCCTCTGCTACGTCGGCGACCGGCGGGCCGCGCCCCGCGCGTCGTGGTGGGGTAGGCCCGGTGGTGGCATCCCACCATACCGGCCGCTCGGCGAGCGGCAAGGCCAACCGGCGTCGCGGGTGGTATGGGTCGGCGGGCCGACCGGGCGCTGCGCTGGTGGCGCCCGGTCGGCCCGCCGGTCTGGGCCGGGACGGTCAATCAGCTGACGCTGCAGGCGGTCCCGTTGAGGGTGAACGCCGTCGGGTCAGCCCCTCCGCCCGGATTGCCGAGGAATCCGAACTCGATCGTCTGACCAGGACCGATGTTCGAGTTCCAGGACTCGTTGGTGACTGTCACATTCGCACCATTCTGGCTGTAGAGCCCGTTCCAGAGCTGGGTAATCTGCTGCCCGCTCGGGAAGGTCCACTGCAGTTGCCACCCGTTGATGGCACTACTGCTGTTGTTGGTGATGAACACCTGGCCCTGGAAGCCGGCGCCCCAGTCGTTGATGTTGTTGTAATCCACCGTGCAGGTCCCCACTGGCGGCGGGGTCGTGGTCGGCGGCTGCGACGTCGGCGGCTGGCTCGTCGGCGGCTGGCTCGTCGGCGGCTGCGACGTCGGCGGCTGGCTCGTCGGCGGCTGGCTCGTCGGCGGCTGCGACGTCGGAGGCTGGCTCGTCGGCGGCTGCGACGTCGGCGGCTGCGAGGTCGGCGGAGTTGAACCCCCACCGAACAGCAGCGCGTAGTCGGCGAACGCCATCGCGATGTCCGCCTGCGCCCAGAACCGGTGGATCTCGAAGGTCGGCGCCGGGCCGGTGCCGTCGATGTACGCCTGCACCTGCGGCCAGTCCGGGTCGTTGTGGTAGAACGACCGGATGCTGTCGAAGGTGGCCCCCGGCTCGATCCCGTCACCGTTCGGCATGTGCACCGGAGAAGCCCGGCGGCACATAGACCTCGGCGTTGAGCCGGTCGAAGTCCGTCCCGGGTCTCCTCGGCCGTCGACACCGGACGGATCCCTCTGGCGTACAGGCCTCGATCAGGGCGAGACCCATGTCGTGCGCGGCGGTGTCGTTGGTGGCCGCCGCGTACCAGATCAGGGTACGCGCCAACCCGGAGGCGACACCGACGTCCTCACCGTGGCTCACCACGGTGACGCTCAGCTCGGAGTTGCTGCCCGGGTTGTACGGGTTCCAGGTGTCCGGCGCGCCGCTCCACGGCATCTCCGACGGCACCTGGAAGTCCCGTTGGGGTTGATGGTGGTGTTGGCGATCGCCCACGGCACCCAGCTGTCCAGGATGGCCTTTGCCCGCTGGTCGCCGGTCACGTAGAGGTACTCCGCCACCCGCTGCATCGACCAGACCTGGAATCCGAACCACTGGTTGCTCGGCGGGTCGTGGAAGACCGGGTCCTCGTCGTAGAACATCCCGTAGAAGGTGGGCGTGTTGGCTGGCGGCTGCCGTACTGGCCGTCCCAGCTGTTGGTGGCGCCACCGGCGATGCCACCCTCGGCGACTGCAGCCACTGGAAGAACTCCAGCTGGCGGTCCAGGCTGGTCTGCCAGTCGCTGCGCGCCGGTCTGCGACCGCGGGGTAGCTCCGGCACGTTGCCGGCCAGGACCCACGCGGCCATCGGGTTCTGGTAGCCCTGGTGGGTGTGGCTGGAGCCGATCCGGAACGCCCAGTCCGCACCCAGGCCGCCGCCCCAGGCGTAGTACCAGGACAGCAGGTAGTGCGCCGAGTTCTTCCCGGAGCCGGCCGGGCAGGTGTTCGGGCCGATGCAGTTACCGATCTGCTTGAAGTACTTGTCGAAGAACGCGTACCGCAGCCAGTCGCCCATCTTCGCGGCGTTGGCCACGTTCGCCGGATCTGGCCCTCGTTGCCCTGCTCGCTTCGCCCAGGTCAGCGCCCAGTAGGCGGCCTGGACCGCGCGAGCGTCCGCGTCCGGGGCGTTGGTGTAGCGCCACTGCTGGGCGTACTGCTCGTCGTCGATGAACAGGTCGAGGAACCCGTTCGGGCCGCCCCAGTTGAACCGCTCGCAGGAGGGGTGCGGGATGGTCTCGAAGACCGACTCCTCCGGACCACGCTGGTAGGTGTTGATCATCGCGGGAGCCGGCCACACCGTCACCGCACCGGCCGAAGCCGTAGACGTTGTCCACGTCCATCAGCCAGTGCATGCCGTAGACGTTCGGCGAGCCGTACGCGCTGGCCAGCTCGCTGCGCGATCGGGTCCTGGCCCGACCGGCACGTCGAAGTCCAACGGCGACGGGTACTGGCTCGGGTCGTTGAACTCCGGCGCGTAGGTGGCCGGGTCGTTCGGGTTGTAGTTGGCGTTGGTGGGCTGGAGCTCTGGTCGGGATGATCTAGGTCTCCATCGTCTGCCACGCGTGTTGAACGGCTGCCAGTCGCCGGTGACCCGGCCGTAGCTGGCCTCCAGCCACAGCCAGAAGCTGAACGCCTCCGATGTGGTCTCGTGGCCGTGGTCGGGCGCCTCCACGATCATGGTCTCGATGGCGTGGTAGGGGATGCCCTCCGGGCTGAAGTAGCCGGAGGTCTTCAGGTTCTCGTACTGCTCCAGGAACCGCGCCGTCCAGTCTGCCGGCTGCGTTGTCTGGGCGCTGACCTGAGTGACGGGTATAGCCGCCAGGCCAGCCGCCACCATCGCGCTGACCGTGATCAGCGCGGTGCGGCGTCTTCTTGAGCGAACCACTAGTTCTCTCCTCGCGGGTAGAGCCATGACCCGGTGGTGTGGATCGATGCGATCTCCGCCGATGACGCACGGAGGCGCCGCTGGCGGAGGCGTCACCGTGGACACCACCGCGTGTCCTTCCAGCGTGGGGTGTGGCTCCCGGTCACGCGAGTAGCGCCATTCTGGCATGGGAGCGCTTCCATGGCAAGGCCCGGTAGCAGGGGGAGGTTACCGGCCGGAAGATCTGAGATTTCAATCACGTTAGGGACCTTCCCTAACGGCCGAACAACCGCTACAGTCCGGTTAAGTCGGTGGGAGCGCTTCCATCGACAGAGGTCTCGGCCAGCGGCGGGCCTCGCCCGGACACCGCCGCCAGCCGGACCACCCCATCAGGGGAGAGGAGGTGATACCCACCACCACTCGCGTGGCCATGGCTCCCGCGCGATGAGCACCAAACCGGGCCTCACGGCCCGGCGGCGGTGCGGTACCACCGTTGGGGGCGGGGTCGCCCTCCCCGCCCCCACGCATACCCCGCTAGCACCTAGAAGGTACGTCGCGTTCGTGCATGGGAGCGCTCCCATGCATAATAGCATGCATTCCGTCCAACGACGAGGGACGAACCGCCCTATCAGCCTGCCTTCACGGCCGTTCTGCACCGGCCCGTAGGACACGGTCACCGCTTGTGTGAGCTGGATGACTACTGGCCTGGTGCGGCCCGCGCGAGCCGGCCAGTGAATGATCACCGAGGGTGTTTGGCACGTGGCAAGCAGCTCAGATCCACAACCTGTGGATAACTCTGTGGACAGAGTGTGAGTTTCTGGGGACAGTCGCCGCCTGGTTGGGGACGACCGCCCAAGGCTCTGGCCGCGGGGCCGCAGCGGCCACGGCTCACGGCGCTCCCGCGGTCACCGGGGACCCTCCGCCCGGTCGACCGCCGGCGCCTCGATCCCCCACTGCGCCAGGTCCTCCGGAGTGTCCAGATCCCCGCCCCGGGCCACCTGGTCACAGGCGATCTCGGTGACCTCGGAGGCGTGCGCCAGCAGGTACGGCCGGGCCCCGACATCGGCGTTGGCCAGCGTCGCCACCCCTGGCCAGTGGGCCCGTCCGAGCAGCATCGGCAGGCCCCGGCGGCCGCCGAAGGTGCCGCACACCAGGGCGCGCGGATGCGGTAACGCCGCCACCCGCGCGACCGCCTCTGCCGTGAGTCCCGGCATGTCGACCGGTACCACCAGCAACGCGTCGGCGCCGGTCTCGGCCGCCGCGGCGAGCCCCATCCGCAGGGACGACCCCAGGCCGGTTGTCCACGCCCGGTTCACCCGGACCGTCACACCCGACAAGTCGGCCTCGGCGGCGACCCGATCGGCCGCGGCGCCGAGTACCACGATCACCGGATCGCACCCACCGTCGCGTACCACCTGCACGGCGTGCTCTACCAGCAACCGCCCATCATGGCGCAGCAGCGCCTTGGGGGTGCCCCACCCGCCGGCCGCCACCGGCGGCGAGCACGAGACCGGCGGCGACCATACTCGCGCTGCTCAGCGCACACCTCCACCGGCTGCGAAGTCCTATCGGGCAGGGTAGCGGAACCCGGGCCGCGGGCGACAGCCCGCCGCGCGGCTACCCGCGCCCGGCCAAGATCTCGTCGAGCAGCTCCAGGGTACGATCCGGCGCCTCGGCCGCTACGCACAGCCGCTCCATGACCTCCACATAGGTGTCAACATCACGGGGCTGTGCCAGGTAGACACCCCGGGTGAGCTGCTCCATGTAGACCACATCGGGCACCTGCGGGCCGGGAAGCGCAACAGCGTGAACGCCCCGCCCGCGGCCGCGTCGCCCACCCGCGCGGAACCGGACCACCTGGATGGTGACGTTCGGCCTGGCCGCCGCCTTACGCAGCGCCTGGATCTGGGCCCGCATCACCGCGTGGCCACCGATCGGCCGGCACAACGCCGCCTCGTCCAGTACCGCCCACAGGTGCGGCGGGTCCGCCCGCCGCAGCACCCGCTGCCGGGCCAGGCGCAGCGCGACCCGTCCGTCCAGCTCCTGCAGCGCGACCGTCCGTCCAGCTCCTCCGTTCCGGCGCCGCGATGGAGAGAGGCGGACCGACCGCGCGGAGGGGACCCCATCGGCTGCGGGTCGTGAGGTGACAGTCGGGGGGCGAACTCGTCGCACACGGCGGGCAACCGGCCGGACCGGCCAGCCGGGGCCGGACCACCCGCCCGGCGGTCCGCCCGACCGGCCTTGCCGGCGACGCGGTCATCGCCAGCGGTTGTCAAGGGTTGGCGATCGCCAACCCGGATGGGTCATCCCAGCAGGTCGTCGAAGTCCCCGTCCTTGACGCCCTCGAGGAACGCGGTGATCTCCTCGGTGGTATAGATCAGCGCCGGTCCCTGCGGGGTCCCGGGAGTTGCGGATGGCGACACCCGCGCCGCCGGGCAGCGCCGCCACCTCGACACAGTTGCCGCTGGGGTTGCTCCGGCGGCTCTTCCGCCAGGTCAGACCCGGGAGGTCGCTGGCGGGCATGCCGTTACGAGTATCGGTCATGGGCTGCTCTTTCACCTTAGTTTCCTGGCGAATCGATGGCCGGGGCGCCGCCGTCGGCGGAGCTGGCCATGGATCGCCCTGCCACCGGCGGGTGACGACCGGTTCAGTCCCCCACGGGATCTTTTCCCTCCTCCTCGTTCAAGAGCTGACGCTGAATATGCACGTGCATTTGCTATTGCGTCTGCACGGGATGGAGGGCATCATAACGCGTGAGCTAAGGTGCCCGCCCCTTCACAAATCGTGACGAGGAGTCGAGTCATTGATCGACCCGCTCGCCGCACCGGCGGGTTGAGCCGGTGGCCTGGTTCCTCCCCACGCCGATCGAGAGGCCCCTTACCGTGCCCGCACCCGATATCGACCCGCATCAGCGCGATCCGGACGCGGTCGCGCCAGCGGACAGCTACCGCCACGCTGACCCGGTCTGGGTCTACCGCGCCAGACAGTTGGCGCGCCGGAGTGGTGGAGAGGTCCTCGCCTCGCGCCGTCACCGTCACGTACCGGCCACCGGACACCCGCGGTACCGGGGTGGACACCCTGACCGCCACCTATCTGCTACCACGGGAAGAGGAGAACCCCTGCTCGACCACGGGCGAGGCCGAGCGCGCCCGACTTCTCCCCTTGGCAGACGCCCCCAGGCAGCGCGACGCGGCCAGGCCCTCCCAGCGGGCCGTACGTGCCGCGGCTGCTCGCGTCCACCCGGCGCGGCGACCCGGACCGGGATCAGGCCGGCAGGTCGCGGGCCAGTTCCCAGAAGGCCACCGCGGTGGCCGCGGCCACGTTGAGGGAGTCCACGCCCCGCCGCATCGGGATCCCACCCGCCGTCGGCCGCGCCACCGCCGCCGCGGTCAGACCGGGACCCTCGGCCCCGAGCAGCAGCGCCGGCCGGCGCCGCCGCTGCGGTGGCAGTCCGGGATCGGCACCGCCTCCGGCGCCGGTGTCAGCGCCAGCAGCGTGAACCCGGCTGCCCGCACCGTTGCCAGCGCGGCCGGCCAGGGCTCGAGCCTGGCGTACGGGACCGCGAACACCTCCCCCATGCTGACCCGGACGCTGCGCCGGTAGAGGGGTCGGCGCAGGTCGGCGAGAGCAGCACGCCGTCCATCCCCAGCCCGGCCGCGGACCGGAAGATCGCGCCCAGGTTGGTGTGGTTGTTGACGTCCTCCACACGCCACCCGCTCCGCGGAGGCCAGGACCTGCGCGGCGCTCGGCAGTTGCCGGCGGTGGAACGAGGCGAGCACTCCCCGATGCACGTGGAAGCCGGTGGCGTGCCGCAACACCTCCTGGTGGCGGGGTAGACCGGGGCGCCCGGCAGGTCGGAGAACTGGTCGGCCCGCTTGACGTCCAGCAGGTACGAACGGGCGCGTACCCCGCCCGAGCGCGCGCCGTAGCACCTGCTCCCCCTCGGCGATGAAGAGCCCATGCGGCGGCTCCCACCGGGTCCGCAACGCCACATCGGTGAGAGCCCGGTAGTCCGCGATCCGCTCATCCTCGGGGTCGGAGATCAGCTCAGGCACGCTGCCGATTCTGCCCCCGGTGACGACCGCCCGGATACGGCGGCTACTGCAGCTGCCGCACCCGGCTCCGGCCGCGGCTCCAGGCGATCCCGATGCCGGCTGCGGCCAGCAGCAGCGCGCCCAACGGCACCGCCGGCACCAGCAACCCGCCGACCAGACCCAGCAATGGTGCGGCGAGGAGGATAGCAACCCGTCACCGCGGCTCAGGCCGCGCCAGACCGCCAGGCCGAACAAAGTCCAGGCCAGGGTCATCAGCGACGCGGCCGCCAGCAACCAAGGGCCGCCTACGACAGCGGACGACCCCACCCGAGGTCGGTGATGGTCGCCGCCGTTCCGGCGGGCAGCCACGGCTCACCCATCCCGTACGCGCGCTCATAGGTCTCGGCGGCACCGGTGTCACCGGCGCGTACCTGGTCGCCGAGCACCGGTGCGGCGAACGCCGCCACCCCCCGGTGGCCGAGTCCAGAATGGCTGCGGCCAACCCGGTTACCAGGCCGGCCGCGGCGAGCCCGCGGCCACGCCGGCCACCGGCCAGCAGTGCGGTGAGTGCGATGATCGCGACCAGGCCGAGCAGCGTCCCGCCGAAACCGGTGACCGCCTGGAGCGCGCGTAGCCGCCGCTGGTCACCCACTGCGACCACGCGGCGGGATCGTCGACCAGCGCCGGGGTGGCGCGAACCGACTGCCACAGGTGTATCAGGGCGAAGGCGGGCAGGGCCCACAGCGCTCCCGCACCAGCGCGGCCGCGGGCGGTGGAGCGGTGCGTCCAGCGGGACTGGTTCCGGGCCACCGCGCCCGGGCGACCGCTCGTCCAGGTTCCGCCGGCCCGTCCGGGCCGGCGTGCGGACTGCTCGCCAGCGGTGTACCCGAGATGTCACGGTCGGATCGTCGCAGAGCCGGGCGCGACTCCGCGCCGGTTTCCGGGCGGCTCACCCCGGCCAGGGTCACCCCCGGGCCGGTCGCGACCCTGCTCAGCCTTGCTCGCGGCGGTCCACCTGCGGAATCCGATGTTTCGTTGGTGCCGCCGGCCGGAACTCCTCCAGGGCCGAGGCCGCGGGGATCGACGGCGGGGCGAGCTGCGGCCGGCCGCCGGTCGCGGTCCGCTCGGCCTCCGCCACGTCCTCCACAGGCTCACCTCTTCCGCTGCCCGCTGGGCGCTCTGGGCCGCGGCCAACGCCTCTTCCGAGACCCCGGT
>CAWEKD010000009.1:0-413672 GCA_963809545.1 uncultured Actinomycetota bacterium | reverse complement strand
TCTGCCGGCAAACTGGTTCGGTTGCGTATTGCTCCGGGAGCCGCTTTCCAGTGCCTGCGCCACTTTGTGGGCGATTGCCGATAGCCGGTACGGCTTCTGCAGGACGCCCGCAATTCCGGATGAAGCGAAGCGCCGATAAATCTCGGTTTCGTTGAATCCGCTCGACAGGATCACCGGCAGTTCCAGCATGTTCCACATCAACGGCAGAGCCTGCTCCCCGGTCATGACCGGCATGGTCAAATCGAGTATTACGGTCAAGGGTGGTAGTGCGGACATTTGATCGGCTCCGTTGGTTGCCAGCAGCACCTGGAATCCCTCCCTCTTGAGCGCCACTGTCGCGGTCTTACGCACGATTTCTTCGTCATCGACAACCAGGACAGTCTGACCACGTTACAGAATCGGAGCCGCCGGCTGAGGCCGCGGCGGGACGCGGCAGCCCGCTCCGCCACCGGCAGATAGATCCGGAAGGTGATTGCCAAGACCGGGCCGGCTCTCGACATCGATATCGCCATTATGGCCTTTCACGATTCCGAGTACCGCGGCTAACGCGAGGCCCCGTCCCGTAAATTTAGTCGTCGACGGTTCGAAATTTTCCTCAGCACCTCAACCGGCATGCCCGATTCCGTTATCTTGAGCTTCGACAGCGCGTAGCTGCCTGGAGGAACCGCAGCGCGGAGATGGGCGCTGTACCGCGAATGCGAACGCTCGATAATCGCGGTCCGGATTGTGACGTCCCCCGGGCGCTCACCGATCGCCTCGGAGGCGTTCATCAGTAGGTTCATGACCACCTGGTGGAGTCTGCGTGCGGTCCGCTTCGACGAGACAGCTTCGGCAATCCGAGGTCCAATTGCACACTTACGCTTCGCGAAAGGAAGGCGCGCAACAGAGTGAGGTTTTCCTGAATCAACGATTGAGATCCAGCACTTCGATTGCGAAGCGGCCCTTTCCGGAGTACGCGAGCATCTGCTTGGTGAGTTCCGCCGCGCGCTCCGCCGCGAGCACGATCTCGTCGGCGATGGGACGGTCCTCCTCCGGAACGGTTTCCGCCAGCAGGCTGGCATTGCCGAGGACTGCCGACCAGCAAATTGTTGAAGTCGTGCCGCGATCCCGCCGCCATCACTCCGAGGCTCTCCAGCGGGCGCTGTCCAGTAAGTTGAGCCTGCGCTCACTCTCCTGTTCCTCCGCCTTTTTTCGTTCCGTGACGTCGCGGGTGGAGCCGGCTACGGCTTCCACCTGCCCGTCGCCGCGAGCACGGGCACGAAGATGTACTCGTATTCGCGCGTCTCCCCGGTGGGTCCGGTGAAGGGCGTGGAGTCGCGCACCGGCTCGCGGTGTCGATGACCTGTTGAATCTGACGCTGGAGCCGCGCCGCCAGTCGGGCGGGTATTCGAGCTCGAAGAAGTTCTTCCCTCGCGCCTCTTCGAGCGATTTCTGCCAAAGCGAGAGGAGCGCGCGATTTACATAGGTGAAGCGGCCCTCCAGGTCGAAAGTGTACGTGAAATCGGGCGTGTGGGAAAGGGCGATATCGAAGATGTGCCATTGCTGCCGCAGCTGCTCCTGCGCGCGCTTCTGTTCCGTGATATTGCGGCCTTCCGGACGATCAGTACCACATCGCCGCTCTTGGTTGCGGATCGGGTGGAAGGAATGTCGAAATCGTGCCATTCGCCGGACGGCCGCCGCGACTGTCGCCTCGAAACGAACAAGTCGCCTGCGGCGGCGCGCGGAATGCCTTGCCGGACCGTTCCGGAGCGCCCGGAGTAGCGGCGAACCACGGCCCTTCCCAGAACGGGCCGTCCGACCACCTCCTCGCGCGTGTTGCCGGCAAATTCCAACGAGGCGCGATTCGCTTCGAGCAGCGTTCCGTCCGGCGACAGCAGGCCGATATACTCGTAGGTGCCGTCATAGATGGCGCGGAGCCGCTCCCCGGTTTCCCGAAGCCGGCCTCGGCTCGCTTCTGCTCGGTCACGTCCCGGAAGTAAACCGAAATGCCGCCCTGTTCCGTGGGATGCCCTTAATGGCAAACCAACGTCCCGACTGCTGGTAGAAAAGTCACGAACTCCACCGGCACGCGGTCGCGCACCGCGCGCACGGTACTCGCGCTCTCCGTCGTTCCCCAGGCCTCGCGGATACAAGTCCCAGTGGTTCTTGCCCAGCAGCTCCTCACGGCTCGCGCCGAGCAGTTGCTCGCGCGGCCGCATTGATGTAAGTAAACGCCATCCCGGTCCAGCGTAAAGAAACCGTCCTGGATGCTTTCCAGCACGCCGACGACCTTGTCCCGAGCGGCCTCCGCCTCCGCCCGCAGTTCGCCTCCTGCATCGCCGCTTGCTTGCGGAGGCGCGCCATCTCAGATGCTGCGCGCCCACACGCGCCCGCAGCTCGCGCGCGGTGAAAGGTTTTACGAGGTAATCGCTGGCGCCGGCGTCCAGACCCTTCGACACGGGCCTCCTCGCCCGCCCGCGCCGAGAGTAGAATCACGGGCACGGTCCGGGTAGCCGGATTCTCACGCAGCGCCCGAGCAACCCGAAGCCGTCCAGTCCCGGCATCATGACGTCGCTCAACACCAGGTCGGGAGGATTGTCGCGCGACGATCTTCCAGCGCCGTCGGCGCCGTTTGACACGGTTTCCACGTCGTATTGCTCCAGCGAGAAGCCTGCTCACGTAATCGCGCATGTCGGCGTTGTCGTCCGCCACCAGCACCCGGCCGCGGATCTTTCGTCTCGTCGCCGTGGGTCGGCCGCGCGGCCTCCGGCAGCCAGCGCGCCGCCTCCTCGACATAGGCGTCGCGCGCAACGCGGTGGCGTCCGGATCGCGGACCGCACCCAGCGCTCGCGCGGCAGATGCGCCGTTCCGAAGGGAACCGACACCGTGAAGGTGCTTCCCTGCCCTGCCGCTGCTTCGCACCTCCACGGTTCCGCCGTGGAGCTTCACGAGCTCCGCCACTAGCGCCAGTCCGATGCCCGTGCCCTCCTGGGTCCGGCCGCGCGCGCCCTCCACACGATGGAAGCGCTCGAACAGGTGCGGCAGCTGGTCTTCCGGAATGCCTGTGCCGGTATCCGCGACGGTGAGGATCGCGCGAATTCACCGCACTGTCCCGATCCGCACCGTGATCCGACCCTCCAACGTGTACTTGAACGCGTTCGAGAGCAGGTTCGAGCACCACCTTCTCCCACATCTCCCGATCCACATAAACCGGCCCGGCGAGCGGCGGACATTCTCTACAATGAGTCGAGCCCGGCCTTCTCGATCGCCGAGCGGAAGGTGGAGGCCAGCTCCGCGGTGAACGAGGCCAGGTCGTACCGGTTCGTACGATGCCCGCACGCGCCCGGCTTCGATGCGCGAGAAATCGAGCAGGGAATTGACGAGTTTCTGGAGCCGCAGCCCACTGCGATGGGCGACCCGAGACCAGTTCGCTGACCGAGGGGAGCAGGACGCCATTCATGGGAGCACTCTTCGAGCGGACCAAGCATCAGCGTGAGCGGTGTTCGGAATTCATGGCTGACGTTGGAAAAGAAGGTCGTCTTGGCCCGGTCGATTTCCGCCAGGGCCTCGGCGCGCTGCGCTCTTCCTCGTATGCCTCCGCATTGTGCCAGCGCCTGGAGATGTGGCTGGTCACGACGTCGAGGAAGGCGCGATAATCGCTATCGAGCGCGCGACGGGGGCTAAACCGGCAACCAGCACTCCATACGGGCGCTCACTGCCGGCGCGCGAGCACGCGGCAAGACCAGCGCGGTCCTCGGCCGGCTCGGGCCACGGGCCGCCGGGTAGCGGTCCAAATCGCGTATCCAGATCGTCGACCAGTTGCGCTCGCGCCCGTCCGCACCACTTCGGCAACGGCCACGCGGTCCGCCGGCGCTGGCCGGCCGATAACTCGCATCGCAATGGGGCCGGCCGGTGTGCCGGCAGCAACCAGCTGTCCCCGCACACGCACTCCGTGCCATCGCCGCGAGAGCAGATACAGCAGCGGCAAACGGAATATCGGCGCGAAGCGTCTCCAGGTCTGCATGCGATCCGGCATGCCCGCTCGGTGGTTCGCGCCTCGGCCACGCGTCCGGCCAATTCACGGACCGTGCGCTGCCGCCGCTCGCCGATCACCCGCTCGGTGGTCTCGAGGACCGCGTTGAAGATGCCCTCGACCTGGCCGCTCTCGCCCGGATCGGGCTGAACGTGTAGTCGAAGTAGCACTCCTCGGTGTAGCCGTGCCGCCGCATCGGCGAGAAGCTGGTCCTTTGACCGGGTGGCCTCCCCGGTCGTCACGACATGCTGGAACAGAGGTCCGATGGTGTCCCAGATTTCCGGCCAGACTTCCTGGGCGGGTTGCCCGACCGCCAGCGGCTGCACCCGACGTTCGCGTCGGGTGAGGATCGCAACCCACTGGGCAGAGTAGACCTGGCGATATGCTCGAGCTGCACCCGACGTTCGCGTCGGGTGAGGATCGCAACCCGGCTGGTTTGTGGCAGGGCGCAGACGACGCATGCACCCGACGTTCGCGTCGGGTGAGGATCGCAACCGTCGAGGTGGTGCCGGCAGCGCCGACCTGTCACGCCGGCTGCACCCGACGTTCGCGTCGGGTGAGGATCGCAACCGTCGAGGCGACCCGGCGACAGCCTGCTAGCGGAGCTGCACCCGACGTTCGCGTCGGGTGAGGATCGCAACGGCTGACCACGGCACTAGTCGCGGCCGGCTGGTGGCTGCACCCGACGTTCGCGTCGGGTGAGGATCGCAACGCGGTAGGCGCTGCGTCAGTCATGCACAGCGCCACGTCGCTGCACCCGACGTTCGCGTCGGGTGAGGATCGCAACCGCCACTGATCGCAGGCCGGCAGGTGGCGGCAGCGCTGCACCCGACGTTCGCGTCGGGTGAGGATCGCAACCCGGACCAGCCCAGCCAGATCTACTGGCGACGAGCGGCTGCACCCGACGTTCGCGTCGGGTGAGGATCGCAACGCCGCGTCGCCGCCGTGGCGGCGCCGGCGCTCGGCGGCTGCACCCGACGTTCGCGTCGGGTGAGGATCGCAACCGTGCAAGTGGCCGGAGCGATCGCGGTCCTCGGGCAGTGCTGCACCCGACGTTCGCGTCGGGTGAGGATCGCAACCCGCTCCTGCGTCGGCGCCACCGCTGCGACGGCTGCGGCTGCACCCGACGTTCGCGTCGGGTGAGGATCGCAACGACAGCGGGCATGACCGGCGCAGCCGGAACGCCGCACGCTGCACCCGACGTTCGCGTCGGGTGAGGATCGCAACCGACAGTGCACCTCCGCTGTATCACCAGCAGCGCGGCTGCACCCGACGTTCGCGTCGGGTGAGGATCGCAACGGCTGCCGCCTGGCTGCCGCGGTGCGCCGGCCAGCGGGCTGCACCCGACGTTCGCGTCGGGTGAGGATCGCAACCGGCCGGCCGAGCTATCGGCATACCGGCCGGGCAGCTGCACCCGACGTTCGCGTCGGGTGAGGATCGCAACGTCTGCTCTCGGGCTGCCACCTTCAGGAGCCTGCGGCGGCTGCACCCGACGTTCGCGTCGGGTGAGGATCGCAACAGCGGCCCAGCCGGCAGCCAGCATCAACCGCTCCGGCGCTGCACCCGACGTTCGCGTCGGGTGAGGATCGCAACCGCAGCCGGCTCCGCGCGGTGGTCGCCGCGATGCTGCACCCGACGTTCGCGTCGGGTGAGGATCGCAACCGGATCGCGTCGCTGGCGCGGCGCCATGACACACCGGGCGATGCTGCACCCGACGTTCGCGTCGGGTGAGGATCGCAACCACATCAGTCCCACCAGTGGTCAGCTCGCCGATGGTGGCTGCACCCGACGTTCGCGTCGGGTGAGGATCGCAACATCGCATCCGAACCTGTGCAGCGACACCTGCCGCGCTGCACCCGACGTTCGCGTCGGGTGAGGATCGCAACCGGCGCCGTGCCGTGCCGACCGGGGGACGGCCGTGCTGCACCCGACGTTCGCGTCGGGTGAGGATCGCAACACTCCGGACCTCGCAGTCGGCGGACCGTGCTGCCGGCTGCACCCGACGTTCGCGTCGGGTGAGGATCGCAACGATCGCCGGATGCCACGCTCGGCGCGCAGTTTGTGCACGGCTGCACCCGACGTTCGCGTCGGGTGAGGATCGCAACGCCGCAGATGTCGGCTGGCGGTTCGCTCCAGGCGGACGCTGCACCCGACGTTCGCGTCGGGTGAGGATCGCAACCTATGCATGCGCGGCACCGCTCCTGGTGTCCAGGCGCTGCACCCGACGTTCGCGTCGGGTGAGGATCGCAACCCCTATCGACGGCCTCTCGCGCCTCGTAGCCGGTCGGCTGCACCCGACGTTCGCGTCGGGTGAGGATCGCAACCCACCGCGTAGCCGCGCCATGTCGGCCTGACCCGGCAGCTGCACCCGACGTTCGCGTCGGGTGAGGATCGCAATGACCCGCTATCGGTACCTAACACCGTATATATCGGGGTGCTTCAGGATCAGCGAACTCTGTCACCCGTTGATTTCACGGGCAAGGCGACAGTCCAAGATCTAATAGCGCTGTTCACTAGAGAGCTTTACCAATTAACAAATGAGGTTCAGCACCTCGTAGTCTGGCTCACTGTTGCTAATCGCTTCCGTGGCGGCAGCTCACCCAAGTCATGATGGCGAACTTGCTACAGACAACCCCGCTTCCTCCCGGTCGATGCGCGACAGCAGTAAGTGACGACGGGAAGACGGAATGATTATTTGATCTTGATGTCGTTGGCGTCAGGAAGCGACGGACAGGGGATAGTTCGTGATCATGATATGGCTGTCGCATGTAGCGATGTCGACTGCGTGAACTGTCAACAAGCGGACAGTGTGTTGTGAGTGCACGCAGTTTGAGGTTCGATGTAGCGGCGATTGCCGCTCCGGGAGTAAGGGGTAACCTTTGTCTACTGCATCATCGCTATGGGCACATAGTCCCGCTCCTGGCACTGACCAGTGGCATGACTTACGTGATCACCTCATCGGGACAGCCGAGCTGGCTCGCCGCTTTGCAGCGCCCTTTGGCGGCGGGGAGGTGGCGTACTGGCTGGGAGCGTTGCACGACGTGGGAAAAGCTGCCTGTACTTGGCAGGAGAAGTTGGCTGTCGTTGCTGGTACTAGACAGCAGGTGGGGATTGATCACAAAACCTTGGGTGCCCGGGTTGCCCGTGATCGTGGTCTAGGAGGTTTCGCGAATGCAATCTTCGGACATCATGGCGGGCTGGTCGATACGGGCGAATTGAATGATTTCATCAAGGAGCGCACTGTAAAGTACCGGAAGCACATTGATTCTGCTGAGCGATCGCTGGGGCGGCTCCTACCACATCTGCCTGACAATCTCCGTGACTTGGTGCCTGAGGCATGGCATGACCGGCTGGTTGGCGAGATGGCACTGCGGCTGTGTTATAGCGCTCTAGTGGATGCGGACAGCCTTGATACTGCTGCGCACTTCCAGCAGCTGCCGCACCCACGGGTTCGTCCCGACACTGATTTCGGTCACCTGTATAAGCGCTTTGAGCAGCGAAGACGGGCGGAGCTTGCTGGGCGCGGCGGGACAGCAGTTGCGGAGCTGCGAGAAGAGGTGTACGCCGATTGCCTTGCTGCGGCGGAGCAGCCCCCTGGAGTGTTCCGGCTCGGTGCGCCCACTGGTGCGGGGAAGACGCTCGCAAGCGCGGGCTTTGCGCTGCGCCATGCGGAGAAGCATGGCATGCGCCGGATCATCGTGGCGGTGCCGTTTCTGACCATTACGGAGCAAAACGCTGCTGTCTATCGACGGTTGCTGGACGAGGAAGGCGCGGAGCCGGTGGTGCTCGAGCACCACAGTCAGGCTGATTTCGACGATGCGGGAGCTGGTCGGTGGGCGCGGTTGGCAGCGGAGAACTGGGATGCGCCGTTCATCGTGACAACCTTCGTTCGGTTGTTCGAGTCGTTGTATGCCCGTAAACCGGCGGCGATGCGCAGGGTTCACCGGTTGGCGAATGCAGTGATCGTGTTAGACGAGGTTCAGGCATTGCCGCATGCGATGCTCGCCCCGATCCTCGACGGCCTGCGGCTGCTGGTGAAGCACTTCGGCACTACTGTCTTGCTTTGCTCAGCGACCCAGCCCAGCTTCTGGGCATTGAAGGAGTTTGCAGGCGTACGCTGCGTTGACCTGGTCCATGATGCGCCGAAGCTGGTCGGGGACCTGCGGCGCGTGCGGTTCGAGTGGCAGATTGATCCGCAGCCTACGCTGGCGGATATTGCCGCGCAGGCAGCAGGGGAGCCGGCCGCTCTCGTAGTGGTGAACACTACGGCCGATGCCAAGGCAGTGTTCGAGTACTGGCGCGACACCGAACCCGCAGGAGTGGCTGCGCATCTGTCCACGCGGATGTGTCCTGAGCATCGGCAGCGGACTCTACGGTCCGTACGGGAGCGGCTAGCGCGTGGGGAGCGTGTCCTGCTTGTCTCTACCCAATTGATCGAAGCTGGCGTCGATGTGGATTTCCCAGTGGTGTTTCGGGCGATGGCGCCTGCTGATTCGTTGCTGCAAGCAGCCGGCCGTGCCAATCGAGAAGGACGTTTGCCCGGTGGAGGCCGGGTGGTCCTCTTCGAACCCAGCGATGGGACTGTTCCACCGATGTACAAGACGTTGGTGGGCTGCACCCGGCGACATTTCGGAGCCGGGAAGGCTGACCCGGACGATCTTGCGGCGCTGTCGCGGTACTACGAGGATGTGTATGCCACGCTGAACTTGGCTGACAGCCATCATGTAGGCCAGTTCATCCAGAAGTCACGCTGCGAGTGGGCGTTCCACACCGTGGCCGAAGGCCCGATCATGGACGCCGTGACTCGCAAACGGGATGGTCGGCTGGCTTTTCGGATCATTAAGGATGAAGGGATCGCGGTCGTCACCCCACAGGGTGCTGCCACCTCACAACAACGACATGAGCTGGAAGAGTTAATCGAGAAGGTTCGTCTAGCGCCTATACCTGACCTGACATCGCTGCGCCTGCTCCAGCCGTACACCACGAACCTCCACGTGAGCGCATTGGCTAAAGCCGGAGTCAGCGCCCTGATGCGGCCGATCATCGGTACTGAGGTTTGTCGTGGCGCCCTAGTTGAATGGTGTGGGAATTACGATCCCGACACTGGCATCGAGCTCGACCCGCGCCCGGAGGACTTTCTCGTATGATCAAGAACGCCGGGCGCGGGCATCATGAAAACTGGATTAGTCCAATCAGCCTAGTAGGCTACTCCATGATTACGTGGAGTGCTGTAAGGGTTACGACGCCGGCGATAATGCCGAGCGCGGGCGTGGCGCTCCAGCCAACGATGATGCCAATGCCAGCGCTGCGTTCGAGGATCCACACCCAGCGGATCGGCAGGCGCGGGGGTGTGGCTGGCGATGGCATCTTCCTGGACCTGATCCCACTCACTCGGCCTCCTTTCAGTCGTGGCATAGCGAGGCTGGTGACCCGCTGCTGTCACAACAGACCGCCCTTCGTTGTGGGCGGCGCTAGACGGTGTCGGGCAAGTGCCCGGTTGGAAAGTTTGCCTGGTTCAGGCTAGGATAGTCAAGTCCATTGCCGATGAAAGTTGGAAGTGCCCTTCCTTGGGTGTCGCCAAGAAGGAGGGACCGATGCTCGACCGGTATGTTGAGAGTGCGGGGTGACGGCGTGAAGTTTGCGACTGGTCGCGGCTGCCTAGCTGCCCAGACCAGCAGGGAGAGCTGCCCATGCCGAACCCGGCTGTGCGGCGTGCTCAATCACGTCGAGGATCGCAACATCGGCAATGGCCTTGATCATGCAATGCCGAGGACGGAGCCGCCGTGGGTCGGAGATGCCGACCCACGGCGGTTAGTTCTCTATCGCAGCGGCCGCTCCGGGCTGTTGTGTGACCACTGTCATGAGTCGCGGCTGCGGCGCGGTAGCTCATTGTGCAGGGTTGAGTCACACCCGTATTGCGGTTGTTGCTGACAGGAGGGGCTAGATGACGATGAGCGACGTGGTCAACGGCCTGACATTGCGGCGAAGTCCTGAGGGAGACCTGCCCGTGGTGGTGCAGGTCAGTGGTGAGGCGGCATTGTTCTCACGGCCGGAGTTGAAGGTTGAGCGGGTTACATATCCGGTGATGACACCGACGGCCGCGGTAGGTGTGTTGGAGTCGATCTTCTGGAAGCCGGAGATGCGCTACCAGATCGTGGCGATCGAGGTACTCAAGCCGATCCGGCAGTTCACCATCCGCCGTAACGAGACCACAGATGTGGCACCACTATCTGAAGCAGTGAAGGGTCGGAGGCGGGTCGACACTGCCGCACATCGTGATCAGCGTAACGCGGTGTGTCTTCGGGACGTGGCGTATCGGATCCACGCGCACATCGTGCTTGCTCCACATGCAGACAAACCAGTGGCAGCGTACCGGGATCAACTGCGTCGTCGTGTGCGTAAGGGCGCCTGCTTCCAAAGACCCTATCTGGGGACAAGGGAGTTTAGCGCCGAGTTTGGCCTGCCGGACGACACCCCGCGGCGTACTGAGTTGAACGAGGACATTGGAATCATGCTGCACTCCATCCACCGGGATGGTGCTGGTGGACAGCCGAGGATGGAGTGGTTCGCTGCGCGGGTGGAGGCAGGTGTGTTGTACGTACCGGAGCGAGGGATGGAGCTGGTACTTCCGGAAAGTCGGGTGGGGTAGTGCTACTGCAACGATTGGTCGAGTACGCGAACGCCAGCGAGGACGTTGTCCCGCCCTTCTATGCCTACAAGCCGGTGCGGTGGATTCTCGACATCGACGAGGACGGGAATCCCATCTTAGGCGAGCTGACCGACACGGCAGAAAAAACCGATCCTCAACGTAAGTTTGGTGTGGCGCGCCAGGTTCCAGCAGTCACCCGGACCGTGGGAGTAGCACCAGCGCTGGCCGTGGACACGGGGGAGTACGTCTTCGGTTGGGTCTCCGAGGGAGCTAAGCCCGAGCGGGTGGCGAAGCAGTATCGCGCGTTCCGTGACCTGATTGAGGAGTGGGCGGAGGCAGACCCGGATGGCCCGGGGGCAGCCATTGCTGCCTTCTACCGGAAAGGTCATGACCAGAGGTTCGCCCCAGAACCGAGCTGGAGTCGGGGAGACCTGATCGCTATCAGGGTCAGTGGGAAGTTTGCTGCGGAGACAGCATCGGCACAGCGGTTCTGGGCGCACGTGGCGGGGGAGAGAAAGGGCTCCGGACGCACCGGCATGTGTCTGGTATGCGGTGAGATCCGGCCACTGTTGAAGACGATCCCACAACAGATCCCACAACGGTGGCTGCCCGGTGCGACCCAAAGCGCTTCGCTGGTGAGCATCAACGAAGCCGTGCACGGCTACGACCTGCAGAAGTTCCTGGTGCACACGCCCGTCTGTGCTGACTGCGGCTTGAAGTTCATGGGGGCGCTCACCAGTCTGCTGTCTGATCCGAAGCACAGCACGACGTTCCCAGGGCAAAATGTCCGGCTGGTTTGGTGGGTCGTTGGAGAGTCGACTTTCAATCCTTGGGATCTGGTAGAGCAGCCAGATCCTGTCAAGATTCAGAAGATGCTTTCCGGGCCGGCCGTTGGGGTTGAGGCAGATGTGAACCTGTCTTCCCGTTACTGCTCTATCACGGTTGGTGGGAATGTAGCGCGAGTGGTGGTCCGAGACTGGGTAGATCAGCCAATCGCCAAGATCAAGAAAAACCTCCACGCTTGGTTCTGTGACCACGAAATGGTGGATGACTGGACCGGTGAGGTGGCGCGGATAGGTCTGCCACAGCTTGTCCGAGTGACTGGGCGGTTTCAGTCTGGTAGTGGGAGCGCCAAGGGCACATGGGTCAAGCTCGGCGCCAAAGGTGAGGACCGCCCCCACGAGATCTTCTACCGGTTGGCGGGAGCTGCGCTGCATGCCAGGCAGCTGCCACCGAGGCTACTTGCCCACTTGATCCACCGTATCCGCGCCGACAGGCGGGTAGACACTGCGCGTGCTGCGCTGATCCGGCTGGCCTTACGCCGGCTGCAGAACTATCCACACGTAGAGGAGTTGACGCCAACCTTGAATGCAACGAGGAAAGAACCGTCCTATGTTTTTGGTCGGATCTTCGCGGTCATGGATGACCTGCAACGAAATGTTGCCCGACGCGCTGGGCAGAACATCAACACGACTTTTGTCGACAAATACCTAAATCGCGCCATCATTAACCCGCAGGCGGTCTTGGTAATCGGTCAGCGGTACACGGCTGCGTGGCTCAAGCGGTTGCGAGGTCCACTGAAGCGACCGCATTGGGCTTCCGCCTATGAGCGACGTTTTGAGGAGCTTTTCAAGCTGATCGATTTGCGTGATGTGCAGTCGAGGAATGAAACGCTCGCCAGCAAGGCTGAATTCATCCTCGGCTACTACCAGCAGCGCGCCGACCTGCGGGCCGAGCGGATGGCCGCAGCAGCCAACAAGAAGCAAACTGATCTGCCTATCGCGCAGGACGAGCTAGAGCCTCAGGCTGACAGTGAAGGAGTCAACGCATGACCACCGCCCACCTCGACCCGACCCGCCGCCACGACGCCGTGTTGCTGTTCGACGTGGTGGACGGTAACCCTAACGGTGATCCGGATGCTGGTAACCAGCCTCGCACCGATGACGAAACCGGCCAAGGGCTGGTCACCGACGTCGCGATCAAGCGGAAGATTCGTGACACGGTGTCGCTGCTGCGTGGTGACGATCCGCGGTACGGGATCTTCGTGGAAGCTGGGCATGCACTGAATACCCGGATTGAGGAGGCGTTGGCAGCCAATCCGGGTAAGGCTGACGATGCCCAGCGGTGGTTGTGCGAGCACTACTTCGACGTGCGAATGTTCGGCGCAGTGCTCAGCACCGGAGCGAAGGGGGGTGCGGGTCAAGTGCGGGGGCCGTTGCAACTCACCTTCGGCCGCAGCATCGATCCGATCTTGCCCACAGACCACGCGATCACGCGTGTCACCCAGACTCGACAAGAAGACATCGACAAGGGCGAGCGCACCGAGATGGGGTCGAAGTGGACCGTTCCCTACGGCCTGTACCGGGCACACATCTTCTTTTCCGCGCCTCGGGCAACAAAGACCGGGGTGACCAGCGATGACCTCGCAGCGCTCTGGCAGGCGATCAGCGTCATGTTCGACCACGACCGGGCCGCCACACGGGGTGAAATGAAGACCTGCGGTCTGTACGTCTTCAGTCACCCAGACGCGTTGGGAGTGGCGCCATCAGCTGAGCTCACCAAGCGAGTGTCGATCACCCGTACCAACCCTGACAAGGCACCTCGTAGTCACACCGATTACCAAGTCGTAGTGGACGAATCGGGATTGCCGGAGGGAGTGGTACTGACCAAGGTGGTCGACCTCTGGCTGTGACCGGACTAGGCCAGGCGGACAGCGGCCGCCGTGAGGTGCCGCTGTCCGCCCTGGAACACTATGATTACTGCCGCCGCCAGGCCGCGCTGATCCACGTCGAAGCAGTGTGGTCAGACAACGCTGACACGGTTCGCGGCGACCTCAGCCACACCGCTGTCGATCTTCCTGGAGTCCAACACCGGCGAGGGATGACCATCGTCCGTTCCCTACCGGTGTGGAGCGATGTCCATGGCCTGCGCGGCGTCTGTGATTTGGTCGAGTTCACCGCTGATACCGCCGCCCCAGTCGAGTACAAGGTCGGCCGGTACCAGCCAGGCGGGCCAGCTGAGCTGCAACTTGGTGGGCAGGCACTGTGCCTCATCGAGGCAGGATTCGACGTACCCACCGGCTACATCTATTCGGTGGCGGAACGGCGCCGCTACCCGGTACCGATCACCCCTGATCTGCTCGATAGGGTAGCCCGCGCCACTGTGGCCATACGCGACCTACTTGCTGCGGAAACGCTCCCCGAGGCACGCAATGACACCCGCTGCCGTAGATGCTCTCTGCGCGAGGACTGCTTGCCGGAGCTAACAGACCGCCGTCGACAGGCGGTACCTGATCTGTTCACCCCCAAGCCCCTGGGACGATGGCGTGACTGAGCTGCTTAACACCCTCTATGTGCAGACACCTGGTACCAGCCTGCACCTGGATGGAGACGCCGTCCGCGTCTACCACCCTGAACAGACCGGACGTCGTCTGCTGCCACTTGCCCGTATCGATCACCTCGTCATCTTCGGCGGGGTCACCATTACCGACGATTTGATCATTCGCTGTGCCCAGGACGGGCGGTCAATTAGTTGGCTGACTAGCAACGGGCGGTTCCGTGTCCGTACTGTCGGGCCCACCACCGGCAATCCACTGCTTCGCCAGGCGCAGCACCGGGCTGCTGACTCAGACACCCACCGGCACCAGCTGGCCGTAGCAGTTGTCGCCGGCAAGATCCACAACGCCCGACAGGTCCTGCTCCGCTCTGCACGCGACACCAGGGGCCATCGGCAGACTGCTCTACGGGCAAGCGCCGAGCTACTCGCCCAACGCCTCTCGCTCCTTGCTGAGGCGGACACCGTTAACGAGGTCCTCGGTGTGGAAGGTATTGCTGCCCGCGACTACTTCGCCGCAATGCCGTACCTACTCACTGACAGTAAAACCTGGCATGCCAGCGGACGTAACAAGCGTCCACCTACAGACCCACTGAACTGCCTTCTGTCCTTCCTTTACGGATTACTGCGCGTGGCTGTACAGGGAGCGCTTGAGCAAGTCGGCCTCGACCCCTACATCGGATTCCTCCATGGCATACGCCCTGGTAAGCCTGCACTCGCCCTCGACCTCATGGAAGAGTTTCGCCCACTATTGGTGGACCGACTTGCAGTGACCATACTCAACCGGCGACAACTCGCCAAAGAAGACTTTGAAGCATTGCCCAACGGCGGTTACCGCCTCACGGAGACAGGTCGAAAGAACGTCATCACCGCATGGCAACAGAGTAGACAACGGGAGTGGCCTCACCATCAACTCAGCCGAGATGTACCCGCTGCGCTCCTGCCGCTGGTGCAAGCCCGACTACTAGCTCGCCACCTCCGAGGCGACCTCACTGCCTACCAACCATGGACGGTGAACTGATATGGACCTCTTGATCACCTACGACGTTGAAACCGCCACACCGGAAGGTCAGCGTCGGCTACGTAAAGTTGCCAAGATCTGTGAGGGGTACGGCCACCGCGTACAGAAGTCTGTCTTCGAGGTCGTCTGTCGAGAATCTGACAAAGTACGCCTGGTCGCAGAACTCCACGCTGTGATTAACCCGCAACAGGACAGCATCCGAATCTACCGGTTGCCCGCACAGGCGCTCGACGACGTCGAACATCTCGGCAAGCCGCGATCTGTTGATCCACGTGGTCCTTTCGTGATCTAGGAACCCCCGGTGAACCTCAAGAGCCCGCAGGTTCTTAACCAGGATATCTGGACAAAAGCACGCAAAATAAATTTCGATCATAGGTTACTTACATCAGCGACCGGCTATTGGTCTGCTGACCAGAGTGGTCACCGAACTCCTGAGCAAGGAGGTGGCTCCTGAGTGGTTCCGACCGTGGTTGGTGGTCGAACAGGAAGCGACCCACATCCGGTCGTTCGAACCGCTGCTGGTACCTGGGTTGCTTCAGACCGAGGGGTACGCCCGGGTCTTGAGCCGCAGCGAAGAAGCCCTGTCGGTGCGTCTTGAGCGACAGAGAGTACTTACTAGCGGAAACCTCACGCTAGTCGCTATTCTTAGTGAAATAGTACTGACCCGTCGGGTCGGTAGTGCCAAGGTGATGTATGACCAGTTGATGCACCTGGCCACCCCCCCAGCAGGGGTGTCGGTGCAGATCCTGCCGGTGGATACCGATACCCACCTTTGGGTTGATGGGTCGTTCGAGCTGGCGACGATCGATGGCCGGGAGGTGGTATATGTCGACACGCCCGCCCGGGGGTTTGTCCTTAATGATGCCCAGGTACTCTCAGACATGCGGAGCCGGTGGGATGCTCTTCGAGGCGAGGCGCTGCCGCAGCGGCAGAGTCAACAGTTGATCATGGAAGTGGCGGAGCAACGATGGAAGAGCTGAAGTGGCGGAAGTCCAGCCGGTCGGGCACCAACGGTGGCAGCTGCGTCGAGGTGGCCACCAACCGGCCGGGCAACGTCTACGTCCGGGACAGCAAGGACCCCGACGGGGGGATGCTGCACTTCTCCCCGCAAGAGTGGATGGACTTCATCAAGACCGTACGCGACAACTACTGAGTCACCCGGTGGGGCGACCACCCCACCGGGCAGACCATCCATCGCTGAGTCTTAGCGAAGGCGACTTCGGATGGTCAAGAGTGGCGATCGGTCGTGAGGTTGATCCGAGTCAACAGATCACGGACGTCATGCAGGACAGGATCCTCCTCACCCCGTAGCCTGAGGAGATCGTCCTGCAGGGGGCGCAGGATCGCCGCGGCCTCCTCGGGCCGGTGAGCGGCGAGCAGGAGAATGCCGATCTGGCGACGTAGCTCGAGCGCGTTGTCGCTACGCAGGTCGCCACGCCGACTGTGCTGGTCGAGAAGTGCCTGGAAAGCGGTGCGGAACCTGTCAAGCTAGATGAGACACGGGTTACTCACGATGTCTGTATGGTGGCTGGTGGTTGGTTGATCCATGCCGCGCCAGGGATGCGTGGTGGTGTGGGTCGGCGACGGAACCGGTTCGGGTTGGCCGCGTAGGCAGCGTCGAGGACCTTGGCCCGCTCGGCGCGGACCTTCTCAGCAGTGCCGAAGTGGACTGATACCGGTGTGTGCAGCCCGATGCCGCAGTGCCGGTGCTCGTGGTTGTAGTAGGTGAAGAACCGGTCACAGAACGCGCGGGCGTCGGCGATCGAGCCGAACCTGTCCGGGAACGCCGGGCAGTGTTTGAGGGTCTTGAACTGGGACTCCGAGTACGGGTTGTCGTTGGAAACCCTCGGTCGGGAGTGGCTACGATCGATGTTCAGCTCGGCCAGCAGGCTGGACTCCCGGGCGGCGACCTGCCACCCGACCACGTACCGGGAGTAGATGTCGATCATGACGTACAGGTCGTAGTAGACGCCGCGGTGCGGCCCGGAAAGCTTGGTGATGTCCCAGCTCCACACCTCGTTCGGGTGGTGGGCCACCAGCTCCGGACGCACCCTGGGTGGGTGCTGGGCCTGGCGGCGCCGCTCCCGCACCTCGCCCCGCTCACGCAGGACCCGGTACATGGTCGACTCGGAGCACAGGTAGATGCCCTCGGCCAGCAGCGTGGCCCACACCTGCGCCGGCGACTTGTCGACGAACCGACCCGAGTGCAGTACCGCTGTCACCCGGTCCCGCTCAGCCGGACTCAACGCGCTGGGTGGCGCCGGCCGCGGCGTCCGTGGCCGCGGCGGCGCCGGTCGCTGCCTGCGGTAGTGGGTGGAGCGAGGCTTGCCCCGCAGCTGGCGGGCCGCCTTGACGCCGACCTGCGGCGCCAGCTCGGTGAAGCTCGCCTCGATCACCTGCTCTGCCTGCTTTCGTGCGTCGGCTGCGCGCTCTCGGAGAGCATCCCCAAGAGAGACCAGGTGTGGGTGGCCGACCAGGCGGCGTAGCCGGTCTTGGAAGGCGAGGATGGCGGTGGCGCCCAGCACCAGGAATGGGACGATCTGTTCAAACACCTCGTTGGGGGCGAGGAGTAGCAGGGCGCAGCCGATCATGCTGCCGATGGCGGCGGTTGGTAGCAGGTGGCGTGTTCGGCGTTGTTGGTGGGGTCCGGTCAGGTCGTGTCGGCTGCCGGCTACCGCGCCGAAGTAGCCGGGAGTGACCGCCAACGCATTGGTGACGTGGCGCTTACTGGAGGTAATTCGCAAAGGCTCGCTGCAGGTGCTGTGGACATCCCTGGCTGTCGATCCGAGGAGGGCGCCCACATCTGCTTTGGGTCACGGTGGTTCCTCGCCATGGTCCTGACAGGACTAGCGGAAGGGTGGGGCGATGAAGGTCGTGCTGGCCGGTGGGTCGGGTGCGTTGGGGCGGCGAAACGGTGGGGGAGTGGGCCTCCGAGTTGGCCGGTGCCGCGGTGGCATGTTCACCAGCTTGCCGGAAACTTGTCCGTTTTGTCTATTACTCTGCTGGCTGGCGTGGTCTATCCATCCCGGCGGGGATCGGGCAATGTCTGGTAATAGCATTGTCGTAGCACGGTGTCGGAAATAGTGGGGTAGTGCCACTTCTGTGAAACAGGAGATCACATGTCGCGGCTGGTGCTCGCCAAGGACTTCCTCCCTGAGTACGCGAAGCTGCAGCCGCCGGTGCGCAAAGCGGTCGACGAGGCGCTGAGTAAGTTCACCGAGGCGACCCACACCGGCCTCCACCTGGAGAAACTGACCAACGCCAAAGATCCACGGGTACGGACCATCCGGATCACCAAGTTCTACCGAGGGGTAGTGGTGGCGCCGGAGAAGGGCGACGAGTACGTCCTGTTCACGGTGCTGCCGCACGACGACGCGATCGCGTACGCCACCAGTCGACGCTTCACCGTGAACCAGACTCTGGGCGTGCTGGAGGTCCGCAACCAGCACGGGCTCGAAGACATCGAACCGACGCTGCGGCAGGCCGCTGAGCGTAGCCCCAGACTACTGTTCGACGGGGTCAAGGATGCTGACCTGATCCGGCTGGGCATTGACCCGGATCTACTGCCGGTGGTGCGACTGCTGGCCACCGAGGCACACCTGCAGGCACTAGCGCACCTGCTGCCGACCACTCAGTACGACGTGCTGGTGGGGCTGGCGGCCGGGATGACCCCCGAGCAGGTATGGGCGGAGATGAGCCAGTACCTGGTCGACGGTGCCCCGCCGGCGCAGGTCGACCCGGAGGATGTGGTCGCCGCCGCCGCCCGTACCCCCGATCGGTTCAAGGTGGTCTCCGGGCCGGACGAGCTACGGCAGATCCTGTCCCACCCGTTCGACGCCTGGCGGGTGTTCCTCCACCCCGCGCAGCGGTCGATTGCCTACCGGCCCTCCTACACCGGGCCAGCGCTGGTCACCGGCGGCGCCGGCACCGGCAAGACCGTCACCGCGTTGCATCGGGCGGTGGCGCTCGCCCGCCGAGACGATCTGTCCACGGATGATGATGCGCCGTCGATCCTGCTGACCACTTTCACCCGTAATCTTGCGGACGCGCTTGAACGGCAGCTGCGACTGCTCACCGATGATCCACGAGTATTGGCGCGGATCGAGGTACTCAATGTCGATCGGCTGGCTTACCGGGTGGTGTCCCAGGTGCGTGGCCGGCAGCCGGACATCGTGGACCAGCAGACCTCGCAGCAGCTGTGGCGGCAGGCGGCCGAGCAGTGCGGCCTGAGCCCGGTGTTTCTGCAGCGGGAATGGGAGCAGGTGATCCTCGCCCAGGGGATCCAGACCGTCGACGAATACCTGACCGCCCGGCGGCATGGGCGCAGCAGCGGGTTGCAGGCCGCGCAGCGCAGCCGGGTGTGGGAGGCGATCCAGCAGGTCATCGACGCGTTGCGGCAGGGGGACCAGTACACCCACCTGCAACTGGCCGACGAGGCCGCCCGGGAGCTGGCCAGGCGGACCCGGCGGCCGTACCGCCACGTGATCGTGGACGAGGGGCAGGATCTGCATCCGGTGCAGTGGCGGCTGCTGCGGGCCGCGGTCGCTCCTGGCCCGGACGACCTGTTCATCGTCGCCGACCCGCACCAGCGGATCTACGACAACCGGGTTTCGCTGGCGAGCCTGGGTATTCAGGTCCGTGGCCGCACCCGCCGACTCACCGTCAACTACCGGACCACCGCCGAGATCCTCGAGTGGTCGGTGCGGTTGCTCACCGGCGTCACCCCCACCGGCCTCGACGACCAGCCTGACCACCTGGCCTGGTATCGCTCACCACGGCACGACCGACACCCTGTCGTCGTCGGTTATCCGGATCGGGACACCGAGCTCGCTCAGCTCGCTGTGTACATTCGGAGCTGGTTGGATGCCGGGGTCGAGCCACACGCCGTCGGAGTCGCCGTCCGGACCGGGCAGCTCGCCCGCACCGTCCGGGAGGTGCTTCAGGGTGCGGACATTCCCGCCAGCACCCCCACCGCCACCAAGACCAACGCGGTCCGGGTCGGCACCATGCACGCCATGAAAGGGCTGGAGTTCCGGTGCCTGGCCGCTGTCGGGGTGGACGCCGACACTGTCCCCGCCGCCGCAGCGGTCACGGACGCGGCCGAGGATCCGGTCGCGCACGCCCACGACCTGCAACGAGAACGCTGCCTGTTGTTCGTCGCCTGCACGCGGGCCCGGGATTGGCTCTACGTCTCCTACACCGGCGAGCCGAGCCCGTTCCTCCCGCACGCGTGACAACGGTCCGGTGCCAGGCGGTGAACTGCTGACGCCGTATCAGCAGGCTGTTCTCCGCCAAGCATCACCGCCTGCGATCGCAACGCCCGCTCAGCTGTCCGAGACGTCGTACCACTGCCACACGTCGTCCAGTGGTCCGGCGGGGCTGTGCCAACCGACCTGGATCAGGTAGTCGTGCGGCATCGGCACCCGGCAGGCGTCGTGGAACCAGGAGTACAGGTATGGCGGCCCAGCGGTGGTCGGCGTTTGATCGCAGGCCACCCCCAGGCCGCTCACCTGGACCCGCACCACCACATGCGACTCCGGGGCTTTGGCGTACCCCTGGGTGATCACCCATTCCCCGTCGTACGAGGTGTAGGTGATGAGGAGCCCCTGGTCGGTTTCGCCGAGCAGCTCCAGGTGGTGGGGCCCGCCGGGCCAGGTGTCGTCCACCCGCGCATCGCCCGCCTGGGCAGTGCGGAAGTACACGTCCACGTGCGCTCCGGTGACCTGGGCCTGTGCGGCCACATCGGTGTGATCATCGTGGATCGCCACCACGGTGAGTCCGCCCTGGTCCGAGGTGAGGATCGCGGTGGACAGCAGCGCCAGCTCCGGTAGCAGCAGATCGGACTCCACCGGTCCGACCGGCTCGATGTCCACAAAGTCCGCCAGCAGCGTCACGTACGTGTGGTTGCCTTCCGACGGGCGCCACACCTTCACGCCGGGAGCAGGGCCGTCGAAGCTGATCCGCAGCTGGGCGCAGGCGGCGTCCCCGGAAGCGGCGAGCCCGGTCACCCGGCCGGGAGAAGCTGCTCCGGGCTGCTCCCAGGTGCCTAGCCGGAATTCGCCGGCGGCGCATGCGGTGCCCGAGGCGGCGTCCCCGCCGCCGGCGGGGGCGACCGTCGCCTCGACGATGGGGGTGGGTGGATGCGTCGGTGGCTGGTCGCCACTCCCGTCGGCGCGGGACCCGCACCCGGCAGCCGCCATGGCCAGCAGGCTGGTCACGCTCAGGACGGCGATGATCCGCAGGGGGAGCCCCATGGTTTCCTCCTCGGCAGGGCGGGCGCGGCCGGCCCGGACAGGGTGGGTGCGCCCCGCCGGGACGATGGTGTCGATCACCCTAGCCGGCGGCTGCAACCCGGTGGGGGCGCCGATTCGACGGCCGGACCGGCGCCCCGCCGGTCCGGCGGGGCGGGCGCGGAAAAATGGTGCTACGCTAATTATTGAGCGTTCAACAATTAGGGGGCGGTCATGTCGATCTTCCACTCTCCGACGCCGGCGGCGGCGTACGACGAGTTCCTGGTCACCGCGGCCCCGGCCAGCGCCGCCCAACGGCCGTGGACGCCCGAGGACGGGCCCCTGCCGGCCCTCTACCTCAGCCACGGCGCCCCACCGCTGCTGGACGACCCGGAGTGGATGCGGCAGCTGTTCGACTGGGCCCAGCAGATGCCGAAGCCGAAGGCGATCCTGGTCGTCTCCGCGCACTGGGAGTCGGCGCCGCTGGCACTGTCGTCCACCGAGGCCCACACCACCCCGGTGTACGACTTCGGGGGGTTCGCCCGCCGCTACTACACCATGCGGTACGACACCCCGGACGCCAGGGACCTGGCCCGGCTGGTGCGGTCGGTGCTGCCGGACACCGAGACGCTGCACGAGCACCGCAACCGCGGCTTGGATCACGGCGCATGGGTGCCGCTGAAGGTGATGTACCCCAACGCCGACGTGCCGGTGTTGCAGTTGAGCCTGCCCACACACGACCCGGACCGGCTGCTGGCGCTCGGTGCCCGGCTGCGGACGCTGCGGGAGCAAGGGGTGCTGATCATCGGGTCGGGGTTCATGACCCACGGGTTGCCGTTCCTGACCCGGGAGATGCTCCACCACAACGTCGTACCGCGCTGGTCGGCGGACTTCGACGCCTGGGCGGCCGAGGCGCTGGCCCGCGGCGACGTCGAGGAGTTGTGCGCCTACCAGGCGAAGGCGCCCGGGATGCCGTACGCGCACCCGACGGTGGACCACTACATTCCGCTGTTCATCACTCTCGGGGCGGCCACCGACCCGCAGGCCGCGGCCCGTACCACGATCGAGGGGTACGCGTTCGGACTGTCTAAGCGGTCGTTCGAGGTGGATTGACACCGCCCGGCGGGGCCGGCGGCGGCTGGTACTGGGCGGGCAGACCGAGGCTGTGGCGGGCGAGCAGGGTGCCGCCGGCCACCGCCGCCGGCATCATCAGCACCGCCCCACCCGGGAGGAGGAAGCAGAGGAACACCGCCAGGCCGAACCCGAGCGCGCGGGGTCGGTGGACCCGGAGCGCCCGCCACCGGTCGCGGACCCGCAGCCCGCGCCGGGAGAAGGGGATGCCCACCAGCTCCACCGCCAGGAACCAGCCACCCACCAGCGCACCGATCACCGGCACCACGGTTTGGCCGAGTACCGGCACGAATCCGGCGAGGAACAGCCCGAGCCCGATCACCATCGACAGCGCCACCACCCGGGCCGAGTCGGCGACGCCGGACCAGAACGACCGCCAGAACCCGGTCTCCGCGTCCGTCACGTCGTCGCCGCAGCCCCGCTCCACCAGGTCGGAGATGCGTTCGTAGAACGGTTCCCCGATCGCCAACGCCACCGCGGTGAACGTCAGCACGGCCAGCAGAAGCGCCACCCCGAGGATGGCGATCGCCGCCGTCACACGGACCAGGGTGCGGTAGTCGGTGGCCCAGTCGTCCGCGAACCAGGTCACCAGCGCGGCCAGGTCGGACAGGAAGACACCCAGCACGACGAACGCGGCCACGAACAGCGCCGCGGTGATCGCCACCGGGATCAGCCCCAGCAGCAGCACCCGCGGCGCCTGCAGGTACAGCCGGAGCCCTTGTCCTAACAGTCCAATTCCGCGCAGGAACTCCGACACCGGTCCGCGGGTGATCGCGCCACTCACGCCGACAGTATGGGGGAGCTGCTCCACAGGGTCTGGAGCGTCGGCATCCGGACCACGGCCACCCGGTCGCCGCGGGTGCGGACCGCCGCCCGCCCCCGGGCCCGGCGGCGTACCTGCAGGTCGAACGTGGCGTGGCCGACCTGCACCCCTTCCAGTTCCAGGTCGGGCAGCCACTCCGGCAGGTGTGGATCCACCAGTACGGTGCGCAGCGCGGCTACCGGCCGGAACGCCAACAGCGCCTGCACCAGCGCGATGATGGTGCTGGCCGACCACGCCTGCGGGGAGCAGGAGCGCGGGTACACCCCCGGGTGGGGGTGGGCCGAGTCCCGCGGCAGTCCGCCCAGCGCCTCGGGGAGCCGGTGCCCCTCGAACAGCCGGGCGGTCTCCAGGGTCGCCTTCACCAACCGGTGCAGGTGGGACCAGAGACCGTACCGGGCCAGTCCGATGCCGATCGTGCCCGCCTCCACCGGCCACACGCTGCCCCGGTGGTAGCTGAACGGGTTGTACGCCGGGTGCTGGTCGGACAGGGTGCGGATGCCCCAGCCGCTGAACATGTCGGGCGCGAACAACCGGTCGGCGACCCGCCGCGCCACCGGGTGGGGCACGATCCCGGTCGCCAGCAGGTGCCCGTCGTTGGAGTTGACCGAGCGGACCGGTCGGCCGTGCGGGTCGAGCGCCATCGCGTAGCAGCCGTACTCCGGTAGCCAGAATCGGCGGTGGAATCGGCGCCGCAGCTTCGCCGCCTGCGCCAGCAGGGTGGCGGCGTATCCCCGGTCCCCGCAGGCGGCGAACGCCCAGGCGCTGTGCCGCAGCGCCGCGTACCAGTAGCCCTGTAGTTCGCTGGGGGCGATGGGGTTGGGTACCGACCGGCCGTGTTCGTCCACGATGGCGGTCTCGGAGTCTTTCCAGCCCTGGTTCTTCACCCCGACGGCCGACCGGGTGCGGTAGGTCTGGAAACCGTCGGTCGCGCCGTACCGGTCCAGCCAGGCGAGCACTTTCCGAGCGGCGGGCAGGAGTTGGCGAACCGTGTCCAGGTCCCCGGTCCAGGCCAGATACTGCCCCAGGAACACCAGGAAGTCCGGTGGGGTGGCGAAGTCGCCGAAGTAGTGGTCCAGCGGATCGTGTCCCAGCTCCGACAGTGGTCCGCGCCGATGCTGATGCAGCAGTTTGCCCGGCTCCTCGTCTCGCCAGTCGTCGATGCGCTGACCGAGGTGGGCGGCGTTGAGCCGCAGGCTGTCCCGCAGCATGGTGGGGCCGGCCAGCAGCGCCTGCCACGACACGGTGAGGGTGTCGCGGCCGAACAGATGCTGGTAGACCGGCAGCCCGGCGATGGGGGCGGCCGGGCCGGGGGGCTGCCCCAGCGGTAGGCCGGCCAGGTCGGTGATCGCGGTGCGCCAGGCGGCGGTCAGGTCGGGGTTGCGGCTGCGCAGCCGGGTCAGCTCCATGGTCAGGGTGGCGCGGGCCCGCCCGGCCGGATCGTCCGGTTCGGTGTAGTGGGGCGGGGGCGCCGGCAGGCGCTGCCCGTCCACCACCGGCTCCACCAGCAGGTCCACGCTAGTCTCCCCGTGGGCGGGGACGCTCACCGTCACCACCAGTCGGTGGTCGACGTACGAGGCGGTGGCGCGCCCCGCGGCCGGGGCGGTGTCCACCCGGATCACCACCTGGCGGTCCAGACCGGATTCCTGGTCCACCAGCCGTAACTCCCCGGCGGTCTCGTCCCAGCGGGTCTCCACCGACGGTGATCGCCGCCAGGTGTTCCGCTCCACCTCGGTGGCGTCGGCGAAGTCGGCGGCCAGCGCGATCTCCACCCGGGCGGCCAGAGGCTGATCGGAGTAGCGGGCCAGGGTCAAGCGGGTCCGCAGCCCGGGGCCGACGAACCGGCGGGTGAGCAGGTACGTGCCTCGGGAGGGCAGCGGTTCGCCGTCGGTCACCTCGGCGTAGGACAGCTGCGCGTGGGTGCCGACGGTGCCGGTGGAGAACGGCGTCGGTGCCCGACCGTCGACGGTGATGTCTTCACGGCTGAGGACCCGGGTGTTGGCCACATAGAACCCGGGCCAGCCGCCGTCGGGTACCCGGCCGTGCACGTCGGTGACCAGCATGCTCCAGCCGCTGGTCAGGTAGTGCAGGTCCGGCCGGACCCGGATGCCGGTGACGGTGGTCACCGTCGTCGACCTCCCCGACGGAGGCGGGCGAGCAGCAGGGCGGCCGCCAGTCCCCACCCCAGTCGGCCCCGTTCCGGGTGGAGGCCGAACCCGGTGGTGTACAGGCTGGTACCGAATGACCAGCGGCCGAACTGGCCGGTGGTGTCCCGGGGACCGGGCGCGGGGGTGTCCAGGTTGTCCTGCCCGTCGTCGGGCAGGTCGGTCCGCTGGCGGCCGATCGCCCGGCCCGGGCCGGCCAACAGCCGGTCGGTCAAGGCGGGGCTGAGTCGTTGCAGATACTCCAGCATCCGCCCGGCGCCCCCGACCGTGACCTGTCGGACCGGGTGTCGGGCGGCGGTCACGATCGCCTGGGCGACCACCGGCGGCTCGTACACCGGCGGGATCGGCCGGGGCAGCACCCCGAGCCGGGAGCGGGCGTGCGTGAACAGCGGGGTGTTGATCGAGGACGGTAGTACGTCCACCACCTGCACCGGGGCACCGTCGCGGAGTTCCAGCCGCAGCGCCTCACTGAAGCCGAGGATCCCGGACTTGGAGGCGCAGTAGGCCGCCTGCATCGGTACCGCTCGTCGCCCCAGCGCGGACGAGACGTTGATGAGGGTGCCGCCGCTGCGCCGGAGGTGGGGGAGGGCGGCTTTCGCCCCGTACATGGCGCCGAGCAGGTTCACCTCCACCACCCGCCGCAGTTCGGCGGGGTCGGTGTCCTCGACCGTGGCGTACAGGGCTACCCCGGCGTTGTTGACCCAGGTGTCGATCCGGCCGAACTGGGCGACGGTCTGCTCCGCCAGCGTCTGCATCTGGTCGGGGTCGGACACATCGGTCGGCACCACCAGGGCGGTGCCGCCTAGCCGGGTCACCTCGGCGGCGAGCGTTTCCAGCCCTTCCCGGTCGCGGGCGGCCAGCGCCAACCGGCTGCCGTGCCGGGCGAATTCCCACGCGGTCTGGCGGCCAATGCCGGACGACGCTCCCGTCACCACCACTACCTGGTCCGCAAGCTCTTTGGTCACGCCGGTCGCCTCCTGTGCGCGGGCGGACATTCGACTCTGCCGCTACCCGGCCTTCCGCAGCCCAAACCGTCGATGCCGAGAGTCGCCTACCGTGGTCGTTTTGCCTGCTATTCCGGGTTTTTCTTAAAATGAAGTGGTCTACACGCAATGTCGAGTCTGTTACGGTGACTCCCGGTAACGCCCTATAAGCGAAACGGAGTCATCCCATGCGATTGCCAAGGAACCGCACAATCATCGGCGGACTAGCAAGCGCGGCCGTACTGGCCGCGGTCGCGGCGCCGGCCACCCCGGCCCAGGCGCAGACCGACGGCACCACCACCGTGACCGTGGCGGTAGCCCAGGTGCTCACCCTGACCGACCTCACCGCCGCGGTCACGCTCAGCGGCGAACCCGGAGAGACCGTGCTGGTGACAGACGCGGTCAGCATGACCGTCTCCACCAACAACCTGAGTGGCTACACCGTCACGGTGGTGCCCAACGCGGCGGAGCTGACGGCGGAGAGCGCCGGCAACACCGACACCATCCCGTTCAGCGCGGTGGAGGTGGAGAACGCCACCGGCGGGTTCGAGTCACTCGACCCGACCACGCCGGTCACCGTGCACACCCAGGCTACCCCGTCCGACGAGGGCGGCGACACCATCAGCCACGACTACCAGATCACCATCCCGTCCGTGGACGCCGACAACTACACCGGCACCGTCACGTACGTGGCCACAGCGAACCTCTGATGACCCTGACCTTCACGCGGTTGCTACGGCGGATAGCCATGGTCGTGGTGGTCGCCGGCCTGCTCACCGGAGCACTCCCGGGCGGGCCGGCGACCGCTGACCCATCCGAGGAAGTACCCGAGTTCTCCCTGTCGGTCAGCCCCGCCCGGATCGTGGTCCCCACCGGACAGCTCGGAGACCGGACCCAACTACGGGTCCGCAACCGCGGCAGCAAACCGGTGGAAGTGGTGGTGCAGCGCACCGATCTGGCCGCCGCCCCGGACGGCAGCGCCCGATTCCCCGAACACGCCCCCTACTCCGCCAAAGATTGGATCACCGCCACCCCGGAACGTGCGGTCATCCCACCCGGACAGGAGCAGCTGCTGTCGGTCTCGGTCCAGTTGCCGGAGGACTTTGAACCCGGAGACCACCACGCTGCGTTGGTGGTGATGGTGCCCGCGCCGGAACAGCCAGGCACGGTGCGGGTCAACCGTGGCATCGGCGTCCCGGTATACGTACAGGCGCCGGGAGTGGTGGATCGTACGGTGGTGCTGGAAGACTTCCAGGGCCCCCGGTTCGCGGTGTTCGGACCGATCCAGTTCCAGGCCCGGCTACGCCACACCGGCACCGTGCACCGCGACTTCCGCGGCCCCGACCAGCTGCAGATCAAGGTGGGCGACCGGTCGGTACCCGTACCGGAACTCACACTGCTGCGGGAAGCCACCCGGGAGGTGGTGGTCGACTGGCCGGATCCACCACTGTGGTGCATCTGTCGGGCCACCCTGGCGGTACCGGGGCCGGACGGCCACGTGCAGCAGCGGACGGTCGAGGTGACGATCATTCCGCTGCACCTCATCGGTGCAGGCCTGGTGATCCTGGCCGCCGCAGGCGGCTATCAGGTGATCCGAAGGCGCCGCCGTCGGCTGACCCTGACGCGAGGGGAGCGGCCCGTGCTGCAGGCCGGGTGACTCCGCGGGCCGGCACCAGCCCGCCGGGTTCCCCGCCTCAGGCGGTGGTCGCTCCCGGATCCACTGTGGCTCAGTCTGCGTTACGTCGAATGTCCCGCCGCGCGCCGAGCACCAGCAGCACCCCCAGGAGCAGTACCGTCGCTCCTAGCAGGGTGAGCCACTCCGGAGCCAACCCGGTCCCGGTCACCGGTAGCCCACCGTCACCCGGCGGTAGCACGCGTACCGACACGGCGACCTCTCCGGACCCGGAGACTTCCCCAGGCCCGGAGGGTGCGCCCACCGGGACGGTGCGCGCCACCGGATCCGGCGCGGTGGTGCCTGATTGCGCCGCGAGCACGGCGGTAACCCCCAGCACCAGCGTCGCCCACGACCATCCGAACCGACTTCGCATCCTGCCCCCTCAGGTTGCGGTATGGCTGGTTCCGACAGTAGGCGATCAACCAGCCGTCCGGTGCCGAACTGGCTGATCCACGTGCCCGGCAGTCGCCTACGGCCACGCGAGCGCCGAGGGGATACGCCCACCTCCTCGCGGGGGATGAGTGGATCAGGGCCCACCCCAGATGAAGATGTTGACCGTCTCCGCGTGCAAGGCGTGGGCGTGATCCCGGGCCAACTGGATCGAGTCGTCGTCGTTACCGGCGCTGACCATCAGGGTCAACACCACGTACGGGCCGACCGACTGGGACCTGCTCTCGGAGTAGTAGCTGTGATAGTCCCCAGGGTCGGTGAAGCTGACCAGCTCCAAGGCCCACACGCCGTCGAACCGATTGGCGAACGCCGTCGCCGCGTCAGGGTCGGGGAAGGTGAAGACCTGCTGGCTGACCCGGATGCCTGAGTGCTCAACGCCGCGGAAAGTAGCCTCAATGCGGCCCAGGCAGTTGGCCAGGTCGCTGGCGACCGACGTGCTCACCGCCGCGGAGGCGCAGTCGGGATGGTCGTACCGGTTCAGCTGACGGAGGTCCCCGGTGAGGGTCCGGTGCTCCAGCTCGATCCGGAACGTGAATTCGTCCCGGTTACCCCAGAGCTCCGCCGCGGTAGGCGGGTCGGGAGTCTCCGAGGCACCCGACTCATCCGGTTCCGGGGTCTCCATCCCCTGCAGGTCCGGCAGATCCAGGTCAGGCAACCCGCCGGGGTAGGAGTCGGCCCCACCGAGATTGAACCCGGTCGCGGGGCCGTCGATGAGCCAGCGCCGGCCATCCCTCCGCAGGTGGTAATCGATCTCGCTAGGAGGCACGACCAGGTCGAACTCCTCGAGGTCAGGCAGGTCTGCGGGCGGGAGGAAGACCCGTACCACCGCGGTGTCGCCGGACTCCGACAACAGCTCGTAACCATCGGGCCGGGTGATGGACACGGAGACCGTGGCCAACTGGGCTTCGCAGTTGGCGATCGCCTCCTGTTTGCTGCTGGCGCCGCTCTGCCGCCACGTCTCCTCGGTGACCCGGTCGATCATCCCTTTGCAGTCGCGAGACACGGCCGCATCGAAGTAGTCCTTTACCGCATCGACCGGATCCTCCCCCTGAGGATCAGGCCGGTCTGGTAAGCCACCAGGCCTCCGCCGCAGCACAGCAGGAGCAGCAGGAAAATCCCGACCAGCGGGAGCACGATCGCGAGCACCTTGCCCTTGCCGCCCTTGGGCGGTGGCGGGGTGGTCGGCGGAGGCCCCCACCCCGGTGGGGGAGATCCCGGCGGGGGAGAACCTGGTGGGGGAACTGGTGGGCCCTGCGGGCCGGATCCCGTCGGGGGTGGACCGTAACCGGCTGGGGGAGTCGTTGGTGGGCCATAGCCGGGTGACGTGGCCGGCGGAGGGCCGTAGCCGGGCGGGGTGGCCGGCGAAGGACCACTGCCCGGCGGGGTCGAGTGGGGAGGTTGTGGCGACCAAGGGGGTGTTGGCTGGCCCATTATGTGGTCCTTAGCTCGGATAGCTAGTACAAAGTCGCCGTACAGGGTATCCGGTGGTAGCAAGGAGGCGAACCTGCCGCCTGGCGGTGGAACAGACCATTTTGGTCTAGGCTCAGCAACCTGACAGTCCAGTCAGGGCCGACAGGTCACCGTACGCGGGCCTGGCCGCCTCGGTCACCCCTCGGCCACGGTACGGGCGACAGTGCCGGCGGGCAGGACGCCGGTGTCGCCATCACATCGGCATTCCTGCCGGAGGAGGACGGATGCGTACACGGTTCCGGTTGCTGGCCGGGGCGGTACTGATCGCGTTGATGACCGCTGCCCCCGCCCTGGTGGCGAGCCCCGCATCAGCCACGACACCGCTGTTCTCACAGCGGATCGTCACCGAGTCGGTGTGGCTCACGGGCATGCAGCACCGACATGCGTTCCCCATGTGCGCCCCCGACGAGGTCGTCACCGGAGGCGGTTTCCATGTCGACGCGAACACCGACCTCGGTGCCTACACCGTCTACATCAACCAGCCGATGAACAACGGCTGGAACGTCCAGATGTACTTCGACCCTGTCGGCGAAACGGCCAAACTGACGGCGTACGCGATCTGTCTGAAGAAACTGGTCGGCGCTCCGCTGACCACGCGGACGGTGAGTCTCAGATTCGACGCACCCGGTAACACTACGACCACAATCAATCCCCAGTGCGCCAAAGACGAGTACGCCACCGGGGGTGGACACCGGGTCATGAGCATCAACACCACCGCGTACAAGGTGTACGCCAGCGAGCCGATGGGCAACGGCTGGGGCGTGAAAATCATTTCGCACCACCAGCCTGATGTGGAGTCATGGGGGTACGTCGTCTGCCTGAAAATCCCCGATGATGTCCCGGTGTCATACCGGGTCGCGATGGGCTTCGGTCAGGCGCTCGGTCCGGGGATGGCCGGGGCGGTCAGCCACTGCGACTACCGCACCGAGCTGGTGGCCGGCGGAGGCTTCGTGGTGAGTAATCTCACCACCCATGCCTACGCCATGGTGGGGAGTGAACCGGCCCCCATCGCGTGGACGACAGTGATCTTCAACCGCGGTGGTCCGGTGAGCTCCATCCCCATCCGCTCCGTCGCCGTCTGCCTCGGGAACACGCTGCCCTGACCCGGGGGTGTCACGGTAACGCGGCCATGGTGCGGAGCAGCACCGCTACCTGATCCTGACGGCCCGCCGGGCGCGGAAGCGGCTCGGCGGGCCGTCGGTCCGCGGGCGTCACAGCTGGCCGGTCCGCTCCCGCCACGCCCGCTCCTTGATGATCCACTCGTTGTCCTGCGGGAACTCGTCGATGCTGGAGATCCGGCGGATCTCGCACTTCGAGCCGGCGGCCATCGGGATCCGCTTGGCCCATTCGATCGCCTCCTCCTTCGAAGGCACCATCGATCACGTAGTAGCCGCCGAACAGCTCCCTGGTTTCGCCGTACGGGCCGTCGGTGACCACCGGAGTCCCGTCCTGAAAGTCGACCACCGCCCCCTGGTTCGGGTCGTCCAGACCCTCGGCCGCGACCAGAACGCCGGCCTGGATCAGTTCGTCGGTGAAGCGGCCTATCGTCTCCAGCATGTCCTCGAAGGGCGTCTCCATCATCTTCGCGACCGACTCGTCCGTACCCCGCATGATCAGCATGTACTTCGTCATGATCGCCTCCTCGTACCGGATCGCTTCTCTGCTCTCCTACCCACAGGCCGGACGGGGCGATCGCCGATCGACACCGGGCCGGACGAATTTCCGTCCGATCGCGGCTACGACTCGTTGTCAGGACAGTTGTTGCTGGTGAGCAAGACGATGTGTTCCGTGTCGTCGCGCGTGATACCGGAGGGGACCCCGTCGAAGTAGGTCTCGACTTTCCGCCAGTGCCGCAGTTGCTCGTAGTGCAGATGGGGGGCACCGGAATTACCGGTGCTGCCGACCAACCCGATCTGCTGGCCCTGCTCCACCCGCTGGCCGACCCGGACCAGCGGTGGTTCGAGCAGGTGGAGATAGATGGTCTCCCACCCCCTGCCATGGCTGATCTTCACCCAGTAGCCACCACCGCGACCAGGTCGGCCCTCCGGGTTGTCCGGGGTGCGGTCACCCAGCGAGCCGTTGATGCCCGCCGCGGTGACGCGACCGGCCGCCGAAGCGAGCACCGGCCGCCCCCACGCCTCCCCCTCGGTGGGGTGGAGGTCCACCTCGTAACGGCCATGCCCCGGGTAGGTGCTGACTTGCCAGGTCTCACCGCAGGGGACCGGTAGTTGAAAGTGCGGCCGGGGACTGGGTGCCACCCACAGCACCAGTACGGCAACCACGACCACGGTCAGAACCGCCGCCCCCGCCCCGGCCAGTAACGCCACGCGGATGATGCGGCGACGAGGACGCTCATGAGCATCCTGGGTACCAGGTTGATCAGTGGCCACCTTCGTGAGCATGGCAGAGGCGGGCAAGCCGCGGGCCGCACAATCATGACTACCCCCATCGCCACTGCCCAGGGGATAGCTACCCGCGGGATGATGGTGGCAGGCGCGACCGACGGAGGGCGACCCTCTCCAGGGCAAGGACAACTCACGTTGACAGGAGTTTTCATGGACACCGCCTCCCTGACCGAGCTGGTCGACACCCGGCTGACGCAGGCCCGCGCCAGCACGTCCGGACGGTCAGCCAGCACCGTCTTCGCCGGGCAGCGACTGCGGCAAACCCTGATGGCGTTGGCGGCGGGGCAGGAACTCGCCGAGCACGACAGCCCCGGAGAGGCGACGCTGCAGGTGTTGCACGGTCAGGTTCGGCTCGCCACGGCTGAGAGCGCGGTCGAAGGCACCGCCGGTGACCTGCTCGTGATCCCTCCGGCCCGCCACCGGCTCGAGGCGCTGGCGGACTCCGCGGTGCTGCTCACCGTCGTGATCGACTAGGGCTGGTCGGCCATCGGGTCGCGCGAGCTGACGTCAGCTGCGATGCTGACGACATGACCTGACCCAAGGGAGGGCGATGGAGGCGGACCGGCGGCCAGTGGTGGCGGGGGTGGACGGATCCCCGACCAGCCTGGCGGCGGCTGACCGGGGCGCCCGGATCGCCTACGAGCGCGGGGTGCCGCTGGTGCTGATCCACGGCTTCCTGCATCCGTTCGGGTTCGGAACCGCCACTTTGGACCCCTACGCCATGATGCCGCCGGAGCCCTCGCTGCAGGCGGAAGAGATGCTGGCGCAGGTGGCGAGGGAGGCGCGGGAGCAGTACCCGGGTCTATCGGTCAGTCACCAGCAGGTGTTCGGAGGCGCCGCCCCCACCCTGGTGGAGGCCTCCAAAGAATCATCGCTGGTGGTGGTGGGGTGCCGCGGCCACGGCGGGTTCGCCGACCTGCTGCTCGGATCGGTCAGCGCCCAGGTGGTGTCCCACGCCTACTGCCCGGTGTTGGTGGTACGTCCAGTCACCCCCGCACCCCTCCCGGATGACGCACCGGTGGTGGTGGGGGTGGACGGCTCTGAGACCGCCGGCCGGGCGCTGGTGGTAGCCGGAGATGAAGCGGCCCGGCAACGTCGCCCCCTGCACGTGATCGTCGCGGACGTACCCGACGACACCCGCGCCCGGCAGCAGGCCGATGCCCTGCTGTCGGAAGCGATCGCGACCGTGCACGCCGCCCACCCCCAGGTGGCGGTGGTGCCACGCGCCGGGTACGACCGCCGTGCCGGGGAGGCGTTGCTGGCCGCCAGCCATGACGCGGCCATGCTGGTGGTGGGTTCCCGCGGGCGGGGCGGATTCACCGGGCTGCTGCTCGGGTCGGTCAGCCAGTTGATGGTCCACCACGCCGCCTGCTCCGTGCTGGTGGTGCCGCCGGCCGACCGGAGCGCGGAGCCGGCGTCGTGATTTCCGGGCTGGTGCGAACGACCACGGGTGGCGCGGATCTGGTTCCCTAAGGAGATACCGGAATTTCAGGGACCGGAGGGCCGAATCATGCGGCGACCCGTGTGCTTCCTGGCCATACTGACCACTCTGCTACTGGCGACTGGCGCCCCAGCCGCCGCCGACTCAGCCGACGAGCGGCGGATCACCCTGTTCGATATCGAGGTCACCCTCCACCGGGACGGCTCGGTGGACATGGTGGAGACGATCACGTACGACCTCGGCGCCACGCCCCGGTTCGGCATGATCCGGGTGATCCCGCGGTCCGGGCAGATCGGTGGGTATGGGTTCCGCGACTTCGGTCTGTCCGATGTGCAGGCGGAGAGCCTGGACGCGGGGCTGCCAGTGAGCGTGGTCCGGCGCGGCCACGAGGTCGAGGTGCAGGTGGGCGACCCGAACGGCCCGGCGACCCTCACCGGTGAACACCGGTTCCGGTTCTCATACACCTACCGGCGGATGGTGGTGCCGGTCGACGATGGGGTGCTGTACCACGCCGACCTGGTGGGCACCGGGTGGACGGTGCCGATCGAACAGACCAGAGTGCGGATCCAGCTGCCGCAGGAGGCGGTGACCGGCGACGGGGCACCACCGCGGGTGCAGTGCTACGCCGGGAACGTCGGCTCCCAGGACCGGTGCCGGTCAGCCACCGGCTACACGACCGCCTCCGGGGAGGTCAACAACCGGCGGGTGCGGTTCGGGCACAGCCGGCTCGAACCAGGGCAGGCACTGACCGTCCGGCTCGACTTTCCCACGCCGACCGCTATGAGCGCCGATCCCACCCAGTATGGGGAAGGCCCGACGGCTGAAGACTCCTCGTCGGACAAGCTGAGCTGGCTGGATTGGCTCAAGACCATAGGCGTGGTCGTGGCCGTCATCGTCGTAGGGGCGCTTCTGGGCGGGAGATCGTCCGGCTCCGGTCGGCACCTCCACTATTCCGGTGGTGCTGGTGGCGGTGGCGGCGGAGGAGGGGGAGGCGCCGGTGCCGGCGGTGGTGGCGGTGGGGGCGGTTGAGCCGGCGACCCGCCACGGTCGCCTGACCCAGCCGGCTGGATCAGGCGACCAACTGGACACCGAGGCGGCGGACCTGGGCGAGCAGCCCGTCCGGGGGTGCGGTCAGGTCCAGGGCGTGGCAGACCAGCGATATCCCTGCGTTGGGGACCGTGTGCACCAGCGGCCGAGGGTCCCCGGAGGCATACACCAGGTGGCCTCGCGTGAGGCCAAGCGCGGTGCAGTAGGCCAGGAGCTGATACAGGTCGGTCTGCGGGTAGCCGCCCGCCCGCTCCGTCTTGTACTTCACGTCCAGGACCGCCCGCACCCGCTGCTGGTGCCGCCACACGAGATCCGGTCGCAACGTGACCCGACCCGCGTGATCACCTCCGCGGCCGGCAGTGGCCCTTCGGCATCGGCGAGCACCTCCAGGCAGGTGCGGGCCAGCAACCCTCCACGTACGGTGTCCGTCATGCGCGCCTCCGAGGCCAGCTGTGGGTCGCGACGGTCAAGGCTGCCGGCTGAGCTCCTCGACCGGGGTGAGACGGGCTTAGCCTAGTGCCGAGCTGCGTACAGACGGTAGCCGAGCTGGCCGTGCGGCCAGAGGGGACAAAAGCAGCGGTGGGTTCTGTCTGATCGGGGCGCTGACCGGCTGGTGACAGCGGTCGTGAGCGGACCGGGTTAGGGCTTAGCGCCCACTACCGCGGTACCGAGTTGGGGTGTGGGCACCTTTATTGATCAGGCGGAAATGGGCTATTGTGGAGCTCCGGCGCCCCAGTGACACTGTGGGGACGCTAGGTGAGTGGAAGTGCCGGCGCCAGAGGAGGCGGTGGGATGCTCAGCACCCCGACGTACCTCGCCCAGGAGGCGCCCGAGGGCCATGACAGCCCGCTGCGGATCTGGCTCGATGGCTGGCTGGTGTACCTGCAGGACCACCTCACCACCATCTTCCTCCTGGTGGTGGCGGTAGTCGGGCTGGTGGTGCTGGTCCGCGGCGGGATCAAACAGACGATCTTCTTCATCGTCGGCGCCGGTCTGGTCGCTGCTGCTCCTGTTCAACCTGGACAGCGTGGCGGAGTTCTTCCGGGAGGAGCTACCTCTGCCGGACAACACCTCCCTGCTGCCAGGCGGTGGCCCGGACCCGACCCCCGGCAGTGACTGAACCAACGGCGTACCTGCTGGTCCTCAGTAGGGGACCGACTGTTTCTGTACGCCACCCGGGGCGCCTGGCGTAACCCGACTCGGCGGCGTTCCCGAGGCCCCACGCCTGGTCGATCTATTTGCGTCGGCCGCTGCTGCGGCTGCCGACCCTTGATGTGCAGGTGTTGGAGCAGGCGCTCGCACCGCTGCTCACCACTCGTGAACAGGCACTGCCCGGGTACGAGACGGCCGCCCGACCCCGCATCCGCTAGGTCCGCAGCTGCACCATCCCATGGGTGCCGCTGATGCGCCACTGTTCACCGGAGCTGTCCAGTCGCGCCAGGGTGTCCGGGTTGAGGCCGACCACCACGTCGGACTTCAAGGTTCGCAGCGCCACCACCGGCCCGGGGAAGTACGAGGTGGCGGCGGCGAACGAGGTGGTGGCCGGCCAGTGCAGGTCGCCCACCAGGCGGCGATAGTTGAGGTCGCCTTTGACGATCACCAGCCGGGCGTGGGCGAACCGGGTCGCCAACTCGGGCGGCAGGTCGTGGAAGGTCAACGGGGTGGTCCAGAACCGGTGCGCCGCCAGCTGCAGCCGTCCACCGGTGAGCGCCGTCCGGAGCCGCCGGCCCACCGCGGCGGCTTCCCCACCGGCGGTGGTCAGCCGGTGCAGGCAGGCCAGCAGGTCGGCGGTGGTGGCGTCGGAGATGTAGTACGGGTACGACTTGAGGTGCAGCTCCACCTGCTCCGCCCGCCCGGTGCGCAGCAGGTGGTCGACGAGTACGAGGTCGGCCAGCAGTTCGTGCCCGGTGTTGTCGGCGACCAGGTGGACGGTGCCGGGCGCACCGGCCGCCAGGTGCTGCCACAGCGCGGGGATGTCGTTGACGATCAGGTCGGCTGTTTCTCGGTGTGATGATTCCGGGTCGGACAGCCGGAACCCGAGGTCGGCCCGGTTGCCCCACACCGCGGCGGTGGTGAGGGCGACGGCCCGGTCCTCTTCTGACAACCCGGCCAGCTCATCCAGCTCGGCCAACTCGGCGGTGACCGACTCCTCGGCCAGTTCTGCGGACTTCTGTGGCTGGAACAGGTCGATTCCCTGCCACGGGCCGGGAGTGAAGTAGTCGACGGCGGCGAGCAGCTTGCGGTAGAAGTAGCTTTCGGCCCACAGGAACGGTACGTCCGGCCAGGGTTGGCCGACGTAGTCGGCGCCACCCCACCGCTCCCAGTCGGCGCGGTCGTGGGCGTCGCGGGGCAGTGGCTGGATCGTGCCGGTGATCTCTTCCTGCAGGTCGTCCAACGCCTGCTGGATGTGCGGCGGGTACGGGAACTCCCGCCCGTACGCGTGCGATCAGCGCCGGGTGCCGCTGGTGCAGCACCCCCCAGGGGAAGGAGTCGGGGATGTTGCTGCGGATCGGCTCCGGGGTAGTGGCCGCAGCCGCGGCGTGGTCAGCAGACATCAGAGCTCAGGGTAGTCGGCACCGGCGGGCACGGGGCCAGCTCAGGCGTAGGACCACCGTCAGCCGTACGTCCGCTGCAGGTATTCGCTCCAGGTGATGCGTCCGCGTGGTTGGGCGTCGGTGGCGAGCCACCCGGCCCGGAAGGCCTTCCCGAGCCGGCCCGGCAGGCGGAGGTGCACCGTCCGGCGGCGCCGACCGCGTGCCCGCTGCCACTGGTCGACGAGTTCCGCGCTGGTGAGCACCTCCGGGCCGCCGTACTCCTCGATGGTGCCGCTGGGGCCGTCGGCGACCCGGGCCACCAGCCGGCCGGCGACATCCTGCACATCAATCGGCTGCACCGGAATCGCCGGGTCGGTGACCAGCACCGGCAGTTTCGCGAGCATCGTCAGGCCGGCGTCGAGGAAGTCGTGGAACTGGGTGAACCGGATGACCGACCAACCGCCTGTTCTGGCGGTCACCAGTTGCTCCGCGGCGGTCTTGTAGCGGTAGTACCCCCACGGGATCCGGTCCTGGCCGACGATGGACGGGTACAGCACGTGGTCGACCCCGGCGTGATCGGCGAGGGTGATCAGGCGGCCGGTGCCGTGCACATCCACCTGCTTGGTCCGGCCGGAGTAGGGCGCGGACGCCAGATGCAGGATCACGTCGACTCCCGCGACCGCGTCCGGGACCCCCGCGCCGGTGGCGAGGTCAGCCACCACCCACTCCACGCCGGTGGTGCTGGACCGGGAGCGGCGGCTCATCGCCCGGACGTCGTACCCCTTCGCCTGTAGCTGAGGCACCACCGCCCGTCCCAGCCGACCGCTGGCGCCCGTGACGAGGACTCGCATGGACCAACGCTAGCAGCGCACCTCTTGACGTCGGACGGTTCGACGGCGGTGCTCCCCTTGGTGCCGCGCGACGGCATGGGAGGCCGCTGGTGGGACGGCCTCCGGTGAGGCGCCCCACTCCAGGGTGGAGGAGTGGGGCGCCTCAGCGTGCCAGCAACCGGCCGGCGTCGGGAGCGCCGATCGGGATCAGGAAGTGCCGAAGTGGGTGCCCGTGACCGTGATCTTGACGTCGTCGACCGCCGCCTCCACCAGGCTGGCGCCGGCGGCGTCGGCGGCCTCGATCAGGATCCGCACCGACTGGCCGGCGTACGGCGTCAGGTCGACCTGCCGTTGCGCCAGCTCGCCGCCCGGTTGCTGGCGGCACCGGTCTGGTGGAACACGGTGGTCGTGCCACCGGCGTGCACGATCGCTGACGCGGAAGTAGTCCGCGGACGACGAGTTGTTCAGCCGTGCGCCAGATACCAGCGAGGCCGACAGCGTCATCTGTGCCGCTCGCCGGCAAGGTGATCGCCGGGGAGCGGACGCTGGTCACGCCACCGTCCACATCGTACGTCCTGGGTCCGATCCGGCCAGTGGCCCGGTGACCAGGTCGTAGCGAGCCGGCGGTCGGGTTGTCCAGCTGCTGGGGCGTGCCGCTGTAGTTGGTCGGCTGCGGGTTGCCCCGCTCCCACTGGCCGGTGGTGGCGGTGTCGGTGCCGTTCGGGTTGACGGTCCAGCCCCGGTTCGGTCTCGAAGTCGTCCGACCAGACGGTCGGTCCACCGCCGCCGCCGCTGCCGCAGTACTGGTGCTCCTTGCCGATCGCCCGGTACGGGCAGTCGGCGTACTCGGCCAGGAGCAGCACCGCCTCGCGGTTGCGGGCGGTCTCGCCGGGCGATCACGCTCGTCCGGCGGGTAGAAGCCGCCGCCGCCGGAGCCGACCGGGTACATCTCGAAGGTGTACGCGAAGATGCCGTGCGTCGTCCCACATCCAGTCGATGATCGTCCCGTCGGTGATGTACAGGTCGCTGGCCTGCTCCGGGGTGTAGCCGTTGGTGGCCGCCATCTGCCTGGCCCGATGGTCGCGGAAGGTCGTCTGCGTGCGTCGGCGTTCGAGTCCCGGCGCGGTGTTCGGCGTAGGTGTAGCCGTACGGCCAGAGCACCAGCTCGCGAGTAGGTGTGGAAGTCGATGTTCGCCTTGATCTGCTGCACGCCGCCGATGACCCGGCTGTTGACGAAGTCGCGCAGCCGGGCGGTCTCCGGCGCGGAGAACGGCGACGGCCCCCGGTAGGTCTCGCTAGCTGGGGCGTGCCGGAGGAGCCGCCGCAGCAGCCCCAGTTGTAGCCCCAGTTGCGGTTCAGGTCGGTGCCGACGGCGGACGAGCCCGAGTTGGGCTGCCGGTTCTTGCGCCAGGACCGGTAGGAGCCGGTGGCGATGTCGTACTCGCCGCCGTCCGGGTTCATGTTCGGGACGATCCAGATCTCGCGGGTGTTGACCAGGTTGGTGATCCGGGGATCGGTGCCGTACTCGTCGGTGAAGAGGTTCATGAGGTAGAGCGCCATCTCGACGGTCAGGTGCTCGCGGGCGTGCTGGCTGCGCGTTGAACAGCACCTCGGGCTCGTCCTCGTCGGTGCCGACGTTGTCGGAGATCTTGATCACCGGCAGGTCCCGGCCCTCGTATGAGGTGCCGATGCTGACCGGCGCGGCGATGGTCGGGTGGTCGGCGACCACCTGGTTGATCGCGGCGATCAGCTCGGCGTAGTTGTGGTAGCCGCTGTAACCGGGTGGGAAGTCCTCCGGATGTCCGTGGCTGTCCGGGGTGGCCAGTTCCTCCAGGGTGAAGCCGAGGGCCTGGATCGCGGCTACTTCGTCCGGGATCGCGGTGACATACACCCGACCGTCGGTGATCTCCTCGATGGAGGCGCCGGTGTCGGCGATCGCGGCTACGTCCTCGAATGTCTCCGGCCCGAGGACCCGGTAGAACGCGGCCGTGTTCGGGGCGGCGTGGTCGTCATGGGAGAGTTGCGCCGCGGCGGGGGCGCTGGCCAGCAGCAATATGCCGGTGGTGAGCGCTGCCGTCCAGGCAGCGAGGCGGCGTCCGGTGCGGACGCGAGAGCGGGGACGCATGGGACCTCCTGGGGTGCGAGTGACCTCAAGGAGACCAGTCCATCAGATATAGCTATATTCATCAATATGCAGGGTCATTCCAAGTTGGTCATCAGCTCCACGTGGGCGTCCGGAGACGTCCCCCTGTGACCAGCGCGACCCTGCGTCGACTCCGCTGTTCCGGCGGCCGCGCCCACCGTTGCGGCGGGGAGCCGGCGGCGTTTCTCCTCACCTGGAACGGGAACCTCCTACCGACTGGGACCGGCAAGCCAGCGACGTGGCCCGGACGGGCCCGTCCAGAAGGATCCGGAGGTCCGGTGACATGACGAGAGCAGCACGGGGTACCGAACAACAGGCATTGCCCCGGTATGGAGGGCTGGTAAGTGGTGCGGTCCTGGCGGAGCTGATCGGCACCTTTCTGCTGGTGTTTGTCGGTGCCGGGACAGTGGTGGCAACCACCTTGGCGGCGCCGGAATCGGCTGCCAACGTCACTTCGATCTCGCTGGCGTTCGGTCTGGCAGTGCTGGTGGCGGTGTACGCGTTCGGGCACGTCTCCGGCGCCCACATCAACCCGACCGTCACCTTGGGGCTGGCGATGGTGGGCCGATTCCCGTGGCGTTCGGTGCCGGCCTACCTGATCGCGCAGTTCGCCGGGGCGATCATCGCGGCATTGATGATTTGGATCATGTTCGGGGACGAAGCCCGCAGCGGGGAACAGATGCTGGGGGCGACCGCGCCCGGGGACCAGGGCTCGGGGGTGGCGTTCCTGACCGAGGTGGTGCTCGGGTTCCTGCTGATGCTGGTGGTGATGGCGACCGCCACTGACCGGCGGGCCAACCCTGCCGTGGCGGGGCTAGCCATCGGGTTGACGATTGCGGCCGGTATCTACGTGGCCCTGACGGTCTCCGGTGGCTCGTTCAACGCCGCCCGCTCGCTGGGGCCGATGATCGTCGCCTGGGAGTTTCCCGGCTGGTGGGTGTACCTGATCGCGCCCACACTCGGCGGCATCCTCGGGGCGCTGGTCTACGACTACGCGCTCCGGCCGGGGGCGCCGCCTGAGTGACATCGTAGGGCAAGTAGCTCCGATGTGGACAGAAAGGACGAACCGATGGGAAACACCGAGGTCATCGTGGAGCCAGGCCGGCACGATATCGTGATCAAACGAGTCTTCAACGCTCCACCGGAGAAGGTGTTCCAGGCCCTCATCGATCCGGAGAAGATCGCCCGGTGGTGGGGACCGCGCCGGTACGACACCATCGTCGAGCACCTCGATGCGCGAAACGGTGGTAGCTGGCGGTTCCGCAACCGCGACGAGCAAGGCAACGAGTACACCTTCCGCGGGGTGTTCCATGACGTCACACCCCCGGAGCGCCTGGCTCAGACCTTCGAGTACGAAGCCATGCCCGGGCACGTCTCCCTGGAGAGCGCCACCCTGGAACCGATCGACGGTGGCCGGACCCGGTATACGGCGGTGTCGGTCTTCCCATCGGTGGAGGACCGCGACGGCATGGCGCAGTCCGGCATGCAGGAAGGCGCGAGCGAATCCATGGACCGGCTAGCGGAGCTGGTGGAGCAATAGCGCGCGGGAAACCGTACGCAGGGCCGCTTCCCGAGCAAGGGGGCGGCCCTGCGCGTATGGGCGCGCTGATGCGGTCAGGCGAGCGACAGGAACAGCTTCTCCAGTTTCGCCACGTCGACGGTGCGCTCCTCCTCGGTGCCCTCGGTGAGGCACTGCCGCAACCCACTCGCGATGATCTTGAAGCCGGCGCGGTCCAGTGCCCGGGAGACCGCCGCCAACTGGGTCACCACCTCGGCGCAGTCCCGCCCGCTCTCCAGCATTTCGATCACGCCGCGCAGCTGCCCCTCGGCCCGACGTAGGCGGGTGACCACCTCACTGACCGCGTCCTGCTTGATCTCCACGCTGCCTCCCGTGCGGACTCCTCACGGCCCCGGTGCGGACTCTCCACGCCGCCCCTCCACGGTACCCCGGCGGGTATAGGCGACCCAGCCGCTGATCCCGGCCACCGCCAGCCCGGCCGCGCCCAGCCCGAGCCACGGCGCCGGGGTGCTCCACCAGGCGGGGGGCGCCTGGCCGGCGAGCACCACCGCCCCCATCACCAGCACGAACCCACCGAAGCCACGCCGCAGCGTCGCCTCCGGCACCCGGCCGGCCCACCGCGCCCCGAGTAGGCTGCCGGCCACCGCCGCGGCGGTCACCGTCCACGCCAGCGGCCAGTCCAGGCTGACACTGGCCAGGTAGCCGGCCAGACCCGCGAACGACTTCAGCGCGATCACCAGCAGGGAGGTGGCCACCGCGGCCGGCATGGTCAACCCGGCCCGCAGTACCAGCGCCGGCACCACCAGGAACCCGCCACCGGCGCCGACCAGCCCGGTCGCCCACCCGACCACCGCGCCCTCCACCAGCACCCACCCCACCGGGCGCCGACTGCTCTCCGCCCGGGTCGCCGAGCGGCGGCCCCGCAGCATCGCCACCGCGGTGGCCAGCATCATGCCCGCGAACCCGATCAGCAGCCAGACGTCCGGTATGTAGGCGGCCAGCCGCCCGCCGGCGTACGCGCCGACCATGCTGGCCGCGGCGAACCACAGCCCGGTACGCCACCGCACCCGGCCGGCCCGGGCGTGGGCGATCAGCGCGACCGCACTGGTCACTCCCACCACCAGCAGGGAGGTGGCGATCGCCTCCCGGGCCGGCAGGCCGGCCACGTACACCAGGAGCGGCACCGCCAGGATCGACCCGCCGCCGCCGAGCAGGCCCAGGCTGAGCCCGATCAGCAGCGCCAGGGCGGCGATAGCGGCCAGGGTGACGGTCATGAGTCGGCCGGTTCTCACCCACGCCGGCGATCGGCAGGTCGCAGCGCGCCACCCCGCGGTTCCAGGGCAGCTTGGCCAGGAGCGTGCCCATCAGGCAGGTGTTGGTCAGCGCCGCCACCGTCAATCCGGCGCCGATCGCCGCGGCCACCCACTGCAGGCCGGGCAGGAACACCGAACCGACCACGCTGGCCAGCACGATCGATCCGGCCACCAGACGGACCTGCCGCTCGAGATCCCACCTGGGTCGGCCGCGGCGGACCACCTCGCCGCCGGCGGCCTGCCAGGCCACCATGCCGCCGTCGAGTACCCGCAGGTGGGGCAGGCCGGCCTCGGCCAGGATCCGGGCGGCCTGGGTGGCCCGGGCGCCGGAGTGGCACACCAGCACCGTCTGCGCGTCCAGCTGCTGCCGCAGCTCCTCCCGGCGTTCCTTCAGGGCGTCCAGCGGGACGTGGTGGGCGCCCGGAATGTGGGAGCTCTGGAATTCGCCGCGGGTCCGCACATCCAGCAACCGGGGGCCGGTGCCGCGCTGCCGCAGCGCGCGCAGGGTGGCGACGTCGATGGTCGGACTCGATTCGGTCATGACTCCTCACAGGGTCGCCGCCCGGCCCGTCGGGCCGGGCGGTAGGGGGACAAGGGTTCAGGTGGGGAAGTGGGTCAGGCGGTGGCGCCGGTGAGCTCCAGGCCAGCCCGGGCGGCCTGGTCGACGTGGTCGTCGACCAGCACCACCTGCCGGCCGGCCGCGGCCAGCAGGGAGGCGGCGATGGTGGCCCGGTAGCCGGAGCGGCAGTGCACCCACACCACCCCCGGGGGCAGGTCGGCCATCCGCTGCCGCAGCTCCGGCAGCGGGATGTGCACCGCGCCCGCCAGGTGCCCGGCGTTCCACTCGTTGGTCAGGCGGACGTCCAGCACCACGTCCGGGGCCGGCAGCTCCGCGGGCCCCTCCCCGGCCTGGACCGCGGCCAGGGTGGCGAAGTCGGCCCGGGGCAGGTGGCGGAGCTGGGTCGGGTCGGTGACCCACTGTTCGGGGCCACCGGTGGCCGCGGCGGTGGGCCGGTCGATCCCGATCCGGACCAGCTCCCGCTGCGCCTCGGCGATCTGCTCCGGGTCGTCGGCCAGGAGCGTGAGCGGCGCGCCCCAGTCGATCAGCCAGCCCAGCCAGGTGGACATGGCCCCGTTCAGCCCGATGCTGATCGTCCCCGCCACGTGGCTGGCCGCGTACGCGGTGCGGTGGCGCAGGTCCACCACCCATTCGCCGGCGGCGATCCGGCGCTGGATCTCGGCGGCGTCGGCCCGCTGCGGTGGGGTCAGGTCGACCGGTTCCGGGCCGGTGGAGTTCCGCACCCCCATGTGCGCGTAGTACGCGGGGTAGGCGTCCAGCCCGGCCAGGGTCCGGGCGATGAACTCGTCGCTGGCCAGCCGCAGGACCGGGTTGACCGCCTTCTCCCGACCGATGGTGGACTCCTCCGCCTCGACCTGGGTGGCGGAGCAGAAGCTGCCGAAGCCGTGGGTGGGCCAGAACCTGGGCGCGGTCGGGCAGCAGATCGGCCAGCCGGCGCGCGGAGGCGTGCTGGTGGGCGGCCAGGTGTGGGCGTGCTCCCGGCCGAGCAGGTCCGGTCCGGCCGGTGGTGCCGTACAGCAGCGACCCGCCGGTGAACACCCCGACCGGTGCCAGTCGCCGTCGCGTGCTCGTCCAGCACGTACGACAGGTGGTGGAAGGTGTGCCCGGGGGTGGCCAGCACCCGTAGCCGCATCCGGTCGGAGACCGGCACGAGGTCACCGTCGCGGACCGGGGTCCGGCGAACCCCACCTGGTCGGCGGCGTTGACCAGGTACGCCGCCCCGGTCAAGCGGGTCAGGTCCAGGCCGCCGGAGACGTAGTCGTTGTGGATGTGGGTCTCCGCTACGTGGGTGATCCGCACCCCCTGCTGCCCGGCTAGGGCGAGGATCCGGTCCACGTCTCGCTGCGGGTCGATCACCACCGCCACCTCGCCGTCGCTGGCGAGGTAGCTGCGGTCCCCCAGAGACGAGGTGGCGATCACCGATACCGAGACACGCATGAGCACCTCCATATACCCCCCTGGGTATGTCACGCTGCCAGCATACCCCAGGGGGTATCAGTGGGGAAGGGGGTCGGTCGGGCGTCGGGCGATGATCACCGGTGACTACGTGTGCCCCTCCCGGGCGGGGGTAATACCGGTGCGACCGACCCTCGACCACGACCCACAAGGGGGAGTTCGGTATGGGCCTCGGGGGCAGCATCTTCCTCATCGCGCTGGGCGCGTTACTGGCATTCGCCGTGGACTACCAGCTCTACTGGCTGGACCTGACCGCCGCCGGGTGGGTGCTGATGCTGGTGGGGGGACTCGGCCTCGTGCTGACGCTCTATTACTGGAACAAAAGACGCAATAGCGCCACAGTGGTCACTGAGCGTCGACATAAGGACACGGGACCACCACCGCCACAGATGTAGTCCCGGGCAGTCGTAGCTGGCGGCAGTCGTCCCACGCACGTTGACCGGCCGGACCTGGCAGCAGATAGCCGAGGGGCGGGCCGGTGAAGCACCGACCCGCCCGGCGGGTGAGTTAAGTCTGTCAGCGGTTGAAGATCCCGCGGGCCTTTTCCTTCAGGTTCTCCATGACGCCGTGGGCGGCATCGCCGGCCTTGTCACCGGCCTGCTTGCCCTTGGACATGGCCTCGTCCTTACGGCCTTCCTGCCGAAGCGCCTCGTCATCGGTGTGCTCTCCGGCTTTCCGCTTGGCCTTGCCCGCGAACTCTTCGCCCTTGTTCTTCAGCTTGTCCTGGTCCATGCCAGTCCTCCTCGGTGGGTGGGGACGGCGTAGCCGTCTCCTCCGCCGCCCCCATCGTTCCCGACCGCGTGCCGCGCTAAACCGGAGCGGCCCCACGCCACATACCGGAAGTCGCGGAGCCCTCCGGTGGCGCCAGGAGGCGACTCTGCCAAGATGGCCGGCATGGGTCTGGACGGGAGTGGTCTTCCGGATGTCAGTGGGCTGGTGGTCGGCATCCTCGGTGGCACCGGCGACCAGGGGCGCGGCCTGGCCTACCGGTTCGCGCGGGCGGGCCAGCGGGTCATCATCGGCTCCCGCACGCCGGAGCGGGGGAAGACCGTTGCCCAGGAGCTGGCTGCCCTGCCGGGGGTGGTCACCGCCCCGATCGGCGCCGACAACCGGGAGGCTGCTCGCGCCGCCGATCTGGTGATCGTGGCGCTGCCGTGGGAAGGACACGCCGAGACCCTGACCGGGCTCGCCGACGAGCTCGCCGACAAGATCGTGATTGACTGCGTCAACCCGCTCGGGTTCGACAAGCAGGGGCCGTACGCGCTACCGGTGCCGGAGGGCAGCGCCTGCCAGCAGGCGGCGGCGCTGCTGCCACGCTCGCGCGTGTGCGGGGCCTTCCACCACATCAGCGCGGTCCTGCTGGCCGATCCGACGGTGGAGCGGGTGGACCTGGACGTACTGGTGCTGGGGGACGACCGGGAAGCGGTCGCGGTGGTGCAGGCGCTCGCCAACCGGATCCCCGGAGTGCGGGGGGTGTACGGCGGCCGACTGCGGAACGCCGGTCAGGTCGAGGCGATGACCGCCAACCTGATCGCGATCAACCGGCGCTACAAGGTGCACGCCGGGATCCGCGTCACCGACCTCTGATACCGGTCTGATCGCTGCCCCGACGCCCGGCAACCGGGCGTCGACCGGAAGGTGCGGTGAGGCGCCTTCGCCTCGGTGGGGGCCGGTGGGTTTGCCGCCCGGAGGGCGGGGAACCGAAACCTCAGCCGAGGGAAGGAGCAGCTATGACCACCGCACGCGAGATGATGCACCGGGGCGCCGAATGCATCGGCGAGCGGGAAACCCTCACCCAGGCAGCGCAGCGGATGCGTGACCTCAACGTGGGGGCGCTGCCTATCTGCGGCGAAGACAACCGGCTGCACGGGATCATCACCGACCGGGACATCGTCGTGAAGTGCATCGCCCAAGGGGGCGATCCCAACACCGTGACCGCCAGTGAACTGGCCGATGGCACACCGGTGTGGGTGGACGCCGACGCGGACGAGTCCGAGGTGATCCAACTGCTAGCCGACCATAAGATTCGACGCCTGCCCGTGATCGAGAACCGGCAGCTCGTCGGGATGATCTCTGAAGCAGACGTGGCGGTGCATTTGTCGGAACCGGATGTCGCCGCTTTCGTCAAGTCGGTGTACTCGGCACCGCCGAACAGCTGACTGCCACCTGTACCGGCGCCGGCATTCGTCGGCGGCGGCAACCCTCCAATGAACCGGTAGTGGGGCCGGGTGATCCGATGTGGCTCACCCGGCCCCACTCGCCGGAGCTTCCTGACGTTTCAGGCCTCAGTGGAGGTGACTCCGCGGCGCTCAGTGATAAGTGTGCTCCGCCGCGGGGAACGCGCCCGTGCGTACCTCCTCGGCGTATCGGCGGGCCGCGTCCGCCAGCACCCCGGCCAGGTCGGCGTACCGCTTCACGAACCGGGGCGCCTTCCCGGTGTTCAGCCCGGCCATGTCCTGCCAGACCAGCACCTGCGCGTCGGTGTCCGGGCCGGCGCCGATCCCGATGGTGGGGATGGCCAGCTCCTCGGTGACCTGCTTGGCGATCTCCGCGGTGACCATCTCCAACACCACCGCGAACGCCCCCGCCTCCTGCACCGCGCGGGCGTCCGCCAGCACCTGTGCGGCCGCGTCGCCGCGGCCCTGCACCCGGTAGCCACCGAGCTGGTGCTCACTCTGCGGAGTGAACCCGATGTGCCCCATCACCGGGATACCGGCCTGCACGATCATCTCGATCTGGGCGGCGCACCGCTGCCCGCCCTCCAGCTTCACCGCCTGGCAGCCGGTCTCCTTCATGAACCGCACCGCCGTCCGCAACGCCGCCTCCGGGCCCTCCTCGTAGGAGCCGAACGGCAGGTCAGCCACCACCATCGCCCGGCTGGTAGCGCTCACCACCGCTCGGGTCAGCGGCAGCAGCTCCTCCACGGTCACCGGCAGGGTGGTGGAGTGGCCGTACACGTTGTTGGCGGCCGAGTCGCCCACCAACAGCACCGGAATACCAGCCTGGTCGAAGATCGCGGCAGTGTACTGGTCGTACGACGTGAGCATCGGCCACTTTTCGCCGCGCTCCTTGAACTGCTGCAGGTCACGGGTGCGTATCCGGGTCACGGACATGGCTTTCTCCCTTCCCTCGAGGCCGTCGGTGAGACGGTCCCCGGGCCGTTCGTTGCGCGCTGATCGTCGCACCGAGGCGCCGGCGAGGAACAGCGGGGGTGGAAGATGTCACACCCCGACCGCCCGGTTGGTGATCGGCAGTCGGCGGTCTCGGCCGAACGCCTTGAACGAGATCTTCGGCCCGGGCGCGGACTGCCGCCGCTTGTATTCAGCCAGATCCACCATCCGCAGTACCCGGTCCACCGTTGCCGGATCGTGGCCCGCGGCCACCAGCCGGTCCCGACCCAGGTCCCGGTCGATGTAGTCGGCCAGCAGCGCGTCCAGCTCCTCGTACGCCGGTAGGGAATCGGTGTCCTGCTGCCCCGGGCGCAGCTCCGCGCTGGGCGGTTTGGTGATCGACCGTTGCGGGATCGGCGGCAGCTGCCCCGCCTCCTCCGCGGCCCGGTTGCGCCAGCGCGCCAGCCGCCATACCCACGTCTTCGGCACATCCTTGAGCGGGTTGAACCCCCCCACCGAGTCGCCGTACAACGTGGAGTAACCGACCGCCAGCTCGCTCTTGTTGCTGGTGGTCAACACCAGGTGACCCTCCTGGTTGGACAGGGCCATCAGGATCACCCCACGCACCCGGGCCTGCAAGTTCTCCACCGCGATCCCGGACAGCGACATGTTGGCGAGGAACGCGTCCACCATCGGCTGGATCGGTTCGGTGCGAAAGTCCAGCCCGGTGCGCTTGGCCAGCTCGGCGGCGTCCTGCCGGGAGTGGTCGGAGCTGTGCTGGCTGGGCATCGACACCCCCACCACCCGGTGCGGTCCGAGCGCGTCCACCGCGATCGCCGCCACCACACTGGAGTCGATCCCACCGGACAACCCCAGCACCACCGAACCGAACCGGTTCTTCCGCACGTAGTCGCGCAGCGCCAACACCAGCGCCTGCCACACCTCGGCCTCCGGCTCCAGCCGGGCGGCCACCCCGCCGGTGACCGGGGTGGCGGGGACCGGCAGCGCCACCGGCAACTCCACCCGCGCCACCGCCATCCCACCCGATTCGGTCGGGGACGCCGGCGTCGGGGCCGGCGACTCCGCCGCCGGCAGCAGCAGGTCGTGCACCAGTAGCTGCTCGGTGAACTGCCCGGCGCGAGCCAGTAACGCCCCCTCCGCGTCCACGATCATCGAGTCGCCGTCGAACACCAGTTCGTCCTGGCCGCCGATCATATTCACGTACGCCACGGCCGCGCCGGCCTCCCGGGCCCGGCGGGCCAGCAGCGGCAGCCGTACGTCATCCTTGTTCAGCTCGTACGGGGAGCCGTTGACCGTGATGACCAACCCCACCCCGGCCTGCCGGGCGACCGCGAACGGCCCCCCGGCCTGCCACAGGTCCTCGCAGATGGTCAGGCCCACGTCCACCGGGTCCTGGGGCGGTCCGAGCCGCAGCACCGTCAGCGTGTCACCGGGCACGAAGTAGCGATCTTCGTCGAACACTCCGTAGTTGGGCAGGTGGTGCTTGAAGTACCGCGCCACCACCTGTCCCCGGTGCAGCGCCGCTAACGCGTTGCGGGGGCCGGTGGTCGGATGCGCGTCCGCCTGCAGTCGCGCCGGACCATCGGCGTCCACGTACCCCACCAGCACCACCAATTCCCCCAGACCGTCGGTGGCCAGATCAGCGGCCAACCGGGTCAGAGCGGCGCGGGAGGCCGCCACGAACGATTCCCGGAAAACCAGATCCTCCACCGGGTAGCCGGTCAGCATCAGTTCGGGGAACGCCACTACATGGGCGCCGGCCTCGGCGGCCTGGGCGCTCCAGCGCCGAACCAAGGCGGCGTTACCGGCGATGTCGCCGACGGTCGGGTCTACCTGGGCGAGCGCAAGGCGCAGCTGCGGCATACCCCCCATCATCCCGCACCGCTGGCGCGGGCATACGCCGGTCAGCGGAGCCTCGGCAACAGGGCGAGCAGCTCGCGCCAGATCGCCCGGCGCAGCGCCTCCCGCTCCGCCGCCCACCGCGCGGGGTCCTGGCCCTCCGGCGAAAACGCGGACAGCAGGGACACCACCGGCCCCACCCGGTCCAGCGCCAGCCACCCGGTCCGGACCCCCGTCGGGGTGGCGGCAATGAACTCGGCGGTATAGGCCTCGTCCACCCGTCCCTGCGGGGAGGTCACCACCCGCTGCAGCCACACCGTCACCGGTGTGCCGTCGGGCAGGGTGGCGGCGAACTTTCCGCACTGGTCGACGCTGTCCCGCAGCCGTTGGTACGCGCTCTCCACCCGGTCGGGATCGAACACGTGCAGCACCTGCCGCAGCCAGTCCGGTCGGCTCCGATCCGGGGTGTCCTCTTCCCACGCCACGGCGGTGGGGGCGGGCGTGCCCGGGTCCGGCTGGCTCGTAGCCGGCCGGCGGGCCAGGCTGCCGAGCAACTCCCACAGATCCGTGGGGTTTTCGAACAGGGCCCGACACAGCGCCGCCAACCGGCCCTGCTCCGGAGCCGGGGTGGGTGACGGGGGCGGGGAGGGCGGCGCGGACGACGCCGCGGCCGGTGGCGCGGGCGGGGGAAGTGGGGCAGCCTCCAAGAGAGGCGGCCCGGTCGGGGACGAGGGCCGGGGCTGCACCGCGACCAACGGTCCGGATGAGCCCATCGACCGCTCCGGCTCCTCAGTGGTGGCTGACCCCACCGAGGGGAGGGTGATCCCCCCGAGCACCCCCAGCACGAGCAGCAGCACCGTGCCGAGCACCGCTCCACCCAGCACCGTCCGCCGTCGGAGCAGCGGCTCCGGTCGGCGGCGGTGATCGAACGGTGCGGGCATCGGTGCCTTCTCCGGTGCGCGGACGGTCGTGGTGGTCAACGCAGGTAGGCGGCGAAAAGTTGCGGAACCGTGCGTAGGGTGGAAAGCAGGATCCGTCCGACCGGGAGGAGCAGCGGTGGACCGGCAGCAAGAGTTCGTGCTTCGCACGCTGGAGGAGCGGGACATCCGGTTCGTCCGGCTCTGGTTCACCGATGTGCTCGGCACCCTCAAGAGTGTGTCGGTGGCCCCGGCAGAGCTGGAGGCGGCCTTCACCGAAGGCATCGGATTCGACGGGTCCGCGATCGAAGGGTTCGCCCGGGTACATGAATCCGACATGATCGCGATGCCGGACCCGACCACGTTTCAAGTGTTCCCGTTCGAGGCCGGCAGCGACGGGGAGAGCGCCCGGATGTTCTGCGACATCCTGATGCCCGACGGCTCCCCCAGCTGGGCGGATCCTCGGCACGTACTGCGGCGGGCGATGGCCAAGGCGGCCGAGCGGGGCTTCACCTTCTACACCCACCCGGAGATCGAGTTCTTCCTGCTGCGGAAGGGCCCCAACGGGGAGCCGGTGCCGGTGGACACCGGTGGCTACTTCGACCACACCACCCATGAGGCCGCCCGGGACTTCCGCCGGCAGGCGGTGCTGGCATTGGAGCGGATCGGTATCTCGGTGGAGTACAGCCACCACGAGGTAGCGCCCGGCCAACAGGAGATCGACCTGCGGTACGCCGACGCGCTCACCACCGCCGACAACATCATGACCTTCCGGCACGTGGTCAAAGAGGTGGCGATCTCGCACGGGGTGCACGCCACGTTCATGCCCAAGCCGTTCACCGACCAACCCGGCAGCGGCATGCACACCCACCTGTCGCTGTTCGAGGGGGAGCGCAACGCCTTCCACGACCCGACCGACGCGATGAAGCTGTCCAAGGTGGCCAAATCATTCATCGCCGGGCTGCTGGTGCATGCCCGGGAGTACACCGCGGTCACCAACCAATGGGTCAACTCCTACAAACGGTTGTTCCCCATGCCGTTGCCGGACCGGATCACCGAAGCCCCGGCGTACGTGTGCTGGGGGCATCAGAATCGCTCGGCGCTGGTGCGGGTGCCGGCGTACGGCAAGCCGAACTCGGCCCGGGTGGAGATCCGCTCCCTGGATCCCGCCTGCAACCCGTATCTGGCGTTCGCGGTGCTGCTCGGCGCCGGCCTGGCCGGGATCGAACGCGGATACGAGCTGCCGCCCGGGGCGGAAGACGACGTGTGGGCGCTGTCGCCGGCGGAGCGGCGGGCGGCCGGGTACGAGCCGCTGCCGGAGAACCTGTCCGAGGCGATCGCGGTGATGGCCAAGTCGGAACTGGTCGCCGAAGTGTTGGGCGAGCACGTGTTCGACTACGTACTGCGGAACAAGCGCTCGGAGTGGGAGCAGTACCGGCGAGAAGTCACCCCGTACGAGCTGCGCCGCTACCTCAGCCTGTGAGTCGGACCAGCGGTAACGGTCTGTCTGGATCAGTCACGTGGCGTCGACGATTTCCCTCCTCGGTAGCGGGCCACCGCCCGCCGGGTGTCCTCCTCGACCAGATCGGCGTTGAGCTGCGCGGCGGCGGTGGCGCCGGCCGCGGCCGCCGTACCCACCTGGGCGGCCAGGTCGGTGGCGTTGCCGGCCACCCACACTCCCGGCACCGTGGTCCGGCCGGTCGGCTCCGCCGGAAGGTATTCGCCGATCCCCATCGGGTGCGGCACCGGGTGCAACCCGAGCCCGGCCAGGAAATCCGCGCGTACCCGCATCCGGGTAGCCACCACCAGCGCCTCCCGCGCCACCGTGGTGCCGTCGGCCAGCCGTACCCCGGTGAGCCGGTCGTCGACGATCTCCAGGGAGGTCACCTCCCCGGCCACCACCGGGATGTCGCGGGCGGCCAGCTTCTCCGCCTCCTCCGGCGCCGGTGGCGGCCAGGTGTGGGTGAGGAACGTGACGTCGGCGCTCCACTGCCGGAACAGCAGTGCCTGATGGACGGACATCGGCCCGCTGGCCAGCACCCCGATGGCCCGATCCCGGACCTCCCAGCCGTGGCAGTACGGGCAGTGCAGCACGTCCCGACCCCATCGGGCCGCCAGCCCGGGAACGTCCGGTAGTTCATCGACCAGCCCGGTGGCCACCAGCAGCCGGCGGGCCCGCGTGGTCCGGCCATCCAGCAGCGCCACCATGAACCCGATGTCGTCAGTGGTGCCGTCACCGGTCGGGGAGACCGCGCCGACGTCACCGGACACCACCTGCCCCCCGTACCGGCGGACCTCGGCCCGGCCGCGGGCCAGCAGCTCCGCGGGGGGAATCCCGTCGTGGGCCAGCAGCCCGTGTACCCCGCGGGCCGGGGCGTTACGAGGGGCGCCGGCGTCGATCACCACCACGGACCGGCGGGCCCGGGCCAGCGTCAGCGCCCCGCTCAATCCGGCGGCCCCACCGCCGACCACTACCACGTCGTAGTCGTTGTCCAGTCGCTCAGTCGTCATGACGTCAGCATGGAGCGCGCTCGCGCGACACCACGAATTCTGTTGCAGGTTTGGCAAACTGGCGCTGTGGACGGTGATTTCGCGCAGGTAGTGGGGGCGGTCGGTTCCCGGCTACGGACGCTGCGCCGGCAACGGAGCCTCACCTTGAGCGAGCTGTCCGCGGCCACCGGCATCTCGGTGAGCACCCTGTCCCGGCTGGAGTCCGGGGCCCGTCGGCCGACCTTGGAACTGCTGCTTCCGCTGGCCCGGGCGTACGGGGTCACCCTCGACGCTCTCGTCGACGCTCCCCCCACCGGCGACCCACGGGTGCACCTGCGCCCGATCACCCACCACGGCATGACCGTGCTGCCGCTGAGCCGCCGCGCCGGCGGCATCCAGGCTTACAAGATCGTGATCCCGGCCGGTCGCCACCGGGAACCGGAGCTACAGGTCCATGAGGGGTACGAGTGGCTGTACGTCCTCGACGGGCAGCTCCGGGTCGTGTTGGGGGAGCACGATCTGGTGCTTGTCCCTGGGGAAGCGGCCGAGTTCGACACCCGTACCCCCCATTGGTTCGGTGCGGCCGGTCCGGAGCCGGTGGAGTTCCTGAGCCTGTTCGGCCGGCAGGGGGAGCGGGCGCACCTGCGGGCACGCCCCGTCCGCCGGAGGCGGTAGGGACAACGTCATCCGCCGGGCCGGGCGCCCGAATCAGGCTCGCTGGGTGAGCGCGGAGATCGTGATGTCCGCTAGGGAGACGTACTCTCGGGCACGGTCGGGAGTGATCGCCGGGCCACGATTGTGGATAGCCATGTTGTGCATGATCATCAGACCTTCCACGGTCCGGACGATCTCCTGATCGATCACCCCTCGGGAGGCGCCGAGCTTGGCCAGGGAGACCGGTCCCAGCCGGTATGTGTCGACCCCCTCCACTGGCCCGACGACCTCCCGGAGGGTGCGCTCCAAAGTGGCGTAGGCTTCCCGGATGGCGGTCAGCGGCGCCTTCTCCACCGCCGGGGCCAGCTCCTCGGCCACGCGCCCCGGGCGGGTGGAGTCGAGCTCCGCCGAGGTGCGTTCCACCTTCGCCGCCTGCTGTGAGGTCTCGGCCACGACGTGGCTCCACGTCAGCTCCAGTGGACCCGCCCGCAAACTGGCCGGGGGATGCCGGGTGAGCAGCTCGCTGACGGGGCGGCGTAGCAGGACAACCGCGACCAACACCACCACTGGCCAGGCGAGGGCGTCCACAAGCCGGATGACGAACTCGATGGTCGACACGACCGGTGCTCCCTCCCGCGCAGGTCGGCAGAATCAGGCGTAGAACCAGTTCCCGGGCAGTGGTCGGGAGCCCATCCCTCGTAGCTGCGTGGTGAGCTGGATCGCCTGCCGCTCCGTGAGGGAACAGATGTAATCGATCACCGCCCGGCGTAGCTTCTGCTCGTCGGTGCGGTAGTTGAGGCACCCAACCGCCGGGTCCGGGTGGAGCGCGATCTGGACGTACTCCCGCAGTCGGGCGGGTAGATTGCCCCGGCCCTCCTCGCTGGCGAGGTACTCGTCCCGCACCCAGGAGGACAGGTCCCGGAACAGCCGGCGGATCAGGTACACGTGCCCTCGTTGGGCGGGGGCGAAGGTCGGGCTGTCCATCACGTAGTACCAGACCAGCTGCTTGAAGATCTCGATGATCGCCAGGTCCCGCTCCGCCGGCCGGACCAGTCCGTCCTTGGTCAGTTCGGTGTGCTCGGTGGCGCTGTGAATGATGGTCGAGGCGAAGGTGTGGAGATCCTCCCGGTCGTATCGGCTGCCGGTGTAGGGCCTGACCGGCAGTTTGGTGCGGGCCTCATTCAGGAACTGTTCCACCCGCTCCCGGGCGGCCTGCCGTTGCGCCTGAGAGGCGTTCTCGCTGACGAACACCCGCTCGACCCGTTTCCAGGCGTAGTCGAAGAACTCGGCGAACCGCTCGTCCGAGCGGTTCAGAATGTCCAGCGGGATCAGGTGGGCGCGGAAGAAGTCTTCCACGTCGTGGATGGCGTAAGTGATGTCGTCGGCCCAGTTGACCACCTGGGCCTCGACCGTCCGGTATTCGATGCTCTCCTCCCCGTTGGGCAGGGTGACTGTCCGGGGGCGGATCAGCCCGCTCACGAACTCGAACAGGTCCTTCTCCGAGTCGTAGTAGCCCCAGCTGGGAAGCTGGTCGGTGTTGCCCCATCCGACCGGGCGGGTACGGTCGGCGAACGACCAGGGGTACACCAGGAGCGCGGCCAGGGTGGCCCGGGTGAGGTTCAGCGCGGCGCTCTTGCCGTCGCCGTACGATTCCCGGAACGCCAGCTTGTTGACGATCCGGAACGTCTGAGCGTGATTGGAGTAGCTGTCGGACAGTTCCTCGCCTTCGCCGACCGCGGGGAACACCTGGGAGCCGTCGCGGTCGGATGTGTCTGGCCGGCCGGTCGTCAGCTTCCGGAGCGCCATCTCGGCGACGTACCCGAAGGGCGGCCGCCCGAGGTCGTGCGCGATGCAGGCCGCATAGACCACGCCGGAATCCAGTCCGCCACCGTACTCTTCGACCACTCCGTAGAGCTGGCGGTCGTTGTCCATTTTGTCGAGCAACTTCTTGGTCAGTCGCTGTCCGACCTGCGCCACTTTCAAGGAATGGGTCATGCGGTTGTGGAACAGCGCGGTCTCGTTGACTCCGACCACCTGGGTCACTCCACCTAGCCGGCGGAAAGCGGAGGAGTAAAGCAGATGTTCGTAGTCCTTGCCAAACTCGACCTCGGGATCGGATTCGTGCCCTCCGTACGGTCGGTGGTGGCGTTGCCGTACATCGCTGGTCGGCACCGGGGCTCCTCAGGGGTAGGGAGGCAGGATCAGCGATCGTGGGGTGAGCGACGGGAGGGGGTGGTGAGGCGGTAGCTGAAATCCGGCGCCATAGTGATCACTCCTTCCCGCTCCAGCAGGCGGAGCGCGGCGCTGGTGTCCTGAGAGGGCACGGCGTGACGGTCGAATGCGAGTCGACGCAGGTCGACCCCACCGCGCTGATGGGCCGGGTCTTGCAGCAGATCGAGCACAATGTCCCGCGCCCGCTCGAGCCGTCTCCGCCTCTGCTCCACACTGTTCCGGGCGGCTTGGCTCAGGGCACCGATCACGAACTCCTCCTTAGGGACGACCATGTCTCCTCGCCTTCTGCCCGAGGCTCGGACCGTCAGCGGATCATGAATGTCGATAATTCATTGCCCACAGTGTATCTCGCCAGAGCGTTGTGTCATCGATCTCAGTTTCTACTGGAGGCGATCATTGGCGCCCAGTCGTAGCTGCGGAGATGATGTGGCAATCGAGCCGTTGGTGATACCGGCCCGGCAGGCTCCACCCGAGTCCGCGCCGGTGATAGCCGTGAGGGTGAACGACTGAGGAAGCCGCCTTCCCCTACCCCGGCTGGTCTAGCATCAGGGCATGTCCACGCCCGACGCGCGCCACCGACCCCCACCGGCCCGTTCCGCCGACCCGTACGAGGCGCAGGTGCGGGCCGCGATTGAGGAGAGCCGGCGGTTTCTCGCCCGGATCCGCTCCGCCCTGCCCTGTGCTAGCGCTGACCCGGACGAGTTGCAGGTCCGGATCATGCGCCGCGCCGGCCGCCCCTCCATTGAGCATTACGCCCGGCTGTTCCGGGCCGAGGGCATGCCCCCGGCCCAAGCGGAGGCCGAGGCCCGTCGGATGGTGGCTGCTGATCGGGAACTGCTGGACCGGCACCCGACCCGGTCGTGATCAGCGAGGTCGGCGGCTGGGTGCTGGACACCGGCGCCCTGCTCGCGTACGCCAACGATGACCTGTACCTGCAGTCGGTGGTCCGTGCCTGCCGGCGCCGCGGCCGGACACTCCTGATCTCCGGACTGTCGCTGCGGGAGGCGCTGCGCTGGCGCCCCGACAGTGAGCAACTGGTGGAGCTGCTGGACGATCCGAGCACGCTGTTGGCCGAGCCCGCTGCCCGGGACGTGGCGGCGTTGCGGGATCGGATGTACCGATCCGGGGTGGATGTCACCGCCGCGCACGTGGCCGAGTTGGCGGCCCGCCGCCGCTGGCCGGTGCTGTCGGACCGGCCCGCCCTCCTGTCGGCGGCCGAGCACACCCTGCTGATCGAACCGGTGTGATGCGCGCCCCCCACGCCTCGCCCGGCAGCGGATCTAGCAGAAGGGAGTCCCTGTCCTCGGCGGTAAAGGGCACGGCAAGATGGCCGCATGACCCAGATGCAGGCACCCCCCCGCCAGTCACTGGCGCAGACCCCTTTCACCGCTCACGACCGCAACACGCTCCTGGCCAACGTCGCTCCCTGGGTGCGCGACCTCGGACTGCTGGTGGAGCATGTGGGTGAGCGCACCGCCGTCCTGCGGCTGCCTTGGTCCGACCGGTTGGTCCGGGAAGGTGGCGCGTTGTGTGGGCAGGCGCTGATGGCCGCCGCCGACACCGCCGCGGTGGTCGCCGCCTCCGCCGCTCGCGGCGGATACGGGCCGATGACCCCGGTACAGCAATCCACCAACTTCCAGCGACCGGTGATCGCCGCGGACGTCCTGGTCCGGGCGGAGGTGAGCCGACTCAGCCGGAATCTGGTGTTTCTGTCGGTCATCATGACGGTGGCCGGCACCCCGGAACCGGTCGCCCACGCCACCCTCGTGTACGCGCTGGGGTGACCGGGGTGAGGCACCCGCGTGGCCGACCCAGTCCGGAGTCGGTGCACTCGGTAGCCTCGAGCACGTGAGCGATGCGCAGACGCCTGTCCTGGTGATCGAGCACGACCCGGCCGATGACATTCGTCGACTCGGGGACTGGCTGACCGCCGCCGGGCTGCGGCTCGACGTGGTCCGGCCACACGCCGGCCAACCGTTGCCGGAGGATCTGACCGGCTACCGGGGGCTGGTGGTGCTCGGCGGCAAGCAGAACGCCTACCCCGACCAGGACGGCAACCCGTCCGCCCCCTGGCTGCCGGCCTGCGAATCGCTGTTACGGAAAGCGGTGCGCGCCCAGGTGCCGACCTTGGCGATCTGCCTGGGCGCGCAACTACTCGCCACCGCCCACGGCGGCACCGTCGCCCCGGCCGCCGCCGGCCCGGAGCTGGGCCCGACGCTGGTGGCGAGGCGGGACGCCGCCGACCAGGATCCGTTGTTTGCGGACGTACCGTTCACCCCGGACGTGCTGCAGTGGCACCAGGACGAGATCACTGAACTCCCGATCGGGGCGGTGCTGCTGGCCACCTCCCCGCGCTACCCGCATCAGGCGTTCCGGCTCGGCCCTGCCGCCTGGGGCATCCAGTTCCACATCGAACCCGACACCGCGATGATCGCGGATTGGGCGGAGTCCAGCCGGGACCGGCTGGCCGCGCTCGGTCGGGACCCGGCGCAGGTGGTGGCCGCCGCCGACGCGCTCATGACCGACCTGGCCGAGGTGTGGCAGCCGTTCGCGGCCCGGTTCGCCGCGGTGGTACGGGGTGAGCTCGCCCTCAGTCGGCCGAACCTGCCGTTGCTTGGCCAATGACCGACGGCCGGGAGGTGCGGGCTCGGTCCGGTCCGGTCACTGAGGCTGCCGACCCGCACCTGGCCCGGCGGCAGCTGGAGCGACTCGTCGAGGCCGCCGGGGAAGATCCGCTGGCCACCCACCCGCAGGTGGGTCCCCGACTCGTGGCGGTCCTCGGCGCCTCCACCGCCCTCGGTGATCACCTGGTCGCCCACCCGGACGAATGGCGCCACCTGCTACCGGGCGCCCCGCAGACTCCGCTGGACTCCGCCGCCGACGTACCCGAACTGAAGCTGCGTTACCGGCGAGGGCTGCTGCAGATCGCCGCCGACGACCTCACCGGGGTCGCGGACGTGGAACAGGTGATGCTCCGGTTGTCCGATCTCGCCGACGCCACCGTGACCGCCGCCTACCGGCTGGCCGTGGCCGACCGGCCCGATCCCGGGTTGGCGGTGGTGGCGATGGGGAAGTGCGGGGGCCGGGAACTCAACTATGTGTCCGACGTGGATGTCATCTTCGTCGCCTCCCAGGAAGCGGACCTGCCGGCCGCTACCGCCGTCGCCGTCCGGCTGATGGACATCTGTGCCCAGGTGGCCTGGCCGGTGGACGCCGCGCTGCGGCCCGAGGGCAACCGGGGAGCCCTGGTGCGTACCCTGGCCAGTCACCTGGCCTACTACCGCACCTGGGCCCGCACCTGGGAATTCCAGGCGTTGTTGAAGGCCCGCCCGGTCGCCGGCGATCTGGCGCTCGGGCAGCAGTGGTGGAGGGAGCTGCAGCCGCTGATCTGGCAGGCGGCCAGCCGTCCGAATGCGGTAGCGGACATCCGTGACCTGCGGCAACGGATCACCGCCCAGGTGCCTCGCGACCAGGCCGACCGGGAGATCAAACGTGGGCCGGGTGGGTTGCGGGACATCGAGTTCGCCGTCCAACTGCTGCAGCTGGTGCACGGCCGGGCGGACGAGTCGCTGCGGGTCGCCGGCACCCTGCCCGCGCTGCGGGCACTGATCGATGGGGGGTACGTCGGCCGCGCCGACGGGGAGGCGCTGGTGAGCGCCTACCGGTTTCTGCGGACGGTGGAGCATCGGCTACAGCTACAGCGGTTGCGCCGCACCCACCTGGTACCGAAGGATCCGCGGGCGCTGGACTGGTTGGCGTACGCGCTCGGCTACCGCGGGGAGGCGGTGGCCGCGTTCCGCGCGGACTGGGTGGCGGTGGGCGCCCAGGTCCGGCGGCTGCACGCCAAGCTGCTGTATCGGCCACTGCTGGAGGCGGTCGCCCGGGTGCCGACCGAGTCGTTGCGGCTCACCCCGGAGGCGGCCCAGGAGCGGCTGGAACTGTTGGGGTTCACCGACCCGCCGGGGGCGCTGCGGCACCTGCAGGCACTGACCAGCGGGGTTTCCCGTGCCGCGGCCATCCAGCGCACCTTGCTGCCGGTGCTGCTGCAGGAGTTCGCCGACGCCCCGGAACCTGATCGGGGGCTGCTGGCCTACCGCAACGTGTCGGAGAGTCTGCGGACCGCGCCGTGGTATCTGCGGCTGCTGCGGGACGCGGGGCCGGTGGCGCAGCGGCTGGCCCGGGTGCTGGGGCTGTCCCGGTACGCTACCGATCTGCTCACCCGGGATCCGACCATGCTGCGGATCCTGGCCAGCGACGCCGAACTCGTACCCCGGGATGCGGCCACGCTGCGGGACGGGTTCCTCGCCGCCGTCGCCCGACACGTGCCGGACCGGCCGGGCGACGAGGTCGGCGAGGTGGGGGTGGCGGCGGTAGCGACGGTCCGGGCGTTGCGGCGGCGGGAGCTGCTGCGGATCGCCTGCGCTGACCTGCTCACCGGCAGCAGCCTCGCCCCGGCCCGACCGGTGGACGTCGAGACGGTGGGGGAGGCGCTGGCTGATCTCACCGACGCGGCCCTGGCCGCGGCGGTACGGGTGGCCACTGTGGAGGCACCAGCGGGTCTACGGTTTGCGGTGATCGGGCTGGGGCGGCTAGGTGGTCGAGAGTTGGGCTACCCCTCCGACGCGGACGTGTTGTTCGTCTATGAGGCGGTCGACGGGTTGCCCGACCCGGAGGCGGCCGCGGCGGCGCATACGATCGCCGAACGGTTGCGTGGACTGCTGGCGGCCCCCGCCCCGGAGCCGCCGCTGTGGGTGGACGCGGACCTGCGCCCGGAGGGCCGGCAGGGGCCGCTGGTACGCAGCCTGGCCGCGTACCAGCGGTACTACCAGCGCTGGTCCCGGGTGTGGGAGGCGCAGGCGTTGCTGCGGGCCCGGTACGTGGCCGGCGACGCCGATCTGGCGGGACGGTTCCTGACCCTGATCGACCCGGTGCGGTACCCGGCCGGGGGGTTGGCGCGGGAGCAGTTGGTGGAGATTCGGCGGATCAAGGCCCGGGTGGAGGCTGAGCGGCTGCCCCACGGCGCCGACCCGCGTACCCACACCAAGCTCGGCCGGGGTGGGCTGGTGGACGTGGAGTGGGCGGTGCAGCTTCTGCAACTGCAGCGGGCCGCCGACGTGCCGGAGCTGCGCACCCCCCGCACCCTGGCGGCGCTGTCGGCCGCGCGGGAAACCGGCCTGGTGGATCCGGCCGACGCCACCGCGCTGGCTGCCGGGTGGCGGCTGGCCGCGCAGGTCCGCAACGCACTCACCCTGGTGCGGGGACGCGCGGTGGAGGAGCTGCCCGCGCACGGCCCGGTGCTGGCCGGGGTGGCTCAGCTGCTCGGGTTCCCTGGCGACCCGGGCGAATTCCACGACCACTATCTGAAGGTGGTCCGCCGCAGCCGCGCCGCCATGGAGCGGGTGGTCTATGGCTGAGCTGCCGATGGTCCGCGGGGGCCGGGCCTGGCGGCGGGCGGTGGCCGGGGCGTGGCCCGCCCCCGCGGTGCTGGTCAGTGGCCTGGCCGCGCTTGGACTGGTGGCGCTCTGGCTGGCCGCACCCGCGCTGGGTACCGACCTGGCCGCCCAGGTGGCGCGGGCGGACTTCTTCGCCGCCCACGGCTGGGCGCCGGTGGATTTCCGGTGGTACGCCGGGATCTCCCCGCTCGGGTACAGCCTGGTGTCGCCGCCGCTGATGGCGTGGTTCGGGGTGCGGCCAGTGGGGGCGGTCGCCGCGGTGGCCACCACCGTGGGGTTGACGGTGTTGCTGGTGCGCACGCAAGCGCCCCGTCCGCTGCTCGGGGGTCTCCTGGGGGCGGTCGGTGTCGTCGGCAACCTGGTGTCTGGCCGAGTCACCTTCGCGGTCGGGGTCGCCTGGGGGGTGGGTGCGCTCCTCGCGCTGCTGCCTCTGGGGCGACAGCCCCCCGGCCGCACGCTCACGTCGGTGACCGTGCCGGGGGCGGGGCTGCTGGCGGCGCTGGCGGCGGCGACCAGCCCGGTGGCGGGGTTGTTCGTGGGGCTGGCCGGCACGGCGCTGCTGCTGCACGCGCGCCTGCCCCACCGGAGCGGTGTCCCGCGTGGGCTGATGTGGGCGGGGGTCGCGCTCGCGGGGGGCGCGGCGGTGCCGATGGTGGTCATGGGCGGCCTGTTCGGTACGGGTGGGCCGATGAACATCAGCCGCGCCGATATGCTGCACGCCACCGTCACCAGCCTGGTGGTGGCTGCGCTGGTGCCGCGCCGGGTGGTGCGGATCGGGGCGGGGCTGTCGGCGGCGGGGGTGGTGGCGGCGTACCTGGTGACCACCCCGGTGGGGTTGAACGCCACCCGGTTGGCGACTGTGTTCGCGCTGCCGTTGGTGGCCGCCTACGCCCGCCCACCGGCCTGGGTGATCCGCGGGTGGCGGCGACGGCGGTGGCCTCGTCCGCGCCCGGCGCTGGTGTTGGCGCCGATGCTGATCGGGTTGGCGCTGTGGCAGCCGCCGGTGGTGACCGCGGACCTGGCCACCGCTCGGGAGCCGAGCGCGTCGGAGGACTTCTTCGCCCCGCTGGTCGCTGAGTTGACCCGCCGTCCGCCCACCGGCCGGGTGGAGGTGGTGCCGACCGTGAACTATTGGGAGGCGGCCCGGTTGGGGGAGCTGCCGCTGGCCCGGGGATGGTTGCGGCAGGCCGATCTGGCACGTAACCGGTTGTTCTTCGACGGGTCGCTGGACGCCGAGTCGTACCGCCGCTGGTTGGACCGGCTGGCGGTCTCGCACGTGGCGGTGCCGCACACCCGCCTGTCGTGGGTGGGGCGAGCGGAGGCGGAGCTGATCGGGCAGGGGTTGCCGTACCTGCGGGAGGTCTGGTCGCATCCCGACTGGACGTTGTACGAGGTGCGCGACCCGACCCCGCTGGTGAGTGCTCCCGCCACCGTGGTCGCCGCCACCGCCACCGGGATGGAGTTCGACGTCCCCGCCCCTGGGGAGGTGCGGGTGGCGGTGTGGCCGTCCCGCTGGCTGGCGGTCGACGGACCGGCCGGTGCCTGCCTGGTGCCGGGGGAGGACCACGTGGTGGTCCGGATCGCGCAGCCGGGGCGCTATGCCCTGACCGGCAGCCTCACCCGCTCAGCGCCACGTTGCTGACCGCTCGGGGTCGATGAGTCGACATGGCTCGTTGAATGCTCATCCGATGGCACCCAGATAGCGGGTGAATAGGGCCTATGGGTGAAATGGCGCTGCAAGAGCTCGTCGGGCTACGTGAACAAGGAGTCAGGGTGTGAACGTGTCAATCACTGTTGTGGACACTGCCTTCGGTCGCCCCGCGGAAGGGGCGGAGGTGGCCTTGTTGCGGGAGGTGGATGCCTCCTGGAGGCACGAGGCCAGCGCGCACACGGACGAGGCCGGTCGGGTGGTCATCCAGCGGGACGCACCGGCGCTCGGGCGGTACCGCCTGGTGGTCGACCTCGACCGTTATTTCGCCAGCCTGGGCGCCACTTCCCTGCAGTCGCGGGTGGATATTACTTTCCGCGCCTTCCGGCATGACCGGTCCATACCATTTATTGTGTCCGTCACGCCGTCGTCGTTTTCAGTGCTACGGGTGTCCGCCCATGATTGAACAAGTCAGGATAAACTATCCAAACTAATCGGCTGATTAGTCGCCAGATGTGGGTGCCGAAGGGCTTCTAGAGTATCTTCCTGGTACGGCAAAAATACCGCGAGCGGGGGGGCAACGGTCGCTGTTGACAGGAAGGTACGTCGATGGCATCGGATGTCTTCCCTGACACGGGCGACGCCACCGAGGCCTCCCGAGATGCTGGCGCACGCGCTGACTCGCCATTGGCCGTGCAGTTCCACCTGCTGGGGCCAATGGAGATTCGCGCCAACGGGCAACTGGTAGCGGTGAGAGGCACTCGCCAGCGGATTGTGCTGGCGATGCTGCTGCTCAACGCTGGTCGGGTCGTTCCCGCGGAACGGCTCAGCACGGCCGTGTGGGACGATGACCCACCCACCACGGCACGCACCCAAATTCAGATCAGCATCTCCAAGCTCCGGACCCTGCTCGCCACGGTAGGACTTGCCGATGCGATCGTTACCCATGAATCCGGCTACTTTATCCGGATACCTGACGACACAGTCGACATCGCCCGGTTCCAGCGCCTGGTAGCCGCCGGCCGAGAGGCGGCCCGACGTCGGGACACCGCCGCCGCCATCACGACCTTTCGGAAGGCGATCGCGCTGTGGCGCGGTGAGGCCTTCGCTGGCCTGAACAGTCGCCTGCTGCGATCGGTGGCCCTACAGCTGGAGGAGGAGCGGCTGGCGGCCATCCAGGAGCGCATCGACCTGGAACTGGCCAGCGGGCACCACCACCAGGTCATCGGGGAGGTGCGGGGGCTGCTCGCCTCCCACCCCCTGCGCGAGAAGCTGTACCAGCAGCTCATGCTGGCGCTCTACCGCGATGGACGGCAGGCGGAGGCGCTCGAGGTCTACCGGGAGGCCCGGCGCATCCTCAGTGAGGAACATGGACTGGATCCGAGCGAGGAGCTGCAGGCGCTGGAACGGGCGATCCTCAGCGCGGACCCTTCGGTGGCGGCCAGCCCACCGCCGCAGGCGGAGCCGTCGCAGCCGGAGCCGCAGGTGGTGCCGCGTCAGTTGCCGGCCCGCCCCTATGCCTTCGTAGGGCGGGAGCAGGCGCGCCGCGAAATGCAGCAGGTGCTCGCCGACGAGCGTTCCGACGCGGTGCTGATGGTGAGTGGTCTGGCCGGGGTCGGTAAGACCGCGTTGGCGGTGAGCGTCGCGCACGACGTGATCGACCTGTTTCCCGACGGCCAGTTGTTCGCTCACCTGCGCGCGGGCGACGCCCGGCCGATCCCCCCGGAGCAGGTGCTGGACCAGTTTCTGCGCGCGCTCGGGGTGCCGCCAGCGACCCTGCCGCAGGGCCGAGAGGCGCTGGCGGGGATGTACCGTAGCCATCTTGCCGGCCGGCGGGTGCTGGTGCTGCTGGACGACGCGGCCAACGCCGCCCAGGTGGAGCCGTTGCTGCCCGCTGATCCCGGCGTGAAACTGATCGTGACCACCCGGGGGACCCTTCCCGGTCTCCCCAACGTGCGGAGGATTGATCTCGGCCCGTTGCCGGCGGAAGCGAGCCACGAGCTGATCTCCCGGATCGTGGGGGAGGAGCGGGCCGCGGCGGAGCCGGAGGCGGTGGCCGCGGTGGCGGAGTCGTGCGGGCACCTGCCGCTGGCGCTCCGGATCGTGGCGGGAAAGCTGTCCGCGCGTCGCCACTGGCAGATCACACGGATGGCGCGTCGGCTCGGGGATGAGAGCCGGCAGCTGGACGAGTTGTCCCTCAACGGCGCCGGGGTCCGGGCCAGCCTGTCGATCTCAGTGGAGACCCTGGACACCGCGGCCCGGAGGCTGCTCCCTCTGCTGGGCGCGCTCGGCGCGACCAGTTTCGCGAGCTGGGTGGCCGGCCCCCTGTTGGACTGCGATGCCTACACCGGTGCCGACACACTGGACGAGCTGGTCGATGCACAGCTCGTCGAGGTCGTGTCCGGCGCCGGTGCCCGGGCGCGGTATCGCCTACACGACCTGGTCGGGGTGTTCGCCCGCGAGTTGTTGGTCACGGAAGTGCCAGCCCAGGAACGCATCGCCGCGCAGCTCCGGCTGCTCCGGTGCTGGCTGTTCCTCACGGCCCAGGCGCACCGTAACGAATACGGCGGCGATTTCACGGTGCTGCGGTCGTCGACCGAGCACTGGCCGCTGCCTTCCGAGATCACCGACGAGCTGCTCGCCGATCCGATCGCCTGGTTCGAGTCCGAGCACACCAACCTGGTGGCGGCGATCCGGCTGGCGGCGGATCTCAGCGCCGTGGACCTGTGCAGTGACCTGGCGGTCACCGCGGTGACCTTCTTCGAGACCCGCGCGCATCGCGAGGACTGGCGGGAGACCCACCAACTGGCGTTGGAGTTGGCGGTGCGGCACCAGGACCGCCGCGCGGAGGCGGCGGTCCGGTGCTCCCGGGCCGGGTTGGCGCTGGTAGAGCAGCGTTTCGAGGCGGCGGCGTCCGATCTGACCACGGCCCTGGACTGGTTTGAACAGTCGGGGGACCTGCATGGGCGCGGGTTGGCGCTGCGGGGTCTGGGATCGATCGACCGCCTTCAGGGTCGCCATGAGCAGGCCCGGCAGCGCTACACCCAGGCCCTGGCTGACCTGCGCGCCAGCGGCGATCGGATCGGCGAGGCCCATGTGCTCATCAACCTGGCCCAGATCAGTGCCGAGCACGGCGAACATGTCCACGCGGAACAGACCTTGCGGGAGGCGCTGGCGATCTGCACCGAGCTCGGGGTGCGGCGGGTAGAGGCGCAGACCCGCTATCGCCTGGGCCGGCTGTACCTCGACCAGGGCAATCCGGAAGCGGCCGAGCCGGAGTTTGCCGCGGTGCTGCGCACGGTCGACGCCGCCGATGACCCGGCGGGAAAGGCGTACGCCCTGCTCGGACTGGGGCATGTGGGGTTGGCACAGGGCCAGGCGGACCGTGCCCGGAGCGTGCTCGACGAGGCGCTGGCGGCCATGCGGCGGGCGGGCAGCCGGGTCGGTGAGGGGCAAGTGCTGCTCGCCTTGGCGGAATTGGCCCTGGATACGGGCGCGCAGGCGCAGGCCGCGCAGTGGCTGACCGAAGCGGATGCGATCTTCGCCGAGATCGGGGCGGTGGGCTGGCAGGAGCGGGTCCAGCGGCTGCGTGGCCGACTCGCTATCAGCGACGACTGACTCGCTATCAGCGCCGACTAACCGGATAGCGACCGGATAGTCGGCAGATGTTTGCCGAATGGCTGGCGCCGGCACTCTTCTAACCAACGGACCGGACAGATTCCACCCCCGGTCCGGATCGGGAAGGAGTCGGCGATGATCAACAAGATGTGGCGCCTCACCGACAAGTGGCGGCTGGCGCTCGTGACTGTAGCTGCGGGGGCCGCGTTCGTAGCCCTGGCGGCGGGCGGCGCTCTCCACGAGGAGGATGCCGGCGTAGTGGTCACCGTCTCGTCCGGTCAGAACAACGGAAGCGGCACCAATGACACTCCTTGGGACTGACGTAGCGCCGGCCCCGGAGGCCGTTTCTGGAACGAGTTCGTGGGAACAGCGATGGGCTTCCCTGGTGCCGCACCGGGACAGCGCGGTCCGATTGGCACGCAGCCGCGGCGCAGGTGAGGATGCCGAAGACGTGGTGCAGGAAGCGTTGCTACGCGCGGCGAGCCATCCGGGCCTGGATCTCAGCCGTGCCAAATCCTACCTATCCAAGATAGTAGTAAATCTGGTGACAGATCTCCACCGGCGATCGGCCAAGGAGGATCAGCTGCGGGCCCACGCGAGTCTGGTCCCCAGTCCACAAGAGGATAGTGAGCTCGTCGAGGACCGTGACCTGGCACGGCAGGCGACCCAGCTGGTGGCCCGCATGGCGCCGGAGCTGCGAGCCATCCTGATGCTCCGGCGGGACGGTGCTACCTGGAAGCAGGTCGGAAAGATCCTGGGGGAGCCACCGACCAAGGCGGAGATGCGGTATCGGCGGGCGATGCGGCCCCTGCGGCAGCAACTATGCATCTGTTGAGCAGCACAGACGGCTGGTCCCGCCACCATGGACGTGGTGACGGGACCAGCCGTCTGGGGCGGCTGTCCGCCCGGCCCGTAGGCGATCCTCGGGGGTCAGGTGCGGGCACCGGCCCCGGACAAGGTGACCACCCGATCGAACTGGCTGTCGAGTTCGATGTCACCGTGGTGCACCACCAGCAGGCCACGCCCGCGGGTCCGCTCCTGGATCGCGCGGAGCACCTTGCCCCGGCTCTCGTCGTCGAGGTTGGCGAAGGGCTCGTCGAGGAGGTAGACGTCCGCTTCCTCGCACAGCAGCGCGGCGACTCCGGCCCGCTGCCGCTGCCCCGAGGAGAGTTCCGAGGGCAGGTGGTCGGCGAGCTTGTCCAGATCCAACGCGGTCCGCAGCCGCTCATCGGGGACCAGCTCCTTCACCGGCAGCGGAGGAAGCTCCACCGGCGCGACGAGGGACGCGACCCGGGAAGGCAGGGTGACCACCCCGACATCAGGCGCGAGATTTCCGGAGATGATGTGCAGCAGAGTCGTCTTCCCGCAACCGTTGGGTCCTCGGAGCAGGACGTGCTCACCGGCGTCGAGCCGGAAATCATCGATCGTGATTTCCGTCTCGTCACCGTAGGCGACCCGGGCGCCCTCGACCAGCACGATCGGGCCGGGGGTGTGGTACGGCGACGCCTGCGACTCGCGGAGCGTCCGGATCCGGGTGAGCACCGCCGAGCTTCGGCGGATCTCCGGAATCATGTTGATGACGGCGACGACTCCGGTGACCGCGCGCCACAGGGAGTTGACGAACGCGAGGAAGCCGCCGAACGTCATCCGACCGGTGAACACGAAGAGCGCACCGATGATCATGGAGGCGGTGTCGGACAGGTTCATGACCAGGTCGCTGAGGGTGCGCTGCTTCACGCTGAGCCGGTAGTTCACGTAGGTGATGTCGAGGAACCCGCGCAGCGCCTCCTGGTTGGCCGCCCGGGTGCGAGGCAGCAGCAGCGTCATACCGCGGAGCGCGTGGAAGGCATCCAGCGTCCGGGCCAGGATGTTGATGTACCGGGCCTCGGCCTCGCGCTCAGGGTCGGTGTTCTCCTGGATCTTCTTGGCGATCCGGTTGCTGATGACGATCAGCGGAGGAATGATGATCAACAGGATGAGGCTGGCCTGCCACGAAAGGTAGAGCAGGACGCCGACGAAGACCACCGACGCCAGGGCCTGCTTCGCCACACTGATCGAGATGTGGATAGCCGGCAGGAGGCCCTCGTAGACATCGTTGTGGACCCGGCTGACGTAGGACGCCTTGCCGGCCTTCGCCACCTGTCGACCGTCCAGGTCGAGCGTGCGACCCAACAGCTCCATCTCCAGCGCCAGCACCATCGAGTTCTCGAACCGCTTCCGCCAGCACGAGATCCAGTAGGAGCCGAGGTTGAGCCCGACCCCGAACAGGAGATAGGAGGCGCTGAGGGTGATGAACGTGTCGAGATTCTTGGCGAGGATCGCCTGATCGAAGATCGCCTTGAGCAGGAGCGGGTGTACCAGGGCTTCGATGCCGCCCAGGAGCGTCTCCGCGAGGGCGATCGCGAGGAATCGGGGCCGGTGGCCCCGGAGGGCACCCCAAAGCTCTTTCATCGTGCCACCTCATCCAGCAGGAAGTCCGCCGTGCCGCCGACGTGGGCGCGGTGGAGTACGCGGAGTACACCGGCGGAGCCGGTCAGGAGATCGCAGGCGCAGCGCAGCAGGCCTTCGCCGGGAACAGCCAGTGGGGTCGTCCCGTCCTGCCGCGGAATCGCGAAGCGCTTGGCCGGTTCGAAGAGGTAGATCCTCCGGAGGTAATCGAGTTGCTTCAGCGCGATGTCACGGTACGACGAGTCTCCGAGGATCGCGGCGGCGTCCAGCATCGTGTCTGCGACGCCGGCCATGCCGAAGGAGTATCCGGGCAGGACCGAATAGTCGATGTCGAGCCCCCGCAGGAGGGCGCGGGCGGAATCAAGATCGCCGTAGCGAAGCAGGACCTTGGCGACTCCAGCAGAGCCGACCTCCACGTACGGCTCCAGAGTGTTGCCGTGGCGGAACATGATCGCCCCGTTGCTGAGCGACTCGGAGTTGGCCATCTCCCATGCCAGCGCGTCCCGTCCGAGCTGGAGGTAGGAGGAGTCCTGGGTGATCTGGTACATCCGCAGCAGGAACATCGCGACCCCGCTCTGGCCGAATCCCAGGCCGGTCAGCGGTCCGTCCTTCGCGAACTCGTTCAGCCAGTACACGTGCGGTCCGTCCCGCTGGACGGTGTCGCGCAGTATCCGCGCACACTCCTTGGCGGCCTCCAGGTCATCCTGGCGACGCTCACGAAGGTGGAAGCGCAGGTTCGCCATGCCCAACCCGGCGAGTCCGTAGTAGAAGGTGTAATCGTTGATGTCTGACATGCGCCGGTTGGCTTGGTCCAGCAGATCCCTGGCCGGAGCGTGGAGCCCGAGATCGTCCAACGCCCAGGCGATGCCCGCCAACCCGCTCATCAGCCCGTTCGGGTACTCGTCGATGTCAAGGTCCGTCACCTGCTTCTCCAGCCATTCCCGCCACTCGGGCCGGAGGGAGAAGCCGGAGCGCTCGAGTGCCCAGAGCACCCCGGACGCTCCGAACCCGAGGCTCAACGGGTTGGTGACGTAGGCGAACGGATCCACCGGGAAGAGCGTTTCCCGGTCGAGGTCGGCCACGGTCTTCATGAACAGCGCCACTCCGGTCTTCACCTCGGGGAGCTTGAGCTGCTCCTCCACCACCGGCTCGCGCGACGGCTCCTGCACCTGCGCGATCAGGGCGGTGTCGTCCGCCAGGAATTCGAGGACGTCCTCGAGTGAGATGCGCGCCTGCGCCAAGTCCTTGATCACCTCGTGGATCTGCACCGGCCAGCCGAGGGCATCGATGAAGTACCGGTAGAGCTCGAAGACGTCTTCCCGCAGGTACGACATCGCCGCGATCGGGAAGATGAAGTAGGACATGATGGTGGCGATGCTGTACAGGTCGCCTGCGAAGTCGGAGGCGCCGTCGGCGCGCCGGGAATGACTGAACCCGGGCGTGTACAGCTCGACCGTCTCTTGCAGATGGTGGTTTTCCTGTTCCGTCTCCGCCAGTCGGCACGCCTCGAGATCGATGATGGTGATCTCGAAGCTGTCAGAGTCGATCAGGATGTTGGCCGCGGTGAGATCGCCGAGGATGACGCCCCGCTGGTGAGCGGCCTGTACCGCGCGCACCAGGCCGCGGAAGACGGTGAGGAAGATACGGAGGAACTCCTGCGAGTCCGCTCCCGGTTGCGCGAGCGGGTTGTGCTCGAGCAACACCGAGCGGATGTCGGAGCGGTCGACGAACTCCTCTGCGATGAAGTGGTGCTCCCAGTGGCGGAACTTGGCGATCGGGGCGGGGAACGACTCGACATCGCCGAGGATGTTGAGAAACTCCCACTCTCGCGCGAGGATGTCGGTCGCATCGTGATCCTTGCGAGGGTTGAAGTTGGTGTGTGGACGCGCCTCTTTGATCACGACGAGCTGATTGTTGTTCGCGGTGTCCTCAGCCTTGTAGACACCGCCGCTGTTGGAAAACTGGAGAGCCTCGGTCACCCGGAAACGGCCCCCAAGTAGTTCCTCCTCATCCGAATCGTCGTTGGGCTTCCAGTCGGTGAACGGCCAAGGCAACCACCAGGGCTGGGAATAGTGAGGTTTTCGGTCGTCGGGGATCGGTCCGTCTGGTCCGATGATGTGTGGCACCTTCCGGCCGAGGACATCGACGGTGGAAGTGTTGATGAATTGCCCGTACCGGAAGTAGAGGGACTTACAGTCGCGGTATCGCATGTCCGAGAGCACATAGGCGCCTTCGGCACCGTCCAGGATCTGTGCCAGGTCGGCAATGCAGCTCCGGAACTCATCGTCGTTTTCTGGGTAGATCGTGATGAGCTTGCCGCCGCTACCCCGGGACATGGCCTTGGAGTTGAGCATCTCAAAGATGTTCATGTCCAAGGCGATCTTGAAATCGATGTGGTGGGTAACCAGATAGTTGATCACCGCGTTGGCGACGGCGCGGACATTGCGGTGAGTCGCCGACACGTGTATCTTCCATCCCTGTGTCGGCAGGTTCGGGTTGTGCCGGTAGCTCCACCAGATACCCGAGCGGACGAACCGGGATTTGACCTCTTCATCAAGATCAGATAGAAAGTGGTCTTTCCTGGGCTCGTAGTACACATCGAGCGGATCAAAGAACAGCGTGTCGTTCCAGGCGTAATGGAAACGGTTGACCCAGCGTTCGTCGCGCATGCCTGCCTCCTTGTATCTCTGGGAATCCGCTGGTGGGGGGCGTGGGGAAAGAAAAATTCCGTGTAGGGGTACGTCTAGCGCACCCCTACACGGAATTAGTGTTGGTAGGCGGGTGCTACATGTTTACTGGATTTCCTCGGACTTGCAGCAGTTGGTGTGGCTGCTGGTCAGGCTCAGGCCCAGGGCGCCGGCCTGGGTGGTGCGGGGCTCCAGGTTCTGCAGGCGAAGGACGCTCATTGTTCTCCTCCTTGGTTTGTCGAGAAATTTTGTGTGGTTTCGTCTTCTGCGGGTATTACTGAGTTGTTGCTTTGTGCCGACAGATCAGTCGGTAGTGCGGACTGTTGCTAATTACTGGATTTCCTTGGAGTCCTTGCAGCAGTCGGTGTGGCTGCTGGTCAGGCTCAGGCCCAGGGCACCGGCCTGGGTGGTGCGGGGCTCCAGGTTCTGCAGGCGAAGGACGCTCATTGTTCTCCTCCTTGGTTTGTTGGGGGAGTTCTCTCTATCCCCCTCTTCTGCCTGTACTACGGAACTGGAGCCCCCCCTCGACAAAAAAGTGCGCGCGAATTTTCAGCGCGGAATTGTCGGCCCTGGACGCAGGTCGGTCAGGCCGTCACGGGCGGAGGGAGCGACCCTCACCCGCCCGCAGGAAGTGGTGGACTCCCCGCTCCCGGTCAGGCGCGGGCGCGGCCGAGCACCCGGTCGAGGTAGCGGTTGGTGAACATCCGGTCCGGGTCGAGCCGGTCCCGCAGCGCCAGGAAGTCGGTGAACCGGGGATACACCGGTGCCAGCGACGCCGCGTCCCGCCAGTGCAGCTTCCCCCAGTGCGGGCGCCCGCCCAGCTCCACGCACACCTGCTCGAAGGCGCGGAAGTACGGCTCGTACGGCGCCCCCACGTACTGGTGGATGGCGATGTAGACCGAGTCCCGGCCGTACCCGGGGGACAGCCAGATGTCGTCGGCCGCCCCGACCCGTACCTCCACCGGCAGGATCACTCTCACTGGTGAGGTGGCCACGATCCGCTGCAGGGCGGCGAACGCCTCCGGCAGCGCCGGGCGGGGCAGCGCGTACTCCATCTCCACGAACCGGACCCGACGCGGAGTGGTGAAGACCCGGTCGGAGCGGTTGGTGTAGGTGACCGGGGAGAAGAAGCCGGCGACCCGCCGCGCCAGCCACGGCATCGCCGCCGGCATCGCCCGCCCCAGCCGGCAGACCGCACCGAGGGCGACGTTCTGCAGGAAATCGTTCTCCCACCACGCCGCCAGCCGGGACATCGGACTGCTGTCCACCTCGGTGCGGTTGTTCCGCTTCACCAGCGTGCGGTCGGTGTACGGCATCCAGTAGAACTCGACGTGCTGGTTGGTGGCGCAGAGCTCATCGAACTCGGCCAGGGTCTGCGCCAACGGCAGCGGGCGTTCGTCGGCGTGCAGCACGAACGCGTCCACGCACTGCAGGGTCACCTCGGTGACCACCCCGAGAGCGCCCAACCCGACCCGGGCGGCCGCGAACACCTCCGGGTGCGCGGTCTCCGAACAGCGCAGCACCTCACCGGTGCCGGTGACCAGGGTCAGCCCCACCACCTGGGTGGCCAGCCCACCGGAGGCGGCGCCGGTGCCGTGGGTGCCGGTGGCGAGGGCCCCGGCGATGGTCTGCGCGTCGATGTCACCGAGGTTCGGCAGCGCCAGACCGTGCGCGGCCAGCCAGGTGTTGATCTGACGCAGGGTCATCCCGGCGGGACGGTCACCCGGCGGGATCCGGGTGGGCCCGGCTGCAGTAGGCCGGTGCGGGGCAGCTCCAGTCGGATGTCGTCGGCGAGAGCGATGTCGGTGAACGAGTGGCCACTGCCGACCACCTTGAGCCGACGGCCTGCCCGTCGTGCCTGATCGACCAGCGCGACCAGCTCATCCTGCGTGCGCGGCCGCGCCACGGTCGCGTGCCCGCGTTGGTTGCCGGCCCAGTTCCGCCACGTCCGGGTGCTCACAGGAAGGTGCGCCCCTCCCCGCGGTAGGTCGGCGCTGCCCCGACCACCTCGTCCCCGGCGAGCAGATGCAGCCGGTCCACCCGCTCGCACAACTCACCCGCCTTGGCGTGCCGGAACCACACCCGGTCCCCGGGGACCAGGTCGGCCGCGGCCGCCCCCACCAGCGGGGTCTGCACCTCGCCGGCGCCCTCGGTAGCGGTCAGGCGGAGTCCCGCCGGCAACCACGGCACCGGTGACCGGCTGGCGTCCGGGGGACCGGAGGCGATCCAGCCGCCGCCGGCCACGGTCACCACGCCCGGTGCCGGCCGACGGACCACCGGCAGCGCGAACAGCGCCGCCGGTCGCGGGCGCCACGCGCGGTAGTGGTCGAACAGCGCCGGTCCGTACAACCCGGACCCGGCCGTCACCTCGGTCACCGTCGGATCCGCCGCGGTCGCCGCCACGCTGCCGGTGCCGCCGCCGTTGACGAACTCCAGTTTGGCGTGGCGCTCCACCGCCGCCACCGCCGCGGCTCGACGAGCCCGGAGCTCCTGGAGGGAACGGCGCTGCATCTGCCGGACCGCGACCGCCCGCACCCCCGGCGCCGGCGTCCGGCACCCCGGCCACCTGCGCCTCGTACGCCATCAGCCCGACCAGCACGAACCCGGGTCGAGCCGCCACCGCGGCGGCCAGCTCACCGGCCTGGTGCGGGGTGTGCACCGGGGAGCGGCGGACCCCCACGTGCACTCGGCCGAACATGCGCCAGGAGGCGTCCAGGTCCAGGCAGACCCGCACCGGGGCGGGCCGGGCCGCCGGGGGTACGAGCGCGTCGACCAGCTCCAGCTGCGCCGGATCGTCCACCATCAGCGTCACCGCCGCCAGCGCCGTCGGATCGCTGGCCAGCTGCCGCAGCGCGGCCCGCTCCACACTGGGGTAGCCGACCACCACGTCGTCGCAGACACCGGTGTGGACCAGCCACAGCGCCTCGGCCACGGTGTACGCGAGCACGCCCCGCCACCCGGGACGGGCGAGCACCCGCCGCAGCAGCTCGCGGCAGCGGACCGACTTGCTCGCCACGCGGAGGGGTGTGCCGCCGGCGGCGGTGACCAGCGCGTCCGCATTGGCGTCAAAGGCGTCCAGGTCCACCACGGCCAGGGGCGGGTCCAGTGGGGCAGTGGCCCGGTCCAGCCGAGCTCGCGCGTCCCGGTCCACGTGCACGCCTGCCACATCGGCACCATACGGGATCGGGAAGGAATGCGGCAGGGCTCGCAGGCGGCGTGCGTGATCGGCCGAAAGCCGGAGTGGAGGGTCTGTTAGTGAAGAAGCCGCTGGGCGAGGGCGTCCAGCAGCCGAGGTTCGCCGCCGTGGGTGAGGTACCAGCCGTGGACGCCACCGTCGTGCTCCTCCAACGCCTGGAGGAGGGCCTCGATGGCGTGACTGGGAGCCGCCAGGACTTCCGGTGGGAGGGACACGCGCGCGGGCTCCCGAGAGCTTCTCCGGACGGTCCGGGCCATGCGCGCTTGTACCGCCGGCATCATGGCCGCGGTACGGGTGTAGTCGGCGATGATCGCGTCGTGGTCGATGCCGACGAGCCGCAGGGCGATGGCGACCGTCACCCCGGTCCGGTCCTTACCAGCGGTGCAGTGCACCAGCACGCCCCCGTCCGCCTCGGCGATCGTCTGCACCGCGGCGACCAGCAGGGAGGCGGTCGTCGGGGTGTGGAGGAGGTGGGTGTAGAGCGCGGCGAGCCCATTGGCCAGCGTCTGTGGCGCGCGGACCGAGCCCGCCAACAGCGGCAGGTCGACCACCCGGCTGGTGTGGCGGTACGGATGCGGCTCCGCTTTCTCCCCGTGGTCGCGCAGGTCGATGACGGTCGTGGGGGGCCACGGGTGGGCGAGCGGCGGCTCGTCGGTGGACAAGGGGGCGTCGCTGCGGTACAGGACGCCGCGCCGAAGCAGTGGGCTGGCGGTGCCGACATCGCGGAGGTTGGCGAGCGTACCCGCGGAGCGACGGTCGGTCGGCTCGGTGACGCGATCGAGGGTCATGCCAGCCTCCTCCGGAGGTACGACGAGATCGGGGCCAGGATGATCACCACCGTAGGACAGCCAGCACGATAGCGAACCGGGAGCTACCTGGTTTTCGCTGTCTGCGACCGGTCCCGAGCGTCGGCGAGCATCCGGCAGCGGGCGCTGAGGGTCTCCGCGCGCCGGATGAGGCGGGTCACGGTGACTTCGTCGGGATCGATAGTGGTGGCGAAGGTGTCGAGCAGTGTGAGGTATTCGGCCGCCAGTTTCCGATATCGGCGACCGTTGACGGTGTCCGGCTTCGGATAGTAGCGATCAAGTTCGATAAGCTGCGCAGCCAGTACGCTGATGCTGGCGGCCAGTTGGGCGCGTAGATCAGCGAGCGCCTCCCGCCGCGCCAGATACCTCGCGGTGCGCCGGCCAGCCTGCCGGGCCGCGGCATACGCCACCGTGGAGCCGACGCACACGGCGAGTACCGCCGCCCCCGCCACCAGGTAGCGGGGGAGGGAGGGGCTGACGGTGCGGGCGCCATCCGGGATCGTGCCGGCCTTCACCAGCAGGTCGTAGTTGAGCACGACCATCTTCACCGCTTCCAGGGGCTGGCCCGGGAAGGCGTCGATGCCGCGGCTGATCCGAAGTTCCGTGACGAACGCCCGACCGAAGTTCTCGCCGTCGTAGCCGGGCACCAGGGCGCAACCGTAATGGTCGTACCCGTCGCCGTCCGGTTTGAGCAGGAGTACGACCGTGCCGGCAGCGGCGCGCGTGACCTCTTGGCAGCCCGCCCTCAGGTCGGCGTCCGGCGCCAGCATCACCACCACCAGCCGACGGTTGCCGATGATCCGTTCCGCCGCGGCCTCGTCCAGCTCGACCCCGGGCGCGACATACACCGACGAGGTCCGCACCTCTCGGGCGATCGGGCCGTCCAGTACGCCGCCGGACCACAGCGCCCATCCCGCCAAGAACAGGCAACCCAGCACCCCGAAGCTGAAGGGGGTGAGCAGCCGACGGAGCTGGTGTCCGAGCCACCGGCCGACCCGGGACCGCTTCCCCACCGCCACCAGCCGATCCCAGCCAGCCGGCAACCTCCGGGTGGTCCGGCGTCGCCGCGGTCGCGACGGGTTCGGCCGCCGGGTGGGCCGTTTCCGGGAGCGGCTCATGACAGCGCGTCCTTGAGATAGTGGTGGGGCCGGAAGAAGTCGAAGCCCATGGTGCGGGCGGCCTGGTCCAGCTCATTCCGGGCATCGGTCAGCAGCGTGCGGACGTGGGAGTCCGGTAGCCCGTCGTCCAACGCGGTGCGGGCGGCCTGCAGGGCGCTGATGCCGCGGGCCAGCGCCGGATTGCTGCGCTGGTCGGCCAACAGCGACATCTCCACCGCGAGGGCGGAAAGACCGGTCAGGAGGGCGCGGGTGCCCGCCGGCCGCAGCTCCGGCCACGCCCCCCGCCGTCGGTGGGCCGGCCACGAACGTACCGACAGGGCCAGGAATCCGCCCGCGCAGGCGGCGAACAGCCACGGCAAGGCGGGCAACGCCACCCGCAGCGGATCGAATGGTTCGTACGGCAGCGGGCGGTCGAACAACCCGGCATACCGGATGTCGGCCACCTGCGCCAGAAACGCGTGCAGGACATTCTCCTGCGGATAGTCGTACCGGCTGAGCCGCCCGTCCAGCTGAGTGTAGAAGCTGACGGCGGCCAGCTCGGCGAAGTCCTCCGCCTGCGGACCGTGGTACTCGATCCACGAGCCGTACATCACCATGATCGGGGTGTCGGGGAACTCCGCCACCAAGGCGGGGCCGTAGTGGGGAAGTGGTTCACCGGCCGGCTGCCTGGGCAGTACGACGTACTTCGCCCCGCCGGGGAAGGCGTGCGCGGCCGCCTCGGCGGGCACCTCGGTCAGGGTCGCGCCCGGCGCGATGTGCACATCGGTGTCGCGAAGGTCGTCGACCACCGCGGCCAGCTCGGCGGCGGTCGGGTCCCGCCAGGCCAGCGGAGGGTCATGATCCGGCTCCGGCGTGTCCAGCAGCGCGGCGAGCAACGTCACCAGCGGACCAGTCACGTCCGCGGTGGCGAACTGCGCCCGCCATTCCGGCAGCGTGCTCGACAGCGCCTCATAGATTCCGCCCGAGACCTGGGTGCCGATCACCCGGACGGTCGCGTTCTCGACCGCCCGTACCCGGTCGCGCGCGTCCTCGTCAAGACCGGGCGGGGCGACCAGGATCCGCACCTCAGCGTCGCCGATGACCTCCTGTACCCGCTGCTCGTCCCAGGTGGCGATCGCGCCCGGCAGTCGGACCACCGGATCGGCCTCGACCAGGGCGGTCATCTCCTCCACCGTGGGGACCGTGACGTCCGCGAGCCCCACCGACGTGTCCACTTCCGCCAGCGTCGCCAGGGTAGGGGACCGCCCGTAGCTGACCTCGATGCTCTGCCGCTGCACCACCAGGAAGGTGATGAGCAGCACCACCGCGGCGCCGAGGAAAACCCACCGCAGCGGCCGCCAGTGCCACAGCCGGCTAAGCATCAGCGGCGTCCCGCCACAACCGGTCGGCCCGCTGGGCGTACGCGGCGGCACTGCGCGCCGCCGCCGCCCCACCGCGGTGAGCGGCCAGCCACTGGGCGCGGGTCAGCAGCACCTCCGCCTCCGGCACCCGGCAGGGGGCGGCGTCCCGGCTGATGACCGCACTGGCGATCGCGGCCCGGGCGGTCGACCACGCCACCCGGCGCCTCCACCGTCGAGCCCGCAGCCGGGGCAGGAACACGGGCACGAAGCCCGCGGCCAGCAACACCGCCCCACCAAGCACCCAGACCGCCACCACTCGTCGCCGCTCCCGCGGGCCAGCCACACCCGGCGGAAACGCCGGTGTGCACCGTCGAACTAAGGACCTTTACGGTACTGGACCACCGCCACCCCGCCGGCCGTCGTGGTTACGGGGTGAGTACCAGGGTGGCGGTGGCGGCGTCCTCCACGGCGTCCCGACTCCACCGCCAGTCGAGCATCCGCCCCTCCAGCCACAGCTCCACCTGGTCGGTGTAGTTGGGGTGGTACGGGTGCCCGGAGTTGCCGGTGCTCTGGATCCAGCGGGAGGCGTCCAGGTCAGACAGGTCGACGACCATCCGCATCGAGGGGCTGGCGTCCACCTCGTACCCGGCCGAGGCGACCCAGTTGGTGGCGTTGACGGTCTGGGTGCCGCCGGCGGCCTCGTACGGGCCGCGGTTGAACAACGCTTCGACCGGCGCGATACCGGACTGGCCGAGCGAGCTGTCCTCCAGCCACAGCAGGTGCATCCGTCCCCATCGCCAACCCGTCGGATCGTCCCCTTGGTCGATCGCCACCTCCCGGTAGGCGTCCGCCAGCGCCTGGGACAGGATGTCGTCCCGGGTCTCCTGCTCCGGAGTGTCGACCCGATCCCACCAGGGCGACTCCGGCTCGGCCAGCAGACCGGTCACCACCTCAAACCAGCGGCCACCCCCGCCCGGGGCGTGGTCGGCGGGCAGCTCGTCGAAGGTCAGGGACAGCAGGTTCCGCCAGACCGCGTTGAAGTACGCCGCCGCGGCGGAGCTGGCCGCCTCCGGGGTGCCCGCCTTACCTCCGGCCGGTTGCTGGTAGTCCCAGGTGCGGAGCAGGTCCAGCGCCGTCTGCTCGTCCTTACTCAACGGAGTCTGCGGGGCGGCCAGCAGCGCCGGGACCAGCACCTCCGCCAGCGGGTGGTAATTGTCGAACAGCATCCGTTCCATATCGGACACACTGATCGGTCCGGCGGCGATGGCCTCCGCGAGCAGGTCATGGATCCGGTTGCCGCGGTGGCCGAACCCCCAGTCGGTGGTCAGCAGCGGCTGGTACTGCGGCCCGATCACCGCCTGGTTGGCGGTCACGATCAGTCCCTCGGCCGGGTTGTACACGTACGGCAGCTGCTCAAACGGCAGGTAGTCCTCCCAGTCGTAGGCGGAGTCCCACCCCGGTGCCGGCCACCGGCCGTCCCCGGCCCCACGCACCGGCACCTTGCCCGGCGACTGGTAACCGATGTTGCCGTCGATGTCGGCGTAGATCAGGTTCTGCGCCGGTACCTCGAACAGCGCCGCCGCCCGCCGGAAGTCGGTGAAGTCCCGGGCGGTGTTGAGCACGAACAGCGCCTCGATGGTCCGCCCCGGGGTCAGCGCGGTCCACGCCAGCGACACCGCGTACTCCTCACCCCCGGCGGCCGGTGCGGTGTCGGCCTGGGCGGTCACCGTGTCGGTGACCGCCGGGTCGGAGACCGCCTCGTGGAGCGCCGTGTCCGCGTCGGTGATCAGGGGGCCGCGGTGGGTGTACCGGACCTCGATGGTGACGTCGTCCCCACCGGCCACCCGGATCGTCTCGGTCAGCGTCTCCAGCTCCCGCCACTCACCGTCCACCAGGTACCGGTCTCCGTCCACCCGCTCCACGAACAGGTCGATCACGTCCGGGTCGAGGTTGGTGAAGCCCCACGCGATCCGGTCATTGTGGCCGATCACCACCCCGGGTACGCCGGAGAAACCGAACCCGCTCACCTGGTAGCCGCAGGTGCAGTGCAGTCCGACCTGATACCAGATCCCCGGCAGGCTCACCCCCAGGTGCGGGTCGTTGACCAGGAGCGGCGCACCGGTGTCGGTGTGGGTTCCGGAGACCACCCACGAGTTGGAACCCAGCCCCGCATCGTTGACCCCCAGCAGCGGCGGCACCTGTCGAGCCGCTTCCTGCACCGCTGCCAGCGCGGGCGCCGCCTCCCGCAGCACGGTCGGGTCGATGGGGAACTCGCCGGCCTGTCCGCCTGGATCGTCGACCGGCGGCTCCGGCTCCACCGCGGGCGCCGGCACGAACTCGCCCTCCACCACGGTCCCTTCCCCGAGGATCGGGATGTGGTGGTCGTACGGGTACGCCGGGTACAGCTCTTCGATCTGCGCCACACTCAACCCGGCGTGCAGCAGCGCCAGCCGGTTGATCTCCTCCTCCATGTTCCCGCGCAGGTCCCAGGCCATCGCCTTCAGCCACGCCAGGGTGTCGACCGGGTGCCACGGTTCGATCTCGTATCCGGGGTTCTGCAACCCCAGCACCTGGTAGTGCAGCGACTTGCCGCTGGTGGCCGCCGGTCCGCCGGTGGCCTCGATCCAGGCGTTGACTCCGTCGGCGTAGGCGGTCAGGTACCGCTGGGTGGTGGGCTCCAGCAGCTCCCACTCCGCCTCGGCCACCCGCCGCCACCCCATGGTGCGCAGGAAGATGTCGGTGGACAGCTGGCCGTCACCGAACAGCTCCGACAGCCGGCCGGCGGTGACGTGCCGACGGAAGTCCATCTCCCAGAACCGGTCCTGGGCGTGGACGAACCCTTGTGCCCGGAACAGGTCCTCGGCGGTTTCGGCGTAGATCTGCGGGATGCCGTAGGCGTCCCGATAGACCGTGACCGGGGCCGACAAGCCCGGGAGGGTCAGCTCCCCGGAGTGGGTGGGGAACGGTCGCCGTACCGACCAGAAGCTCAACCCGGCCACGACCAACGCCAGGACCAACAGCACCGACAACGTCCAGAGCCCGGTTTTCCACAACCGGCGGGACCACGAGGGGACGGCCATGGCCCCGCAGCCTAGTGGGTCGCGGGGGCACACCGGGATCCGGCGGCCGGCCTACCACGGGTCAGGTTCCCGTACCGTCGGTAGGTCGCCCCGGGGCGGCGGGGAGGACACTGTCTTTCCTCAGTGGGTGGACAGATCAGGCACCGGCTGTCAGGATATGGGGCGTTTAGGGGTGATGAGGATCATCGATCACTAAGAGGGCCCGATGAGGAAGCTGGCTACGAGCGTGACCGTGCTGTTGGCCTTGGTGTTGGCGGTGCTACCGGCGAGCAGCGCCAATGCGATGGTGACCGTGACCGCCGGGTCACCGTGGGAGGCCTCCTATCAGACCGCCACCGCGAGCGGCACCGCGGAGGTGGCGACCACCGGTTTCTTCACCAAGGAATTGGCAGTCACCGGTGAACTGGCCAACACCGGCCCAGACTGTTATTACGCGGCGTTGTACATCAGTCGCGACTTCGGGGGGAGTTGGCGCCCTTCCCCGGTCCAGTGCGGGCCCGGCGCATCGCCGATCGACTTTCGTATCCAGATCTCCGGGCCGATCTGGTCGGCCTGGATGTACGTGTGCCAGGGCAGCACGCCGGGGGGAGGTCCGTTCCCGCCGTTTGACAGCTGTGGAGCGGGAGTGCGCGTGCCCTGAGCGGCCGCCGCGGCACCCGGGTCGGGTCGACCCGGGGGTTGACAGCTGGTCCGACCGGGTACGGATGGACCACGTACCTGATCGTCTGGGGTCGGATCATGATCGACATTGCCGCGTTGGTGCGCAACCAGGCGGTCGCAGTCGGAGCGAGCGGATGGCTTGACCGCCTCAGCGGGCTGGTGGAGGACGTCGTCCGAGACTGGAACCTGACCCTCGGCGAGGTGTACCACGAGGCTACTGAGGCATTTGTGGCTAATGTGACGCTGGCTGACGGGACCCCCGCGGTGCTGAAGGTGGGGATCCCGCACCCCGGCGACCGGGCCAACCGAGAGATCACGGTGCTGCGCCTGACCGGCGGCGACGGGTGCGTGCGGTTGCTGCGCCACGACATCGCCCGGGGAGCGCTCCTGCTGGAACGGCTCGGCCCCTCCATGTACGAACTCGGGGTGCCCTACCGCCGCCGGCTGGAAATCCTCACCGACCTCGCGGCCCGGGTGTGGCGACCGGCGCCGGGCTGCGGCCTGCCCACCGGCGCCGACCGGGCGCGCTGGTTGGCGGAGGTGCTGGTAGCCAACTGGGAGGAGCTTGGTCGCCCCTGCTCCGAGCAGGCGGTGGCGCAGGCGTTGGTGTGCGCCGATGGGTTCCGGCTGGTGGACCCCGACGGTCTGCTGGCCGAACCCGAGTACGACCTGGGCGTACTGATGCGGGAGGATCCGCTGGAACTGTTGGCGGGCGACCCGTACGCCCGGGCGCGGTGGCTGGCGGTGCGGTGCGGGCTGGACCCGGTCGCGATCTGGGAGTGGGGGGTGCTGGAGCGGGTGGCTACCGGACTGTTGTGCACCCGGTTCGACTTCCAGCCGATCGGCCGGCACCTGTTGCTGGTCTCCGACCTGCTGGCCCGCTCCACCACCCTGTGACCACCCCGCCGCGTGTCTGCTCCCAGGTTGGGGCGGTGGCTCAGACGGCGAAGTACATTTCGAACTCGTGCGGGGTGGGGCGGATCCGGACGGGATCGACCTCGTGGGTGGTCTTCCAGTCGATCCAGGTGTCGATCAGGTCCGGCGTGAACACGCCCCCTTCCAGCAGGTATTCGTGGTCGTCCCGCAGCGCGGCTAGTGCTTCCGGCAACGAGCCCGGGGTCTGGGCCACGTTCGCGTACTCCTCCGGCGGCAGGTCGTACAGATCCTTGTCGATCGGCTCCGGCGGTTCGATCTTGTTGCGAATGCCGTCCAACCCGGCCATCAGCATGGCGGAGAACGCCAGGTACGGGTTGGCGGACGGATCCGGCACCCGGAACTCGATCCGGGTGGCCTTCGGGTTGGCCCCGGTGACCGGGATCCGTACGCAGGCCGACCGGTTGCGCTGGGAGTAGACCAGGTTGACCGGCGCTTCGAAGCCCGGCACCAGCCGCCGGTACGAGTTGACGGTCGGGTTGGTGAACGCGAGCAGGCTGGGCGCGTGGTGCAGCAGCCCGCCGATGTACCAGCGGGCGATGTCGGACAGTCCGGCGTACCCGGTCTCGTCGTAGAACAGTGGCTCTCCACTGAGGAACAAGCTCTGGTGGGTGTGCATGCCGGAGCCGTTGTCGCCGAACAGCGGCTTGGGCATGAAGGTGACGGTCTTGCCGTGCGCCCAGGCGGTGTTCTTCACGACGTATTTGAACAACTGCACCTGGTCGGCGCTCTGCAGCAGGGTGGAGTACCGGAAGTTGATCTCCGCCTGGCCGGCGGTGCCGACCTCGTGATGGGCCCGCTCCACCACCAGCCCGACCCGGGCCAGATTGGCGCACATGGTGTTGCGGAGGTCGGCGTAGTGGTCTACCGGCGGCACCGGGAAGTATCCGCCCTTGTAAGCGGTCTTGTAGCCCCGGTTGCCGCCGTCTTCCTCCCGCCCGGTGTTCCAGGCCCCTTCCACCGAATCGATGTGGTAGAACGCCTGGTGCGGGTTTGTTTCATACCGGATCGAGTCAAAAATGTAGAACTCGGCCTCGGGTCCGAAGTAGGCCTGGTCGGCGATCCCGCTGGCGGCGAGGTACTCCTCGGCCTTCTTCGCGACCGTCCGGGGGTCTCGGGAGTACGGTTCCCGGGTGAACGGGTCGTGAATGAAGAAGTTCAGCCCCAGCGTCTTCTCCGTCCGGAACGGGTCGATGAACGCGGTCGTCACGTCCGGCAGGAGCAGCATGTCGGATTCGTGGATCTGCTGGAACCCGCGGATGGAGGAGCCGTCGAAGGCGAGGCCGTCGGTGATGGCCGCCGAGTCGAACATCTCTGCCGGCACGGCGAAATGCTGCATCATGCCGAGCAGGTCGCAGAAGCGGATGTCCACGAACGCGACCTCTTCGCGGTGGAGGTAAGCGAGCAGCTCATCGGGATTGGCGAACAATGGGGCCTCCTGGTGCGATGTCGATCGGTGCCGGTGAACGGGCCCCGCGGACTCGTCCGGTACCGGCGGTGTCGACGCTACGGAGGAGGCGTTGCCGGAAAATATCCCTATTGTTTCCGCCTCGTTACAGGTTGGCTCAGCCGAAACTCGGGTGTGTGCCCACCGCACCTCACCACGGTGAGCGGTCCGTGACCGCGCCGGTCGAGGGTCAGCGGCCCCGCATCACGCCCTTGGGTGGCCGGAGGTTGCGGGGCAGCATGTCCCGGGGGATCGCCCCACGCGGCATCCGAGGCTTGGTGGCCAGCGCCTTCAGTCGGCGGTCCAGCGCGTTGACGTCCCGACCGGACAGGGTCTTCGGGAGCTTCATCAGCTCCATCCGCAGCTTGCGCAGCGGCACCTCGCCCTCGTCGTGACCGAGGACGAAGTCGTACAGCGGCGCCGAGCCGATCACCTTGGCCAGCCGCCGCTTCTCCTGCTTCAGCATCGGCCGCAGCCGCTGCCGGTCACCTTCGGCCACCAGGATCACGCCGCGCCGGTTCAGCACCAGGTGGATCATGTCCAGCTGGGTGGTGGAGGCCAGCGCGGGGGTGACCCGCCAGTCACCGCGCATCTGCTCGATGATCGAGGCGGCCGCGCCGGGCTGGTGCTCCGCCAACCGCATGTAGACCTTGCTGGCGCGGACGTTCAACACGATCAGTACCGCCAGCAGGGTGAGCATGATCCCCAGCGGGATCCAGATCCAGCCCAGGCCGAGGGCGACCGCGAGCACGGTCAGTGACAGCGGAATCAATACCGCGGCCGCGACCCAAGGCAGGAACCATTTGTCCTGCTTCGCGGTGAACTTGAAGACCATCCCAATTTGCTTGAGACGGCCGAAAAATCCCACCCGCTCCTGCTCGCCCTTGGCCATACCGCCCAGTCTAGACCCGGATCAGGCGGCCCTCCGGCGGGCTCAGCCACCGCCCGGGACCGGCCGCACCCGCCTTCACAAGGCGGACAAACCACCACCGGGCGTGGGGCGTCGCCCGTACCGGGAGCGGGCCGCTCAGGCGTTGGCGCCGGTGCTAGCGGCGTGCGGGTCCTCCACGCGCGCCGACGCCCGCCCCTGCCGGGCGGCCATCGCCTGCTGGTAGAGCCGGCCCGCCCGGTACGACGACCGCACCAGCGGACCGCTCATCACCCCGGAGAACCCGATCCGCTCCGCCTCCTTCGCCAGCTCCACGAACTCCTCCGGCTTGACCCACCGGACCACCGGGTGGTGGCGAGGGCTGGGGCGGAGGTACTGGGTGATGGTGATCAGCTCGCAGCCGGCCTCGTACAGATCCCGCAGCGCCTGCACGACCTCTTCCGGCTCCTCGCCCAACCCGAGGATCAGGTTCGACTTGGTCACCAGCCCCGCCTCCCGCGCCTGGGTGAGCACGCTCAGCGAGCGTTCGTAGGTGAACGCCGGCCGGATCCGGCGGAAGATCCGCGGGACGGTCTCCACATTGTGCGCCAGCACCTCCGGACGGGATCCGAACACCTCCGCCAACAGGTCGGGCTTGGCGTTGAAGTCCGGAATCAGCAGCTCCACCCCGCAGCCGGGGACCCGCTGGTGGATCTGGCGTACCGTCTCCGCGTACAGCCACGCCCCTCCGTCGGGCAGATCGTCCCGGGCCACCCCGGTCACGGTGGCGTAGCGCAACTGCATCCGCGCCACCGACTCGGCCACCCGGCGCGGCTCGTCCGCGTCGAACTCGGCCGGCTTGCCGGTGTCGATCTGGCAGAAGTCGCACCGGCGGGTGCACTGGTCACCACCGATCAGGAAGGTGGCCTCCCGGTCCTCCCAGCATTCGTAGATGTTGGGGCAACCGGCCTCCTGGCACACCGTGTGTAGGCCTTCCTGGCTGACCAGGGATTTCAGCTGGGCGTACTCCGGACCCATCTTGGCCCGGACCTTGATCCACGACGGCTTGCGTTCGATCGGGGTGGCGGCGTTGCGCGCCTCGATGCGCAGCATCCGCCGGCCTTCTGGTGCGACGCTCACACCTTCACCGTACGCCACTCGGCCGCGATTGCGATCAGGCCGGCTCTCCCAGCAGGGTGGGCAGGTGCCGTTCCACCACCGGGATCACCTCGGCCACCGTGATCTGCCGCCCTAGTTCAGCGGTGAGTGACGTCACACCCGCGTCGGAGATTCCGCACGGGACGATGCGGTCGAAGTAGGTCAAGTCGCAGTCGCAGTTGAGCGCGAATCCGTGCATGGCCACCCCGCGGGCCACCCGGATGCCGATCGCCGCCACCTTCCGGTCCGGGCCACGGTCATCCGCCCGCACCCACACCCCGCTGCGGCCCTTCACCCGGCCGGTGGTGAGCCCGAACTCGGCGCACACGTCGATCAGCATCTGTTCGACGCGGCGCACGTACGCCACGACGTCCCGGGGCCGGCCTCCCTGGGCGGGCAGTCGCACGATCGGATACCCCACCAGCTGACCCGGGCCGTGCCAGGTGATCTCCCCACCCCGGTCGACGTCCACCACCGGGGTGCCGTCCACGGGCCGGTCCCACGGCTTGGTCCGTTTACCCGCGGTGTAGACGCTCGGATGCTCCAGCAGCAGCACGGTGTCGGGGGCCTGGCCGTCGGCCACCGCGGCGTGCAGTCGACGCTGCTCTTCCCAGGCGGTCAGGTAGTCGACCACCCCGGCCCGGTGTATCCGCAGAGTGGGTGCGGTGGTGCTCATGGGACCAGCGTAGCGAGGCAACCCGGTGGATAACCGATGGGTCATCCCGATACGAGGGATATGCGGCGCGCAGGTCGCGCCTGCGGCCGTGAGCGCGAGGTGCCCGGTAACGCGCATTGACCGTGACTTCATGATCAGGTGAGTAATACACTGCCGGCGCGGTCTGCGAGGTCTCTGCGGTGCGTGGGAGCGCCGTGGCGCCAAGGGGAGGGTAAGCGGCTGTGAGGGTGGCGCCTATCGCCGAGATCGCTCAGTGGGATGCCTTCGTGGCCGACCATCCCTACGCGTGGTTCACGCATGAGCGCCAGTGGTGTGTGGAGGTGGATGCCGCCGCCGGCGCTGGGGATCTGAGCTTCGGTGTCTACGATGGTGAGTCCCTACGAGCCGTGGTCCCCTGCACGTTGGTGACGCGGGATGACTCCCCGCCGCTACTCGTCTCCGGCGTACTGGAACCGGCGGGCGTGCTGGCGGACCCCGCGCTCCCGGACGACCAGTTTCCCCCGCTCTGGCGGGCGCTGGACTCCCGGCTGACCGACCTGGCGCAGGACACGGGGGCCACCAGCGCGCTGTTCCGGTTCCCGGTGCTTGGCCGGCACGGCCACCGGGCGGCCCTGCTGGATCGACTGACCCGGTCGATCGGCACAGGGTGGCGCGTCGTCAGCCGCGATTTCTACTGCATGGACCTTCGCCTGCCCCGGGAGACGTTGTTCCGTGCGGTGTCATCGCGTATGCGCGGTCAGATCAACCGGGCACTGAGAGAGTGCGACCTGCACGAGGTGAGATCGGCGGAAGACATGTCGCACCTCTACCGGATCTACCACGCGCATGCCGCGGCGAAAGGAACCCAGGTGCTGCCTCGGGAACACCTGGAACGGCTGATTCGTTCTGAGGCGGTACGCACGCATGCCTTGATCGCCCGGTGGGCGGGTACCCCGGCGGCGTTTGCGATCACGTTGGGATCGGGCCCGTCCGCAACGTTGTTCGCCTGGGGGAGTGTGCCGGAACTCCAACGGTCACAGGTGTCGAAGTACGTCGTATGGCAGTCGTTGATGTTCCTGAAGGAACACGGGTACTCCATGGTCGAGTACGGCGGGGCGATGCCTGCCGGCAGTGGATACGACGGACTCACCGAGTTCTACCGCCGGCTAGGAGGGCGGCTACTAGCGATCACCTGGCTGTACCGCCGCTTCAGCGGGTAAACGAGGGCTCCGCGAGTCGGTCGGTCCGCCGCAGGGTGAACCAGAAGTTGCCCGCGGCGGGTGGGGTGTGCTCGGTCACGAGCTGCGGCTCCGGGTGGGCGTCGAGATGGATGGCGTCGAGATGCCATTCTCCCGTCTCGGTAATGAGCTTTTGCCACTCTTCCAGCGGCAACGCCAACTGGGTCTGAAATTCCCGGAAGATTCGCTCTTCTCCGCTGAACAACTCCACTGACTCGAGATCCATCTGGCTGGCGGGGTCGTGGCGGACCCGGGTCCAGCGGACCCGCACCCGCCGGCCATCCGGCAGGGTCGCCGGCCATTCGGCGAAGGAACCGCAATCGGCGGGGGTCGCACCAGCCATCCAGGTGTCCACCATGATGAGATATACCCCCTCGGTCCGGACACTGAGCGCGGCCAGGTGAAGGTGCCGGCGGAGGGCCGATACCGTGGGCAGGTACCGGAGGGTGTTCAACCCTGCGATCGCGAATGTGTACCGTTGCGCGAATGCGCAGGCGGCGATGTCCGCCACCATCAGCACCGTATCGTCGGTGGGGTCGGTGCCCAGTTGCTCGCGCAAGTAGCGGACGGCGATTTCTGAGGCGTCCACACCGTCGAGGGACAGCCCGTGCTCCCGGAGTCTACGGAGAATCCGCCCGGTCCCGCATCCGAACTCGATGCCTCTGCCGGCGGCAGCCGAGCCGAGTGACCGGACGATGAAATCAATTTCGCTCGTGTTGTCCCAGGCGAAGACGGAATCCATCAACTCCGGCTGTTCGAACAAGCGGCCACCGACCGGGGCGGCGAGCCCGTCCGCGACGAGTGCCTCGGCGTCCTTACGCCGCAGGACCTGCGTCGAGTCGTGATAGATGATGCGCAACTTGCCCTCGGGAGTGACGATGGTCAGGCCGTCGTTCCAGACCACATGCAGTGACGGATCCAGGTAGACATAGGAGCCGTCATCAACCTCCACACAGCGGGGCACACCGAGCATGGTCACTCCCTCATATCCGTCTCATATGCCGAGCAAATCACGCCATTGCGCGAGCAGAGCGTCGTCGCTGAATCGTGCGATGAGCGCCCGACGACCTTTCTCGAATGTGGTCACATCCACATGTCGTAGTTGTCGGATGGCGTCCGCGCACCGGTCTGCGAACTCATCCGACCATGCCGGGCCAGATATCACGATTCCCGCGTCCGCTACCAATTCCGGCAGCGCGCCGAAATCGCTCACCACCGGAATGGTGCCGCGGCGTATCGCCTCGATGACGGTCGTGGCGCCGACTTCGCCGCTGTAATCGGGATGCAGGAAGATTCCGTGCCGGTCAAGCAGATCGATGATGCGGCGCGGCGGGACCGGAGCCTGGAACCGTAGCACCCGCCGGTGGGCGGCCGCGAAATCCGCGAAGGTGCCCAGGTTGATCGGGCCCTGCGGGGAGGGGCGCACGATCCGGCGGGATTCTTCCTGATACAGGGACGGATTACTGAGGCAGGTCACCTCGAACCCGTCCGGCACCAGCCGGGTCGCGATCTCGGCTACGGCGGCCAGCGCCTTGCGGGGATGGGAGGTATGGATGATCCGGTGCCGGGGCGCATCCGGTGGGTCGAGGCGCCACGGTACGTGGGAAGCCAGGTTGTAGATCACTCGTCCTCGGGGTACGCGGACACCGAGGCGGGATTCCCAGTCGGTCCGATGCCATTCCGATGCGAAAACCACGCCGTTGGCGGCGGCGGCGATGTCATGCAACCGGGCGCGAATGCGCGCGACCGGCCACCGCGACAGTGCCCGGAGGTCGTCGGCCGAATCTTCACTGAGCAGGAAATGGCGAGCCTGGGGGAAACGGGCGAACGTGACGTCCGGTGCCGCGTAGTCGCGGAGCCAGACCACCCGTAGGTCGGTGCCGTCAGGCACCGAGGCCAGCTCAGTGACCTGCCGAAACTGCACACCCGTCAGGGTGGAGCCGCGATGGTTGCCTATGTAGGTCACCGGCACACCGCTGGCCGCCAGCCCATGGGCGAGGTTGATCGCCACCACTTCCGAGCCTGGCAGCGGGGCGGACAGAGGATCTCCGGGTGGGAGGATGATCGAGCCCCGATTGACGATCACCACCCGCGGGCGGTCGCTCATCGCTACCGGCCCCGGCGCCGCCGAGGCCGGGGGACCGGGGGAGCGAGCGGCGGTAGTTGCCGAGCGCTCACCGCATGGATCTGCGCCATGTCATCCTGGGGCGAGGTACGACAGCGACGCTCGATGCCGCATACCTGACAGCGGTGGACGAGCGAGAGTGAACCGGAGCGTAGCTCGACCCGGATCGGAACCATCAGCCCGTGACAGGTGGCCAGCCGATCGCCCGGATCAATATCGACATGCTTTGAATAGAGGCACGAGGAGCAGTGGTTCGTGTAGCCGTTTCCGCGGTTTTTGGCACCGCAGTTCTCGCAGACGAAATCTTCAATTCGTCGAATGAAAACCATGCCCTGCCTCCTTTCCGGGGTGTCTAGCACGAGGCCTGAACCGGGGTCAAGCGCGAGTCAGGGGGCGGCAGGGGTGTCACGCACCGCTGGGGTGTCGTCACGCGGTGAGGGAGTGTCGACGGGTGCGGACGGTTCGGACGCCCTGGCCACCTCGACGGCCAATCGATTGAGCCCGCGGGCGCAGGCCAGGGCGACGATCGTCATCCCGATGCCGCTGATGACGAACACCGAGCGGAGGCCGAACACACCGGAGAGGAATCCGCCCAGCAGCAACCCGATCGGGGCGAGTCCCGCGCCCAGGAGGGTGAATACCGAGAAGACCCGCCCGAGGAGGTGATTGGGCACCAGGGTCTGCAACGTGGTCCGGCTGACCACCGACCAGGCGACCAACGGCAGCCCCTGGATGAACAACACCACGCCCACGGCGATCGCGGAGTGGAGGAAGGCCGGCGGAATCGTCAGGATCCCGTACGCGAGAAGCGAGATGATGATGACCTTCCCGACCCCGAGGTGTTCCACGAGGCGGCCGGACAGGAGTCCACCGATCACCGCGCCCACCGAGATGGTGGCGAACAATATCCCGAATCCGGCGTCGTTGAGCCCTAGCTCCTTTTTGGCGTAGAGGACAAAGGCCGCCTCCGGCATCCAGCCCAACAAGTTCGAGCCGGCCACGGCGATGGCGAGTGGTCGCAGTGGAGCGTTCCGGATGAGCCAGCGGATCCCTTCCCCGATCTCCCCCAGGAATTGCGCCATCCGGGACCTGCCGGTGTCCTCCGGTCGGGCATCGTCCGCGGGGGAGGCGGTCGGCTCCGGTCGGGTCGGTTGATTCTGGGTAACCGTCAGGAGGATGATGCCGGCGATGGCGAAAGCGAGGCAGGTGGCCAGGAAAGGCAGTCCGGCGGTGACCGCGAAGAGCAGGCCGCCGATGGCGGGGCCGAGCACACCGTTGCTGAGCTCCACCAACGTAGCGATGTAACCGTTGGCGCGGGCAAGTTGTGCCTTCGGCACCACACTCGGCAGCAGCGCCGCGCTTCCGGTGTCGAACAGCAGCTCCGCCACGCCGAGCAGGATCGCGACGGCGAACAGGTGCCACAGCTGGAGGCCGCCGCTCACCACCGCCATGACGAGGAATCCGAGCATCACCGCGCGGATGAAGCTGGTGGAAATGACCAGCCGACCGCGGCTCACCCGGTCAACCAGTCCGCCCACGGGCAGTGTGAAGACCAGGGCGGGGAAGGCCCCGGCGGCGGCCAGCATGCCGAGGGTCTTGGGGTCCGAAGTGAGAGTGGCGCCGAGTAGCGGGATCGCGACGACGACCATCCCGTCGCCCAGGTTGGAGACCCCCACGGCGCCGATGAGGCGCTGACTCCTGCGCGACAACGGGCTCTTCTTGGATTTCAGATCCACCATCCTCGACCTTTATCTATCCCGTGCGTCACCGTGACCTCCGAGGTGCCGGGGGTCTTAGTCGCTATCGATAGGCAGAAGTGGATGGAGGTGATGTCCTCCCTCGCCCACTGCTCCTGCAACCTCGGCCCGAGGATTGCGGCATCCTGCCCGGAGGCTTCCGCCAACATCGCAATCAGCGAGTCGCCCATCTTACTGGAAAGCTGCCTGCTCGCCGTCGCCACGACCGACACCGTCAGCGCGCGCTTCCGGGCGAGTGCGCGGAGCCAGTCGAGTTTCGGCCCCGTCGAGTCGCCGAGCATCGTCGCGGTGAAGTAGAGCCGGCCGCCAGGGCGTAGGGGTACGCGATACAGGGACTGCTCAAGCAGGGTGCGGCCGTCAGGCCCACCGTCGGCGCCGGGCGCTAGCCCGGTCACGCCAAACGACGGCACGAGCGGGGCATTGACGCAGACGAGATCGTACGGGTCCCCGAGGGGAACCTGCCGCGCGTCCCCCCAGAGTGGCTGGATCCGCTCCTCACACTGGTTGAACTCCGCGTTGAAGGCCAACAACCCTTGCAGCGAGGTATCGATTTCTACCGTGGTGACCTGACTGCCGGCGTTGGCCAACAGCATCGCCTGCGCACCGGTGGAGGCGAACAGGTCGAGGGCACGACCTTTCTCGCCCAGGAGGACGCGTCCGAGGCCGATCGAGTCGTTGCCGTAGTAACCATTCCGGAAGGCGCCGGGCGCGCCGACGAACACCAGTACCCCGAAGTGGTTGACCAGACGGATCCCGTCCATCCGCACCAGCTCGCCGATACGCTGCACGAGCGCCCGCTGCTCCAGGAGCGCCAGGCCATCCTCACCGAGGTGCGGGACAACCGCATCGACCGGGACCGCGCGTTGCAACGCCAGCAGGTCAAGCAGCACCGCCAGTCGGGGATGCGCCCGAGCCCGGATCGCGGTCAGCGCGTCGGTACTGCTCCCGCTGCTCATGGCGGTCGCGAGGACGGTGTGCAGGCCCACCGACCACAGCCGCTGGCGGAGTTCTGCCGGAGTCATGGAGCCTCTTCCCGCCTGGTGCTCTGCTGAGCGAGGACACCGTGGTCCAACCGGAGCGCGAGCAACCCTCGGTCCATCCCTACCACCATGAGGTCCTCCCACATCGCACAGCACCGTCCAGGGTAGGGAAGTGGGATCCGTTCACAGAACTCATCGGTCAGGTCCTGAAGCTGCACCTCGACGGTGGCGGTGACGGAGGCGACGAGGGCGCGGCCGGCCAGGCGGGTGGTGGCGACACCCAGCACCCGGTCTCCGCGCCAGCTCACCACCTGGGAACGTCGGTCAATGCCGGACGGGGTGAGCCGCCAGGAACGGACGGCGCCGTCGGCGCCGGCCGTCAACAGCCCGACCTGGTCCCGGCATCCCGGCGTGGCCGTGGCGCGCATGGCGGTCACCGCGTGGGTGTCGCTCTGCAGGCGGTCGACCACCTCACCGGTCAGGGGGTCGACCACCATGATCGTCCCGTCGTAGCAGCCGATCACCAGCAGGAGCCGCCTCCCTACCGTGACCAGGATCAGGGCGCCTACCCAGTCCGCGCCGGCCTTGATCACCCGGATTTCTTCCTGCCGAGCCACGTCCCACAGTCGAACGTCGCCCTGGGCATCGCCCATGGCGAGTAGTACCGAGCCGGCGACAGGTCGGGTACCGACCGTGGTGATCGGACCGGCTTGTCCGCCCAGTGTGGCCAGCTGGTTACCACTCTTCGCGTCCCACAGCCGCAGCGAGGTGTCGACACCGGCGGATGCGATGACGGGCGCGCCGTGGAGGTACAGAAGTTCCACCACCGTCACCCGGCCGGTGTCGGCGCGGAGCGAGAGCATTTCCTCCGGATGCTCTGGTGGTTGGGTGCGGTTCCGGGGAATCCGCCACAGCCGGAGGGCGCCGGCCTCATCACCGGCAGCGATCAGACATCCGTCGGCCGCGGGAGCGGTGGCGACCGCGGAGACCGCCGCGGTGGAGTCGTCGGCCCAGAGGCGCGCCCCCGCCGCGGCGAGGTCCGGTGGTTCCCACACCCGGACAATGTGGTCCACCCCGCCGGAGGCGATCCACACACCAGTCTCCGTCGTCGCCGTTGCGCACGTGTAGACCGAACCGGCACTGCCGGTCATGCTCACGGACTCCCCGGAGGAGGGGTTCCAGACTCTGATCACGCCGTCGTCACCGCAGGAAACGAGCGTATCGGTCGCCCCATGACCACCGTGGACGACCCGGACATCGCGGATCCAGTCGGTGTGACCGGTCAAGGTCCGGATGGTGGACCAGGATTCGAGCTCGGTCATCCGAATCGTGCCGTCGAAGCTACCGGACACCAGCACCGGCTGGCCTTCGTACCTCGCGAACTGGACGGCGCTGACTCCGGCGGTGTGCGCGGTCAGCACCGCGATGGTCTCACCGGTGAGGACATCCCATACCCGGACCGTCGCATCGTCACTTCCCGAGGCGATGATCGGCTGACCGTTCCGATCCCCGAACGCCACCCGCCACACCCAGTCACGGTGGCCGCTCAGCACGGACAGCACCCCGCCTTGACCGGGATCCCACAGTCGGACCGTGCAGTCCGCGGATGCGCTGGCGATGACGGTCCGGTCCGCCACCTCACCGACGGCGACGTCCCACAGCCCACGGGGGTGGCCCTGTAACACGCCGCGGGGCGATCCGTCCACCGCATCCCACAGCCGGATCGTCCGGTCGAAGCCGGCGGTCACGACGGTGTCGGCCCCGTCGATGATGGCGAACACCACCGCCGACACCGGACCTTGGTGTCCTTTCAGAACGAGCCGGAGGGCGCCGGTCGCGAGATCGGTCAGGTACACCCGCCCGTCATGACTCGCGGCAGCGAGGAGCCAGCGGCCTGCCACCCGACCGAGAGCGGTCCGCCACACCCACCCCTTGGGATCGTGGAAGGCGCGGCGGAAGTACGTCGGTGGCGCCGCGACGAGCACCGTTTCCCAGAGCGCCGACGTAGACGTCAGTGGGGTGGGCGGATCGGACGGCCACTCCAGGTGCGTGATGGTGTTGATGGCCGCGGTCCGGGCGGGAACGCTCAACCCGTCGAGGTGCTCGGCGAGTAACAGACACGCCTTCGCCATCCGGCGCTCCGGCTCCGGGGCGACCGGGTCGAGCAGGAGCGGCGCCACCGCCTTGACCAGCCGCTGGGGCACCGCGGCATGGACCAGCTCCGCGACGCTGACCGAGTCACCGACGACGTCGGCGGCCGCCGCATGCGAGGCGAGGTACCGGCTCCGGTAGCTCTCGAAAGCCGGGTGCCCGGGGGCCGCTGTCCGGAGCCAGGTGATAAGGCGACGATGGATGTCCACGTCAGTCATCGCTGGGCCCGATTCGAAGGTAGGAGCCGCTGAGGTCGCGAAAGTGGGCGACCAACTGGACGTGGCGCAACCGGCAGTACGGATCGGATTTCGGCCCTCGCTGGGAGACGTACCAGCCGGTATGCGCCATCGTCAGCGCGACGTCGCGCGGGTCGCAGCTGACTCCGGCCAGCTGAGTGGCCATGGCCGGCCAGAGGCTGGCCGGCACCCCCACCCCGGTCGCCCAGGAGAGCGCACACAACATACGGACGATCCGGGAGCGGACGCCGGCGGCCAGCCGGTCCAGGTCGAAATCCACCGCCTGGGAAACCGTGGTCACTCCGGTTGCCGGCGCCGCACTTCGCTGGCGTCGGCCGGCGAGGCCGCGGGCGACGATGGTGGCGAGGAGGAAATTTCCCCCCGCGCGATACGACACGGACCGGGCCATCCGTGCCGCCTCCGCCGGAGGAGGCGGACTCCCCCCGGTGGCAAGGACATTGGAGACCAATTCCGCGATGTCCCGGTGGTTTTCCTCCGACAAGGCGGCACTGTCGAGCGGGAGCTGGGTGGCCGGCTCCAACACCCGGAGCGGACTCCTTCCGCTCTCCGCCGGGGTTTCCGGGTCGGTACGCAGCGCCACCACGATGCGGAAACCGCACTCCGCCAGGTCCCGCAACCAGACCGCTGTGGCCAGCGGCTCACCGGGCGCCATCTCATCCAGGCCGTCGATGACCACGGTCGGGTGCAGTTCACCAATGGCGGCTTTGACCACATGACGATCACGCAGATCCGCGCCCACCGCCTCGGTCAGATGGTCGTGGAGCTCGGCCAACACCAGGTCGCGGGCGTCGATCCAGGCCGTCACGGTACGGGCGGCGCCCCCCAGTTGGGGGTGGGGCGTCGCGGGCGACAGTTGGCGTAGGAGAGCGGATTTCCCGGTGCCCGCCGCACCGAGAACCGCCAACACCCCCGAGTCGTGTTCACTGAACCAGGTCTTCAACGCCTGTATGCTCGAGCGCCGGCCGACGAACGGCTCCGCATCCGCCTCGGTGGTCACCATTCCAGGCCGGTCGCGAGTGACGTCAGCGGGCATGCGACGCCGCCCCCAGGACGGTGGACAGGGTGGTGAGCAGCTGCCGGATGGTCGCTATCTCGGCCTCGGTCGCCCGATCGGCGCACCACTCCACGATATCCGCGCCGATCACCCGCGCGGAGGCGGCGATGGTGTGCACGGTCTGGGTGAGCGTGGCGAGGTCGTACTGGCCGTGGTCCGTGACCTCGATCGGATAGTTGACCGACGCGAACCACTTCGGATCGAAGTAGTCGACATCAATGGTCAGGTAGACCTCCGCATCGGGCACCCGGACCGGTACCGGTGGCGCTCCCTCCTCTCGGCAGCCATGGCGGACCACGTCGAACCCGATCCGCTCGGTCACCGCGCGCATGAAGGAGTAGTTGGTGAGCGAGGGGGCGGCGTGATGGTCATGATGGGCGTCAAACTGATGAACGCAGAGGTGGGGGAAGTGGTGGGCGGCCGCGGTGAGAGCGGAGTAGGTGAGTCGATGGTCACCTCCGAGCAGCAGCGGAACTTCTCCCGCCGCCCAGGTAGCGCTGGTCACCGCGGTCAGCGCGGCGGGGATGAGTTCACCGAGCCGACGGTTGAGAACGACGGGGGGAAGGAACTCGTCACAGTCGGCGAGGAGATCCCGCCACATGCCGCTGTTACGGGACGTGCCGGGAAGGTGTGAGCCAGCGTCCCAGTCGCAGACGATCGGCCGGACCACCGGACGTTGATCAGGAAGCGGTGACGATTCCATACTCACCCTGTCGATAGCGAGTCGGGAAGTCGACGAACACCTTGGTGGAATTCTTGTGCTGGTTACAGGCGATGACATCCGGGGCGTGAACTGACCCGAACTCTACGTACGCGTTCGATCGGCAGCCGCCGCCACAGACCTTGCCTGCGACGCAGCGGGTGACGTTCTCACAGTTGGTGTAGCGGAAGGAGGTGAAGAACGCACTGTCATACCAGGCGGAGGCGAGGTCGTGGGTGTCGAGGCGGGGAGCGGCGAATTGGGGCGATTCCCGACTGGTCATGGTGGGGCAGGCGGCGATCTCGCCCTGGGCGGTGACGTAGACATAGGAGTACGCCACCCCGCACTCGGGCTCATACTCGCGCAGCCCAGGTGATTCGCAGAGCTTGCCTGCGCGCACCGAACTGGAAAGATGTGGCGCCAGGAACGTCCAGAACTCTTCCGAGGTCAGTGCGTCACCGCTCTCCACCGCGCCGCCAGTCGCTACCACCCGGTCCACATTGAGAGTCGCTTTAGGGTAGCGCTGCTGGAGGAACACGATCGTCTCGTCGAGAGAGTCGATGTTCCGCCGCTGCGCCATCAACGCCAGGCGTACGGGTAGACCGGCCTGGTAGGCGTGGTCGATACCCCTGAGGGTGCGCTTCAACGCCCCCTTGCTGCCCCGACTCGCGTCGTGGATCTCTGGCAGATGCGAGTCCAGTGATATCTGGACTGCGGCAACCCCCAGTTCCTTGAGGAGCAGTGCACGGCTTTCCGTGAGGATGGTGCCGTTGGTGTGGATGGTCACCGCCATCCCGTGCGACCGAGCGCGGCGCACATAAGTGCCCCACTCGGGGTCGAGCATGAGCTCGCCGCCGGTGAAGTCCATCTCGACCACCCCGAGTCGATCGGCGGCGTCGACGAGCTCCAGCACCTGTTCCGACGTGAGCTGGTCGGTGCGCTTCGGACCCGACATCGAGTAGCAGTAGGCACAGCGGAGGTTGCAGCGGAGCCCGACCTCGATCTGCACCCGCCGCAGGTGGGGATCCTGGGGGACGGTGCGCATCACGGTCCGCGGCGTCAGCCAGCCCGCTTCGGTGGCGCGGGCGATGGTGCGAGGATACTGTTGCGCAATCCTGGCCCCATCAGCAGAGCCACGGGAAGCCTGAGTCAGCACCATGCCCAGGTGGCCATTCGCCACCCGTGGGAATCTGCCGGGCGACACGAGATAGGTCCTGTCGCTGAAGGGATCCCAGACAATTCGGTCCATAAAGATCAGTCCTATCGTGCCGTCCGCAGCGGATAATAGTTATCCGCCGCTGCACATGGATTTTGTGCAGCGGCGGACATGATTCCCCGCTTCCATCAAACTGGATTCACGGGGTGTGCGAATTGATACGGATCAAATCATGCTGGAGTTGCCGGGGCAACGGCTCGCGAAAATCTCGAACGCGAGGTCGTCGTCCTGCTTGCCGTCCTCATGCTGGCTGATGCGGTCGATTTCTTCGACCAGTTCCTCGTCGCGCACTCCAAGGGCAGCGTGCTTCTGCTCCGACAAGGCTACCTCCTTGCTTCGGGATGCCGTGAACATAACGAAGCGAGTGCCGGAGCGTCAAGATCACAGTGGACAAAAGTTTTTCTATGTCTTCTTGGACAGACGTGGGTCATCGACCCAGCGCGGATTCCAGCATCGACGACAGGTCCGGATGCTGGAAAGTGAACCCCGCGTCCAATAGCACCTGCGGGATCACCCGCCGGCTGGCCAGCGCGTCCTTACCGAACTCACCCAACAGCGTCGTCAACGCGACCGCCGGAATCGGCATGATGGTGGGGCGGCGCAACAACCGCCCCAGGGTGCGGGTGAACTCCGCATTGGTCACCGGCCGCGGCCCCACCAGGTTGACCGGGCCGGACACGTCGTGTTCCAGCAGGAACACCGTCGCCGACAACCAGTCCGACAAGGAGATGAACGGCTGCCACTGTCGGCCGTCACCGAGCTTGCCTCCCAACCCGAGCCGGAACGGCAGCAGCTGCGGCCCGAGCAGCCCCCCGTCCCGCGCCAACGGGAACCCGGTGCGCAGCAGCGCCACCCGGACCCCGGCGTCGCGGGCCGGCGCGGTGGCCGCCTCCCAGTCCCGGGCCACGTCCGCGAAATACCCCTGCCCGGCGGGTGCGCGTTCGTCCACCTCCGCCCCACCGGTGTCGCCGTACCAGCCGACCGCGGAACCGGACAGGAACACCGCCGGCTTCGGATCGGCCTCGGCGATCGCCCGGGCCAGGTTGGCGGTGGTGTCCACCCGACTGGCCCGGAACTGGCGCCGATAGGCGGCGTTCCAGCGGCGCACCGGCAGCGTGACCGGCCCGATGCGGATGCCCAGGGGACTGCCGGCCAGGTTGATCACCGCGTCCACCCCGGCCAGCACCGCGGGCGACAAGGGTTCGGCGGCGCCCCGCCAGCTCAGCTCGTCCGGGGCCTGGGCGGGGCGGCGCACCAGCCGGATCACCTGATGCCCGGCGGCGCGTAACCGCTGGGTGAGGTGACCGCCGAGGAACCCGGACGAACCTGCCATGACGATCCGCATGGCCCTATCCTGCCGCATTTACCCCCGGAGCGAGACGCGGCCGATGAGTCTCACCACCCGGACACGATCAGCCGGAACCCGTCGCCTCCCTCGACGTCACCGACCAGGGCGTACGTGGCCAGCGTGGCCGGGCCAGCGACGGCGGACACCCGGTAGAAGTGGGTGCCCTCCGGCGAACTACCCAGCGGCGCCTGCCCGGTGACCGTGCCCGTGGCCGGATCCACTCCGACCAGCGTGAGCGTGTTGGTCTCCGGTAGGTAGAGCCACACCACCGCCTGCTGATCGGCGGCCACCACCCCGATCGGCTGGCCGTCCGGCAGGGTCACCTCATGCCGCTGCGCGCCGTCGGTGGCGTCATGCACCAGCAGCGTGCCCGCGCTACTGCCCGGTGCCGGGCTGACCAGCGCCACCACCGCCTCCCCCACCAGGATCGGCCGGTCCAGCGCCGTCGCCTCGTCCCCGGTCAACTCCCATGCCAGCTGCCCGGTCGTAGCCGTGAGCGCGGCCAGCCGGATCTCCTCGTCGGCGCGGTAGCGGGTGAACACGTACTCCCCGTCCGGGAAAGCCTGGCAGTCGCTGGCGGTCAGCTCCTGCGGCCAGGTCCACCGCACCTGTCCAGTGGCCGGCTCCAGGGCGCGCAGCTCGCAGGTCATGGTGCTCTCCTCGTGCGGACACTGTTGCCCGACCAGTACCACGTCCGCCACCCCGTTGACCGACAGGAAAGAGCAGAACTCCTCCGGGGACACCCGCCAACGGATCTCCCCGTCGGTGCTGGCGATCGCCCGCAGCTCGAACCGGGGAGCGCCGGCGTCGCCACCGTCGCCGGCCTGGGCCGGGACCATGTACCAGTCACCCTCCGGCCCGGCCACCGCCAAGGTGGCCATCGCCGCCACCAGTTCGTCGTCGTACCGCTGCCACCGGACCCGCCCCGTGCCGGTGTCCAGCGCCACCACCTTGTCCCGGTCGGCGGCCTCGCCCTGGAAGTCCAGGGCCAGCACCACGGTCGCGCCGCCGTCGGTGAGCACGCCCCCCACGCGGAGGTACGCCTCGTCCCGCCAGAACCAGCGGAGTTCACCGGTGGTCGGGTCCACCAGCCGGGCCCCGGAGGTCTCCTCGATCACCAGCCCGGCGGCGGTGGCCCAGGCCTGGGTAGCCCGGTTGTCCGGCGCCGACGGCAGATCGACGGTCCACACCGGCGGACCATCGACCGCGGGGGCAGGGCCGGACAGGGTGATCGCCTCGGCGGTCTGGGAGGTCACCGTACCCACCACCGTCTGGCCGCCGACCACGAGCAGCGTGACCAACCCACCGGCCACCACCGCGCCGGCCGGGCCACCGAGGAACTGGGCCCGCCGGACCGCGGCCAGGTTCCCGAACCCGCGTTTCCGGGCCTCGGCGAGTCCAAACGGGAACAGCCGCCGCAACTGCCGCATCGCCAGCACCCAGGTCAGGCACCCGGCGGCGGTGAGCAGCCCGGCCAGCATCGCCACCAGCGGGCCGTGACCCCGGCTACCGGATTCGGTCTGCCACAGCAGCGCCGCCGCGAGCAGCGTCCCGGCGAGGGAACCGACCAGCGCGGTCATGCGGGCGCGGTCCGGAAGGTTGCCCCGCCGCAGCAGCCAGGCGGCGGCGAGCGCCAGCACCACCAGCGTCACCACGGCCTGGGTGATGATCCATACCGGCCCACCGTGCCCCCACAGCCGGTCCTCCCACTCCCAGGACAGGAGACCGGCCACCACCAGGCCGACGGCGCCAGCCACTTCGGCTCCGGTGGCGGTGCTGGTCACCAGCGCCAGACGGAGGTGTCGGCGCTGCATGGCGGCCCGGGCCCGAGCCGCGGAGCTGCCGGCGGTCTTGGTACGGCGGGCAGCGGTCCGGTCCTCATCGATCCGTTCCGACGCCGCGGCGTCGAGGGAGTCAGTGTCTGAAGCCTTGGTGTCCGGTGCGTTGGTGTCCCGTGTCACCGCCTCACTATCGGTGTTTCGCCCGGATCCTGCAACGTCAACCAGTAGCCAGGGGGGCGCGGCCGGCGCGGCGGGCCAACACCCGGTGCAGGAACCGGGCGTCGCCCAGCCGGGCCCGCAGCCGTTGCTCCAACCCTCCGATCGGCACCAGGTTCTGCGGCGCCCGCGGATCCTTGTAGGCGGTAGCGGCGAACCGGGGGAGCGTCACAGTAGACAGATCCGCCAGCGCCACCACCGTGTCCAGGGGCAGGCTGCCCGGGCACTCCGCCCGCACCAGCCCGGACCAGGGAGCGCCGGTGCCCCCCGGCAAACGGAGATACCAGGTGTACCGCTGCCAGCTGGTGGTGAGCCGGAACACCGGGCTGCGCTGGCCCGCGGCCAACGTGGTCACCACCGCCTGCTGGGGTGCGGGTAGATACTGCTGCCGGTGGGTCTTGATGTAGCCGATCGCGCGGGGCAGATCGGTCCGCCCCTGAAGCGGGCCGTCCACCACCAGCAGGTCGCCCGGATCGGTGGCCCCCGCCCGGGCCTCGCCGGCCAGCTGCACCTCCAGCGTGGTCAGCGGATTCTGCACCGCGGTGAGCAGCTTGGCGGGCTCGGTCACCTTCACCGGCTGGACGACGTACCGCACCTGCCCGCAGTCCACATCGGTGGCGGTGGGGCTGGCGGTGAACAGCCCGCGGGCCACCGCCACCCGGGCCAGCTCCGCCACCCCCGCCCGCAGTCGGCAGCGGACCACCCCGGCGGCGTACGAGGCGGCCAACGCCGGGTAGGTGCCCCCGTCCGGTTCCTCGGTCCACAACCAGGCGTCGACCCGGCGTACTCCGTCGACCAGCAGCACCGTATCGGGGGGAAGCAGGTCCGGGGGAGGCGGTACCGGAGCCCACGGCGCGGAGCCGGTCTCCACCGTGAGGTCGAGTTCGGCCCGGGCGGACCCGGCCGGCTCGTCCCCGTCATCGTCGGCCCGACCGGCGGCCGGATCGTAGTTCTGCACCCAGAACCGCATCACCGCTCCACTCGCCTCACAGCCCTACCCGGGTCACCCGAGCCGAACGCGCGTCCTTGCTGACCTCGTACCGGACCGGGATCCGCTCGGCCAGCGCCGGCACGTGGGTGACCACCCCGACCATCCGGTCGCCCCGAGCGGCCAAGTTCTCCAGCGTGGCCGCCACCGAGTCCAGGGTGGAGGCGTCCAGGGTGCCGAACCCTTCATCCAGCATGATGGACTCCAGGCTGGCGGAGGTGGTGGACATCCCCGCCAGTTGCTCCGCCAAGGCCAGCGCCAGCGCCAGGGACGCCTGGAAGGTCTCCCCACCGGAGAGGGTGCGCACCGGCCGACGCAGCCCCGCGTCGTGGTGGTCGACCACGAAGAACTCCCGCCCATCGTGGGTGAGTTCGTACTGGCCGTTGGACAGCTCCCGCAGAATGCCCGAGGCCCCGGCCACCAGCCGATCCAGCGCCTCCGCCAGCAGCCAGGCTTCGAAGTTGTTGGCCCGCAAGTGCTGGGCGAGCGCCTTGGCCACCCGGGCATCCCGCTCATGCTCGGCCCGCTGGGTCCGCAACCGCTCGGCCTGCTCCCGCAGCCCCACCAGGCGGTCCCGCTCCGCCCGCGCCCGCTCGACCGCCACCGAGGCGGCCGCGGCCGGGTCCTGGGTCGGTGCCGGCAGCCCCACGGTGGTGAACGCGTCCGCCAACTCCGCTCGCCGCGCGGCCACCGCCTCCTCCGCGGCCCGGACCGCCTCCTCCGCCGCTGGTTGCTCCGCGGCCAACCTGGCGGCGGTGTCGGCGGCCCACGCCGCCAACGCCGCCCAGGCGGCGGCCAGGTCTTCCCGATCAACCGGGGGAGGGCGGTGGTCGGCCAGCTCGTCCCGCACCTCGTCGAACCGGCGCCACGCGCCCTGCAGCCGCTGCCCGGCCAGCTCCGCCTCATGTTCGGCGCGGCGATAAGCCTCCCGTGCGGCCCGCACCTGCCCGCCCGCCTCGGCCAGCTGCTGCTCCAGCTCCGCCACCTCCGCCAGTTGCTGCTCCAGCTGCGCGGCGGTGGGGGCGTCGGCCAGGCGCTGGTCCAGCTCCGCCACCCGGGCGGCCAGGGCCTCCGCCCGGGTCCGGGCAGAGGTCACGGCCCGATCGCGCTCCCGGCAGGCGGCGTCCCGCTCGGCCACCAGTTGCTTGGCCGCCTCGAACGCGGCCCGCGCCTGCTGCCCGGCGGCCTCGGCGCGCGCCACCGCCGAATCGGCCGGTACCGGCGGCACGACCGTCACCGGCTGCGTACACACCGGACAAGGCTCGCCGGCGACCAGGCCGGTCCGCACCGCCATCGCCCGATCGGCCGCCTGGGCCCGGGTGTACGCTTCCCGCGCCTCGAGCAGGGCCGCCTCCGCCTGGGCCGCGGCCGCTTGGGCCTCCGCCAGGGCGTCGGCGGCCTGGCGGTACTCCCGCTCCGCGTCCGCGACTGCCGCGGCCAGGCCGGCCTGCTGGTCGATCAGCTCCGCCCGTTCCCGGTGCGCGGCCAGCAGCTGCCGGAGGGCGGCCGGGTCCCCGGCCGCGGTCAGCTCTCCGCGCAGCTTCTCCTCCCGCTCCTCGGCCGCGGCGACCGCCTCCACCGCGGCGGCCCGGGCCTGCCGGGCGGTGGCGGCGGCGGTCGCCAGGGAGGCCACGTCGTCCGGCGCCACCACCGCCGACAGTCGGGCGACCTGCTGGCGGCGCTCCGCCAACTCCGCCGCCGCCTGCGCGGCCTGCGCCTCCGCCTCCGCCAGGGCGGGCAGCATCCGCTGCACCTTCCCGACCAGCTCCTCGGCCGCGGTCAGCCGCTGCTCCGCCTGCGCCAGCGTCGCGTCGTCCACCTCGGTCAGGCCGGCGAGCAGGCGGTCCACCGCCGCCAGCTCCCCCTCCGCCCGGCTGGCGCGGGCGACGGCCCGCTCCCGCACCCGCTCATACACCGACAACCCCAGCAGGTTCACCAGGATCTGCTGCCGCTTGGCCGGCTTGGCGTGCAGGAACTCGGCGAACTCACCCTGCGGCAGCACCACACAGGTGACAAACTGGTCATACGGCAGGCCGATCACCTGGGCCACCGCTTCGTCCAGCTCGGACGGGGTGCCGGCCAGCGGCTCTCCGAGATCCTCCGGCCCCATCCCGGTGTCGAGCTTGCGCACATCGAACCCGGCCGGCATCCGTTGCAGCCCCGCCAAGGCGGTCTTCACCCGCCCCTTGCCGTCGCGGCGGACCACCCGGCTGGCCACGTACCGGTGGCCGGCGGTCTCGAACACCAGGCGCACCGAGGCCTGGTTGACCGACGGCGCCAACGCTTGGGCCACCGACCGCGGATCCCGCCAGCGGGGCACCGTGCCGTACAGCGCGAAACAGATCGCATCCAGCAGAGTGGACTTACCCGATCCGGTCGGCCCCACCAGCGCGAAGAAGTCCGCGTCCGTGAAGTCGACCGTGGTTTTGTCCCGGAAGGCGGCGAAACCTTCCAGATCCAGCCGTAGCGGCCTCATCCCCGCCCCTCCTGTCCGGCGCCGGTGGCCGCCCCGGCCACGTCCTCATCAGGCAGCTCCCCAGGGGAGTGATCCTGGACCTCCTCGTAGAGGGCGGCGAACAGCTCCCGCACCGCCGGATCGTCATGCCCCTTGACACTGAGGTACTCGTTGAACAGCTCGATGGGGGAGCGGCCAGCCCGGTCCAGACTCGCCGCCGCCGGGGTGCTCGGCGGCAGCAGCGCCGGATCCACCCGCACCTCCAGCGCCCGCGGCAACAGCTCCTGCACCTCCTCCCGCAACCCCGCCCGGGGTGGCTCGGTCACGAACACCCGCAGCCAGGCCTCGTCCGGTTCCCGCGCGGCCAACTCCGCCACCGTGCCGCGCACGGTCCGCAGCGGCACCGCCGAGGTGATCGGCACCTGCCGGAGCTGGGCGGTGCCGCCGGCGGCCACCTCCACCAGGGTCACCGACGGGGTGTTCGCGCTCTCCCCGAAGTCGACCGCCAGCGGGCTGCCGCAGTAATGCACCGGTGCCGGCCCGGGCACGGTCTGGGCGCGGTGCAGGTGCCCCAGCGCCACGTAGTGGGTGCTGGCGGGAAAGACCGTCGCCGGCACCGCGTACGCCTGAATGGTGTGCGCCTGCCGCTCCCCGCCCCCGGTGGTGCCACCCACCACGGTCAGATGGGTGGTGATCAGGTTGATCACCCCGTCGGCGGCGAAGTCCTCCGTGAGGGCCGCCAGCAGCCGGGCCAGGTGGTCGGCGTAGGTCTGGTTGGCTTCGGCCGCCGACAGTTGGAACATCTCGACGGCCCGGACCGCGTACCGCTGCGACAAGAACGGCAACGCCACCAGCCGCCACCGTTCTCCCGCCGCGGTGGTGCCGGTGATCCGATGGTCGGCCGGGCCGCGGACCGTGCCCCGCAGGGTGATCCCGGCCGCCTCCGCCCACGGCCGCAGCGCGTCCAGGGCCGCGCCGTTGTCGTGGTTGCCCGCGATGGCCACCACCTGCGCGCCGGTGGCCCGCAGCGCGGTCAACGCCCCGGTCACCAGCCGGGTGGCCGACGGGGTGGGAGCGGCGGTGTCGAACAGGTCCCCCGCCACCAGGATCAGGTCCGGGGACTCGGCCCGGGCGATCTCCACCAGTTCGGCCAGCACCGCCTTGTGCTCCTCCAACCGGGGCTGGCCCTTGAGCACCTTCCCGACATGCCAGTCCGAGGTGTGCAGGATCTTCATTAGAACGGGAACTCCTCCTCGTCCCCGGCGCCGACCACCGCGAACGGGTCGGCGGCCTGGGTGATCGAGCGTAGGGTGCCGGCGGGAGCGGCGCCGGCCTCGGCGGGGCGGGTGGCCCAGGCCGGGAACGGGAACTCCACACACAACGGCACCGGGATCTCCGGCTGGCTGACGAACATGGTGCCGGGTTTGGCCAGCAGCACCCGCTGCCGCTGCGCGGGGGGCAGGAAACCGTACTCCGGTCGGGAGGCCTCGGCCGGATCCAGCCGCCCCACCACCCGGATGGCCGAGTTGGCCACGATCCGCCGCTCCACTTCGCTGGCGGTCTGCTGCGCCCCGATCAGGATCACCCCCAGGGAGCGGCCACGCTCGGCGATGTCCAGCAGCACCTCCTTGATCGGACTGTCGCCTTCCCGGGGGGCGTACTTGTTCAGTTCGTCGAGCACGACGAACAGCAGCGGCCGCGCCGCCCCGGACTTCTCCTTGCGCTCGAACTCGCTGCGCAGGATCACCCCCACCACGAACCGCTGCGCCCGCTCCGGCAGGTTGTGCAGGTCGACCACGCTGACCTTGGCGGACTCGGCGGTGTTGACGTGGTGGGGCCGGTTGCTGGCCAGGTCCCCGCGGATCAAGCGGGCCAGATCCCGCTTGCTGGCCAACAGCCGGCGGGAGAATGCGTTCACCGTGCCCAACCCGATCGCGCTGCCGGTCCACTGGCTGCGGGTCTCTTCATCGGCGAGCAGGTCCACCAGGTGGTCGACCAGGTCCGGGTAGGAGTGCAAAGGCCGACCGTCGATCGCCACCCCACCGGACTCCAGCGGCTTGGCCTCCCGGGCCAGCCGGGCGGTCACCGCGTGTACCACCATCGTGTACTGCTGACGTTCGTCGTCGGCGTCGGCGAACACGTACGGCAGCAGCCGGTCGGTGCAGAAGTCGGCCAGGGTCCAGTAGAACGGGTCCACGCCGGCGGTCCGGCTGGCGACGTCCGGGGTGCCGGTGGGGTCGTCGGCCCGGGGCGGGGCGAACACCCGTACGTCGGTGAACGGGCCGGCGGGCAGCCCCATCTCCTGGTAGCGCGCGGTGGTGGCCTCGTCCAGGCGGGTGTTGGGGTGGTCCAGGAAGTTGAGGTCCTCGCCCTTGACGTTGAAGATCAGCGCCCGGGCGTTGACCGCATCCGGACCCAACGCCTCACTATGGAAGGCGGAGTACAGCAGGAAGGTGGCGAAGCTGGTCTTGGTCGCCACCCCGGACACGCCCGAGATGGACACGTGCGCGCCGCGGGTGCCGTCGAGGAAGTCCGCGTTGAGATAGACCGGTACGCCGTCGCGGCCGATCCCCATCGGGATCGGCCGCTGCATCCGGTCGAAGTGCAGGGCCGCGGCCCGGGCCTGCCCCGCGGCCCGGTGCACCACCGCCCCGGGGGCGGGCGGGACGTAGACCTCCGGATCCACCCGGGTGGTGGTGATCTCCGCCGCCTCCTGGATCTCCGCCGGCAGCATCCCGTCGGCGATCGCGAACACGTCCGAATCGAACTGGGCCCCCTCGTGGCGGGCCCGCACCGCCGTGACCACCCCGGCGATGGTGACCGGCTCCTGCCCGGCCAGGTGCCGGTGCGTCACCACCACGTCGTCCAGTTGCAACCACTGGCCGGGGGCGACCGCGGTCCAAAATTGCAACGGGGTGGCGTCGGCGGTGCCGAGCACGCGTCCTACCGGCTCACCGGCCGCCGGTGGACCGTCGGGCGAGGGGCGACTGTCGGGAACTGTCGGTTCTGTGGCCACCCTGGCATGGTGCCGTACTCGGCCGACGTCTGCGCGCACGCCACGGCGGATCCGCCGCCGGTCCGAGGGATTCCGGCCGCTCGGACCAGCGACTATCGACGGAGCGTCAGCAGTCGCGTACGTACCGCAGAAATAGGGTGCGCGCGCCGGCGAGGATGTGCCGCAGGGCCATCGGGCGGGGAGTGGCCGGTGGGCCGGCGACGATCCGCCCTGCGCCGGCCCCGGCCAGGAGCGGGGAGACGGTCAGGCACACCTCGTCCACCAGATCGGCGGCGACCAGGGAGCCGAACAGTCGAGGCCCACCCTCACACAGCAGGTGCCGCAGGCCGCGGGCGTGCAACAGCGACAGCCCGGCCGCCAGGTCCACCTCGTGTTCACCGACGGTGAGCACCTCGGCCCGCTCGGCCAGCGCTTCCCGGCGTGCGGCCGGTGCGCCGGCGTGCGTGAGCACCACCGGCCGTCGCGCCTGGGTGAACACCGGCAGGTCCGGGTCCAGCGCCAGGGTGTGCGAGACCACCACCAGTTGGAGGTGCTCCGGCAGCCGGTGGTTCAGCCGCCAGCGGCGTCGGGATTCCGCCAGCAGCGGTGGCCCGTACCCCTCCACGCGGATGGTGCCCGCGCCCACCAGCAGCGCGTCGCACGGGGTGCGCAGCAGCTGCAGCATCCGCTGGTCATCCGGGTCGGACAGGGGGCTGGAGCGGCCGGAGACTTCCACCGCCCCGTCGATGCTGGTTACGAAGTTCACCCGTAACCACGGGGTACGAGGCGGGGCGTAGTAGCCGATCAGGGTGTCATCGTCGAGCGACCCGACCAGCGGTAGGGAAACGGGCAGATCAGCATGCATACCCCTAAGCACACCATCTGCGAAGGGGGACTACTGGCCGGGGCCGGGTCGGCCAGTCTCCGGTGGGGTCGGCCCAGGCCGGCGGTGCTGGCAATCGCACCAGGAGCGGCCCGGGCAGCGCTCATGGTGGTCGTCGCGACACGCTCGGCAGATCATGATTCCACGATACGGCGGCTGAACCGGCGTCGTCTCCATCAGGTCTGCTCCACCACTCGTTCGCTGTTGATCGGCCGGCGTAGCTGGGAGTGCTGCTCCTCGGCTGCGGCGGTGGTGGGTGACAGCGAGCCGGCGGCCTCCTCGTCCGCGTGGTCTACCGCTCCGGCGGCGGCAATGGTACGAATTCCCAGATCCGCTACCGCGGCCGAGACCGCCAGCAGCTCCGGACACCAGCGTCCCGCGTACTCCCATAGGGCAGCGGCTACCCGGGTGCTGCGCAGGTCCGGCCGGGCCATTTCGAACCTGGTCCGGGCGCGGTGCCCCCAGGACCGCCACTGCTCGGCGGTCGCCGCGGTCCAGTGACCAGCGGTGGTCACCGCCTGCGGGTCAACGTCCAGGTATTGAGGGTTGTTTGTCACCATCCCTGTTCCTCGAGGTCGTGCACCGCCCAGTCCCGGCAGGCCTGCCCCCAGTCAGAGGCGAGCCGGTCGGTGGCGTCTTTGTACTCTTGGTCGACTTTCCAACGGGGGGTGCCGGCGTTGTCGAGTTCCTGAACCACCAGGAATTCCTCCAGTAGCGCCCGATCGGTCCGGGGAAGTTGGTCTTGGTGCTCGGAGCGTTCCCACCAGCCGATGTCCGTGCACACCCCGACCCGATAGCGTTCTGGACCGGCCGGGTCGATGTACAGCAGCCAGATCCAGACCGGACCTTCGTACCAGGGGCTGTGCTCGACCTGGAACGGGCCGTTGGGGTACAGCTCATGCAGCATCCGGTCGGTGGCCACGAACTGGTAGAGGTAGGCGAGTACGTGCGTCAGCGAGTTATGGGTCACCGCATACCGCACGGTCAGGAACCGCTCCAAGGCGTACAGGGCGTGGCTGGCCTCGTCGTCGTACTCCTCTTCGGGGTCGTCTACGTAGACCCGATTGGACGACGTGCCGTTTACGGTGGTGGGAATCAGTCGGTAGGCGACGGGATAGTTTTGATGGACCTCTTCCAGCCCCCAAACGGTGGGCCATGGATCGGGCGTTTCCGGGACTGGTTCTCGAGTACAGCCGGCTACCACTAGGACCATGGCGGTCAGGCAGCTCAGCCAGCCCATACGGCGCTGGTCACGCGTAGATGGAGAACTTCTCCCCAGCCTCGGTGATGGCATCGCGCACCTCCGCTCCGGCATCTGACTCCAGGAATTTCTTCCACGCCTGCTGCTCGGTTCGCCCCCACTCAGGCGTCGGTATTAGCTCCCCGGTGGCAGGATCGAGCAGCTCCGGTGGCAGGTCGATCGGCGCGAACTGCACGATCGCTTCCTGGAACATCTGTTCCGCCAGGGCACGAGTCTTGTCCTGCAGGCTTTCGATTATTTTTTCCAGGTCTACGTCGTGCTGGGCCTGCAGATCCTCCACCGAGGTATCGCCGGCCGTGACGATGGCTGCGGCCAGGGCGCCTGCCCGCGCAGCCGGGTGCGGGATCATGCCGACCAGGTCGATCAACAGCGCTTCGTGGGCGCGGCGGGTAGCCAGCCGCTCGACCTTCTCCTCCATGGTGAGGCGGGTGTCTTCGATCAGCCCTCGGTCCAGCGCACACAGGACTTCCGCGGTGGTGCGCGTTTCATTGATCATGTCGCTCAGCCGTCGATCCAGGTCAGACTCGTGCTCCAAGGGCCGGGTCAGGTGATGCTCGTACTGCTGCCAGACGTAGTCCAACTGGGCCATCCGGACCACCTCCTGGGCGGCTTCGTCCCGGCCGAGGTCCTCCAGCAACATCCGCAGATGGGTCCGGTTGGCCGCCCGTAGCTCCGCCTCGTGGTCGTAGACGTATGAGTCATCCAACGCCCACGGTCCGGTCGATCCGGGCACAGTGGCGAACACGTTCTGGTTGAGTTCCGTGACGTACGTCGCGACGATCTTCGCCACCGATTCCCGCATCGCCGCGGGCACGATGTTGCCGTCCGGCCGCAACGTGTCGAGTAGTTCTACCACCAGCTGTTCGGTGATCAGAACCGCGCGGCTGTCGCTCGGGTCGTCGGTGACCGCGACCTCCAGCACCCGCCCCAACGCCGCATGGCCGGGGTTGAGTTGACCCCAGTCATCCGCCCAGCCTGACGGATACAGGTAGGGGTCGTTGACGTCAGCGAACCAGGTCCGCTCGGTGAGCAGATAGTCCAGACGAGGCAGATACTCCCGCCCCTCTCCGGTGTACGCCTGGTACTCCTGACCGTGCCGGTCGACCCGCGTCTCCATCACCCGGTCATCCTCGACGATGGCGGTGAACAGCAGCCGGGCTCCTTCCGGGTTGCGTTCCAACGCGCTCATCAGCCCGTGCAGCGGGTCGAAACCAGCGGGTGCGTACGGGTCGTCCCAGTCACTGGACCAGTCCAGCCGGAGCAAGTGGGCGGTCCCACCGTACGGTCCACCGCCGAGCTCCGTGTTCCCGTACAGGCTGATTGCGGTGGTCCATACCTTGCTACCCCCGTGCGCCATTTCGAAATCGACGATGGCGCCGCCGAGCTGGACGAGGAACGAATGATGGTAGGTGCCGTGCCGCAGCAGCGGCCCCAGCAGTTGGTAGCCGTACACCTCGGGTGCCCGGCTTGGCCAGTACCCGCTGATGAAGTAGGTGCTCTCACCCGCGTCGATCAGGGCGTCGATCCACGCGGGATCCAGTTCGTACGTGCCCGGGTGGTAGACCCCATCGTCGTCGTACGTCCCGCGTGGGAAGGTGGCGGTGGCCAGCGCCACTCCTAGCCCTTCCTGCACCTGGCGCAACGCGGTCTCCCAGGCGTCCGCCGGCCCGGAGCCGCTGACCTGGACCACGTCCAGGGAGCGACCGGCCAGGTTGGCGATCAGCTGGAAAAGTTGTTGCGGGGTCAGCTCGGATAGGAAATGGGCGAACCGGGGGTCATCGGCGTGCTGCTGCAGCAGGGCGGCGAGTTGCTCGGTTTCCTCCAGGGTCGGGAGGTAGTCGGGTTCGGCCATGCGGGTGATCAGCTCCAGGGCCAGCTCGGGGGCGACCTGAATGTCCCAACGGGCCTGGAAGAAGCTCCAGGCACCGGTGTCGGGGGCCTGTCCGGCCTCCCGGAGTAGGCGGAGGTGGGTCAGGGTGGGGCCCTCCCGGAGCATCGCCGCGACTTGTTGCTCGCCTTCCTCGATGTAGGTCTGGTAGGCGCTCCGCCATTCCTGCCGGAGCTCTTCCCGGTGTGTGGCGAGCTGCTCCTGAGGATCGATGGGGAGGACAGCAGGGAAGGGGCCGCCGGTCGGTAGGGATGCATTCGGGTTCAACGACCGGGGCGGAAGGTGCCACCGGAGTTCGAGGTCGGCGACCACCTGGTTGAAGCTACGCACGCGATCGGCCCAATAGTGAAGGGCGGCGGCCGCCCAGGCCAGGGCCTCGCTGCCGGCGGCGACGCGCCGCTTCACCGGTAACGGGGCGGTCAGCAGCTCGTACGCCCCCAGTCCTTCCCAGTGGGCGGTGGCCGCCTCGAACGTCCGGTCGGTGGTGGCCTCGACGCGTAGGGCCTGTTCAGCCAGGTGCGACAGTTCCCTGGCGTGCTGCTCGATGGTCTCCGGGTGGCCGGGGTGGCGCTCCATCGGCCCGATGTGCTCGCGGCTCATACCTCCCCTTCGGTCTTGATCCATATAGGTGAGCAGGGATCTGATGCTATGCGACTGGGTCAACACCGAATGTCATGTAGACGGTCATGGATGTTTTTCGGTCCATGTGGACTGATATGCCCAGGTAGTCCGAGTGGAGAGCCCGCAGCGGTGGGCGCCGGTGAGGGGGAACGTTGACCCCGCTGGCGGTCCACCGCGCGCACCTGGCGAGGTGCGCGCGCCGACTACGCTCATGTCTGGCCGAGGCGGGCCGGTGACAGGAGCAGACATGTCGGGACGCAGAAGACGCGCGGGCGGCGGACCCACTTTGGACGAGGTGGCCGCCCTGGCGGGAGTGGGGCGGGGAACGGTCTCTCGGGTCATCAACGGGTCGCCGCAAGTCAGCCCGGCCGCGCGGGCGGCGGTGGAGCAGGCGATCCGGCAACTGGGGTACGTACCCAACCGAGCGGCTCGGGCATTGGTGACCCGTCGGACCGACGCGGTGGCGCTGGTGATGTCCGAGTCCCGGGAGCGGATGTTTGGCGAGCCGTTCTTCGCCGGGATCGTGCGAGGAGTCAGTGCGGGGCTGCGGGGCACCCCGCTGCAACTGTGGCTGATGATGGCCCAGAGCCCACCGGAACGGGAGCGGCTCGGCTTCTCCCTGAATCACCAACAGGTGGACGGGGTGCTGCTGCTGTCGCTGCACGGTGACGATCCGCTGCCTCGGCTGGTGGCGGAGCGGGGGGTGCCGCTGGTGCTGGGTGGGCGCCCGGTGGGCCCAGTGGCGTCGGATGGCGCTACCCAATCGGTCTGGTTCGTGGACGTCGACCACGAGCTGGGTGCGCAGCAGGCGGTCGAGCATCTGATCGCCACCGGCCGACGTCGGATCGCCACCATCGCCGGCCCGGCGGACACCGGGGCGGGATTGGCGCGGCTGGCCGGCTGGCAGCGGGCCTGTGCCCTGGCTGGGCTGCCGGCCCCGGACGACCTGGTGGTACACGGCGACTTCGGTGAAGCCAGTGGGGCGGCGGGGATGCGGCAGTTGCTGGCGCGTCGGCCGGATCTCGACGCGGTGTTCGCCGCCTCCGACCTGATGGCCGCCGGGGCGCTGCGGGTGCTGCGGGAGGCCGGTCGGCGCGTGCCGGAGGATGTGGCCGTGGTCGGATTCGAGGACTCGACCCTGGCGCGGCAGACCGAGCCGCCGTTGACCACGGTGCACCAGCCGGTGGAGGAGATGGGGCGGCAGATGGCCGCCTTACTGGTAGCCCGGATCCAGGGGGAGCATTCGGATCCGGGTCAGGTAGTGCTACCTACCCACCTTGTGGTGCGTCAGTCGGCCTAACGGGTTGAAGCCTCTCACTCTCCTACGCAAAGTGTGGTGACCGTCACATTACTGGCAGTAGCTGCGCGTACGCGGTTCCCGCTCCTCGGGCCGGTGCTGACGGGCCGGGCCGCGGCCGGATAACGTGAACGAATGGCCGAGTTTGTTCTTGACCACCAGAACCAGCAGCTCCCGCTACCGGTACGGGAGGCGACGGTCGGTCCTTCGGGAATCGACGTCAGCAAGCTGCTGTCCCAGACCGGGTACGTCACGCTCGACCCGGGTTACGGCAACACCGCCTCCTGCACCTCGGAGATCACCTACATCGACGGGGAAGCGGGGGTGCTGCTGTACCGCGGCTACCCGATTGAGGAGCTGGCCGAGCGGTCCAGCTTCCTTGAGGTCTCGTACCTGCTGATCTACGGCCACCTGCCCACCAAGGAGCAGCTGGACAAGTTCACGGACGAGATCCGCCGGCACACCATGCTGCACGAGGACCTGCGCCGGTTCTTCGACGGGTTCCCGCGGGACGCCCATCCAATGGCGGTGCTGTCCTCGGCCGTCAGCGCGCTGTCGACGTTCTATCAGGACATGCTCGACCCGTTCGACCCCGAGCATGTGCAGGCGTCCACGATCCGGCTGCTGGCCAAGGTGCCGACCATCGCGTCGTACGCGTACAAGAAGTCCATCGGGCAGCCGTTCCTCTACCCGGACAACTCGCTGGACTACGTCACCAACTTCCTGCGCATGACCTTCGGGGTGCCCGCGGAGCCGTACCAGCCTGACCCGGTGCTGACGCGGGCACTGGACGTGCTGTTCCTGCTGCACGCCGACCACGAGCAGAACTGCTCGACCTCCACGGTGCGGCTGGTCGGTTCCGGCCAGGCGAACCTGTTCAACTCGATCTCGGCCGGGATCGGCGCGCTGTCCGGCCCGCTGCACGGCGGAGCCAACCAGGCGGTGCTGGAGATGCTGGAGCGCATCTACGCCGACGGTGGGGACGTGGCCGGGTTCGTCCGCAAGGTCAAGGACCGGCAGAGCAACGTCCGCTTGATGGGCTTCGGCCACCGGGTCTACAAGAACTACGACCCGCGGGCGAAGATCGTCAAGCAGACCGCGCAGGAGGTGCTGGCGCGGCTGGAGAAGTCCGACCCGCTGCTGGATCTGGCCATGGAGCTGGAGCAGATCGCGTTGTCGGACGAGTTCTTCATCTCCCGCAAGCTGTACCCGAACGTGGACTTCTACACCGGGTTGATCTACAAGGCGATGGGCTTCCCGGCCAAGATGTTCACGGTCCTGTTCGCGATCGGCCGGCTGCCCGGCTGGATCGCCCAGTGGCGTGAGATGATCAACGATCCAGCCACCCGGATCGGTCGGCCGCGTCAGATCTACATCGGTCCCGACCGCCGCCCCTACGTCCCGCTGGAGAAACGCGGCTGATCACCGACTCGACCGCGGCCGGGTACCCCCGTACCCGGCCGCGGTGCCGTCAGTGGGCACGCTCCGAGGTCGCGCGTCGATCAGCCGGCGCGGGTCTCGCCGTGGGCGACACAACTGGCTCGCCAGCCCGCCGGTAACACCTGCACCTTCATCCGGCGCCGGCAGTACGGACAGAACCGGGGCGGCTCCCACGCCCGGGCCGCCTGGCAGGCGGTGTGGTCCGCCTCGGCCAGCCCGCCCCCGCACCGGTCACACCACTGGGGTGAGGCCGGCTCGTCCGGGCGGTGCCCCGGTTGGGTCGGCACCCCCCGTTTACGGGTCCAGTACAGCCGAATCGGTAGCTTCCGGCGGTAGGTGGTCTCCGGCAGGGTGGCCAGCTCGGCCTGCAGCGCCTCCCGCTCCGCCTCCGGCAGCCGGGCCACCGTACTCAGCGACAGCAGATTGGCGATCACGCCTTCCCGGTCGGTGACGAACTCGTAGGGGACGCTCTCCTCCACCAGCGGCCCGAACGCCGATCCGGTGAACGCCTGCCGCCACTCGCCCCCCTCCACCACCACCCCGCCGGGAGGGTACTGGGCGGCGGCGTGCCGAATCCGTTCCCGCACCGACTCCGGCAGCGCCGGCTCCCAGGGCCCGTCCGCGCCATGCCACAGCAGCACCAACCGACCGGCCGGCCCGGTCACCCGCGCAATCTCGGCGAGCGCCGCCGGCCAATCGAACCAGTGGAACGCGTCCGCCACGAACACCGCGTCCACGCTGCCGTCCGGCAACGGAATCCGCTCGGCGCTGCCCTCATACACCTCGGCCTGCGGCACCTGCGCCACCAGCTGGGACCGCATCGCCGGCAGCGGCTCCACCGCCACCACGCGCGCGAACCGGCCGACCAGCACGCGGGTCAGTTTGCCGGTACCGGCGCCGAGATCCAGCACGGTGGCTGAGGCCGGCAGATCCAAAACGGTGGCCAGCCGATCCACCATCGTCGTCGGCCAGCCGGGGCGGCCCCGTTCGTACTCGGCCGCCACCACGTTGAAGCTGCGCCCCTGGTGGGCGCGGGTCGCCTGGTCCACGGCAGGAACCTTATCGCCGCCGATCGTGGGCGCCGGCGCGGCCAAGGCCGGTCGTCACAGGGTCTTCGACAGCGCCTTCACCGGCATCTTCAGCTCGCGCAGCAGCTCCAGGTCCTCGGTAGGCGACCGGCCCAAGGTGGTCAGGTAGTTGCCGACGATCACGGCGTTGATGCCGCCCAGCAGACCGTCCCGGGTGCCCAAGTCCCCGAGAGTGATCTCGCGCCCACCGGCGTACCGCAGCAGCGCGCGGGGCAGCGCCAGCCGGAACGCCGCGATCGCCCGCAGCGCGTCCTTCGGCTCCAGCACCGGTTGCTCGGACAGCGGCGTACCCGGGCGAGGGTTGAGGAAGTTCAGCGGCACCTCGTGCGGATCCAGCTCGGCCAGCTGGGCGGCGAACTCGGCCCGCTGCTCCAGACTCTCACCCATCCCGAGGATGCCGCCGCAGCACACCTCCATCCCCGACTCGCGCACCATCCGCAGGGTCTCCCACCGCTCCTCCCAGGTGTGGGTGGTGACCACCTTCGGGAAGTACGACCGGGCCGTCTCCAGGTTGTGGTTGTAGCGGTGGATCCCCATCTCCACCAGCTCGTCCACCTGCTCCTGGGTGAGCATCCCGACCGAGGCGGCGATCTGGATGTCCACCTCCGCCCGGATCGCCTTGACCCCTTCCCGCAGCTGGGCCATCAGCCGCTCGTCCGGTCCGCGTACGGCCGCCACGATGCAGAACTCGGTCGCCCCGGTGGCCGCGGTCTGCTTCGCCGCCTCCACCAGCGCCGGAATGTCCAGCCAGACCGCCCGTACCGGGGAGGTGAACAGGCCGGACTGGGAGCAGAAGTGGCAGTCCTCCGGGCAGCCACCGGTCTTCAGTGAGACGATTCCCTCGACTTCGACCTCCGGCCCGCACCAGCGCATCCGCACCTCGTGTGCCAGCTGCAGCGCTTCCGGTAGGCGATCGTCCGGCAACTGGAGCACTTCCAGCACCCCGGCCTCGTCCAGCCCGATGCCGTTCTCCAAGACCTGGGTACGTGCGCGATCAAGGACGTCTGCCATGCCCGGTACCCTACCGCTGACCTGGTGGCCATACCCTGGCACATCCATACGGTCGAGTAACGTACCGGCCGTGACCGGATGGTTGGCGACCCTGGAGCGGCGGGCGCAGTTGCGGGCCCGGGCGGGGCTGACCAGGCGACTGCGGCCCCGTGCGCCGGGTGAGCCGGTGACCGACCTCGCCGGCAACGACTACCTGGGGCTGACCCGGCATCCGGAAGTGGTGGCGGCCGCGGCCGAGGCGCTGACCGGATACGGGTTGGGGGCCACCGGCTCCCGGCTGGTGCGGGGCACCACCGACGCCCATACCGCGTTGGAACAGGAGTTGGCCGACTGGCTCGGCGCCGAGCAGGCGCTGGTCTACTCCTCCGGATACCTGGCCAACCTGGGGGTGCTGACCGGGTTGGTGCGTCCCCGCACCCGGATCGTGACCGACGCCCACAACCACGCCTCGTTGGTGGACGGCTGCCGACTGTCCGGGGCCGAGACCGTGGTGGTGCCGCACGCCGACCCGGCCGCGGTAGCGGCGGCGTTGGCGGACGCGAAGGGCCGCCCGGCGCTGGTGGTGACCGAGTCGGTGTTCTCCGTGGACGGGGACCTCGCGCCGCTGGCGGAACTGCATCAGATCACCCGGGCGCACGGGGCGGTGCTGGTGGTCGACGACGCCCACGGGCTCGGCCTGCTCGGCCCCGCCGGGGCCGGCGGGGTGGTCGCCGCCGGACTGGCCGGCGAACCGGACGTAGTCGTGACCGCCACCCTGTCCAAGGCCCTGGGGGGAGCGGGGGGAGTGGTGGCCGGCCCGGCCGCGCTCATCCGCCACCTGGTCGACACCGGCCGCACCTTCATCTACGACACCGCCCCACCGCCGGCGGTCGTGGCGGGAGTCCGGGCGGCGGTCCGGCTGGCCCGGGCGGGCGACTCGTTGCGGGCGGAGCTGCGGGAGCGGGCCGCGGCGGCAGTGACTCGGCTGGCTACGGCGGGGCTGACCCCATCCACCCCGGCGGCCGGGATACTGTCGGTACCTGCGCCTGACGCTGAGGCGGCGGTGGCGTGGGCCAATCGGTGCGCCGCCCGGAGGGTGGCGGTCGGCTGCTTCCGTCCACCGTCCACACCAGACAATACTTCTCGGTTACGGCTGACGATCAACGTAGGGGTGCCGCGCGGCGACTTCGACGCCGCGCTCGACGTGGTGGTGGAGGCGGCGCCATGAGCTGGGAGGACCTCAAAGGCCCGGTGGTGGTCACCGGTACCGACACCGGAGTGGGCAAGACCGTCACCGCCGCCGCGATCGCTACCGCCGCCACCTCGTCGGGGCTGCGGGTGGCGGTGGTGAAACCGGCCCAGACCGGCACCGCGTACGACGAGCCGGACGACATCTCCGAAGTGGTGCGGCTCGCCGCTCCCGCCACCGCGATCTGCCTCGCCGAGTACCCCGACCCCCTGGCGCCGCTGGTGGCCGCCCGGCTCAGCCACACCCCGCCGCTGGAGCTGTACGACGTGGTGGACGCGGTCCGCGCGCAGGCCAAGCAGCACGACCTGGTGCTGATCGAGGGGGCGGGTGGGCTGCTGGTGCCGATGGGGGTCCGCCCTTCCGGCGAACCGTGGCACGTGGCCGACCTGGCGCTGCTGCTCGACGCCCACGTGGTGGTGGTGACCCGGGCCGGTCTCGGCACTCTCAACCACACCGCGCTCACCTTGGAGGCGTTGGAACGCCGCTCCCTGCCGGCCTGTGTGGTGATCGGTGCCTGGCCCACCCACCCGGGCGGGGTGCACTGGAGCAACCTGGCGGAGTTGCGGCCCCACCTGGCGGGGGCGGTGCCGGAGGGCGCCGGCCAGCTGGATGGGCCGATCTTCCAGCGCTCCGCCCCGGCCTGGCTCACGCCGCAGCTGTACGGGGTGCTGGACGACTGGCGGATTTGGGCCGAGGAAGCCTACTGACCACGGTGCCGGGCGAGCGGGGCCGTTCCCGGACGACCACCAGCGCGTCCGGCATCCGGAACGACAGGTTGTCCGGGTAGTAAGGGGCGCGTACCACCCGGAGTCCGGTCAGCAGCGGTGCGATTTCGGCCACCACCACCGCCGCCTCCATCCGGGCCAACTGGGCGCCCACACACCGGTGGGCCCCGGCCCCGAACGCCAGGTGCCGGCGGGAACCACGCTGCCCCGGAGTCAGGTCGTGCGGATGCCCGGTGAGCTGCGGATCCCGCCCGGCCTGGGCCAGCCACAGCACCACACTGGTGCCGGCCGGCACCGTCACCCCCGCCAGGGACGTCTCCCGCGCGGTGACCCGGCGCCAGGTGACGATCGGTGGTTCCAGGCGCAGCCCTTCCTCCACCACGTCTTCCACCCGGATCCCGCCGGTGACCAGCCCTGCGGTGATCTCCGGTTCCCGAATCAGCCGGTGCAGCAGCAGGGTGAGGAACTGGGAAGTGGTCTCCTGCCCCGCCACCAGCATGAAGAACAGCGCCCCGACCGGGGTGTCGGCGGGCAACCGGTGGGCGGCGGTGTACTCCCGCAACCGGCCCACCATGCCGCCGGCGGTGGCGGCGCACTGCCGCAGCACCCGGTGGTAACGGCCGACGATGTCGGCCAACCGCCGCTGCCGCTCCTCGGACAGGGGCGCCCAGAACAGTTCCAGGGCCGCCCGGGAGAACTCTTTGACCACGGTGACGTCCGAGTCGGGCAGCTCCACCAGCCGGGCCAGCACCCGCAACGGCAGGTCGGCGGCGAGCCCGGCGTACAGATCGACCGGCTCCCCGGCGCGTAGCCGGGCCGCCAGCCCCGCCACCCGCCGCCGCACCATTCCGGTCAACCACGGCCGTTGCGCCTCCACCCGATGGGGGTGCAGCGCATCCGCCACGATCGCGCGAATCCCCGGGTGGCTGGGGGAGCCGTTGTTGGCCAGCGTCGGCGGCAACCGAAAGCCGTGCCCGGCCAGAATCCGCAGCGCCGCCACCGGGATCGGGGTGATGGCGTCCAGGGCGTTGTCCGGTCGAAACGTCTCCGGATCGGCGAGCACCTGTCGGACCAGGGCGTGGCTGGTCACCAGCAGGTGCGGGGTCCCGGTGTGGTCCTCCACCACGGTCGCCGGAGGCCAGTGCCGCTCCGGTGGCTCTTCCCAGGTGCGAAACAGCACGTCCGTACGCTACCGGCTGCCGAGACCTCCCCACCCGGTGGGCCGGGGGATTGTCAACGCTGGGTGAGGAAGTCAGCGAACCGGGTCGGCGGGCGGCCGGTCAGCCGATGCACCGTGTCGGAGACGGTGGCTAGTTCCCCGGCGGCGATCGCGGTGTAGGTGCTGACCCAGCCGGCCACCAGCCACGCCGGCGCCTCGTAGCCCGCCCGGGACTCGTACGCCTCCGCCACGGTCTCAGCGTGGTAACTGACCGGCTGACCGGTGAGGTTGGTCAGCAGCTCGGCCACCTCCGTGAGGCTCAACGCCTCCGGGCCGGTCACGTCGTACGTCTCTCCGCGGTGTTCCGGGTTGGTCAGCACCGCCACCGCCACCTCGGCCACGTCGTCGCGGGTCACCGCCGAGACCCGTCCGTCGCCGGCCGGGCCGCGGAGCACCCCGTCCGGGCCCACGAACGTCGGCAACAGATCCTGGTAGAGGCTGTTGCGCAGGAAGGTGTAGTCCACCCCGCAGGCGCGGAGGTACTGCTCGGTGTGCCAGTGGTCGCGGGCGAACGTGAACGTCGCCTCGGCCGAGGCGTTCAGGAACGAGGTGTAGACGATCCGCGACACCCCGGCGGCGACCGCCGCGTCCACCGCGGTCTGGTGCAGCCCCACCCGGTCCGGGTGTTCGGCGGCGCTGACCAGCAGCAGGGTGTCCACACCGAGCAGGGCGGCGCGCATCGCCTCCCCGTCGGCGTAGTCGGCGACCCGGAGCTCGCTCCCCGGTAGCTGCGGCGCCCGGGCCGGGTCGCGGGCCAGCAGCCGCAGCGGGCGCTCCTGGCCGGCCAGTCGGTGGGCGACCCGCCGGCCGATCTCGCCGGTGACGCCGGTCACCGCGATGCGTCGGTCGGTCATCCGGTCAGGCTAACCGGGTTCGGCCCTCGGTAGGGTGCGGCGGTATGAGAACCCCCCGTCTGGTGTCCGCCCTGCTGGTGCTGCTGCTGGCCGGTTGTACGTCCGCCGATCCGCCGCGCTGGCACCCGCCGGAGGAGTCCCCGACCGGGTCGCCCAGCCCGACCGCGCTGCCGGTGATCGAGCTGGCGTTCGCCGGCGACGTCCACTTCGTGGATTTCGACGGCGGGGTACCGAACCGGACCGGGGCGCTGCTGGCGGACCCGGACACCGCGTTCGGGCCGGTGGCGGAGCTGTTCACCGCCGCGGATGTGGCGATGGTGAACCTCGAGACGGCGGTGACCACCGGGGGTGTCCCGGAGCCGAAGGCGTTCACCTTCCGCGCGCCGCCGGAGACGTACCAGGCGATCCGGGCGGCCGGGATCGACCTGGTGTCGCTGGCCAACAACCACGCCCTGGACTACGGCCGGGAGGGGTTGGCCGACACCCTGGCGCACGCCGAGGCCGCGGGGGTGGCGGTGGTGGGGGCGGGGGAGGACGCCGCCGCCGCGTACGCCCCCTGGGTCGCCGAGGTGCACGGGGTGCGGATCGCGTTCCTCGGGTTCAGTCAGGTGTACGAGTTGTGGGAGTCCTGGGCGGCCGGGGACGACCGGTCCGGGATCGCGTACGCCATGGACACGGAGCGGTCGCTGGCGGCGGTGCGCGCCGCGCGGGAGGCGGCCGACGTGGTGGTGGTCTACCTGCACTGGGGGCAGGAGGGCAACGAGTGCCCGGTGCCGGAGATGCGGGACTACGCAGAGGCCCTGGCCGAGGCCGGGGCGGATCTGGTGGTCGGCACGCACGCTCACCTGTTGCTGGGCGGGGGCTGGTTGGGGAGCACGTACGTGCAGTACGGGCTGGGCAACTTCTTGTGGTGGCGGGACGACCGGTTCAGCAACGACACCGGGGTGCTGTGGGTGACCCTGCAGGGGGCGCAGATCGAGTCGGTGGAGTTCCGTCCGGCGGTGATCTCCCGCGAGACCGGTCAGCCGATCCCGGTAGACGGGGAGGAAGCGGACAGGATCCTGCAAAAGTACGAGGAGCTGCGCGGGTGCACGGGGCTGACGGAGGGCCCGGATCCGGTGCCGGTGGCGCGGTGACGCGCCAGAACCCACCCCCCGGTTGGCGTTCTCGAGGAGGCTCGGCTAAAGTTCTCATTCGGTAACCGGGAAACCGGAACACCACGCGGGCGTAGCGCAGTTGGTAGCGCGTCACCTTGCCAAGGTGAAGGTCGCGGGTTCGATCCCCGTCGCCCGCTCGGAGAGGCTGCCGAGGCGACCGAGGCCTCGACCTCGGTGGGGTGGCCGAGAGGCGAGGCAACGGCCTGCAAAGCCGTGTACGCGGGTTCAAATCCCGTCCCCACCTCAATCCATTCCATGGCGTGGGCGCACGCGGTGGAGTTGCCGGGCGGTTGGCGCAGCGGGAGCGCGCTTCCTTGACACGGAAGAGGTCACTGGTTCGATCCCAGTACCGCCCACGCATGCCAAAGGCCATCTCGCCACACAGAGATGGCCTTAGTTCGTATCTGAGCGCCAACCGGAATGATTCCGGCCCGGCTCGTGGGCTACCCGCTGCCACGTCGTGTGGATGTTCCTGCACATGCGACACTCCGCCCCAGGTCTTTCAGCGGTGAAGCGGTCATCAGGGTGGGCGCAGGAGAGTGTGGACCCCAAACGGGATGATTCATCTACATCAGAGCGATAGGGTGCAGGTCGGGTAGTCAGCACCGTGGCCGGGCCGCACCTCGCCGCCTCCGCCACGCTGCCCGCTGACCGCGAGGGGCGGCGGTCGAGGCGGGTTCAGCCTTGCTTGTCGCGGCTCCCCCTGTCGACGGGCAGGCATAGTGGGGGCGTGAAACTGAAGCTGGATCTGCACGACGTGTACAACCGGGGTGCCGAGATCGACCGGGCGTTGCGGGAAATCATCCATGAGGCGGTGCGGATCCGGGCACCGATGGTCGAGATCATCCCGGGTAAGGGCTCCGGACAACTGAAGAAGCGGGTACTGCGGTTTCTGGCGCAGAAGGAAATCAAGGCCCTCTACCACCGCGTGGAGAAGGACTCGAAGAACTTCGGGCGGCTGTTCGTCCACTTCCGGTGGAAGTAAACCGGCACCGGTCAGGTGATGTAGTGCAGGATCAGGTTGTGGACGTACTGGCTCTTCTCCGTCCCTCGGAAGTCCACCTCGTAGGTGCGGGGACCGACATGGATGGCGATCGAGCCGGTGGAGAAGAATGAGCCCGCCCAGGACTTGTTGCTCACCACGCTGACGCTGGTGATCCTCGAGTACGGGATGCTGGTGATCGCGACCTTTTTGCCGACGAAGGACGTGTCCTGGAGGATGACCCGCCGATCGGTGAGTCCGATGAAACCGGTGCCGACCCCGATCGCGTCATAGACCGCGAGGATCCGTTCGCCTTCCATCAGACCACTTTGGATCTGCTGCAGCTGGTCGGGCCGGTCGTGGGGTGGGGTAGCGGGGTAACCCATGGTGAACCTCCTGTCTGGGTCGCCGCCCGGACCGCCGGGGGCGGAACGGTTGAGAGGATGGGCGTATGGAGATGTGGAACAACCCGTCCTGCTCAAAGTGTGCGGCAGCCCGGGCAAGCCTGGCTGAGGCGCGTGTACCGGTGAGGCTACGGGCTTACCTGGAGGATCCTCCCACCGTGGAGGAACTCACCGAGGTGCTGCGCCGGCTCGGGATGGCTCCCTGGGAGCTGTGCCGCACCGGCGAGCCGGCCGCGGTTCAGCGGGGCATGGACAGCTGGCCCCGGGAGTCGGGGGCGGAGCGCCGGTGGATCGAGGCGATGGTGGAGTCACCGGAGCTCATCCAGCGCCCGATCCTGCTGTTCGACGACGGCTCCGCGGCGGTCGTCCGGACCCCGGAGGCGCTGGCGGAAGCGCTGCGACGGATAGCCCCGGCGTCGGAGTAGCCAGCGTCTCGGGCGTGACGATCATGATGTGGCACGACTCGGTAGGCTTCTTCTCGTGTCCACCCCTTCGACTCCGTTCCACGACCTTCGCGACTTCGTCTCGATCCCTCGCCTGACCGGGCTGGTGCTCGCGCCGGACGGTGGCCGACTCGTCGCTTCCCTCCAGCAGGTGGCGCCCGACGGGGCCCGCTACCAGACCTCACTGTGGGAGATCGACCCGGCCGGGGTCGCCGAGCCGCGTCGGCTCACCCACTCGGAGCCGGGGGAGTCGGAGCCGGCGTTCGCCGGAGACGGCTCGCTGCTGTTCACCTCCAAGCGCCCCGGGCCGGACGGGGAGAAGCCGGAGGAGCCGGCGCTGTGGCGGCTGCCGCGGCAGGGGGAGGCCGCCCGGATCGCGACCAGCCCCGGTGGCCTGTCGCAACCGGTAGGGGCCTACGCATCCTCGGGGTACGTGGTGACCACCTCCCGGCTGCCCGGCACGGACGAGGAGGGTGACCGGCAGTGGCGGAAGGATCGCAAGGAGTCAAAGGTTAGTGCGATCCTGCATGACGGGTTCCCGGTCCGGTACTGGGATCACGAGCTCGGCCCGGACTTTCCGCGGCTGCTGGTGGGCTGGGTCGACGACCCCGGCCCCCTGCGGGATCTGACCCCGGACGCAGGGCCGGCCTTGGTGGAGGCGAGCTACGACCTGTCGCCGGGCGGGGCGACGGTGGTGTCCACGTGGACGGTCCGGGAACCGCACGGCCGCACCCACACCGCCCTGGTGGCGATCGACGTCGCGACCGGGGAGCGGCGCACCCTCGTCGACGAACCCGGGATCGACCACACCCGTCCGGTCATCTCGCCCGACGGCCGGTTCGTGGCGGCCCACCGGAGGGACGCCGGCGACTACCACACCCCGGGGACGTGGGCGGTGTGCGTACACGATCTGGCCGGCGGTGAGTACCGGTCGTTCGACCTGACCGAGGAACTGACGCCCACGGAGTACGTGTGGGCCCCAGACTCCGCCACCTTGTACGTGGCCGGTGACCGGCAGGGGCGGGGCGCCATCATCGCGGTCGACCTCGCCACCGGGACGTACCGTCGGATCGTCTCGGACGCCGTCTACTCCCACCTGTCGGTGAGCCCCGACGGCGACAGCATCTACGCGCTGCGGTCGGCGATCGACTGCCCGCCGCAGCCGGTGCGGTTGGACACTCACGCCACCGACGGCACCCCCGCCTACCTGCCGTCGCCGGCGCCGCGGCCGGAGTTGCCGGGTCGGTTGGTGGAGGTGACGGCGACGGTCTCGGACGGTGCCACCGTCCGCGGCTGGCTGGTGTTGCCGCAGGACACGTCGCGGCCGGCGCCGCTGATGCAGTGGATCCACGGTGGCCCCTTCACCTCGTTCAACGCCTGGTCGTGGCGGTGGTGCCCGTGGGTCGCCGCCGCGCGGGGCTGGGCGGTGCTGCTACCTGACCCCGCGCTGTCCACCGGCTATGGCCAGGAGTGGATCCGCCGGGCCTGGCCGCACCGGGCGGCGCTGGTGTGGCGGGACGTCGAGGCCCTGCTGGACGTGGTGGTTGCTCGGGACGACATCGACGCGGACCGAACCGCCTGCCTGGGGGCGTCGTTCGGTGGCTACATGACCAACTGGGTGGCGGGGCACACCGACCGGTTCAAGGCAATCGTCAGCCACGCCGCGCTGTGGGCGGCTGACCAGCAGCACGCCACCACCGACGCGGCGGAGTGGAAGACCCGCCTGTTCGGCACCCTGGAGGAGCATCCGGACTGGTACGCCGAGAACTCTCCGCACCGGTTCGTCGACCGGATCACCACCCCGATGCTGATCATTCACGGCAAGCGTGACTACCGGGTGCCGCACGGGGAGGGGCTGCGGGCGTTCTGGGACTTGGTGAGCCGGCACGCCGGCGATCCGGCGGAGCTGCCGCACCGGTTCCTGGAGTTCACAGGGGAGAACCACTGGATCCTCTCCCCGCACAACGCCCGGATCTGGTACGAGACGGTGTTCGCCTTCCTGGACTGGCATGTTCTCGGTGGGACGTGGTCCCCGCCGCGGCTCGCCTAGCCCGAAGCGGCCATCGGCATTATCGATCATTTGCCACTCCCGCAGCCGCGCTCTGCCCGCGCCACCTCCACACGCCGACCGGGATGGTTACTGGGTGAACGGGGCGGCTTACCACCTGACGATGCTGGCGACCGCCATCATCGGCACCCTGGTCGGGGTCGCCAGCCTGGTGGCCGACCTCTTGGACAAGAGCTGATACGAGGTAGCACGCGGGCGCGCTCACGTCCTTCCGCAGCTGAGGCGGCTGCGGAAGGACGGTCCCGCAGGCGTCAGTGGGGAGCGTGGTAGGTGTCGTTGCCCCGCGCCCAGTAGCCCTTGATGATCGTCTGGTCGGGGTCGAGTCCCCACCGGTCGAGCGCCAGTGCCCGGCCGGGCTTGACCACGCTGCGCTCCGCGGCGATGAACACGAACACGTCCCCGGTCGGCCGATCGGATGTGCCGAACTGGTTGAGCCTCTCGATCAGCGCCTCGCCGGCGGGAAGGTCCTTGCGATGGACGTACTCCAGCTCCACCCCAGACGGGTGGGCCACCGGCACTTCCCGGCCGGGTTCCGGGACTTCGATGAGCACCCGGCCGGTGGCATGCGGGCCGGCTAGGGCGAGGAAGCGGCGGATCGCAGGGATCGCGGTCTCGTCGCCGGCGAGGAACCACACGTCCGGTCGGCCCTGCAGCACGGTCGACCCCCGCGGGCCGCCGATCCCCACCGGGGCACCGATCGGTGCCTGCCAGGCCCAGGTCGCGCCGACTCCGTCCCCGTCGTGGCCCACGAACTCCAGCTCCAGCTCCCCCGCGTCGGGGTCCCACGTCAACGGGGTGTACTCCCGGCTAGGGGCCGCGCGCAGCTGCTCGACCGAGGCGAACGGCTGGTCATGTGGCGGGAAGAAGACCCGGATGTGATCATCAGCACCCGGGGAGGTGAAGCCTCGCAGCTCCTCACCGACCAGTCGTACCCGCAGGTAGTGGTCGGTCAGCCAGGTGCGGTCGGCTAGGGCCGCCCGTCGAAACACCAGGTCATTGCGGGTTTTGGTGAGGGTGAAGGCCATAGTCTGATCGATCTCCATCACGGTGTGGGTCACCCAGGGGGTGGCTGTACCTCTGTGGGAAGTTAGGTTACCCTAACCTCGCTCAGGTTAGCCTGACCTAACTAAGCTCCGGCTCGTGCCACCCAGGTACGGGACCGGCTCGGACCTTCACCTGATGGGAGATGTTCGTGAAACGACCGGCTAGGCTCCGCCGAGTCGCTGCCCTTGGTGCGGTGGCGCTCATCGGGGCACTGCTCTCCGCGTGCACTAGCGAGACGGGCGTCAGTGAGGAAAGCACCACCGTTGCCACCATCGTCATCGAAGACAACCACGGGCAGATCGAGGTTCCGGTCAATCCGCAGCGGGTGGTGGCTCTCGACAACACGGTCTTCCAGACCCTCAGCGACTGGGGGATTCCGCTGGTGGCCGCTCCCAAGGGCGTGATGGGTAACCTCTGGCCGGAGTACACCGACAACCCGGATGTCCTCGACGTCGGTAACCACCGTGAGCCCAACCTTGAGGTGATCGTCGAAGCTGAGCCGGACCTGGTCATCGGCGGACTGCGTTTCGCCAGCCACTACGAGGACATCAAGGCGCTGGTGCCGACCACGATCGAGCTCACCCCGCGGGATGGTCACGACCACACGGCGGAGCTCAAGCGGCAGATCAGCACCCTCGGGAAGATCTTCGGCAAGGAAGCCGAGGCGCAGGCGCTGATCGACGAGTTCGACCAGGCGGTCGAGGCGGCCCGGGAGGCGTACAACGAGGACGACACCGTGGTCGGGCTGATCACCTCCGGCAACACCATCGCCTACGTGGCCCCGGGATCTGCTCGGGGCGTGGGGCACGTCTTCCCCAGCCTGGAGCTCACCCCCGCGATCGAGCGGGAAGCTGAGGACGTCGCCCACGGTGACGAAATCAGCGTGGAGGCGATCGCCGCCGCCAACCCGGACTGGCTGATCGTGCTGGATCGGGACGCGGCCCTGCTGCCGGAGGGCTACGTCGCCGCCGCCCAGCTGATTGAGGAGTCGGAGGCGCTCAAGAACGTGACCGCGGTCCGTGAGGGCCAGATCATCTACCTCGAGCCGACCTTCTACCTGGACGAGAGCATCCAGGCGTACACCACGCTGTATCGCTCGGTGGCGGACGCGTTCGCCGCGGCCAGCTGACCGAACACCGGGTGCCGGGCGAGCGCCGCCCGGCACCCGGCCACCAGATGGGAGCACCGTGACTGCTACGACGACCCGCCCTCCGAGCGGAAGCCGCACCCGGGCTAGCCACCGGTTCGCCCTGCCGGTGGCCATCGCCGTGGTCGCCGGCCTGATGGTGCTCTCGCTGTTCGTCGGCGCCTACGACATCACTGAGAAAGAGTTCGGCACCGAGATGTTTTTCATCTCGCGGGTGCCCCGTACCGTAGCCCTGGTGCTGGCCGGGTGCGCGATGAGCGTGTCCGGCCTGATCATGCAGATGCTCACCCGGAACCGGTTCGTGGAGCCGACCACCACCGGTACCACCGAATGGGCCGCGCTGGGACTGCTGCTCACGGTCCTGATCGCTCCGGGGGCGAACATCGCCACCAAGATGGTCACGGCGAGCCTGGCCGCGTTCGTCGGCACCATGATCTTTCTGGCCATTCTGCGGCGGGTGGCGTTGCGTTCGTCACTGGTCGTGCCGCTGATCGGCATCATGCTCGGGGCGGTGGTCTCCGCCTTCACCACCTACCTGGCGGTGTCCACCAACCTGCTGCAGATGCTCGGCACCTGGTTCATGGGCAGCTTCACCGGGGTGGTCCGCGGCCGGTACGAGATCCTGTGGCTGGTCGCTGTGATCGTCGCCCTCGCGTACGTGGCGGCGGACCGGTTCACCATCGCCGGGCTGGGGGAGGAGGTCGCTACCAGCGTCGGGGTGCGCTACCACCTGGTGGTGTTCTTCGGCACCAGCCTGGTGGCGTTGGCCACCGGGGTCACCACCGTGGTGGTGGGCATGCTGCCGTTCCTCGGGCTGGTCGTGCCGAACGTGGTGTCCCTGGCGCGGGGGGACAACCTGCGCTCCAACCTGCCCTGGGTGTGTGTGGGCGGAGTGGGGCTGACCGTGACCTGCGACATCATCGGCCGGGTCGTCCGGATGCCGTTCGAGGTGCCGATCGCGATGGTGCTCGGGCTGGTCGGCGCGGTGGTGTTCATCTTCCTGTTGTTGAGGCAGCGGCGTGATGCATGAGACGGTGACGAAAGCTCCGCCGGCGCCGGTCCGGCCGATGGCCGCTGCCCGCCGCCCCCGACTGTGGCCGCGGTTCGTCATTCTGACGGTGCTGGCGGTGGCCGCCGCGGTGCTGGTGCTCACCTGGGACATCGGGCCGGCACCCGGCACCCGCGGATTCTGGCTGATCGTGAACATGCGGGTGGTCTCGGTGGCCACCATCGTGATCGTCGCTGCTTGCCAAGCGGTGGCGACCGTGCTGTTCCACACCGCCACCAGTAACCGGATCCTCACCCCCTCCATCATGGGGTTCGATGCCCTGTACGTGGTGATGCAGACCGGGCTGGTGTTCTTCTTCGGCGCCGACACCCTGTCCCGCACCGATGGGCTGCCGAAGGTGGTGCTGCAGAGCCTGCTGATGGTGGGGTTCGCCACCGCGCTCTACACCTGGCTGTTCGCTGGCAGGCGGGGCGACCTGCACGTGATGCTGTTGATCGGGGTGGTGTTCGGGATCGGGTTCGGGGCGCTGTCCACGTTCATGCAGCGGCTGCTGACCCCGAGCGAGTTCGACATCCTGTCCGCCCGCCTGTTCGGCAACCTCAGCAACTCCCACAAGGAGTATCTGCCGTGGGCGGGGCTGGTGGTGATCGTGGTGCTGGCCCTGGTGTGGCAGCGGCGGCATCGACTGGACGTACTGGCGCTAGGTCGGGAGACCGCCACCAACCTGGGGCTGCACTTCAAGCGGGAGATCATCGTCCTGCTGATCCTGACCGCGGTTCTGATCTCGATCTCGACCACGCTGGTGGGGCCGATGACCTTCTTCGGGTTCATCATCGCCACCCTGTCGTACCAGCTCGTCGGCTCGTCCCGGCATTGGCACGTTCTACCGTTCGCGTTCCTGCTCGGGGTCGTGACGCTGCTGGGTGGCTACTTCGTGCTGCGGCACGTGTTCTACGCCGCCGGCCTGCTATCGGTGATCATCGAATTTGCGGGGGGCCTGTTCTTCCTCATCTACCTGCTGCGGAAGGGAAGCCTATGATCACGGTATCTGGAGTGACCAAAGTATACGGTGATACCCGGGTCCTAGGCCCGATCGACCTGGAGCTCCCGGCGGGCGGGATCACCGCGCTGGTAGGGCCGAACGGGGCCGGCAAGTCCACCCTGCTGACCATCATGGGCAGGCTGATCGCCCCCACCACCGGTCGGGTGACGATCGCGGGGCGGGACGTGGCCACCACCCCGGGGCGGGAACTGGCCAAACTGTTGTCGATCCTGCGGCAGGAGAACCACTTCATCACCCGCCTCACGGTCCGCGACCTGGTGGGGTTCGGACGGTTCCCCCACTCGCGGGGGCGGCTGACCGCCGCCGACCACGAACAGATCGACCGCGCGATCGCGTTCCTGAAGTTGGAGGAGATCACCGACCGGTATCTCGACCAGCTCTCCGGTGGGCAGCGGCAGCGGGCGTACGTGGCGATGGTGCTGGCCCAGGACACCGAGTACATCCTGCTGGACGAGCCGTTGAACAATCTCGACATCCGGCACGCGGTGTCGATGATGACTCAGCTGCGGATGGCCGCGGACGAGCTCGGCAAGACCATCGTGATCGTGGTGCACGATCTGAACTTCGCCGCCGCGTACGCCGACCGGATCGTGGTGCTCAACCAGGGGCAGGTAGCGCACGTCGGCACCCCGACGGAGATCATGTGCCCGGAGGTGCTCACCGGGGTGTTCGAGACCCCGTTCCGGATCACCAACCACGACGGTTACCCGCTGGCGGTCTACTACCGCTGAGCGGGTCGGCTACCAGATGCCCCTGACCGCCCGGCGGCCGAACCGGTCACGGGCGAATGCTGCCGCGGGTGCGCGGCGCCGTGCCCATCGCGCAGGGCTGTCGGGCTATGCGGCGGGGTCCGGTAGCAGCAGCGACGGCAGGGCGCTGTCGCGGTCCATCCGCAGCAGTTGGTACGCGATCCCGCCCGCACCAGCCAGCAGGCCGGGCCGGAACATGGTGCTGGTGACCGCCCAGTGGGGGCCGAACTCGGTCAGGCTGCTCACCACCCGCGCGTCGAGCGCGTCCCGGGTCAGGTGAGGTGGCGCCACCCCGGCGGTGACGGCCCGGTCCATCGCCTCCCATGCCCCCAGATCACCGTGGCACAGCGTGTGGGTGCGGCCGAAGCTGCCGGCCCAGGTGGCGGCGGCGGCCCGACGCAGCAGGTCGTGCCGGTGGGGGAACCGGTCGGGGGAGAGGTCGGAGGCGACGACCGCGATCCCGTCGCTGCCGTAGCACCAGTTGTGGGCGAACGTCCCGGGTTCCTTACGCGGATCCTGCCAGGCGCCGGTGGTGGGGTCGTAGAGCGAGTCCTGGAACTGGAGGCCCGCCTCGGCCAGCGCCGCGAACCGCTCCTGGCCGGTGGCGTCGGCCAGCCAGGCCAACGCCCAGGCGATACCGAGGGCGCCGTGGGCGAACCCGCTGAGCCCGTCGGCGGACCGTGAGCCGGGCCAACGTACCCCGGTGGGGGCGGGCCGGGCGAGGTCGGCGAGCCGGTCACCGATCCGGACCGCTTCCTGCCGCCACCGGGGGTCACCGGTGAGTTCGGACAGGCGCAGCAGCGGCACGATCGCGCCGGCCATCCCACTCAACACGTCATTCGCCTCATCGGCGTCGACCGCGGCCGGGATCAGCGCCGCGGCCGCGGTCGCCCGTCGTAGACCATCCGCGAGCGGAATCGCTTCCAGTCGTGCCAGCAGCAGCCAGCTCCAGATCCGGCCGCCGGTACCGATGTAGGCGCCGGGTGGATCCGGACGGGCGTTCGGCTGTTCCTGCCACAGCTCGTGCGCACGATCGTCCATGGCGATCAGTGATCGCAGCACCTGCGCCCCCAGCTCGTCGGCCCCGGGCACCGGGTCGGCTCGCCCCGCGGCGACCTCCCGTTGGTAGGCCGTCACCAGCACCGCCACTCCTGGCAGACCGCCGTACAGGTCGAGCATCAGGGGCTGGATCCCCACGCCGTTGAGGCCGATCACCGGCGCGATCCAGGAGACGGTGCCGTCTTCGCCACGGATGGCGTGCGTGACCAGCGAGCGCACGATCGAGGCCGCCACCGCGCGGCGGCGACGGTCGAGGTCGGTGGGGACGATCGCGGTCGGCGTCAACCCCCTGCTCTCGGACTGGTCGAGATCATCCTGGTATGCGCTGGCGACCGCGGACTCGATCACCTCGCGGTCGAGGCTGGCCGGCCGGGTCCGCCACTGCCGCAGCGCCGCCTCGACCAGATCACCGTACGAGTCCACGGTGACTCCTCCGGGTCCGGTGACCAGTCCGGTGCCCAGGGCGACGGAGTAGCAGGGCACGTCCCCGACCAGCAGGTCTTCGACCTCAGCCTCAATCACTGCGGGATCGCTGGGGGCGCCGTTGTGGTGGGCATGGCGGGTGAGCAGCGCGGCCGCCCGCTGCCGGGCGGCCGGCTCATTGTGCAGCGAGGCCGGGTGCCACAGCATCGCCCCCAACTCGCTGTAGATCACCGTGTCGCGCAGCACCAGCCGTGCCTGGCAGGGGGCGAACTCCGCCAGCCAGGGCGCCAACTGCCCAGATTTATCCAGTGTGGTCAAATGCGCGGTCAGCTCGTCATACCCGCGGAGCACCTCCGGCCAGAACTCCACGAGCCGGGGCACCGGGCTGGGGTGATGGTCGCGGGAACCGTCGCGCCGGACTTTCACCATTGCTATGCGGGCGTGGTCGGTGCCTCCGTCGACCACCATCGGGAGGTCCACCTCCGGCTGCTCATCCGGCAGCGCACCGGCGGCGGAGACGTCGGCCCCCCGGAACGCCAGCATGCCGGCGCGGCCGGGTAGTAGGCCGGTCCGTAGCACCGAGCCGCGGACCAGGTCGGCGGCCTGGTCGAAGGCCAGCCCGTTGCCGGAGGTGGGGAGCGGAAGTTGCGGGGTGAACAAGGTTTCACAGTCCACCACCACCGGTACCGGCCCCGCCGCGATCAGATTCTCCGAGTGCAGGTCGCTGCCGCGCAGCAGGCGGGCGACGGCCAGCCAGTGCCCGAGATTGCGGTAGTAGATGCGTAACTCGGCATCGTCGACGCAGAAGCGATGCGGGATCTGCTCGGCCCATCCGTAGGAGCCCCGGTCGAGCGCTCGGGGCACCCGGATCCGGGTAGCGGCCGGCTCATCGGCCAGCACCCGTGCCAAGAACCGTTCCAGCACCACGTCGATCAGCATCGATCGTGGTTTGTAGATGAGCTGTTGGCCGTCGGCGAGCCGTACCTTGGCCACGGTATGCCCACCCCGGTGGCTGTCTCCGGCTCCGAACGTCACTGCCGACAGCACCGGCTCGCCGCCGACCAGCGCCGTGAGGGCGGCACGGTCGGCGGCGAACCGATCAGCGAACGCCAGCGCCGCGGCGCAGGCGTGGTCGATGCTGGTGTGCAGCCGGGGTAGCAGGGTGGGATAGCGCCCGGTGAGCGACTCCCAGAAGCCTGGTCGCTGGGCCTGTGCCACCCACTCCTGCCAGCGCCCGGCCGGATCGGGAGCCGAGAGCTGGCCGGTGACCCGGGCCGCGTGCAGTTCCAGCAGCAGCACCCGGACCACCCACCCGAGGACCTTCTCGCGCAGTCTCACGGAGATGCCGTCGTGTATCGCCTGGCGTGGTGTTCCCTCCTGGACACCGCCGAATCCCCGGTTCGGTCCACTTAGTCGAGAAATGTGTGCTAGTGCTGTTAATTGACACAAGATCATCTATTCTCCTACCTTGGAGGGACCTCTACCGGTACTCATTTCGGGAGACCCCCATGCCTCGACCACCCCTCCGGCATCACCGCCTCCGGTGGCGTCTGCTCCTCGCGGCGCTCGTGACCGCGACCACTCTGATCGGTTCCTCCCTGATCGGCTCCCCCGCCGCGGCCACCCCACCCGGCATCCCCACCAAGGCCACCGCCCAGGCGGAACTGAATGCGCTGGTCACCGCCCCCGAAGCGTCCATGGCCGGCTACTCTCGCGCCCTGTTCCCACACTGGACCTCCAGCGGCGGGTGCACCACGCGGCAGAGCGTGCTGAAACGTGACGGCATCGACGTGGTGGTCGGTCCCAACTGCCAGCCGGTGGCGGGGCGCTGGTACAGCCCGTACGACCACGTCACCCTCTACTCAGCCGACCAGGTCGACATCGACCACGTCGTTCCCCTCGCCGAGGCCTGGCGCTCCGGCGCGTACGCGTGGACCACGGAGCAGCGGCGAGCCTTCGCCAACGGCCTCGGTGGGCCCCAACTGCGGGCGGTGAGCGCCACCGTCAACCGTGCCAAGGGCGATCAGGACCCCGCGAGGTGGAAGCCGCGACCGGCCTACCACTGCACGTACGCCAAGATGTGGATCCGCACCAAGTACCGCTGGAACCTCACCGTGCAGCCCGCCGAACGGGCCGCACTACAGAGCATGCTCAACACCTGCTGACGGCGGCGCGGTATCGGTCCCCTGAGTGGGCAGTGGCGTCAGTGGCCCACTCAGGGCCGATGCCCGCAGCGGGAGAACCCGCGAGGAGTCACGAGCGGAATAGCGCGGTGAGGCGAGGGAGGTGGCGGCGCAGCATCGTGTCGTTCGTGAGGTCCACTGCGGAGAAATCCGGCAGCACCGCGAACCGGCCTTGCGGAAGCTCCTGGCCAGTGACCTGTTGGTAGACCTCCGCAGCGAGCATGAGCACTTCGCCGCCGTCCAGCAGCGCACCGGAGTGGGCCGCGTGGACGACCGCCGGTAGGTCGGCGAGCCGGTCCGGGGCCGCGACTACCCGGGTGAACACCTCCTGCCCCTGGGCGATCAGCCAGCCGCGGAAGGCGTCGAATCCGTCATCCCGCCCCGCACCGTTGACGACGGCCGCGGCCATCCACAGCTCCGCTCGATGGGAGTCCCGCAACGTCTGCCACAGCTGCTGGTCGATCAGCGCGATCTCGTCCGGATCTTTCTCCAACAGCAGCGTGGTCAGGTGGTCGATCACTAGGTCGAGCTCGTCCGCGTCGTCGCCGGCGGCGGCGCGGGCCTGATCGACCAGCTCCCAGAGCGCGTGCGCGTCCACGGGCTCAGCCTAGTCGCCGTGATGCCGCCGGCCGGAACCGGAAGGCTCCGCGGCTGCGGGCCTGGTCACCGTCGCGGTCCCGCAGGTAGTTGTAGTGATTTTCCGTATTCGACTGAAAATACTTCGCATGCCTCCGATACTGGGCAACAGCATGTCGCACGGAGCACCGAGCCGACGTCTGGCGCTTGTCGGTCAGGGAGGGCGGATGGCGATATACGAGTACCGCTGCGTCCAGCATCAGGAATTCACGGTGTCGTTTCCCATCGGCGAGGCGACCAGGGAAGTGCCGTGTCCCGCCTGCGGAGTACCGGCCGCCCGGGTGTTTTCCGCGCCGGCGCTGACCCGTACCCCCCGTCGCTTGGCGGCGGCGATCGAACGTGCCGGGCGGAGTGCGGAGGCGCCCGAGGTGGTGTCGACCATTCCTGGACGCCGGCGGCAGCGGCCACGTCTGGCCCACCCGGACCACGCTCGCCTACCACGGCCCTGACCGCAGGACAAGAAGGGAAGTAACCATGCCCGAAGTGCTGTTTCCGCTGGACTCCAACCGGAAGTTCCGTGACCAGGAGAAGATCGGCCATAATCGATGGCATCCCGACATTCCGCCCGTGGCCACCGTCCGCCCCGGTGCCTCATTCCGGGCGTACTGCCGGGAGTGGTTCGATGGAGAGATCCAGAACAACGACTCCGCGGACGACATCCGGGACGCGCCGCTCACGATCGTGCACGCCCTCAGCGGGCCGTTCGCGGTAGAGGGTGCCGAGCCCGGCGACCTCCTCATCGTCGACATCCTCGACGTCGGCCCACTCCCGCAGGAAGACTCCGGCCCGCTGGCCGGTCAAGGCTGGGGCTACACCGGGATCTTCGCCAAGCACAACGGCGGCTCGTTCCTCACCGACTACTTCCCGGACGCCTACAAGGCCGTCTGGGACTTCATGGGACAGAAGGCGACCTCCCGCCACATCCCCGGGGTCACCTTCACCGGAATGATCCACCCTGGACTGATGGGTACCGCCCCCTCCGCCGAGCTGCTAGCGAAATGGAACCAGCGGGAATCGGCGCTGCGGGCCACCGACCCCGACCGGGTACCGCCGCTGTCGCTGCCGCCGGAGCCGAAAGACGCGATCCTCGGCAGCCTCAGCGGCTCCGACTACGAGCGGGTGGCGGCCGAGGCCGCGCGTACCGCGCCACCACGGGAGAACGGCGGCAACCAGGACATCAAGAACCTCACCAAAGGCAGCCGGGTCTTCTACCCGGTCTACGTCCCCGGCGCCAACCTCTCCGTCGGCGACCTCCACTTCTCCCAAGGCGACGGTGAAATCACGTTCTGCGGCGCCATTGAGATGGGCGGGTTCATCGACCTGCACGTCGACCTGATCAAGGGCGGCATGGACACCTACCACGTGTCGGCACCGGTCTTCATGCCGGGGATCACCGACCCGCAGTACTCCCAGTGGCTGGCCTTCACCGGCATCTCCGTCACCACCGACGGCGAACAGCGCTACCTGGACTCCCAGCTCGCGTTCCAGCGCGCCTGCCTGCACGCCATCGACTACCTGACCAAGTTCGGCTACAGCCCCGAACAGGCCTACCTGTTGCTTGGCGCCGCGCCGATCGAGGGACGGTTCTCCGGAGTGGTGGACATTCCCAACTCCTGCGCCACCCTCTACCTACCGACCGAGATCTTCGACTTCGACATCCGGCCCTCCGCGCAGGGGCCGACCAAGATCAACCCAGGGCAGGGGGCGCCGAAGTCGACCCGGTAGCGCAGCGGGCCCGAGCCGAGCAGCGGAACTAACGCTCCGGACGGGGAGCGGGACGCGGCGGTGGAGTTGCTGGCCAGCGTCACCGCTCACCCCAACCCACACGCCTCAGCGAGGGCCAGCGGGGTGCTCCACCGGGTTCAGGATGCCTCGCTCCACCAGGTGGGCCACCACCGTGGCCGCCGTCGCCGCCAGCTCCTCTTCGCTCGCCTCGTACGCCGCGGCCAGCAGCGTAAGTTGGTGCCGCAGCGTCAGCTGGCCGGTGGCGCCGCCCACGAGAGCGACGATGAACGGATCAGCCGGCTCGGTCCACCGCAGCCCGGTAGGAAGCGTGAGCACCTGCTGCTCCACCGCCCACCCTTCCGGGGACAGCGTGGCCTCCTGCCGTAGCCGGACCCCCTCTGCCGCCACATAGGACGTATCCAGCAGAGCGTCGACATCCCGGTCACGTAGCCAGTCCTGCCGGTCGAACCAGGCTGCGATCTGGGCCCCCAGCGGCGGCTCCACCGGCTGCCGTAGCTCTTCCACCCGTACCACCGGATCGTCACGGTCGCTGCGGCGGGCGGTGATGATACCGAAACCCACCGCTTCGATCCGGTGGGCGTCGAACCAGTCCAGCCACGCATCCCGCCGGTCCGGATCAGTCTGCCCCGCATCGCCCAGCCACAAGTTCACATACGACAGTGGGTCGGTGACCTCCCGCTGGATCACCCACACGTCGCAGCCGGTGCCGGCGAACCAACCCGCTACCCGCTCCCGCCAGTCCTCCCCGGCGACATGCGCCCAGTTCGCCAGGTACTGCAGCATCCCGCCTTCGGTCAGCAGTTGTGGCGTCAGCGCCGCCAACTCCGCGCTCACCGCGTCACCGGCCCTACCAGAGTCCCGGTAGGTGTGGGTGGTGGTGCCCGGGCCGACCACGAACGGCGGATTGCTCACCACCAGATCAAACCGCCGCCCCGCTACCGGGGCGCCCAAGTCACCCTGCAGCAGCTCCCAGGACTGCCCGCTGAGGGCGGCCGTGGTGGCGGCGAACCGGAGCGCCCGACTACTCACATCGGTGGCGGTGACCGACCGGGCGTGAGTAGCCAGGTGCAGCGCCTGCACCCCGCAGCCGGTGCCGAGGTCGAGCGCGGTCTCGACCGGTCGACGGACCGTCGCCCCCGCCAGGGTGGTCGACGCCCCACCCACCCCGAGGACATGGTCGGCCGGCAACACCTGCCCAGGGCGGGCGCTCGCCGGCACGTCCGCCACCACCCACCAGTCCTCCCCGTACGGCTCCAGGTCCACCGCCCGGCGTAGCCCGTCCCCGTCCGGTGCCACCAGCTCGGCGGCGACCGCATCGGCCAGGGGCAACGGGGCGAACGCGGCCGCTACCGCCTCGGCCGGTTCCGTGCGGCCACAGATGAACAACCGGATCAGCGTGGCCAGCGGATCCCGGTCCGCGGTGGCCCGCAGCGTCGCCCGGTGATCACCACGACTGGTGGCGGCCACCGCCTCCGGTCCGAGCCGGGCAGCGATCCCGGACGAGGTGAACCCGGCCGTGGTCAACGCGTGGCGGAGCTGGTCGATACCCTTCGGCGACAGCAGCGGCTGTGGTTGCTCGGTCACCCGCCTATCCTCCCGTAACGGGCCGGCCGTGAGGGCCGGACCCTAACGGGTCAGGGCGAGCGTGACCGCCTCTTCCGGAGAGGCGGCAGCCACCGGACCCGGTAGCGGGGCACCGGCAGCGTCCACGACCCGCCACCCACCCAGGGTGATCACCGGTATCGCGCCGCGGCGCATCGCCAGCGCGATCTCCGACAGGGTGCCCCAGGAGCCACCGATCGCGATCACCGCGTCCGCCGACCACACGATGACCGCATTGCGGGCCTCGCCCAGGTTGGTGGAGATGGTGACGGTCAGGTCAGGGGAGGCGCCGGTGCGGTCCGGCCCGGGCCGGATGCCGATGACGACTCCGTTGCGGGAGCGAGCACCGGCCGCGGCCGCCGCCATCACCCCGGTGCCGCCACCGCAGATCACCACCGCGCCGCGCTCGGCCAGCAGCTGCCCGACCCGGTACGCGTGCTGCGCTTCTTCCTCAGTGCACTCGCGTGGCCCACACACCGCCACCTGGATCGCCATTCTCCTCATGGTAGAGGCCACACCGTCAAGATCGGACATACGACATTCATGACGCTCTACTCAACCTCACACGCGGTTTGTATGCGGTTGGTAAGGTGCCCGCCATGTACGGTTGCGCACCATTGATGCAGGAAGGACAACCCGGCGTGGACTACGGCAAGCTGGCTGGTGTCCTGGAAACCGACATCAGCCTGGTCCCGTTCGAGCGTCACCCCGCACCTTTGGCGGACCTGGAGGAGCTAGCCGACCGATTTGTGCGGCTGGCTAACCGCGGCATCGACCACGATGCGGTGCTCAATCAGCGGATGCGGCTGGCCGAGGCCGACTGGAGCGGTCTGGCCGCACCAGAGCTACGGGCTGCCCCGCGGCCGGTGCAGGAGCAGGCGCAGGCGGTCATCAGCGCTCTGGCCTGGATCAGTGGGCCACTGTGGTACTGGCGGGACCGAGTGCACTTGTTCAACGCCGCGGTCAACCGACTGGAGCAGGAACGCGCCAACGCCGCCGCCACCCGGTGGGGAGTGGCGGAGGACGCCGCCGAGGGCGAGCTGCTGGCTGCCCGAGAGGAGGTAGAGCGGGAGCTACGCCAGCGCTGGTGGGAGGCGTACCGCGAGTACATCGAGGAGGGCGCGAGCACGGTGGCGGCGATGCTGCGGGAGGGACCGACCGAGTCGCACCTGGGGCTGCTTCAGCGGTCACCGGCCTGGTCCTCCCCGGAGGGCGCGGTCGCGGTGTTCCTACCCACCTGGCACGCCAATGCCATGGAGCGCCTGGCCGACGAACTGGGGGAACTGGTCACCCGGATCAACGACCCCTCCTACCGCCCCACTGAGGAGGAACTGGAACGACTGGCGGAGGTGCTGGAGCAGTACGCCGACGACGAGGTGTTCGCCTACCACTTCCTGAGCACGATCGGGCCAGACGGGCTGCTGCAGCTCACCGGTAAAGTCGCCTTCCTCCAGCTGGATCAGCAACCAGACAAAGACCTGGCCGCGCTGGTCGGCGCCGTCCAGACCGGGCTGGGGGTGGCGTTGGCTACCGCCACCACTCACACCGGGATCATGCCTGAGGGGCCTGGGGACCGGTACGTGCCCGGTCGATATGAGCTCCCCTCCGAGTGGATAGCCGAGCTGATCATCCTGGGCCAGGAAGAGCTGGAGATCGTGGTGCCGTACCCGGACGACGGGATGACCGTCGCCAACCCGGTCTATGGATACCAGTTGATCGGAGTGCTGTTGCGGCCACCCCAGGCGGAATATGACCCCTACTTCCTGCGGCTGATCGGCGGCCACATGCTCCACTTTGAGCGCACCGCGGGTTGGTCGGAGGTGGGTGGCGAGGGAGTCCCGATCTGGTACGACACTTCCCAGTCCCACGGGGCGCTGCCGCTTCGGCTGAACTGGGTCGATAACGAGGAATCTGGCTACGATCCAGTGATCGGATTGCTGAAGGCGCTGAACCGGGATCCGGAGGCCGCGCGGGCCTTCTTCACTGACGAAGTCCGGTTCGACGACCTCGATGAGAAAACCGATGACGAGCGGTGTGATGACACCGATGATGCGCAGTCGAATTCTAAGTCGACCGACCCAATAACAGCTATTGTCTCGAGAGTGGTCTCTGAGATGACCTCAGGGATGATATTCGATCCTACCGATAATGGCCGGCTGGAACGGGTGAACTATCTACTCACCGATCGGGTATGGCCTGGGGAGCGAGTAGTGCTCCGCGAGCTTGATAATGGCTACTCAGGCCTGGACCTGTTGGGCGAGGTGCTGGTCAAGGCGACCACTATCGATCCGGACTACCGCTCCCACCGGATTGTAGAGTCGATCATTTACGAGCTAGCCACCGATGAAGAGGCCAAAGGTTATCCGAACGACCCCAGCGGGCGGGGGAAGGTGGGGTGTGAGCAGGCGGAACTGTTCAGCAAGTCCGACTTGATCCCGCCGGTCGTGCGTGACTCGATCGCTCGCATCATGACGTTCTACATCGACGACATGTTCTTCAACCTGACTCAATATCCTCCGCAAGAAGACCAGGCGGGGGAGTGGGAGGTCCGAGCAAACCCCCTACACGTCAAGCGGGTCCTGGCTGACCTGGGCAAGGATCCGTACGCCCGAGAGCAGCTAGCTGTCGCCGCGACTATCTACGCCAGCGCTACGTACGACTACTACCTATCACCGGAGTCGGGAGCACCCACGGTCGATGAACGATTGACCGAGGCAGTCCAATGGGCGGGAAGGCCACTCGGGATGATTTTCGGGGCATTGGATTTCGGACAGGCTAGCGCCATCTCGGCTGACCAGGAGGCGGGCGACCAAGAATTCAACCGGATATTGGCTGGCCAGAACCTGCTGGGCCATCTGCTGTTTGACAGCTTCGACCTTGCGGAGCCGGTGGGGCGGATGATTCACGAGGTACTGGACCAGATGGAGAGGGATGCCCAGATCAACCGGACCGGGGATACGAACTGGCAAGTAGGGGAGATTCGTGAGCTAGGGCGGACGGAAGTCGAGTTGCTAGCGCATGCGGCGCTGTACCGTAACCTCACTCCGGATCAGATCGCCACCTTGCCTGAGCGGCTACTACGAAACGGTGAACCCATCCCCATGGTCGAATGGGGCGATAATCAATGGATGATATGGAAGGCGCACATTGCAGAACGCGGATCGGAGTACGACGAGGTCGCAACGGCGGTTGGGTGGTATGACTTGGGATTCGGTATTGTGAAGTTCGATCTGGAGAGCTTCCGATGATGGGGCGGTGTCGGTGGCGGCTTGGTGCCGCGGTGATGCTGTTGGTGGCTGCGGCTGGCTGCACAGATGTCGGCGGCGAAGGAAGTGCGGAGCTGGCTACGCCTGAAGCAACACCCATCTCCTATGAGCAGGCGTTGCGGATGATTCCGCTTGAGGGGTCGCCGGAGCGGCCGTTTTATTGGGAGATCGCCCCACAGGGCGACCCTGACGTGGACGCGGCAATTATTGCTGTGCAGTACTACGAAAGCACTTCTGAGTGGCTCCTGCTTCAGCCGTATCCTCGTCAGCCAGAACACCTCGCTATTCTAGACTGGTTTACCACCTCCAAATTAAAGGAGATCCACCTTGATGTCCTTACTGGTCATTATCCGAACCGAAGTGACAGGAACGTGAGAATGACCGGGCCGCGGTGGATCCGGCTGCTCGCCGCGGAGCTTGTCAAGGCGGATGAGGCACTGGTCCTCATGTGCTATGACAACGGATGGTTCACCACGGAGGGGCTGGCGGGGGAGCCGAGGCAGTCTGGGCCCTACCGTTATGACCTGCATTCGTACTATGTCGTTCGGGATCCGGAGCTCTACGGAGACGACTATTGGCGGGTGCAGCACCTCATTTTCAATCCTGATGACGACCGTTGGTTTCCTGAGGGGATCTCCCAGGCGGAAGCGGAAGCCAGCTGTGATCAGTGGGCGGTCCATGGCCCGGAAGACGTTCCGTAGCAGATATTCGTGCGATAGCTCGCCGTCGGGGCCGGTAGCGGGCAGAGCGCTGGACCCGGGAACCGGGTCCAGCGCTGAGATCTGTTGTGGAGGAGAGTCAGGCGTCCAGGCTTAGAAGATGTCCAGGATCACCAGCGACTCGACGATGGTCAGCTCGCCGGTCGGGCTCTGGGCGGCGAAGGACAGGAACCCGAACGCGGTGTACGGCAGCCACGGTACCGGCAGGCCGGTGTCGTAGACCAGCCACTCGTCAATCGACAGACCCAGCGGCCAGAGCGGGTATCCATCCATCGGGTACTCGAAGGAGGCCGCATCGGCGACGAAGTAGCAGTTGAGGGAGGCGTCGGTCAAGGCGGTCACGATCCCACTGCCCAGGTAGCTGCCGATGCTGGTGATGATCACCAGATCGGTCCACGCGACCGGGCAGAAGTACTGCACGTGCCCACCGGTCGTACCGGCCTCCTGGTAGCCGGCAGGGATCTGGAACAGCTCCGTCGCCGGCTCAGTGCCGGTCTGAATGTTGGTGTACCGCTCCTCGTGCACCCTGCCGTCGGGGTAGACCACCCGGGTCACCACGGGCAGCTGAAGGTCGGCGGACATCCAGCGGGTGACCTCGTACGACTGACCGGAGAGGCCGTCCTGCTCCGGGGCGGTGACGGTGAAGTGCCAGCCCTCTACCGCCACACCCTCGATCATGATTTCACCGAGGGGCTGTGACGACGACAGTTGCTGGTGGTGGGTGACATCAGTCGGTCGGTCCGCCGCCTCTGGGCGAGCCTGGTCCAGCGGGATCTGCTGGAAGGTGCGTGCCTCGGTGTCCAGGATGATGCTGACCTGGGCAACTGGGTCGGTGATGGTGACCGACGTCCCCGACTCGACGCGGGTACGCGCCATGCTGTCCCGGTAGAAGTGGTGGATCTCCCGTTCGATCTGCCGCTCGACTGCTGTATCCACAGTGGTGCGGGTGATCTGCAGGTCGGCGACGACCGGCACCACCTCGGTGGCGGCCCGGGCCGACTTGCGGAGTTCGGAAGCCTGGCCGGTCGTCGGAGCCGACACCATGGTGGCGGTCAGTGCGACTCCCGCAGCCAGAACGACCGCACGTCTTGCCAAGCCGAACGGTGCGCGAGACATAGCTTCCCTCCTTTAGGGAACGATGGGATGCAATAGTGATACAGATAGATATATCTATCTGTCACGAACGGGATGCTAGCTGTAACGATGATGGTCGTCAATGTAGCACAGCTCATACTTTCGGCTACATGTGGTGAAGCTTTCGGTTACATGTGGTGAAGATCGTGATCTTTGAAGTGATCGTGGCGTGAATGATCGAGATCAATCTAGGCGGAGTGGATAATTGATCAATGGCGGTGACACGTTCCATGCCCGTCTGCAATGATCGTCATCGGCCGGGCGAGGAAAACGTCGAACAGACGCCAGATGCGGATGAATCTGTAGTCGCAACCCCACAGTGATCAGAAAGAAAGCGTCCGTCACCGCGCGGCAGGTGAACAGGCGTACCGGGGCCGCATGGTGTTCCACAATCCGTAGTGGAGCTGCTGAGATCGCTGATGTGGTGGGTGACCCACCGCGCGCGACCGGATCATACCGGTCGGGAAGTCCCTGATCCCGTCAGCGACGTACGCTGTTCGTGACGCTGCACCAGCGCTGCGGCTCGACCCGTCCTGAGGTAACTGCTGGCGTGGCTCGACTTTTTCGGTATCACCGCAGCCGCCTGACAGCCGCTGCCGGACTCTTACGGGCCCGGTGCTTTCCCACCCGACCCATGGCTGCCGTCACCGTCGCCGAGCTATCTGGAGGGGGTGGCATTCCCGTTGGCATTCTTGGGCGCCATCGCGTTCGCGAATCATCTGGCAGGGCCGACGGTCTGGACTGTTCTTCACCGCCTCCCCGCGGGCGGGTCATGGCGCGACAGGTGCTGAGGGAGTTGCGTCACGACCCGCCCACGTCAACCACACTTGCTAGCGGCGGGGAGGTCCCGAGTTAGTCGGTGAGCAGATCGTCGATCTGATCGACCGCTTCCTGCAGGCCTTCCGACATGCCCATGTTCATCAGCTGCTCCATCTCCTCCCGGGAGTCGAAGGTGGAGTGCAGCTCCATCCGGGTGCCGTCGCCGTGTTCAGTCAGCTGCATCCGCATCATGGTGATGGGCGCGTCGAGCATCGGCTGACGGTCGTCGTCGGCGAACCCTTCGGTGAACTCCAGCGAATGCGGCGGGTCGACGGTCATGACCCGCCACCAGCCGTGGTAGATCTCCCGGTCCGGACTGGTCATGTAGTAGCTGACATCCCCGCCAGAGGTGAGATCGTGCTCCTCCACCTTTGCCGGATAGTGCGGGGGACCCCACCACTGCTCCAGCTGACGAGGGTCAGCCCACACCTCCCACACTTGATCAATCGGGGCATCAAAGTCCGCGGTGAGGGTGAGGGTTAGGCGGTCGAAGTCCTTGTCGACGCTGGTGACGGTCACGGTGGTCTCCTTCTCGAACGGGTCGAGGACCTGTCGCGTCGGTAGATGCGGTGGGACCGGTGCATACCCGCTGCGCCCCGGCCCAGCGCCGCTTCCTGAGCAGTTCTTGCCCCGCTGCTGCTAGCGCCATGCCTGAGTAGCGCCACGAAACTCATCCCGCATCCCACAGCTGGCTGGGTCAACGCAGGGGAGGGAGCGTGCCGCTGACGGCAATCTGTCGCGGTAACCACCGCGCTGGTTGCACTCCGCCAGCATGTCCGGTTGCGCAGGGATCGGTACGGGACATCACTTCCGGACGCGTGACCGGTCGCGCGCTGAGCGTCCAGGAGCCGCTGCCGGTCACGGTTTGCCAGGATCACCAGCGTTATGAGAGTCTCCGCGCGGTCGATCAAGGAAGGGTGGATATGGCGGAGGGGCGGGTGGGTGCCGTGGCGCACCAGCACGCCGTCGGCTCTCACCTGGGGCTGTCGGTGCGAGGAGAACAGGAGAGGTGGCGCCGTACCCGGCAGGCGCTCAACGCGGCCCGACCGGAGCTGGCGCGGCTGGCGGCGCGACTGTACGCGCCTTCGCTCCAGCTGGCGGATACCGGGCTGGTCGCCCCACCGGCGTGGTTGCCGGAGCAGCCGATCGAATTGAGCGACATTCAGTTGACGTATGTCGCGGATGCTCCGGCCCCCACCCTGGACGGCACCGAAGCAGCGACCAGCCACGTCCGCCCCCGGGTGTCCTCGTCGCGTCGTCATCGCCGCTACAGTCACGCCATCCAGGACCTGGCCCGTCCCGCGCTGTTTGAGGACCGCGCGAGCTGGCGGCTGGTGGAGCTGGGGTGGCGGGACGGTAAGGGTGAGATGACCTTGGGGTCTACCACCTACTTCGCCGGGATCGACACGTACGAGGCGTTGGCGCACGAGTTGGCCGATCGGGCCCTGGACCCACAGGGTCGACTTCGTGCCCCCGCACCGACCATGCGGGATCTTCCGTTCCGCTCCTTGATCGGGGACCCTACCGACCTCTGTCGCCGCCCGGTGCTGCCGTCGATCGACACTCTCACTGTCCGCCGTGAGGCCGGTGCGGCGAGCTTCCTGCTGCATCGGCGGGACCCGACCCGGGTGGCGGTGGCCGGCGGGATGCTGCAGGTGATCCCCGCGGGGATCTTCCAGCCGTCCAGCGACCGGCCCGGTGCCGCCGAAGTCGACTTTGACCTGTGGCGCAACCTCATGCGGGAGTTCGCAGAGGAGCTGCTCGGTAGCCCCGAATACGGCGACGACGGCGATCCGGTGCGGTATGACCGCGGCGTGTTCCGGGTGCTGGAGCAGGCCCGCGCCGAAGGCCGGCTGCGGGTCTTCTGCCTCGGGTTCGCCGCGGACGCCCTTACCCTGGTGGGGGAGATCCTCACCGTCCTGGTGATCGATGCGGAAGTGTTTGACCAGCTGGCGGCGGGATTCGTCGACCGTAACGCCGAGGGCGCTGTGGTGAAGCGGCGGTATCCGTTTACGGAGGAAACCATTGCGCAGCTTCTGCAGGACCGGATCGCCCCCGCGGCGGCCGGCTGTCTTCACCTGGCCTGGCGTCACCGGGACCACATTCTCCAGTGGGCCTGACCACGTCGCTGGCGGGCGGTAACTGGTCGCGGGTGCCGGACCACACGTTCGCGGGAGACCACCGTCCGGGTTGATGACCAGATCGCACTGGTCGGTGGAGAGGTGCCGTGCCCGCCAGATGCCCACCGGTTCCCGTCAGCTGCGGACCATCATCGGCTTCCGGTCGCGGGTTGCCGGAGGCCTAGCTGGTGGGGGCTACTGCACACCTGAGTCGGTGCGATGAGCGCGCATCAGTGTTCCGACACGGATTGGCTGCGGTGAAAGTCGGCAGCTGTGCCGGTCCGCAGAGGTCAGCGGGCGAGTCAATCTGGACCAGCGGCGTGCGCGGTAGCCGTTGGGGTGATGGGGCGTCACCGAATGGTCATGGCTGAGGGAATGATCGGCGTCTCATGTGATCCGTATTGTCAACTGATATGTCTGTTTCTGGGGTTGTAACATAAACCCTCCTGTGAGCTTCCTGCTTCGCCTCCACTGTCCGGATCCGCAGGAGAGGATCGCATGACCGCACCGAGCGCGACCGACCACGCTGACCAGCGAGGACATGGCGCAGTCGGTCGTCGCAGCCGGCAGCTGCGTCCGCCCGCACCATACGGTCTTGCAGACCATGTTCGCTCCTCAGGGAGCAACAGATCGTGTTCAGTGCCAGCGGCGCTCCCGGTGCCGCAGCCAGGGCGCCGTCATGCGGTACGCGTCGCATCCCGAGACCCGCGGGTGGCGGCTACGGGAGTGGAGGGACGACGACCGCGTCAGCACGTGTCACCGTGCCTGCGCTACTACGCCGCCACACCCCACGTCCGAGGAGTGTTCCGGCTACCGAGGCCCGCAGCCGCCGATCACGAAGACCACATAGCTGGCGCTGCCGTGGTCGCGGCCAACCCCGCTCCGTGTCCTCGGCAGAGTTGACTGTCTGTTGCGTCGATCAGGAGAACGAGAGATGACCGTATCCAGTGCGACCACCCGGCAGGACGTGGTGGAGCGCGCCAAGCGGTTGTTCACCTTCCTCACCCAGGTGCAGCGGTTGCGGACCCGGACGGTCCGGTCAGTGGAGACCTACGCCTCCCACGGTGGATCGGTGCTGTGGCTGGCCGACCTGCCCGACCACCCGGCGGTGACCGTGCCCGGGCGGGACAGCGCCCCACAACCATCGGAACCGATCCTGGTGGTGGACCGGGTGCCCCCGGCCCCGGCCCCACCACCACCGCAACCGCTGCGGCCGTGGCTGGATGGTGACTGGGAACACCCGGATGAGCTGCCTACCCTGCGGGAGTCCCGGCCGCGCGACCCGGCCGACCCAGACCAGCGGTTGTCACTGGACGACTCGATGGACCAAGCTGAGCCGGACGATCCAGATGAGCCAGCTGAATTAGATGAGCCGCTCCGGCTGACGGATTATCCGGAGATCCTGGCCGCCTACCAGGATTGGGCGCCGCGCTGGCAGAAGTGGGCAGAGCGAGAGCGGGCCGATGCCCCGGTCCGAGAGCACTACAAGAAACTGTTCTCGGCCTACCAGACCCTCATCGGCAATCCGGAGACCATGGAGCTGGTGGTGGGGCTGGGCTGCCTGAGCTGGCAGCCCCCTGAGCACGAGCAGGTAACCCGGCACCTGCTCACCGTCCCGGCCACAATCCGGTTCGACGACCGGACCGGCCGACTGACCGTGGAGCGGGTCGAGTCGCCGGTTGCTTTCACCCTTGAGCTGGACATGCTCGATCCGGCGCTGACCAACAAGTCCGGTATCACCGACATCCGCCAGGAAGCCGCCGACTACCCGCCCCATCCGTTGGACCGTGACGAGGTGGGGACGCTGGTCAAGCGGCTGGTGCACTCACTGGACGCGGAGGGGGTTTACGATGCCGGCGACACCCGGCCCCGGCCAGGTGGCCACGCGGCGGCCGCCTTCGCCCCGGCGGTGATCCTACGGCGACGTTCGTAGCGTGGCCTGCTAGAGATTTTCCGGACGATCGAGGACCAGCTGGCCACGGACAAGCGTGTGCATCAGGGGTTGCTGCCGTTAGTCGACCCGGACTTCCGCCCCACCGTCACAGGTGACCGCGCCGTCGACGGGGCGGTGGTCACCGTCGACGACGAGCTGTTCCTGCCGCTGCCAGTCAACGACGTGCAGCGACAGATTCTGCGGCGGGTCGACACCTGTGCCCAGACCCTGGTGCAGGGACCGCCGGGGACCGGCAAGACCCATACCGCCGCTGCGTTGCTGTCTCACCTGTTGGCGCAAGGCAAACGGGTGCTGGTCACCGCCCAGACCGATCGGGCGCTCAAAGAGGTGCGGGAGAAGTTGCCTGACCCAATCAAGCCGTTGTCGGTGGCGGTGGTCGGCACGTCCCGAGAAGACATGGCGCACCTCCAGGAGGCGGTGGAACGGATCGGCAGCGCCGCCGATGAGTACGACCCGGGACGGGTCCGCGCCACCATCGACCATTGCCTGTCGAAGATTGATCGGCTGCGGCGGCGCCGCGCCGAACTCTACCAGACGCTGCGACAAGCCAGGGAGGCGGAGACCCTGGTCCATCCGCACGCTGAGGGAACGCGTACCCTGGCCCGGATCGCCGAAACGCACCGGGAGCAGGCCGGGCGGTACGGGTGGATCGCGGAACTGGTCGATCCCGATGTGGCCGGACCGGCGCCTCTGACTGGGGCGGAAATTCGACAGTGGCACGAACACCTGCGCGACGCCGCGCTGCGGGCGGACGAACCCGAGTCCCAGCAGCGCACAGTCGACCTGGATACCGTACCGGAGCCGGCGCAGTTCGTCGCCCTGGTGGCCGAGGAGCGGGCGGCGGGGGAGGCGGACCAGGCGTACCAGGCGCAGAAGGTGCAGCCGGCCTACCCGGTGATCCGGGCACTGGCCCGGGAGGAGCGGCAGCTACTACGGGAGCGACTGCACCAGCTCGCTGACCAGGCCGACGAATTGGCTGGGCGCCGGGAAGCGTGGATGAGTGAGGCGTTGGTGGACGTCTTGGCGGGGCGCGCCTCGATCTGGCGGGATCGGGCGGCCCGGATCGCCGAGCTGATCGACCAGGCGACCCCGCTAGTGGAGGCGCTCAGGCACACCGAGGTGACCGTGGCCACAGAGGACCTGGCGCCGTTGGTGCACCTGGCCCGGAGCCTGTCCGACCATCTGCAAGCCGGCGGCAAACTCAAGCTCGAGCCGGACGGGAGGCCGAAGATCGGAGCGTTCTCTCCGAAGGCGGTCAAGGCCGCGGTGCCGTTGTTCGACGCCGTCCGGGTGGACGGCCGAATTCCTACCACAGTGGAGTCACTGTCTGCGTTCGTGACCTGGGAGGAGATCACCCGGCTGCTGACCGCGATGGACCGGGCCTGGCCAGCGTCGGTCCAGATCCCGCAGGAAGATACGGCGCATGAACGGCTGCAGTGGCACCGGGCCGAGCAGGCGCAGCTGGAGCGCTTGCTGCGGCTGGCTGAGCAACTCGACGTGGAGACTGGGAACCTGAAGGCCCGGCGGATCCCACCTCCGAACTGGACCGACCTGACCGCGGTACGGGCCTTCGCCAACCTGGTGGATGCGGCTGCGGCCGAGGATCGGTTGATGCGGGCCCGGGCGCCGCTGGTTCAGTTGGAGAAGCTGACCGGGCAGGTGGCGATGTGGGATGAGGCCGCCCCCACCGCTCGTCAGCTGCACGAAGCGGTTCAGGGGCGTGACCCGAACGGGTACGCCGCCGCTCACGCCCGGCTCCGGCGACTGGCGCAGGTGCGGCAGGCTGTGGCTCGGCGGGATGACATGGCGGCCCGGCTGGCCGCGGCGGCTCCGGCGCTGCGGGAAGCGGTGGAGTCCGCCGCTGATGATCCGGAGTGGATCGAGCGCCTGGCAGAGTTCGAGCGGGCATGGCAGTGGGCGGCCACCGGGGCCTGGATGCGGCAGCGGGAGCAGACCGATGTGAACGCGATCCAGGCCAAGCTCTGCGAGACTGAGGAAGAGATCCGCCAGGTGACCGCGGAGCTGGCCGCCACCCGGGCCTGGAGCCACGCGGTCTCGCCGGAGCGCTTGGGAGGCAAAGCCCGGGCCAACTTGGCGCAGTACGCGCGGCTGGTGCGCAAGCTGGGCAAGGGCACCGGTAAGTACGCGGCCCAGCAGCAGGCTGAGATCCGGCAGGCGATGGAGCGCTGCCGGGACGCCGTCCCCGTGTGGATCATGCCGCTCTACCGGATCGCGGAGCAGTTCCGGGTTCGACCGGACATGTTTGACGTGGTGATTGTGGACGAGGCTTCCCAGGCGGGGCTGGAAGCGGCGTTCCTGCTGTACCTGGCGCCGAAGATCGTGGTGATCGGTGACGATAAGCAGGTGTCCCCGGCCGGGGTCGGCGATGACCGGCAACGACTGCGGGACCTGGCGGCACAGTACCTGTCCGATGACCCGTACCGAGCCACCTGGCAGGATCCGCAGACCAGCCTGTTCGATCTGGCCAAGGAGCGGTTCAGCGGCCGGCTGGTGCTTACCGAGCACCGGCGCTGCGTGCCGGAGATCATTGGATTCTCTAACCAGATCGCCTACGAGCCGGAGGGGATCCGACTGGTGCCGGTCCGGCAGTACGGGGCGGAGCGGCTCGATCCGATCAAGCCGGTGTTCGTGCGGGACGGGTACACCCGAGGGAACACCGACAAGATCAATCCGCCGGAGGCGGACGCGATCGTCGACCAGATCGAGAAGTGTCTGGCCGATCCTCGCTACGACGGGCTCACCTTCGGAGTGATCTCACTACTCGGCAAGCCTCAGGCCATGTACATCCAGAGCAAGTTGATGGAGCGGATCCCGCCGGAGGAGTGGCAGGCCCGGGAGCTGCGCTGTGGCGACTCGGCGGACTTCCAGGGGTCGGAACGGGACGTGATCTTTCTGTCCATGGTCGCCGCCCCGGAGGAGGGGAAGCGACTGTTGGCGCTGACCCATGAGATGTACGTGCAGCGCTACAACGTGGCCGCTTCCCGGGCCCGGGATCAGATGTGGGTGTTCCACTCGGTGCGCCCGGAGGACCTCGGCCACCCTGACGACATGCGGTTCCGGTTGCTGGAGTACTGCTACGCGGTCGCCCGACGGCAGCGGGCTGACGTGGCCGGTGCGTTGACGCAGCGGGTACCGGAGGACGAGCGGGTGGAGCCGTTCGACTCCCTGTTCGAGCAGTGGGTCTTCAATCGGCTCTACGACCGTGGCTACACCGTCATTCCGCAGTTTGAGGTGGCCAACTACCGGATCGATCTGGTGGTGGTGGGTGCCCGGGCCCGGCTGGCGGTGGAGTGCGACGGTGACGCCTGGCATGGCCCCGACCGCTACCAGCAGGATCTGGCGCGGCAGCGGGATCTGGAACGGTGCGGGTGGCGGTTCTTCCGGATCCGGGAGTCGGAGTTCTACGCCGACCAGGAGGGAGTCCTGGAACGGCTGTGGGCGACCCTGCGCGAGCTGGAGATCACGCCTCCGGGTGCGGTGGCGGAGCACGACTCTGGCCAGGAACCCGACCTAGACGCCGAATGGGAGGCTGAGGGCCGGGAACCCGACGCTCCGCCGGAGGTCGTTCTCCAGACAGTCGGCCTCCCCGCAGCCGTCCCGACTCCGGTGGCGGCAGCCGCCCCGGCAGCCACTTCGGTCGTGCCGGTTCAGGCAGCTCCCCGGTCACCGTCGGGGTCCCCGGAGCCGGTGCGGCCGCTTCCCCGGTACACCAGGTTTGTGGGATCGCTGCCACCGGTTGGTTCGGTGAGCCGTAGAACCCTGGTAGAGGGAATTCTGGCCATCGTCGAAGCGGAGGGACCGGTGGTGGGGAAACGGCTGCATACCGCATATGTGCGGGCCTCCGGTGGGCAGCGGGTAGGCAAGTTGATCGCCGATTCACTGAACGACGCTCTCGCCACTGCGGTCCGGCAACGTCGGCTCCTGATGGATGATCCTCTCGCGGAACGCCACCCCCGGCATCGGACGTACCGACTGCCGGAGCAGCCGGAGGTGTCGGTACGAGAACCGGGCCCGCGGGAGCTTGACGAGATCCCCCCGCGGGAGCTGGCGGCTCTGCTGGCTGACGCGCGGAAGGAGCATCCTGGTGCTGACGTGGAGACGGTGTACCGGGCCGTGCTGCGCCGCCTGGGTTGGCACAACCTGACCCAGAAAGCGAAAGCCCGGTTCGATGCCGTCATGCGGCTGCTCTGAACCGCACTCCTGGTGGGTTGGCGACCGCGATGCCGCCAACCCACCAGGAGTGCGCTGACAGGCTGGAGCATCCCTGGTGAGAAGGACCATCTGATGCGGGTGCTGTCCCTCGCCACCATGGCGGACACCCGCCGCGCGGCGGAGGAAGGGTGCGCCCATCCGGATCCGTGGCAGGGCTTCATCGGGTTCATCGACGTCTGCGTCGAGGCGGGAGTGGATGGTTCACCACGGCTGACCGGGTCGTTCGAAGTGACCGAGGAGATCCTTCAGACCAGCCGGCAGACGCGGGAGGCGGTGCAGCGCCTGGTCGACGGGTGCAGTCCGCCGGTGCCCTGCGCCCTGACGTCAACGCGCATGACGTGATCCTGCTGCTGCCTGTGCTGCGGGAACTGCGGGTGGCGCACCGCGACCGCGATCCCGGGCTGCGGCAGCGTTTCAGGCGATCATGCTCGAAGGGCTGCGTCCCGCGGGGCGCGGCCGTTGCCGGCTCCACCAGCTACGTGGGAGGACATCGCACCGGTCTGGCGGGCCAGGTCAGGATCGGATAGCGGTCAACCGCGGAGCTGAGCATCCGCGCCTGAGCCCGGCTGGTGATCAGTGGTACGAGCGGCGATCGCCGACTCGAGATTGCGAGCCATGATCGACAGGACGCGGATGGTCTCCTCGTACTCCTGCGGGGTGATCCCTTGGGTGACCGCGGCCCGAGTCTCAGTGATCCGATAGGACAGTTCCGCGTGGGCGGCGAGACCGTATGGCGTGAGCGCGATGCTGCCATCGGTTTCTTCCGTCCAGCCTCGCTCCGCCAGGCTCGCCAGCGCTTTCCGTAGCTCACCGCTGTCGCTTTTGAGGAACGGCGCGATCGCCTGCTCGAGCTCGGCCAAGCTGCGTCGGCCCTCGCTGAGGGTGTGAAGCACCTGCCACTCTCGCCGACCGATACCAAGATCGGACATCACCATCGTGAAGTGTGTCTCAAGTAGATTATGCAGGTGCTTGAGCCAGTAACCGATTGGCTTGGACACTTCCACGCGATCTCCACAGATGTAGACGAACAGATGGTCGCTTTGAGTATCCATGCAGGTCGGTCGGGCGACAACTCGAGGTAACGCAGACCCGATCGGAAGCTGTCCGCAGGTGCGAACCCCCACCGCAGGTGGGCACGGTGAGGTGGTGAGCGAGGTTGCGGTGCTGGTCGGGTTGCAAGGCGGCGGCGACAGCTCGCCACCATCGCCCGGCTCACCCCACCCACCCGGGATGAAGGATTCGATGCGGGGTACGAAGCCCGGGCCGCCGACGGAGGTTCCACGGTCACCCGGGTGGCGTAGCCGCCAGGATTCCTGGCCTCACAGGAGCGCCACCACGCCTCCTCACGCACAGCCGTAACGAACCCGGCGGGACCTCGCGGGTGGAAACCGGAGTAGCTGTCGAGTCATCGGGTAGCAGTCACGGGACGCGACCGACATCGGAAAGGGCGAACTGATGGCGGATGTGACGCTACGCAGTCCGGCATTCCAGGACCACGACCTGATGCCCGACCGGCTGTCCCGGCAGGGCGGGAACGTGTCCCCGCCACTGGAGTGGTCCGACCCGCCCCCGGGCACCACAGAGCTGGTGCTGCTGTGCGAGGACCAAGACTCCGGCCGGGAACCGTTCCTGCACTGGTTGGTCACCGGGATCGATCCGAGCAGCAACGGGGTGGCGGAAGACCACATCCCACCCGGGGGAGGGGAATGGCCGAACCACTCCGGTGAGACCGGTTGGAGCGGGCCACACCCCCCGAAGGGCGACAATCCGCACCGGTACTTCTTCCACCTGTACGCAGTCGATCAACCGTTGACGCTGCCGCCCCGCCCCACCGTGCGGGACGTACAGGCGGCCGTGGCGCCTCACGAGCTCGCCAGCGGCACGATCGTGGGCCGGTTCGGCCGCTGAGCCGGTGCCGTGAGTGTCCTCCGCGAGCTGCGCTGGCCACTCATCTTCGGTCTGGGGGCGCTGGCCCTGGTGCGACCGGCGGTGAGCGTGGTGGAGACCCAGCTAGGGGTGGACGACCCGCCGGCGGTGCCGCTCATCCTCACCGTCCTCATCACGGCGGTCTGGGTGGCGGTGGTGGGGCTGCGGCGCATTGCGCAGCCCGTGTTGACGCTGCTGTTCGTCGGTCTGACCTACGGCGTGCTCGCCATCATCCTCAGCGGGGTGTTGTCACTGACGCTCGAGGGGGAGCTGCGGGGGCCGCTGGCCAACCCCATCGCGATCGGGTCGGTACTGATGATCAACGCGGTCTGGGGGCTGGTCGCCGGCCTCCTCGCGTGGCTGGTTCAGCGTCGCCGCGGCCCCCGCCCGCCTCGGTGACGCCGGGCAGGCCGGGCCAGGGGCAGGGCGGCCGACCGGCGGCCCGGCCCGAGCGGTCAACCGGCGGCAGCGGCTGACCTCGTCAGCGGGGCGCCGGTGAGTCGACGCTCCCCACGACCAGGGCGGCCGCGCGGTCCAGGGCGGCGATCTCGTCCGGTTGCAGGGTCGGGTTACTGGTACGGATCGCCAACGCCTGCGCCAGGTGGCTGAGCGGGTCACCGTCCGCGTGCCGCAGGAACACCGTGAGTAGCTGGCGGGCCGGCTCGGCGAAGTCCACATGCAGCCCTATCCCGACCTCTCCCAGGATCAGGGCGGTGAGGGCGAGGTCGAGGTCCGGTGGCCCCTCGGTCACATTCCGCCAGTCGATGACCATCGGCCCGGTCTGGCACAGGATCACATTGTCCGGGTGCAGGTCGAGGTGCAGGATGCGATCCCCGGCGCGACGCCCGAGGCGCGGCGGGAGGGTGTGTAACCGCTGGTGCAGTTCGGCGAGCAGGCGCCCGGCCCGGGCGGGGTCCACGTCGCCAGCGGCCAGCGCCTCCGCCAACGTGGGGCCGGAGACCCGCTCCATCACCAGATCCGTCCCGGCCGCCTCGTACACGGCGGGTACGGGGTAGCCGCGGTCCCGCAGGTACGCCATGGCGGCGGCCTCCGCAGTGACGTCGCCGCCCTGCCGGTAGCGGCGCAGCACGCGACGGTCGTCCAGCGCGAACACGTCGGCTTCCCGGCCGGAAGCCAGCAGCGGACCGGGGGCGGTCGGCGAATGGGTGGGCTCCGACGGTGACGGCTCGGTGATCATCTTGCGAGCCTAGCCAGACCCCTGACGCGCACATACGTGGCCAAACTCCGTGTGGCGCCGGTCCCATGGCGGTTCCTGGATGGAGCGGCGTAATCACCTGATGTGGGGGATTGGCGAGGTATCGGGCGCTGGTGAGGGAAGCGGACAGGGTCAGGATCCTCACTGGTGAGGAAAACTCCAGCTTGTTAGCCTGATTCTTGGCCCCGGACAGTCCACTAGCGATGATGACGTGCGTCGGCTGGGTAGCGGTTCAGACGGGGGCTGCGGCGAGGAGGGCAGCACGATGGCTGAAGCGGTGACGGCGGACGAGCTGGCCGGGGTCAGCCCTGAGCAGCTACCCGGAGTGACCGGCCACGTGGTGGTGGTCGACGGCGTGGACGAGACCGGAGCGGAGGCGGTGGCGGTCTGGCACGCCTCGGCGGCCGGGGTCCCGGTCGGTGCCTGGATCACACCAAGGTCGGTGCTGGCGGCCGACCCTGCGGCCGCGGCCACGCTCCTGACGTTGACCGCGCATCGGGCGGTGTTCAGCTGGGACCGCACCGAGTCCGACCGGGTGCTGGCGGCGCTGGCCGGTTGGGCGGGACTCGCCACCCCACCGGCGCGGGTCACGGTCCAACTACCGGAGCTGTTGTCCGAAGTGGCGCAGTGGCGCCACACCTACCAAACCGCGGCGGCGGAGCAGCAGAGCGGATCAAGGTCGAAGCCGGCGTCGCTGGAGTGGCGACAGGAGGTGCCTGAGGCCGACTCCTGGGCGCAGTACGTGGCCGCCGTGCGTCTGCCCGAGCCCCAGGCGGCCAGTCCGGTGGCGGCCCGGGCGCTGCACCTGGTCCGGGCCCTCGCCCGGACCGTGGAGCTGTGGCAAGCCACCGAGACGGTACGCACTCGCCGTAAGCAGCTGCTGGAGCGGTTCGGCCCGGCCACCGCGCTACCACCAGGTTGGCTGGATCAACTCCGACAGGCGCAGGCGCTGCCGGAGAGCTGACCGTGTATGCGGTGATCGACCTGGAGACCACCGGACTACGCCCGAACCGGCGCGACCGGGTGGTGGAGCTGGCGGTGGTGCACCTGGACTCGACCGGGAAGGTCGAGCAGGAATGGTCCACTCTGGTCAATCCAGGATGCGACCTGGGTCCGCAGCGGGTGCACGGGATCCGAGCGGCCGACGTACTGGACGCGCCTTCGTTCCAGGAAATCGCCGGTATCCTGCGTAACCTGCTCACCGGTCGGATACTGGTCGCCCACAACCTGTGGTTCGACGCCATGTTTCTGCAGGCCGAGTACGACCGGTTGGGAGTGACGGTGCCGGTGGGGCCGGAGCTGGGGCTGTGCACCATGCAGCTGGCTCCGCTTTATCTACCGGCCGCGGGTCGGAGCTTACGGGACTGCTGCGCCCACGCCGGGATCCACATCGATCGACCGCACCAGGCGTTGGACGATGCCCGGGCCGCGGCCGGGCTGCTGCGCTACTACCTTGACCGCGCCGGGACCCCACCGCCGTGGCAGGACCGGCTGGAAGCGGCTGCCCGCACCCCGTGGCCGCCTCTCCCGACGGTGCCGGTGGTGCCGGTGCAGCGGCGATCTGGTGCGGAGGCGCCGCACGCGTGGCTGTCTTCGCTGGGCGCGCAGCTACCTCGGGTGGGGGCGGAGCAGGAGGAGGCGTATCTGGCGCTGCTGGACCGGGCGTTGCTGGACCGGCACCTATCGGTCACCGAAACGCGGGAGCTGCAGGAGTTCGCCGCCCGAGTGGGCCTGGGGCGGGCGCAAGCGCGTGAACTGCACCGGAATTATCTGGCCACCTTGGCGGCGGAGGCCCGAGCGAGCGGGGCGGTCACCCACGCGGAGTACGTCGAGCTGGTGGAGGTCGCCTGCCAGCTCGGCCTGACCGCCGCGGACCTGGACCGGGCGTTGGCAGCGGAGCAGCCGGCCATTCGGCGGAACCGGTTCACCCTCGCCCCGGGGGATGAAGTGGTGTTCACCGGGCAGTCGGACGAGCCACGCGAAGTGTGGGAGGAGCGGGCGCGCGCGGCAGGGCTAACCGTGGGAGTCGCGGTCACTAAGCGCCGCACTCGGCTGGTGGTGGCCGCTGACCCGGACAGTCTGTCCACCAAGGCCCGGTTGGCGCGCAGGTACGGCATCCCGATCGTCGACTTCGTCACTCTGGTGCGGCTGATGGCGGAGATGCCGGAGCGGGTTAGTCCGCCGCTCCGGGGAACGGAATACTCACCAGCCTGACTCTCATGCGCCGCCCGTTGCCGGGACCGGTGGATGGCCACCCCGGTGCCTTCGGCCTGTTGAGTAGACAGACCTCGATCACCGCCTGCTCTCATGAGCACGCTGAGCTGCGATGGACGGGGACAGGGTGGACATCGACCCGACGTTGGGGCGCAACCAGATGGGTCCGGCTACCGTCGCGACGGTAATCGATGTCGTGGTAGGGCGGGAGAGACGACCCATCGTCACCGACCCTGATGGCGGGGTGCTGTCGACGAGCTGGCCGGGGCAGCTCACCGACACCGCGTCGGCGAGGCGTTTCGCACGTTTAGCGGCCCACTGGCCGGGAACGGGGGCGCCGACGAGTCGTACGGGGGTCGGTGATGGCGCAGGGGAGGACACTGGCGGGGAGGCTCGGCTGGGGCAGCCTCGGGTTGGGGGCGGTGCAGCTGGTCGCCCCCGCCCGAATACTCCGGCTGATCGGGGTGCGTGACTCACCCCGTACTCGGCGGATCATGCGGATGGTGGGGGTGCAGGAGGTGACCGCCGGGCTGGGTCTGGTGGCACGGCCGCCCCGCGCCAGCGGGGTGGGCATCCGGATCGCCGGCGATTGCCTCCATTTAGGGCTGCTTGCCGCCGCTGCCCGACACCCGGACCACCGACCGGCCCGGGTCACCGGTGCCATCGCGGTGGTAGCCGGGATCACGCTGCTGGATCTGTGGGCCGCCCTGCGGCTGGCCCGCCCCCGCCGCCCAGGCCAGGGAGTGTTGCGGGCCCGCGCCACCATCACCGTCAACCGCCCTCCGCGCGAGGTGTACCGGTTCTGGCGGGAGCTGGAGAACCTGCCGCGGTTCATGTACCACCTGCGGACCGTGCGGGACCTGGGCGGCGGCCGGTCGTACTGGGTGGCGCGCGCCCCCGGCAGCCGGGAGGTGACCTGGCACGCGGAGATCGTCGCCGAAGTACCGGAGCGGCTGCTGGCCTGGCGGTCACTGCCGGGGGCGCGGGTGCGTAACGCCGGCATGGTCACGTTCACTCCCGCCCCACGCGGGAGCGGCACCGAGGTGACGGTGGAGTTGGGGTTTCAGCCACCGTTCGGGCGGCTCGGTGCGGCGGTGGCGGCCCTGTTCGGGGAGGAACCCCACCAGCAGGTACGAGACGACCTTCGGCGGTTCAAGCAGCGGCTGGAAACCGGTGAGATCGTCCGCTCCGATGGCAGTCCGGAAGGGACAATGGTCCGGCAGCAGGCGCGCCAGCGGGCCGCACAGCCGATGGGGTGAGGGAGACACCATGAAAGCCGTGTGCTGGGCCGGCCCCCGGAAGGTGGAGGTACGGGAGGTGCCGGATCCGCGCATCCTCAACGCCCGGGATGTGATCGTGAAGGTGACCTCCACCGCGATCTGCGGCTCCGACCTGCACCTGTATGACCACTACATCCCCACCATGCGAGACGGGGACGTGCTCGGCCACGAGTTCATGGGGGAGGTGGTCGAGGTCGGCCCCGAGGTGGCGACCCTGCGGGTCGGTGACCGGGTGGTGGTGCCGTTCCCGATCGCCTGCGGTGACTGCGGGGCCTGCGCCCGCGGCTTGTTTTCGGTGTGCGAGAACGCCAACCCCAACGCAGGCTTGAGCGAGAAACTGTGGGGGCACACCGGCGGGGCCATCTACGGCTACTCACACCTGATGGGGGGATACGCCGGGGGGCAGGCCGAGTACGTGCGGGTGCCGTTCGCCGATGTCGGGCCGATCCGCGTCGACGACGACCTGACCGACGCACAGGTGCTGCTGCTCAGCGACGTACTCCCCACCGGCTACATGGGAGCCGAGCTGTGCCACATCCAACCCGGGGACGTGGTGGCGGTCTGGGGCGCCGGGGTGGTCGGGCTGTTCGCCGCGCTCAGCGCCCAGCTCCTCGGGGCGTGGCGGGTGGTGGTGATCGACCGGTTGCCGTACCGGCTGGCGCTGGCCCGCGACCACCTGGGCGTCGACACCCTCAACTATGAGGAGGTCGACGTCAAAGAGGCCTTGAATGAGCTCACCGGTGGGCGGGGGCCGGACGCCTGCATCGACGCGGTCGGGATGGAGGCCCACCACGCGGTGCCGGCGCTGGACACGTACGCGCACGCCAAGCAGCTCAGCCGGATGGAGACCGAACGGGCGCACGCGCTACGGCAGGCGATCACCTGCTGCCGCAGCGGTGGCACGGTCGCGGTCATCGGGGCGTACGGGGGGCTGATGGACAAGTTCCCAATCGGCGCGGTGATGAACCGGTCCCTGACCATTCGGGCCGGCCAGTGTCACGTCCACCGCTACCTGCGGCCGCTGCTGGCCCGCATCCGGCGCGGCGAGATCGACCCGAGTTTTGTGATCACCCATGAGTTGCCACTGACGCAGGCGCCGGAGGCGTACCGGATGTTCAAGAAGAAGCAGGACGACTGTGTGAAGGTGGTCCTCAAGCCGTAGCGGTGGACAACCACCCCGGGCCTCCACTGGCCGGCTAGCGCCGACGCGCGTACCGCGGCCGACCGGCCTGTGGCGTAGGCCGCCGTCGCTTGCCCCCATCTGGCGCGGGCCCGGGGGCTGGCGTCTAATGACCCGACATGAGCCGTCCCACCCCCTCTCCGCTGTGGATCCGACTGCTGGTGCTCCAGGCCGGACTGTGGCTGTTTGGCATCAGTGTCGCGATGATGGTGCGGGCCAACCTCGGCCTGGCGTCCTGGGACGTGCTGCATGAGGGGATCGCCGCCCGCACCGGGCTGCCGTTCGGGTGGGTGGTGATCGGGGTGGCTGCCTTGGTGATGCTGGCCTGGGTGCCGCTGCGGCAACGCCCCGGGATCGGCACCGTCTGCAACGTGATCCAGATCGGGCTCGGGGCCGAACTGGGGCTGTGGCTGCTGCCGGAGACGGACGGCCTGCCGGCCCGGGCGGTGCTGCTGCTGGCGGGGGTGGGGTTGAACGGGGTGGCCACCTCCCTGTACATCGGCGCGGGATTCGGTCCCGGTCCCCGGGACGGGTTGATGACCGGCCTGGCCGCCCGGGGGTACTCCATCCGGCTGGTCCGCACCACCATCGAACTCACCGTGCTCGCCGCCGGTTGGCTGCTCGGCGGCACGGTCGGGGTGGGCACGCTGCTGTACGCGCTGACCATCGGCCCGATCGTGCACGCGACCCTGCCCCAGGTCACCCGGCGGCTCCGTACCTCCACCTGAGCGACACACCCGCGCCCAGCGCCGGCCGCCGTCACCGGGCTGGGCTAGCGTGCCAGGCGTGTACGGATCGGACGGGTTCGCGGTCGACTGGCGGCCGCATCCACGCAAGCAGGTGCCCGAGGTGGACGCCGAGCTGGGGCTGGTGGTAGAGGACGCCGAATCCGGCTGGTGCGGGGCGGTGGTCGGGTTCGAGGCCGGGGCGGTGGTGTTGGAGGACCGCTTCGGCAAACGGCGCCCGTTCCCGCTGCTACCCGCGGCGTTCCTGCTGGAGGGGCAGCCGGTGACGCTGCGTCGGCCGGCCCGCCCGGCGGCGCCGACCCAGCCGACCCGTACTGCCTCCGGCTCGATCGCGGTGGCCGACGCCCCGGCCCGGGTGGCCAAGGCCAGCCGGATCTGGGTGGAGGGGATACACGACGCCGAGCTGGTGGAGCGGATCTGGGGCGACGACCTGCGGGTCGAAGGAGTGGTGGTGGAGCCGCTCGGGGGCATCGACGACCTGCCGGCGGCGGTCGCCGCGTTCGCGCCCGGTCCCGGGCGGCGACTCGGGGTGCTGGTGGACCACTTTGTGCCGGGCAGCAAGGAGAGCCGGATCGTGGCCGCGGTGACCTCACCGTACGTGCTGGTGGCCGGCCATCCGTACGTGGACATCTGGCAGGCGGTCAAACCGGAGCGGCTGGGCATCACCCAGTGGCCGACCGTGCCGCCCGGGCAGCCGTGGAAAGAGGGCGTGTGTCGGGCGCTCGGGGTAGCGGAGCCGGCCGAGCTGTGGCGGCGCATCCTGGCGCGGGTGGACAACTTCCGCCACCTGGAGACCCCGCTGATCAACGCCATGGAGCGGTTGATCGATTTCGTGTGTGAGCCGGGGTGACCACCCCGGTGTCACATCCCGGGCGTCGGCGGTGCGGTACAGGTGTGGACGCCGTCAGTTCCCGACCGACGGTCTGTGGCGCGGGGCCAGGTACGCCTTCCAGGATCCGACCCTGCGGGGGCGACTGACCCCCGACTTCGACGACCACCCGTTCCTCAGCCGGGGAAGCGCTCATTCCCATCTATCTCGCCTGGGTCATGCTCTGGGTGGCCCTCATGCTCACGCTCGCGGCGCTGTCCTGCCAGCGGCGCGATCTGTGAGCTGTCCGCGTTGTCGGACCGGTCTGGCAGGCTGGCACGGTGACCAAGACACAGTACTACACCGCCACGAGCCTCGACGGATTCATCGCTGACCCGGACAACTCCCTGGATTGGCTGTTGGAGATCGATGCCCTCGACGACGCCGCTACCGCCGCCGCTAAACATTCCCAGGCGTTCTTCTCCCAGGTGGGGGCGTTCTGCATGGGGGCCACCACCTACGAGTGGGTGATGGACCGGGAGGGGCCGGAGGGACTGCTCCAGGCCTACGGTGACCTGCCCGGCTGGGTGTTCACCCACCGGAAGCTGCCCACCGATCCTCGGCTCAATCTCACGTTCGTGTCCGGGGAGGTGGCGCCGGTGCACCAGGCGATGACCCGGGCCGCCGCGGGTCGCAACATCTGGGTGGTCGGTGGGGGTGATCTGGCCGGACAGTTCGCCGACGCGGGTTTGTTGGACGAACTCATTGTGGCGGTGGCGCCGGTGACGTTGGGTGGGGGAGCGCCGCTGCTGCCGCGGCGCATCCTGTCGTCCCGGCTGCGGCTGACCGGAGTGGAGCAGCTGGGCCCGTTCGCCGCACTCACCTACACCGTGGGGTCGCCTGACCACACGTGACCGTCGACGTGGGGCGGTCGGGGCCGGGCCTGAAAATCGGACGAATGGTGGCGGCTGCCCAGGCGGGGAGTGGTTAAGCTGAGCCGCGGACACCTCGACCCGAGCTGGAGAGTGCCGCATGCGTAAGTCCGGCGACCGCCCCCCGGCCTGGCAGGCCGAACTCTCCCGGATCTCCCCACCTCGCCCTCCTCGCCGCTGGCGGCGCCCGCGGGTGGGGTCGGGCACGCGTCAGCGACGATGGCTGACCTGGCTGGGAGCGGTGGTGGCGGTGTTGGTGGTGGTGACCACCCCGGTGCTGGTGCTTCAAGGTCCGTGGTCGGCCTGGTCAGCCGCGCCGGCTTCGACGGCGGGAACACTCTCGCCGTCTCCTCAGGCGGACATGGTCGGTTGGGGCGCCGGGGCGGGACCGATGGAGGCCGGGGAGGTGGCGCGCCGCCCCGCCGAGGGCCCACGGCGCGGCGGTACCGGCCCCACCACGGTGCCGTCGGAGGAGCCGGAGCGGTCGACCGCACCGGCGGCGCCTGCTCCCGCACCTCCGGCGCCGGTCGCGCCTCCCGCGCCTGCGCCGTCCTCACCGCCCCCGACGTCGGACACGCCGAAGCCGCCGAAGCCGGATCCGAAGCCCACCCGCACCACCCCACCGCCCGGCTGGTCGGTCACTGTGGACAATTCTTCTAGTCGGTTCAGCGCCAGCAGCAACTGGCGTACGCTCAGCCTGCCCGGGCAGTACGGGGCGAATGTGCGGTACGCGACCCCGGTGGAGGCGAGCGACCCCGCCTGGTATCGGATCAACATCCCGGCCACCGGGAAGTACCGGGTGGAGGTGTGGTTCCCGGCGCACCGGGACAACAACGACCGCACCCCGTACATTGTGGCCACCACCAGCGGCCACCAGACCATCCACGTCAACCAGCGCAGCGGCGGTGGGCAGTGGGTGAGCCTCGGCGTCTTCACCCTGGCCGCCGGAGACGCCAACGTGGTGGCGGTCAGCCGGTGGCGGGTCGACGGTGGTCGGGTGGTCGCGGACGCGGTCCGGATCACCAAGGTGTGACCCCGCCGCGGCGGGCCACCTGACCCGGATCGGGGTGACCGTCAGTCTTGATCCAGAGTGGTCAGGGCCTCGAGCGGGACCGGCTTGACCGGCAGGTGGGCGTGGAAGTGCCCCAGCTGTGACACCGGCAGGCCGCGGGTGCGGGACAGCACCGTGGCCACCGTGGTCTCGCAGTAGCGCCCCTGGCAGGGCCCCATCCCGGTGCGGCACTCCAGCTTGACCGCGTTCACCGACGACAGGTACGGGTGCGCCTCCAGGGTCCGGTCCAGGTCGGCGCGGGTCACCAGCTCACACCGGCACACCACCGTCTCCGGGGTGGCCAGCGCCGCCAACGCTTCCCGGCGGGGAGCGAACATCCGCTGCACCACCCGGGAGAAGCGGGCCGCAGCCTGCACCGCCCGTCGGGCCGCGGCCAGTTCGCGCTCCGGTACGGCGCGGCCACCGGGGCGCAGATCGTCCACGATGGCTAAACCCGCTAGCCGCCCCTGCGCGCGGGCCTGGTCCGCCCCGGCCACCCCGGTCGGTTCGCCCGCCACGTACACCCCGGCGGCGCTGGTGCGCATCCGTTGGTCGTGCGCCACCACCCACCCCCCGGCCGGGGAGTCCCAGCGCAGCCGGCAGCCGGCCTGCCGGGCCAGTTCGGTCGAGGGGGCGAACCCGTATCCGATCACCAGCGCGTCGGCGGCCACGGTGCGGCGCGGCCCGGTGACGCGCCAGTGCCGGTCCACCGGCGCCAGCGCTACCCGCGTCACCCGGTCGGCGCCGATGGCGGCGGTCACGATGGTGTGGGTGCGGATCGGTACCCGGGCGGCGATCAGCCGCGCGGCCGCGGCCGCCGACTCGGTCAGCAGCCGGAGGTGCCCCGGCACCGCCGGCAACGCCGCCAGCGCCTCCTGGGGCCGGGGGAGGCCGCGGGCGAACGCCACCTCCGCGATTTCCGCGCCGGCGGCGCGCAACTGGTCGGCCACCAGCAGCAGCAACGGATGCGAGCCGGCGAGCACCAGTCGACGGGCGGCCAGTAGCCGCTGGCTCTTCAGTAGCGTCTGCACCCCGCCGGCGGTCAGCACCCCGGGCAGGGTCCAGCCGGGGAACGCCACCGGTAGGTCGTAGGCGCCGGTGGCGACCAGGAGCCGCCGCGCCCGCACCAGTTCGGGGCCCTCCGCACGGTACAGCGCCAGCCGCAGCCCGTCCGGATCGTCGTCGTCCCGCAGCACCCCGTACGCGGTGGTGCTGAACCGCCAACTGATGTCGGTGCGCTGTTCGCAGTCCCGCAGCAGCGCCCGCCCCCACCGGTAGGCACCCGGTACCCGGACCGGTTCCTGGAACTCCGGCGGAGGCTGGCGGAAGATCTGCCCGCCCGGCCGCCGCTGCTCGTCGACCACCAGCACGGACAGGCCGTGGTCGGCGGCGGTCACCGCCGCGGTCAGCCCCGCCGGCCCCGCCCCGACGATCACCAGGTCGTACATGTCACCACCCCTTCGCCGTCCGCACGTCCAGCCCGTCGGCGACGGGAGTGAGGCAGGCGCGCACCAGCGGTGCGCCGTCAACGGTCACCACACAGTCGAAGCAGGTGCCCATGTTGCACAGTGGTCGGCGTGGCCGCCCCTCCCGGTCCGCGCGGAATCCCGGGACCCCGGCGGCGAGCAGCGCGGCGGCCAAGGTTTCCCCCCGGTACGCCCGCACCGGCTGACCGTCGAAAGTGAACTCCACCGGTTCGCCTCGGGTGGCGGACAGTCGCACCGCGTGCTGGTCAGACATAGGCCCGGTCTCCAAACCGTCCCGGATGGTACGGAGTCAGGTCCAGCTCCGGCGGTACGCCGCGGACCAGGTCACTGAGCATCCGGGCGAACGCCGGCGCCAGGGTGAGAGTGGAGCCCCCGGTGGCCACGTACATGTCCGGCTGGCCGGGCACCGGCCCGACCAGTGGCACCTGATCGGGGGTGATGGTGGTGGTGCCCACCCAGGTCCGCAGCACCGGCAGGGAAGCGATCGCCGGCACCGCGGCGATCGCGGCCCGGGCGTTGCCGGCCACCGACTGGCGGATCAGCTCCGGCCGACGGTCCAGCAGCGGCTCTCCCAGCGGGTCGGTGAGCAGCCGGGCCGGCCAGCCGCCGCCGATCAGCACGTTGCCGTCCGGGGCCTGCTTCAGCGACAGCCGGGAACCGGCGTGCTGCACCAGGTGCGGCAGGAAGGGCGCGGTCCGGGTGGTCACGGTCATGGTCAGCGCCACCGGGATGACCGGCAGCTGCGCCCCGACCAGGCCCGCGAGCTGGTTGGTCCACACCCCGGCGGCCAGCACCACCGCCTCGGCGCGGAACCGTCCCTGCCAGACCGTGTCTCCGTCGGTGACCGAGGCGGCGTCCACCAGCCACCGGTCGCCCTGCCGATGGATCGCGGTCACCTGGGTGCGGGTGTGGAACCGCGCCCCCAACTCGACCGCGGCCCGGGCGAACGCCGGTCCCGCGGTGCGGGCGTTTACCTTGCCTTCCTGCGGGCAGTACGCCGCCGCCACGATCTCCGGAGCCAGGTAGGGGGCCAGTTCGCGCACGTGCGCGCCGGTGAGCAGCTCCACGTCCAGCCCGTGGGCGCGTTCGATGGCGCACTTGGTCTCCAGCACCCGGGCCTGTTCGTCGGTGGCGGCCAGCATCAGCCCACCGGTCTGCGCGACCCCCAGGGACGAACCCAGTTCGGTGGCCAGGCTGCGCCACAGGCGGGCGGCGGTCAGGTGCAGCGGCATCGCCTCGGCTGCCCGGCGGGCGGCCGCCTACACCTTCCACGATCATCCGGTACTCCAGCTGCAGGTGCAGGCTGCCGGCGTTCTGGCCGGAGGCGTGCTGGTTGAGCTGGTCGCGTTCCAGCACCACCACGTCCAGCCCGTCCCGGGCCAGGGTCCACGCGGTGGCGCAGCCGAGCAGGCCGCCCCCGATCACCACCACGTCACATCGGTTCATGTCCACCGCCTCCCCACCGGTGACCTCAGGCCAGTGGCCGCGTCTCGATCCCCAGCTCCCGCAGGGTGGCCTCCACGATCGCGACCTCGTCGGCGGTCAGTTCCAGCAGTGGCCGGCGGACGTAGCCGGCGCGGCACGCCTTGCAGCCGCAACGCCGTCTTCATGATCGCCTGGGCGTTGCCGAATCGGGCCCCGTAGTCCGGGGTGAACCACCGCTGCATGATCACCCGGTCCCGGGCGCCCAGCTCCACCGCCCGGTCGCGGTCTCCGCGCCACACCGCCTCCCAGAAACCGGGGTGGTCGGCGCCGAGTGGGGCGCCGGAGCCCATCAGCCCGTCCCCCCGCCCCAGGGAGGCCAGGTCGGCGCCGAGGGGGCTGGTGGGGACACCGAAGTACCGCACCCGGTCGGACAGGGCGTACAGCCCCGCCAGGAACGCCCCGAAGTCGCCGGTGGAGTTCTTGATCGCCACCACTTTGTCCAGTTCGGCCAGTTCGGCCAGCAGGTCGGGGACATGTCCACCCCGCAGCCGCGCGGCCAGTTGTAGACGCAGATCGGCAGGTCGACCGCGTCGGAGACGTCGCGATAGAACTGCACCAGCTCGCGCCGGTTGGGCACCACGTACGGCGGCGGGGTGACCAGGATGCCGGCCAGGCCGGCCGCTTCCGCGGCCCGGGCGTGGCTGATCACCTCCTGGGCGGTGTAGCCGTTGCAGCCACCGATCACCGGCAGGTCCGCCGGGGCCAGTTTCCCTCCGGCCGCGAACAGTTCCGCCCGCTCCGCAGGCGTCATGCTGAACCATTCGCCGGTGGTGCCGGCCAGGATGATCCCGTGCATGCCCTGTTCGATCAGCCAGCCCAGCTGCTTCTCGAACGCGGCCAGGTCCAGCGCGCCGTCGGCGTCGAACGGGGTGGTGATCGCCGGAATGTATCCACGCCAGTTCACGTCGGTACGGTCCATGCCGTTCTCCTCACGGGATCGGTGGGGTGGCGATGCACAGGAACTCGACCGGATCGCCGGTGCGGTTGACATACCGGTGTGGTTGGCCCGGCCCGATCGTGACCGCCTCACCCGCTTCGACGTCGTAGTGGGCGTCCCCGACTTCCACCGTCAACGTCCCGGTGACCACGTACGCGCACTCCAGCGCCTCGTGAATGGTGGGCTCGGCGTCGGAGACCTCACCGGGTTCAGCAGTCCTCGCAGTACTTCCAGTTGCCCGTTGCCGGGGGCCAGTCGCTCGTACTGGATGAATCCCCGCGGGGACACGATCCGGGAGCGTTCTCCCTCCCGGCCGATGTGGCACGCGGGGGCGGCGCCCTCGTCGAACAGGGTCGCCACTGACTGGCCGAACACCCGGGCCAGCTGACGCAAGGCGCGCAGGCTCGGTTCGGTCACCCCTCGCTCGATCTGGCTGAGCAGGGTGGCCGACAACCCGGTCTGGTTGGCCAACGCCCGCAGACTCATCCCCCGGGCGGTTCCGCAGTTCCCGCAGCCTACGCCCGATCATGCCCGAATTGTATGCCAGGTGTGAACGTCGATGTGCAGTGAGGGTGCACGCTCATGGTCGGAGCTCCGACGGAGTCGGGCACTGGGGGACAGATAGTGCCAGGTAGCAAGCGCCTGCACGCTTCCCTGTGATGGGGTACCGGCGGGGCTGTGTGCAGTGCCATTGCGCATAGCTCGTGCGGCGGTATTAGATAGGACTACACACCGGGCACCGATTGCGAGGAGGGGAGTCGCCCGTACGGAGAAGGCGCGCGGAGCGGACGCGCAGAGAGGAGTCGTCATGTCTGAGCCCCGCGAACTGACGTTCCGAGGCGGTTGGCTGGCGGCGTTCGTACCCGTCGCCGTCTTTCTGTTCTTCTGCGTGCTGTTCTTTGTGATCCTGCAGGCATTCGAGATGCAGGCGCTGGCGATGGGGGGCTTCGTAGCGCTGCTGCTCGGTGCCGTGCTGGCCACGAACTACCGGCACTACTGGGATGCGGTGATGCGGGGCATCGGCAGCCCGACCGCGGTGTCGATCGTGGTCATCCTGCTGGTGATCGGCATGTTCGCCCAGCTGATCAAGGCCACCAACGTCTCCGACGGGTTCGTGTGGCTGGCCAACGAAATAGGGGTCGATGCCCGGCTGTTCACCCTCTTCACGTTCATTGTGGTGTGTACGGTCGCGATGGCGACCGGCTCCTCGATCGGCACCATGTTCACCGCGTTCCCGATCTTCTACCCGGCGGGTGTGGCGCTGGGGGCGGAGCCGGCGCTGCTGGCGGGCGCGATCGTTTCCGGCGGGATCTTCGGTGACAACCTCGCCCCGATCTCCGACACCACCATCATCTCCGCCGCCTCCCAGCGGTTCCGTCGCCGCAGCGGAGTGGCCGACATCGGTGGGGTAGTGGCGGCCCGCGCCAAGTACGCGCTGGCCGCCGCCGGGTTGGCCGCGCTGGTGTACCTGCTGCTGGGGGGCGGTAGCGGCGGGGACGCCGCCGGGGTGCTCCCGGAGGAGGCCAGCCCACGTGGGCTGATCATGCTCATCCCGGTGGCGGTGATGCTGACCGTGGCGTTCCTGACCCGGGACATCTTCAAGGCGGTCACGGTCGGGCTGGTGCTGGGCACGCTCACCGCCTTGGGGACCGGCTTGATGAGCTTTGAGGGCGTGCTCGGGGTGGCGGACGGCACCCCGGTGGGCTTCCTGGTGGAGGGCCTCAGCTCCATGTTCAGCACCGTGATCCTGGTGATCTCGGTGTTCGGGATCGTGGGGGTGCTGTCCGAGGCGCGGGTGCTGCAGCGGCTGGTGGACTGGCTGAGCAACAGCCGCCTGGCCGCCACCCCGCGCGGGGCCGAAGCGTCGATCGCGGTCGGCTCGGTGGTCACCGGCGGATTGTTCGGCGGGGTCACCTCCGCCTCCATGCTGGCCTTCGGACCGATCGCGGATGAGATCGGCGCCCGGGTGAACCTGCACCCCTACCGACGCTCCAACGTCATGGACTGCTTCACGATGGGGCTGGGTGGGGTGATCCCGTTCCTGAGCGCCTACCTGTTCATCGGGGCCCAGTTGACCGGTGGGTACGACCACCTCGACCCGGTCAGCATCCAGACCATGTTCGTCAGCACCGTGTACCCGTTGGCGCTCACCGTGGTGATGGTGTTCGCCGTCCTCACCGGTTGGGGTCGACGGTTCGAGGGGCCGGGCGGCGCCCTGGCCACCCGGCCGACGAAGGCCCCGGTGGAGACGGCGCCGGAGCCGGCCCGCACCTGATCGGTACTGCGCCCCTTACGCCCCCGTGATCGGCCGGGAGTCGCCCCGTTAACCTGCGGCAACGCCGATTTCCGGGGACCGTCTGCCCTATGCTGAGGACTGACCGGAACCCGGCCCGGCCGATCATGGGGGCTGCCATGCGCGGACCGCTGACCATCGCTGTGGCTCAGCCGGAGTGCGAGCCGTTCGACGTGGCTGCCAATGCCGAGCACCATGCGGAGGTGGTCCGGCGGGCGCACGCCCAGATGGTGATCTTTCCGCAGCTGTCGTTGACCGGGTACGAGTTGGGCGCGCCCCCGATCACCCACCGGGATCAGCGGCTGGCCCCCGTGGTGGAGGCCTGCGCCGAGGTGGGGGCGTTGGCGCTGGTCGGGGCGCCGGTGCACGGGGAGACCGGCCGCAGCCACATCGGGATGCTAGCCGTCTCGAGCGGTGGGGTCACGGTCGCCCACCACAAGATGTGGCTGGAGGGGGAGGAGCCGCACCGGTTCGCCCAGGGCAACACCCCGTCGGTGCTGAGTGTCGACGGGTGGCGGGTGGGCTTAGCGGTCGGCCGGGACCTGTGGGAGCCACAGCATGTGGCGGACACCGCCCTGGGAGGCTTGGACCTGTACGCGGCGGCTACCGTCACCCATCCACACGAGGCCATCCGGCAGGAAGAGCGGGCGCACGAGATTGCGATCGGATACCAGGTCTGGGTGGCGGTGGCCAGTTTCGCGGGAATCACCGACGGATACTCGCAGGCGGCGGGCCGCTCGACCATCTGGTCCCCGACCGGAGACATTGTGGCGCAGGTCGACGCTGAGGTAGGGGCGGTCGCTCGCGCCACGCTGCAGTGAGCGGAGACTGCTGCGCCGCGCGGGTCTGCCGGGGCGGCAGCGATTTTTAGTGATTCCCCAGGATTCGGCTGCAGGTAGCTCTCGGTAGCTATACGGTTACGGCACCTCCTTAGCAATTGTAGGGATGTGCACCGTATGCCGTTTTCAGTCGACCTCGCGCCCGCGACGGTGGATACGCTATTCGCTCGCCGAGTGGCACCGCTTGAACGGCTGGCCGAACGTGCCGAAGTAGTAGCGGCGGCGTGTCACGCCATGGCAGACCGATTCCGCCGCGGCGGTCGACTGCTGGTGTTCGGCAACGGTGGTGCGGCCACCGACGCCCAGCACGTGGCGGTCGAGTTCGTGCACCCGGTGATCGTGGGCAAACCGGCCCTGCCGGCGCTGTGCCTCGCCGCCGACGCCGCCACCGTGACCGGACTGGCGAGCCGAGTCGGGTTCGACGAAGTGTTCGCCCACCAGGTGCGGCACCTGGGCCAGCCCACCGACATCGCCCTGGGGATTTCCCCCGACGGGCACTGTCGCAACGTCCAACGTGGCCTCCAGGCCGCCCAGGAACGGGGCATGCTCACGCTCGCGCTGACCGGTGGAGACGGCGGGGAGCTGGCCACCGACCCGGCGGTGGCGCATCTGCTGGCGGCGGAGGCGACCGATCCGACCGTGGTCAAGGAAGTGCACGTCACCACGTACCACCTGCTGTGGGAGCTGGTGCACGTGCTGTTGGAGCAGCTACCGATGAATGGACGGACCACATGACCCGGCCGGAATCGCCTCAGCCATCCGCCGAACACTGCGTCGGGCCGGTCTGCCTCACCTGCGCCGACCAGGCCGAGCCGGGCCGGGTGCTCCAACTGCGGCCGGACCGAATGGCGCTGGTCGACTTCGACGGCACCACCGACGAGGTGAGCGTGGCGCTGGTGACCGCCGGACCCGGCGACACGGTGCTGGTGCACGCCGGGGAGGCGATCGCGGTGCTGAACCCCACCGACGAGGTGAAGGAGAGGTAATGAGTGACGACCTCACCGGGGCGCTCTATCCGTTCCTGACCGGTACGGCCGTCGACTCGGACGACCTGCTGGCCGAGCTACGTAGATCGACTGAGGAGAAAACCCGGGAGATCATCGAGCTGCGGCAGCGGGTGCTGACCCAGGAGCGCGAACGGATCGTCGCCTGTGCGCAGGCCATGGCCCAGGCGTTCCTCGCCGGTGGTCGGCTGTTCACCTTCGCCAACGGCGGCAGCGCCACGGACGCGGCGGAGCTGGCGCACCTGTTCATGGATCCACCTCCCCCCGCGCCTCCGCTGCCGGCGACCGTACTCACTACCGACATGGCCACGGTGACCGCGCTCGGTAACGACGTCGGATTCGAGGTGGTGTTCGCCCGGCAACTGGCGGCGCTGGGCCGGCCCGGCGACATCGCGGTCGGACTGTCCACTAGTGGCAACTCTGCCAATCTACTGGCCGCCTTCGATCAGGCCCGACGGTTGGGAATGGTGACCGTCGGCCTGTCCGGTTCCCGCGGGGGGCGGATGGCCGAACCCGGCCGGATCGCCCACCTGTTCGTGATGCCCTCCTCCTCAGTGCACCGCATCCAAGAAGCGCAGACCACGGTCTACCACGTGTTGTGGGAGCTCACGGTCGACGCGTATCGGCGGGCCATGCCGGTGCCGCCACGTCAGCAGGACGAGATCCACCGGGTAGGGAGGTAACTCATGACCACGATGGCTGAGCCGGGCCCCACCGCCACCGGCGGTGGACCGGACGAGCAGGACCCCGTACACATTCTTTGGATCAACGCCGGTCTGAGCTGCGACGGGGACTCGGTCTCGCTGACCGCGGCCACCCAACCCAGCATTGAGCAGATCGTCATGGGTGGGCTGCCCGGCCTGCCGAAGGTGCAGGTGCACTGGCCGCTGATCGATTTCGAGTGCGGGCCGGAGCAGGGAGCGGACAACTTCATCGAGTGGTTCCACAAGGCCGACCGGGGCGAGCTTTCGAAGTTCGTGCTCGTGGTCGAGGGGTCGATCCCGAACGAGGACATCAAGGAAGAGGGGTACTGGGCGGCGTTCGGCAACGACCCGGTCACCGGGCAGCCGCGTACCACCACGGACTGGATCGACCGACTGGCGCCGAAGGCGCTAGCGGTGGTAGCGGCGGGCACCTGCGCCACCTACGGCGGGATCCATGCCACCGCGGGTAACCCCACCGGCGCCATGGGATTGGCGGACTACCTGGGCTGGGATTGGCGTTCGGCGACGGGGGTGCCGATCGTGAACGTGCCCGGCTGCCCGGTCCACCCCGACAACATGTCGGAGACCTTGGCCTATCTGCTGTATCAGCTTTCCGGACAGGCCCCGATGATCCCGCTGGACGACAAGCTGCGCCCCACCTGGCTGTTCGGGGTGACCGTCCATGAGGGATGTGTCCGAGGTGGCTACTACGAGCAGGGCGAGTTCGCGGAGGAGTACGGCTCCCAGAAGTGCCTGGTGAAGATCGGCTGCTGGGGGCCGGTGGTCAAGTGCAACGTGCCGAAGCGGGGCTGGATCAACAACCTGGGCGGCTGCCCCAACGTGGGCGGGATCTGCATCGCCTGCACCATGCCCGGCTTCCCGGACAAGTTCATGCCGTTCATGGATGAGCCGCCGGGAGGCGCGTTGTCGTCCACCATCAGCCGCGCCTACGGCGGAGTGGTCCGGCGGCTGCGGCGGATCACTCTCAACACTGTGGACAAAGAACCGAAGTGGCGTACCAAAGGCGATCAGCTGCTCACCGGTTACCGGGCGCCCTGGTGAAGCGGGCCAGGTAAGGCCGCGCACGTCGGGAGCACATACAAGGGGGAACGCAGGCAACCATGACCGTCACCGAACCGACTCAAGCGACTCCGGAGGCCGAACGGAGCGAACTCGTCGAGATGGCCTGGGATCCGATCACACGGATCGTGGGCAGCCTCGGCATCTACGCGAAGATCGACTTCGCCAATCGGCGCGTGGTCGACTGCCACAGCACCTCCGCGGTGTTCCGTGGCTACTCCGTCTTCATGAAGGGCAAGGATCCCCGCGACGCCCACTTCATCACCAGCCGGATCTGCGGCATCTGTGGGGACAACCACGCCACCTGTTCGGTCTATGCCCAGAACATGGCGTACGGGGTGGCGCCACCACACCTAGGCGAATGGATGATCAACCTAGGTGAGGCGGCCGAGTACATGTTCGACCACACCATCTTCCAGGAGAACCTGGTCGGGGTCGACTTCTGCGAACGGATGGTGCGGGAGACCAACCCGGAGGTGCTGGAGCAAGCCGAGCGCACCGAAGCTCGACACGCCGGCGAACACGGCTACCGCACCATCGCCGACATCATGCGCGCGCTCAACCCGCTGGAGGGGGAGTACTACCGAGAGGCGTTGCAGATGTCCCGGCTCACCCGGGAGATGTTCTGCCTCATGGAAGGCCGGCACGTGCACCCCTCCACCTTGTACCCGGGTGGGATCGGCTCGGTCGCCAGCATCCAGGTGTTCACCGACTACCTCAGCCGACTGATGCGCTACCTCGACTTCGTCAAGAAGTCGGTACCCATGCACGACGACCTGTTCGACTTCTTCTACGAGGCCCTGCCCGGCTACGAGCAGGTCGGCCAGCGGCGCGTGCTGCTGGCCTGCTGGGGGTCGCTCAACGACCCCGAGCACTGCGACTTCCAGTACCGGACCATGGCCGACTGGGGGCGGCGCATGTTCGTCACCCCCGGCATCATCGTCGACGGCGAGCTGGTCACCAACAGCCTGGTCGACATCAACCTGGGGATGCGGATCCTCCTCGGCAGCTCGTACTACGAGGACTGGGTGGGGCAGGAGACTTTCGTCGACCGGGACCCGCTCGGTAACCCGATCGACCCACGCCACCCGTGGAATCAACACACCATCCCGAAGCCGGCCAAGCGGGACTTCGACAGCAAGTACTCCTGGGTGATGTCGCCCCGCTGGTTCGACGGCCAACAGCACCTGGCCCTGGACACCGGTGGAGGACCGCTGGCCCGGCTGTGGTCGACCGCGCTGAACGGGCTCGTGGACATCGGTTACATCAAGGCGACCGGCGACAGCGTGGTCATCAACTTGCCGCGGACCATGACCCGGCCGGAGACCACCCACGAGTGGAAGATTCCTCGGCGCAACGGGGAGTACCTGTCCAACACCATCGAGCGGAACCGGGCCCGCACCTACTTCCAGGCGTACGCGGCCGCCGCCGCCCTCCACTTCGTGGACAAAGCATTGGGCGAGGTACGGGCGGGGCGGACCCAGACCTGGGAACCGTTCACCGTGCCGAAGGAAGCGATCAGTGTCGGCTTCACCGAAGCGGTGCGGGGTGTGCTCTCCCACCACATGGTGATCCGAGACGGGAAGATCGCGAACTACCACCCGTACCCGCCCACGCCCTGGAACGCCAGCTCCCGCGACAGCTACGGCACTCCTGGACCGTATGAGGACGCGGTGATGGGCACCCCGATCTTCGAACAGAACCCCCCGGAGCGTTTCAAGGGCATCGACATCATGCGAACCGTACGCAGCTTCGACCCCTGCCTGCCGTGTGGGGTGCACATGTACCTCGGGCCGGGCAAGGTGCTGCAGAAGAAGCACACCCCGCACGCGTTCGCCGTCGAGGGTGGCTGAGAGGGAGGAACCCATGCCGGTCACTGACGCATCCCCCTCAGTGGATCTTGAGGCCTGCGGTGAGCGGATCGAGCGGCTGCTGGCGGAGCTCGCCTCCGTCGCCGACCCCGCCGCGGCCCGATACGGCGAACAACTGGTCCGGACCCTGATAGAGCTCTACGGCGCCGGGCTGGCGCGGATCGTCGACCTACTCGAACAGGCGGACCCGCAGCTGTTGGGGCAGGTGGCGGCGGATCCGCTGGTCTCCGGGCTGTTGGTGATCCACGACCTGCACCCGGTCAGCACCGAGCAGCGGGTCCAGCAGGCGATAGCGGACGTCCGCCCGCTGCTGGGGCGCCACGCCGGCGACGTGGAAGTGCGGGAGGTGGCCGCACCGGTGGTACGGCTGCGGCTGACCGGCAACTGCCACGGCTGCCCGTCGTCGGAGCTGACGGTGCGGCACGCGATCGAGCGGGCGGTGCTGGCGGCCGCACCCGAGATCGAAGAGGTGCTGGTGGAGGGGATGGTCTCGGAGCCGAGCCCGGCGACCGGACAAGGGCCGCTGTTGCGGATCCAACCCCGCCCGCCCCACCCGTACGCGGCGGTGCCGTGCCCGGCCACGACCGGTGAGGCGGCGACGGAGGAGGAGCGGCCGTGACCACCGAGTTGCGTCGGTCCGGCCGCTCCCCCGGCGCTACGAGGCTGCGCCGGTTCATCCGCCCGGCGGACCCCGCCACCGAGGCCACCGGCGCGGACCCGGCCGGCTGCGAACTGTGCGGACAGCCGCTGCCGGAGACCCACGGTCATCTCGTGGACCTCCACCAGCGGGGGATCGCCTGCGTCTGCCCGGCCTGCCGGCTGCTGTTCCAGCCGGGTAGCGATTCCGGACTCCGTTACCGGTCGGTTCCGGATCGATACCGGTACCGCCCCCAGCCGAAACTGACCGACGGACTGTGGCATCGGTTGGGCGTACCGGTGGGGCTCGCGTTCTGCTTCTACAACTCCACCCTGGAACAGCCGGTGGTGGTCTATCCCAGCCCGGCGGGGCCGACGGAAGCGGAACTGTCCACGCACACGTGGCCTGACTTGGTGGCGGCCGAGCCGCTACTGGCGCAGCTGCAGCCGGATGTGGAGGCGGTCCTGGTCAACCGCGTCGCCGACCCGGCCGGGGCCCGGTACGAGACCTTCTTGATCCCGATCGACGTCGGCTACCAGCTGGTGGGATTGATCCGCCAGTACTGGCGCGGCTTCGACGGTGGGCAAGAAGCGTGGCAGGAGATCCACAGGTTCCTGGCGACACTGCGGGAACGCGCCGAGTGGGTGGGGGAAGCAGATGCGTGACCTTCATTTCACCTGTCGGGATTTGTCCCCCGATCCCTCCGCGGCCGTTCCCACGCTGCGGCTGCGGTTGCAGATCCGGGAGCCGGACGGGGAGGCGGTGCACACGCTGGCGCTGCGTTGCCAGTTGCTGATCGAACCACACGGACGGGAGTACACCGATCGGGAGGCCGGACTGTTGGTGCACCTGTTCGGGGACCGGTCCCGCTGGAGTGAGTCGCTCCGACCGGTGCCGTGGGTCAATGTGTCCACCGTGGTCGGTCCGTTCACCGGCAGCACCGAGGTGGAGTTGTCGGTGCCCTGTAGCTACGACCTGGAGGTAGCCGCCGGCAAGTACCTCCACGTGTTGTCCGACGGGGAGGTGCCGCTGCGGCTGCTGTTCTCCGGCACCGGGTTCGTGGCGGCAGCAGGGGCGGGTGCAGGTGATGCCGGTGCCCTGGCACTGCGAGGCCAGCTACCGGATGCCGGTACGGGTGTGGCGAGAGCTCATGGACCGCTACTTCCCCGGCAGCGGTTGGCTGCGGCTGCGTCGGGAGACCATCGACGCCCTGCTGCGCTACACCTCCGCCCGCGCGTTGCCGGACTGGGACAGCGCGCTGCGGGGGCTACTGGAGGAGGGAACCGTGGCGCCGGCGCCGACCGGCGTGACCAGCCCCACCCACACGGAGGAGGTGGGATCGTGACCGGGCCGTCTCCACGATCGCCCGTCGACCCTGAGCGTACCGACCAGCGGGAGCCGGAACACCCCGCGCTCGCGACCGCCCGGGCGGTCGCCGACGCGGTGCTGTACGAGGGGTACCTGCTGTACCCCTACCGGGCCTCCGCCACCAAGAACCAACTGCGGTGGCAGTTCGGGGTGCTGATGCCCCCTTCGTACCAGCGGGCCGGCACCGGTGAACACGCCACCTGCCGGACGGAGTGCCTGCTGGTGCCCGGCCCGGCGGCGGTGCTGCGGCTACGGCTGCGGTTCCTGCACCTGGTCACCCGGACCGACGACGGGCCGGAGTGGGACGAGGCGGTGGAGCGGCGACCTCGACGTGGAGGTGCCGGTGACCGCGCTCGCCACCGAGTACCGGGTGCCGGTGCAGCACCCGGGCGGCACCAGCCCCGGGCGGCGGTGGCAGCCCGTGACCGGGGAGCTGCGGATCCACACCACCGCGCTGCCCGGCCCCCACTCGCTGGTGCGGTTGACGGCGGAGCTGGCCAACACCAGTGACTGGGACGATCCCCACGCGGGGCGCCCGGAGGCGCTGCGGCGCGCCCTGGTCGCTACCCACCTGTTGCTCGCGGTCGAAGACGGGCGAGTTTCTGTCCCTCATCGACCCGCCGGAGTGGGCGCAGGGCGCGGCGGACAGCTGCCGCAACGAGCGGTGGTGGCCGGTGCTGGTGGGGGAGCCGGGCCGGTCGGATGCGGTCCTGGCCAGCCCGATCATCCTGTACGACCATCCGCAGGTAGCTCCGGAGAGCCCGGGGACCTGTTCGACGCGCTGGAGATCGACGAGCTGCTGAGTCTGCGCACCCTGACGCTGACCGAGGAGGAGAAGCAGGAGGCTCGCCGCACCGATCCCCGGGCCGCCGAGCTGCTGGACCGGGTGGAGGGGCTGCCGCCGGAACTGTGGCAGCGGCTGCATGGGGCGATCCGGTCGCTGCGCCCGGCGCAGGAGCGGGCCGAGGCCCAGCAGTGGTGGCAGGAGTTGGCGGCCCCGCCGCCGGAGTACTTCGACATCGCGGGGCACCGCATCCGGCGCGGCAGCCGGGTGCGGCTCACCCCCGGGGTACGGCGGACCGATGCCCAGGACATGTTTCTGGCCGGGCGGTTGGCCACGGTCCGGGAGCTGATCGAGGACGTAGACGGCGCGAAGTACTTGGCGGTCACGGTGGATGACGACCCCGGCGCGGAGCTCCACGCCGCCTATGGCCGATTCCGGTACTTCGCACCCGATGAGGTGGAGCCGGTGGAGACGGTGGCGCCGACCCCGCGGCCGGAGGGATCGCAGTGACCGCCCCCGCACCGGCCACCCGGCCGCTGATCCTGGTCGCGGGGATCGGCAATGTGTTCTTGGGGGACGACGGATTCGGCCCCGCGTTGGCGCGTCGGCTGGCCGACGAGCCCTTGCCGTTGGAGGTGCAGGTAGCCGACTACGGCATCAGCGGCATGCACTTGGCCTACGACTTGATGGCCGGCTACCCCACCACGATCCTGCTGGACGCGGTCAACCGGGGTGACCCGCCCGGCACCGTGTCGGTGCTGGAGGTGGATCCGGGGCAGTTGGCCTGGTCGGAGCCGGTCGAACAGGCCGCCCGATACGTGGACGGCCATGGGATGCAACCGGACCAGGTGCTGGCGTTGCTGCGGGCGTTAGGCGGTGAGCCCGGGCGGGTGCTGGTGGTCGGCTGTGAACCGGTCACCACCGAGGAGCAGCTGGGACTGAGTCAGGTGGTGACCGAGGCGGTGGAGCAGGCCGTACCGGTGGTGAAGGAACTGGTCGGGCGGGAACTCGCCCGGTTGAGGCAGGAGGCGGCGGCATGAAGCGGCGGTTACTGATGGTGGCGATGGCGGCCGGAGTAGTGGTGATGGCGGTGCAGAACTGGCCGGGCCTGGTCCGGTACCTGAAGATTCGGCAGATGTGAGCGGTGGGGAGCCGCGGAGGGAGAAGCATGCACGAGATCGGACTATGTGAAGGAATCGTAGAGACAGTGCAGCGCCGCGCGGCCGGCCGGCCGGTGGCGAAGGTACGCATCCGGGCGGGTGCGCTGCTGCGGGTGGTGGAGTCGTCTCTACAACAAGCGTGGGAGCTGCTCACCGCCGACACCCCCGCACAGAAGGCCACTGTGGAGTTGGTGCAGGTACCGGCCGAGTTGCACTGTGAGCGATGCGACCACCAGAGCCCGACCATGGACGCGCTGGCGACCTGCCCGGCCTGCGGCAGCGGACATGTGCACCTGTCCGGCGGAGACGAACTGGTGCTGGAGTCGCTGACCTTCGCAGCGGGGGAGGCGACGGTGGGCGGCCCGGCGGCGGAAGCCCCCGCACGGGGAGAGCTGGCAGTCGACCGCACCCCGGCGAAGGGGTGACGTCAGGTGTGTCTCGGTATCCCGGGGCAGGTGGTGGAGCTCCGGACCGACCGGCCGGACCTGGCAGAGGTGGATGTCAGCGGGGTGCGCCGGCCCATCAACATCGGCCTGCTCATCGATGACCCACCGGTGCCCGGGGACTGGATTTTGATTCACGTCGGATTCGCCTTGTCCAAAATCGACGAAGCGGAGGCAAAGGCGGCGATGGACTTCCTGGTCAGTCTCGGGCAAGCGTACGACGACGAGCTGGCGGCGCTGCAAGCGTCGCGGATCGAGTAGGGGAGCGGATGAGATTCGTCGACGAGTTCCGGGACGCTGGCGCCGCGCGCGCGTTGGCCACCCGGATCGCCGAGCTGTGTGAACCAGGCCGGCAGTACACGTTCATGGAGGTGTGCGGGGGGCACACCCATACCATCTATCAGCACGGGCTGGAGGACTATCTGCCGGAGCAGATCAACCTGGTGCACGGCCCCGGTTGCCCGGTGTGTGTGATCCCGATGGGGCGGGTGGATGATGCGATCCACATCGCCGAGCAGCCTGACGTGATCCTCGCCTCGTTCGGGGACATGATGCGGGTGCCCGGCGGGCGGGGTCCTTCCTGGAAGCCAACGCCGCCGGCACCGACATCCGGATGGTGTACTCACCACTGGACGCGCTCAAGCTGGCGCGGTCCCACCCGGACAAGCACGTGGTGTTCATGGCGATCGGGTTCGAGACCACCGCCCCCTCGACCGCGGTGACCATTCAACGGGCCGCCGCAGAGGGGTTGGACAACTTCTCGGTGTTCTGCAACCACGTCACCATCCTCCCGGCGATCAAAGCCATTCTGGACTCACCTGATCTGCGGCTGGATGGTTTCCTCGGCCCTGGGCATGTGTCCACCGTGATCGGCTGTGAGCCGTACCGGTTCATCACCCGCGACTACCACAAGCCACTGGTGGTGGCCGGGTTCGAGCCGTTGGACATCCTGCAGGCGGTCTACCAGTTGATGCAGCAGCTCGCGGAGGGCCGGTGTGAGGTCGAGAACCAGTACTCCCGGGTGGTGCCCTGGCAAGGTAACCCGGCCGCGTTGCGGGCGGTGCACGAGGTGATGGAGCTACGCCCCTACTTCGAGTGGCGTGGGCTGGGCTTCATCTCCCACTCGGCGCTGCGGATCCGACCGGAGTACGCCAAGTTCGACACCGAGGCCCGGATGGCCCTGCCGGGCGTGCGGGTGGCCGACCCGAAGGCCTGCCAGTGCGGGGAGGTGCTCAAGGGAGTGCTCAAACCGTGGGAGTGCAAGGTGTTCGGCACCGCCTGCACCCCGGAGACCCCGATCGGCACCTGCATGGTGTCCTCGGAGGGCGCCTGCGCGGCGTACTACAACTTCGGCCGGTTCTCCCGGCAGCGGGTGAAGGAGGCGACCCGGGTATGACCGGCTCCGAAGTGGGGGAGGTGCAGACCGCGGCCTGGGCCGAGGCGGTGGTGCGCACCTACGCCGACCAGCAGGGGCCGACCGACCGGGAGGAGCAGGTGCTGGCCCGGATCGAGCGGGCCCGCCGACGCCGCCCGCGCCTGACCGACCAGCGGATCACGCTGGCCCACGGGGCCGGAGGCAAGGCCAGCCAGACCTTGGTGGAGGCGGTGTTCCGGGACGCGTTCGACAACCCGCTGCTGGCGCCGCTGGAGGACGCGGCTGTGTTCACCGCCGGTGAGGCGGCGTTGGCGTTCACCACCGACTCGTACGTGGTGACCCCGTTGTTCTTCCCCGGCGGAGACATCGGGGACCTCGCGGTCAACGGTACGGTCAACGACTTGGCGGTGGCCGGGGCGAAGCCGCTGCACCTGTCGGCCGGCTTCATCCTGGAGGAAGGGTTTCCGGTCGCGGATCTGCGCCGGATCGTCGCCTCCATGCGCCGGGCGGCCGATGTCGCCGGGGTGAGCATCGTGACCGGCGATACCAAAGTGGTGCCCCGCGGCCGCGCCGACGGCTGCTACATCACCACCGCCGGAATCGGGCTGCGGGACCCCTCCCGCCACCTGGGTGCGGCCACCGTGCGACCCGGGGACGCGGTGCTGGTCTCCGGCCCGGTCGGCGACCACGGGGTGACGGTGATGCTGGCCCGCGGTGAGCTGGAGCTGGCCGCGCCGGAGCTGCGGTCGGACACCGCGCCCCTGTCCGGGCTGGTGGCGGCCCTGTTCGAGGCGGAGGTGCCGGTACGCGCGATGCGGGACGCCACCCGGGGCGGGGTGGCCACCGTGCTCAACGAACTGGCCCGAGCCGCCGGGGTGGCGGTGGTGGTGGACCAGGCGCAGGTGCCGGTGCGTCCGGTGGTACGAGGGGCGAGCGAGCTGCTCGGCATCGACCCGCTGTACGTCGCCTGCGAGGGCCGGATGGTGGTGGTGGTCCCCGGGGAGGCGGCCGAATCAGCGCTGGCGGCGCTGCGGGCGCACCCGCTGGGGGCGGAGGCGGCGCTGATCGGGCGGATCGCCGAGGACCCTTCCGGGCTGGTGTTGCTGAAGACCGCGTTCGGCGGCACCCGGATCATGGATCTGCTGGTCGGGGATCCGTTGCCACGGATCTGCTGACCTGCGCCCCGCGTACCGGGTGTGGCGGGTCCAGCGCCCCACACCCGGTACGCGGGGCGCGTCGGCAGCGTCAGCCGCCTTGATCGCCCGGGATCAGGCGAGGGCTGGTGGGGTCGATCGGCTCCGGTGGGGCGATGCCCGCCTCGTCCCGGTCCTTACGCCGTCGTTTCGCGCTGCGTCCGAGCGCCTGCTCGTTGCCTTTAGCGGTGTAGCTGATCCCCACCCCTAGGGGAGTCCGTGCGGTGGTGTCGGTCGCGGGTACGCCCTCCCGCTCCTGCTGCGAGATCGTCCTGCCTGCCATCTCGCCCCTCCTCTGTGCCGTCGGCGCGCGCCGTTGCCTTGGCGCAGGTGCCCCCGGCGGGGGCGGTTAAACCTCTGCCGGGGGTTCGCGCTCCCCGGCGGCGGCCACGACCGCCTGGCCGACGCAGATTCCCCCGTCGTTGGGGGGTACGTCCCGGTGAGTCAGCACCCGGAACCCGGCCGCGGTCAGCCGGTCGCGCAGGCCGGTCAGCAGCAGTTGGTTCTGGAACACCCCGCCGGACAGGGCGACCGTGGCGAGACCGGTGCGCTCCCGTACCCGCTGGCACGCCTGCGCCAGCCCGTCGACCAACCCGTGGTGGAACCGGGCCGCTATCACCGGCACCGGGGTGCCCCGCTGGAGGTCGTCCAGCACCTGCCGGAACAGCTCCGGTCCGGATAACCGCAGCGGACGGGAGTCGGTCACCGGCAGGCGGTATCCGTCCTGGACGGTCGGGTCGGCGCGTTGCTCCAGCTCGATCGCGGCCTGCCCTTCGTACGAGATCTCCTCCCGTACCCCCAGGAGCGCGGCGACCGCGTCACACAGCCGACCGGCGCTGCTGGTCAGCGGTGCCAGCCCGGTGCTGGCCAGCCGTCGCACCGCCGGCCAGTCCGGATGCCGGCGCAGCAGCGGCAGCTCCTCCGGTGTCCCGTCCGGGCAGGCGGCGTGCAGGTAGGACACCGCCATGCGCCAGGGTTGGCGGATCGCGGTCTCGCCCCCCGGTAACGGCACCGGGGTCAGGTGGCCGACCCGGGTGAAGGTGGCGAGGTCGGCCACGAGCAGTTCTCCGCCCCAGAGGGTGCCGTCGGTGCCGTAGCCGGTGCCGTCCAGCGCTACCCCGATCACCGGACCGGTGTGCCGGTTGTCGGCCAGGCAGGCGGCGATGTGGGCGTGGTGATGCTGTACCCCCACGAGGTCCACATCTTGCTGGGCGAGCGCGTACCGGGTGGAGTGGTACTCCGGGTGCAGGTCGTGGGCGAGTACCTGGGGGGTGCAGCCGGTCAACCGGGTCAGGTGGGCGATCGCAGCCAGGTAGGACTGGAAGGTGGGGTGGTCGGCCAGGTCTCCGATGTGGGCGGAACAGATCACCTCGTACCCCTGGGCCAGGGCGAAGGTGTTCTTCAGATCCGCGCCGCAGGCCAGCACCGGGCGGGGAAAGCGCCAGGGGACGGTCAGCGGCTCCGGCACGTACCCGCGGGAGCGGCGCAGCAGCAGTGGGCGACCGCGTACGGTGCGCGCCACCGAGTCGTCGGCGGGCGCGTGGATCGGCCGGTCGTGGGTGAGGAACGCATCCGCCACCGAGGCCAGTCCGGCGAGGGCGTCCTCGTCGCGGTGGAGGATCGGTTCCCCGGACCGGTTGCCGCTGGTCATCACCAGCGGTGCGGCCACCTCCGTCACCAGGAGGTGGTGCAGGGGGGTGTACGGCAGCAGTACCCCCACCTCCCGCAGCCCCGGCGCCACCGGTTCCGCCAGCCGGCTTCCGTTGCGGCGAGGCAGCAGCACCACCGGCCGCCGCGGGTCGGTCAACAGGGCCTCATCGGCCGGGGTGGGGTGGGCGAGGGTCCGGGCGGTGGCCAGGTCCGGCACCATCACCGCGAACGGTTTGGCGGGGCGGTGTTTCCGGTCGCGCAGCGTCGCCACCGCCGCGGGATCGGTGGCCAGGCAGGCGAGGTGATAGCCGCCCAGTCCCTTGATCGCCACGATCTGGCCGGCCCGTAACCGGGCCACGGCGGCGGCCAACGGTTCCCCGGGCAGCGGCTTGCCCTCGGCGTCCACCAGCGACAACTGTGGACCGCAGTCGGGGCAGCACACCGGCTGGGCGTGGAACCGACGGTCGGTGGGGTCCCGGTACTCCCGCTGGCAGGCGGCGCACATGCGGAATTCCGCCATGGTGGTGCGGGGCCGGTCGTACGGCAGGGCGGTGACGATGGTGAACCGGGGGCCGCACTGGGTGCAGGTGATGAACGGGTGCCGATACCGGCGGTCGGCCGGGTCGGCTAGCTCCCGTAGACAGTCCTCGCAGGTGGCCACATCCGGCGGCACCAGGGTCGCGGCGCCGCCGGAGCGGCTCGCCACGATGGTGAAATCGGCCGGGGCACCGGTGGCGGAGAGCGGCGTGACGGTGACCGCGCCGATCCGGGCCAGCGGCGGCGCTTCCGCGGACAGTCGGGTGAGGAAGTCGTCCACCGCCGCCGGAGGTCCCTCCACCTCCATCCACACGCCGGCGCCGTGGTTGCCGACCTGCCCGGCGAGTCCGAGTTGCGTGGCCAGCGCGTGGACGAACGGGCGGAACCCGACTCCCTGCACGGTGCCGGTGACCTCGGCCCGGACCCGTACCGGCGCACCATCCTTCATGTCCGGATTATCCGGTTTTTGCGGGGTGGGTGGCCGGACTTGTCGAGACCTCACCCCCAGGCGGGTGGTGACGCCACCGGGTGGGGCTGCGTCCTCCCCGCGCGCCGGGGAGCAGCCCCACCCGAACATCAGCGGCGGTGGGGCAGCTCGCTACGCACGAGCCGGATCTTGCCGTTGGGGCCGGGGGTGATGGCGTCGACCACCCGGATCGACACGTCGAACTCCGACGCGGCCGCCGCCATCGCCTGCTCGGCCTGGGCCGCCACCTCGGCTGACGCCGCCCCACGGGCCGGCACCAGCAGCACCTCCACCTGGCCGATCTGGCGCTGGACCAGTTGGTACTGCCGGATCCCGGACGCGGTGACGAGGAAGCTGGACAGGTGGCTGCCGTTGCGGGCCCGCCCATCCCGGGTGTAGATCCGGTCCTCCACCCGGCCGACGATCCGACGCACCACCGGGGTGTGCATGGTCTGGCACGGGCAATCGTTCGGGCCGATTACCACCCGGTCTCCCAGGCGGTAACGCAGCAACGGCATCGCTTCGGCATGCAACCGGGTCACCAGGATCTCACCGGTGAGCTCCTCACCGTGGGTGGCCACCGACTCCGCCAGCGCCACCGTGCCGTCGTCCTGCTCCACCTCCACCACGACATCGGCGGAGCGGAGATGCATGACTCCGCGGGGACAGCTGCGGGCGATGGTGTACGCCTCCACGGTGGCGTAGACGTCGTGTCCTCGCGCGCCGAAGTAGTCCAACACCTCGGCCCGGGCACTGTCGGCCAAGGACTCGCCCGCGAACATCACGTGGCGGACCCGCCGGTAGTCCACTCCGCGGCGCTGGAGTTCAGCCACCAGGGCCGCGATCGCGTTCGGGAAGCCCCACAAGAAGGTCGGTCGACCGGCGAGGAACGCCGCCACCTGCTGGTCCAAATCCTGACTGGTGTTGACGTGGATGTTGCGCACCAGCCCCAGCCGCTCCAGCCGGTGCCGTCGGAAGCCGCCCACCCGGAAGAACCCCACCCGGTCCCACGGCCGGAGGCCGCACGCCAACAGATCCCACAGGTAGGTGGCCCGGAGGTATCCCAGGTCCCGTTCGGAGTAGTACAACGTCACCGGTACCCCGGAGGAGCCGCTGGTGGTGGCCGACCGCGTGTTCTCCTCAGAGAACCCATCCGCCAGCAGCTGCTCTGAGCCGATTTCGTTGAGCACCTTGCGGTCCAGGATCGGCAACCGGGCCAGGTCGGCGGTGCGCGCGAACTCCGCCACGACCGCAGGATCCAGTGTCTTGCGATAGTACGGGACTCGGGCGTGCGCGTGCTGCACCAACTGTCGCAGCAGCGGGAAGCGGACCGCGTCAAGCTGATCGAGACGCAGCCGGTCCCGATGTCGTGCCCGGACCAGGTTGGTGGCCACGGCCAGCACCGGGATGGTCTTGGGAAGTTGCCCCATCGTTCTCCTCCAGCGGTTGTTCCGGTGTGGGCGATGGCTCGCCGGCCGACGGCCGCCGATGCCGGAGCACTGCTTTAGCGATCATGCTACGCATGAACCCGGCGCGAATCAGCTCCCCGAACACCAGCGCGATGACCGCTCCGGCGGCGCCCGCAGCCGGCACCAACCACCAACCGAGACCCGTCACCAGACAGACGTGGAGCAGTGCGCTCGCGGCTGACCAGCGCCGGCCCGCCGCGTCGATGTTCTCCAGCACCACGGCGGCGGCCATGGCGGCGATGAACAGGAAGATCTCCACCGCTTGGGCGACCACCGCCAACCCGAGCCCACCACCGGCGCGGGCGGCCATCACCAGCAGCACGACCGCCGTCGGTAGGCCTAGCAGCAAAGTGGCGTCCAGGATCTGGGCGGCACGGCGCCACCCCGCGGTGGGGCCGGCGCGAAGCAGCCAGCTGACGAGCGACGGTTGCACCAGGCGCAGCAGGTAGGCCCACCCCACCGACACGATCGAACTCACCAGGAGCAAGGTGTAGAACAGACTGGTCCCGCGGGTATCACCGACCAGTTCGAACAGTGCGTACAACACCGAAATGGACACGGTGCTGAGCACTTCCGCGCTACCGAGCATCACGGTGGCGCGGGCGGCCGTGAGCGCCACCGGCCGGGCCGGCCAACCGGCCGGCAGCTGCCGCCACAGGCCCGCCAGCAGCCCGAAATCCACCAGCACCACCGCGCCGACCAGCAGCGCCAAGACGGCGTGGGCGTCTATCCGGGTGACCGCGACCACCCCCACCACCGCCGCCTGCACCCCGGCGAGCAGCAGGTAGGTGAGGGCGTCCCGGTAATGGGCACCACGCAGCCGGTACAGCGCGACCAGCACCGCGCAGCCGCCGATCCCGGCGGTCAGGGCGGACGCCGCCGCGTATCGGGTCACGGACTCCGGGCCGCCGGCGACCAGCACCCCTAGCCACCCGAGGCTGAGCACCGCCGTCGGCCCCACCGCCAGCACCGCGAACCACCGCGGCAACTGGGTGCCCTCTGGCCGGGGGATCAGCGCCAGCGCGGCCTTCTCCGCCCCACCCGCCAGCAAGGCCGACAACCACGCCACCGCCCCGGTGGCGGTGGCGTAGCGAGCGAACTCGTCTGGACCCCAGAGCGTTAACAGCCCCAAGCCCGCCGCGTAGAAGACCAATCGATAGACACCACGGCCGGCGAGTAGCACCGCTACCACCCGGATGCCCGGCAGCCGTAGCGGTATCGTGCGGATCAACCCTCACCTCGCTCCCCCGTGATCATTGCCGGTACGGTGATCACATGTCCGGGCTGGTGGTTCCGAGGAAAACTGAACCGTCACACACTGATCCGTCAATGTCCGCCCTGTCCGTGGCATGGCACGACCCTTACCGAGCCGAGGCGCCGCCAGGATGGTCGGAGTTCATCACTGCCCACAAGCTGCATCCGTTGTGGGACTGGTCGATAGTATCCACATATGCACGGGTTAGCAGAGTGATGGTAATCACTGCAACCATCCACGATGATCACGGCGTCAAAGCCCTGATAACTGGTCGGTTCCCGGGGATACGGCTGCGACGAGCAGGAAGGCCATTGACCGGGGTGGTCGATGTGGACTGCCTGGCCTCCAGCGCGCTGCCGGGAATAGCGCTGTCTGATCCAGACGATCTGGAGCTGCTCGCGGAGGTGGTGACGGCGCTGCGGATCGCGCTACGACAGCGATTCGGCCAGCGGTTGCGCGGGCTGATGTTCCGACAGATCGGGGCCGAGTGGTTGCCAGCGCTGCTACGGAGGCCGGCGGTGGTCCGTCAAGGTGGCCCGATCGCGGTGTTCCACAACCGGTTCAGTGACTTCGACGAGTACCTGAAGTCGCTGGGTAGGAAACGCCGGCAATCCATTCAATCGATCACGAGAAGGTTGGAGGCGGATCCAGACCTGCGGGTAGGCAGCACGCTGTGGGGGAAGGAGCCGACCCCGTTGACCGCTGACGAGGCCGCCGGGCTGCTCAAGCACGTGGTGGATCGGCACCACCAGCGGTGGTGGCTACGGAAACGCTACCTCCACCCCGACCTTGCCCAGGCGAAACTGGACCATCCTCAGGTGGATCGAATCACCTACCACGACCACGCCGGTCGACTGCTGGCGTACGCCACGATCTGGAATCACCCCACCATGCCCCTGTTGGGAGCATGGGGCGCGCTGCAGCCGAATGAGGGTGGTCGCAAAGGATTGTGGTTCCACTGCCAGGCCAAACTGGCCAAGTGGTGTATCGACCGCGGACTAGCGGGAATGATCGTCGGGCAGGGCAGCCCGGAGGAGAAACGCCGGCTGGGCTACGACTTGCAGCCACAGTGGACGGTGCTGCTGCCGCAGTGACCGCTTACCGGCCCCGGCGGCCCGGAGAGGAGGAGCAGGGCGCCGGGGCCGGTAAGGGGTGCCATTACCCAGGACGGTACGCAGATTCGATGAACTTGCCCTTGCCGACCGCGGTGAACTCCAACCGCTCCGCCCGCTGGAACTGTAGCGTCACGTGCGGATCCACCGCCTCGGCGAACCGCTTGGCGAACTCTTCGACGACCTGCTCGTACGCCATGTCGGATCGCCGGTCCGGCACGATGTGGACCGTGATGGTCCCGGTGGCGTCCTGGCGCACCATGCACTCCGCCACCCCCGGGGCCTCCTGCGCCAGCCCCAGCAGCACTGTGCTGTAGACCCGACGGCCACCCGGCAGCACCAGGTAGTCGTTGATCCGGCCGTCCACCAGCTGCATGCGGCGGAAGCCCCGCCCGCACGGGCACGCTCCGGGGACGATCCGAGCCCGGTCGCCCACCTGGTAGCGCACCAGTGGCATGGCCCGCTCCCGGTAGTGGGTCACCACCACCGAGCCCACCTCGCCGTCCGGGACCGGTCGTCCCTCCTCATCGACGATCTCCAGCCACACCCGGTCCTCGTCCACATGCATGCTGCCGGAGCGGCACTGCGTGGAGACGGTGAGTACCTCCTGGGCGGAGTACTCGTCATAGACCGGCACCCCGAACCCTTCGGTCAGGGCCTTGGCCACCTGCTCGGTCAGCAGCTCCGAGTCGGTCATGATCAACCGTAGGCTGCGCCGCAGCTGGGCCAACTCGTCCGGCTCCAACGCGCGGAGCAGCGCCCGGGCCATCACCGGGTACGCCATGATGAGGTGCGGCCGGATCTCCAGCACTCGCCGTTTGAGCTCCTCCTCCGGTAGCCCGGCCGGCACCACCACCCGAGGGAAGATCCCCAACCGTTGGAACCAGCGGACCGGTCGCTCGTACCCCTTGATCTGCGCGATCCGCCACCAGGGGCGGTAACCAGAGGCCAGGAACCGTCGCACCAGCGTGGCGCCGTGGTAGCCGTAGGCGTCGATGTCGTGCCGTACCACCAGCAGGGTGCCGGTGGAACCACCGGTGCGGTCGACACGGTACCGCCAGCGCGCCAACCCGGGGGCATGGAAACGTTCCACCCCGGCGTCGAGCACGGCGCGCTTGTCCAGTAACGGCAACTGTGCCAGTTCATCCAGGCTCGACAGTGGCTCATCCGGGTAACCCGGGTGCTCCCGGTAGTAGGGCACCCGGCTCCGGGCGTACGCCAGCATCCGGTTGACCCCGCGCAGCGCGCCGCGCTGGATCCGTTCCGCGGATCGGCGTTCCGCCAACATCACCGCCGGCAGGTGTCGCAGCTCGTACGCGGCGACCCCAAGCCCGCTGCTCATCTAGTGCTCCTCCGAGTCTGCGTGTGGAGCCACCTCCACCTGCACCAGCTCCGCTAGCTGGGACAGCGTGGCCTGCAACCGCTCCGGGTCCGGGGAAGCTACCAGGACATACCCCACTTTGGCCCCGGCCCGGTGGTACGGCTCGACCGCATCCCCTGGTGAGGCGGAGATGACGAGGTCTACGACATCCGGCATGGCCCGGGCGGCCGACAAGTTGTGGATGGCGACCAGCTTGCCGGCCTGGTCCGCCGACAGCACCTGGAAGCTGGCGACCCAGCTCCGGGTAGCGGCCAGCGACGGCTGCTCTCCCACCGCCATCGCTACACTCAGCTCCGTCACGTCCACCCCGTGCATCAGCCCGAGCAGCTCCGCCGAGCCGTTGCCGCCCAGTCGGGCTCCCAGCTCCACCAGCACCACCCGACCGTCGGGCGTGACGAGCACGTCTACGTTCAGCGAGCCCCACTGGTAGTCCAGTTCCCGACAGACGTCGTCCAGCATGGCGTGGACCTGCTGGCTCACCTCCGCCGGGGCGCCGGGCATGGTGTGGGAGATGGTGACGAAGTGGGGTGGGGGAGTGAGCGCCCGCCGCCCCAACCCGAACAGCACCACCTTGCCGCCCTGCACTACCGCCTCGGCGGTGTAATGCTCTCCGAGGAGGTACTCCTCGATGATGACGACCCGACTGGACGACCAGTCCGCCGCTGCCGCCACCGCCGCCGGCAGCTCCGCGGGGTCGGTGCACTGGCTCACCCCCCGACCACCGCTGGAGTCGGTGGGCTTGACCATGACCGGATAGGTCAGGTCGGTGGCCGCGGCCAGGACCTCCTCCGGGCTCCCCTGCACATACCGGGGACCGGGCTGGCCCAACCGGTCGCACACCGCCCGGAAAAAGCCCTTGTCCACCGACGCGCGGACCGCCGCCTCCGACAGCCCGGTCGGCAGTCCTAGGTGGCGGGCCAGGTGATACTGACTGGGCAGGTTCACATCGCTAGCGGGGGACAGCACCCCCGCCACGTCATCCCGGTCCGCCAGGATGGCGGTGAGCCGCTCCAGATCGCGGGTGCTCACGCTGAGATGTTCGTCTGCGTGGCGCAACGCGGGCGCGTCATCCCGCTGGTCCACACAGATGGCCCGCAGCCCGATGCGGCGGGCTGCCCGGACCGTGGTGATGGCGCCGTCGGCGCCTCCGAGCACGACCAGTGATTTCACAATGCTTCCTTCTCCGATACTGCGACCGACGCCTGGCGGACCAGATACCGCGGCAAGCCGGGCTGGCCCCGAGCGATATGCACCAGGTAACGGGCGACCACGGCCAGAGACAGCAGGCCGGCCGCGAGCGCCAATGCGAGCAGGGTGACCGCTGTGCGGGTTGCGCCAACGGCACCGACCGGTGCCGCTATCACCGCCAATCCCGCACCGGTCAGGCCGAGCAGGCCAGCGAATCCGATCGGCCGGGTCGAGTATCCGAAGAAGAGATCCATCGCGTGCCGGGCCAGCCCTCGGAAAGTCACCTTGGGCTCCCCTCGCAGTCGCGGCCGGTGAGCCACCTCCACGGTGGTCCAGGAGCTGGTCAGCCGGGGCAGCGTGGCGAGGAAATATGGAGTGCCCAGCTCCAGGTTGACCACCCGCCGCGCCAAGTCCGTGCGGACCAGCCGGAAGCTGGTGCCCCCGGAGGGCAGTTCGATCCGGAGTAGCCGGCGGGCGATGAAGTCGTGCGCGGCGGAGGAGAACCGGCGGACCCAGTGGTCCTGACGGTTCACCCGGATCCCGAACACCGCGTCGTAGCCTTCCCGGGCGCGGGCAATGAGCTTGTGGGCTTCGCCCGGAGGAAATTGCAGGTCAGCGTCCAGCTGCAACACCCAGGGGTGGCGGGCGTGACGGAACCCGGCGGTGAAGGCCGCCTCTAGGCCGAAGTTACGGGTGAATGACACGTAGGACACTCGTGGGTCGGACTCGGCCAGTGCCTGGATCCGGGTGAGGGTGTCATCGGTGCTGCCGTCGTCGATGAACAGGATTTCCAGCTCGTCTTCCCGGTTACCCAGTTCATCGACGATCTCACGGTAGGCAATCTCCACGTTGTCCCCCTCGTTGAGGCATGGGACTACCACCGTGATCGGGAACCGGGCCATGCGAGACACCATAGACACCAGCCGCCGACACAGACAAGGTTAAGATCCAATCCGGATCGCCCGCACCGGTGGTGGTGTGGAACCGTTGCTGGGCGGGGTGTTGCCACACCAGTCGACAGGGTGCAGACTCTGTCCGACAGATCGAGCGGTAGGCGGGAGAACACACGCGTGTACGTACTCGGACTCAACCAGCACCACGACGCGGCCGCGGCGCTGGTCAAGGATGACCAGATTGTGGCGTTCATCGAGGAGGAGCGGGTCACCCGGGTCAAGCACGATGGCCGCTTCCCCGGCAACGCCGCCCGGGCCTGCCTGGAGATGGCCGGCATCACCCTCGGTGACGTCGACCATGTGGCCTACTTCTGGCAAGCACGTAAGGAGTTGGCGCACGCGGTCCGCCACTTCGTCACCCACCTCCCGGACACCCTGGCGGTGTTCCGGAACGACGGTGGCAACTACACCGATCGGGCGCAAGGGCTGGTGAGCACCCTCCGAAGCGGAGGCAGCCAGTCCCACCCCGACGACTACCACGTCGGCGGGGCGCTGCTGCTGCACCTGCGGCGGTCCTTCTCGATCGGCCGGATGCTGAAGGAGGCACTGGACTACCAGGGGCCGACCAAGTTCAAGGTCCACCTGATCGACCATCACTATGCGCACGCGGCGAGCGCCTACTTCCTGTCACCGTTCGACCGGGCGGCGATCATCACGTGGGACGGGATTGGGAGTGACGGCACCAGCACCTACCTGGCGGTAGGGGAGGGGGACCGGATCCGGGACGTGCGCCGGGTCAAGTTCCCGCACTCGCTGGGGGCGATGTACGCCTGCGTCACCGGCTACCTCGGCTTCCACCCCGCCCGGGACGAGGGCAAGGTGATGGGGCTGGCCGCCTACGGCCGGCCTACCTATCTGGAGGAGATGCGACAGCTGGTGCGGCTGCTGCCGGAGGGGCGGTACGAACTGGACCTGAGCTGGTTCCGCCACCACGCCACCGGTAAGCACCAGATGTCGCAGAAGTTCATCGACCGGTTCGGTCCGCCCCGGCCGCGTACCCGGGAGGCGGTGCCCCAGCACTACGCGGACATCGCGTACGGGCTGCAGAAGGTGCTGGAGGAGGTCGGCCTGCACGTGGCCCGATGGCTGCAGGCCGAGACCGGTATGCGCAACCTGGCTACCGCCGGGGGAGTGGCGCTGAACAGTGTGATGAACGGTCGGATCTTCCTGGAGACCCCGTTCGAGGAGTTCTTCGCCCAGCCGGCGGCCGCCGACGACGGGTCGGCGTTGGGCGCGGCGCTGGCGGTCTCGGTCGGCAAGGGCGCGGGCCGCCCGCGGGGAGAGTACATCTTCCTCGGCCCGTCCTACGACGAAGCGGAGATGGAGAAGGCGCTGGCCGAAGCCGGGCTGCCCTACCAGCGGCCGGAGTCCATCACCGAGGCCACCGCCCGGGCGCTGGCCGACGGCAAGATTGTCGGTTGGTTCCAGGGCCGGATGGAGTGCGGACCGCGGGCGCTGGGTAACCGGTCGATCCTGGCCGACCCACGGGGCCAGGACACCAAGGACCGACTGAATGAGAAGGTCAAGCACCGGGAGCCGTTCCGGCCGTTCGCCCCGTCCTGCCTGGCGGAGAAGGCCGGGGAGTACTTCGCCAGCGGCTACCCGTCGCCGGTGATGCTGTTGGTGTTCGATGTGCTGGAGCATCAGCGGGAGAAGGTGCCGGCGATCACCCACGCCGACGGCACGGCCCGGGTGCAGACCGTGACCCGCGAGGAGAACCCGCTCTACTACGAACTGATCAGTAAGTTCGAGGAGCTGACCGGGGTGCCGATGGTGGTCAACACCTCATTCAACGACAACGAGGAGCCGATTGTGTGCACTCCGGCGGACGCGGTCAGCTGCTTCCTCCGTACCGGTATGGACGCCCTGGCGCTCGGGCCGTTCTTTGTGGAGAAGCCGGCGGAGGAAGAATGAAACGCTGGTGGTGGCTGCTCCCAGGGGCGGCCGGGATAACCCTCACCCTGCTGATCATGGTGGTCTTCCCACCGGACCGGACCATCGACAGCGTGTGGGAGGTGCTCTACAAGGTCAGCCCACTGGTGCTGGCGGTGCTGACGATCGCCGGGTTCCCACAGAAGGAGAAGCTGGGACTGATACTGCTGGCCGCGTTGATGGTCGGCTACATGGGCGCGGTCGACACCCTCAACGTCCTGCATATCTTCGACTTCGCGGAGGCGACGGATCAGGCGGCCGCGTTCCCGAAGCTGTACCAGTTCACCATCTTCGTCAACGCGTTCACGGTGGTGGCGGTGCTGTTCGGTTACCGGCTCGGTGGGGCCAGCACCGCCAATGTGCTCCGGGCGGGCTTCGCCGCCATCCTGATCGTCATCTCCGGGCTGAACGACCTGAGCTTCTACTACACCGCCGACTGGCAGGGGCCGCGGCCGGAGCGGCTGGAGTGGGCCTCCCACATCTCGGTGTTCGTCGGCGGGCCGGCCACCCCGACCGTGGCGATCATCTTCTGTGTGGTGCACCTCCTGCTGGCGGCGCTGATCCTGCTGTGGCCACGGCGGCGCGCCACGGTGGCCGGAGCGGCGGATGACACCCCTGTCGTCACCATGGCGGCCAACGCCGCCCCCGCCACCGCCGCAGCCGATGGGGGCCGCTCCGGTGGCGGAGGCGACAGCGGCGATGGGGGTGGTGGCGGCTCCGGCGGTGGGGACTGACCCTGCCTGACCGCGGTCAGCTATTCACACTCTGCTGACCGCGGTCAGTCGTTCACCGGGGCGCCACCGCCTCGCTGCCCTGGTAGCCACGACCCCGCACCACAGCGTCATCGCGATGCCGAGCACCAGCACGATGCCCATCCCGGAGAGCACGGTCGGCCACGGTAGCGGAATCCCGGTGTGGCGTAGCCGGATGAACAGGTACGACAACACCGTGGCGAGCGCGCCACCACCGACCGCTGCCAGACCGAACGCGATGCCGATGTTCCAGCTCGCGATGCCGAGGTAGAGACGGGCGCCGCTGGCCAGGGCGCCGATCGGGCCCAGGTTACGCGCCTGTAGCGTGAAGACGTCCAATGAGCCCAACACGGTGGACGCGGACAGCAGGAGCATCCCGACGGCGAAGAAGAGGATGACCCAGAGGAATACCCGCGCGTAGTGGGCTTCTCGTTCGATCGGGTACTGGCTCGAGGCGTGCACATCGGCGATCCCGAGGGTGGTGAACGCGGCCTCCGCCACGTCGGCGACCGACTGGTCCAGGTCAGCATCCAGCACCAGCGCCCCCCGCACGGTGCCGTTGACGACCCCGGTGGACAGGCGCGGCTCGCCGGTGAACAGGACCGTCCCGTCCCCGTTCACCAGGGCGTTCCCGAGGACACCGGTGGCCGTGATCACCGAATCCCATTCGTCCGGGGCGGACGGACAGGAGCTCACCTCGCCCAGCTGGGCGAGGGCGTCGCAGTGGCCCACCAACACCAGCTGACGCCGCCGCTCATCCTCGACGACGAGGAGGGTGTGCTGCGCACCGACCGTATCCACGAACTCGTGGTACGCGTCGAGACCGCCGGCATCCCGGACCGTGATGATGCCGGTACCGACCTGTTGGCGGACAAGCGATCCCTCAGCGGCGCGGGCGGGTTCATCCACTGCCACCGCGATGAGCGCGGCGAGTGACACGCTGATGGCCGCCGCGGCCCCCATCCGGGCCAGTGCGCTCCCGCGGTGGTGTAGCCACCGCCCACCGATCACCGCCGCGACGTTGTCCGTGCGTCGCCCGAGTCCGGCGACGAACCGACCAACTCGAATCGTGATCGAGGCGAGGACGGGCGGGGTGGTCGTCAGGACGATCCCCGTACATAGCAGGAAGGCCTGGTGGAGATAGCTGCCGATCTCCACGCCGCCGTGCTGGTATCCAGTGGTCGCGGTCCCGATCGCCCCGGCGCACGCGAGCGCGAAGGCCACCTTCGGCCAGAACGGTGGCCGCCGGTCAACGGCCCGGATGGCGGCGTGACTGACCGGACCGTGCCGCCACGCTGACGCCACCACCACCACCCCGAGGACCAGGAGTATCCCCGCGCCGACCACGAATGGAAGTTTTCCGGCCACCGGGGCAAGATCGTTGGACCACACGCGGTAGTGGACCACCGGCAAGGTGACGTCCCATATCATCGGCGCTACCGCGACCAGGCCACCGGTCAGCGCCCCACCGACGACCGGCGGGGACGCTTCGCTGGCCAGGAACAGCGCCCTGGCCTGCCACGGGGCGCCGATGGCGTCCAGTCGCGCCAGGCGTCGATCCCGTGCTTCGGCGCCGATCCGCGCCGCGACCGCCAGCAACACGGCGGCGGGTAGCCCCACACACCACAGCAGCAGCGGATGCAGATGTCTGGGGCCATACTCCTGCGGCACGGTGCTGTGGCTCGGGTCATCCCTGGTGACTGCCCGCCCGAATCCGCTGATCGCTATCTGCTGGTCGCTCTGGACGATGATCCGGTCGTCCCACGGGCGGACATACGCGAACCATTCATTGGCGTCAGCGAGTCCCGCAGCACCGATCACGCCCCCGAACGTCCCGTACCGGTGCGAGATGGCGCCGGTGGGATCCGCGGCGAGCAGCGCCGGGGAGAGGAACGCTTCGCCGGGCGCGGGCCAGCGGGGCAGTCCGGGGGGTGGCTCCGCGTCCCGGTCGGTCGGGACCAGGTAGACCAGGGTGAACTGCCGGTCACCGAGGTGGTCGGTGAACTCGCGCCAGTGCCCAATCTTGTTACCTCGGCCACTAGAGGTGACCACCGGTTCGCGAGCCTCGAGTCGGTGATGACGCTGTTCCGCGGCCGACTCCAGCATGAGGAACAGCGAGGAGGCGATGACGACCACGGCGGTCGCCAGCCACAACCCCAGCCGGTGAACGGCGCCGGAGACGCCACTGCGGCGACTGGTGCGCCACCCCTAACCGGGCGAAGCGCACCGACGACCGGATCACGACCGCGCCCGCGTCAGCGGGCCGCGGCCCAGCTCCCACTGCCCGTCGGCCACCTGCTCATCGGCGCTGCGGTCGAGCGACCCGGTCAGCTCGTCCGCCAGGATCACCGCCGGCCCATTGATCAGTGCCCGGGCGACACCGGTAGCAGCGGCGTGGGCCGCCGGGGCACGCGCGCTTTCCATGCGCGCAGCTTATCGATGGTCACCGTTGGGAGCCACCGCTGCGCGTGGTAAGCGCGGAGCTGATCTCCGCATGGCATCGCCATGCGGAGATCAGCTCCGGCCGTGCAGCTTGTCCAGTACCCGCCGGCTGGTGTTCATCGCCTGCCGGATCACCTGATCCATGTTGATGTACGTGTACGTAGCCAGCCGTCCTACCTGGAATCGCGGCGGGCCCGGCAGCACCGACAGCTCCTTTTCATACTGTCGGTGTAGTGCGCGGTTGGCCCCGGCGACGTCGTCGATCGGGTAGTGGCGGGCGGGCGCTCCCGGGTACTCGTAGCTGACCACGGTGCCCGGGCCGGTCTGACCGCTCATCCACTTCGTCTCGATGGCGCGCGTGTGCGGATGCTCCAAGCTCGGAGTGTTCAGCACCCCACACGGCAACACATGCTCCCGGTCGGGGAACCAGCGGCTGCGGAGCGCCACCCCGCGCCACGGCAGCCGTCCCAGCGACTCCTCGAAGAATTCGTCCAGCGCGCAGGTCAACACCACCGCGTCCGCGTCCCGGCACAGCTCGTCCCAGTCCCGGACGGTGATCCGCTGCCCCATCCACACCGGTACCCGACGCAGGAACGCGTTGATCAGGGTCAGGTAGCCGCCCTCCGGCCAACCCTGATGCGGGTCGCGGAACAGATACCGATAACCGTCGGTGCGGAGCTCGATCCGCTTCGGCGCCCACACCGCGGCCAGCTCCACCGGATCGACCCCCCACTGTTTGCGGGTGTAGCCGGCGATCAGTTCCCGGTAGAGGGTCTCGCCCATCAGATCGATGCACCAGGTTTCAAAGTTGTCCGCCCGCGGCTGCTCCGGACGGGCCTCCAGCTCCCGTTCGATCTGGGGCCACTCCGGAAGCTCACGCAGCTCATCGATCTGCGGCGGCCAGGTGAGATGACGGCCGAACGCCTCGGTGAGCACCAGATGACGGTAGGGGCGCATGGTGACCAAACTGGTCACCAGCTGCCACACTTCTTCGTCATAGGTATGGAAGATGTGAGCCCCGGTAGGCTCATATAGGACACCGTCAGCATTGGCGGTGCGTAGTTGGCCACCCCAAGTGGGATCACCTTCGATTACCTCAACCGCGCATCCGGCCTCAGCCAAGAGATATGCGGTAGCGGCACCGGCCAACCCAGCCCCGACTACCCTCACCAGCTTTGTCATCGCGGGCAAGTCTATCGACCGGATGATCCATGCAATAGAGGTGGATCATGAAGTCCGGAAGGTCAGCAGTCCACCATGTTCACCGGTACTGTCAGGGCCAGTCCACCTCGAGAGGTCTCTTTGTATTTATCGCTCATGTCCCGACCGGTCTCCAGCATGGTGGCGATGACCGTGTCCAATGACACTTGATGAGTGCCGTCTCCGCGTAACGCCATCCGGGCGGCGTTGACCGCCTTGGCCGCCGCGATCGCGTTCCGTTCAATGCATGGGATCTGCACGAGGCCGGCCACCGGATCACACGTCAAGCCGAGGCTGTGCTCCATGACGATCTCCGCCGCGTTCTCCACCTGGGTGGGGGTGCCGCCCAGGATCTCCGCCAGCGCCCCGGCCGCCATGGACGCCGCCGAGCCCACCTCGCCCTGGCACCCCACCTCCGCGCCCGAGATCGAGGCCCGTTCCTTGTACAGCGAGCCGATGGCTCCGGCGGTCAACAGGAACCGCACCGCCACCTCGTCGGGGTCGGCGGCCCCGGCCGGGGTGTAGTGGGTGGCGTAGTGCAGCACCGCGGGGATGATCCCGGCCGCGCCGTTGGTCGGCGCGGTCACCACGCGGCCACCGGCAGCGTTCTCCTCATTGACCGCCATCGCCACCAGGTTGACCCAGTCCCAGGCCAACGCCGGGTCGCGGTCCGGGTCCTCGGCCGACAACCGGCGATACCAGTCCGCGGCGCGGCGTCGGACCCGCAGTCCCCCGGGAAGCTCGCCGTCCCGGCTGACACCGCGGGCCACACAGTCCCACATCACGTCCCGGATCTGCAGGAGCCAGCGGCGCACCTCGGCCTCAGGACGGAGGGTGGTCTCGAACCGCAGCATCACCTCGCTGACCGCACTACCGGTCTGCTCACAGATCCGGAGCAGTTCGGCTGCGCTGTGGAATGGGCCCGTAGTCGCCGGCGCCTCCGTGGTGTCCGTGAGCTCCTCCTCGGTAGCGATGAAGCCGCCACCGGTGGAGAAGTAGGTCTGCTCCAGAATCACCGTGTCCGCGGGGCCGTACGCCAGCACGGTCATCCCGTTCGGGTGAGGTGGTAACTGCGTCAGTGGATGGAGCGTAACGTCCTTTTCAGACATTGCGATCGGTGCTCGACCGGCGAGCGCCAGCATGCCGGTGGCGCGGATCCGGTCGATCTCCGCCGTCACCTCCTCCGGAGTGACGAGCTCCGGTCGCTTGCCGGCCAACCCGAGCAGCACCGCGGGCACGGTGCCGTGTCCGATCCCGGTAGCGGCGAGGGAGCCGTACAACCGGACCGTGACCCGGCTCGTCTTCTCCAGCAGCCCCCGCTCGTCCAGCTCCGTAACGAACCGGCGGGTAGCGCGCATCGGGCCAACGGTGTGGGAACTTGACGGTCCGATACCGATCGAGAACAGATCGAACACACTGATAGTCATGAGCCGCGCCCTCCTGAGAGACCACGACAGTGGTGCCCTGCGCACCACTGGTCTCCCCGACTCTGTCGTCGCACCTGAGAGATTCCGCGGCCGTTACCGTCCGCTTGCCCCGTCGGTGGGCCCCTACGAGGAGGCCACTTTCCAGAGTCGCCTCACCCCAGCGGTGCGGTGGCCTGAGAGGTTGCGGGGAGGGCTTGCTCCTACGGCTCCGGGCGGACCCGGATCTCCCGCTGGGGCTCGAACGGCGCATGCAGTTATGCGACAAAGATCATACGTACCTGGCTGGGGGTGGGCAACCATCTGCGGAGGTGCGTGCCCCGAGATGCCGCCGACCGCACCGCCCGGGGCGGATTGATTGACCGGATTATCGGTCTAGTCATGACTTCGGCTTCAACTGCTGGCCGTGATGGAAGAAACCGCCGCGGAGCTAGCGACCACCGCCGCCATGATGGCCAGTTCGTCCTGCAGGTCCTTGATCGCCTGCTGGATCGTTCGGTCCGGCCATCCGCTGGCCACCGCGGCGGTCAGCCGGTGCTTCCGCTCCCGGTGGGACAGGTCCGGAAACACTCTCCGGTCCAACTTGACCGCCTGGACCAGCGCCCCCAGCGCCGCGGTGCGGGGATCGGCGGGCCCCTCGCCGGTCACCATCGCCCGCAGTCGTTGCCGTGCATCGGTCTCCAGCGCCGGCTCCGCCCCGGTCACGGATGGGTACCGGGTCTGCGGGAAGATCAACAGGACGCGGCGCTTCTCCCGCCGGAGCACCCCGCGCGCCACCAGTCGCTCCAGCACCCGCTTCCGGAGCCCGTGCCGTAGCGTCAGCACCCACTTCCGCGGGGAGGTCCGGCGGCTGGTGCGGATCCGGGTGAGGGCCTCGTCCAGCAGCGGATCACCGGTGGGTTCGTCCGACACCACGGTCACCGCCCGTTTGGTCAGGGTGAGCCGCCCCGCTAGCATCAGCTCCATCAGCACCGCCCCCGCCAGACCGTAATCCACCACCCCGGCGGAGGCCTTCAGGCTCCCCTGGTCGGAGTAGGCGATCAGGAGCAGCTCCTCCAGCAGTGAAGGCCTCATCTTCCCACCATAGCCGGCGGTTCTCCCAGATTCGATGATCATCATTTCCGGTCGGCGGAGGCCATGCACACCCGGATGAGTGCGATGTGGCCGGTGGCCGAGGGGCGGAATCAAGTGAGCGGCCGTCGCCCCGTCTTCGTGTCAGCCGCCGACCGCGGCCGCGGAAATGGCGGCGGCGGAGGCGGCCGCTGCCGCCATGATGGCCAGCTCGTTCTGCAGGTCCTTGATCGCCTGCTGGACCGCCTGGTCCGGCCATCCGCTGGCCACCACGGTGGCCAACCGGTGCTTCCGCTCCCGGTCGGGTAGGTCCGGGAACACCTCCCGATCCAGGCCCGTCGCCTGGACCAGCGCCCCCAACGCCGCGGTGCGGGGATCGACCGGCCCGGTGCCGGCCACCATCGCCCGCAGTCGTTGTCGTGCATCGATCTCTGGCGCGGGTGTCATACCGGTCGCGGACGGATACCGGATCTGTGGGAGGACCAGCAGGACGCGGCGCTTCTCCCGCCGGAGCACCCCACGGGCCACCAGTCGCTCCAGCACCCGATCCTGGAGGCCGCCCCGTAACACCTGCACCCATTTCCGGGGCGCGGCGGGACGGCTGGTGCGGATCCGGGTGAGGGCCTCGTCCAGCAGCGGATCACCGGTGGGTTCGTCCGACACCACGGTCACCGCCCGTTTGGTCAGGGTGAGCCGCCCCGCTAGCATCAGCTCCATCAGCACCGCCCCCGCCAGACCGCAGTCCACCGCCGCGACCGAGGTCACCAGGGTTCCCTGGTCGGAGTAGGCGATCAGGAGCAGCTCCTCCAGCAGCGAAGGCCTCACCCACCCACCATAACCGGGCCGGGTTTCGATCGTCCAGATTCGATGATCATCACTTCTAGCCGGCGGGGACCGTGCACACCCTCTACCCGGGTGAGTTCGATGTCGCTGGTGGCCGAGGGGCCGGAGATCAGGGTGAGCGGCCGGGTCGGGTCGGGGAGTCGGGCCAGCCCGTCCGGTACCGACCTCACCACCTGCGCGGCGAACACCACGCACACGTGATGGTCCGGCACCAGGGTGAGCTCCCGTCGACCCTGCCATCGTCCGCTATCCAGCAGGATGGTGCCGGTCTCGGCGATCGCCGCCGCGCACCCCGTCACCACGGTGGTGCCGGCCCGGTCCAGCAGCGACCAGGGCAGCGGCTCCTCGACCGCTTCCCGCCGGACCTCGCCGTCGTGGCCGCGCAACCACTCGGCGGGCAGATCAGCCGGCGCGACCACCAGCCGGCTGTCCGCCAGCACCCGGGCCAGGGTGGCGGCGAGGCCGTCGGGTGGGCACCGGTGTACCACCGCCCGGTAGTCGCGCAGGCGCTCGGCCAATCGATCCATCAGGTCACCCGCTGGTCTCTCCGCTGGGGGCGCCGGTGCCGGACTCGCGGGTGCCCCGGTCGGGGCGGCCGCCGCAGCGCGCGCCGCCCGCAACCGGGCCAGGATCTCCGTGCGGGCGTTCACCGGTTCACCCACCAGTCCCGGAACGACCGGCCAGGCGGCAGGGGCAGATCCCGGCTGGCGGTCCAGCCCGACAGCGGCCACGGCAGCCGGCGCAGCCGCCCCTGGCGGAGTACCGGCCGTAGCCAGCGGCTGATCCGGGTGACCGCCCGCAGCACCCGTACGTACCGGGCGGGGTGGGCCAACCACCGGGCGCTGATGCGCATCACCGCTCGTTCCGGGGAAGGCTTCGGCCCGGTCTGCCGCAAGTGGAGCAAAATCTCCGGGATGTCGATCTGGACTGGACAGACGTCGGCGCAGGCGCCGCACAGGGTGGAGGCGAACGGCAGCGTGCGGTTGGCGCCGGCGCTCTGCCCGGTGAGCTGCGGGGTGAGGATCGCACCGATCGGTCCCGGATAGACCGAGCCGTAGGCGTGCCCACCCACCCGCTCGTACACCGGGCACACGTTCAGGCAGGCGGAGCAGCGGATGCACCGCAGCGCCGCCCGACCGACCGGGTCGGCCGCCACCCGACTCCGGCCGTTGTCCACCAGCACGATGTGCACCTGCTGCGGCCCGTCTCCCGGGGTGACCCCGGTCCAGATCGAGGTGTACGGGTTCATGCGTTCCCCTGTGGATGAACGGGGAAGCAGTTGCAGAAACACCCCTAGATCCGCAAATGTCGGCACGAGCTTCTCGATCCCCACCACGGAAATCAACGTTTCCGGCAGGGTCAGGCACATCCGGCCGTTGCCCTCCGACTCCAGCACCACCAGGCTGCCGGTCTCGGCCACCGCGAAGTTGGCCCCCGAGATCGCCACCGGGGTGGTGAGGAACTGCTGGCGCAGGTACCGACGGGCCGCCTCCGCCAGCGCGGCCGGATCGTCGGTGAGCCGCTCCGCGGCTATGCCCGGCATCCGGGCGGCGAACAGTTCCCGGATCTGGGTCCGGTTGTAGTGGATGGCCGGCACCAGGATGTGTGAGGGGGTGTCCTCGGCCAGTTGCACGATCAGCTCCGCCAGGTCGGTCTCCACCGCGGTGATTCCGGCGGCGGCCAGCGCCCGGTTCAACCCGATCTCCTGGGTGAGCATGGACTTCACCTTCACCACCCGCCGGCTGCCGGTGGCGGTGACCAGCCGGGTCACGATGGCGCACGCCTCGGCCGCGTCCCGAGCCCAGTGGACGGTGGCGCCGGCCCGGGTAGCCGCGGCCTCGAACTCGATCAGCAGTTCCGGCAGCCGGGCCAGCACGTCGTCCTTGATGCGGGCACCGGCGCGGCGCAGCGCCTCCCAGTCCGGCACCTCGTCGACCACCCGCGCCCGCTTGTCCCGGATGGTGCCGGTGGCGCGGCGCAGGTTGTCCCGCAGCTGCCGGTCGGCCAGCGCGGCGCGGGCCGCCACCGGGAACGGGCGGGCGGCCACCAGGGGCGTCTCCGGATCCATCAGTCCTCCCCGGCGGCGAGGATCTCGGCGTAGTGGATCGGCCGGGCCACCCGGCCCTGCCGGGACAAGCCACCACCGATATGCCACAGACAGGAGTTGTCGGTGGCGGCCACGTACGCGGCGTCGGTAGCGGTGATCGCCGCGCACTTGTCGGCCAGCATGGCGGCGGACACCTCCCGGTTGCCCACCGCGAACGTGCCGCCGAACCCACAGCACTGCGCGGCGTCCGGCAACTCCACCAGCTCCAGGTCCCGTACCGCCCGCAGCAGCCGCACCGGCCGGTCACCCAGCCGCAGGCCGCGCAGCCCGTGGCAGCTGGGGTGGTAGGTGACCCGGTGCGGGAACCGGGCGCCCAGATCGGTCACGCCCAGCCGGTCGATCAGCAGTTCGGACAGTTCATAGGTGCGCGCGGCCACCGGGGCGGCCGCCGGCCACAGGCGCGGATACCAGTGGCGCACCATCGCCACACAGGATCCGGCGGGCGCCACCACCACCTCGTACGGGGCGAAGGTGGCGGCGAAGTGCCGGGCCAGCGCCACCGCCTCGGCCCGGTAACCGGAGTTGGCGTGCGCCTGGCCGCAGCAGGTCTGGTCGGTGGGGAACTCCACCACGTGGCCGAGCCGCTCCAGGATCCGGACCACGGCCCGCCCGGTGTCCGGGAACATCAGGTCGTTGACGCAGGTGAGGAACAGCCCGACGCGCATGGTGGCCTCAAGTATGCCGGCGTCGGCGAGGGGCGGTCAGCCGGCCAACTGGGACAGGCCGAAGGCGGTCAGGAACCCGGCCACGGTCACCAAGCCGATCAACAGGTGAGCCTGGTCGAACGCCTCCGGGATCATGGTGTCGCTGACCATGGTGAGGATCGCGCCGGCGGCCAAGGCGGTGATACCGGCCAGCACCGGTTCCGGTGCGCGCCCCAGCAGCAGATACCCGATCAGCGCCGCCGCCCCGGAGGCCATCGCCACCGCGCCCCACACCCCGTACACGTATCGGGCGGGGCGGCCGGCCCGGCGCATGCCGGTGGCGCTGGACAGCCCCTCCGGCACGTTACTGATCATGATGGCGGCCACGGCCGCGGTGCTGACGGGGCCACCCGCCAGCACGCTGCCGCCGATCACCACCGACTCCGGCACCCCGTCCAGCAGGGAACCGACCGCGATCGCCAACCCGGATCCGGCCTGTTGCTGCTCACTGGGCTGCTGCCCACCGGAGCGTTTGCGGTGGCGGCCGCCTCGGCGGGCGAGCAGGAGGTTGACACCGGTGTAGGCGAGCGCCCCGGTCACGGCGCCGACCGCGGTGGGGAGCAGCCCGGCGCGCTCGTGGGCGTCGGCGATCAGTTCGTAGGCCATCGCGGCCAGCAGGGTGCCGGCGCCGAACGCCATCGCGCTGGCCACCAGTCGGCGGGGCACCCGCAGTTGATAGCCGAGCCCGGCGCCGACCACCAGCGCTCCACCGGTCAGCAGCCCCCATCCCAGCGCCTCCAACCAACCAGGCACACCGACAGGAGTGCCCGCGCCGGTCGGTGGCAAACCGGCGTGTACGGCGGCCCGGTGCGGGGTAGGGATTCGGGGCCTGGACGGGGTAGATCGGGTGGCGGAAGGACGAGGCGATGGGCTTCACCGTATCGCGGGACTTCTCAGCCCCGGCTGAGACGGTGTTCGGCACCGCCACCGACCTGAATCGGTGGGCGCGGTGGCTGCCGGAGCAGGTACGGCTGGAGCCGGTCGACGACGACCAGCTGCAGGTGGTGTGGGACGGGGGCAGCGAGCAGATCGCCACCTCGGTGTGGCGGGAGCAGCTGCGGGCGTCGATCCACCCCGTGGAGCGGGACTGGTCCGGGCAGTTGACGGTCCGCGACCGGCCGGCCGGGGGCAGCACCGCCGAGGTGGCGATTGAGGGGGCGGAGGGCCCGGATCCGGCCCAGGTGCAGGAGGCGCTGGAGCGGCTGGCGGGCGAGGTGTCGGACAACCTCAACGTCAGCTGAGGCCGTGCGCGCGTGCCCGCGCCGGCGCCGGCATCAGCCCGGCTACGGTAACGAGTGGCCAGACCGAGCAGGGCAGGGAGACGGATGCGGATCGAACTGGTGTCCGGCGACATCACCGAACAGCGGGTGGACGCGATCGTCAACGCCGCCAACTCGTCCTTGCTGGGAGGCGGGGGAGTGGACGGGGCCATCCATCGGGCGGGTGGCCCGGAGATCCTCGCCGAGTGCCGACGCCTGCGCGCCGAGCAATACCCGGACGGGCTCCCACCGGGCCAGGCGGTGGCCACCACCGCCGGCCGGTTGCCGGCCCGGTGGGTGATCCACACGGTAGGGCCGGTGTGGAGCGAGACCGAGGATCGGTCCGAGACGCTGCGGGCCTGCTACCGCAACAGCCTGCGGGTGGCCGCGGAGCTGGGGGCCGCCAGCGTCGCTTTCCCCTTGATTTCCGCCGGGGCGTACGGGTGGCCGAAGGAGGATGCGATCACGCAGGCGCTGACCGGACTGCGCGAGTCCGCGCACCCGGTGGAACTGGCCCGGCTGGTGCTGTTCGACGCGGCGACCCTGGCGCTGGCCGAGCGGATCGCCGGGGCGTAGCCGGCGGCGGGGCGCCGCCGGCGGTCAGGTGCGGACCGCGCCGAGCACGATCCACCGGCCGGTCCGCAACCGGTCGAGCTGGGCGAACAACCGGACCGCGATGAACAGCGTCAGCCCGGACCAGATCCCGGCCAGCCCGAGTTGGAGCGCGTAGGCGAGCCAGATCGCCGGGAGGAACGCGCCCAGGGTGGCGATCAGGGTCAGGTTCCGGAGGTAGCGCATGTCCCCGGCGCCGATCAGCACCCCGTCCAGCGCGTACACCACCCCCGCGACCGGCAGCAGCGCCACAAACCAGGGCCAGGCCACCATCGCCTCCGCCCGTACCTGCGGGTCGTTGGTGAACAGTCCGGGGAGGAACCCGGATCCCAGCCCGATCACCAGCGCGAACAACGCCCCGCCGGCCAGGCCGTATCCGGTGATCCGCAACGCCAGCGCGCGCGCTTCGGCCTCCCGACCGCCCCCGAGCGCCGCCCCGACCAGGGCCTGGGCCGCGATCGCCACCGCGTCCAGCGCCAGCGCGCAGAAGAACCACAGCTGCAGCGCGATCTGGTGGGCCCCCAGGGTGGCGACACCGAACCGGGCCGCCACCGCCGCCGCGGACAGGAAGCAGAGGTGCATCGCCCCGCCCCGGATCAGCAGGTCCCGCCCCACCGCCAGCTGTCGGCGGATCACCGCCGCCTGGGGGGCCAGCGGCACCCGTTCCCGTATCAGGGCCCGGACGAACAGCGCACCGGCCAGCGTCTGGGCGGTGACGTTGGCGACCGCCGAGCCTTCCAGCCCCCACCCGACCGGGTAGACCAGGATCGGGCACAGTACCGCGGACAGCAGGTTGGCGCCGAGCACGTACCGCAGCGGGCGGCGGAAGTCTTGCACCCCGCGGAGCCAGCCGTTGCCGGCGGTGGCCAGCAACAGCCCCGGGATGCCCAGCGCGGCGATGCGCAACCAGCTGGCGGCCGCGGTGGCTACCTCTGGTTTCCCACCCGCCATCAGCGCGGTGACGGGACCGGCGGCCAACATCGCGATGATGGTCAGCGCCACCCCGACCGTCAGGGCGAGCCAGGAGGCCTGCACCCCCTCGGCGACCGCGGCCGCGCGGTCGTCGGCGCCGAACCGCCGCGCGGCCCGGCTGGTGGTGCCGTAGGCCAGCACGTTCCCCAGCCAGGCGGCGATGGTCATCAGGGTGCCGCCGATCGTCAGGGCCGCGAGCGGCACCGGGCCCAGGTGGCCTACCACCGCGGTGTCCACCAGCACGTACAGCGGCTCGGCGGCGAGCACCACCAGGGCTGGCAGGGCGAGAGCAGTGATCCGGCGAAGGGTCGAACCAGAGGACTCACTCACACCCACGATGGTGCCAGGTCGGTCACCCCCGTCCGTCGATTGCTGGCGCTGACAATCAAGTCCACACAGGTGTCCATGCTGTAGGCGGTGCTGTCGAGGCGTAGGTGGTACAGGTCCGGATCGTCGGCGGTGGTGCCGAAGGTACGCCGGATCCAGGCGGCCCGGGCCCGGTCCGCCGTGCGGGCCAGCTGTTCCGCGCTGGGACGGTCGACCCGCTCCGTGGCCATGATCCTGGCGATCCGCCGTTCCCAGGGGCCGTCGAGCTGCACGTGCAGTGCCCCCGGTATCGACCGCAGCAACACCGCGCCGGCGGGGCCGACGACCACCGCTCCCGGCGGGGTGCGGCCGGCGGTGGCCCCGGTGGTCTCGGACGGTTCCGACCGCCGGCGTCGCCGCCAGCGCCGACGGTGGAGGACGTCGGCTACCAGGTCGGGCGGCAGCCCGGCCCGAGCGGCGAGCTCGGGTGGAATGACGTTGTCATGCCAGGGCACCCCCAGTTGCGCGGCCACCTGGGGGGCGATTGTTTCCACCCCGGTGCCGGATTGGGCGTAGATTGTCACTACCGGCGGTAGCGTCCGGTGATCGTACGGGTGCCGCGGATCCGCCGGTTCGGCGGCGGCCAACCGGCGGAGTACCTCCCGGCCAGGATTGCGAAAGATTTTCATAATCCTGATTCTGGGAGTTCCGCGGCGGAAAGTCAGGAAATCAGGACGATTGGTCGGATCATCCCGGGCTTCCGATCACGCGCTCCGGCCGCGGTACGGCGGCGCGAACACCACCAGCACCGCCAGGTCTTCCGTCACGTCATGGAACCGGTGCGGCTCGCCGGCCGGCACGAACAGCGTGCTCCCGGCCGCCACCGGCACCGTCCGGTCGCCGGCGGTGAACTGCCCGCGGCCGGACAGCACCACATACACCTCGTCCTCGCCGTGCGGTTGCTGGTCATCCACCCCACCGACCGGGATGACGTAGGTGCCGACACTCATCGACTCCACCCGCACATGCTCCACATAGTGGTTAGGCGCCCCGGGCGGGCAGTCGAACCGGTCCGTGGGGATGAGGTGCATCCTCGCAGCTCCTTCCAACCTGGTCACACGCTGAAGCGGACAGCGGTCAGCTGCGCCACCAACTCATCCGGGCCGGAGAGGCGCACCCGGGCGGCCTCCGGTCGACCGGTCAACCACAGCGCCAGCTCACCGGGGTCACCGGTCAACGTCAGCATCGGCCCACCGGCACCGGTGTGGATCTGCCCGTAGCCGGTAGCGAGCACCGTCACGGTAGCGGGGAACCGGCGCAGCCGCATCCGCGCCAACGTCCGCACTCGCCGCCACAGCCCCGGTGCCAAGCCCGCGGGCAGCGGCCGGGGCTGCCAATCCGGCTGCGCCCGGCGGACATCCTCGTGGTGGACGAACAGCTCCAGGCAGTTGACCGCGTAATCAAGCCGAGCGGGCCGGAGCAGCAGCGGCGGGCGGCGCAACTGCGCCAGCAGCTGCGGGTACGGCCGGGAGGCCAGCCGCTGTTGTACCCGGGCGGTGTAACCCGCCAGAGAGGACAGCAGGATGCCCGGCGCCGCGAGCGGCCGTCGCTCCCGCAGCAGCAGATGGGCGGCGAGGTCCCGCGTGCGCCACCCGGTACACAGGGTGGGTTGGTCTGGGCCGAGCGTGGCCAACAGGTCGCACAGCGCGGCCCGCTCCCGGCGGATCTCGTTCACAGGACCCCCTGATCAGGGCGGTGGAACTGCTCCTGTCACGGTATCGCCCAGACTGCTACCTTGACATCGTGGACGAATGCAGTACGTGGCCGGGCTCTGACCCGGCATCCCTGACTTGTCATCAGGCCCGACCGGCGATCCCCGACCGCCCCCGGCGTCCGGGAGCGGATGGCTGAATCGGGGCGTCGACGTGAGCGAGTATCTGCCACAGCTCCTCATCGTCGGGGTGCTGCTGCTCATCAACGGCTTGTTCGCCGGCAGTGAGATCGCGCTGATTTCCCTGCGGGAAGGCCAGCTGCGCCGGTTGGAGCGCCGGTCCGGCACCGGCCGGGTGTTGGCGCGCCTGGCGCGCGATCCCAACCGGTTCCTCGCCACCATTCAGGTGGGGATCACCCTGGCCGGGTTCCTGGCCTCGGCCACCGCGGCGGTGGCGTTGGCGGAGCCGTTGGTGCCGCTGTTGAGCGTCTTCGGCACGGCCGCCCGGCCGGTGGCGATCGTGCTGACCACCCTGGCCCTCACGTTCCTGACCCTGGTGGTCGGTGAGCTCGCCCCCAAGCGGGTGGCGATGCAGCACGCCGAAAGCTGGGCGTTGGGCGCGGCCCGCCCCCTGCACCTGCTCGGCACCGTCTCTGCCCCGGTGGTGTGGCTGCTGGGCAAGGCCACCAACGTGGTGGTGCGGCTGTTCGGTGGGGACCCCACCAAGCACCGGGACGAGATCACCCCGGCGGAGATCCGGGACCTGGTGGCGGCGCACCGCGGCTTCACCCCCGAACAGCGGTTGATCATCAGTGGCGCGGTCGAGATCACCGAGCGGACCCTCCGCCAGGTGCTCGTGCCGCGGCGCGCGGTGTTCACCCTGGATGTGGACACCCCGGTGGGGTTGGCCCGCACCCAGCTCGCGGCCTCCGGGCACTCCCGAGCACCGGTGACCCGCAACCGCAACCTCGACGAGACCATCGGGATCGCCCACCTGCGGGATCTGGTCACCGGCGACCGGCACGAACTGCGGGAGCTGGTCCGGCCGGTGGTGCTGCTGCCGGATTCGCTGTACGCGGCCGAGGCGCTGCGGCGGTTCAAGACCGAACGGCAGCAGTTCGCGCTGGTGGTGGATGAACACGGATCGGTCAGCGGGATCATCACGCTGGAGGACCTGGTGGAAGAGGTCATCGGCGAGATCTATGACGAGACCGACCGGGACATCCAGGAGGTGCGGCGGGACGAGGACGGGGCGCTCCGGCTGCCGGGGATCTTCCCGGTGCACGATCTGCCGGACATCGGCGTGCACCTGGACCGGCGGCCGGACGGCAACTACACCACCGTGGCGGGAATGGTGATCGCCGCACTGGGCCGCCTCCCCGAACGGCCCGGGGAGACCGTGGTGATCGACGGCTGGGCCGCGGAGATCACCGGGGTGGAGCGGCACGCCATCACCGGACTGCGGCTGTATCCGCAGCGGGACGGGCGGGAACCGGCGGAGCCGTCGAGTCGGCCTCGGTCGTGACCTTGACCGGCTCCCGCGGAGCCGCCACCCGGGCCACCGCGCGGCGCGCCGACAGGCGACGGGCCATCGCCCGCCCCCGCCGCCGCCGGGCCGGTCACCGCCCGCCGGAGCTGGACCCGTGGGCCGGTGCCGGCCGCCCGCGCCGGCGTCGGCCGCCCGGGGCGGGGTCGGCGGGACCCGGGGAAGGTCGCCAGCCGCGGCATCCGGGGCGCCACGTGCCGAGCCAGCCAGGCCCGAGGCTGCGGGGCCGGGAACCCGAGCTGCCAGCGCCGGGTCGGAACGGCCAGCAGGCCGCCGCGCTGCGGCCGGGCGCGCAGCCGGGACACCAGCACCCGGATCCGACCCCGCGGACGCTCCGCCTGCGTCCCGGGCGCGCTCAGCGCGGTGTCGGCCTCCTGCGGCAGCCGAGCGATCAGCGCGCCGGCCACGGTCGCCACCGGCAGTAGCGCGCTGACCAGCAGTACCGGCAGGTAGCTGCCGGAGGCCTGGGAGCCGAGCGCGAACAGCACCGGCCCCAGCGCGGTGGCCATCGCGCCGGCTGAACCCAGCAGCGACCGGATCTCTCCCAGGCTGCGGGTGCCGAACAGGCGCGGCGCCAGCGAGGTCTCGATGGCACGCACCGCGTTGCTGGAGGCACCGATGATCGCGCCGTACACCAGCGCGGTCCAGCCCGGGTGGATCATGGTGGCGCCCACCAGCCCCAGCGCCAGCGGGGCGATCGCGGTCGCCACCAGCAGCTTCGGCTGGCGGGTCCGGTCAACCAGGTGCCCCATCAGGAAGGTCGCGGCCACGCCGGCCACCACCTGCGGCAGGAAGTTGCCGGCCGCCTCCGCGCTGGAGAACCCGCGCTCCGCCAGCAGGTTGATCTGGTGGAAGACCAGGCCGGTGGTCAGCAGGCTGGACACCCCCACCACCGCCATCAGCACCCAGAAGTACGGGGTGCGCACGGCCTCGGCCCGGGTCATGCCGGTCGCCTCGGTCGCGGCGGGGGCGGACTGGTCGCCGTCGACCTGCTGCCCTACGTGATGGGGGTGGTCCCGCAGCATCAGCGCCAGCGGGATCACGATCGCCCACACCGCCAGCCCCTCCAGCTGCCACACCTGCCGCCAGTCGATGGTGGCGATCAGGCGCTCCAGCAGGATCGGGGTGAGCTGGATGCCGGCGAACCCGCCCGCGGAGACTGCGGCCAGCGCCAGCCCGCGGCGCCGGTCGAACCAGTAGGAGGCCACGGTGATGGCCGCCAGGCTCAGGGCGCCCTGACCGGCCACCCGCACCGCGATGAACCCTGCGGTCAGTCCGATGATTTCCTGGACCACCGACAGGGCCAGCAGCGAGGCGCCGAACACCAGCCCGATCACGATGATCACGCGGCGGGGGCCGTAGACGTCGATCACCCGACCGACCAGTGGTAGCGCGGCGGCCGCCCCCAGGGTGCCCACCAGGTGCGCAGTGGACATGCTGGAGGAGGACAGCCCGAGCTCGGCGCTCATCGGCCCGATGAACGGGGTCACACCCGCGGTCTGACCCGGGGCGGTCATCGCCATCGCCAGGGCGGCGAGCAGCACGATCCGCCAGCCGTAGAACGGGCGACGGTCAGTCCGCCGAGTGTGGTGGGGGACACGCGATAGGAGGGTACGCAGCAGAACCTGCACGATTATCAGCCCGGGGGATATCGATAGGGCGTACAGATGCGTTTGTGGGGACGGCGCTTGTCCGTCATTCGCACCCCCTAGCGGGGCGCGCGAACCTCCACCGTAAGAGCGGGTATGCCTATGTGCTAAGGATTAGGGCCGATGGTGGTCCAACTCACGTCACCGTCCACTGTGACTGCAAAGAGGCCGGTTGCGGTGTGGGGAGTCGTTCCGATGGGGGGTCGTCCGAACGGACGACCCCCCATCGGAACGGGTGCGACCAGCCATCGTGGCCGGGCTCACAGTGATTGAGATTGATGGTCCCCCGGGGCGTTCCGGCCCCCCGCACAGCGCCCGCCGACAGGGGATCACGCGGGGCGGTAGTGCAGCACGACCAGGCCGGAGTCGAAGGTCCGGTGGTCGGTCAGCCGCAGCGACTGCTGGTACGGGTGGCCGGGGAAGAACCGGCGTCCGGCCCCCAGCAGGACCGGGTTGACCCCGATCCGGTACTCGTCCACCAGCCGGTGTTCGATCAGCGTGGCGGCCAGCTCACCGCTGCCGAAGCAGAACACCTGGCCCGCCAGTTCCTGCTTCAGGCGGGCCACCCGCCCCGGCACATCGTCACGGACCAGCTCGGTGGGCGGCCAGTCCGCCCGGGTCAGGGTGCGGGAGCAGACCAGTTTCGGCACCCGGTTCATGAACTCGGCGATCCGGCCGGTCGCGTGGGGCCAGTAGCTGGCCATCTCCTCCCAGGTGCGGCGGCCGAACAGCAGCGCCGTCGCGTCCAGCTGGGTGCTGGTGATGTACTCCTCCAGTTGCGGATCGAACCGGAACCAGGTGAGGTCGTCGTCCGGCCCGGCGGTGTAGTAGCCGTCCAGGCTGAGCATCTCCCACAGGATCAGGTCGGCCACCCCGTCACCCCCGGTCGTCCACCGGAGCGAGCACGGTCGCGAGCGCCTCCAGCAGCTCCCGGGTGCCGTGCTCCCGCTCCTTCGCGGCGTCGAGCCCGTCCAGGAACGCCCCCTGCTCGGTGAAGATCAGCTGGGTGCCGTTCCCGGCGGGGAGCAGCTCGATCGTGGCCAGCGAGACGGACAGGCGGGTGGTTTCCCGGTACATCTCGTAGGCGTAGATGATCCGCTGCTGCGGCACGATGTCGTAGTAGCGGGCGTCGAAGATATAGGTGGGGCCGTCCGGCGGCCCGCCCCGGTTGGTCTCCCGGCCGCCGACCCGGAAGTCGAACTCGATCTCCGGCTCCCGCTCCTCCGGATGCCGGAACCACCGGGCCTTCAGCGCTGGGTCGGCGAACGCGGCGAACACCCGTGCGGGGCTGGCGTCGTAGTGGCGTTCGATTGTGAACGTGGCGTGAGTGACCGAACGGTCGGACATACTTCACTTCCTTCGCTTTCTCGGATTAAGCGGTGTGCTCCGCCGGGTTCACCGACGGACGTCGGCTGCTCGGGGGCGGTGCGCGAGGGAAATCAGTCTTCGGGGGGAAGGTCGGCCAGCACCTCGCCGAGCCGGTCGAACCGGTGTTCCCAGGTGGTGCGCCGGTCGGCGATCCACTGTTCGACGGCCCGCAGCGTGGTCGGCTCGATCCGGCAGGTGCGCACCCGTCCGACCTTTTCCGAACGGACCACGCCACTGGTCTCCAGCACCCGGAGGTGCTGCAGCACCGCGGACAGGGAGATGGCCAGCGGCGCGGCCAGCTCGCTCACGGTGGCCGGTCGGTGGCTGAGCCGCTCGACGATCGCCCGGCGCGTGGGGTCGGCCAGAGCGTGGAACGCCCGGTCGAGCGCCGCGGATTGGTTAAGCATGTGCTTCAGTATCGATACCGATCGGGCGAAGGTCAAGTGATTGCTTAACTGTTTTCCGGTGGTTCACCCGAGTGAGTGATCGGAATCCACCCCACCGGCGGCGGCGACCGGTAACCTCCGGCACGAGGGGGGCTTGCGATGGGTGTGCGTACGTGGCTGACGCATTGGCCGGTCTACCGGCAGCTCACCGGCACCGACCCGTTGGGGCGCGGGCCGGCTAGCCGCTCGGCCGCCACCGAGCGCATCACCCCACGCACCGAGACCGCGGACCGGGTAGTGCAGACGATCTGCCCCTACTGCGCGGTGGGGTGCGGCCAGCTGGCGTACGTGCGTGACGGTCGGGTCACCCAGATCGAAGGGGACGACGACAGCCCCATCTCCCGCGGCCGGTTGTGCCCCAAGGGAGCCGCCAGCGAGCAGCTGGTCAACTCCCCGACCCGGCAGACCCGGGTCCGCTACCGCCGCCCGTACGGCACGGAGTGGGAGGACCTGGACCTCGACACCGCGCTGGACATGATCGCCGACCGGGTGATCGAGACCCGACGGCGCACCTGGCAGGACACCGACGAGCAGGGCCGGCGGGTCAACCGCACGCTGGGGATCGCGCATCTGGGCGGAGCGACCCTGGACAACGAAGAGAACTACCTGATGAAGAAGCTCTACACCGCCCTCGGCGCGATCCAGGTGGAGAACCAGGCCCGGATTTGACACTCCTCCACGGTCCCCGGTCTGGGGACCACGTTCGGGCGGGGCGGCGCCACCACCTTCCAGCAGGATCTGGTCAACGCCGACTGCATCGTGATCCAGGGCTCGAACATGGCCGAGTGCCATCCGGTCGGGTTCCAGTGGGTGATGGAGGCGAAGCAGCGCGGCGCGATGGTGATCCACGTGGACCCGCGGTTCACCCGGACCAGCGCCCTGGCCGACCTGCACGTGCCGCTGCGGGCCGGTAGCGACATCGCCTTCCTCGGCGGGTTGATCAACTACGTGCTGCAGAACGAGCGGGAGTTCCGGGAGTATGTGCTGGCGTACACCAACGCCGCCGCCATTGTGGACGAACGATTCGTCGACGCCGAGGACTTGGACGGGCTGTTCTCCGGCTACGACCCGGAGGGTCGCACCTACTCCCCGGAGAGTTGGGGATACGAGCGGGAACAGCGGGAGAACGGCGTAGAGGAGGGGCGGATCGCCCGGGAGACCGCGGCCCCGGAGCGGACCGGGGCGGCCGGCGCCTCCGTCGGGGCCAAACCCGCCACCGACCCGACCCTGACCCATCCCCGGTGCGTCTACCAGATCCTCAAACGCCACTTCGCCCGGTACACCCCGCAGGAGGTGGCCCGGGTCACCGGGGTCTCCGAGGAGCAGTTCCTGGCCGTGGCGCGGGCGATCACCCGCAACTCCGGGCGGGACCGGACCACCGCCTGGGTCTATTCGGTGGGGTGGACCCAGCACACCGTGGGGGTGCAGTACATCCGCACCGCCGCCATCCTGCAGCTGCTGCTGGGGAACATCGGCCGCCCCGGCGGCGGGATTCTGGCGCTGCGGGGGCACGCCTCCATCCAAGGCTCCACCGACATTCCCACCCTGTACGATCTGCTGCCCGGCTACCTGCCGATGCCGGTGGCGAGCAAGCACCCCGATCTGGCCGCGTACGTGGCCGAGCATGTGGACAAGGCCGGGTTCTGGGGCCGGATGCCCAGCTACATCGTCAGCCTGCTCAAGGCCTGGTGGGGGGAGGCCGCCCAGCCGGAGAACGACTTCTGCTTCGACTACCTGCCCCGCCTCACCGGCGACCACGGCCACTACCGCACCGTGCTGGACCAGATCGACGGCAAGGTCAAGGGCTACTTCCTGATCGGGGAGAACCCGGCGGTGGGGTCGGCCAACGGCCGGCTGCAACGGTTTGGGCTGGCGAACCTGGAGTGGCTGGTGGTGCGGGACCTGCAGCTGATCGAATCCGCCACGTTCTGGCAAGACGGTCCGGAGATCGAGACCGGGGAGATGCGGACCGAGGAGATCCCCACCGAGGTGTTCTTCCTACCGGCCGCGGCCCACACCGAGAAGGACGGCACCTTCACCAACACCCAGCGGCTGCTGCAGTGGCGGCACAAGGCGGTCGATCCGGTCGGGGACCAGCGCAGCGACCTGTGGTTCTACTACCACCTGGGGCGGCGGATCCGGGCCAAGCTGGCCAACTCCACCGACCCGCGGGACCGGCCGATCCTCGACCTCACCTGGGACTACCCGACCGAGGGGGAGCGGGAGGAGCCGAGCGCCGAGGCGGTACTCCAGGAGATCAACGGGTACGGGCCGGACGGCTCTCCGTTGGCCTCGTACACCCAGCTGGCCGATGACGGCTCCACCACCTGCGGCTGCTGGATCTACTGTGGCTGCTTCGCCGACGGGGTGAACCAGACCGCCCGTCGCAAGCCCCGCAGCGAACAGTCCTGGGTGGCGCCGGAGTGGGGCTGGGCGTGGCCGGACAACCGCCGGATCCTGTACAACCGGGCCTCGGCCGACCCGGAAGGCCGGCCGTGGAGTGAGCGCAAGGCGTACGTGTGGTGGGACGCCGACCAGCGACGCTGGGTCGGCCACGACACCCCCGACTTCGAACGCCACAAGCCACCGGACTACCAGCCGCCACCGGACGCGGTCGCGGAGCACGCGTTGGCCGGCACCGACGCGTTCATCATGCAGACCGACGGGCGGGGCTGGCTGTACGTACCCACCGGGCTGGTGGACGGGCCGCTGCCGGTCCACTACGAGCCGGCCGAGACCCCGTTCACCAACCCGCTGTACGCCCAGCAGGCCAACCCGGCCCGGCTGGTCTACCCACATCCGGAGAACCGCTACCACCCGGTCGGTTCGGAGGTTTTCCCCTATGTGTTCACCACCTACCGGCTCACGGAGCACCACACCGCCGGCGGGATGAGTCGGACCGTGCCGTACCTGGCGGAGCTGCAACCGGAGTTCTTCTGCGAGGTCTCCCCGGCGCTGGCCGCCGAACGGGGCCTGGTCAACGGCGGGTGGGCCACCATCGTCACCGCCCGGACCGCGGTGGAGGCGCGGGTGCTGGTGACCGAACGGATGCGGCCGCTGCGGATCGGGGACCGGGTGGTGCACCAGATCGGGCTGCCCTACCACTGGGGGCACGCCTTCGCCTGGACCGGGGACGCGGCCAACGATCTGCTGCCGGTGGTGCTGGACCCGAACGTCCACATTCAGGAATCCAAGGCCGCCACCTGCGACATCCTCCCCGGCCGGCGTCCCCGTGGGCCGGCGCTACTGCGGTTGGTGGCGGACTACCGCCGCCGGGCCGGGATCACCGCCCAGACCGGCACGGAGGGAGCCACCACATGAGTAACCAGCTGGCCGGGCCGGTGGCCGATGTGGCCGGCCAGACCGGCTACCCGGACGACCATCCACCCCGGATGGGGTTCTTCACCGACACCAGCATCTGCATCGGCTGTAAGGCGTGCGAGGTGGCGTGCAAGGAGTGGAACCTGGTCCCCACCGACGACCAGGGGCTGCGCGGCACCTCGTACGACAACACCGGGGACCTCGGGGCCAACACCTGGCGCCATGTGGCGTTCGTGGAGCAGACCGCCCCTCGCCGCCAGCCGGTCGATCTGGGGATGCCGGAGGTGGGGCCGCCGGGCGGGCAGACCGCCGCCCAGACCGACCGGGACGTGCGGTGGCTGATGATGTCCGATGTGTGCAAACACTGCACCCACGCCGCCTGCCTGGACGTGTGCCCGACCGGCGCGCTGTTCCGCACCGAGTTCGGCACGGTGGTGGTGCAGCAGGACATCTGCAACGGCTGCGGGTACTGCGTCCCGGCCTGCCCCTACGGAGTGATCGACATCCGTCCCGGGGACGGCCGAGCCTGGAAGTGCACCCTGTGCTACGACCGGCTGCGTGGCGGCCTGGAACCGGCCTGCGCCAAGGCTTGCCCCACCGACTCCATCCAGTTCGGGCCGTGGGAGGAGTTGCGGGAGCGGGCGCAGCGGCGGGTGGAGGAGCTGCAGGCGGCCGGCCTGACCGAGGCCCGGCTGTACGGGGCCGACCCGAACGACGGGGTGGGCGGCGACGGCGCGTTCTTCCTGCTGCTGGACGAGCCGGAGGTGTACGGGCTGCCGCCCGACCCGGTGGTGACCACCCGGGACCTGCCGGCGATGTGGCGGTACGCCGGTGCTGCCGCGCTGGCCGTGGCCGGGGCGATGCTGGCGGCGTTCCTGGGAGGTCGACGGTGAGCCCACGTCGAGAACCGACGATGGTGCCGGAGGTGGAGTTCCGCTCCTACTACGGTCAGCCGATCATCAAACCGCCGGTGTGGAAGACCCCGGACGTCCCGCTGTACCTGTTCCTGGGCGGACTGGCCGGCACCAGCGCGGTGATCGCGCCGCTGGCCGAGTTGACCGGGCGGTCGCGGCTGGCCCGGGCCGGATACCTGGCCGCCGCCGCCGGGGCGGCCGGCGGCACGGTGGCGCTCATCCACGACCTGGGACGGCCGGCCCGGTTCCTGAACATGCTGCGGATGCTGAAACCGACCTCCCCGCTGAGCGTCGGCTCCTGGATCCTGGCCAGTTTCGGCACCTCGGCCGGGGCGGCGGCGAGCCGCCGACCGTGACCGGCTGGCTGCCGGGGCCGGCCCGGGTCGCCAAAGCCGGCGCGGCTCTGCTGGGGCCGATCCTGACCACGTACACCGCGGTGCTGTTCGCCGACACCGCGGTGCCGGCCTGGCATGACGCCCACCGGCAGCTGCCGTTCCTGTTCGCCGGCAGCGCTCTCGCCGCCGGCGCCGGGTGGGGGCTGGTGGCCGCCCCGACCGTGGAGACCCGGCCGCTGCGGGCGATGGCGGTGGTCGGCGCCGGGGTGGAGGCGCTGGCGGAGCGACGGATGCGGTCCCGGCTGGGCATGGTGGCCGAGCCCTACCGCACCGGCCGGCCCGGGCGGTGGCTGCGGGCCGCGCGGTGGCTGACCGTGGGCGGAGCGGTGCTGGCCGCCACCGGCCGCGGCCGCGGCGGCCGCCGCGGTGGCGGGGACCGCGCTGATGGTCGGTTCCCTGTGCACCCGGTTCGGGGTGTTCGAGGCCGGGATCGCCTCCGCCCGCGATCCGAAGTACACGGTGGTGCCGCAGCGGAGGCGGTTGTCGGCGCTGGCCGGGCCGGGGGAGCCGGGCGTGGGCAAGACCGGTCCCGCGGTCAGCGCACCACCACCGTGACCCCGGGGCGGGCCGGCACCAGCTCCCCGATCACCGGATAGCCGGGCAGTTCGCCGGCGACCAGCAGTCCACCGGAGGTCTGCGCGTCCGCCAGCAGCAGCAGCTCCTCCTCCGCCACCCCGGGGGCGTCGACGTGGGGGGCCACCCAGCTCAGGTTGCGACGAGTGCCGCCACTGACGTATCCGTCGGCCACCGCCTGCCGGGCGCCGTCCAGGTAGGGCACCGCCGCCGCCTCCACGATCGCGGTCACTCCGCTGGCGCGAGCCAGCTTGTGCAGGTGCCCCAGGAGGCCGAACCCGGTCACGTCGGTGGCGCAGATCGCCCCGGCCGCCAGCGCCGCCTCGGCCGCCTCCCGGTTGAGGGTGGTCATCACCTCGATCGCCTGCGGGAACACCTCCCCGGTGGCCTTGTGCCGACTGTTGAGCACCCCGATCCCCAGCGGCTTGGTCAGGGTCAGCGGCAGCCCGGGCTTGCCGGCGTCGTTGCGCAGCAGCCGGTCCGGGTCGGCGGTGCCGGTGACCGCCAGCCCGTACTTGGGTTCGGGATCGTCCACACTGTGCCCACCCGCCAGGTGGCAGCCGGCCTGCCGGGTCACGTCCACGCCCCCGCGCAGCACCTCGGCCGCCAGCGCCATCGGCAGCCGGTCCCGGGGCCAGCCGAGGAGGTTCACCGCCACCACCGGGGTGCCGCCCATGGCGTACACGTCGGACAGGGCGTTGGTGGCGGCGATCCGCCCCCAGTCGTACGGGTCGTCCACCACCGGGGTGAAGAAGTCGGTGGTCAGCACCACCGCGGTGTCCCCGGACAGCCGCACCACCGCCGCGTCGTCGCCGTGGTCGAGCCCGACCAGCAGGTCGTCGCTGGTGGGGGCGCCGGTGAACTGCCCCAGGATGTGCTCCAGCTCGCCCGGGGGGATTTTGCAGGCACATCCGCCCCCATGCGCGTACTGCGTCAATCTCATCTGTTCACCCTATTAAGGTGGGTTTGGAGGTGTCTAGGTAGCTGGTGCTCCTCCCGGTCTTCAAAACCGGAGCGGCCCGCGCGGCGGGCTGGGCGGGTTCGATTCCCGTACGCCTCCGCTAGTGAGGGGGGACTGATGCGGCATGCAACCGACCCCCGGCGGCACATCCCCGGCACCGACACGGTGCTGGCCGATCCACGGCTGCGGGCGGCGGTGGCGGTGCTGGGGCGCCGCCGGGTGAAAGAGGTCGTCACCGCGGTGCAGGAGCGCGCCCGCCGGGGGGAGATCGACCCGGCGGCGGTGACCGACGTGGCGGTGGCGGACCTACCCGCCACCGCCGCCGGGCTGCGCCGGGTGATCAACGCGACCGGGGTGGTGCTCCACACCAACCTCGGGCGGGCGCCACTGTCGACCGCGGCGGTAGGGGCGATGGTGGCGGCCAGTGGTTACACCGATTTGGAGCTGGATCTGGTCACCGGCCGACGGAGCACCCGGGGGCGGGGGACACTGGCGGCGTTGGCGGCGGCGGTGCCGGCGGCGGAAGCGGTGCATGTGGTCAACAACGGCGCCGCCGCGTTGGCGCTGACCGCCGCCACCCTGGCCGCCGGGCGGGAGATCGTGATCAGCCGGGGGAGCTGGTGGAGATCGGCGCCGGGTTCCGGCTGCCGGACCTGCTGACCGCGGCCGGGGCCCGGCTGCGGGAAGTGGGGACCACCAACCGCACCACCGTGGCCGACTACCGGGAGGCGGTGGGGCCGGACACCGCCTTCGTGCTCAAGGTGCACCCGGCCAACTTCACCGTCCGCGGGTTCACCGCCTCGGTGCCGGTGGCGCGGCTGGCGGACCTGCCGGTACCGGTGGTGGTGGACATCGGATCGGGGCTGCTGACCCGGGACCCGCTGCTGCCGGAGGAACCGGACGCCGCCTCCACCTTGGCCGCGGGGGCGGATCTGGTGACCGCCAGCGGTGACAAACTGTTGGGCGGGCCGCAGGCCGGGCTGCTGTTGGGGCGCCGGGCCTTGGTGGAGCGGCTGCGTCGGCACCCGCTGGCCCGGGCGGTCCGGGCGGACAAGCTCACCTTGGCCGCGCTGGAGGCGACCCTGCGCGGACCCCGTACCCCCACGTGGGAGGCGCTGCACGCCGACCCGGACCGGCTGCGGGAGCGCACCGAGGCGCTCGCCCGGGCGGTCGGGGCGGGGGAGGTGGTGGCCACCACCGCGATGGTGGGTGGCGGCGGCGCCCCCGGGACGGAGTTGCCGTCGTACGCGTTGGCGCTGCCGCCGCAGTACGCCGCCGGTCTCCGCACGGGGGAGCCACCGGTGTTGGGGCGCCTGGAGCGGGGGCGGCTGTTGCTGGACCTGCGATGTGTGCCGCCGGAGTGGGACGAGGCGGTGGCCAGCGCGGTGCGGCGGGTGCTCCGGTGCACGTGATCGCCACCGCCGGGCACGTCGACCACGGCAAGTCCACGCTGGTCCGGGCGTTGACCGGGATGGAACCGGACCGGTGGGAGCAGGAGCGGCGCCGGGGGTTGACCATCGACCTCGGGTTCGCCTGGACCCGGCTGCCGTCGCAGCAGACGGTGGCGTTCGTGGACGTGCCCGGGCACGAGCGGTTTGTGTCGAACATGCTCGCCGGGGTGGGGCCGGTGCCGGCGGCGATGCTGGTGGTGGCCGCCGACGAGGGCTGGATGCCGCAGTCGGCCGAGCATCTGGCCGCGCTGGACGCGTTCGGGGTACGGCACGGCCTACTGGTCATCACCCGGAGCGACCTGGCCGACCCGGCCCCGGCCCTGGCCTCCGCCCAGGAGCAGCTCGCCGGCACCGGCCTGGCCGGGGTGCCGGCGGTGCCGGTCAGCGCGGTCACCGGGGCCGGACTGGACCAGCTACGGTCCGCTCTGGATAAAGTGTTGGCCGGGCTGCCGCCGCCGGTGACCGATGGGCCGGTGCGGCTGTGGGTGGACCGGTCGTTCACCATCCGCGGCAGCGGCACCGTGGTCACCGGCACCCTGCGCGCCGGCCGGCTGGCGGTCGGGGACGAGCTGGTGCTCTCCCGCACCGGGCGGCCGGTGGTGGTCCGCGGCCTGCAGACCCTGGGGGAGCCGGCGGAGACAGTGCCGGCGGTGGCCCGGGTGGCGGTCAACCTGCGGGGGGTGGAGCGGGACCAGATTCATCGCGGGGACGCGCTGCTCTCTCCGGGCCAGTTCCGGATGACCGACCTGGTGGATGTGCGGATCACCGGGGAGGCCGCCGCCGCGTTGCCACCCGAAGCGCTGCTCCACTTAGGATCCGCCGCGGTGTCGGTCCGGGTGCGTCCGCTCGGCCCCGACACCGCGCGGCTGCGGCTCGCCCGCCCGCTGCCGCTGCACCTGGGGGATCGGGCGCTCCTGCGTGACCCGGGTCGGCGCCAGATTCTCGGGGGCGTGATCCTGCTGGACGTGGCCCCGCCGCCGCTGACCCGCCGAGGCGCGGCCGCCGCCCGCGCCAAGGAACTGGCCGACTACGACGGCCGGCCCGATCCGCACGCCGAGCTGCGCCGTCGCCGGCTGCTGCGCCGAGGGGAGCTCGTCGCCATGGGGGTGCCGGTGGTCAGCGCGCCGGTGGCCGGCGACTGGCTCGCCGACCCGGACTGGTGGGCCAGCCAGCGGGCGCGGCTGGCGGCGGTGGTGGATCAGTACGCCGCCGCTGACCCGCTGGCCGGCGGGGTGCCGGTGGAGACGCTGCGGCACGCGCTGGGCCTCCCCGACCGGGAGCTGGTGGCCGCGCTGGTGACCCCGCCGCTGACGGTGACCGACGGTCGGGTCAGCCGGGGGGAGCCGCAGCTACCGGCCCCGGTGCGGCAGGCGGTGGCGCGGGTGCTGACCGACCTCGCCGCCCACCCGTTTCAGGCCCCCGAGGCGGGCCGGCTGGCCGCGCTCGGCCTGGGGCCGAAAGAGCTGGCCGCCGCGGTGCGGGCCGGGGCGCTGCTGCGGGTGGCCCCGCAGGTGGTGCTGGCCCCGGACGCGCCGACGCGCGCGGTGGCGATCCTGGCCGACTTGCCGCAACCGTTCACCCTCAGCCAGGCCCGGCAGGCCCTGCACACCACCCGGCGGGTGGCGGTGCCGCTGCTGGAGCTGCTGGACCGGCGGGGTCTGACCCGTCGCCTGCCCGACGACCGGCGCACGGTCGTCCGGCTTGCGATCTGATCACTGACGCTCCACCTGGACGGAGACCGGGGGGCCGACGGAGATGCTGTGCACCTGCCCGCTGCGTTCCTCACCGTCTTCGATGGTGGTGACCGTACCGGTCGGGGTGAAGCGCACCGTGCCGGAGCGGAACTCCTCCGGCACCTCGAACAGCAGTACCCCGCTGGAAGGGTTGGAGCTGAGCAGGGGCCGGACCGTGACCTCTCCCGGCTGCGCGGCGGTGGTGCGGCCGGCGGCGTCGGTGAGGGTGAAGCTCTCCTGGGCCGCCAAGGTGATCTTGGCGAGCGGGTCCAGCAGCTCATCGAGGTCCAGCCACAGCGTCAGCCACGCCCGGCCGACCTCGGCCCACCCGGTCTGGGGGTGGTACGCCAGCAGCGCCGCGTCGTCCACCTCCCCGCGCAGTGGCACCTCCCCGGGGGAGAGCGGGTTGTAGAGCGTCACCCCCTGGGAGCGGACCCAGCTGTCGAACTCTCCGGAGACCGTCACCGTCGGCCGCTGGTAGAGCAGGCTGACCTCCTCCCCGCGTCGCCCGGTGCGCAGGTCGAGCGTCTGTTCCCGACCCTCCTCGGTCAGGACCAGGGCGGCGTCGTCTCCCACCGGTACGCTGACCACCAGTACGTGGTCCCCGCTGATGGCCGAGTCGAACGGGGCCAGGTCGAGCATGCGGGTGCGGTCACCGACCCGGATCGCGGTGGTGGCCCGGTCCGGTGCCACCGTGGGCAGCCCGGCGCGGGCCTCGGTCACCTTCGCGGTGCGCAGCACCAGGAACTCGTGCCCGTCGGCGGCCACCAGCCCGTGCTCGGCCGCCAGGGGAGTGGCGGTGGGCGCGTCGTACAACTCCAGAGCGGCGGCGGGCGCGGCGTCGATCTGGGCAGTGGTGATCAGGGCGTCGAAGGCGAACGTCAGGCTCGGCCCGATCAGCAGGGCCTGCTCGGGGTCCCACTCGACCGGGTCGCCCCAGCCGGTGAACCCGGCCCCGGTGCCGACCGCGACCAGATCCGGCTCCGCCACCAGCGGCTGCCGGTCGACCTGGTCGTCGTCGACCGGGTCCGTTGCCGGGTCGGCGCCGCAGCCGGTGGCGAGGAGCGTGACGAGCACGGCGGCCACCGGGGCGAAGGAGTGTCGGGTGTGGAGCATGCGTTCCAGCGTGCCGCACCTCCGGCTGGGGCGCCAACCCGCCTGCCCGCCGCGGCGCCGGTCAGGCGTCGGCCAGGGCGTCCCGGATCACCTTGCCGACCTGTTCGGATTCGATCAGAAATCCGTCGTGCCCGTGCGGGGAGTGGATGGTGATCAGCGGTCGGGCGGTCGGGGCGGTCGCCAACACCGCCCCCTCCTCCGGCGGGAACAGCCGATCCGAGTCGACCACCGCCACGGTGAGCTGCGCACGGATCATCGCCAGCGCGGCGTCGACTCCGCCCCGGTCCCGACCGAGGTCGTGCGACATCATCGCCTCGGTCAGCACCAGGTACGAGTTGGGGTCGAACCGGCGCCCCAACTTCTCCCCGTGGTACTCCAGGTAGGACTGCACCGCGTACCGGCCCCCGGCGGTGGGGTCTTCCCCCGGCTGGGGGTTACGACCGAACCGGGTGTTCAGCTCCTCCCGGGCGCGGTAGGTGGCGTGGGCGATCTGCCGGGCGATCGCCATCCCGGTCAGCGGCGCCGGTCCGTCGTAGTAGTCCCCGCCGCGGAAGTTCGGGTCGGCCCGGATCGCCGCCAGCTGCGGCACACACCAGGCGATCTGGTCAGCGGAGAAGGTGGGGGTGGTGGCGATCGCGATGCAGCGGCGGACCCGCTCGGGGTACATCACCGCCCACTCCAGCGCCCGCATCCCGCCCATGGAGCCGCCGACCACCGCCGCGAACGAGCGGATCCCCAGCCGCTCCGCCAGCGCCGCCTCCGCCGCCACCTGGTCCCGGACGGTCAGGTAGGGGAACCGGGACCCCCACGGCCGACCGTCGGGGGCGGGGGAGGACGGCCCGGTGGTGCCCCGGCAACCGCCGAGCACGTTGGCGGCCACCACGAAATACTCCTGATCGTCCAGCGGAGCGCCGGGACCGATCAGCCCATCCCACCAGCCGGGAGTCGGCTGATCCGGCCCCGCCGGGCCGACCACGTGCGAGTCGCCGGTCAACGCGTGCAGCACCAGCACCGCGTTGTCCCGGCTCCGGTTGAGCCGCCCCCAGGTCTGGTAGGCCATCCGGACCGCCGGCAGCACCCGCCCGGACTCCAGCGGCAGGTCGCCGATCTCCAGGTAACGCCGGGCCGAGCCCGCGCCCGGAGTGGGCACGGGCTCAGCCCGACGGGGAGAAGTCAGAGTCATACCGCGCTCAAACACCCTTGGCAGCCGTGAGTCCGACCTCCAGGTCGGCCAGGATGTCGTCGATGTGCTCGATCCCGACCGCTAGTCGGACCAGCCCCGGGGTGACCCCGGTGGCCCGCTGCTCCTCCTCGGTGAGCTGGGAGTGGGTGGTGGAGGCCGGGTGGATCACCAACGAGCGTACGTCGCCGATGTTCGCCACATGCGAGTGCAGCCGCAGCGCGTCCACGAACGCTCGCCCGGCCGGCACCCCGCCCTTGAGCTCGAACGAGACGATCCCGCCGACCCCCTTCGGTAGGTACTGCTGCGCGCGCTGATACCAGGGGCTGGAGGGCAGCCCGGCGTAGTGGACGGTCTCCACCTCGTCCCGCTGCGCCAGCCACTGCGCCACCGCCGCCGCGTTGGCGCTGTGGCGCTCCATCCGCAGCGACAGGGTCTCGATCCCCTGCAGGAGCAGGAAGCTGGCGAACGGGGAGATCGCCGGACCGACGTCCCGCAGCAGCTGCACCCGCAGCTTGGCCGCGTACGCCCCCGGGCCGAGCACCGGCCAGTACCGCAGCCCGTGGTAGCTCGGGTCTGGCTCGACGAAGTCGGGGAACCGGTCGGCGTGGGCGGAGAAGTCGAAGCTGCCGCCGTCCACCACCACCCCGGCGATCACGGTGCCGTGCCCACCCAGGTACTTGGTGGCCGAGTGGATCACGATGTCGGCGCCGTGCGCCAGCGGGCGTAGCAGGAACGGGGTGGTGACGGTGTTGTCCACGATCAGCGGCACCCCGGCCTGGTGAGCGACGTCCGCGACCGCCCGGACGTCCAGCACGTTGTTCCGCGGGTTACCGATCGACTCGGCGAAGAACGCCTTGGTGTTCGGCCGCACCGCCGCCCGCCAGGCGTCCAGGTCGTCCGGGTCCTCGACGAAGGTCACCTCGATCCCGAACCGGGGCAGGGTGTGCCGGAACAGGTTGTAGGTGCCGCCGTACAGGCTGGCGCTGGAGACGATGTGGTCCCCGTTACGGGCCAGGGTGAGGATGGCCATGGTTTCGGCGGCCTGGCCGGAGGCCAGCGCCACCGCCGCGACTCCGCCCTCCAGCGCGGCGATCCGGGACTCCAGCACCTCCTGGGTGGGGTTGTTGATCCGGGTGTAGATGTAGCCGGTCTCGCTGAGGTTGAACAGGTTCGCGGCGTGCTCGGTGTTCTTGAAGACGTACGAAGTGGTCTGGTAGATCGGGGTGGCGCGAGCACCAGTGGCGGGATCTGGGGTGGCGCCGGCGTGGATCTGCAGAGTTTCGAACGACCAGTTCGTGGACGGATCGGTCATGATGCTCCTAGGCGTAGGTCGGTGAAATCAGTTGTCAATCGGCGTCCACCGTCGCTGCGAGGTGGTTGCCGGTAGGGGGCTGCTGGTCACGCAGTCTGGGTGGGCGGTACGGGACGCCCGGTGTCCTTCAGGAAGACATTCGTGAAAGGGAATGGTTCAGCAGCAACACGCTGAGCTCCACACTCGCAGCAGGTCGACGTGCAGCCGTCGGCGCAGCCGCATTCGGCGATCACCACCGATGCTGTCCGACATATCCGGCTCCGTCGCTATCTGTGCTGCCTCGTTCTCGAACTACCACCGTAGCGGGTGTGGCGGGTGTCGCCAGTGCGGTCGCTGTCCTGTCTCAGCTAGTGGTATCAGCGCACCGAGGAGGCCCAGAGGAGCGGCCGCGCGGTAGTGGGACAGCTCACCTCGCGACCGCGATCGCCTGGCCGCGTCTGGCTCGCGGGCTCCGCCGTTTTCCGGCGGCTACCAGCCGCGGGCGCGCCACTCCGGGAGGGAGGGCCGCTCCGCCCCCAGGGTGCTGTCGTTGCCGTGGCCAGGGTAGAACCAGGTGTCGTCCGGCAGCCGGTCGAACAGCTTCCGCTCCACGTCGTTGATCAGTGAGGTGAACCGCTCCGGGTCCCCCTGGGTGTTGCCCACCCCACCCGGGAACAGGGAGTCCCCGGTGAACAGGTGCGGGTGGCCGGTCGGGTCCCGGTAGAGCAGCGCGATCGACCCCGGGGTGTGGCCGACCAGGTGGATCACCTCCAGCGCACAGTCACCGACCCGTACCGTGTCGCCGTCGGTGACGGTCCGGGTGACCACCGGAAGCGCCGGCGCGTCCGCGGGGTGCGCCACCGAGGCGGCGCCGGTGGCCGCCACCACCTCCGCCAACGCCTCCCAGTGGTCCCGGTGCTGGTGGGTGGTGACCACCGTGGCCAACCCGGCCTCACCGATCAACTCCAGCAGCCGGTCCGGCTCCGCGGCGGCGTCGATCAGCAGCTGTTCCCCGGTACGACGGCAGCGCAGCAGGTACGCGTTGTTGTCCATCGGCCCGACCGAGACTTTGGTGATCGACAGTGCGGGCAGTTCGCGGACCGCGGGCGGGCCTTGCGGGGTAACAGCGCCGGTGTACTGCATGGCCTGACCATAACCGGATCACTCACCGCGGTGCACTCGTCGGGAGCCGCCATCGCCTGCGCCGGCCGGTCGGAGAGTGGGCGATGACTGCCCGGCCGGCGGATACCCCCCGGGTTGAGTTCTGTTCACCATAGGTGAACCTGATTCAGGTATGGCGCGCGACGTTATCAAGTCGTTATCGATGGAATGTCACAGGCATCCTGATTTTTCCAAATTAACCCGGGTGGCCGACCGGCACTGACTGGGTGACCTCTTGCGCTGGCTCGAACGAGGTGCAAAGCTGCGTCAACACTAACGAAGATGTAGACGCGATCCGCCAGGAGGCTTCCATGAAGGTGTGGCGTCACATCGCGGTGGTCGGAGTGGTGGCCCTGCTGGCAGCGGCCTGCTCGTCCGGCGGGACCGCGAACACCAACGGCAACCGATCCGGAGAGCTCGATCCGAACGGGACCTTCCGGTTCGCGGACACCCTGCCGATCGAGACTCTCGACCCCCACACATCCCCCGGCGCCGGTAACAACGTCTGGTTGTTCCCGGTCTACGACCGGCTGATCCACCTCAACGAGGAAGCCGAACTCGTCCCTGGACTCGCCACCGAGTGGCAGTTCAGTGACGACGGCCGCACCCTCGCGCTCACCCTCCGACAGGGCGTGACCTTCACCGACGGCACACCGTTCAACGCTGAGGCGGTCAAGGCCAACCTGGAGCGCGGCCAGACCCTGGAAGGGTCCGCGGTCGCCGCCGAGCTGGCGGTGATCAAAGAAGTGGAGATCGTCGACGAATACCACGTCAACCTCCACCTCACCGGCGTCCACAGCTCCCTGCCGTACGTGCTGACCGACCGGGCCGGCGCGATCGCCAGCCCGGCGGCGTTCGACAATCTCAGCCGGGCACCGGTCGGCACCGGTATGTACAAAGTGGTGGAATACCAGCCGGGATCCCGCGCGGTGTACGAGCGTAACGACGACTACTGGGACCCGGACGCGGCCGCCGCGGCCCGGATGGAGTTCACCACCATCACCGACTCCCTGCAGCGGCTCAACGCCCTCCGGAGCGGCTCGATCGACGCCACCATCCTGGCCGCCAACGATGTCGCCGCCGCCCAGCAAGCCGGGTTCGTGGTCGACTCCCAGCCGATCCTGCAGTTCTTCCACCTGCAGCTGAACCTGTCCAAGCCGTACCTGGACGACGTGCGGGTCCGGCAGGCGATCAACCATGCGATCAACCGCGAGGAGCTGGTGCAAGGGCTGCTGTTCGGGCTTGGGGAACCGGCGGTACAGCCGTTCCCACGCGGCTACTTCGCCTTCGATGAGGAGATCGGCACGGACTACTACGAGTACAACCCCGACAAGGCGCGGCAGCTGCTCGCCGACGCCGGCGTACCGGAAGGCTACGAACTCGAACTGATCAACCAGAACGCCCCGCAGTACACCCAGCTGTCGGAAGCGATCCAGGCACAGCTGGCCGACGTCGGTCTGAACGCCACCATCACCCAGAGCACCATCTTCGCCAACACCTTCTACGTAGAAGGGGAGGGGGACGCCGGGGCGATCAACTGGACCGGCCGGCCCGACCCGGCCCAGACCATCGCCCTGCTGTACACCGAGACCGGGTTCGCCAACCCGGGCGGGGTGACCACCGACGAGGTAGCCACCCTGTACGAGCAGCTGGTGGCCACCACCGACGAGGCCGCGCGGGCGGACCTGGCCCGGCAACTGTCCCGCCAGATCACATTGGACGCGCTGGACGTGGTCCTCTACTTCCCGTACGAGAACGTGGCCTACTCCGACCGAGTGATCGGGCTGCGGCCGTGGTTGGCCGGCAAGTTGGAGTTCCGAGGCGTCGGGATCGCCGCAGGCTGACCGACCGATGGGGTTCCCGGCGGTGCACCCGCGCCGCCGGGAAGCCCGCTCGTACCCCCGACTCCAAGGTGGTGAGGCGATGCTGGCGCTGATAGGACGCCGACTGCTGGTGACACTCCCGCTGCTGCTGTTCGTCACCCTGCTCGTCAGCCTGATGAGCCTCCTGGTCCCGGGTGACCCCGCGGTGCAGATCGCCGGTGAGAACGCCACGCACGAACAGATCGAGCTGACCCGCCAGCGGCTGGGCCTGGACCGCCCCTGGCACGAGCGCTACCTCGACTGGCTGGCCGGAGCGGCCCGGGGCGACCTGGGCAACTCGGTGTTCACCAACGACTCGGTCAGCCAACTGCTGCAGGAACGGCTACCGGTCACCCTGGCGCTGACCCTGTCCGCGCTGGTGTTCGCGGCGCTGGTGGGGGTGCCCGCCGGCATCCTGGCCGCGCTGCGGCGCAACCGGTGGCAGGACAGCCTGATCCGAGGGGTGGCCACGATCGGCATCGCGATGCCCGGCTACTGGCTGGGGCTGCTGCTGCTGATGGTGTTCGCCATCCAGCTGGGACTCTTCCCGACCATCGGCTACACCCCGCTGACCGAAAACCCGGCCGCCTGGCTGCACGGGATCGTCCTGCCGACCGTTGCCCTGGGCGCCCCAGCCGCCGCCGAGGTCGCCCGGCAACTTCGCCGCTCGATGATCGACACGTTGCAGCAGGACTTCGTCCGGACCGCCACCGCGAAAGGGCTGCGGTACTGGATGGTGCTGGGCAAACACGCCCTCACCCACGCCGCCAATCCGGTGGTGACGGTGCTGGCCACCCAGATGGCGCTCCTGCTGGGCGCCGCCGTGATCATCGAGAAGGCGTTCGTGATCCCCGGAATCGGGGAACTCGCGGTCAATTCCGTGATCAACAAGGACCTCACCATCGTGCAGGGGATCGTGGTGGTCACCACCCTGGTGATCGTCGTGACCAATCTGCTCGCCGACCTCGCCCACGCCTGGCTGTCTCCGAGGACCCGATGATGCCCGTGGACACCCGGAAAACCGACACCTCATCCGCGCCGGAGACGGCCGTCGCCCACTATCGCCACCGGTGGCGGTTCCTCCGCCGATTCCTGTCCCACCCCGGCGCGGTCCTGGGGGGAGCGTTCCTGGCCCTGGTGGCGGTGCTGGCGATGTTCGGCCCCCACCTGGCCCCCCACGACCCACTGCAGAACAACCTCGGTCAGGTGCTGCAGCCGCCCAGCGGCGACCACTGGCTCGGTACCGACGACCTCGGCCGAGACCTGCTCAGCCGACTGATCGTGGCCACCCGGATCACGGTGCAGGCGGCGCTGATCTCGCTCGCGGTCGGCGTCGGCATCGGGGTACCGCTCGGCCTGGCCGCGGCGATCATGCCCCCGCTGCTCGGCGGCCTGCTGATGCGGATCACCGACGGGATCATGGCGTTCCCGCCGATCCTGCTGGCCATCGGAGTGCTGGGAGCGCTCGGTCCCGGCCTGACCCAGGCGATGATCGCGGTCGGGGTGGTGTTCGTCCCCCGGTTCGCCCGGCTCACCCGCGCCAGCGTGCAGCAGGTGTACCACGAGACGTACATCGAGGCCTCCCGGGTGATCGGCACCCCGCTGAGGCAGATCCTGCGCTGGCACGTCCTGCCGAACATCACCGGCCCGCTGGTGGTGCAGATCGCGGTCACCTGTGGGTTCGCCATGCTGGCCGAGGCCGGCCTCAGTTTCCTCGGCCTCGGCGCGCAGCCCCCGGACGCCAGCTGGGGAGCGCTACTGGGACGGGCCCTGCCGTACGTCAACACCGCCTGGTGGTTAGGGATCGCCCCCGGTTTGTTGATCACACTGACGGTCCTGGCCACCAACGCGGTCGCCGACGGCATCGGCGACTCGCTAGGCCGGGGTAGCAGGAGGCAGAAATGAGCGCATCCACGGCGCCGCTGCTGACAGTCCAGAACCTGACGGTGGAGGTACGCACCCACACTGGCTGGACCGCCATCACCCGGGACGTGTCGTTCCAGGTAGATCGAGGCGAGACCGTCTGCCTGGTGGGGGAGTCCGGCTGCGGCAAGAGCACCACCGCCCTCGCCATCCCGGGACTGCTACCGGAAGGCTCCGCCCGGATCGCCAACGGAACCGTCACCTTGGACGGGCAAGACCTGTACCGCCTGTCCCGCCGAGGCTGGGAGGACATCCGCGGCGAACAGATTTCCATGATCTTCCAGGAACCGATGACCAGCCTGCACCCGGCGTTCCCGGTCGGAGCACAGATCGCCGAATCACTGCGGCGACATCGTGGGCTCAGCCGGCGCGCCGCCCACCGCCGAGCCATCGAACTACTGGACCTGGTCGGCGTGCCGGACGCGGCCCGGCGCGTCCACGCGTACCCGCACGAATTCTCCGGCGGTATGCGGCAACGGGTACTGATCGCCATCGCGCTGGCCTGCGAACCACGGCTGCTGGTGGCCGACGAACCCACCACCGCCCTGGACGTGACCGTGCAGGCGCAGATCCTGGACCTCCTGCAGGACATGCGGGACCAATTCGGACTGGCGATCCTGCTGGTCACCCACGACCTGGGGGTGGTGGCGGAAGTCGCCGACCGGGTGGTGGTGATGTACGCCGGGGAAGTAGTGGAACAAGCGCCGGTACGCGACTTCCTCCACCACCCCGCCCACCCGTACAGCCAGGCGCTGATCGCCGCCGCCATCCCCGAGCCGGGTGGGGAACTGGCCTGGATCCCCGGCGCCCCGCCGCTGCCGGAAGCGATGCCGTCCGGCTGCCGGTTCCACCCCCGCTGTCGGTACGCGACCCCGGAATGCCGCCAGCCGCCGGAGGTGCCGCTGCGGTCCGAGCCCACCGGACGGACATACCGCTGCCGGTTCGCCCCCACCGAACTCGATGCGCTGGCCGGAAGGAGATAGGGATGGGTGCGCCACTACTGGAACTCCGGGACGTCACCGTCACCTTCCCGGGACGGGGCTGGTTCGGCCGACGGGCGGCCCCGGTACAGGCGGTCCGAGGCGCCAGCCTGACCGTGGCCCCCGGCGAAACCGTGGGCCTGGTGGGGGAGTCCGGCTGCGGCAAGTCCACCCTCGGCCGGGCCACGGTTCGGCTGGTCACCCCCCAGTCCGGGCAGGTGCTGTTCGACGGCCGGGACATCACCCGCCTGCCGCAGTCGGCCCTACGCCCGCTGCGGCCCAAGTTCCAGATGGTGTTCCAGGACCCGTACTCGTCACTGAACCCCAGCCTGCCGATCGTGGACAGTGTCGGTGAACCGTTGCGGGTGCACACGCGGCTGCCCGCCCGGCAACGGGCCGACCAGGTGGTGTCCGCGCTGGAACTGGTGGGGCTGGCCGCCCGGCACCTCTACCGGTACCCGGCGGAGTTCTCCGGCGGCCAGCGCCAGCGGCTGGCGCTGGCCCGGGCCCTGGTGCTCGACCCCCGACTGGTGGTCTGCGACGAGGTGACCAGCGCCCTGGACGTGTCCACCCAGAACCAGATCCTCACCCTGCTGGACCAGCTCCGGCGGGAACGGGGCGTGTCGTTCCTGTTCGTCAGCCACAACCTGCTGGCGGTCCGGCACATCGCCGCCCGGGTGGCGGTGATGTACCTGGGGCGGATCATCGAGGAGGGGCCGACCGAGCGGGTGTTCACCGCCCCGGCCCACCCGTACACCCGGGCCCTGCTGGCGGCCATCCCCGGCGAGCACCGCCGGCGCGACGCCGGCGGCCGACCCTCAGCCCCGGCCGGAGAGCTGCCCAGCCCGGTCAACCCACCGGCCGGCTGCCCGTTCCACACCCGCTGCCCGCTGGTGATGGACCGGTGCCGCACCGAGCTGCCGCCACCCACCCGGGTCGACGGCGGCGGGGCGGTGGCCTGTCATCTGCAGACCGCCGGCCCCACTTTGGCCGGGCGCCCGCTGCCTGCCCAGTGACGCACCTTACAGATTTGTCGAGTCTGCCCTGTTGGCGCCGGTTATCCTGGCCCAAAGCGGACGCGGAATCTTCGAAGAGGCTGCTGTCCACATCCAGGTAGTCCGGCTGCACCCTTCCGCTGATTGCTGCGACGCGGTGGTGGGGAGGTCGATGGACGATGCTGGCGCCGTGGCGCTCGTACCCGCCGCCGTCGTGCTCTGGGGCACCCTCTCTGCCCGGTTGGAAAGCAGAGGCCTCACCGCCCCGCTGGTCTTCGTGGCAGTCGGCCTCGGGCTCCACGCCGTCGGCGTACTCCACCTCGGTGGGTTGCCCGACCTGGCAGCACCAGTGTCCGGCTATTGGCAGAGTTCACGCTGGTGCTGATCCTCTTCGCGGGCGCCTCCCGGAACCGTCGTGCGCATGCTCGGGTTCGGAGTATTGGTAGGGCTTTTCGTCGGCGGTATAGGCGGCGCGCTGGTGCGCTTAGGACGCCGACGTGGCTGGATCGGCGAGGAGTTCCGCGACGACGGTGACACCGTCACCGCCTACCTACCCCACACCGAGCTGACCTGGGACCGGGCCACCAACACCGTTGACGGCACCCGCTACTTCACCCACACCGGACAGGTAGTAGCCGTCTGCGCTGGACAAGACCCGGCTGACTGGACCTGGATGGGAGTCGACCACCACGGCAGCACCACCACCCATTCAGTCAACGCCTTCACCGCGGTGGAGCAGGTACGCCGCATGGACCCCTACGGCAACCCCCGCGGCACCGCCCCCTAAACCTGGCCCGGCCAACAAGGATTCGTCGGCGGCATCCACGACCCCACCGGCCTGATCCACATCGGCGCCCGCTCCTACGACCCCACCACCGGACGGTTCCTGTCCATCGACCCCATCCTGGCCATCGCCGATAGCCAGCAGATCAACGGATACGCCTACGCCCACAACAACCCCATCACCTTCACCGACCCCACCGGACTGTTCACCAGCGTCAACGGTGTGCCATGCATCGACGGCGACTGCTCATACCACAACCGGAACGGCAGCCTGAAGACGGCAGCTCAATGTAAGGCACAGCAATGCGGTTCGGGTTATGGAAGCAGCACAGCTAGTAGTCAATCCGGAACGTCGCCGCTCATACCTGTGGAAGCTTGGTCAGACCCTTGCGCTGCGGCGCCGGCATCCGATTATTGCAAGGTCTTGGCATATATTGTGGATGAAATGACGAATAACTCCACTAGTCCAGATGTTCTATCTATCCAGTATTTGCGGAGTGAGCCGACCTGTACCTTGTCGCTCTTCGGGATTTGTATCCACTACACTAGTCCTGACCCTGTCGCGGCAATGTCCATGTGGGCGGGCCTTGTTTGTCAAGATTATTGCAAATGGGACCATAAAGGTCCTATTCGGGAGATGTTCGGGATGGATCTCGGGGACCTTGACTCGCTCATGTTTGATATCCCTGGTACGGATTTGCGTATTAATTACGACATTTGGTCGAACATACATTACGGGTATGTTGGCAGTGCGGCTGGTTTCGACCGTGGGACTCTGAACATCGTCGATCACCTTCCGAGTAATCCCATTACTGGCCGTCAAGATCAAGGGGATTCACTTTATGCTAACCTCGGGATAGATCTTTACTTGACGTACAGCGCGGACCCAACGAAGCTCGCCACTGGAGCTTTGCACATCGCTATTATGTCACTAGTCAATGAGCATGGCGGTCTAGGTGGAGTTCTGCGCGAAGAGAGACGGGTGCTCCCAGTAAAATGAGCGTGAATCGGCTTCGTGTCCTTCAGTACCTGCTGGCCGTGGTAGCTTTGGCGGTGGTTTGCGTACTCAGCCCCCCATTGATTGTGAATTCGCTCCAAAGTTGTCCATCGGTGGATGGGGATCGTTTGGCGAGCGTCGATATCGAGCTGGTTAATGCACTTCCGTCGCATGGCTGGACACCTCGTGACGTGAGTGATGAACGGCGTTTTGCGCGTGAGTGGGAAGGTGAAGACGGCTCCTTAGTCCTTTTGGAAATTTGGGAGTTGCCCTCTGTCTCTAAAGCAATTTGGGTTTTCTATTCTGAGACAGTGAAGCATCGCTACAGTCGTAGCTACCCCGGGTTGGTAAAGTCGGTGAATTCATCCGACCTCGCCGCCGAACAGCTAGATGTGTTCTGTGGTAACATCGGCCGATCCGATGATGATTCCCTTAAGGATTGTACAATTTGGGGGTACTGGGCGAGGTACGGGCAATATGTGATTTACCTTGAGGTGTACGGGATGAAGCTAGCTCGTGATGATTTCCTTTCCTTAGTAGAAAAACTTGATAACCACCTTGAAGGGGAGTTCGCCTCACATTGAGGTGATCTCAGTAGGGGACACCGTGGAAATGTGATCGACACGGGCATACCGCCCGAACCAGACAGTGCTGGATATGGGGCGGGGACACCGGTAGATGAGTTCTCACCACAAGATCCATCTACAAAAAGGGAGCCCGCCTTGATCGCATATCGAGCCATGTTCGACGTTCCCTGGGAACTGGTGCACTACCTGTCCCGGCTACTGGCCGCCGAATGTCGTAACCGCGGTACCCGCCGGCGTACCAGAGCCTTGACCTGCTGGTACCAGGCGCTGATGGTGCTGGCCTGGTTCCACAAACGGCGGGGACAAGACCCTGCTGGGTGCCGGGTTCGCCCATATCTCGTGCCGCCGCCTACCGCTACCTGGCAGAAGGCATCGCGGTCCTGTCCGAGCAGGCCGCTGACCTGCGCACCGCCCTGCGGCAGGTCGCCGACCAAGGCTGGTCGCACGTGGTGGTCGACGGCAAACTGTTCACCTCTGACCGGCTGGCTGAGGTCACCACCGGCGTCAGGGGTGAGGCCATCCACGCCTGGTACTCCGGTAAGCGCCGCCGTCGGCGTCATACACCATCCGGATACTGTCGCCACCATCCTCCACCTGCGTGACGCGGCCCTCGGCGTTCCAGGTCAACTCCTGCAGCTGGCCGTCGACGGTGCGGCTGGTGGTGTTGCCGGCCTGGTCGTAGGTGAAACTCATCGCACCACTGGCGCCGGTGGTGGTGACCTGCTGCAACGCGTGCGGCTGCGGATCACCTGCTGCCGGATAGGTGTAGCTGCGACTCACCGCCGCGGCACCGGGTGTGCGTAGGGTTTCGCTGGTGCGGTTACCGGCGGCGTCGTGGGTGTAGGAGTGCCAGTACGGCGCCGGCCCACCCAACATGCCCATGCTCGGAGTGGTGGCACACTCGCTGGTGTCGCCCTGCGCCCAGGCCTCCACCAGCCGCGGTTCCCTTCCCAAGAAGGGCCCCTTCTTGGGGCTGAACGCTGAGGAAGTGCCCCTCTCATAGCTATTTACGTGAGAAGGGCACCCTCCTCAAACAAAAGCGCTCAGCTGGTGATGACACCGAGCAGGCCGCGGACCTCCACGATGTCGCCCTCCACCGCGGCGATCTTGGTGAGGGTGCCGCTGACCGGGGCGGGTAGCACCTCCCGGGCCTTCTCGGCCTCGATCTCCACCAGGTCGGCGCCTTCCTCCACGGTCTCGCCTTCGGCGACGTACCACTCGACCACTTCGGCGTCGGACATGCCCATGCTCAGCTGCGGCAGTCGGATCTCGGTCTCCATTCCTCACTCCTTCGCGAGCGCCCGGCGCGCGGCCGCGACGATCTTTTCGACGTTCGGGTAGATCTGCTTCTCCAGCACCGGGCTGAACGGCACGTGCACGTCGTCGGTGGTGACCCGCACGATCGGGCCGCGCAGGGCGTCGAAGCAGTGCTCCACCACCTGGGCGGAGATTTCGCTGGCGGCGCTGCAGGTGCGGTTGGCCGGGTCGACCACCACCAGCCGCCCGGTGCGGGCGACCGAGCTGAGGATGGTGTCCCAGTCCATCGGCACCAGGGTGCGCGGGTCGACCACCTCGGCGGAGATGCCTTCCTCCGCCAGCTGCTCGGCGGCGTCCAACGCCAGCCGTACCCCGCCGGCGATCCCGACGATGGTCAGGTCGGTGCCGGCGCGGGGGATCGATGCCACCCCGAGCGGGACGAGGTGGTCCTCGGCCTCCGGGGCGGGGCCGCGGCCGCGCCGGCCCCACAGGGTGGCGTCCTCGAAGCACAGCACCGGGTTGTCGTCCCGGATCGCGGACTTGAGCAGGCCCTTCAGGTCGGGGCCGTTGCTCGGCGCGATGATCTTCAGCCCGGGGACGTTCATGAACATCGGGTACGGCCGGTCGGCGTGGTGGGCCGCGGTGCCGCCGTGGTAGTAGAGCGCCTGCCGGTACACCACCGGGACGGTGGCCTGGCCGCCGAACATGTAGCGGTTCTTGGCGGCCTGGCTGACGAACTGGTCCATCGCCACGAACATGAAGCTGGCCACGGTCAGGTCGACGATCGGACGCAGTCCGGCCATGGCCGCGCCGACGGCCATGCCGACGCTGGCGGCCTCCGACAGCGGCAGGTCCCGTACCCGTTCGGGGCCGAACGCCTCCAGGAACCCGGCGGCGGCTCCGAACACGTTGGCCCGCAGGTCCTGGCCCATCAGGATGACCCGTTCGTCGCGGACCATCTCCTCGTACTGGGCCTCCTGGATGGCCTGCAGGAAGCGGAGTTCCTTGGGGCGGCGGTCGGTCGGTGCGGTCATCGCCCAGCTCCTTCCGTGGGGGCGTACAGGTCGGTCCAGGCCTCGGACGGGTCCGGGTCGGGGCTGGCTTTGGCGAACTCGACCGCGGCCTCCACTTCGGCGGTCACCTCGGCCCCGACCGCGTCGATGGTGGCCTGGTCGACCAGGTCCCAGGCGCGCAGCCGGCGCTCGAACAGCGCCACCGGGTCCCGGTGCTGCCGCCATTGCTCCACTTCGGAGTCGTCTCGGTAGGGTTGGCGGAGTTTCTGTCCGTACGCGTGCTCGTGGAACCGGTAGGTCTTGGCCTCCACGATGGAGGGACCATCGCCGCGGCGGGCCCGGTCCACCGCTTCCTTGGTCGCCCGGTAGCAGGCCACCACGTCCTGGCCGTCGACTACGACGCCGGGGATGCCGTAGCCGATCGCCCGGGTGGCGATGTCCGGTACCGAGGTGAGGTCGTCGGCGCGGACGCTGACCGCGTACCCGTTGTTCTCACACAGGTACACCACCGGCAGTTTCCACACCGCGGCCAGGTTGAGGGATTCGTGGAAGACACCTTCGTTGGCGGCACCGTCGCCGAAGAAGCACAGGCACACCTGGCCTTCGCCGCGCATCTGGGCGGCGAGACCGGCGCCGGTGGCGACCGGGATGGCGGAGCCGACGATGCCGGACTCGCCCAGGCTGCCGACGGAGAAGTCGGCCAGGTGCATGCTGCCGCCCTTGCCTTTGCATACCCCGGTGGCTTTGCCGAGCAGCTCCGCCATCAGCCGGTTCAGACCGGCGCCTTTGGCGATCGGGTGGCCGTGGGAGCGGTGGTTGCCGGTCATGTAGTCGGTGGTGGTGGTGGCCAAGCAAGCGCCGACGATGGCCGCTTCTTGCCCGATGCTCAGGTGCACCATCGCCGGCATCAGTCCCGCGTGGAAGAGCGTGATGGTGGCTTCTTCGAACAGCCGGATTCGGAGCATCCGGCGCAGCATCTCCACCGCTAGTGCCTGACCGTCTGGGCCGGCTAGTTCTGGCGGCAGTGGATCGGTCTGCGGGGTGCCTGTTGGTCGTTCCACCAGCTCATGCTCCCTTTCCCTGAGCGATCCCGGAAGCCCGGGGGTCGCGTCCACGCCATCGTCAGCGCTTCTGTTGACGCAATCGTGGCGGCAATGTTAGCGTGTCGTCAACATCAGCGGTGACGTTGGGAGTCAGTATGGACCAGGGAGGTCGCGGAGGGAAGGCGGGCGGCGCCGGGCCGACCGCCACCCCTGACCGCGCGGGGCGGGTGGGACCCGCGGCCGCTGCCTCCGGGATCGAGGCCGCGCTCCGGGCACTGGTGCGGGGGGAGCCGGTGATCGTCCTGGATGGCACCGACCGCGAAGACGAAGGCGACCTGGTGCTCGCCGCCGCCGGTGCGACCCCGGAGTGGCTCGCGTTCATGATCCGGCACACCAGCGGCATCCTGTGCGTACCGATGACCGACGAGCGGGCCGACGCCCTGGCGTTGCCGCTGATGGTGGCGGACAACACCGACCGGCACCGGACCGCGTTCACGGTCTCGGTGGATCTGATCGAGGGGACCACCACCGGGATCTCCGCCGCCGACCGGTGCGCCACCGTCCGGGCGCTGGCCGACCCGGCGTCCCGGCCGGAGTGGTTCGCCCGCCCGGGGCACGTGTTCCCGTTGCGGGCCCGCCCCGGTGGGGTGCTGGAGCGGCCCGGACACACCGAAGCCGCGGTCGAGCTGGCCCACCTGGCCGGACTGCCGCCGGTGATGGTGATCGGGGAGTTGATGTGCCCGGACGGGCGGGTGGCCGACCGGGCGGAGATCGCCCGGTTCGCCGCCGCTCACCAGCTGGTGACCGTGACCATCGCCGAGCTGGTGGCGTACCGCCGGGCCGGGGGCACCGGAGTGACCGAAGTGGCTCAGGCCGCCATGCCCACCCGGCACGGCCGGTTCCGCGCCCGGCTGCTGCGCACCGCCGACGGGGTTGAGCATTTGGCGCTGGTGCGGGGGGAGCTGCACGGGGAGGTACTGGTCCGGGTCCACGCCGAGTGCCATGCCGGGGACGCGTTCGGCTCCCTGGGCTGCGACTGCGGTGACCAGTTGGACACCGCGCTGGCCGAGATCGACCGGGCCGGCGCCGGGGTGCTGCTCTACCAGTTCGGGCGGGCAGACCGAGGGAACAACCTGGCGACCGTCCTGCGGGCGCACACCCGCCGGGACCCGGACCCCACGGGTACAGACCAGGCCCGATCGGCGGTCGGCCGCGACCTACAGGTGGTGCCGCGTCTGCTGCGGGCGCTGGGGGTCACGCAGGTGTGCCTGTTGACCAGTGACCCGGACGAATTGGCGGTGGTGCGGCGGGGTGGTTACCCGCACGCGCGTCGACGGCCGCTGGTCACCCGCCATCGCGGGGTGCGGCACCGGTCAACGACCACCGGGCCGGAACGAGCCGATCGCCGGTACCGAGGCGCGCGTACCGGCCCTGGCGGAGGTGAGGTAGGTGTTGGTCGAGACCCGTCCGGCCACAAGCGACTCCAGTGTGGTGACCCCCGAGACGTTCCGGCGGGTGATGGCCCAAGTCCCCACCAGTGTCACGGTCGTGGCGGCCATGACCGGGCAGGGACCGGTGGGGCTGACCGTGGGCACCTTCGTGTCCGCGTCCCTGGAACCCCCGCTGATCGGGTTCCTGCCCGCGCGGAGCTCCACCACCTGGCCGCTGATCGTCCCGATCGGCGAGTTCTGCGTGAGCGTGCTCGCCGACGGTCACGAGGAGCTGGGGCAGCGGTTCGCCCGCTCCGGCGGCCCCAAGTTCGACGGGGTGCGCTGGCACCCGGCCCCGCTCCGGGGCCCCGATCATCGACGGCGCCCTGGCCTGGTTCGACTGTCGGTTCGAACGGAGCTTCTCCGCCGGCGACCACTGGTTCGTGCTGGGGCGGGTGCGGGCGATGGCGCTGAACTCCACCGGTCGGCCACTGGTGTTCTGCCAGGGCAGCCTGCGGCCACTGGCCACCGACGCAAACGACAACGTGCGGAAGGATGACTGATGCGGGTAGGGATGAACTGCATCTTCGAGGGCCACGAAGGCGCCTCGGACGAGCAGGTCTGGCGGGATGAGCTGAGGTTGGCTGATCTGGCCGAGCCGCTCGGCTTCGACATGCTGTGGAGCGTCGAGCACCACTTCACTTCGTACACGATGGTGCCGGACGTCCTGCAGTTCCTGACCTACATGGCCGGGCGGACCGAACGGATCCTGCTCGGCTCCGGGGCGGTGATCCTGCCCTGGCACAACCCGATCCGGGTGGCCGAGCAGGTGGCGGTACTGGACATCGTCTCCGGTGGCCGGTTCATCTTCGGGATGGGGCGCGGACTGGGGCGGATCGAGTTCGAGGGCTTCGGGATCCCGATGGACGAGTCCCGGGAACGGTTCGTGGAGATGTCGCAGATCATCCTGCAGGCGTTGGAGACCGGGATCCTGGAGTACGACGGCAAGTACTACCAGATCCCGCGCCGGGAACTGCGCCCCCGACCGACCCGCGGGTTCCGGGACCGGCTGTACGCGGCGGCGGTGTCCCCGGCATCGGTGCGGATCATGGCGGACGTAGGGGCCGGCATCCTGATCAACCCGCAGAAGGACTGGATGGAGGTCGCCGACGACCTCAACCAGTACCGACAGACCTTCCGGGAGCTGAAGGGGGTCGAGGCGCCGGCCCCGATCGTCACCGGCTGGGTGTGCTGCGACAAGGACCCGATCAAGGCCCGGGACATGGCCCAGCAGTACATCGGCACGTACTACGAGTACGTGATGAACCACTACGAGCTGGGGGGCCGGCACTTCGACACCACCATGGGGTACGAGTACTACCAGCGGCTGGCGCGATCGATCCAGAAGCACGGCTCCGACCGGGTGGTCAACAACTTCATCGAGCTGCAGATCTGGGGCACCCCGGACGAGTGCTACGAGCGGATCCTCGACATCCGTTCCAAGGTCGGCAACGACGGCTTCAACGGGGTGTTCTCCTTCGCGGGGATGCCGGCGGAGGTGGCGGAGCAGAACCTGCGGCTGTTCGCCGCCGAGGTGATGCCGCGGCTGAAGCAGCTGCCGCCGGTCACCCAGGAGGAGCAGTGACCCCCCGGGTGGTGGCCTCCGGGTTGAAGTTCCCGGAGGGGCCGGTCTACCTCGGGGACGGGGTGGTGGCGGTGGCCGAGATGCAGGGCGGCTCGGTGGCGCGGGTGACCGCCGACGGCACCGTCACCCGGTTCACCGGCCTCGGCGGGGGCCCCAACGGCGCCGCTCTCGGCCACGACGGCGCGATCTACGTGGCCAACAACGGCGGCCTGTCCGCCCGTACCGACGGCAAAGGCTACTGGTACGCCGAGGAGCAGTTCGACGGCCGGGTGCAGCGGATCGACCCGGACGGCACGGTCACCACCGTGGCCGACCAGCTGCCCGGGGAGGCCCCGCACCGCCCCAACGACCTGTGTTTCGGCCCGGACGGCCGGCTGTACGTGACCGACTCCCGTAACTGGGAGGACATGCGCAACCTCCAGCCGGGTCGGATCGTCGCGATCGCACCGGACGGGGCGGTGGCGCAGCTGGCGGAGGTGCCGGCGATGCCGAACGGGATCGCGTTCGGCCCCAGCGGCGACAAACTCTTTGTCGCCCAGACCTTGACCCGTAAGATCTTGGTCTACCCCTGGTCGGCCACCGCCGGCCTGGGGGAGCCGGAGGTGTTCTGCCAGTTGCCGGGTGGATCCCGGACGGGCTCTGTTTCGACGCGGACGGAAACCTGTACGTGTGCGGCAGCCTCGGGCACGCCATCTACGTGTTCGACCCGACGGGACAACTACGCCGCACGATCGAGACCGAACCGGGTTCGCAGCCCACCAACTGCTGCTTCGGTGACGGGACGCTGTACGTCACGTATTCGATGTTCGGGCAGCTGGTCGCGTACGACCTGGGAGTGGCCGGACTGCCGCTGTATGAAGGAGGCGGGCGATGAAGTTCGGGCTCATGTACGAGATCCCGGTGCCGCGACCATGGCACGAACGCAGCGCCTATGAAGCGTTCCAGAACACGATCGAGCAGATCGTGCTCGCCGACCAGCTCGGGTTCCACAGTGTCTGGACCGTGGAACACCACTTCCTGGACGAGTACTCGTTCTCCTCCGCCCCCGGGGTGTTCTACGGCGCGCTCGCGGCCAAGACCAAGAACATCCGGATCGGGCACGGGGTGCGGCTGCTGCCGTTCCCGTACAACCACCCGGTCCGGGCCGCGGAGGCGGCCGCCACGGTCGACATCCTGTCCAACGGGCGGCTGGAGTTCGGCACCGGGCGCTCCGGCACCCGGGTGGAGCTGGAAGGGTTCGGGATCGACCCCAACGACACCCGTCCGATGTGGGAAGAGGCGCTGGAGGTGGTGGTCGGCTCCTGGACCGAGGAGACCTTCTCCTACGAGGGGAAGTACTTCACGCTCCCGCCACGCGGAGTGGTGCCCAAGCCGCTGCAGCAGCCGCACCCGCCGCTGTGGGGGGCGTCGTCCAGCTCCGACAGCCACGAGCTGATCGGGCTGAAGGGGTTGGGGTTGCTGTCGTTCTCGGTGGCGGCCCCGCCGGAGAGCCTGGTGAAGCGGTTCACCCGGTACCGCAACGCCATCAAGCAGGCCAAGCCGGTCGGTAAGTACATCAACGAGCAGATCGCCACCTTCACCCAGGTGTTCTGCGCCGAGACCACCGCCGAAGCCCACGCGATCGCCGGCCCCCGGTTCGCCTGGTACGTGCAGGAGTCCCTGAAGAAGATCGCGGAGTTGGGGGACTGGAAGGACGGCACCCAGCTCGGCAGTTACGAGTACGCCAAGAAGCTCCTCGGCGGCCTCGACATCGAGTCGCTGACCTTCGAGTACCTGCTGGACAACGAGGCGGTGGTGGTGGGGGACCCGCAGCAGTGCATCGAGATGGCCCGCCGTTATGAGGCGGTCGGTACCGATCTGCTGCTGTGCCTGGTCCAGCCGTACGACATCCCCCACGACAAGGTCATGAAATCCATTGAACTGCTGGGCAAGTACGTCCTGCCCGCGTTCGCATAGGGCGTACGAAGGAGGACACAAGTGGCCACGACCCCCACCTCCCGGGTGGCCGACTATGTGCGGATCCACGCCCGGAACAATCCCCAGCGCCTGTGCTTCGTCACCGACACCGAGGAGTTCACCTTCGCGCAGGTGAACAACCGCGTCAACCGGATCGCCAATGAGCTGCTCCGGATGGGGGTGCGCAAAGGTGACCGGGTGGCGCTGTTCGCCACCGACTCGTCGGTGTACATGGAGGTGCTGCTGGCCTGCATGAAGGCCGGCGCGGTGTACGTACCGCTGAACTACCGGTTGGCCGCGCCGGAGCTGCAGACCCTGCTCCGCACCGCCGAGGCGAAGGTGCTGTTCTTCAGTGAACGGTACGCCTCGATGGTGGAGACCCTCGACGTGCCGACCCTGACGTACACGGTCTGTTTCGAAAAGTCGGCGGTGGCCGACCGGACCGTGGCGGAGCTGCTGGCGGTCGGCGAGGAGACCGAGGTCGACACGCCGATGCGGGACGACGAGCTGATGTGCCTGGCGTTCACCAGCGGCACCACCTCGCTTCCCAAAGGGGTGATGCACCACCAGCGGATGGTCAAGCATCTGATCTTCCAGTGCATCCTGGAGCGGCGGTTGCCGGCGGATTCGTTCCACTACTCGCCCTCGCCGTTGTTCCACGTGGCCGGCATGTGTTACGTGCTGGCGGGGGTGGCCCGGGGATACCCGTCGCTGATCCTGCCGGCGTTCGACCCGGCGGTGGTGCTCAAGTGGTTGAAGCGGGACGTGCTCAACGGGGTGTTCCTGGTGCCGACCATGATCGAGGCGTTGCTCGATCAGCCCGGGGTGGCCGACGTCGAATATCGCAAGCTGCATTCGATCGCCTATGGGGCCGCGCCCATGACCCCGGATCTGCTGCGCCGGGCGATGGCGGTGTTCAAGTGCGACTTCATGAACATGTTCGGGGCGGGCACCGAGGCGGGGTTGCAGACCGTCCTCACCCCGGAGGACCACCGGCGGGCGTTGGCCGGGCACGAGCATCTGCTCGGCTCGATCGGCAAGGCCGGCATGGGGGTGGACCTGAAGTTGTGCGACGACGACTGGAACGAGGTGCCCGACGGCGAGGTGGGGGAGATCGTCACCCGCTCGGACGCGGTGATGATGGGCTACCTCAACCTGCCGGAGGAGACCGCCAAGGTGCTGCGGGACGGCTGGTTCCGCGGCGGCGACCTGGCCTGGCGGGACGAGGAGGGCTACTACTACCTCAGCGGCCGTAAGAAAGACATGATCATCCGGGGTGGGGAGAACATCTACCCGATCGAGATCGAGCAGGTTCTCTCCGAACATCCGACGGTGCAGGAGGTGGCGGTGGTCGGGGTGCCGGACCGCTACTGGGGCGAGATCGTGCGGGCGCACATCATCCCCGCCCCGGGCGCGACGGTGGATGAGACCGCGCTGCGGGAGTACTGCCGGACCCGACTGGCCAATTACAAGATCCCCGCGGTGTTTCGTGCCGAAACGGAGCTGCCGCGTAACGCCAGCGGGAAGGTGCTCAAGCGGGTGTTACGGGAGCAGCCGTGACCCACGCCTCAGCGGCCCCGCGGTATGCTGCGGACGCTTCGGTCGTAGTACGATCAACGCATCTGTTCACGATCCGCGTGAGGCCGCGAGGAGGGAGTTGCGGTGGCCACCGCCCGTACCACCCGGACCCGGCAGGCATCCAGCGACATCGCCCGCCGGCGGATGGAGCGGCGCCTGGCCAGTGGCCGCAAGTCCGACGCCCGCTGGCGGGAAGTGCTGGAGGGCGCCGCCCGGGTATTCCAGCGGCTCGGCTACCCGCAGACCACTTTGGAGGATGTGGCCAACGAGGTGGGGATCAACCGGGCCACCCTCTACTACTACGTCGGCACCAAAGAAGAACTGCTGGTGTCCCTGCTGCACCAGCCGATCGAGTCGCTGCGCACCGGGCTCGAGGAGATCGTCGCACGGGATCTGTCCACTTCGGAGAAACTGACCGAGGGGCTGCGCGCGTACGTGACCGCCATGGAGCAGCGGCCGGAGCTGTTCATCTTCGTGGGCGAGAACATCCACAAGGTCATGAGCGGCCCCGAAGCCAACGACATCCAGGCCAACGCCGACCGGTGGGGCCGGCTCATGGCCAAGGTGATCGCGGAGGGGCAGCGCACCGGCGAATTCCGGGACGACGTCGACCCCCAACTGGCCACGTTGGCCATCTCCGGCATGTTCAACTGGGTCTACCGCTGGTACGACCCGGCGGGTCGGATGAAGCTGTCGGAGATCGGCGAGATGTTCATCGAACTGGCCCTGTCCAGTCTGTCACCGGCCGCCGCCAACCGCCCCCGCTGACCCTTCCCCGTGCGGGGCGGCCGTGACCAGGCGGCACGTCCCTGAGCCATCCGCCGGCCTCGCCGGGCGAGTCGCCCTGGTCACCGGCGCCGCCTCCGGCATCGGGGCGGCCACCGCCCACCGGTTGGCCGCCGCCGGGGCGCGGGTGGCGGTGCTGGACCGGGCCTTCGAGCCCGCCCGCACGGTCGCGGCGGAGATCACCGACCGTGGGGGAGAAGCCCGCGCGTACCGGGTGGACGTCTCCGACGGCGACGCGGTCACCGCCACCGTGGCCCGGGTGGTGACCGAGTTCGGACGGCTGGATCTGGCCTGCAACAACGCCGGGGTGCCTGGGGTGCTGGCCGACACCGCCGACTATCCGCCGTCGGTCTGGCACCGGGTGCTGGCGGTCAACCTCACCGGGGTGTTCCACTGCCTGCAGGCCGAGCTACGGCAGATGCGGCGACAGGGCACCGGCGGGGCGATCGTCAACACCGCGTCGGTGGCCGGACTGCGGGGAGTTCCGGGTGCCTCCGCCTACGCCGCCGCCAAACACGGGGTGGTGGGGTTGAGCACCAGCGCCGCGGTGGAGTACGCCGCCGCCGGGATCCGGATCAACGTGGTGTGCCCGGGCCTGGTCCGCACCCCGCTGCCGACGTTCGCCACCGCCGACTTCGCCGCCGCGCACCCGATCGGTCGGGCCGCGACCCCAGAGGAGATCGCCGACGTGATCTGTTTCCTGCTCAGCGACGCCGCCTCGTACCTCACCGGCGCGGTGCTGCCGGTCGACGGTGGCTTGGCGGCGGGGACGGTGCGACCGTGAGCCCGCCGCCGGTGGCGCCGCCGGACCGGCTGCGGGTGGTCGCCGCGGGCGCCCTGGCCGGGCAGACCGCCCTGGTCACCGGGGCCGGCACCGGGATCGGTCGGGCGGTGGCGCTGCGGCTGGTCTCGCTGGGAGCGACCGTGCTCGGTCTCGGCCGCCGCCCCGACCCGCTGGCCGCCACCGCCGCGCTCGCCACCGGGCCGGGTCGGTTCCTGCCGTTCCCGGCGGACGTACGGGACCCGGGGACCACCGACCTGGTCACCGACCTGGGGCGTCGATACGGTCTGCAGATCCTGGTGAACAACGCCGGAGGACAGTTCGTGGCCCCGGCCGCGCAGCTGTCGCCGCGGGGGTTCGGTAGCGTGCTGGACCTCAACCTGACCGCGGTGGCCCGACTGACCCGGGCCGCCCGCCCATGGCTGGCCGCCCGGGGCGGGAGCGTGGTCACCATCTCGTTGTCGGCGCCGGAGCGCGGCATCCCGGGCATCGCCCACTCCGCCGCCGCCCGGGCCGGGGTGTGGGGGATGACCCGGGTGCTGGCCGCCGCGTGGCGGGATCAAGGAATCCGGGTGAACTGTCTGGCCCCGGGCACCGTCCTCACCGACGGGGTCCGGGCGGAGCTGCCGCCGGCGGTCCTGGCGGAAGTGGTCCGGCGTACCCCGCTGGGGCGGGACACCCGGCCGGAGGAGGTGGCCGAGCTGGTGGCGTTCCTGGCCACCCCGGCCGCGGCGGCGGTCACCGGGCAGATGCTGGCGTTGGACGGTGGGGCGGCGCTGGTCGGCGCCGCCAGCGCGCTGCGGTCCTGACCCCACCTGGGACGGGAAAAACCGGTGGGGCCGGCCGCGACGGCGGCCGGCCCCACCGCATCACGTCGTCACACCAGCCAGATGAAGTAGGCCAGCATCACGAAGAACAGGCCGTAGCCGATCGGGTGCACCTCCCGCCACCGGCCCCGCACCACCATCAGCAGCGGGAACAGCAGCAGTCCGAGCGCGATCCCGGTGGCGATCGAGGAGGTCAGCGCCATCCCCAGCACGATGGCGAAGGCCGGGAACGCGTACTCCAGCGCACCCCACTCGATCTTGCCCAGGGACTGGGCCATGAACACCCCCACCAGGATCAGCGCCGGTGCGGTGACCTCCGCGGTCGCCACCCCCAGCAGCGGGGAGAAGAACAGCGCCAGCAGGAACAGCAGCGCGGTGGTGGTGGAGGTCAGACCGGTGCGGCCACCGACCGCCACCCCGGAGGAGGACTCGATGTACGAGGTGGTGGTGGAGGTACCCAGCACCGCCCCGCCCACGGTGGCCAGCGAGTCGGCGGCGAACGCCTGCCGGGCCCGGGGCAGCTTGCCGTCCTTGAGCAGCCCCGCCTGGCTGGCGACGGCGATCAGGGTGCCGGAGGTGTCGAAGAAGTCGACGAACAGCATGGTGAAGACGACCACCACCATCTGGGCGGTCAGGACGTCACCCAGGTGCGCGAACGCTTCCCCGAAGGTCGGCGCCAGGCTCGGCACATTGGCCACCACGCCACTGGGCAGATCGATCAGGCCGGTGATCATCCCGGCTACCGCGGTGATCACCATGCCGTAGAAGATCCCGCCACGGAAGCCGCGGACCAGCAGCAGCGCGGTCACCACCAGCCCGAACACCGCCAACAGGGTCTCCGGGCGGCTCAGATCACCCAGGGTGACCAGGGTTTCGCTGTGGGGGACGACGATTTGGGCGTTCCGCAGCCCGATGAAGGCGATGAACAACCCGATCCCGGCGGCGGTGGCGAGTTTCAACTGCATCGGGATCGCGTTGATGATCGCTTCCCGGAGCCCGGTGACCGCGATGATGAAGAACAGCACCCCGGACACCAGGGTGCCGGCCAACGCGGTCTGCCACGGGATGCCCATCCCGAGGACGACCGTGTACGCGAAGAACGCGTTCAAGCCCATCCCGGGGGCGAGCGCCACCGGGTACCGGGCCCACAGTCCCATGATCAGGGTGCCGAGGGCGGCGGCCAGCGCGGTGGCCACGAAGACGGCGTTGGCGTCCATCCCGGTGTCACCCAGGATCAGTGGGTTGACGAACAGGATGTAGGCCATCGCCAGGAAGGTGGTGCCCCCGGCGATCAGCTCCCGGGGCACGGTGGTCTGGTTGGCCGACAGCTGGAAGAACCGGTCGAGGACGCGGGTCACGGCGTTCCCATCGTGGCCAGGGGCGCCAGATTCGCCCGAATTGTGAGACTTTCGGGTCTTGGCGGTCTTGTCGGACTTGTCGAGCGAGGCGGAAGGGGTCGTTGACATGCCTTCTACTCCAGGGATCAGGCGGTGCGGCAAAGCTCGGGCGCCGTTTCGAAAAATACCGGTGCCCACCAGGTGAGAACCAGTGGCGCTCGTTACCCGCCTCTGATCATGCCGGTTCCATGATCAGACAACCGGCACCGGGTGCCCGGTAGCCGGTGCGACCTGCGAAAACCTCCGGATCGTCGCAGTCGGCCCAGGCGGGGCGGAGCGGATCGCCCGGTCAGATCACCCCGGCTGCCCGCAGCTGGGCGTACCGGTGCGCCTCCAGCCCCAGGAGGTCGATGAACACCTCGTCGTTGTGCTCTCCCAGCGCCGGGCCGGTGTGGCGGATCCCGCCTGGGGTCCGGGTCAGGCGGGGGAACACGTTCTGCATCGGCAACTCGCCCAGCACCGGGTCCGCCGCCCGCACCAGCGTCTGTCGGGCCTGAAAGTGCGGATCGGTCAGCATCTCCGGGGCACGGTAGATCTTCCCGGTGGGGACAGCGTGCGTCAGCAGCGTCTCGGTGAGCTCCGCGCTGGTCAGGGTCTGGCTCCAGGCCGCGATCCGCTCATCCAGCTCCGCCTGGTGCTGCCCCCGGGCGGTATGGGTGGCGTAGCGGGGGTCGTCGGCCAGCTCCGGCTGCCCCATCGCTTCCGCCAGCCGGCGGAATACCGTGTCCTGGTTGGCGGCGATCAACACCATCCCTCCGTCGGCGGTGGGGTAGACGTTGGACGGTGCCACGTTCGGCAGGATCGCCCCGCTGCGTTCCCGGATGAACCCGGTCAGCGCGTACTCCGGCACCAGTGACTCCATCAACGCCAACACCGCCTCGTAGATGGCGGCGTCCACCACCTGTCCCACCCCGGTGTGGTCCCGGACCCGCAGTGCCAACAGTGCGCCGAGGGTGGCGAACGTGGCTCCCAGCGAGTCCCCGATGCTGATCCCCACCCGGCTCGGCGGGCGGTCCGGGTTGCCGACCACGTACCGCAGACCCCCCATCGCCTCCGCGATCGCGCCGTAGCCGGGGCGGCTGGCGTACGGCCCGGTCTGACCGAACCCGCTCACCCGCACCATCACCAGCCCCGGGTTGTCCTTCGCCAGCTCCTCGTAGCCCAGGCCCCAGCGCTCCATGGTGCCGGGGCGGAAGTTCTCCAACAGCACGTCCGCGCCCCGGATCAGTTCCCGGGCCAGCTCCTGCCCCTCCGGGCGGCGCAGGTCTAGGGTGATCGACTTCTTGTTGCGGGCGATCACCGGCCACCACAGCGATTTGCCGCCGGCCTTCTCCCGGCCCCACTCCCGCATCGGATCCCCCACCCCCGGTGGCTCCACTTTGATCACTTCGGCGCCGTGGTCGGCGAGCAGCTGCCCGCAGAACGGCCCGGCGATCAACGAACCCATCTCGATCACCCGGATCCCCGCCAACGCACCGGCGCCGGGCGCGGGGTGCGGGAGGGCGGTGTCGCGGTCGGGGTGAGCGCGCCCAGGGTCAGCGTCGGCGGCGGTTACGGGGTCGGTCTCAGGCATGCGCCCAGAGGTGTGGTCCTCTACCATGTCACTGTTATACCGTCTGCGTCAACGTTGACGCAACATCTCGGTGAGGCTCCCGGCCTCTCGGTGGAACTCCCGATCGGGGTGCGGCGGGGTGAACCACGGGCACTCCTGAAGACACGAGATGCCACTTCAGCCTGGAGCCGCACGAGGTCAGTTCTCCCGCAGCAGGGCGAGCAACTCCGTGTCGAACTCCCGGGACTCGGCCGAGCGCAACCGGGTGGCTGCGTCGACCGACCGCCGCAGCAGCCCCGCCGCGGGGGAGGCGGCCCAGTGAGCGGCCAGCCGCGCCGCGGCGGCGCTACCTTCTGGCTCCACCCCGGCCACCAGGCCCCAGTCCTGCGCGGTCACGGCGGTCATCGGCTGCCCAGTCAGCAGCCACGCCCGGGTGCGGGCCGAGCCGATCCGCCCCACCAGCGCCCCGGACAGTCCACAGGCGAGCGCCGCCGCTGGTGCTCCCGGCGTGAACGTCACCGCCGGTGTGCACAGCGCCACGTCGAAGGTCAGCAGGGCGGCCAGGCCGGCGCCGCTGACCGGGCCGGACGCGGTGATCACCGACGGTACGCCGGCGCGGTCCACGGTCTGCCGGATGCGGGCCGCCGCCGCACCGGCGGCCACCGGATCGGCGGCGCCGCCCGCATCGAGCACCCCGCCACCGACCGTCACCCGGACCACGGTCGGGGTCACCTCCCGGCAGGCGCTCCGTAGGCGGTCGGCCAGCTCCGACAGGTCACCGTCGGTCAGCTCCACGGTCACGATGCTCATCTCGGTTCCCCTCTCATCGGCCCTGGAAGTGGGCGGGGCGCTTCTCCAGGAACGCGGTGACGCCCTCGTTCTTGTCCTCGGTGGACATCAGCCCGGCCAGGAGCGCCCGCTCCAGTTCGAGCGCGGCGGTCAGACCGGTCTCGTCCGCGGCCCGCAGCGCGGTCCGGGCCGCCTTCAGCGCGACCGGGGCGTGCCGGGCGAGTTCCCGCGCCACCGCCGCGCCCGCCTCCACCACCCGTTCCCGGGGACACACCCGGTGCACGATCCCGAGCTCCCGGGCCCGCCAGGCGTCCACGGTCTGCCCCAACAACACCACCTCGGCGGCGGCGTACCGACCGATCACCCGGGCCCATCGCTGGGTGCCGCCGGCGCCCGGGATGATGCCCAGTCGAATCTCCGGCTGACCGAACACCGCGTCGTCGGCGGCGACCACCAGGTCGGCGCAGAGCGCCAGTTCGCAACCGCCCCCGAGGACCGGGCCGGCCACCGCGGCCACCAGGGGAGTGCGGACGCTCATCACCGCCCGCCAGGCCACCAGGCGGGGGGACGTCAGGTAGTCGGCGGTGCGCAGGGAACGCAGCTCCCGCACGTCGGCGCCGGAGGCGAAGGTGCGGGTGCCGCCGGTGAGCACCACCGCCCGTACCGACGGGTCGGTGTCCAGCTGCTGCAGCGCGTCCCGCAGCGTCTCCAGCAGCTCGGTGGTCAACGCGTTGCGCCGGTCGGGGCGGTTGAGGGTGACCACGGCGATCGCGCCGTCGCGGTGGACCCGGACCGGTGGGTCCTGGCTGGGCTCGGACACGGCTCCTCCTCGAAGCGGTGGCGGAAACGGCTGGTCGTCGGCTTGACAGCCGGGGGTGGGGCACGCCAAGCTGAGATCTACGTATACGTTGACGTTAACACAGGTCGGTGGTGAAGCCCGGCCACAGCACAGTGAGGTGACCATGGGAGTGCTCTGGGAGCCGGTCCTGGACGAGGCCGGGCAGCGGTGGCTGGCGCGGGCGCGCGAGCTCGCCGAGACCCAGTTCGCGCCGCTGGCGGAGGAGCTCGACCGGGAACAGCGTTACCCCTGGGAGCACGTACAGTCCCTCGTGGACTCCGGGTTGACCGGGATGTTCGTCCCCACCGAGTACGGCGGGCTGGGGCTGGCGATGACCACCATCGCCGCCATCACCGAAGAAGTGTCCAGAGCCTGCTCCTCCACCGGGGCCATCCTGGCCGCGTACGAACTGGGAGCGGTGCCGGTGCTGCTGGCCGGCACCGAGGAACAGAAGCGCACCCTGTTGGGGGACCTGCTACGCGGGAAAGCGATCAGCTTCGCCCTCACCGAAGTCGGTGCCGGCAGCGACGCGGCCGCGATCCGCACCACCGCCGAGCGGGAAGGCGACGGCTGGCGACTGCGCGGCGAGAAGATCTACATCGGCAACGGGGGCGCCTCCACCCACTACGTGGTGTTCGCCAAGACCGACCCGGCCGCCGGCGCCCGGGGGATCACCGCCTTCCTGGTGCGGAAGGACACCGACGGCGTGGTGATCGACCGGTACGAAGACAAGATGGGGCTACGCGGCACCCTCACCAGCAACCTCAAACTGGACACCTGGGTGCCGGAGTCGGCGATCCTGGGCGAGCCGGGGCGGGGGCTGCGGTTGGCGCTGCAGACCCTGGATGTGGGCCGGGTGAGCGTGGCCGCCCAGGCGCTGGGGCTGGCCACCGCCGCGTTCACCCTCGCCAGCCAGGAGGCCGGCCGCCGCACCCCGTTCGGCAAGTCGCTGCTGGAGTACCAGGGCATCTCGTTCCGACTGGCGGACGTGGCCACTGAACTGACCGCCGCCCGACTGTTGACCTACCAGGCCGCCGGCGCCTACGACCGGGGCGAACGGATCTCCACCATCGGCGCCATGGCGAAACTGTACGCCAGCGAGGTCGCCCACCGCGCCGCTGACCTCGCGGTGCAGGTGTACGGCGGGGACGGATACTGCCGGCCCTGCCCGGCCGAGCGGCTCTATCGGGACCAGCGGATCCTGGAGATCTACGAGGGCACGTCAGAGATCCAGCGGGTGGTGATCTCCCGCGCGATCGCGGCCGAGCTGGTCCCGACCCCCTGACGGTGACGCCGATGTCGCCCCCTCCGTCTTCCGCGACGCCGCCTCGCCCCGCCGCCGGCGCGGCCGGGCCGTCCCTGCGGGCCGATCTGCTGGCCGGCGCCACCGTGGTGGTCGCCACCCCGGAGAGGACGCCGTCGGTCGCCCCCGCGCTCACGGCCGGACTGACCGGGTACGGCGCCCGGCTGGTGCCCCTGCCGCCTGGCCAGCCGGCGCAGGTGCCCCACGCCGACCTGCTGCTGGTGGACCTCCGCGCGGTCACCGAGGCGGAGCCGGCCACCGCGGTGACCGACGCCTTCCTGGCCGCGCGCCGCGCCCAGCCGGCGCTGGCCGCCGCCGGCGGAGCGGTGGTGTTCCTGCTGCCGCCGGTGCCGTCCGCTGCCAACGTCGACCTGGCCGCCGACCGGGCCGCTCTGCACGCCGCCGTGGGTTCGCTGGCCCGCTCCCTCGCCCAGGAGTGGGCCGACCACGGGATCCGGGCCAATGTGCTGATCGACGACGGGGACGCGCACCGGACCGTTGACCTGATCGCCTACCTGGCCAGCCCGGCGGCGGTGATGCTGACCGGACAACTGCTCGACCTGACCGGAACCACTGTGGACTAGTGAACGGGAGTGCGATGAGCAACGACGTGTTCCTGGTCGGCGGCGTCCGTACGCCGCACGGCCGGTACGGCGGGTCGCTGCGGAGCGTGCGGACGGTGACGCTCGGGGCCCACGCCGCGGTCGCCGCGCTGGCGCGGGCCGGGGTGCCAGCCGCGGCGGTCGACGAGCTGATCCTGTCCTGCTGCCGGCAGGCCGGTAACGGCCCCAACCCGGGCCGGCAAGTGGCGCTGCGGGCCGGGCTACCGGAGCCGACCCCCGCCCAGACCGTCAACATGGCCTGCGCCTCCGGGTTGAAGGCGATCGCCCTGGCCGGGCAGGCGATCCGGGCCGGCGACGCCGACCTGGTGCTGGTGGTGGCGGCCGAGAGCATGAGCACCATGCCCTACCTGGCCCCGGCCGCGCTGCGCTGGCAGGGGGTGAAGCGCGGCAACATCACCCTGGTCGACGGATGGCAGGACGGCGGCACCGACCCGATCTGCGGCCTGAACATGGGCCAGACCGCCGAGAAGATCGCCCGAGAGTACGGGGTGGACCGGGTCGCCCAGGATGCCTGGGCCCACACCAGCCACCAGCGGGTGGCCGCGGCCTGGGCGGAGGGCCGGTTCGGTGACGAAGTGGTGCCGGTGCCGGTCGGCGACACCACATTCGACGTGGACGAAACCTTCCGGCCCCACAGCTCGCTGGCGAAGCTGGCCACCCTGCCGCCGTCGTTCCTCCCCGACGGCACCGTCACCGCCGGCAACGCCAGCCAGATGGCCGACGGCGCGGCCGCGATCGTGGTGGCTAGCGCCGCCGCGGTGGCACGGTACGGGCTCACCCCGGCGGCCCGGCTGCGGTCGTTCGCCGCGGTCGGGGTGGACCCGACCGTGATGGGGGTCGGCCCGGTGTACGCGATCCCGCGGGCGCTCGCTGCGGCCGGAGTCGAACTGTCCGAGGTGGACCTGTTCGAGATCAACGAGGCGTTCGCGGCCCAGATCGTCCACAACGTCCGAGAGTTGAAACTGCCCGCCGACCAGGTCAACGTCAACGGAGGCGGGATCGCCCTGGGGCACCCCACTGGCCAGAGCGGTTGCCGGATCGTGGTCAGCCTGCTGCATGAACTGGCCCGACGGGACGCCGCGATCGGGGTAGCCAGCCTGTGCGTGGGCGGAGGCCAGGGGGTGGCCGCGGTGGTGGAGAGGGTGCGATGATGACCGGACTCACAGGACTGACCGTCGTGGTGGTGGGGCTCGGCCCCATGGGGCGGGGAATCGCACGGATCTTCGCCGCAGCCGGGGCGGCCACCACGGTCGTGGACCGGGACGAACCGACCACCGTGGCCGGTGCCCGCACCCTGCAGACGGAAGCAGAGGTCGACGGCGTCCCGGTGACAGTCCGGCCGGTGGCGGACCTGGCCACCGCGGTCGCCGGAGCGGACCTGCTGATCGAGGCGGTCGTGGAAGACCCCACAGTCAAGGAGGAGTTGCTCACCCGCCTGGCGAAGGTGGCCGGACCGGAACTGGTGGTGGCCTCCAACACCAGTTCGCTCAGCATCAGTGAGCTCGGCCGGGTGTTCGGTGACCCGACCCGGGTGGTGGGCATGCACTTCTTCAACCCGCCCACCAAGATGCGGCTGGTGGAGGTGGTGCGGGGCGCCCGTACCGCCGACGCCGTGGTGGCGCAGGCGGTGGCCTGGAGCCGGGCGTTGGGCAAGACCCCGGTGGTGTGCACCGACTCACCCAACTTCGTGGTCAACCGGATCTGCCGACCGCTGTACTACGAAGCCCAACTGCTGGTCAGCCAGGGCGTGCCGGCCGGGGTGGTGGACGCGGTCGCCCGAGGGGCGCTCGGGCACCGGATGGGGCCACTGGAGCTGCTGGACTTCACCGGCCTGCACACCCACCTCGGCTCCTCCCAGACCGCGTACCGGGAGTTCGGCGACCCCCGCTACCGCCCCATCCCACTGGTGAAGGCGCTGGTCCGCGCCGGCGCGACCGGCCGGGCCGCCGGCGTCGGCTTCTACGACTATCAGCAGGAGAAACCGTCCGCCGCCCGAGCCCGCCTGACCACCCCGGCGCCACCACCGGACGGTACGAAGCTCCGACTGGCCGGTCCGGACGCCGCCCCCCTCCGCGCCGACGAGCGGATCGCCGCGGTGGTCGACGACACCGCCCCGCTGGTGCTGTACCGCAGCCTGGCCGCCGGTGACCAGCAGCACCTGGCGGAGGTGGCGGCGCTGCGGGCGGCCGGCGCCACCGTGGTGGTCGACTCCTCCGCCGGGGACTGGCTGGAGACACTGCCGCCGGGAGTCGGCTGGCTGCGGCTCCACACCCCACCCGCCGGCCCGTTCGCCGAAGTGGTGGACGACCCAGTGGCCGGGATCCACCCCACCCCCGGGGTGGAGCGGGTGCTGGCGGCGGTGGGGGCCGCCTCGGTACGGGTGCCGGCGCTACCCGGGCTGGTGGCCGACCGGCTCGCCCACTGCCTGATCAACGAGGCGGTGCTGGTGGTGGAGGAGGGCACCGCGGACCCGGAGGCGGTCGACACCGCCCTGCGGTTGGGCATGAACCACCCGGTCGGCCCGCTGGAGCTGCTGGCGCAGCACGGCCCGGCCCAGGTGTACACCAGTCTGTGCGGGATGCTGCGCTGGCTGGGAGACCCTCGCTACCGCCCCACCCCCCTACTGCGACGGCAGGCGGCCGGTGCCCGACGGACCGCAGCGGTGGGGGCCTGATGCGGCCACCGGTGTGCAGCGTGGCGGACGCGGTCGCCACCGTCGGCGACGGAGACTGCGTCTACCTGGGCAACTTCGGGGCCCAACTGTTCGCCGTCGCCGACGAGTTGATCACCCAGCGGCGACGGGAGCTGCATGCGGTGGTCGCCTCCGGAGGGCTGCTGCTGGACCGGCTGATCGGCGCCGGGGTGCTGGCCCGAGCCACCTACGCCCACTGCTGGAGCCCGGTGGGGCCGGACCCGGCCTGGCACTTCCGCCGGCTAGCCCAGGCCGGCGACCGGCGGGTGGTGCGGCACGAGGTCAGCCTGGGGATGCTGTCGGCGGCGCTGACCGCCGCCGCCTGGCGGGTGCCGTTCCTCCCGATACCCGCCCCGGCCGGCACCGGCTACCTGACCGAGGACTGGCCGAACGGGATGGTGACCACGGTGGACACCCCGTTCGGGTCCGCGCCGGTGGTGCGCGCGCTCGCCCCGGACGTGGCGTTCGTCCACGTCGATCTGGCCGACGAATGGGGCAACGGGGTGATCCGTTCCCCGGTGGGAGAAGCGCTGGTGGCCGCCCAAGCCGCCCGCCGGGTGGTGCTGGTGGCGGAGGAGCTGGCCGACCACGACCGGGTGCGGGCCGCCGGCATCACCATTCCCGGGGTGCTGGTCGCGATGGTGGTCCACCACCCGGGCGCGGTGGCGCCGGACGGGGCGATCGGCCGCTATCCGCGGGACGTCCCCGCCTACCAGCGGCTGGTCCGGCAGGCAGCGGAGGCAGGGCCGTGAGCACGGTCGCGGAGTTCCTGGTCCGGGCCGCCCGGGAGTTCCGCCGCGGCGGGTACGTGTTCACCGGCTTCCACTGGCCGGTGCTGGCGGCCCGGCTGGCCGCCCGCCTGCCCGGCGCACCGTTCGCGCAGGTGTATGAAGGGGGCGCGATCTGCCACGGGATCGGGGCGCAGGTGCCTACCAGCACCACCGACTATCCGGCGTACGCGGACGTGCTCGGGTTCGCCGGCAGCACCGCCGACATCCTGCTGGCGCTGGTCTGGCGCTGTGACCGGGTGGTGTTGGACGCGGTCAACGTGGATCTGCGGGGGCGGGTGAACGCGACCGCGATCGGGCCGTACGACCGACCGAAGGTGCGGCTGGCCGGCGGTGGGGGAGCCGCGGACGCGGCCGCCGCCGCCCGGGAACTGGTGCTGCTGCACGGGGGGAACGACCCGCGTCGACTGGTGGCCGAAGTGGAGCACGTCACCGCCGCCCCCCGCCCTGGGGTGCCGGTGACCCTGCACACCCGGTGGGGTGTACTGGACCTGGGGGAGCGGCCGGTACTACGCCAGCTCACCGGCGCTGGTGACACGGACGGTTTCCTGGCCCACCTGGCCGCGCTCGGGGTGGACACCGGTCCGGCGGTGGTGGCGGCGCCGGTGTCCCCGGCGGAGCTGACCGCGGCCCGGCGGGTGCTGACCGAGGCGGCCGACCGCGGTTACCGGGCGGCCGCGGCGGCGCTGGCGGAGGAAAGGGAGAGGTGATGGCGGAAGATCCCCACCGGCCCCGGCCGGCGGAGGCGGCGGAGCTACGCCGGCTGCGGGCCGAGGTACGGGCGCTGCTGGCCGACTGGCGGGGCCGGTTCACCCCGGTCTGCGACGCCTGGCTACGCAACTACGACCTGGGGTTCAGCCGGGAGCTGGCCCGCCGGGGCTGGATCGGCATCACCTGGCCGCGCGAGTACGGCGGGCAGGGCCGCTCGTACGCCGCCCGGCTGGTGATCACCGAGGAGTTGCTGGTCGCCGGTGCCCCGGTGGCCGCGCACTGGATCGCCGACCGGCAGATCGGCCCGGCGATCCTGCGGTACGGCACCCCGGAGCTGAAGGCGGAGTTCCTCCCCCGGATCGCCGCCGCCGAGGTGACGTTCTGTCTAGGCATGAGTGAACCGGAGGCCGGGTCGGACCTGGCGGCGGTACGCACCACCGCCCGCCGCGACGGCGACGGCTGGCGCATCACCGGTAGCAAGGTCTGGACCAGCCAGGCCCACCGCTCCACCCACGCGTACGTGCTGGCCCGCACCACCCCGCTGGCCGAGGCGGGCGCCAAACACGAGGGGCTGACCGAGTTCGTGGTGGCGTTGGACTCCCCCGGGGTGACGGTGCGGCCGATCCTGGATTTGCAGGGTGAACACCACTTCAACGAGATGGTGTTCGAAGAGGTGTGGGTGCCGGACCGGTGGGTGATCGGCACTGTGGGCAACGGGTGGCGGCAGGTCACGGAGCAGTTGGCGTACGAGCGGGGCGGGCTGGAGCGGGTGCTGTCCACGTACCCGCTGGTGGCGGCCTTGGCCGACCACGCCGCGGCCAGCGGCGACCCGGCGGCGATCGAGGCGGTGGGGGAGCTGGCGGCCCGGCTGGCGGTGCTACGGCGGCTGGGTTGGGACATCGTGACCGCGATGGACGCCGGCGAAGCGCCGGTGCAGCAGGCGGCGATGCTGAAGCTGCTGGGCACCACGTTCGAACAGGAGGTCACCGAGGTGGTGCGGTGGGTCACCGGGCTGGAGCCGGAGCCTGGTGGCGACGGTCTGGCCGGGCTGCTGGGCCAGGGCATCCTGGCCGCGCCCGGGTTCTCCATCCGGGGCGGCACCAGCGAGGTGCTGGCCGGGATCATCGCCCGAGCGGAGGCGCGGTCATGACGGTCGACCCGGTACTGACGCAGATCGTGCGGGACGTGCTGGCCAGTCCGGAGGCGGCGGTGCCGTCGACCACCGGTCTGCCGCCACTATGGACGACCGTGTGTGAGCTGGGCTGGCCGCAGGTCGGGGTGGACGAATCCACCGGCGGCGCCGGCGGCACCGTGGCCGATCTGGCGGAGATCGTCCGGCTGGTGGCCGCTCACCCGGTGGTGGTGCCGCTGGTGGAGGCGGCGGTGGCGACCTGGGCAGCGGCGGAAGCCGGCCTGGCGCTGGGGGAGCCGACCTTGTGTGTGCCGGTGCTGCCGCGCACCGGGGAGGCGCTGACGGTCACCGGAGGACGGGTGTCCGGAGTGGCCACCCGGGTGCCGTGGGCGCGGGAGGCCGACCGGCTGCTGGTGGTCGCCGGGGGTCGGCTGGCGGTGGTGGATTCGACCGCCCCCGGGGTCACGGTCACCCCGGGCCGGAACCTGGCCGAGGAACCCCGGGACACGGTGACGCTGCGGGAGGCGCCGGTGCTGGCCGAGGCGACGGGGCCGGCGGTGGAGGCGGTACGGGACCGGGCGGCGCTGCTGCGGGCGGCCGGGATCGTCGGCGCCGTGGAACGGGCCGGGGAGCTGACCGTGGCGCATGTGCGGACCCGGGAACAGTTCGGTCGGCCGCTGGTGGCGTTCCAGGCGGTGGGGCATCAGGTGGCCGCCATCGCCTGCGAGCGGGAGCAGGCCCGGGCGGCGTTGGCGATGGCGCTGGCCGCTCCGCAGGACCGGCGCCGGTTGGCGGTGGCGCGGGTGGTGCTGGGTCGGGCGGCCGGGCGGGTGCGACGGCTGGCCCACCAGCTGCACGGGGCGATCGGCATCACCCGCGAGCACGACCTGCACCGGTACGCGGGGCGGCTGGTGGCGTGGCGAGATGAACTGGGCACCCAACGGGAGTGGACCCGGACGCTGGGGGAGGCGGTGGCCGCCGGTGGGGCCGATGGGCTGTGGCAGTGGTTGACCAGGGAAGGTGAGGAGCATGAGTGAGCGGAGCACGGTGAGCCTGACCACTGGTGACCACCCGGGGGTGCGGATACTCACCCTCACCGACCCGGATCGGCGTAACGCGATCGGCCCCCAGATGCGGGACGAGCTGGCCGCGGCGGTGGCCGAGGTCGCGGCGGACCCGGACGCCCGGGCGCTGGTGGTGGCCGGAGCCGGCAGCGCCTTCTGCGCCGGGGCGGACCTACCGGCGGTGTTCGGCGGGCCGGAGCGGCCCGAGGCGGAGATCCGTCGGGACCTGCAGCGGCTCTACCGCAGTTTCCTGGCCGTGGCGGAACTGTCGATCCCGACCATCGCCGCGGTGCAGGGGCCGGCGGTGGGGGCGGGGCTGAACCTGGCCATGTGCTGTGATCTGCGGATCGCCGGCCCCGAGGCGGTGTTCGCCGCCACCTTCACCAAACTGGGGCTGCACCCCGGTGGCGGCTGCACCTATTTCTTGGTGCGGGCGCTGGGCCGGCAGCGGGCGTTGGAGGTGTTGCTGGACGGCGGCAGCCTCACCGCGGAGCAGGCGGTGGCGCGGGGGCTGGCGCTGCGGATCGAGGACGATCCGCTGGCCGCGGCCGTGGCTCAGGCCACCCGGTACGCCGCGCTGGATCCGGAGCTGGTGCGGGACATCAAGCGGGCGACCCAGCTGGCGGAGACCGCCGGGTTTGAGGCGTCGCTGGAGTTCGAGTCCTGGGCACAGGCCTCTACCGCCACCAAACCGGCGATCCGGGAGGCGATTGCGCGGCTGATCGGCCGGCGCCGCTGACCATCAGGGTGCCGCTGCGCCCGCATGGACACCGCGTTGGACACTTTCGTCGACGATCTGGCGACAAGTGTCGACGAAAGTGTCCCACGCTCCAGACGGGGAGCCAACGTGTCCGCAGCGCTCCGGACGGAACCCGATCGACCGCCGCCGCGGAAAACCGGTTTCGACTTCGCGCGTCGCGCCTTACCGTGAATTGCGACGGCCGTCATCGAGCCAACCGCGGAGGTGGTGCAGGTATGTCGGACTGTCACCTGCCGCCATCTCCCACCTCGGTTCACTAAGAAAGGTTCTCGATGACGATGGCACTCGCGTCCCTGGGCTGGGACGCGACCTTCCAGGCAGCCTTTACCAGGATGACCGCAGGCGTCGCCGATTGTCGCCCCGGCCGGGTGCTGCGGGCCGACCGGGGAGTGTACACAGTGGCCACCGTGACCGGTCCGGTCCGGGCCAGCGTGGCCGGTGCGCTGCTGGCCGCGGCCGCCCACGATCCGGAAGCCTTACCGTGCGCCGGGGACTGGTTGGTGGTCCGGGACTGGCCGGACGGGCGGATCACCGCCGAGGCGGTGCTGCCTCGCCGTACCGCGGTGGTGCGCCGGACCGCCGGGAAGCAGGCCAGCGGGCAGGTGTTGGCGGCCAATCTGGACATCGCGGCGGTGGTGGAGCCGATGGACCCGGAGCCGGACCTGGGACGGGTGGAGCGGCTGCTGGCGTTGGCGTGGGAGTCCGGGCCCAACCTCTGGTGCTGGTCACCAAGGCGGATCTGGCCGCCGATCCGGTCACGGTCGCGCGACAGGTGGCGGCGGTCACCCCCGGAGTGGAGGTGCTGCCGGTCAGCGCCGAGCACGGTGACGGGTTGGCGGCGCTGGCGTCGCTGATCGCCCCGGGACGGACCCTGGCCCTGCTCGGCCCCTCCGGTGCGGGCAAGTCGACCCTGGTCAACGCCCTGGTGGAGGCGCCGGTGATGCGTACCCAACGGGTCCGCCGAGGCGACGGCAAGGGTCAGCACACCACTACCTATCGGGCATTGGTGCCGGTACCCGGCGGTGGGGCGGTGCTGGACACCCCCGGGCTGCGGGCGGTCGGCCTGCTGGACGGAGCGGACGGACTGGCCCGGACCTTCCCGGACGTGGACGAATGGGCCGCCCAGTGTCGGTTCACCGACTGTTCCCACCGGGGAGAGCCCGAGTGCGCGGTGCAGGCGGCGGTGGCCGCCGGGGAGTTGTCGTATCGGCGGTGGGAAAGTTGGCAGAAGCTACCGCGGGAACTCGCCTACCAGGCCCGACGTAAGAACGCTCGGCGCGCCGCCGCGCACCGGACCACGGGGCGCCGGATCGACAACGAGGGGCGCTTCCGCATCCGCCCCAGGTAGGTGCGGGGCGGCTCACGCGCGTGCCGGGATGGCGATGTCGGGGGGCGGAGCTATTGTTTGCGCCGTGGCCGACCGACTCATCATCCGTGGCGCGCGGGAGCACAACCTGCGCGACGTCAACCTGGAGCTGCCGCGAGACGCGCTGATCGTGTTCACTGGGCTGTCCGGCTCCGGCAAGTCGAGCCTGGCGTTCGACACGATCTTCGCAGAGGGGCAGCGACGGTATGTCGAGTCGCTGTCGGCGTATGCGCGACAGTTCCTCGGGCAAATGGACAAACCGGACGTCGATTTCATCGAGGGGCTGTCCCCGGCGGTGTCGATCGACCAGAAGTCCACCTCCCGCAACCCCCGCTCCACCGTCGGCACCATCACCGAGGTCTACGACTATCTGCGGCTGCTGTTCGCGCGGATCGGCGAGCCGCACTGCCCCAACTGCGGCCGGCCGATCAGCCGGCAGTCCCCGCAGCAGATCGTCGACCGGGTGTTCGCGATGCCCGAAGGCACCCGGTTCCAGGTGCTGGCGCCGGTGGTGCGCGGCCGCAAGGGGGAGTACGTCGACCTGTTCGCCGACCTGCGGACCAAGGGGTTCGCCCGGGTCCGGGTGGACGGCACGGTGCACCCGCTGACCGACCCGCCCAAGCTGAAGAAGCAGGAGAAGCACACCATCGAGGTGGTGGTCGACCGACTCACGGTGAAGCCGACCGCCAAGCAGCGGCTGACCGACTCGGTGGAGACTGCGCTGGGGCTCGCCGGCGGGGTGGTGGTGCTCGACTTCGTCGACCTGCCGGAAGACGACCCGCAGCGGGAGCGGACCTTCTCCGAGCACCTGGCCTGCCCGTACTGCGACCTGAGCTTCGAGGCGATGGAGCCGCGGTCGTTCTCCTTCAACTCGCCCTACGGCGCCTGCCCGGAGTGCACCGGTCTGGGCATGAAGAAGGAGGTCGACCCGGAGCTGGTGGTGCCGGACCCGGAGCGCACCCTGCGGGAGGGGGCGTTGCAACCGTGGTCCAACGGCCACAGCCTGGACTACTTCCTGCGACTGCTGGAGGCGCTGGGGGAGCAGGAAGGGTTCAATCTGGACACTCCCTGGCGGGCGCTGTCCAGCCGGGCACAGAAGCTGATTCTGTACGGGTCGGAAGACCAGGTGCACGTGCGCTACCGCAACCGGTACGGCCGGATGCGCTCCTACTACACCGGCTTTGAAGGGGTGGTGCAGTGGCTGGAGCGCCGGCACGCGGACACCGAGTCGGAGTGGTCCCGCGACAAGTACGAGGGCTACATGCGGGACGTGCCCTGCCCCGCCTGCGGCGGTGCCCGGTTGAAGCCCGAGGTGCTGGCGGTGACCCTGGCCGAGCGCAACATCGCCGAGGTGTGTGCGCTGTCGGTGTCCGAATGCGCGGAGTTTCTCGCCGGGCTGCAGCTGACCGACCGGCAGAAGCTGATCGCCGAACGGGTGCTCAAGGAGATCAACGCCCGGCTGCGGTTCCTGGTGGACGTGGGGCTGGACTACCTGTCGCTGGACCGGCCGGCAGCCACCCTCTCCGGCGGGGAGGCGCAGCGGATCCGGCTGGCCACCCAGATCGGCTCCGGCCTGGTCGGGGTGCTGTACGTGCTGGACGAGCCGTCGATCGGGCTGCATCAGCGGGACAACCACCGGCTGATCGAGACCCTGGTCCGGCTCCGGGATCTCGGCAACACCCTGATCGTGGTGGAGCACGACGAGGACACCATCCGCACCGCCGACTGGGTGGTGGACATCGGCCCGGGCGCGGGTGAGCACGGCGGGCGGATCGTCCACAGCGGCCCGGTCAAGGAGCTGCTGGACAAGTCGGAGTCGGTCACCGGGGCCTACCTGTCCGGCCGCCGCACCATTCCGGTGCCGGCCACCCGCCGGCCGCAGAACCCCGAGCGGGTGTTGACCGTGCACGGGGCGCGGGAGAACAACCTGCGCGGACTGACCGTGCCGTTCCCGCTCGGGCAGTTCATCGCGGTCACCGGGGTCAGCGGCTCCGGTAAGTCCACCCTGGTCAACGACATCCTCTACACCGCCCTGGCCAACCAGATCAACGGGGCCCGGATGGTCCCCGGCCGCCACACCCGGATCAGTGGGCTGGAGCACATCGACAAGGTGGTGGGGGTCGACCAGTCGCCGATCGGGCGCACCCCCCGGTCCAATCCGGCCACCTACACCGGGGTGTTCGACCACATCCGCCGGCTGTTCGCTGAGACCGCCGAGGCGAAGGTGCGCGGGTACGGACCGGGCCGGTTCTCGTTCAACATCAAGGGTGGGCGGTGCGAGAACTGTTCCGGGGACGGCACCATCAAGATCGAGATGAACTTCCTCCCGGACGTGTACGTGCCGTGCGAGGTGTGTAAGGGCGCCCGGTACAACCGGGAGACCCTGGAGGTCCACTACAAGGGCCGCACCATCGCCGACGTGCTGGACATGCCGATCGAGGAGGCGGAGCAGTTCTTCGAGGCGATCCCGGCCATCCACCGCCACCTGAAGACCCTGGTCGACGTCGGGCTCGGGTACGTCCGGCTGGGCCAGCCCGCCCCCACCCTCTCCGGTGGGGAGGCGCAGCGGGTCAAGCTCGCCAGCGAGCTGCAGCGCCGCTCCACCGGCCGCACCCTGTACGTGCTGGACGAGCCGACCACCGGGCTGCACTTCGAGGACATCCGCAAACTGCTCCGGGTGCTCGAAGGGTTGGTCGACAAGGGCAACACCGTGATCGTCATCGAGCACAACCTGGACGTGATCAAGACCGCGGACTGGTTGATCGACATGGGTCCGGAGGGGGGTAACCAGGGCGGCACCGTGGTGGCGATCGGCACCCCGGAGGAGGTGGCGCTGACCGCCGGCTCCTACACTGGACAGTTCCTGCGGCCGATCCTCGGGATCACCGACGAGCCGCAGGCGGAGACCGAGGCTAGTCGCCGGGCCGCCCGGGCCAACGCGGGGACGGGCCGCGCTCGCGCCAACGGCCGTACGACCAGCGCCAGCCGGGCGCGCAGCACCGGCGCGCGCAAGGTAGCCACCCGGGCAGGAGGGCAGGCATGAGCGACGTACCGCGGGACACCCGGACCGGGCCCCAGGTCCCGGTCCCCGCTCAGACCGGGGCGGAGCCCCCGGCTACCGCCGGTGAACGCGCTCTCGTCACCAGTCGACGGGGGTTCTTCGCGGCCACCGGCGCCACCGGGGTCGCGGCGGTGCTGGCCGCCTGCGGCGGTGACGGCGCCGACCGGGGCGGCCAGGACCGTGGCGGCCAGGGCCAGCCCGGCACCGTCCTCGCCACCACCGACCAGGTGGAGGTCGGCGGAGGGTACGTGGCGGTCGAACACCGGGTGGTGGTCACCCAACCGACCGAGGGTACGTTCCGGGCCTTCAGCGCGGTCTGCACCCATCAGGGCTGCCTGGTGCGGACGGTCCAGCAGGGTGTGATCATCTGCCCGTGCCACGGCAGCCAGTTCTCCGTCGAGGACGGCTCGGTGGTGGTCGCCGCCCCCGGCGCCGACCCCGCCACCCAGGGGGCGCTGCCGGAGGTGCCGATCGAGGTCACCGGCGATCAGATCATCCGCGCGGGGTGACCGTCGCCGAGCCCATCCCGGTCCGGTGACCGCCGCCGCGCCCGGGCGGTGAGGCGGGGTGTAGGGCCCGCCCGTAGCGCCGGGCTGGCGGGTCAGTGGTGCCGACTACCCTTGGGAGCCGTGGCAGACCCGTCCACCTACCGACCGGCGCCGGGCACCGTCCCGGACGCCCCCGGGGTGTACCGATTCCGCGACGAAACCGGTCGGGTGATCTACGTCGGTAAGGCGAAGAGCCTCCGTAGCCGGGTCAATTCGTACTTCGCCGATCTGTGGACCCTGCACCCGCGCACCCAGCAGATGGTCACCACCGCCGCCTCGGTGGACTGGGTGGTGGTCTCCACCGAGGTGGAGGCGCTGCAGCTCGAATACAACTGGATCAAGGAGTACGACCCGAAGTTCAACGTCAAGTACCGGGACGACAAGTCGTACCCCTACCTCGCGGTCACCCTGGACGAGGAGTATCCCCGGTTGCAGGTGATGCGGGGAGCCAAACGCAAGGGGGTGCGCTACTTCGGGCCGTACTCCCACGCCTGGGCGATCCGGGAGACGCTGGACTTGCTGCTGCGGGTGTTCCCGGCCCGCACCTGCTCGATCGGGGTGTTCCGTCGGGCCCGGCAGATCGGCCGCCCGTGCCTGCTGGGCGACATCGACAAGTGTTCCGCGCCGTGCGTGGGGCGGGTGGACGCGGCCACCCACCGCCGGATCGTGGAAGACTTCTGCGACTTCATGGCCGGTCGCGCGGAGCCGCTGGTCAAACGGCTGGAAAAGGAGATGTACGAGGCCAGCGAGGCGCTGGAGTTCGAGCGGGCGGCCCGGATCCGGGACGACCTGGCGGCGGTGCGCCGGGCGTTGGAGAAACAGGCGGTGGTGCTGCCGGACGGCACCGACGCCGACGTGGTGGCGTTCGCCGGCGACGAGCTGGAAGCCGCGGTGCAGGTGTTCCATGTGCGGGGTGGCCGGGTCCGGGGGCAGCGCGGGTGGGTGGTGGAGAAGACCGAAGAGCTCACCACCGGGGACCTGGTGCACCACTTCTGCCGCCAGGTGTACGGGGAGTCGTCGGACGTGCCCCGGGAGCTGCTGGTGCCGGAGCTACCGCCGGACGCGGAGGCGCTGACCGACTGGTTGACGCAGCGCCGCGGTGGTCGGGTGACCCTGCGGGTGCCGCAGCGGGGAGACAAGCGGGCGCTGCTGGAGACGGTGGCCCGCAACGCCGCCGAGGCCCTGTCCCAGCACAAACTGCGCCGCGCCAGCGACCTGACCGCCCGCACCCAGGCGCTGGAGGAGATCGCGGAGGCGCTGGGGCTCGCCGCCGCGCCGCTGCGGATCGAGTGCTACGACGTGTCCCAGATCCAGGGCACCGATGTGGTGGCCAGCATGGTGGTGTTCGAGGACGGGCTGCCGCGCAAGAGCGAGTACCGCCGGTTCACGGTGCGGGGCGAGGCGGCTCAGTCTGCAGAGGACGGCGGTCCGCCCCGGGGAGCGGACGATGTGGCGGCCTTGTCCGAGGTGCTGCGGCGGCGGTTCACCCGCTACCTAGCCACCCGGATGGCCACCGGGGAGATCGGGGAGGAAACCTCGGCCGATCCGGACCGTCCCGGGATCGACCCGGAGACCGGCAAGCCGCGTAAGTTCGCCTATCCCCCGCAGCTGGTGGTGGTCGACGGGGGGCAACCCCAGGTCAACGGGGCCGCCGCGGTGCTGCGGGAGCTGGGGGTGACGGACGTGGCGGTGTGCGGGTTGGCCAAACGGCTGGAGGAGGTGTGGCTGCCGGACCAGCCGTTCCCGGTGATCCTGCCGCGCCAGTCCGAAGGGCTCTATCTACTGCAGCGGGTGCGGGACGAGGCGCACCGGTTCGCGATCACCTTCCACCGGCAGCGCCGCTCCAAGCGGATGACCCGATCGGTGTTGGATGACATCCCGGGGCTGGGGGAGGTACGCCGCAAGGCGTTGCTGCGCCGGTTCGGCTCGGTGAAGAACCTGGCCGCCGCCAGTGTCGAGGAGATCACCCAGGTGCCGGGGATCGGTCCCCGGACCGCGGAGGCGATCGTCACCGCGCTCCGGTCACACGAGCCCCGCTAGCCGGTCGCAGGCAGCCGAGGTGGTCAACCCCAGGTGAGCAGGATCGCCAGCACCAGCAGCAGACTGTTGCCGATCTCGATCATCCCGACCTGCTTGGGGACCAGCGCCTTCCGCGGCAACCACCAGGCCCGGATCAGGAACCAGGTGAACAGCACCGCCAGCGTCGGCCCCAGCCACACCGCCCCGGCCAGCGCCCCGGCGTGGTAGCCCACCGACCACCAGCGCCATCGCCGCTCCCCCCGCTCCCGGATCATCGTCTTGACGTAGAACGCGGTGCCGGCGAAGTACCCGGTGCAGGCCAGGAACGCCCCTACGATCGGCCAGGTTGGCGCAAGCGGGTCCATGCCCGCCACGGTGGCGGCCACCCCCACCATCAGGCAGCTCAGCAGCACCGAGGCCAGGTCGTTGAGCAGAGCCCGCTCCTGGCGTCGCGCGGCGTAGCCGGCGTTGACCAGCAGCAACAGGGCGTAGGCGGGGGCGTACCACAGCACCGCCGGCCGCGCCGCCACCACCAGCGTCACCAGCGGCACGGTGATCGCACCGTACAGGGTGAGCTGGGCCCGCCAACGGCCCGGACGGCGGGTCTTGACCGCTTGGAAGGCGTAGTACGACAGCAGATAGCCCGCTATCCAGGCGACCAGCAGCGGCGCCGACACCCAGCTCCAGCCGGCCAGCAGCCCGCCGACCAGGTACGGCACCACCAGCATCGCCCAGGCTCCGTGCTGGGGCGGCAGGAACGCGCGCATGGTGCGCCGCCACCCGCCCCGGGGCGCGGGCCGGGCAGCGCGCTGTGCCGGCACATGGACCTGGTCCATCGAGGCCCACCCTATACCTGGGGCGGCCCGCACCGTCCCCAACGGTGGCCCCGTGGGCCCGGCCGAACCGGCGCGGTCACCGGGGGCAGGCGGCGCCAACCGGTATCCTGATGGCCCCGCGAGGAGGACCGATGAGCAGCCAGGACCGGCCCGAACACCGCACCGTGCCCACTCCCCGGGGCCCGGCCGAGGTGGAGTTGACTCTGCCCACCGGAGGCGCGCCGGTCGCCCTGTTGATGCTGGGGCACGGCGCCGGCGGCAGCGTGGACGCGCCGGATCTGACCGCGGTACGCCAGGCGGCGCTGGCCGCCGGGGTGGCGGTCGCTCGGGTCACCCAGCCGTACCGGGTGGCGGGTCGGAAGACCCCACCCCCGGCCACGCATCTGGACCAGGCGTGGACCGCGGTGGTGGACGCGCTGCGAGAAGAACCGGCCCTGGCCACACTCCCGCTGATCGTCGGTGGCCGCTCCAGTGGCGCGCGGGTCGCCTGCCGGACCGCCGCGACCGTGGGGGCGGTCGGGGTGGTGGCGCTGGCGTTCCCACTCCATCCGCCGGGCCGGCCGGAACGCTCCCGGGCCGACGAGCTGCCCGAGGCGGTTCCCACCCTGGTGGTCAACGGGGACCGAGATCCGTTCGGGGTGCCTACGCCCCGCCCGGGGGTGACGGTGGTGGTGCACCCGGGGGAGCGGCACGACCTGAAGCGGGACCCCGCCGCGGTCGCCGCCGTGGTGGGGGAGTTCCTGCGTCGGCACGGCTGGAGCCGCTGACCTAACGGAGCCGCTGCCCCTCCACCCGGCCCCAGTCGGGGGAGCGGTCAGTGCAGGGGCGGCCCCGGCTGGCGTCCCAACTGGTCCCGGTAGCGGGCGAGCTCGTCGAGGTGGGTGTTCGGCGCCAGCGGCACCCCGGACCGGTAGGCGGCTCGCCCCACCGCGTACCCACTGATCGGCGCGGTGAACAGCTGCGCCGCGATCGCCAGCAGCCCGGTGACGACCGTGGTGGGGCTGGGCATCAGCACCATCACCCCGGTCAGTACCAGCATCACCCCGAGCGCACTCCCCTTCGCCACGGCGTTGGTGCGGATGTACACATCGGGGAGCCGGAACAGGCCGAGCGCAGCGGTGCCGATCAGACCCGCCCCGAGCGCTACCAGGATCTGTCCGATCACCGTCCCGACGTTCATTGGGCCCTCCGCTCCACCAGGTGGGCGAACGCCACCGTGGACAGGAACCCGAGCAGGGTGGCGGCCAGGACCAGGTCCAGCAGGGCCGGGGTGGACAGGCGGACCGCCAGCACCGCCAGCCCCGCCGTGAAGACCACGAACCCGAAATCGACCGAGAGCGCCCGGTCGGCATGGGTCGGCCCGGTGAGGATGCGCACGATCGTGGCGAGCAGGGCCGCCGCCAACACCACCAGCACCACATTCAGCACGATCATCCGGCCACCTCCTCGTCGGGGGTCGGTGCGGCGGGGCGGCGGCCCGGGGGCCGGTCCGTCACGGGGCGGAGCGCCGCCAACAGTCGTCGCTCGATGTCGTGCACGTGTCGCTGGAACTCCTCCGGCTCCTCCACGAACATGCCGTGGACGAACAGCGTAGGGGGATCCCGGAACACCTCCAGGGTCAGGGAGCCGGGGGTGAGGGTGATCAGATTCGCCAGCGCCACCACCTCCAGGTCGGTGCGGCTGGCGAGCCGGATCTCCAGTACCGCGGGGCGGTTACGGAGGCGGGGCCGGACCACCTCCGCCAGCACCTGCACGTTGGATTTGAGGAAGTCCCAGGAGATGTACGTCAGGAACGAGGCGATCCGCCAGCTGCGGATCACCGTCCGGCGTAGCCACCGACCGTTCACCGGGGCATCACCGCCGTCACGTACCCCGCCGGATCCAGCAGATTGCCGGCGGCCACCCCGGCCAGGGCCAGCACCGGTTGGGCGGCGACGCCCAGCACCAGCCCGCCGCTGGCCAACCCCACCGCCGGCGCCAGTAGCGTGCGCCGGATCTTCGTCACGGACACGGTCCCGCCTTCCTCCACCTCGGCCCAGGTCAGCTCCCCGTCGTGACCCCAGAACGCCTGGTTCCAGACGTGCACCATGGCCAGCAGGGTCAGCAGGCTACCGGCCACCACCAGCCCGCCGGTCCACCACTGGCCATCACCGAAGGCCCCTCGGGCCAACGCCAGCTTGCCCACGAACCCGGCTAGCGGAGGGATTCCGATCAGCGACAGCGCCCCCACCATGAACGTGGTCGCCAGTAGTGGTTCCCGGCTGACCAGTCCGCCCAACCGGTCCAGCCGATCGGTGCCGTACGTGGTCTGCACCGCCCCGGCGCACATCAGCAGCGCGGCTTTGACCAGCACGTACTGCAGCAGGTAGAAGACGCCCGCGGTCAACCCGGCCTCGGTGAACAGACCCACCCCGACCAGCATGAACCCGATGTGACTGACCATGCTGTACAGCAGCACGCCGCGGATGCTCCGGTCGCCGAGGGAGGTGGCCGCGCCGACCAGCAGGGTCACCAGCGCCACCGTCAGCAGCAGCCAGCGCCAGCGCGGATCACCGTCGTACATCACCGCGTACAACCGGAAGATCACATACACCCCGACCTTGGTGAGCAGGCCGGAGAACAGCACCACCACCGCCGGGGTGACCTCCCGATACACCCGGGGTAGCCAGGTGTGGACGGGGACGACCGCGGCCTTGATCCCCATCGCCACCAGCAGCACCCCGGTGGCGACCGCCAGCGCGTCGGACCGGCTGGCCGCGCCGGCGAGCTCCCCGAGATTGACCGTGCCGGCCAGGCCATAGATCAGTCCCAGCCCGGCCAGAAACATGGTGGAGGTGAGCAGGCTGACCGTGAGGTACACCCCGCCGGCGGAGAGTCGGCGTCGGGCGCCGCTGAGCACCACCAGCACGTATGAGGGGACCAGCATCACCTCGATGAACACGAAGAGGTTGAACAGGTCCCCGGTCAGGTAGGCCCCGTACACGCCGGCGCTGAGCACCAGCACCAGCGGGGTGAACATCCGCCGGGCGTCGTCCCCGGTGGCGAAGGCGAACAGCAGACCGCCCAGCACCAGTACCGCGGTGACGGTCACCAGCAGGGCGCTGAACTGGTCGGCGGCCAACATGATCGCTATCCCGGCCGGCCAGTCTCCGACCCGTTGACCGACCGCCCCGCCGTCGCGCGTGGTCGCCACCAACACCACCCCGACCGCCAGCACCATCCCGGTGGCGACCATCGCCAGCACGCGGCTGGTCCACCGCAGCCGGGCCGGCAGCAGTACCAGCACCGCGCCGGCCAGCAGCGGGATCGCGAGCGGCAGCGCCAACAGGGCGGGGACCAGCGCGGAACTCATGCCGCTCCTCCCCGCGGCGGGCGGTCGTCCCGGCCCGGGTTGCCTCCCGGGGCGGCAGGTGGGGCGTCATCCGCCGGTGGGGCGGTAGCGGGGCCGGTCGAAGGCTCGTCCGCCTGCTCCTCTGTGGAACCGACACTGGCCCGGGCCAATGCCAGCAGATACACCGTGATCCCGAAGGTGATCACGATGGCGGTCAGCACGAACGCTTGCGGTAGCGGGTCGGCCATCTCGTCGGTGGGGCGCTGCCCGATGAACGGCGCGCCGCGCCGTTGCAGGCCGCCGCTGGCCACCAGCACAAGGTTGACAGCGTGGCCGAGCAGGATGAACCCGAACGCGATCCGGACCAGGCCCCGCTGCAGGATCAGGTAGGTTCCGGCCGCTACCAGGACCCCCACCGCGATCGCGGTACTCATGGGGCACCTCCGGCGTTCGCCGGCTCGACCGGGCGAGTGAACCGGTGCGCCACCGCGGGGCCCAGTCCACCCAGCCGATCCACCACCGCCACCACCAGACCCAGGACCACCAGGTAGACCCCCAGGTCGAACAGCGTCGAGGTGCTCACGGGCAGTCCGGCCAGGTAGGTGTAGGTCGGGGTCAGGAACGGTTCACCGCGCAGGCTCGCGCTCAGCCCCACCAGCAGGCACAGCACCAGCCCCCCGCCGACCAGGGGGGCGGCCCGGAGGGAGCGGATGATCGGCACCCGGCCGCCGACGCGGCCGTGGGCGATCCAACCGAACGTGACCGCGATCCCGGCCACCAACGCGGCGATGAACCCGCCCCCGGGGGCGTAGTGGCCGCGGAAGAACAGGTACACCGACAGGGTCAACATGGCCGGCGCCAGGACCCGGTAGGTCACTTGGAACACCGCCCGGTTGCTGACCTGGCGCGGTGGTCCCGGAACGATCGGGTCGTCCCCCGGCAGATCCCGGCGGGCCGTCTCCCGCAGTAACAGGACCAGGCCTAACGCGGCCACCCCGAGCACGGTGGTTTCACCCAGGGTGTCCAGCGCCCGGAAGTCGACCAGGAGGGTGTTGACGACGTTGTGCCCGCCGGTCTCCTCCTCGGCGAATTGCAGGAAGTACGTGCCGGCGCGGGAGCGGTCCCGGTGCCCGGTGAACGCCAGGGTGCCCCCGGCGGCCACCAGCCCGAGTACCGTGGCCAGCCCGGCGGTGACGACGCTCCGCCGGCGGGGCACCGCTGGGAAGCGGTCCGGCATCACCCGGACCGCCAAGACCGCCGCCACCGCGGTCAGCACCTCCACCAGCAGCAGGGTTAAGGCCACGTCCGGGGCGCCGGCCAGCGCGAACCAGGCCGACACCGTGATGCCGACCAGTCCGAGCAGGATCAGCGCCAACAGCACCCGTCGCGCCAGCGCCGCCCCGATCGTGGCCACTACCAGCAGCACCAGCACCGGCCAGTCCAGTGCCCGGCTGGTCCCCGGGGCCGGGGTGGGCAGACGGTCGGCCGCCACCAGCGCCCCTACCGCCAACCCGACCAACCCCACCACCGGTCCGGTCAAGTGGCTCACCGGGGTGCGGGCGTCGCCCGGACGGGTGAGCCAGCCGGCGAGTCGGTGTGCCCCGGCGAAGCCGCGGTCGAACAGCATCCCCTCCGGTGTGCTCGGGGCCGCCTGCAAGAGTCGGTCCATTCGCCCCCGAACGGTGAAGAGCAGTAACCCCGCGGCGATCGTGAACGCCGACAGGAACAACTCGGGGCTGAGCCCGTGCCAGAACACCAGCGGCGGTACGACCACCCCCGGGGCCATGTCCAGCACCGCGCTGATGGTCAGCGGGTTGAGCACCGCCACCCCCGGCCCCAACACCAGCCCGGCCACCGCGGGCACCGCCGCCGGAGCCAGGAACTGCCAGTGCGGCTCGTACAACTGCCGCTGCATCAACGGGCCGGCGAACGCCCCCCGGAAGATCCGCACACTGTAGGCGAAGGTCAGGATCGACGCGGCTACCCCGGCTCCGGCCGCCACCGGACCGGCCCAACTGGTCACGTCCGCTTCGCCTAGTCCCTGGAACAGAGACTCCTTGCTGACGAACCCGATCATCGGGGGCACTCCGGCCATGGACAGCGCGGCCAGCGCGGTCAGGAACGCGGTCACCGGCATGACCCGGCGCAGCCCGCTCAATTCCCGTACGTCCCGGCTGCCGGCTTCCCGGTCGATGATCCCGACCAGCATGAACAGGGTGGCTTTGAACAGGGCGTGGGCCACGGTGTGCGCGACCGCGGCGGTCAACGCATGCGGGGTGCCGACCCCGGTCACCGCCACCAGCAGCCCGAGCTGGCTGACGGTGGAGTACGCCAGCAGCGCCTTGAGGTCGTGCTGCCGTAACGCCAACGCGGCCCCGAAGATCGCGGTGGCCAGGCCGATGATGAGCAGCCCCGCTTGCCAGGCCACCTGGCCGCCGTACACCGGGGTGAACCGCATCAGCAGGTAGATGCCGGCCTTGACCATGGTGGCGGCGTGCAGGTACGCGCTGACCGGGGTGATCGCCACCATGGCTCCCGGGAGCCAGGCGTGAAACGGTAGCTGGGCGGATTTGGTGAACGCGGCCAGCACCAGCAGCAGCCCGACCGGCCAGATCATGGGGGAGTCCAGGATCAGCTCCGGCTGGGCCAGGATGTCCGGTAGATAACTGGTGCCGGTCTCCACAATGATCAATACCACCGCGGCCAGCAGCGCCAGCCCGCCCCCAAATGTGATCACCAGTGCCCGGGTGGCCGCCCGCGCCGAGTGCGCACCGCTGCCCCCGATGAGGAAGAACGAGGCGATGGTGGTCAGTTCCCAGAACACGAACAGCAGCACCAGGTCGGCCGCCAGCACCAGCCCGAGCATCGCCGCGGCGAACAGGGTGAGCAGCACGTACGTGCGGGTATGTCGTCCCACGGACAGGTAGCGGGGGCAGTAGGCCATGATCAGCGCCCCGACCCCGAGTACGAGCAGGACGAACACCGCCGACAGGCCGTCCAGCCGGACCGTCGCGGTCACCCCGAAGATCGGCAGCCACGGCAGTTCGGCTTCGATGACATCCTGGTCCGGTACCGTGGCCACCGCCGGGGTCAGCACCCCGATCAACGCCAGGAAACCGGCGGCCAGCACATATCCGGTGTCCCGTCCGAGCCAGCGGGTGATCACCGGCACCACCGCCGCTAGCCCGCCCATGCCGACCAGGACGCCGAACAGGATCATCGGCTCCGCCCGAACACCCACGGGCCGGTCGTCATGGGCGTCCCCTCCTCCCGCCCGACGGCCGCTGCCAGGGCTACCAACTGCGGAAAATACCCGGCTGATCACAGGCAGCACACGCGTGCCCATGATATCCGGAAGTGCTCTCATACCCGGAGAGAAGGGTGACAACCGCCCCGATTCGGTCAGTGGTGATCCCCGCGCCGTAGGCACGCGGTAGTCCGACAGCGGTTGACGATGCCCCAGAAATCGGGCTTGCCGGTGATCAGAAAATCGGGCGTGGAGGGGCGCGCGATCCGACCGGCCCCCGCTAGGGTGGGCCCGCGGGCGCCGGTCGGTCGGGCGTGGTCCCTAAAAGTGGTGCCCCCGGTGGGATTCGAACCCACACTGTATGGATTTTGAGTCCACTGGCTCTGCCGTTGGCCTACAGGGGCGCTCGGTCCGCACTAGAGTACCTCGTTACGCTGGCCGCCGCGGCAGTGGACGCCATGGTGGAAGGAAGTAGAGGTGACGCAGGGGCAACAGGCGGAGCCGGTGCGGCGACGGGTGCTGATCGCGGAGGATGAGGCGCTGATCCGGCTGGACCTCGCCGAGATGCTCGCCGAGGAAGGGTACGAGGTGGTCGGCGAGGCCGCGCGACGGCGAGACCGCGGTGCGGCTAGCCGAGGAGCTACGACCCGACCTGGTCATCCTCGACATCAAGATGCCGGTGATGGACGGGCTGGCCGCGGCGGAGCGGATCGCCGAGGAGCACATCGCCCCGGTGGTGATCTTGACCGCATTCAGCCAGCGTGACCTGGTGGAGCGGGCCCGGGCGGTGGGCGCCATGGCGTACCTGGTCAAACCGTTCCAGAAGAGCGACCTGGTGCCGGCGATCGAAATCGCGGTCTCCCGGTTCGAGGAGTTCTCCGCGCTGGAGGCGGAGGTGGCCGGTCTCACCGAGCGGCTGGAGACCCGCAAGGCGGTGGAGCGGGCCAAGGGGCTGCTGATGACCACGTACGGCATGACCGAACCGCAGGCGTTCCGGTGGATCCAGCGCACCGCCATGGACCACCGCATGGGCATGCGGGAAGTAGCCGAGCGGATCATCGCCGAGATTCCAGGACGGATGGGGGCGCCGACCGCGGAGACGGACCGGCCCGCCGATGACTGACCGTCACCTCGTGAGTCCGGTGGGGAACGCTCAGTCCGGGCAGGCGTGACATTGCCCGCGGTGCCGCGGAGAACCCGAGGTAATGGCGCCGTAGCGGGTTCCGGGAACCTGTGACAGCCGTTATGATCCTCCGGTCCCGGCCTGAAAGATGGCCGAGATCATGGAACCCCCGACACTTTGAGGAGCACCCCTTGCGACGAAGCGGTGATCATGCTGGCGGCGTTGCTGGGCAGGTGATCGTGGCGCTCGGCCTGAGCAGCGGGAGCGGCCTGGGCACAAGGGGGCGAGGGCTTCACAGGCCACATTGAAGTACGAAGACGAGCCGGTCGCCGGGGTCACCATCTCGGTCTACACCGAGGACGGTCGCGCTGGTGGGCTCAGCCGCCACCGACGAGGACGGCTACTGGACCGTGCCGGTGCCCAGGGCCGGCGTCTACCGCGTAGAGCTGGACGAGACCACCCTGCCGGACGGGGTGGTGGTAGCCAACGGCAACGTCCGGGATCCGTAGGTCCGGCCGGGCAGCGTCGGCAACCTGCTGTTCCGGTTGGCGAGCGAGGACGAGCGGCCGACCCCGGGTGGAGGCGACCCCCGCTCCGGGGCACACCGGTGACGAGCCGCGGTGCCGGAGGGCGAACCGACGATCCGGAGCAGGAGACCGAAGTGGTCACAGGCTCCGGTCCGCTGGGGCCGGGTGGTCAGCCACGTCTACAGCGGCATCCACTTTGGACTCATTATCGCACTGGCGGCGCTGGGCCTCTCCCTGATCTTCGGCACCATCGGTCTGATCAATTTCGCCCACGGCGAGTTGGTGACGTTCGGTGCGTTCGTCGCGCTGGTGGTCAACGTCATCGGCTGCCTGTTCGGGCTTCGATCTGACGCTGCATCTGGTGCTGGCGGTACCGGTGGCGGTGCTGATCGGGGTGGTGTTCGGCTACCTGCAGGACCGGTTCTTCTGGGGCTGGTTGCGACGGCGGGGCACCGGCGTGGTCGCCATGATGATCATCTCGATCGGGGTGGCGCTGATGCTACGCCACCTGTACCTGTACTACTTCGGCCCGGGCCGCAGCCTGTACGCCGCAGTACACCATCCAGGAGCCGGAGCGGATCGGCCCGCTGCTGGTCCCGATGAAGACCCTGATCACCGACGCGGTCGCCCTGGTGGTGTTGGTGGCGGTGGCGCTGGCGCTGCTGCTGACCCGGATGGGCAAGGCGATCCGGGCGGTGGCCGACAATCCCGCGCTGGCGGCCGCCTCCGGGATCAACGTGGACCGGATCATCCGCCTGGTGTGGGCGGTCGGCGGCGGGCTGGCCGCACTGGCCGGGATCTTCCTGGCGATGCACGAGACCGCGCCACTACCTCGATGGGTTTCCAGATGCTGCTGCTCATCTTCGCCGGCGGTGATCGTCGGCGGGCTGGGCACGGCGTTCGGCGCGCTCGTCGGCGGCCTGATCGTCGGGCCTGCTGATCCAGGTCTCCACGTTGTGGGTGCCGAGCGAGTCAAGTACGTGGTCGCGCTGGCGCTGCTGATCGTGGTGTTGTTGGTGCGCCCGCAGGGTCTCCTGGGGCGCCGGGCGCGGATCGGGTGAGGGGCGGATGAACGGGATGATCTTCAGCGCAGACGCTCAGGGCCGAGGCGCTGGGGCCCACCATGCTGGTGTACGCGCTGGCGGCGATCGGCCTGAACGTGCAGTTCGGCTACACCGGCCTGCTCAACTTCGGTCAGGCGGCGTTCGCCGGTGTCGGCGCGTACGGCCTGGCGATGACCGTGGTCACCTTCGCGCCCGTGGTTCCGTTCTGGCCCGCAGCGTGTTCTGGCTCGGCTCTCGGTCGGCGCCGCGGTGTGCTGGCGTTGCTGCTGGGGGTACCACGCTGCGGCTACGGGCCGACTATCTGGCGATCGCCACCGTCGCCGCGGCGGAGGTCGTTCGGCGGGTGCGCTGGTCCGCGTGGTGGAGTGAGCCGAGTGGACCGGGGGTCGCGAGGGGTTGCGTGGGTTCCCCGACGACCTTCCGGGACTATCGGCTCGCCGGACTGGGGGACCGTTGCAGCCGCAGAACCTGCGGCTCGGGCCGCTCTTCTTCACCGCCACCAGCCTGTGGGTGATGGTCGTCGGCTGGATGCTGGTCGGCCGGTCGCCTGCTGGTGGTGTGGCTGGCGATGCGCAGCCCGTGGGGGCGGGTGCTGAAGGCGATCCGCGAGGACGAGGACGCGGTCCGCAGCCTGGCAAGAACGTGTTCAGCTACAAGGTGCAGTCGCTGGTGCTCGGCGGGCGTGATCGGTGGGCTGGCCGGGTTCATCTCCGGCGCTCCGGTCGGCAACGTGGCGCCCGACACGTTCACACCACGTTCACCTTCTACCTGTACGCGGTGGTGATCCTCGGCGGCGCGGCCCGGGTGTTCGGCCCGGTGGTCGGGGCGGTGCTGTTCTGGGGCCTGTTCCAAGTTCCTCAGCCAGTTCCTGCGGGCAGTGGCCGAGACGCGGGTGCTGCCGGCCTGCATACTCGACCGCCGACAAGGTCGGCCGCGCTGGTGTTCATCGCTCTCGGCATCGGGATGATCGCCCTGCTGATCTTCCGGCCGCAGGGGATCTTCGGTGACCGGAGGGAGATCTCGCTCGATGTACGATGACGAGCTGACCACCACCGGCCTGCCCGGCCGGGAGCGGGCCCGCGCCGCGTTGGCGGATGTGGCCGCGCGAGCCGGGGGTGGCCAAGCCGGACCCGATCCTGGTCGTCGACGGGGTGGTCCGCCGGTTCGGCGGGCTGACCGCGGTGAATGTGGACCACCTGGAGATCCAGCGCGGCAGCATCACCGCCCTCATCGGCCCCAACGGTGCCGGCAAGACCACCCTGTTCAACTTGCTGACCGGGTTCGACCGGCCGACAGAGTGGCGAGTGGACGTTCAACGGCCAGCCGTTGCAAGGAAAGCGCGCCGACCAGATCGCCCGCGCTGGCATGGTGCGCACCTTCCAGCTCACCAAGGCGCTGTCCCGGCTGACGGTGCTCGACAACATGCGGCTGGGCGCCACCGGGCAGCGGGGGGAACGGTTCTGGCGGGCCTGCTGCCGTTCGTATGGCGGGCCCAGGAGCAGGAGATCACCCGGCGGGCCGAGGAGCTGCTGACGTGGTTCAAGCTGGACGCCAAGCGGGACGACTACGCCGGCAGCCTCTCCGGTGGGCAGCGCAAGCTGCTGGAGATGGCGCGGGCGCTGATGGTCGAGCCGCGAGCTGGTGCTGCTGGACGAGCCGATGGCCGGGGTGAACCCCGCGCTGAAGCAGTCCCTGCTCGGGCACGTCAAGCAGCTGCGCGAGCGACGGCATGACGGTCGTGTTCGTCGAACACGACATGGACATGGTGCACGACGTCAGCGACTGGGTAGTGGTGATGGGGGAGGGCCAGGTCATCGCCGAAGGCACCCCGGACCAGGTGATGTCCGACCCGCGGGTGATCGACGCCTACCTGGCGCCCATCATAACGGCGCGGCCGGGACCGAGGACGGTCCGGAGGCGGCCAAGACCGAAGACGGTCAGGAGACGGCCACCGAGCAGTCGGCGGCCCCGGACCGCAGGAGGCGGAATGAGCGCGGACGGACAGCCGGACGTCGACGAGCAGGTGCTGGCCGACGACACGGCCGGGGTGCACACCGTCGACCGAAGTGCCCACCTCGCCGGGGCTGAGGATGCGCTACTGCGGGTGGACGAAGTGGTCGCGGGCTACCTGCCCGGGGTGAACATCCTCAACGGCACCGACCTGTACGCGACCGAGGGAGAGCTGGTCGGCATCATCGGCCCGAACGGCGCCGGTAAGTCCACTCTGGTGAAAGCGATCTTCGGGCTGGTAAAGATCCGGTCCGGCTCGGTGACGTTGCGCGGCGAGGACATCACCAACGCCAAGACCCACCAGCTGGTGGCGCCGGGGTGGGGTACGTGCCGCAGACCAACAACGTCTTCCCGAGCCTGACCATCGAGGAGAACCTCCAGATGGGCTCGTTCCTGCGGCCCTAGCAGTTCCGGCAGCGGTTCGAGGCGGTGAGTCGAGCTGTTCCCGACCCTCGCCAAGCGGCGCCGGCAGCGGGCGGGTTCGCTGTCCGGTGGCGAGCGGCAGATGGTGGCGATGGCCCGGGCGCTGATGATGGAGCCGTGGGTGTTGCTGCTGGACGAACCGTCGGCCGGCCTGTCGCCGCTGATGCAGGACGAGGTGTTCCACCAGACCAAGCAGATCAACTCCACCGGGGTCACCGTGATCATGGTGGAGCAGAACGCGCGTCGGTGCCTGCAGATCTGCGACCGGGGGTACGTGCTGGACCAGGGGCGCAACGCCTACACCGCCCCCGGCCCGGAACTGATCGAGGACCCGAAGGTGGTCCAGCTCTACCTGGGCACGCTCGCCAAGGCACGCTGATCGTCACGACCTCGGTACCTTCGCCGCGCCGCGCGGCGAAGGTACCGAGGTGTTGCCGTATCCGGGCGCCGAAGCCTGGTCACATAAAAGTGATCGGGGCCTGACCGCATCGGTCAGGCCCCGATTGTCACTCAGCGTCGCCGGGGATGGCCGGTCACTCCATCCGACCGATCACCTGGTCGATCTGGGTGTAGGTGTTGTCGGCGCCGTACTCGAAGATGCCGATGGTGGCCTCGGCCGGGTCGCCCTTGTCGTTCCAGATGATGCCGGTGGCACCCCGGTAGGCGATGGTCTCACCGTCCTCGAGCAGCCCCTTGCAGTCGGCGAAGGTGTTGCACTCGTTGTCACCGTTGGTGACCTTGATCATGTGCTCCCGGAGGACGTCCGGATCGTCGGTGTTGGCGGAGATCGCCGCCAGCGCGATCAGGATCATCGCGTCGTAGGACTCGGGCACGTACGCGATCTCCGGCAGCTTGTCGCCGTGGTACTCCTCCACCCGGGCGATCAGCGCACTCTGGTCGGTGGACCCGATCGGCTGGGTGGCCTTGGTGCCCTCCATCAGGCCCTCGTCGAACTCGCTGTAGTCCAGCCGGTTGCCGTCGACGAAGTAGAACTGCTTGTCCTGCGGGGAGAAGCCGGCGTTGACCAGCGCCGGGATGATCGACCGCGCCTCGTCGTAGGAGACGAGCACGAACGCGTCCGGGTCGGCCTGCACCAGCGCGGCGATCTCCGCGGAGTACTCGGTCTGGGACAGGTCGTAGAACTCCTTGTAGACCACCTCGCCACCGCCGGCGGTGTAGACCGACTCGATCTGGTTGGCCAGGCCCTGGCCGTAGGCGGTCTGCTGGCCCAGGATGCCCAGGGTGGCGTGTCCGTCCGCAATGATCACCTCAGCCAGGGCGCTGCCCTGGATGATGTCCGACGGTGCCGTCCGGAAGTAGTAGTCACCGAACTGGTGGTCGGTGAAGTCCGGGCCCGGTGTTCGAGGGCGACACCTGGATGATCTTCTGGTTGTACAGCGCCTCGATGATGTTCAGCGAGGCGGTGCTGGAGGCGGCGCCGATCACGGCGTTGACCTCCTGCGCGAATCATCGAGTCTGCGGCGGCGGCCACCACATCCGGCTCCTCGGCCGGCCCCTCGTTCTCATGGAGCACCTTGACGTCGTTGCCCCAGACACCGCCGGCGGCGTTGATCTCCTCGGCGGCGGTGTGCACCGCCGCCATCATGCCGACGCCGTAGGTGGCCAGACCCCCGGTGGTCGGCAGGATCATGCCGACGGTCAGCGTGCCCTCGAACTGCTCGTCGGTGCCGTCCTGCGAGTCCTTGCCGCCGTCGCCGCAGGCGCCGAGCGCCAATGCGGCGACGCCCAACACAGCGACGCTGCGCCATGCGAATCGTGGGCGAGTCATCTAGCGTCTCCTTCGGTTGACGTTGCGAGGCGCGGGCCGCGCCGGCAAACAGGTAGCTGCGGCGAAACCTAGTGAGCCATCCCCGGTTGGCACCAGAGGTAAAGTTCACTGTCCACCGGGATGTTGTAGAGTCGTGACCTTCCGTCGCTGATCGCGGCGCGGGTGAGGCATCGGCCGGGCATGTCGGCGGTGTCGGTGGGCCGGACTAGAGTCGATAAGCGTGACGGCAACCGACTCCCGCCTGCTGCTGGTCGATGGTCATTCGCTGGCCTACCGGGCCTTCTTCGCCCTGCCGGTGGAGAACTTCTCCACCACCACCGGCCAGCCGACCAACGCGGTCTACGGCTTCACCTCCATGCTCATCAACGTGCTGCGGGATGAGCAGCCGACCCACGTGGCGGTGGCCTTCGACGTGTCGCGGCAGTCGTTCCGCACCCAGACCTACGCGGAGTACAAAGCCGGCCGGCAGGAGAGCCCGCCGGACTTCGCCGGGCAGGTCAGCTTGATCCAGGAGGTGCTGGCCGCGCTGCGGATTCCGGCGGTGAGCCTCCCGGGGTACGAGGCGGACGACGTGATCGCCACTTTGGCCGCCCAGGGGCGGGCCGCCGGGATGCAGGTGCTGATCACCACCGGCGACCGGGACGCGCTGCAGCTGGTGGACGACCGGGTGACGGTGCTGTACGCGATCCGGGGGGTCTCCGAGCTGGCCCGGATGGACCCGGCGGCGGTGACCGCCAAGTACGGCGTTCCCCCGGAGCGCTACCGCGACCTGGCCGCGCTGGTGGGGGAGCCGAGCGACAACCTGCCCGGGGTGCCCGGGGTGGGGCCGAAGACCGCCGCCAAGTGGCTGGGGCAGTACGGCTCGCTGGAGGAGATCGTCGCCCACGTCGATCAGATCAAGGGCAAGGCGGGGGAGAACCTCCGGGCCCACCTCGCGGAGGTGCTGCGCAACCACCAGCTCAACCGGCTGGTGACGACCTGACCCTGCCGATCACGGTGGCCGAGACCCGGTGGACCGGCTGGGACCGGGAGGCGGTCCACCAGGTGTTCGACACCCTGGAGTTCCGGGTGCTGCGGGACCGGCTGTACTCCTACCTCGAGCCCGACCGAGCCAGAGGCCGAGGACGGGTTCGCCCTCGATGCGGAGGTGCTGGGGGTCGGGCAGGTCGCGGGGTGGTTGGCCACCCATGCACCGGTCGGGACCCGGGTAGGGGTGGCGGTGACCGGTCAATTTGGTCGCGGCACCGGGCAGCTGACCGGGATCGCGGTGGCGACCGCGGACGGCCCGGCCGCCTGGTTCGATCCGGCCTCTCTCGATCAGGACGACGAGGCGGCGGTGGCGGCCTGGTTGTCCGACCCGGAGCGTCCGAAGGTGTTCCATAACACCAAGCCGGTGCGGTTGGCCGCGGCCAGCCACGGTTGGCGACTGGCCGGGGTGGTGCACGACACGGCGCTGGCGGCCTATCTCGTACGGCCGGATCAGCGCTCCTACGACCTGGCCGACCTGAGCCTGCGCTACCTCCGGAAGGAGCTGCGGGCCGACGGGGTCGACGACCCGCAGCCGATGCTGGACGGGCTCGCCACCGGTGAGCAGGAGCAGGCGCTGATGCTGCAGGCCCGGGCCACGCTCGAGCTGGCCGACGCGCTCACCGAGGAGCTGGGGGAGGCCGGCCGCCGGCTGCTGCAGGAAGTAGAGCTGCCGCTGGAGCGGGTGCTCGCCGACATGGAACAGGCCGGGATCGCCGCCGACACCGACTACCTGTCCGAGCTGGAGGCCCACTTCGCCGCGGAGGTGAAGGCCGTGGCGCAGGCCGCGTACGAGGTGGTGGGGCGGGAGTTCAACCTCGGCTCCCCGAAGCAGTTGCAGGAGATCCTGTTTGATCAGCTCGGCCTGCCGAAGACCAAGCGGATCAAGACCGGGTACACCACCGACGCGGACGCGCTGCAGGGGTTGTACGCCCAGACCGGCCACCCGGTGCTGGCGCACCTGTTGCGGCACCGCGACGTGGCGCGGTTGAAGTCGACCGTGGACGGACTGCTCAAGTCGGTCAGCCCGGACGGGCGGATCCACACCACCTTCTATCAGACGGTGGCGGCCACCGGCCGGCTGTCCTCTACCGACCCCAATCTGCAGAATGTGCCGATCCGCACCGAGGAAGGGCGGCGGATCCGACGGGCGTTCGTGGTGGGGTCGGGGTACGAGGCGCTGCTGACCGCCGACTACAGCCAGATCGAGATGCGGATCATGGCGCACCTGTCCGGTGACCAGACCCTGGTGGAGGCGTTCCGGGCCGGTCGCGACTTCCACGCGGTCACGGCCGCGTCGGTGTTCGGGGTGCCGGCGGACGAGGTCACCCCCGACCAGCGCCGGAAGATCAAGGCGATGAACTTCGGGCTGGCTTACGGGCTGTCCGCGTACGGCCTGTCCCAGCAGCTGCAGATCAGCACCGCGGAGGCGCGGGAGCTGATGGAGGAGTACTTCCGGATCTTCGGCCGGGTCCGGGACTACCTCCAGCAGGTGGTGGAGGCCGCCCGCCGGGACGGGTACACCGAGACCATGCTCGGCCGCCGCCGCTACCTCCCGGACCTGAACAGCGACAACCGGCAGCGGCGGGAGATGGCTGAGCGGATGGCCCTCAACGCCCCGATCCAGGGCTCGGCCGCGGACATCATCAAGCTGGCGATGCTGCGGATCGACACCGCGCTGCGGACCGCCCAGATGCGCTCCCGGATGCTGCTACAGGTGCACGACGAGCTGGTGTTCGAGGTGGCGCCGGGGGAGCAGGAGCAGCTCACCGCGCTGGTGCGCGAGCAGATGAGCGGCGCCTACACGTTGTCGGTGCCGTTGGAGGTCGCGGTCGGGGTGGGGCCGGACTGGGAGGCGGCCAGCCACTGACCCCACCCCGTCGGCGCTGAGGTCGCCCGGTCGACCGTCAGCGGGGTGGCTCGGTGAGCCGGGTGACGAAGATCGCGGTCCCGGGGAACAGTCGGCCCCGCAGCGGGCCCCACTGTCCCCAGATCCGCTCGTGCCCCTCCGGCCATTCCGGCTCAATCAGGTCAAGCAGGGTGAAACCCGCCGCTACCAGTTCCCGTACCCGGTCGCCGAGGGTGCGGTGCTGCTCCACGTACGTGAGCTGGCCGTCCTCGTCGTATTCCACGTACGGCCGGCGGTCGAAGTACGAATGCACCGCCACCAGTCCGGCCTCACCCGGGTCGTCGAGGAAGATCCACCGCATCGGGTGGGTCACCGCGAACACCCACCGGCCGCCCGGGCGCAGCACCCGTGCCACCTCCCGCATCAGGGCCGCGGAGTCCGCCACGAACGGGACCGCGCCGAACGCGGTGAACACCAGGTCGAAGCTACGGTCGCGGAACGGGAGCGCGAGCGCGTCGGCCTGCACCAGCGGCGCCGCCGACGCCGCTGCGGCGGTTACCGGCGGCGGCGTGCCGCAGCATCCCGGCGGACAGGTCCAAGCCCACCGCGAACGCGCCCTGGCTGGTCAGCCAGCGTGCCCCGGCGGCGCCGCCGCAGCCCAATTCCAGTACCCGGGCGCCGCGCACGTCGCCCAGCAGCCGTACCTCCGCCTCCCGTAGCCCCTCCGGACACCACCGCAGGTCGACCTCGCCGAGAAATTCGCCGTGTTCGGCGTGGTATGCGTCGGCGTCGCTGTCCCACCAGCGCCGGCTGGCCTGCCGGGCCTGCGCGTTGGTCACCGGCTGGCGCCCCACCCGTACCTGTCCCATGCCGCCACGCTAGTGGCCGCTGGCGCGGCGGGGCCAGCGGCCAGCTGTAGCGGGGCTGACCAGGGTTTGGAAGATCCTCCGGAGGGCTTGCACGGTGTGGTCTTGCGCACGGTAAGCTATTCGATGCGTTCGCGAGTTGCGTGCCCCGGCAGGGAGTGGGTTCGCGGCCGCAGGGTGACCCGGTGGTCGGAGCACGATCGCGGGGGCAGTTCCGCGGCGAACTGGTGGGCGCACTGCCGGAATCCCGGCAGATAACCGAGTCACCACGACAACCATCCGTTCGGAGCAACAAACCACATGACGAGCAGCATCGAGGCCACCTCGAGCGCCAACAACGGCGGCGACGCCGCCACCACCCAGGTCACCGTCGACGACCTCGGCTCGGAGGAGGCCTTCCTCGCCGCGATCGACGAGACCATCAAGTACTTCAATGACGGCGACATTGTCGAGGGGACCGTCGTCAAGGTCGATCGGGACGAAGTCCTGCTCGACATCGGCTACAAGACCGAGGGCGTGATTCCCTCTCGGGAGCTGTCCATCAAGCACGACGTGGACCCCGCCGAGGTGGTGTCGGTCGGTGACCGGATCGAGGCCCTGGTTCTCCAGAAGGAGGACAAGGAGGGCCGGCTGATCCTGTCCAAGAAGCGGGCCCAGTACGAGCGCGCCTGGGGCACCATCGAGAAGATCAAGGAAGAGGACGGCGTCGTTCGCGGCGCCGTCATCGAGGTGGTCAAGGGCGGCCTCATCCTCGACATCGGGCTGCGCGGCTTCCTGCCCGCTTCGCTGGTCGAGATGCGCCGGGTGCGCGACCTCCAGCCGTACGTCAACCGGGAGCTCGAGGCCAAGATCATCGAGCTGGACAAGAACCGCAACAACGTGGTCCTGTCCCGCCGGGCGTGGCTGGAGCAGACCCAGTCCGAGGTCCGCACCGAGTTCCTCAACAAGCTGGCCAAGGGCCAGGTCCGCAAGGGCGTGGTCTCCTCGATCGTCAACTTCGGGGCGTTTGTCGACCTCGGTGGCGTGGATGGCCTGGTGCACGTCTCCGAGCTGTCGTGGAAGCACATCGACCACCCGTCCGAGGTGGTGGAGGTCGGCCAGGAGGTCGAGGTCGAGGTCCTGGACGTGGACCTGGAGCGGGAGCGGGTGTCGCTGTCGCTGAAGGCCACCCAGGAGGACCCGTGGCGGCAGTTCGCCCGCAAGCACCAGATCCAGCAGATCGTGCCGGGTGTGGTCACCAAGCTGGTGCCGTTCGGTGCGTTCGTCCGGGTCGAGGACGGGATCGAGGGCCTGGTGCACATCTCCGAGCTGTCGGAGAAGCACGTCGAGATCCCGGAGCAGGTGGTGCAGGTCGGCTCCGAGGTGATGGTCAAGGTCATCGACATCGACCTGGAGCGCCGGCGGATCTCGCTGTCGCTCAAGCAGGCCAACGAGAGCTACGTGGAGGGCGAGGAGCACTTCGACCCGACCCTCTACGGGATGACCGCCGAGTACGACGAGCACGGCAACTACAAGTACCCGGAGGGCTTCGACCCCGAGAGCGGCGAGTGGCTGCCGGGGTACGAGAAGCAGCGCGAGGAGTGGGAGCGGCAGTACGCCGAGGCCCGGGCCCGCTGGGAGGCGCACAGCCGGCAGGTGCAGAACGCCCGGGCGGCGGCCGCTGCCGAGGAGGCCGCCGAGTCGGGCGACTCCGGGCGGCGTTCCCGGCGCTCCAGTGAGCCGTCTGGCACGCTGGCCACGGACGAGGCGCTGGCCGCGCTGAAGGAGAAGCTGGCCGGCGGCTGATCCTCGCTCCGGTAGTGGCGTCACCACCCGGGCCGGTGAGCGGGCACAACCCGCCACCGGCCCGGGTGGTTTCGTTAGTGAGCCGGAATGAGCCCCGGTCCGGTCAGGGGTGGGTCATCTGCGCTACGGCGGTGGCGCCGGAGGCGGTGAACCAGCCGCTGACGAGCAGCATCACGAGCGTCGTCACGATGCCGACCTGTTGGCAGGCGGCCAACACCGGGCGGTCGGGGCGGCGCCGATGGCGCCCTCGCCGCCGCAGCCGAGGGGAGAGTGGCCGGTGCGGGTGGGGGCGTCGGACGTTCCGGGCAGTGTCCGGCCGCCAGCGGTGCCGTCCGGGGCGATGCCGCGGAACATGACGGTCCCGCCACCGGCCCGGCAGGTGCGTGACGATCAGATACGGCTCGGGCTGGGTCATCCGAAAACTCCCACAAACTAGCATCGGTGTAATTACATGACTACGTAGAGTATATGTCTGTTATGTCGGCCCCCTCGGGGGTGACACCCTGGCGTGTCGATCCCGCCGCGGCTGCGGTTGACTGTCGGGGTGCTGCGAATCGGATTGACCGGTGGGATCGGCGCGGGTAAGACCCAGGTGGCCCAACGCCTGGCAGCGCACGGCGCGGTGGTGATCGACGCGGACGCGCTGGCCCGGGAGGTGGTGGCCCCCGGCACCGAGGGCCTGCGCGAGGTGGTCGCGGCCTTCGGGGACCAGGTCCTGGACGCCAGCGGCGGGCTGGACCGGGCGGCGCTGGCGGCGGTGGTGTTCCATGACCCGGCCGCCCGGCGCCGGCTGGAGGAGATCATCCATCCGCGGGTACGAGCCCGCACCGCGGAACTGACCGCGGCGGCTCCGGCCGACGCGGTGGTGGTCAACGACGTCCCGCTGCTGGTGGAGTCGGGCCTGGCGCCCGGATACCACCTGGTGCTGGTGGTGGAGGCGCCTGAGCCGGTCCGGGTGCAGCGGCTGGTGGAGCACCGGGGCATGGACCCCGCCGACGCCCGAGCGCGGATCCGAAACCAGGCCACCGACCAGGAGCGGCGGGCGGCCGCCGACGTCCTGCTCCGCAACGACGGCCCGGTGACCGCCCTCCACGCGGCCGTGGACGCGCTCTGGCCCCGCCTCCGCCAGTTCGAAGCCCACCTGCGCCAGCGCCGGCCCGCCCGGCCGGACGGGCCGGTCCAGGTGGTGGACCCCGACCCGGACTGGCCGGCGCAGTTCGCCCGGTTGGCGGCCCGGATCCGACAGGCGGTGGGGGAGGAGTACCGGATCGACCACATCGGCTCCACGGCGGTGCCGGGACTGCCGGCCAAAGACGTGCTCGACCTCCAGCTCACGGTGCCCGACCTGGCCACCGCCGACGCCGTGGCCGACCGGCTGGCCGCGGCCGGATTCCCGGCGTACCCGGGGCAGTGGCGGGACCGGCCGAAACCGCCGGTGACCGACCCGGCAGCGTGGGAGAAGCGGCTGCACGGCAACGCCGACCCCGGCCGGCCGGCGTACCTGCATGTGCGACCGGCCAGCTCCCCCGGGTGGCGGTGGAGCCTCCTAATGCGGGACTGGCTACGGGCCGAACCGGATGCCCGGGCCGAATACGCCGCCCTGAAACGGGACCTGGCCGCCCGGACCACCACCCTCACCGCGTACGCCGAGGCCAAGGAGCCCTGGTTCGACCAGATCGCCGACCGGGTCACGCAGTGGGCGACCGCCACGGGCTGGTGCCCCTGACCCCGCTCCACCACCGGGTCAGTACAGGTACGGCACCGGGGCCGGGGTGAGGTCCAGTTGCCCGAACCCGCCACTGCGGGTGCGGATCTCCAACCGCAGCAAGATGCCGGCTTGATCGTCCACCCAGTACCGGAGGCGGGACTGGCCAGGACTGACCTCGGTCTCCGTCTGCCGCTGGATCTCGTACACCGTCACCGGCTTTCCCGCCAGGGTGTCGCTGCGCAACCGGTAGGCATGCTGATGGATCACTTCCGGATCCAGTCCGTGCCCGCCCCCGGCGTTGAGTGCCTCGTTGAGGAGCAGATCCACGTCGAATCCGCCGTACTCGTCCCCGCGCTGAGTCCACAAGCTCCACTGCCAGCCGTCCGCAGGAGCTGGTAGCGGTGGCTGCTCGCCCTCCGGCAGGGGGCCGGGACGGTAGCCGACCGCTTCCCGGTCGGCCCACACCAGCCCGAGCGGATCATCCACCGGCCCGCTGATCAGGTAGGTGATGCCCCGCTGCCAGTCCAGCCAACCCCGGGCCCGGAAGGTCGTCCCGTCCTGATTGGGCACGGTCACGACGACCTCACCACCGCCGGCGGCGTAGTTACTCTGGCCCAGCCGCGCCAGCAGCTCCGCCTCCGGCCAGCTGACCGGGGCCGGCTGGATCGGGTCCCCGCCGAGCAGATCCAGCACCTCCGTGGTGGGCTGAGCGGAGCGATCCAGCGTCATCTCCAAGGTGGTGGTTTCCGACAGCAGCGCGGCCAGCTGGTGCAGCCGCCCCTGCCGATCCAGCCAGTACTGGACCGCCCCGCCCATCGCGGCCAGCGATTGCGGCACCGGGGTGGCGGTGCTCTCGGTGGGCTCCACCGGCGGGATGGCCGGGCCGAGGAGGACGTCGACGTCGTACCCGGCGGCGCGGTCCGGTCGCAGCCAGCGCGAGTCGCTGTTAGCCAGGAGCGTGGCGGAGTCCGGCTGGGGCGAAGTCAAGTTCAGCAGGAGCGCCAGGGCCGAATCCACCGCCGACGGGTCGTGGGGCGCGCTGGTGCCGCTGCCGGGCGCCAACGGCCGTACCTGCCAGCCGTCGGCGGGAGGCGGGACAGGCGGCAGCGGATGGGGGTCGACCACCGGCACGCTGGCGGAAGCGTCCGGGCTGGTCCTACTCACCGGGCTGGTCGTGGGGGCCTCTACCGACCCCGGCCGGTAGGCCACCAGCCCGGGAACGGCCTGCAGGAGTTCATCGGCCACCCCCGGAGTGCTGCCGGAGCGGGCGAGATAGACCACCGGGTGCCGCCAGTCCACCCAGCCAGCCAAGTGGACCGAGGTGGTGCCGTCAGAAATGGTGGCGCGTACGCCGGCACCACCGTCGTGATAATTACGTTCCCGCATGCTCGCCAGCCGCTCCGCCTCTTCCTGTGACAGCGGTCGGGCCGGCTCGGCCGGCGGCTCAGAAGGCTCTAGCAGCAATTGCTGCGCGGTTACCGCGGCCAGCCCGATCAGCAGGCTGACGACGGTGAGGACGGTGGCCAAGCGGCGACGAGAACGCGGGGCCGGCGGGGTGGCGGAGCCCGCGGTCGGCGCGGTCACTCTCATGGCCGGTTGAACGCGGCAACCCCGCCAAAAGTGACGCTCCCCGTTTCGGGTGACAAGGGACTCGTCTTGAAATTCCCGGCACAGGAAGAGACCGCTCGCGGCTGACCGATCGCGCCGATTGCGCAACCACACCGGGCGCTCACCGGCGAAACGCCGGGGCAGCAACCAGTGCACCGGTCGAGACCGGCCGGTGTGGAGGCCTGGCCCTGTGCCGGTGGGCCGCCGCGAGCGGCCTACGATTTGACCGTAGCGCGGTGAGCTGATTCACACAATGGCGCGCGACCACCGCGGAGCGGATCCGGTGGTTGGTTAGAGCCCTTTGACGCGGATCGCCAGTTCGGCCGAGGTCTCCACCTCCACCCGACCGGTGGCGTCAACCGCGACGGTCAATGGGTGCCCCGCTACCCGTAACCCCCGAAACCGGAGCGGAAACCACGACCCGAATTCCGGCGTGGGGTGGACGGTCAAGGTACCGGCGGGTACGTCCGCGGCCAGTCCGAGCGCGGCGGTCACCAGGGTCACCGCGGCCGCGGCCGACCAGGCCTGGGGGCGGCAGGCGGCCGGATACGCCAGCACCGCCTCCCCGGCCCGGGCGTCGGTGCCGGCGTACAGCTCGGGTAGGCGGTGGCCGAACTCGGGCGCCGCCCGCACCAGCCCCGCCGCCAGGCTGGCGGCCACCGCCATCTGCCCCTGAATGGCCAGCCCCCGGACCGCGATCGCGGTGTCGTGGGGCCAGACCGTGCCGGTGTGGTAGCCGAGCGGGTTGTAGCCGGTCACTTCCGCGCTCATGGTGCGGAGCCCGTAGCCGCAGTCCAGGTCCGGGGCGGCCAGCCGGGCCGCCACGGTCGCGGCCTGCTCCGAGTCCAGCAGCCCGGTACCTAGCAGATGCCCGAGGTTGGAGGCCGCGGTGGGGACCGGGACCTTCGCCCCATCCAGGGCGATCGCGGGGAAGTGGCCCCGGTGGTCCCGGACCCAGAACGTGGCGTGGAACCGGGACCGGAGCTGGGCGGCCCACTCCCGCAGCCGGTCGGCGTCGGGGCCGGTCGGGGGCTGGCCGAACGCGGTCACCAGGGCGGCACCGGCGAGGGCCGCCTCGTACGCGTACGCCTGCGCCTCCGCCAGCGCGATCGGCGGGGTGGCCACCGTCCCGTCCGGGAACTGGATCGCGTCACCGGAGTCCTTCCACCCCTGGTTGGTCAGCCCGTGACCGGTGCGGTCGATGTACTCCAGGAACCCGTCACCATCGGCGTCGGCCTCCTCCACCAGGTAGCGCAACGCCTGCCCCAGCGGCTCCAGCAACGCCGCCACCTCCGGTTCCGGCATTCCCCACCGCCAGGCGTCGTGCAGCAGGCAGATCCACAGCGAGGTGGCGTCCACCGTGCCGTAGTAGCGGGAAGGCAGCCCGCCGACCCCGACGGGCGCGTCCCGGACTTCGTGCAGGATCCGCCCCGGCGCCTCTCCGGTCTTGGGGTTCCGTTGGCGCCCCTGTCGGCGAGCCAACGTCCGCAGACAGCCCGCGGCGAGGTCGGTGCCGAGCGGTAGCAGCATCCGAGCGGTCCAGAGCGTGTCTCGCCCGAACAGGGTCAGAAACCAGGGGCTGCCCGCGGCCGGGAACAGGTCGCTCGGCTGCAACGGGTCGGACAGCATCAGCGCCGCCAGGTCGGTCAGCCCCTGCTCGACCAACCGGGCCACCTCCGGCGGACCGGTCAGGTACACCCGCTGCCAGCCGAAGCCGGCGGGGGCCGGTTGAAAGCTGTTGCCGGGGTCGGGGGAGGGGGCGTCGGCGTGCATGGTCAGGGTGGCCACCCAGTGCTGATGGGCCGGTAGCGACACCTGCCACCGGACCCGCAGCCGCTGCTGGTCGTCCACCGCCAGCGTGGGGCCGCCGGACACCTGCAACCGGGCCCGGATGTGGTCGGTGCTCCACTCGGCGCGATCGGGCGCCAGGCACACCGGCCGGACCGGTCGGGTGGGTTCCGCGTGCTTGACCGCGCCGAGCGCGGCGAAATCCACCCCGACGTGCACCCGCACGGTGGCGGTGACCGGCTGCCGGGACGCGTTGACCAGCACCACCCGTTCGGTGAGGCCGTCACCGGCGACGCGGCGTTCCCGCTCCAGCCGGACGGTGGGATCCAAGCTCGGATCCCCGAGGTGGCGCACCACCCCGACGAACCGGGCCGCATCCGCGTCCACCTCGTGATGACCAATCGGCACCGGCTCCTGCTGGTCCACGTCGACGACCAGCTCGGAGATGATCCGGTGGTCGCGATGGAACAGCCCCTGCACTCCGCCGGGCCGGATCTGGCCGTCGGGGTCGGACAAGGCCACCGCGGGGGCCCGCATGCAGATCACCAGCTCGTGCAGGAACGGCTGCGGGACCGGCGCCGGGGTCGGTCGCGACGCCGGTCGAGGCGGCCGTAGCGCCGGGGCCGCCGGATCCGGAGCCGTGGTCATGGGGTGAGCCTAGGCAACCGGGGTGGGGTGCGGCGGACAATCACGCGCTTCGTGATCAACCGGCCGGCTCTGGGTGGGTGGTCGGGGCGGGGTCGTCAGTGGCCCCGGCCGCCCGACTACGGGGCACCCGTACTGACGGAGCCGCCGTCTCCACCCGGACCTCCACCGGTGCGTCGGTGTGCACCTCGACCGTGCCGTCGGCGGCCACCGCCACCGTCAGCGGATGCCCGGCCACCCGTAGCCCCTCCACCCGCAGCGGGAACCAGTGGGCGAACTCCGGGTGGGGGCGGACGGTGAGATACCCGCCGGGGACGTCCGCCTCCAATCCCAGGGCGGCGGTCAGCAGCGCTGGGGCCACCGCGGCGGACCAGGCCTGCGGTCGGCAGGAGGCCGGGTAGGCCAGCGGGGCGTCACCCGCGGCGTCCGGGTCGGCGGTGACGCCGCCGAACAGCTCCGGCAACCGGTGGTCGAACCGAGGAGCGGCGCGGAGTAGCCCCTCGGCCAACGACGCCGCGACCGCCGGGTGCCCCTGGCGGGCCAGGCCGGTCACCGCGATCGCGGTGTCGTGCGGCCAGACACTGCCGGTGTGGTAGCCGAGCGGGTTGAACCCGGCCGCCTCCGCGCTCAACGTGCGGAGCCCGTAGCCGCAGTCCAGGTCGGGGGCGGCCAGTCGGGCCGCCACCGCGGCGGCCTCGTCCGGGCGCAGCAGCCCGGTGCCGAGCAGGTGCCCCAGGTTGGAGGCGGCCACCGCGACCGGGCGCTTGGCGCCGTCCAGCGCGATCGCCGGGAACCGGCCCCGGGAGTCGGTCACCCAGAACGCCGCCCGGAAGCGTTCCTGTAGCGCGGCCGCCCACTGGCGCGCCTGGTCGCCACCGTCCCGGCCGTGCGCGTCGAGCAGCGCCGCCCCGGCCATGGCGGCCTGGTACGCGTACGCCTGGGCCTCGGCGAGGGCGATGGGTGGGGTGGCGATGGTGCCGTCGGCGAACTGGATCGCGTCGCCGGAGTCCTTCCACCCCTGGTTGGCGAGCCCGCGACCGGTGTGGTCGAGGTACTCCAGGAACCCGTCCCCGTCGGCGTCGGCGTCGGTGGTCAGCCATCCCAGGGCCGCCTGCAGGTGGTCGAGCAGCGGGCGCACCTGCTCCGCCGGCAGCCCCCACCGCCAGGCGTCGTGCAGCAGGCAGATCCACAGCGCGGTGGCGTCCACCGTGCCGAAGTACACCTCCGGCAGGTCACCGATCCCCTCCGGCCGCACCTCATGGGCGATCTTGCCGGGCGCTTCCGCGGTCACGAGATCGTGCCGGGTGCCCTGCCGGTCGGCCAGCACCCGCAGGGTGCCGGCGGCCAGGTCGGTGCCCAGGGGCAGGGTGAACCGGGCCGCCCACAGCGAGTCCCGGCCGAACAGGGTGAGGTACCACGGGGTGCCCGCGGCGGCGAACACCGCGCCGGCCCGGTCGGGGTCGGTGAGGGTGAGCGCCTCGAGGTCGGCGATGCCCCGGGCGAGGAGCCGGCTCAGGTCGGTCGGGCCGGTGACGGTGGCCGGGTGCGGCCACACCGGCCCAGCGGGGGCGTCGAAGGTGTTCACCCGTCCCCGCGGGGTGCGGGCGGCGGTGGCCGAGAGGGTGACCGGGAACCGGCTGTGGGCCGGCAGCTCCACCCGCCAGGTCAGCCGGGCGGTGTGGTCCGCGGCGAGCTCCACCTCCGGCTCGCCGGTGGCCTGTACGGTGACGGTGGCGTACGGGTCGCGCCAGGTCAACGTGCCCCGGTCGCGCTGCTCGGGCCGCCGGAGGGTCGACTGCCGGCCGGCCTTGACCGCGTCCATCCCGGCGAAGTCCACCGCCAGGCGGCACCCCAGGGTGGTGGTGACCGGCTGGCGGGCGTTGTTGACCAGCACGATCTCCTCGACCAGGCCGTCGGCGGTGACGTCACGGTGACGCTCCACCCGGACGGTCGGGTCGGCGATCGGGTCACCCAGGTGCCGGGCGACCCCGACGAACCAGGCACTGGTGGCGCGGGACTGCTGGTACCCGACCGGCACCGGGGGCTGCCCGTCCACCTCCACGGTCAGCTCGGACAGCACGCGCCGGTCGTGCCGGAACAGCCCGGTGGCGCCGCCGCGGATCTGTCCGTCGCGGGCGGACAGGGCCACCGTCGGGGCCCGGACGCAGGTCAGCAGCTCGTGCAGGAACGGTTGGGGGATCGGGGCCGAGTCGTTGGTAGTCATGATCTCCGTAGGGCTTGACAGGGGGCGGAGTGGATCCTATATTCCTCGCCACACCGAGGATTTGAACGATCAAACGCGAGTTGAGTTATCAGTTTGAACGATCCACCCACGCACTGCAAGCGGGGATCGTTCATCTGTGAAGAAGGGCGCTGACAGTGGCGGGCGGACAGCACGGACCCACGCTGGCGAGTGTGGCGGCGGCCGCCGGGGTGTCCCGGCAGACGGTGTCGAACGTCCTGAACGCGCCAGACCGGGTGGCACCGGACACGCGCGCCCGAGTAGAAGCCGCGATCAAGGCCCTGAACTACCGGCCCCACCGGGTGGCGCGCTCCCTGCGCACCCAAGCCAGTCGGATGCTCGGCTACCGGGTGCGCCCCACCCCGCCCGGGGAACTCAACCCGGTGCTGGACCGGTTTGTCCACGCGGTCACGGACGCCGCCGCCGAGCACGGCTTCCACCTGCTGCTGTTCACCGCCGACGACGATGACGGACTGGCGCAGTACGCGGAGCTGCTCGGCCAGCGCGCCGTGGACGGCTTCATCCTGGCCGACACCGTGGTGGGGGATCCGCGTCATCGGTGGCTAGCCGAGCGAGACGTACCGTTTGTGTCGTTCGGGCGGACCTGGCAGGGGGAGGAAGTCGGCCCGTGGGTGGACGTGGACGGCGCCACCGGCACCGCCGAGGCGGTCGAGCACGTGTACGCCCTGGGCCACCGACGGATCGCCTACCTGGGATGGCCGGAGGGCTCCGGGGTTGGTGACGACCGGTTGTCCGGCTACCAGGCCGCGTGCCAGCGACTCGGACTCACCCCGCGGGTGGTCCGGGCCGAACAGGGCATGGCACCTGGGCACGCGCGAGCCGCGGAGCTGTTGGACGGTCCCGAGCCTCCTACCGCGATCGTGTGCGTCAGTGACGTGTTCGCCTACGGCGCGCTGCGGGCGATCGCCGAGCGGGGCCTGCGGCCCGGCCACGACGTGGCGGTGGTGGGGTTCGACGACACCCCGGCCGCCGGGCTGCCCGGGATCGAACTGACCAGCGTGGCTCAACCGATTGAACAGGCCGGTCGCACGGCGGTGCGGGTGCTGCTGCACGCCCTCGGAGTGCCCGGGGTACCGGACCCCGGCCGCGCACACCTGTTGCGCCCGACCCTCACCGTCCGCGCCAGCACCTCTCCGTAAGACGGCGCGGACGCCCCCCGTACCTGGAAGGAGTCAGGATGAGCAGAGCGAAGCGGTGGTCGGCGGTGGCGCTGGCCGCGACGGTCGCGGTTGCGGTCGCCGGCTGCGGCGGGGATGGCAACGGCGCCGCCACGGACGTGACCGGCGAAGTGGACCTGCAGGGAGTGGAACTGCAGCTGATGGGCTGGTCCTCCTCGGCGGCCGAGGACGAAGCCCTGACCCGGCTGCTGGAGAAGTTCAACGAGGAGACCGGCGCCAACGTCCGGTTCAACCCGGTGCCGGAGTACGACACCACCCTGCAGACCGCGTTGGCCGGCGGCACCCCGCCGGATGTGTTCTACGTGGACAGCTACAAGCTGCCGGACCTGGTCGACGCCGGGGTGCTGGCCCCGATCCCGGACGGGGTGCTGACCGACTCGGAGGGCATCTACCCCTCGCTGCGAGAGGCCTTCACCTACGACGGGGTGTGGTACTGCCCGCCGAAGGACTTCTCCACGTTGGCCCTGGTCTACGACCCGGAGGCGTTCGCCGAGGCCGGGCTGGAGCCCCCCACCACCTGGCAGGAGCTGCGGGATGCCGCCGAGGCGTTGACCACCGACGACCGGGCCGGGCTGGTGATGGGGGTGGAGTACCCCCGCTGGGGCGTGTTCCTGTACCAGGCCGGTGGCGGATTGACCGACCCGGACGTGACCGAGATGACCATCGACTCGCCGCAATCCCGCGAAGGCTTGGAGTTCATCGCCGACCTGTACGCCGAGGGGCTGGCGGTCAGCCCGAGCGAGGTGGACGCCGGTTGGGCGGGAGAAGCGTTCGGCAAGGGGCGGGCCGCGATGGCGATTGAGGGGAACTGGGTGGTGAACGCCCTGGCCCAGGACTTCCCCGACCGGAAGTGGGCGGTGGCGGAGCTGCCGGCCGGCCCGGCGGGGAAGGCCACCTTCACCTTCACCGTCTGCTACGGCGTGGCCGCTACCGCCAAGAACCCGGCCGCCTCCTGGGCGCTGGTGGACTACCTGACCAGCCCGGAGGGGGCGCTGGCGTGGACCCAGGATTTCGCGGTGATGCCGGCGCACGAGTCGGTCCGGGACGACTGGCTGGCGAAGTGGCCGGACTTGGAGGCGTTCCTGGCCGGGGCCGAGTACGCCCACAAGTGGCAGTTCCGGCCCGGGTTCGCCGACGTGGTGGGGGTGTTCGATGAGCACGCCCAGGCGATCGTCGCCGGTAACAGCACTGTGGACAAACTGATCGAGGCCACCGACTCCGCTGGCCGGGACATCCTCGGCTAGCACCAGCCACTCGGGGCGGGGCGCCCGCTGGCCGGTGCCGGTGGGGCCCCGCTCCCGAGGGCGAGGAGACACCATGGTGACCCTCGGACAACGTGGACTCGCCCGGGCCGGCGGCCGCGGTCGCCGGAACCACCTGGCGGGATGGCTGTTCACGGCCCCGGCGCTGCTCGGGCTGCTCGTGTTCCTGGTGCTGCCGATCCTGGTCACCGCGTGGGTGAGCACCCGGCACTGGAACGGCATCACCTCTCCGTTCGACTCCCAGCCGGCGGGGCTGGACAACTACCGGGAGCTGCTGACCGAACCGGGCGTCCGGCGCAGCGACTTCGCCAAGGCGCTGCGGAACAACTTCTACTACGTGCTCGGGGTCGTGCCGGTCCAGACCTTCCTGGCGTTCGTGCTGGCGGTGATCCTCAACCAGCGGTTCCTCAAAGGGCGAGGGTTCTTCCGGACCGCGTACTACTTCCCCTCCATCACCAGCTCCATCGCGGTCGCGTTGATCTTCACGTTCCTGTTCCAGATCAACGGCCTGATCAACGCGGTGCTGCCGGGCGGGCGGGTCAACTGGTTGGACAATCCGAACGGGCTGCTGCACCTGCTGTTCCGGCAGCTGGGGATGGAGCAGCCGCCGGCGTGGCTGGCCGAGACCGAACTCCTGGGCCTGTCGCTGTGGGAGTGGTTGAGCGGCCCCAGCGTCACCCTCACCGCGATCATGCTCCTGGCGATCTGGACCACCACCGGCACCATGATGTTGATCTTTTTGGCGGGGTTGCAGAACATCAACCCGTCGGTGGAGGAGGCGGCGATCGTCGACGGCGCCACTGCGGTGCAGCGGTTCTGGCGGATCACCGTCCCGCTGATGCGCCCGGTCATCTTCTTCGTCCTCACCCTGGGCGTGATCGGGACCTGGCAGGTGTTCGACCAGATCTTCGCGATCTCGTTCGGGGGGCCGCAGAAGACCACCCTCACCCCGGCGTTCCTGATCTACACCCAGCTGTTCGCCAACTCCAAGGGCGGGATCGCCGCCGCGATCGCGGTGATTCTCTTCTTCATCATCATCTCCTTCACCCTGCTGCAGCGGTGGCTGACCCGGGAGCGATGACGATGGCAGTCGACGTGTCCACCCCCGCGCGCCCGACCACCCCGCCGGAGCTTCGGCGCCCCCGCCGCTCCGGCACCCCGGTCTGGCGGCCGATCCGGCGGTTCCTCGGCTACGGCGTGTTGGTCGGGTTCGCGCTGGTGTTCCTCTATCCGTTCGTGCTGTCCGCGGTGACGGTGTTCAAGACCCTGCCGGACATCGCCGCCCATCCCGTCACCCCGTGGGCCGATCCCCGGTACGGCTGGACCCTGGAGGGGCTGCGAGGGCTGGACCGAGGCAGCGTCCAGTTGCCGCGCTGGCTGCTGAACTCGGTCGTGGTGACGGTGCTGGTGGTGCTGGGTCGGCTGGTCCTGTGCGCACTGGCCGGCTATGCCCTGGCCCGGCTGCGGTTCGTCGGGCGGACGCTGGTGTTCGGGTTGGTGGTGTCGGTGATGGCGGTGCCGGCGATCGTGCTGGCGATCCCGCGGTTCATCGTCATGAAAGAGATGGGCATCATCAACACGTACGCCGGGTTGATCCTGCCGCTGATGTTCGACGCCTTCGGCATCTTCTTGATGAAGCAGTTCTTCGAGCAGCTGCCGGCGGAGCTGGAGGAAGCGGCGGCGATCGACGGCGCCAGCACCTTCCAGACGTTCTGGCGGGTGATGCTGCCGGTGGCCGCGCCGGGGTTGATCGCGCTGACCATCCTGTCCACGCAAGCGGTCTGGAACGATTTCCTCCATCCCTTGATCGCCGCACCCGGCAATCCGGATCTCCGTACCCTGCCGGTGGGATTGGCGTTGCTGCGGGGAGCGTTCGGGGAGGCCAACCCCTGGAACACCATCCTGGCCGGGGCGCTGATCACCACCCTGCCGATGGCGATCATCTTCTTCACGTTCCAGCGGTACTTCGTGCAGGGGGTGGCGGCGTCCGCGGTCAAGGAGTGACCGGGGCCGGGGAGCGTCCCCGGTGGTCCCGGTGGCCGTTCCGGGCCCGACGGGGTGGTGATCGGCGGCGGCACCGCCCGGCATCACCACCCTGTCGGGCCGGGCGCGTAGCGTGGAGGGCATGACGGTCGACATCCCCCGGGTCGACGGCCGGTTCCAGGTGGTCAGCGACTACCAGCCGGCCGGCGACCAGCCCGCTGCCATCGCCGAGCTCACCCGCCGGATCCGGGCCGGGGAACGGTACGTCGTGCTGCTCGGAGCCACCGGCACCGGTAAGAGCGCGACCACCGCCTGGCTGATCGAGCAGCTGCAACGCCCGACCCTGGTGTTGGCCCCGAACAAGACCCTGGCCGCCCAGCTGGCCAAGGAGTTCCGGGAGCTGTTGCCGCACAACGCGGTGGAGTACTTCGTCTCGTACTACGACTACTACCAGCCCGAGGCGTACATCCCGCAGACCGACACCTACATCGAGAAAGACGCTTCCATCAACGAGGAGGTGGAGCGGCTGCGGCACTCGGCCACCATGTCGCTGCTGACCCGGCGGGACGTGGTGGTGGTCGCCACCGTGTCCGCCATCTACGGCCTCGGCACCCCCGAGGAGTACCTCTCCCGGGCGGTCCGGGTGCGGGTCGGGCAGGAGTTCGACCGGGACCAGCTGCTGCGTCGGCTGGTGGACATCCAGTACACCCGCAACGATGTGGCGTTCCAGCGGGGTACGTTCCGGGTGCGGGGAGACACCCTGGAGGTGATCCCGGCGTACGAGGAGCTGGCGGTCCGGATCGAGATGTTCGGCGACGAGGTGGACCGGCTCTACTACCTGCACCCGTTGACCGGGGACGTGGTCCGGGAGGCCGAGGAGCTGCTGATCTTCCCGGCCAGCCACTACACCGCCGGGCCGGAGCGGATGGAGCGGGCGCTGCGCGGCATCGAGGCCGAGCTGGAGCAGCGGCTGGCCGAGCTGGAGCGGCAGGGCAAGCTGCTGGAGGCGCAGCGGCTCCGGATGCGCACCACCTACGACATCGAGATGATGCGCCAGGTGGGGTTCTGCTCCGGGATCGAAAACTATTCGATGCACATCGACGGGCGATCGCCCGGCGAGCCACCCCACTGTCTGCTGGACTATTTCCCGGACGACTTCCTCACCGTGATCGACGAGTCGCACGTGACCGTGCCGCAGCTCGGCGGCATGTACGAGGGGGACGCTTCCCGTAAACGGGTGCTGGTCGAGCACGGGTTCCGGCTGCCGAGCGCGCAGGACAACCGGCCGCTGCGGTTCGACGAGTTCCTGGAGCGGGTGGGGCAGATGGTGTTCCTGTCCGCCACCCCCGGGCCGTGGGAGCTGGAGCAGACCGGCGGGCAGGTGGTGGAGCAGGTGATCCGCCCCACCGGCTTGGTGGACCCCGAGGTGGTGGTCAAGCCGACCAAGGGGCAGATCGACGACCTGATGCACGAGATCCGGCTGCGGGCCGAGCGGGACGAGCGCGTGCTGGTCACCACCCTGACCAAGAAGATGGCGGAGGACCTGACCGACTATCTGCTGGAGCACGGCATCCGGGTGCGCTACCTGCACTCGGAGGTGGACACCCTGCGTCGGGTGGAGCTGCTGCGGGAGCTGCGGCTGGGTGAGTACGACGTGCTGGTCGGGATCAACCTGCTCCGGGAGGGGCTGGACCTGCCCGAGGTGTCGCTGGTGGCGATCCTGGACGCGGACAAGGAGGGGTTCCTGCGCAGCCCCCGGTCGTTGATCCAGACCATCGGGCGGGCGGCCCGGAACGTCTCCGGTCAGGTCCACATGTACGCCGACACGATCACCCCCGCGATGGCGGAGGCGATCGAGGAGACCCGGCGGCGGCGGGCCAAGCAGATCGCCTACAACCAGGAGCGGGGGATCACCCCCGAACCGCTGCGCAAGCAGATCCGCGACATTCTGGACGACATCTACCGGGAGGCCGAGGACACCGCCGGGGCGCTGGCCGGCCACGCTCCAGGTGGGGCGGTGGTCGGTGGTGCCGGGCGGCACGTCTCCCGGGGCAAGGGGCCGGTGCCGGAGACCCGCTCCCGGGGCCGAGCGGTGGTGGCCGAGACCGAGGGTATGGCCCGTGCCCAGTTGGTGGAGTTGGTGGAGGAGCTGAACGAGCAGATGCTGGCCGCCGCCCGCGAGCTGCAGTTCGAGGTGGCGGCCCGGATCCGGGACGAGATCGCCGAGTTGAAGAAGGAACTGCGGGCGATGGACGCCGCTGGCCGGTGACGGCCGGCTTGGGCGGAGCTTGCGGAATCGGCGTAGGGCGGACGGTGGCGCTGGCCGGCGTGGACCAGCCGACCAGCGCCACCGGGACGAGTCAGCGCGGCCGCTCCGCCCCCGCCAGCTCGGTCAGCGGCGGCAGGGGGCAGTGCAGCATGGCGCACACCAGCCGCAGCATCTCCGCTTCCGGTACGGTCACCCCGTCGGCGTAGCTGACCACCTCGACCAGCGCCTGCACCAGCCGTTCCTTGTCCTCCGGCACCAGCCCGTCGAGGTCCGGCCACACCTGCTCCAGCGCGGTGACCCCTTCCGCCGGCGGCTGGTAGGGCGGCGGGGTCCCCCCGAACAGCCGGGTCGCGCCGACCTGGAACGCCTGCGCGGCGGTGGTGGCGTCGGTGTGCCCCGCCTGGGCGAGGCAGGCCAGCAGGGTGAGCGCCGCCGGCCGCACCGCCGCCAACGTGGTGAGCCGCCGGCCCCACTGGGACTGGTGGTGGTTCGCCTCGTACAGCGACTGGTGCATCAAGCGGGACAGGCAGTATTCGGAGACCGACAGCCGGCCGTCCGCCGTAATCAGTCGGTGCACGCTGCGTACGATCTCGTTCTGCTCGGGGTGGGGTCGTTGCCGCAGCGCGGGGAACGCCACCTGGGCGAGGGGGAGCCGCAGCAACGGGTGCAGTCCGGCCAGAGCGTCGCCTTCGTGCCACGCCGCGTCCGCCAACGCTTGCCCGTGCCGGGCGACCAGGACGGCGTGCTGGTTGGCCCGGACCCCGGGCTGGGAGGACAGCAGCAATCCGAACACCAGCGGCACCACCATGGCCGGGTCGTGGGCCTTGGCCGCGAGTTCCGGGGGGAGGTGCTGCAGGATGGCCTGCGCCTGGTGGTGAGCCGGCTCGGCCACGGTCCCGACCGTGTCGACCACCGCCGCCGGCGCCGCCGCCATCACGGCCGCCGGTTCCGGCAACCGGGGCGCGGGACCAGCGGGGCGTCCCTCCACCAGCCCCATCGCCTGGTCTTCCTCGAGTCCGTCCGGTGGCATCACCCACCACCGCTGCTCTAGCTGTTCGAGCTCCTCGGCGCTGACGGTGGGGTCGAGGACCTGGATCCGCTTCAGCAGCGGCGGGTGGGTGGCGAACAGGCGGGATATGCGCCTCCCTGAGCCGAACAGCATGTGGCTGACATCTTCGGCCCGACCGTTGTCCAGCTGCGACCCGTCCGGCAGGGCGGCGATCTTCTTCAGCGCCCCGACCAACCCCGCGGTCTGGCGGGTGAACTGCACCGCCGAGGCGTCGGCCAGGTACTCCCGTTGCCGAGAGACCGCCGCCTTGATCAGCCGGCCCGTATACAGTCCGGCGGCCCCGACCACGATCAGCGCCAACCCCACCAGCGGGAGCGGGTTCCGCTGCCCGCGGATCCGGACCAGCACCCGCCCGACGATGCTGAGGACCAGGATGCCGAACAGCAGGCCCATCAGTCGGATGTTCAGCCGCATGTCCCCGTTGACGATGTGGCTGAACTCGTGCGCGATCACGCCCTGCAACTCGTCGCGATTGAGCCGGTCCAGGGCGCCCCGGGTGACCGCCACCGCCGCGTCCGCGGGGACCAGCCGGCCGCGAACGCATTGATGGCGGGCTCGTCCTCCAATACGTACAGCTCGGGTACCGGCACCCCGGAGGCGATGGCGATCTCCTCCACCACGTTGCGCAACCGGCGCAGCTGCGGATCGGTGGTGTTCGGCGGCACCGGCACCGCCCCCAGCGAGCGGGCGACGTGCCCGCCGCCACCAGGCGCAGAATCGCCGTCCTGATCAGCGACGACAGGGCGATGATCAGGAGCGTGACCAGGGTGGCCAGGGCTACGAACATCAGCGCCGCCATCCCGGACACCTCCATCGCCTGAGGCGATCAGCAGGACCACCAGGTCGACGCTGAGGACGATGCCGATCACCGCCAGCACGAACAGCACCACCAGCCGGGTGGAGGTGCGCCGGACCTGGCGTTGCCGCTCGAAGAAGTTCATACCGATACCTCTTCCGCACCCAGACCGTCGGCCCGCTGGCGTCAGCGGGCCGCCCGGTCAGCGGCCTCTCGGTCAGAACGACACCTGCGGGGCCTGCCGCTGGCCCGGGTCGTCCACCTCGAACAGGGCCGCCGGCTGGAACCCGAACATGCCGGCGATCAGGTTGGACGGGAACGACTCGCGCTTGTTGTTGTAGGGCATGACCGAGTCGTTGTAGTGCCTGGCGGGCGAACGCGATCCGGTTCTCGGTCGAGGTCAGCTCCTCCGACAGCTGCATCATGTTCTGGTTCGCCTTCAGGTCCGGGTAGGCCTCGGACAGCGCGAACAGCCGGCCCAGGGTCTGGGTCAGCATGTTCTCCGCGCCGGCCAGCTGCCGCATGGCGGCCGGGTCACCCGGGTTGACCTGGGCCGCGGCCTGGGCGTTGACCGCCCCGGCCCGGGCCGCGATGACCGCCTCCAGCGTCTCCCGCTCGTGCTTCATGTACCCCTTGGCCGTCTCGACCAGGTTCGGGATCAGGTCGTGCCGCCGGGTCAGCTGCACATCGATCTGGGCGAAGGCGTTCTTGTAGGCGTTGCGGGCGCGGACCAGGCCGTTGTAGATGGCGATCACCCACAGCGCGAGGGCTGCGATGATCACCACCCCGACGCACGCTACTAACCAGATCCCGATCGAATCCATGCTTCTCCTCGCAGTACTCAGGGTCCGAGCGGATCCGGCCGTGCGCTCCGCAGAGCTGTCCGGCGGCCCGGCGGGCGGACCGGGGGTGGTCGGGCGCACCGGTCAACAGGGGGTCGAGATGGTCCGCTCGTGACCGTGGACGCCGCTCTAGCGTACGTGGGGCGCGCCATAGCGGGTATCCGCTGCCGGTCACCCGGCCCGGAACCGGATGTGCCACACTGGGGCGCCAGAGGAGGGGAGTATTCCCTCGCGGCGGTGTCGTCAGCACGGCCCCCGGCAAGACCGGACCCGGCGCCGTCGGTCGTCTGGTCCGCAGACGGCGGGAGAGACCTCCGGTGCTGCGATGTGGTTCCGGAGGGTCTGGTTTATCCATGAATGTGTCGTATGGGGCCTGGGCGATCACCCTGATCGCGCTGTCCGCGATCCTGATTTTTGACCTACTGATCGTCGGTCGGCGCCCGCATGAACCGTCACTGCGGGAATCGACGCTGTGGGTCACCTTCTATGTGAGCCTGGCGCTGCTGTTCGGCGGGCTGGTGTGGCTGACCGCCGGCCCGACCTATGCGGGAGAGTTCTACGGCGGCTGGCTCATTGAGTACAGCCTGTCGATGGACAACCTGTTCGTGTTCATGCTGATCATGAGCAGGTTCGCGGTGCCGCGGCAGTACCAGCAGAAGGTATTGCTCATCGGGATCATCATCGCGCTGGTGATGCGGGGCGGGTTCATCGCCGCCGGCGCCGCCCTGGTCAGCACCTTCGCCTGGATCTTCTACCTGTTCGGGGCTTTCCTGATCTACACCGGATGGAAGTTCGCCAAGCCGGAAGAGGAGGATCCGTCAGAGTTCCGGGAGAACGTGCTGGTCCGCTGGAGTCGGCGGTTGCTGCCGGTCAGCTCCGGCTACGGCGACGGCAAGCTGACCACGCGGGAGGCCGGCCGGCGGATGGTCACCCCGATGATGATCGTGATGATCGCGATCGGGACCACCGACCTGGTGTTCGCGGTGGACTCGATCCCGGCCATCTTCGGGATCACGCGCGAGCCGTACCTGGTCTTCACCGCCAATGTGTTCGCCCTGATGGGCCTGCGTCAGCTGTACTTCCTGATCGGCGGGTTGGTCAGTCGGCTGGTCTACCTGTCCTACGGCCTGGCCGCGGTGCTCATCTTCATCGGCGGCAAGATGATCGTCGAGGCGTTGGCGGACAACCGGGTGCCGTTCATCAACGGGGGCGAGCCGGTGTCCTGGGCGCCGCACGTGCCGATCTGGCTGTCCCTGGTGACCATCATCGGCCTGCTGGCGCTGACCGCGCTGGCCAGCCTGATCAAATCCGCTCGGGATCGGCGGCGGGCCTTGGCGAAGGTGGCCGCCGCCACCGCGGACCAGCCGAGCGGTGACGTCCCTGGTCCGGACAGCGGGGCGGGGCCGGAGCGGTCAGCCGAAGCGGATCCGCGGTCCGACGGCGACGCGCTCCCACCGCGCGGTGAGTAACGCCTCCGGTGATCGACCACGGTGGCCCGGGCGGTACCGCCCGGGCCACCGGTCTATGCGCGTCCGTGACTCCGCGATGGATGGGGCTGGTTACTCACGGATGCATGGTCTAGTTGATCTGGGGTCAATGCGGGCGTGGTCTAGACGTCAGCGGGGCGGGTGCCCTATGTTGCGGGGGACAAAGGTCTAGTCCACTGTCCCTCGACAGGAGGCATTGTGAAGCGACGACTACCGACCGTGCTGCTGGCGCTGGCCAGCACACTGGTCGCGACCGTCGGGGTAGCGGCTTCCCCGGCCGCCGCCGACGAGGCCCCGCCCGCGCAGTGGCGCGGGTACTGGGTGGACGCGTTCAACCAGGGCGTCTACACCCCGGAGCAGGTCAGCCAACTGGTCCAGGATGCGCTTGACCTGAACGCCAACGCGCTGATCGTGCAGACGGTTCGGCGCTACGACTGCTTCTGCAACCGCGCGCAGTACCCGCGCACCGACGCCGCGATCGCCCCGCTACCGTACGACCCGCTGCAGGAGGTGATCGACCAGGCGCACGCCGCCGGGCTGGAGGTCCACGCCTGGGTCAACGTCAACACCCTGTGGAACCAGGCCACCCCGCCGAGCAGCCCGGACCACGTGTTCAACACCAACGGTCCGAACGCGACCGGCGCCGACCGGTGGCTGAACAAGCGGTACGACGGGGCCGAGTTCATCGGTAACAACGTGTTCATCGACCCCGCCAACCCGGCCGCGGTCAACTACATCGTGGAGGGGATCCGCAGCATCGTCCGTGAGTACGATGTGGACGGAATCAACCTCGACTACATCCGGTACCCGGACTACAACTCCAGCACCACCCACAGTGACTGGGGGTACAGCGAGGTGTCGCTGGCCCGGTTCCAGGCCGCGACCGGGCGGACCGACGTGCCCGCCCCGGACGACCCGCAGTTCAGCGACTGGCGGCGGGAGCAGCTGACCAACCTGGTCCGCAAGATCTACCTCGGGATGTGGGACATCGACCCGACCGTGCGGCTGTCCATGGACGCGGTCACCTACGCGTACGGACCGCAGACCATGGGCGGCTGGGAGAACACCCGGCCGTACGCCGAGGTGCTGCAGGACTGGAAGGGCTGGCTGGAGGGCGGGTTCATGGACACGGTCGTGGCCATGAACTACAAGCGCAACTGGATGCCCGACCAGGCGCAGATGTTCGCCGAGTGGACCGAGGTGCTGGCCGACTGGCAGGGTGAGCGGCAGGCGGTCAACGGTCCGGCGCTGTACCTGAACTCGATCGAGGACAGCCTGGCGCAGGTCGAGTACACCTTCACCCCGACCGCGGCGGGCAACACCGTGGCCGGGTGGAGCGGCTACTCGTACGCCAACCCCAGCAATGCCTATGTGGACGGGCCGTGGGAGCAGCGCTCGGCGGAGCGGGCGGCGCTGGCGGAGGCGTTGACCAGCGGCCCGGACGCGCCGTTCGCGGAGCCGGCGGAGGTGCCGGCGATGCCGTGGAAGGAGAACCCGACCGACGGGCACGTCACCGGCCGGCTGGTGCTCACCAACGGCACGGTGCTGGACCAGGTCACGGTGCGGCTCGAGCCGGTGCTGCCGTGGGGCGAACGGGCCACCACGGTTACCGACGGTGACGGCTGGTTCGGGTTCGTGCACGTGGACCCGGGCCTCTACTTCGTCCGGCCGGACCTCCCCCGTGGGGTGGTCGGCATGCCGCTGGCGGTTGTCCGGGTCACCGCGGGCGGGATCGTGGAGGCGGACCTGCAGCCGTTGATTCCGCTGCCCTGACCCTAGGGAGCGTGGGCCCTCGCCCCCGACTCGGGGACGAGGGCCCACGCCTGGCGTGGCACAGGATCCGGTTACCGAGGTTTGAGCGACCTTCTTCCCGTGTATAAACCCCCAAAGCTCACTTATCACGCGGAGGGGGAGACTAGTGATGAAAGGTGTCACAGTCCGTCGGATGGTCGGTCTCGGACTGGCGGCGGTAGCCACGGCGGCGCTGCTGCCGGGTGGCCCGGCGGTCGCGCAGACCCCCGCTGACGAGGCCGAAACCGCCACCGAAGAAGCCTTCGTCGGGGTGGTGGACACCGGCGGCGCCTCACTGCGGATCCGGCCCAGCGCCGCCACCGTGCATCCACCGGTGGGGGAGCTGGCCGACGGCACCCGGGTGACGGTGGCGTGTCGACTGGCCGGGGAACGGATCGCCGGCCGTACCGGCACCACCGACACCTGGCTGCGGATCGGTACCGACCGGTACATCTCCGGGGCGTACGTGCGCTGGCAGGCCACCCCAGCGGACCCCCCGTGGTGCGACCTGCCGGACGCGCCGGCGCCGTCGGAGCCGGAAGAGTTCGTCACCTGGGCCGCGGAACGGGCCCGGCCCGGTTGGGAGAGGAACCGGATCCCGATCCCGGTGACCGTGGCCCAGGCGATCAACGAGTCCGGGTGGGGGCGCAGCACGTTGACCACCGAGGGCAACTCCTATTTCGGGATCAAGTGCTTCGGCACCCCGGGGACGGTCGCGGTGGGGTGCCGTCCCTACCGCACGAGTGAGTGCGACGCGCAGGGCTGCGCCCCGACCGTCGCCACCTTCCGGGTGTACCGGTCCGCGATCGACTCCTTCACCGACCACGACCGGTTCCTGGTCGAGAACCCGCGCTACGCGCCGGCGTTCGACTACACGGACGACCCGGACGAGTTCGCCCGCCAGATCCACCGTGCCGGCTACGCCACCGCGCCGGACTACGCCGACCGGCTGATCCGGTTGATGCGTCAGTACGATTTGTATCGATTCCATCCCGTCGGCGGCGACCGGACCTGAACCTCGGCCCACCGGTGGCTGCCGGCCCAACAGGTAGGACCCACCCCGCCGGTCTGGGCAGCCGCCGGCGCCGAGGCGAGACGATGCGGACCAGCACCTGTGGTCCGCAGGCGAGGGGGGCCAGGGCGTACGAGGGGGGCGTGTGGAGCGGGAAGCGACGCCGGAGGACACCGGAGCGCTACCAGAGGACACCCAGGAACCACGGACGGACGCCGCCGCGGCACCAGCCGGGCAGCCGGCAGAACAGCCGGCGGAGGCGCGCCAGCCGGAGGACCTGGAGCTGGTGGTGGTGACGGGGCTGTCGGGGGGCGGCCGCAGCACGGTGGCCCGGGCTTTGGAGAACGTCGGCTTCTATGTGGTGGACAACCTGCCACAGGCGTTGCTGCTCGACATGGCGGAGCTGGCGAGCCGGGCCGGCCACGCGGTACGGCGTACCGCCATGGTGCTGGACGTCCGCAGCCGGGCGTTCTCCAGTGATCTCGTCGGCGCGATTCGGCAGCTCTCCGACCGCGGCTACCCGGTGCAGGTGGTGTTCGTCGACGCCGACGACGACGAGCTGATCCGCCGGTTCGAGAGCGTCCGACGGGCCCACCCCCTGCAGGGGAAGGGGCGGCTGGCCGACGGCATCGCCGCCGAACGCAAACTGCTGCAGGAGGCCCGGGAAGCCGCCGACGTGGTGATCGACACCACCCACTTGAACGTCAACCAGCTGCGGGCCCGGGTGGAGGAGCTGTTCGGGGAGGAGGACGCCCGGCGGCTGCGGGTCACCGTGCTGACCTTCGGCTACAAGTACGGTCTGCCGCCGGACGCGGACTTCGTACTGGACGCCCGATTTCTTCCCAACCCGCACTGGGTGCCGCACCTGCGCCCCCACACCGGGCGGGACCCGGAGGTGAGCGCGTACGTGCTGGGCCAGCGCGGTGCCCGCACCTTCGTGGAGACCTGCGTCCGGCTGGTCAACGCCACCGCGCCCGGGTTCGAACGGGAGGGCAAGCGTTACCTGACGGTGGCGATCGGGTGCACCGGCGGTAAGCACCGCAGCGTCGCCATCGCGGAAGAAATGGTGCGCCGGCTGCGGCAACTGCGGCTGGGCGCCTACGCCTATCACCGGGACTTGGGGCGCGAGTGAGCGGTATCCGGGTGGTGGCCTTCGGCGGCGGGCATGGGTTGTCCGCCACCTTGCGGGCGCTGCGGGAGTGCCAAGCCCGCGTGGAGCTGGACCTGACCGCGGTGGTGACGGTCGGGGACAACGGCGGCTCCAGTGGCCGGTTGCGGACCCAGCGGGGGGCGCTCCCGCCGGGGGATCTGCGGCAGGCCCTGGCGGCGTTGGCCGACGACGCTCCGGACGCGGCCCGGACCGCGGCGCTGTTCCAGTACCGGTTCGCCGCCACCACCCCGGCGTGGCAGGAGGAGTCGACCGTCGAGCCCGATCCTCTGGTCGGGCACCCGGTCGGCAACCTCGTGCTGTGCGGACTGATGGAGCTGCTGGGTGATCCGATCGCGGCCCTCGACCACGCGGCGGGGCTGCTGCGAGCCCGCGGGCGGGTGTTGCCGATGTCCCGGGAGCCGGTGTCCATCGAGGCCCAGGTCCGCGGGGCGGATCCCACCCGACCGGACACGGTGGTCACCGTCCGCGGTCAGCACGAGGTGGCGGTCAGCACCGGGCAGGTGGAGCAGGTACGGCTCCTGCCGGAGTCGCCGCCCGCCTGCCCCGAGGCGGTGGCGGCGGTCCAGGCCGCGGACTGGTTGGTGTTCGGCCCCGGGAGCTGGTACACCAGCGTGATCCCGCACCTGTTGGTGCCCCAGCTGGTCGAGGCGGTGGTGGCCAGTTCGGCGCGCCGGCTGGTGCTGCTCAACTTGGCCACGGAACCGGAGACCGACGGCCTGACCCTGCCCGCTCACCTGACCGCGCTGCGGGAGTACGCCCCCGGGTTGACGGCGGACGTGGTGCTGGGCGATCAGCGCTGGGTGAGCGACCCGGAGCCGGTCCAGCAGGCGGCGGCCGCCCTGGGGGGCCGGTTGGTGCTGGCCCCGGTGGCGGTGCCCGGCGGCGAACCCCGGCACGACCCGGCAGCGCTGGCGCGGGCACTGTTGCCGGTGCTGACGGCCGATCGTTAAGGCAGTACAAAGCGACGGCGTGAGGTGAGGACCATGGCGATGACCGCGGCGGTCAAGGACGAGCTGAGTCGGGTCGAGGTGTCCAAACCGTGCTGCCGCCGAGCGGAGATGACCGCGATCCTGCGGTTCGCCGGCGGGCTGCACATCGTCGGCGGCAAGGTGGTGGTCGAAGCCGAGCTGGACACCGGGTCGGTGGCGCGGCGGCTGCGACGAGAGATCGCCGACTTGTACGGCTACCCCAGTGAGATCCACGTCCTGGCCTCCGGCGGGTTGCGCCGGGGGCCCCACTACATCATCCGGGTGGTACGGGACGGGGAGGCGTTGGCGCGCCAGACCGGGCTGTTGGACGTCCGCGGCCGACCGGTGCGGGGGATGCCGCCGCACGTGGTCGCCGGCGGGGTGTGCTGCGCGGTGGCGGCCTGGCGGGGAGCGTTCGTGGCCCACGGGTCGTTGACCGAGCCGGGGCGCTCCAGCGCGTTGGAGATCACCTGCCCGGGGCCGGAGGCGGCGCTGGCGCTGGTGGGCGCGGCGCGCCGGATGGGGATCACCGCCAAGTCGCGGGAGGTCCGGTCCGCCGAGCGCGTGGTGATCAAGGACGGAGACGCGATCTCCGCGATGCTGACCCGGTTGGGCGCCCACGCGAGTGTGCTCACCTGGGAGGAGCGCCGGGTGCGGCGGGAGGTGCGGGCGACCGCCAACCGGTTGGCGAACTTCGACGACGCTAACCTGCGTCGGTCCGCCCGGGCCGCGGTGGCCGCGGCCGCCCGGGTCACGCGGGCGCTGGAGATCCTGGGGGACGATGCGCCGCCGCACCTGACCGCCGCCGGTAAGCTGCGGCTGGCCAACCGGCAGGCCTCGCTGGAGGAATTGGGGGCCCTGGCCGATCCACCGTTGACCAAGGACGCGATTGCGGGTCGGATTCGCCGACTGCTCGCCTTGGCCGACAAACGCGCCCGTGAGCTGGGGATTCCCGATACTGACTCCTGTGTCACCCCCGAGATGCTCAGCTGCTGATGTCCGGATATGGTTTTTCCAGCGGCGACGGGGCCGAAGCGAGCTGAAGTTGAGGAATGAGCGGCCGGTGATTGGGGAATCGGCCGCAAGAGACTGCCGGCCCTCGGGTGGCCGGTGATTCGCGAGTACAAGGGGAGACAGACCTGTGACCATCCGGGTTGGCATCAACGGGCTGGGACGCATCGGCCGGAACTTCTTCCGTGCGGTGCTGGCGAGCCAGGCGGATATCGAGGTGGTCGCCTACAACGACCTCGGAGACGCCGCCACGATCGCGCACCTGCTCAAGTACGACAGCATCCTGGGCCGGCTGCCGCAGGAGGTGAAGGTCAACGACGGGGAGCTGGTGATCGCCGGCAAGAGCGTCAAGGCATTCGCCGAGCGGGACCCGGCCAAGCTGCCCTGGGGGGACGTCGGCGCGGACATCGTGATCGAGTCCACCGGGGTGTTCACTGACGCCACCAAGGCCAAGGCTCACCTGGACGGCGGCGCCAAGAAGGTGATCATCTCGGCCCCGGCCAAGAACGAGGACGTCACGGTGGTGCTGGGGGTCAACGGGGACAAGTACGACCCGGCGCAGCACCACGTGATCTCGATGGCCTCCTGCACCACCAACTGCTTGGCGCCGATGGCGAAGGTGCTGCACGAGAACTTCGGCATCGAGCGGGGGCTGATGACCACCGTCCACGCCTACACCCAGGACCAGAACCTGCAGGACGGTCCGCACAAGGACCTGCGGCGGGCGCGGGCGGCGGCGCTGAACATCGTGCCCACCACCACCGGGGCGGCGAAGGCGATCGGGCTGGTGCTGCCGGAGCTGTCCGGCAAGCTGGACGGGTACGCGCTGCGGGTGCCGGTGCCGACCGGTTCGGTCACCGACCTGACGGTGACCGTGTCCCGGCCGGCCAGTGTGGACGAGATCAACGCCGCTATGAAGGCGGCCGCCGAGGGGCCGCTGGCCGGCATCCTCACCTACACCGAGGACCCGATCGTGTCCGCCGACATCGTCACTGACCCGGCCTCCTGCATCTTCGACGCCGGGATGACCCGGGTGATCGACAACCAGGTGAAGGTCATCGGCTGGTACGACAACGAGTGGGGCTTCTCCAACCGGCTGGTGGATCTGGTCAAGCTGGTGGGTTCGAGCCTGTGATGAAGACCATCGACGACCTGCTGGCCGGTGGGGTAGCGGGTCGGCGGGTGCTGGTGCGCGCTGACCTGAACGTCCCGCTGGACGGAGATCGGATCACCGACGACGGCCGGATCCGGGCGGTGCTGCCGACCCTGACCGCGCTGACCAACGCCGGGGCCGCGGTGGTGGTCTGCTCCCACCTGGGCCGCCCGAAGGGTGAGCCGGACCCTCGGTACCGGCTGGCGCCGGTGGCGACCCGGCTGGGGGAGCTGCTGTCCGCCCCGGTGGCGTACGCCACCGACACGGTGGGGGAGTCCGCCCGGTCGACAGTGGCGGGTCTGGCCGCCGGGCAGGTGGCGCTGCTGGAGAACCTCCGGTTCAACCCGGGGGAGACCAGCAAGGACGCCGTGGTCCGGGGAGAGTTCGCCGATCAGCTGGCGGCCCTGGCCGACGTGTATGTGGACGACGCGTTCGGCGCGGTGCACCGGGCCCACGCCAGTGTGGCGGAGGTGCCGTCCCGGCTGCCGGCCTACGCCGGCTACCTGGTGCAGCGGGAGCTGTCGGTGCTGCAGCGGCTGACCACCGATCCGGCCACCCCGTACGTGGTGGTGCTGGGTGGCGCCAAGGTGTCGGACAAGCTGGCGGTGATCGAGGCGCTGCTGCCGAAGGTGGATCGGCTGCTGGTCGGTGGGGGAATGTGCTACACGTTCCTCGCCGCCCAGGGGCATGAGATCGGTCAGTCCCTGCTCGAACCGGAGATGGTCGACACCTGTCGGGAGCTGCTGGCGCGGGCCGGGGACCGGCTGGTGTTGCCGGTGGACGTGGTGGCGGCTACCGCGTTCGCCGCGGACGCGGATCACACGGTGGTGGAGGTGTCGCAGATCCCGGCCGACCGGCAGGGGCTGGACATCGGACCGGCCACGGTGGCCCGGTTCGCCGACGCGCTGCGGGGCGCCAAGACGGTGTTCTGGAACGGGCCCATGGGCGTGTTCGAGTTCCCGGCGTTTGCGGCCGGCACCCGCGGGGTGGCGGAGGCGATCGCCAAGGTGGACGGATTGACGGTGGTGGGGGGCGGTGACTCGGCGGCCGCGGTGCGGGCGCTGGGGATCCCGGAATCCCACTTCGGACACATCTCCACTGGTGGCGGGGCCTCGCTGGAGTACCTCGAAGGCAAGCCGTTGCCGGGGCTGGTGGCGTTGGAGGCGGCGGCATGAGCACTTCGGCCAAACCCACTCGCCGGCCGTTGATGGCCGGTAACTGGAAGATGAACCTCAACCACCTCGAGGCGATCGCGCTGGTGCAGAAGCTGGCGTTCAGTTTGAACGAGCAGCAGCTGACCGAGGTCGAGGTGGTGGTGCTGCCGCCGTTCACCGCGCTGCGCAGTGTGCAGACGCTGATCGACGGCGACCGGCTGATGATCGGGTATGGGGCGCAGGACCTGTCTCCGCACGGGCCGGGCGCCTACACCGGGGACATCGCCGGCAGCATGTTGGCCAAGCTGGGTTGCCAGTACGTGGTGGTCGGCCACTCGGAGCGGCGGATGTACCACCGCGAGGATGACGCGCTGGTCAACGCGAAGGTGAAGGCCGCGCTGGCCAACGATCTGGCGCCGATCCTGTGTGTGGGGGAGGGGTTGGAGGTCCGGGAGGCCGGCGAGCACGTCTCGTTCACGCTGTCGCAGCTGGACGGCGGGCTGGCCGGGCTGTCTCCGGAACAGGTCAGCAAGGTGGTGGTCGCCTACGAGCCGGTGTGGGCGATCGGCACCGGGCGGACCGCCACCCCGGCCGATGCCCAGGAGGTGATCGGCGCGCTGCGGCAGCGGCTGGCGGAGCAGTTCGGCGCGGACACCGCCAACACGGTCCGGATCCTGTACGGCGGCTCGGTCAAGGCGAACAACGTCGCCGGGATCATGGCCCAGCCGGACATCGACGGGGCGCTGGTCGGTGGGGCGAGTTTGATTCCGGAGGAGTTCGCCGCGATCTGCCGCTACCGCGAGCACCCGGGTTCCTGACGCGCCCAGAGAGGTGGTGGGGGCCGGCCGCGTACCCGCGGCCGGCCCCCACCGTCTGACGCCTCGGTTGCCGCCTGGCGCGCGGCCGTGGTCGCGCCGTCCCGGTCGATCCCGCGTCAGTGCAGCGGGAGTATCAGCTCGGTCCGTAGCTGCTCCGGGGCGACCACCCGCGGGTCGTCGCGGTGGACCTCCCAGGGGGTCCCCGCGACCTGCCGGTTCAGCAGCTCCGCTCGGGACAGCATCTCTTCCCAGGCGCGCCGCAGTTCCGAGTACGGACCGACGTGAGTGGACACGAGCGCCTGCCCGCTCGGGGTCTGCCCGGTGACCAGCTCAGGGTCGTCCCGGTCGGGCTCCACCTGGATCGGCACAAAGAACGCCGGGGTGATCTGGACCGGACCTTCGTCCCACTCCAAGGAGTGCAGGAGGAGGGTAGGGGGACCGTCCGGGGCGACCCCGTGGGCGTTGAGCCACCCGCTCAGACGGGGATACTCCTCGGCACACGCCTGCCCGATGTCGTCGGGATCTACCACCCGGTGGACGCCGAGGTAACGACGCGCCGGCAGGTCGGCTAGCTGGATCTGGTCAGCCATCGGTCCTCCCCAGGTCGTAGCTGGGATTCTTGCCTCACCAACCTGACATCCCCGGCATCCAGGGCAAAAAACCTGGTGGGGCCGGGAGATGGGTCGACGATGAGGTGGTCGCTCCGGAGGCCCGCCGGTGGGGCACTCGTGGGGTGCGAGCAGACGCCCGGCGGGGGAGGAGCGTCCCGGATTCGTCTTCGGTGCCCCCTGGGGTGTTCGGAAGGGCGTCCTGGTGGCTATCCTGTAGCGGCGACCGGCGCACACCCGACCGTAAGGACTGACCGCGAGATGCCCACCTGGTTTCCGTACCTGCTGATCCTGCTGCTGGTGGTGACCAGCGCGCTGCTGACCACCCTGGTGCTGCTGCACAAGGGCCGGGGTGGTGGCCTGTCGAGTATGTTCGGCGGCGGTGTCACGTCCTCGCTGGCCGGTTCGTCGGTGGCAGAGAAGAACCTCAACCGTTACACCGTGCTGGTGGGGTTGGTGTGGTTCGCCTGCATCGTGGCGTTCGGGCTCTGGCTGCGGACCACCATCACCGTCTGACGGCCGGCCACCACCGGGGTGGACCGGCCTTCACCGGTTCTGCGGTCTGAGGCGAGAACGCCGTCAGCGCAGCGCCCGAATGTGCGGCCCGAGTCGGCTGGCGGCGGCCCGATCCAGCAGCCACAGCGTGCGGTCCACCCCCCGCACTCCCGCGGCCGGCACCTGCACCCAGCCACCACCCGCCAACGCCAGCTCCACCGCACCGGCCTTCTGGGCGCCGCTGGCGATCAGCCAGACCTGCTCCGCGGTGTTGATGGTCGGCAGGGTGAGGGTGATCCGGGTGGGGGGCGGTTTGGGGGCGCCCCGGACCGCGCACACCGCCCGCGTCTCGTACGCCGCCGGCTGCACCGGGAACACCGACGCCACGTGGCCGTCCTCGCCCACCCCGAGCAGCAGCAGATCGAAGTGGGGCAGCCGGGCCGGATGCCCGGCGGCCCGCAGCTGTTCGGCGTAGCGGGCCGCGGCCGCCTCCGGATCGTCCCCGTCCGGGCCGTCGGAGGCCGGCATCGGGTAGACCCGGGCCTGCGCGAACAGGTCCCCGAGCGCCTCCCGGGCCTGGGTTTCGTTCCGATCCGGGTGCCCTGTCGGGAGGAACCGCTCGTCTCCCCACCAGAACGACACCCGGGACCAGTCCACGGCGTGCCGGGCCGGGCTGGCCGCCACCGCCCAGTAGACCGCCGCGGCGATCGTGCCCCCGGTCAACACCACCGTCGCCTCTCCACGGGCGGCCTGGGCGTCCAGCAGCCGCACCAGGAACCGGGCCGCCACCGCCTGCGCTAGCCGCTCCCGGTCGGCGTGCACCACCACATCGGTACTCACGCGGTCACCTCCTGCCGGCTCCCCGGCCCCTCCCGCCAGGTACGTACCCGCGCGGCGGGGCGGTGCTCCAGGCCCGCCACCCCGGTGGCCGCCGACAGCGCCGCCGCGTACAGCTCGTCCGGGTCCAACCGGCGCAACTCCTCCGCCAGCAGATCACCGAGGCTGCGGGTCAGCAGCGGCAGCCGCCGCTCCTCGTGGCCGGTGTGCCGCAACACCGCGGTGTTGCCGTGCCGGGTGATCTCGATCTGTGCTCCGTCCGCGAGGGTCACCGCTACCGCGGCCAGGGCGGAGGCGCCGGTCTCCTGCCGTAGCACCGGCTGAGTACCGAGCCGCGCCTGGAGCCATCCCGCCAGCAGCAACGCGCTCACGTCCTCCGGCGGCGCCTCGATCGTGATGGCGCGCGGCGGCCAGGCACCGTTGCCGGCGGCGTCCAGGGCACCGGCCAACAGGGCGCGCCAGCCGGTGATCCGGGTCCAGGCCAGGTCGGTGTCCCCGGCGGCGTAGTCCAGGGCTCGTTGCCGCAGCGCGGCCACCGGATCCGGCGCCTGGGCGACGTCGGTGATCCGGCGCCCCGCCACCACTCCCAGCGGGTCGGCGCTGATCTGTTCTGGCGGCACCCCGTGCCACCAGGTGACCACCGGGACGTCGGCGGCGATCAAGGGGATCACCACCGAGTCGGCGTGCAGCGCCAGCCGCCCCTGCATCCGCATGATCACCGCTTCGCACGGCCCCAGCCGCCCCCCGACCACGATCTCGGCGTCCAGCCGGTCGGGGGTGTGGTCATGGCCGCCCGCGGGCCGGGTAACCACCAGCAGGCGGCACGGGTGCATCGCGGCGGACACGGTGGCGGCGTCCTCCACCTCCTTGACCGGGGTGGAGCGAGAACCTGGGCGCTCATCCACCACCGCGATCAAGGTCAGCGCCAGGCCGCTGGTCATCCCGTCGCGGCGGCGCGCCGCGGTGAGTTCCCGGACCACCTCACTGCCGGTGGTGTCCCACAACGCGGTCATCTGTCCTCCCGTCCCTCCGGGTGCCTCACGCGCGCCGCCAGGCCCGGCCGCTCCGAGCCAGCAGCTCGTCCGCGCCCCGGGGGCCCCACTCGCCGGCCCGGTACGGCTCCGGCCGGGTGCCTTGCCACGCCGCCAGCAGCGGATCCACCACCCGCCAGCTCTGCTCCACCTCATCGGCGTGCGGGAACAGGGTGCTGTCACCGATCAACACGTCCAGCACCAGCCGCTCGTACGCCTCCGGGCTGGCCTCGGTGAACGTCTCCCCGTAGTGGAAGTCCATGGCGATGTCCCGCACCTCCATGGCGGTGCCCGGCACCTTGGAGCCGAACTTGAGCACCACGCCCTCCTCGGGCTGCACCCGGATCACCAGCTGGTTGTTGCCGAGCATCTGCACGTCCGCCGGCTGGAACGGCAGGTGCGGCGCCCGCTTGAAGATCACCGCCACCTCGGTGACGCGGCGCGGCATCCGCTTGCCGGTACGCAGGAAGAACGGCACCCCGGCCCAGCGCCGGTTCTGGATGCCCAACTGGACCGCCACGTACGTCTCGGTGGTGGAGCCCTCCGGCACCCCGGGCTCCTCGAGATACCCCGGGACCTGCTCGCCCGCTACCCAGCCCCGCTGGTACTGGCCCCGGACCGTCCCCGCGGCGATGTCCGGCGGGAGCTTGACCGCCCGCAGCACCTTCAGTTTCTCGGTGCGGATCTCCTCCGGGTCGAAGCTGGTCGGCTCCTCCATCGCCACCAGGGTGAGCAGCTGCAGCAGGTGGTTCTGCAGCACGTCCCGCGCGGCGCCGGCGGCGTCATAGAACCCGGCCCGGGTGCCGATGCCCAGGTCTTCGGCCACGGTGATCTGCACCGAGTCCACGTACCGGTTGTTCCAGACCGGTTCGAACAGGGTGTTGGCGAACCGCAGGGCGAGCAGGTTCTGCACCGTCTCCTTGCCCAGGTAGTGGTCGATGCGGAACACATCGTCCGGAGTGAACACCTCGTCGACCAGGTTGTTCAGCTCCCGGGCGGAGGCCAGGTCGTGCCCGAACGGTTTCTCCACCACCACCCGGCGCCAGCCGCCCGCCTGCTGGTTGTCGGCCAGGCCGGTGCGGGCCAGCTGTTTGAGCACCACCGGGAAGGCGGCCGGCGGGATGGACAGGTAGAACGCGGCGTTACCGGGGATGCCGTGGGTGTTCCGCAGCTCCGCCAGCAGCGCGGCCAACCGGTCGAAGGCCTCGTCCTCGTCGAACGACCCGCCCACGAACCGCATGCTGGAGGCCAGCCGCGCCCACACCTCCTCCCGCCAGGGGGTGCGGGCGTGCTGCTCGGCCGCCTGGCGGGCCATGGCGGTGAAGGTGGCGTCGTCCCAGGGGCGGCGGGCGAACCCCACCACCGCGAATCCCGGGGGCAGCAGGCCCCGGTTGGCCAAGTCGTACACCGCTGGCAGCAGTTTGCGCCGCGCCAGGTCTCCGGTCACTCCGAAGATCACCAGCGCACACGGCTCGGGGATCCGCGGCAGCCGGCGGTCCCGAGGGTCGCGTAGCGGGTTCATGCGCGGTGTCCTCCCGCCTGGTCAGCCAGGGAGGCGGCGGCCGCCAGGAGCCGCTGGATCCCGGCCGCCCGGTCGGTCAGGTGCAGCCGCAGCACCGGCCGCCCACGGTCGGCCAGGGCCTGCCGGTCCCCGGCGGCCTGCGCCGCCTGCAACCCACCGAAGGTGTACGGCCGGCCCGGCACCGGCAGATCCTCACCCGGGATCGCGCCGGTGATCTGCAGGTACACCCCGACCTGCGGCCCGCCCTTGTGGTACTGCCCGGTGGAGTGCAGGAACCGCGGCCCCCAGCCGAACGTGACCGGTCGGCCGCAGGCGGTGGCCAGGGCGGGGCGCAGCTCGGCCACGGCCGCGTCGGCGTGCCGGTCCAGGTACGCCATCACCGCGAGATACCCGTCGGGGCCCACCGCCTCGACCAGCTCGGTCAGCGCCTGCTCCACCGTGCTGGCGCGGGTGCCGTACAACTGGACCGGGCCGTCGGTGGCCACCGGGGTCTCCGCCGGCAGCCCGCCGGCGAGGATGGCGGCGGTGTTGTCCTTGGACTCGGTGACGTTGGGCTGATCGAACGGGTTGATCTCCAGTACCCGTCCGAGCAGCGCGGTGGCGAACTCCCACACCAGGAACTGCGCCCCGAGCGGGCCGTTGACCGCCACGTGGGGCCGCACCCCGCCGCCGGGCACCGCCCCGGCCGGCAGCGCGCCACCCATGGTGACGGTCAGGACATCTGTCCCGGTGCCCCCGGGGGCGGTGGGGGACTCCACCACCACCGGCAGCATCCCGCGGCCGTCCTTGCCGGTGGATTCGGCCACCAGCTGCTCCACCCAGTCGCCCAGGCCGACGATCCCGGTGCCGTCGCTGGCCAGCGCCAGCTTGTCGCGGCGGGGACCCCCGCCGGCGCCGGTGGCGGCGGCGGCCAGCGCCGCCCCCAACGCCAGCCCGGGGTTGTCGTCGGGCTGCGCCAACGCCGGCAGCAGCGCCTCGGCCTGGTCCAGCAGCTCCACCACGTCCACCCCGGCCAGCGCGGCCGGCACCAGGCCGAACGCGGTCAGCGCCGAGTAGCGGCCCCCCACGTCCGGGTCGGCCAGCACCACCACCGACCCTTGCGCGCGGCCCAGCTCGGCCAGCGCGGTCCCCGGGTCGGTGACGAACACGAACCGGCGAGCGGCCTCCGCCTCGGTTAACCCGGCGTCGAGGAGCGCCTGCCAGTAGGCGCGGCGCTGGCTGTCGGTCTCCACGGTGGTGCCGGACTTGCTGGCCACCACCACCACGGTGCGGTCCAGCCGGTCCGCCAGGGCGGTACGCACCTGCTGGGGATCGGTGGTGTCCAGGACGGTCAGCGGGCGGCCCACCGTAGCGCAGATCACCTCCGGCGCCAGCGAGGAGCCGCCCATCCCACACAGCACCACGTGGTCCAGGTCGGACAGCTCGTCCCGCAGCTCCGCCAGCTGGTCCAGCAGCCCCCGGCTGCGGCGCATGGTGTCGACCCAGCCGAGTCGGATCCGCGCCTCCGCCTCCGCGGCCGGCCCCCACAGGGTGGGGTCTCGGTCGACCAACCGGGCCGGTGCCCGGTCGGCCAGCAGGGCGGCCCGGATCTCGGCCGCCCCTGGTACCGCGTCGGCTCCCCACACCGCTAGTCCAGCCGCCGCCTCCGGGCGGCCCGGGATCACCTCGGTCACTCGCTCCTCGCTTCACCGTCAGCGTCAGTCGGAGTCACCACGCCGAGCTGGTTCTCGACAGTCTTAAGGAGCTCCAGCCAGCTGGCTTCGAACTTCTCCACGCCTTCCCGCTCCAGCGTGGTCACCACATCCTGATAGTCCACCCCAAGCCGCGCCAACTCGTCCAGCACCTGCTGGGCGTCCTCGTAGGCGCCGGTGACGGTGTCGCCCCGGGTCTCACCGTGGTCCGCGTAGGCCCGCAGGGTCGACTCCGGCATGGTGTTCACCACCCCCGGAGCGATCAGCTGTTCCACGTACATAGTGTCCCGGTAGGACGGATTCTTCACCGAGGTGGATGCCCACAGTGGCCGCTGCGGGCGGGCGCCGGCGGCGGCCAGCGCCTCCCACCGCGGTCCGGTGAACGTCTGCTGGTACCGCTGGTAGGCCAGGCGGGCGTTGGCGATCGCGGCCCGCCCCTGCAGCGCGGCCGCGGCCGGATCGTCCAGGGCGGCCAGCCGTTTGTCCACTTCGGTGTCCACCCGGGAGACGAAGAACGAGGCCACCGAGGCGATCATGGACAGGTCCCGACCGGCCTGCTGGGCGCGCTCCAGCCCGGCCAGGTAGGCCTCCATCACCTGCTGGTACCGGTCCAGGGAGAAGATCAGCGTCACGTTCACGCTCAACCCCGCCGCCACGCACTCAGTGATCGCCGGCAGGCCCGGCTCGGTGGCGGGGATTTTGATGAACAGGTTCGGCCGGTCCACCATCCACCACAGCGCCTTCGCCTCGGCCACGGTGGCTTCCGTCCGGTACGCCAGGCGCGGGTCCACCTCGATCGAGACCCGACCGTCCACTCCCTGCGTGGCCTCGTACACCGGGCGCATCACATCGCAGGCCCACCGGACGTCGTAGGTAGTGATCATCCGGGCGGCTTCCTCCGCCCCGATGCCCCGGACCCCGAACTCGCGCAGCGGGCCGTCGTACAGGTCGGAACTGCTGATGGCGCCGGCGAAGATGGTCGGGTTGGTGGTGATCCCCACCAGGTGCTGCTCCCGGCGCATCTTCTCCAGCGAGCCGTCGGCCAGCCGTTCCCGGGACAGATCGTCGAGCCAGATCGCCACGCCGGCGTCGGACAGCTCCTTGAGTCGGTCAGTCATCGTGATCCCCCTTCGATCACACAATGCCCGGGTGTCCGGCGCTTCTCACGCCTGCGCGCCACTTGTCCGAGCCAACGAACGGCGGGCCGCCGCCGCCACCGCCTCCGGGGTGAACCCGAACTTCTCATATAGCACCTGGTACGGCGCACTGGCACCAAAGTGCTCCAGACTCACGCACTCGCCGGTGTCGCCGACCAGATCCCACCACGACATGGCCACCCCGGCCTCCACCGCCACCCGGGCCCGGACCGCCGCCGGCAGCACCGACTCCCGGTAGGCCGGGTCCTGAGCGCGGAACCACTCCTGGCAGGGCATCGACACCACCCGGGTGGGGATCCCGTCGGCCTGCAGCAGCTCCCGGGCGGCCAGGCACAGCGCCACCTCCGACCCGGTACCGATCAGGATCACCGCGGGGGTGCCGCCGGCCGCCTCGGCCAGCACGTACCCGCCGCGCGCCACTCCTTCGGCCCCGGCCAGCTCCCCGCCGCGGTCCAGCACCGGCACCGCCTGCCGGGTCAGGCACAGTGCGGTAGGCCGATCGGTGTGGGTGAGCGCCATCCGCCACGCCCACACGGTCTCGTTGGCGTCGGCGGGACGGACCACGTCCAGCCCCGGGATCGCCCGCAGCGACGACAGGTGCTCCACCGGCTGGTGGGTGGGGCCGTCCTCACCCAGGCCGATCGAGTCGTGGGTCCACACGTAGATCACCGGTAGCTTCATCAACGCCGCCAGCCGCACCGCCGGGCGCAGGTAGTCGCTGAACACCAGGAACGTGCCGCCGTAGGGGCGGGTGCCGCCGTGCAAGGCGATCCCGTTCAGGATCGCCCCCATGGCGTGTTCCCGGATGCCGAAGTGCAAGGTCCGCCCGTACGGGTGGCCCGGGTAGGAGGCGGTGGCGTGTTCGGCCGGTACGAACGACGGCTGCCCGGGCATGGTGGTGTTGTTGCTGTCGGCCAGGTCGGCCGAGCCGCCCCACAGCTCCGGCAGCACGTCCGCCAACGCAGCCAGGACCTTGCCGGAGGCGGCGCGGGTGGCCATGCCCTTGGCGTCGGCGGGGAACTGCGGCAGCTGCTCGGTCCAGCCCTCCGGTAGCCGCCGGGCCTGCAACCGGTCGTGCAGCGCCTTGCGCTCGGGGTTGGCCTCCGCCCACGCGTGGTAGGCCTCCTGCCAGGCGGCGCGGGCCTGCTTGCCGCGCTCCAACGCGGTGCGGGTGTGCGCCAGCACCTCCGGCTCCACCGGGAAGTCCACCGCGGGGTCGAAGCCGAGCACCCGCTTGGTGGCCGCGACCTCCTCCGCCCCCAGCGCCGAGCCGTGGATCTTGCCGGTGTTCTGCTTGGTCGGCGCGGGCCAGCCGATCACCGTCCGCAGCGAGATCAACGACGGCCGGGTGGTCTCCGCCCGGGCCGCGAGCAACGCCTGGTACAGGGCCTCGAGGTCTTCGTGGTAGTCGGCGCCGTCGTCGCGACCACGCCGCCAGTCCACGGTCTGCACGTGCCACCCGTACGCCTCGTACCGGGCCGCCACGTCCTCACTGACGGCGATCCGGGTGTCGTCCTCGATCGAGATCCGGTTGTCGTCGTAGATCACCACCAGGTTGCCCAGCTGCTGGTGCCCGGCCAGGGCGCTGGCCTCGTGGGTGATCCCCTCCTGGAGGTCGCCGTCGGAGGCGATCACCCAGATGTGGTGATCGAACGGGCTGGCGCCCGCCGGGGTGTCCGGGTCGAACAGCCCCCGCTCGCGACGGGCGGCCATCGCCATCCCGACCGCGTTGGCGAGCCCCTGCCCGAGCGGGCCGGTGGTGGTCTCCACCCCGGGGGTGTGCCCGTACTCCGGGTGGCCGGGGGTGAGCGACCCCCACTGTCGCAGCGCTTTCAGATCATCCAGTTCCAGCCCGTACCCGGCCAGGAACAGCTGGATGTACAGGGTCAGGCTGGTGTGGCCGGCGGACAGGACGAACCGGTCCCGGCCCGGCCAGTGCGGGTCGGCGGGGTCATGCCGCATCACCCGCTGGAACAGCAGGTACGCCACGGGCGCCAGACTCATCGCGGTGCCGGGGTGACCATTGCCGGCCCGCTGCACGGCGTCGACAGCCAGGATCCGAGCGGTGTCCACGGCCCGGCGATCGAGGTCGCTCCAGACCAGCCGGGAGTCAGAGGTGGTGTCGGTCACGGTGATGATGCCCCCAGGGGGTAGCAGAGGTGGACAACGGACGCGGTCTCGCAAAGATCCGGTTGAGACCAGAGCCTATCGTCGGCGCGCCGGTGGCGAGCGGGACGACGTGCCGGTCTCTCATGGCGCGGGACACAGCTACCGACGGGTCGCCGGGTGGGGGAAACCGTGCTCACGTACCCTTGGCCGGGTGAGCGCGGCCACTGCCCAGCCGCCGTCGGTTCCTGCGGGGGTCGACGGGGCAGACGTTTCCCCGGTCCTCCATCCGGTCCCGGTGCCCGTGGCACCTCGCCGGTCGGTGGCCGCGGTGGTGCGCGCCTACGTGGCCCTCACCAAACCCCGGTTGGTGGAGCTGCTGCTGGTCACCACCCTGCCGACCATGATGCTGGCGGCGGGCGGGTTCCCACCGCTGTGGCTGACCCTGGCGGTGTTGGTGGCCGGGGCGCTGGCGGCCGGGGCGGCCAACGCCATCAACTGCTACCTGGATCGCGACATCGATCAGGTGATGCGCCGGACCGCGACGCGGCCGTTGCCGGCGCACACGGTCAGCCCGCGGAACGCGCTGTGGTTCGGCATCACCCTGGCCGTGGTGTCGGTGGGCCTGATGGCGGCGGCGGCCAACGTCCTGGCGGCGGCGCTGACGCTGGGCGCCATCCTCTACTACGACCTGATCTACACCTGGTGGTTGAAGCGGACCACCCCGCACAACACCGTGCTGGGCGGGGTGAGCGGCTCGGCGCCGGTGCTGATCGGCTGGGCCGCGGTCACCGGTGGGCTGTCGCTGGAGGCGTGGCTGCTGTTCGCGCTGGTCTTCCTCTGGCAGCCGCCCCACTTCTATGCGCTGGCGCTGCGGTTCCGGGACGACTACGCCGCGGCCGGGATCCCGATGTTGTCGGTGGTGGCGTCCCCCCGCCGGGTCACCGCGGAGAGCGTGGTCTACTGCTGGTTGACGGTGGCGACCTCCCTGGCGCTGTGGCCGCTGGGGATGCACCCGCTGTACGCGGTGGTGGCGGCCGTGGCGGGGGTGTGGCTGATCGTGGAGGCGCACCGGCTGCACCGCCGGGCGGGGCAGCTGACCGCCGCTTCGGCGCGGGTGCGGGAGGAGCAGGGGCACTCGGTGGTGCTGCGGACCGGGGACCAGCTGCGGCCGATGCGGCTGTTCCACCTGTCGAACACGTATCTCACGGTGGTATTCGCAACGATCGCCATCAATGCACTTCTCGCCGGTTGAGCCTGCCCGTACTTGTGGCAATTTAGTCGTCCAAACCGGGCGTTAAAGGTCCCCCACTGGGTGGACTGGAGCGTTATCACGGTCACAAAATCTGGCGAGAAACCCTCCCACTGACAGGGTTTCTGCTTACGCTGCCAGGCATGGTGGAAGGTGATACCACGCTCCTGGCGGAGCAATCTGATCCCGGCGACCCGCCGATACCTCGCGGGCTCACCGCCGGGCTGAAGGCCTTCGCCGCCGCTCACCAGGGCGCGAAGGCGATCATCGAGTACGTCGGCCGGCGCGGCGCCCGGATCGTGCTGGTCGGCAACGATGGCGCCTGGGGAGACCAGTTCGCTCCCGGCACGGACGTGGCTCGCGCGGCCTGCGAGACCGCCGGGGTGCCGGTGGAGAACTCCTGGGAGCGGGAGCTCATCTCGCAGATGCGGCCCAGCAACCACCTGTGGCGGTCGATGGCCCGCCGGACGCTGGCCCGCTGACGACGTGTCATTACCGGATATGACTGAGGAGGGTGGTGCGACCCGGGGGGCTCCCCGGGTCGCGCTTGTCACCTGTGCCGACCTCCCGGAGCTGGACCCCGACGACCGGCCGCTGGTGGCGCTGCTGGCCCAGCACGGGGTGGACGCGCAGGCGGTGGTCTGGGACGACCCCACCGTGGACTGGGCGGGGTTCGACCTGGTGGTGCTGCGCTCACCCTGGGACTACCCGGACCGCCGGGCGGAGTTTCTGGCCTGGGCCGAGCAGGTGCCCCGGTTGTCCCACCCTGCGCACCTGTTGAGCTGGAACACCGACAAGCGCTACCTGGTGGAGCTGGACATGGTGGGGGTGCCGGTGGTCCCCACCACCTGGGTGGAGCCGGAGGACCGGTGGCAGCCCCCGGAGACCGGCCAATGGGTGATCAAGCCGGCGGTGGGGGCGGGTAGCCGGGACGCCGGCCGGTACCAACTGTCCGTCCCGGAGCAGCGCGCGGCCGCGGTCGCCCACGTGACCCGGCTCCAAGCGGCCGGCCGGGTGGCCATGGTGCAGCCCTACCTGGCCGCGGTGGACGGGTACGGGGAGAGCGGCCTGGTGTTCCTGGCCAGTCCGCGGCACGGCCGGCTGGCGTACTCCCACGCGATCCGTAAAGGGCCGATGCTGGCCGGGCCCGACGCCCCGGTCGCGGGGCTGTACCGACCGGAGCAGATCACCCCGCGCCAACCGACCGCCGCGGAGTTGGCGGTCGCCCGGCGGGTGTTGGCGGCGGTGCCCGGCGGGGCGGAGGCGCTGCTGTACGCCCGGGTGGATCTGATTCCCGGGGCGGACGGCCGGCCGGTGCTCGTGGAGCTGGAGATCACCGAGCCGTCGTTGTTCTTCCGGCACGGCGTCGGCGCGGTCGAGCGGTTCGCGGTGGCGATCGCGGCCCGCGCCCGGGCGATGACCGAGGCGCCGGCGCGGTGACGCACCGCCACGGTAATGAGCGGTGGAAATGCCTATTAAATCAGGATGGTAAATGAATAATAGGCGGTAACCGCTTCCGAAATACCTCGGCTGATTGTCTCAGGGCGCTATCGGGAGTGGGCCAGTTCTGCCACCGGTTCCATCGGTTGGTGGATCGGATCCAGGTGCCGAGTGCGGCTGTGGAACAGCATCGCCAGCAGCGCCACCCACACCAGGCAGGATCCGAGCAGGTGCAGCCCCACCAACAACTCGGGTAGGCCGGTGAAGTACTGCACCATCCCGAGCACGCCCTGCGCCAGCAGGAGCCCCACCAGCCAGCCCGCGGCCCGGATCACCGGTGGGGGAGCGGACACCGCCCGGAAGGCGAACCAGGCCGCCACCGCGAGTCCGAGCACCAGGAACGCCAGGTCGGCGTGGGCCTGGGAGATGGCCTGCGGGTCCAGGCCGTTGCGGGCCACCCGCTCATCGCCGGCGTGCGGGCCGCTGCCGGTGACCACGGTGCCCACCGCCAGCAGCGCCAACGTGCTGCCTACCAGTACCCACAGCAGGGTCCGCAGCGAAGCGGGCACGGTCGGGGTGGCCGGACCGTCCGGCTCCCCGGCCCGGTGCCAGAACCCGTACGCGGCCGTGATCAGTGCCACCGAGACCAGGAAGTGGCTGCCCACGATCCACGGGTTGAGGTCGGTCAGCACGGTGAGCCCGCCGATCCCCGCCTGGGCCGCGATCCCACCCAGGATGGACAGTGCCCACCAGGTCAGGGTCGGGCGCTGTGCCCGCAGTCGCAGCGCCGCCGCCACCCCGGCCAGGGCGATCACGCCGAGCACGAAGGTCAGGGTGCGGTTGCCGAACTCGATCGCCCCGTGCACGCCCATCTCCGGTGTGGTGACCCACGAGTCGTCGGTGCAGCGGGGGAAGGTCGGGCAGCCCAGCCCGGAGCCGGTCAAGCGGACCGCTCCGCCGGTGATGACGATCCCGATGTTGGCCACCAGGGATGCGAACGCGAGCCGCCGGACCAGAGCCGAGGATGCCGGAATGCGGTGCCACAACGCGGTCACATCCTGCAGCGTACGCCTGTGGGTCGGATCACCTGGGGGGTGGATTGGCAGGTCGTCGCGAAATAAGTCACACTGACGTTGTGAAAACCGCCCGGGACGCGAGTGCCGTCACCGACCAGGCCACCGGCCCGGTCGGTGATCGACGCACGCGGGACCGGGTGACGCGGTTGCTGTTGGCGCAGGGCGGGGCCACCGCGGCCGAGCTCGGCGCCAAGCTGGGGCTCAGCCCAGCGGCGATTCGGCGGCACCTGGACGCCATGCTCGCCAACGGCGACGTGGTCGTGCGCGATCGCCCGGCCCGAGGCCCGCGGGGGCGGGGCCGACCGGCCCGGGTGTACCAGCTCACGGAGCAGGCGCGTCGCCGCTGTGGCCGACACGCCTACGACGACATCGCCGCCGCCGCGCTGCGGTGGATCCAACGCCACGGCGGGCCGGAGGCGGTGGCGGCCTTCGCCACCGAGCAGGTGGCGGCCCTGGCCGCCCGGTGCGAGGCGGCGCTGGCGGACGCCGGCGACGACCCGTTGGCCCGGGCGGAGGCGCTCGCCGAGGCGCTGACCCGGGAGGGGTACGCTGCCAGCGCGTCGGTAATCGCCACCGGCGGGCAGTTGTGCCAGCACCACTGCCCGGTGGCGCATGTCGCCGCCGAGTTCCCCCAGCTGTGTGAGGCCGAGACTGCGGTGATCTCACAGCTGGTGGGCACGCACGTGCAGCGGCTCGCCACGATCGCGCACGGCGATGGAGTGTGCACCACGCACATTCCGGACCCGCGGCGACCGCGCCTGGCCCCCAGTCGCCACGCACCGCGCACCCCGCGGGGCAACACAAGCCGATGAGGATACGGATAGGGACTGCACCATGACAGACCAGCTCGCTCCGCCGGTCACGAGCCAAGCTGAACAGCTGGCCGAGATCGGCAAGTACCAGTACGGCTGGGCCGACCCGGACATCGCCGGGGCGTCGGCTCGGCGGGGCCTCAACGAGGCCGTGGTACGGGACATCTCGGCCAAGAAGAACGAGCCGGAGTGGATGCGTGACCTGCGTCTGAAGGCGCTGCGGCTGTTTGAACGCAAGCCGCTGCCGACCTGGGGTGCCGACCTCTCCGACATCGACTTCGACAACATCAAGTACTTCGTGCGCTCCACCGAGAAGCAGGCCACCAGCTGGGACGAGCTGCCGGAGGACATCCGGCGCACCTACGACCGGCTGGGCATCCCGGAGGCGGAGAAGCAGCGGCTGATCGCCGGGGTGGCGGCGCAGTACGAGTCCGAGGTGGTCTACCACAAGATCCGCGAGGATCTGGAGGAGCAGGGAGTCATCTTCCTGGACACCGACACCGGGCTGAAGGAGCACGAAGACCTGTTCAAGGAGTACTTCGGCACGGTAGTCCCGATCGGTGACAACAAGTTCGCCGCGCTCAACACCGCGGTGTGGTCCGGGGGCTCGTTCATCTACGTGCCGCCGGGGGTGCACGTGGAGATCCCGCTCCAGGCCTACTTCCGGATCAACACCGAGAACATGGGCCAGTTCGAGCGGACCCTGATCATCGTGGACGAGGGTGCCTACGTGCACTACGTCGAGGGGTGCACCGCGCCGATCTACAAGTCGGACTCGCTGCACAGCGCCGTGGTGGAGATCATCGTCAAGAAGAACGCCCGGTGCCGGTACACCACCATCCAGAACTGGTCCAACAACGTCTACAACCTGGTGACCAAGCGGGCGGTGTGCCACGAGGGCGCCACCATGGAGTGGGTCGACGGCAACATCGGCTCCAAGGTCACCATGAAGTACCCGGCGGTGTACCTGGTCGGGGAGCACGCCAAGGGTGAGGTGCTGAGCGTGGCGATGGCCGGGGAAGGCCAGCACCAGGACGCCGGCGCCAAGATGACCCACGTGGCCCCGCACACCTCCAGCACGATCGTGTCCAAGTCGATCGCGCGCGGCGGTGGCCGCACCTCGTACCGGGGACTGGTGCAGGTGCAGGAGGGCGCCCACCACAGCAAGTCCACCGTCAAGTGCGACGCCCTGCTGGTGGACACCATCTCCCGGAGCGACACCTACCCGTACGTGGATGTGCGGGAGGACGACGTGGAGATGGGGCACGAGGCCACCGTCTCCAAGATCAGTGAGGACCAGCTGTTCTACCTGATGAGCCGCGGTCTGTCCGAGGACGAGGCGATGGCGATGATCGTGCGTGGGTTCATCGAGCCAATCGCCAAGGAACTGCCGATGGAGTACGCGCTGGAGCTGAACCGGCTGATCGAGCTGCAGATGGAAGGAGCCGTCGGGTGACCAACGTCCAGGCTGTTCAGGGGGCCATCGAGACGGTGGCCAGCCACCTGCACCCGACCGGTTCCTTCAACGTCGACGACCACCCGGTGCCGACCGGGCGGGAGGAAGTCTGGCGGTTCACCCCGGTCAAGCGGCTGGCCGAGCTGTTCGCCGGCGGTCCGTCGGATGCCCACCTGACCTGGAAGTACGCCACCCCGCCCGGGGTGACGGTCAGCACCATCGGTCGCGAGGAGGCGCTGGCCGAGACCGCCCTGCCGCTGGACCGGCCCGCCGCGCTGGCGGTGGCGCACGCCGGGAGCGCGGTCCTGATCGACATCGCGCCCGAGACCGAGCTGGCGGAGCCGCTGGTGTTCCAGCTGACCGGCGAGTCGGCCACCCAGCAGGTGTGGGGGCACGTGCTGCTGCGGGTGGGGCGGCACGCGCGGGCCACGGTGGTGTTCGAGCACACCGGCAGCGCCCGGTACGCCTCGTCGGTGTCGGTGACCCTGGGCGAGGGGGCCCAGCTCGACCTGGTGTTGCTGCAGCTGTGGGACGATGACGCGATCCACACCGGGCAGATCAGCTCCCGGATCGGTCGGGATGCCCGGCTGCGGTCGTTCCAGGCCAGCCTGGGCGGGGACCTGGTACGGCTGGTGGAGACCACCACGTACGACGGCCCCGGCGGAGAGGTGGAGCTGACCGGGATCTACTTCGTCAGCGGTGACCCGCAGCAGGCGGGGCGGGCCTCGGCCCATGCCCAGCACATCGAGCACCGGCTGTTCGTCGACCACAACGCCCCCTCCACCCGGAGCCAGGTGGACTACCGGGGGGCGCTGCAGGGCGAGGGCGCCCACTCGGTGTGGGTGGGGGACGTGCTCATCCGGAAGGTGGCCGAGGGCATCGACACCTACGAGAGCAACCGGAACCTGCTGCTGACCGACGGGTGCCGCGCCGACTCGGTGCCGAACCTCGAGATCGAGACCGGGGAGATTCTGGGAGCGGGGCACGCCTCCGCGACCGGCCGGTTCGACGACGAGCAGGTGTTCTACCTGATGTCTCGGGGGATCCCGGAGCCGGAGGCGCGCAAGCTGGTGGTACGCGGGTTCTTCGACGAGCTGCTGCAGCGGCTGCCGGTGCCGGAGCTGGCGGAGCGGCTGGGGGAGGCACTGGAGGCCCGACTCGCTCAGGCGGAGGCCGCGCAGCAGCGGCAGGGGGGCGCGCGGTGATTCGAGTCTGCTCGGTGGAGGACGTGCCGAAGGGCACCGCCATCAGCGCAGAGATCGACGGCACCCCGGTGGCGATCGTGCACGCCGACTGTGATGGCGAGGGCCGGTTCTTCGCCATCTACGACGAGTGCTCGCACGCCCAGATCGCGCTCTCCGAGGGTGAGGTCGCCGGCTGCACCCTGGAGTGCTGGCTGCACGGTTCCCGATTCGATCTACGTACCGGCCGGCCCACCGGGCCGCCGGCCACCGCGCCGGTGCCGGTCTACCCGGTCGAGGTCCACGACGGCAGCGTTTACATCAGTCTCGACATTGGAGAAGAGCGTCAGTGAGTGTTCTGGAGATCCGTGACCTGCGGGTGTCGGTCCAGCTGCCCGACGGCGAGTCGCACCCGATTCTGTCCGGGGTGGATCTGACCGTCCGGTCCGGAGAAACCCACGCCATCATGGGCCCGAACGGGTCGGGCAAGTCGACCCTGGCCTACGCGCTGGCCGGCCACCCGCGGTACGAGGTGACCGGCGGGAGCGCCACCCTGGACGGGCAGGACCTGCTGGAGATGTCGGTCGACGAGCGGGCCCGGGCCGGGCTGTTCCTGGCCATGCAGTACCCGGTCGAGGTGCCCGGGGTGAGCGTGGCCAACTTCCTGCGCACCGCCAAGACCGCCCTGGACGGGGAGGCGCCGAAGCTGCGCACCTGGGCCGGGGAGCTGAAGAGCGCCATGGAGCGGCTCGGGCTGGACGCCGGGTTCACCCAGCGGAACGTCAACGAGGGCTTCTCCGGTGGGGAGAAGAAGCGGCACGAGATCGTGCAGCTGGAGCTGCTCAAGCCGGCGATGGCGATCCTGGACGAGACCGACTCCGGGTTGGACATCGACGGCCTGAAGGTGGTCAGCCAGGGCATCAACCGGGTCCGGGAGACGGGCGAGACCGGCATCCTGCTGATCACCCACTACACCCGGATCCTGCGGTACGTGAAGCCAGACTTCGTGCACGTGTTCGTGGGCGGACGGATCGTCGAGGAGGGCGGTCCGGAGCTGGCGGAGCGGCTGGAGGAGGAGGGCTACGAGCGGTACCTGGCCGGAGCGAGCCAGGCCTGACAGGGGGAACCATGGGCGCCATCACCGCCGCCACCGACCTACCGCGGCTGGACCTGGACCGGATCCGGGCCGACTTCCCGGTCCTGTCCCGGATGATCAACGGCCATCCGCTGATCTACCTGGACTCGGCCAACACCTCCCAGAAGCCGCAGGCGATGCTGGATACGCTGGTCGAGCACTACGCCAGGCACAACGGCAACGTGTCTCGGTCGGTGCACACCCTGGGCACCGAGGCGACCGAAGCGTACGAGGGAGCGCGGGCGAAGGTAGCCGCGTTCATCGGCGCTGACCCGGCCGAGGTGGTGTTCACCAAGAACTCGACCGAGGCGATCAACACGGTCGCGTACGGGATGCTCGCCAGTTCGGTCGGTGGCGGTGGTGATCCCCGGTTCCGCCTCGGGCCAGGGGACGAGGTGGTGATCTCCGAGATGGAGCACCACTCCAACATCGTGCCCTGGCAGCTGCTGTGCGAGCGTACCGGCGCCACCCTGCGCTGGTTCTCGGTCACCGATGACGGGCGGCTGGACCTCACCGAGCTGGACACGCTGATCAACGAACGCACCAAGTTGGTGTCGTTCGTGCACATGTCCAACATCCTGGGCACGGTCAACCCGGTGGCGCAGATCCGCGACCGGGCCCGGGCGGTGGGGGCGCTGGTGATGCTGGACTGCTCCCAGTCGGTGCCGCACGCCCCCGTGGACGTGACCGAGCTGGGGGTGGACTTCATCGCCTTCACCGGGCACAAGATGTGCGGCCCGACCGGGATCGGGGTGTTGTGGGGCCGCGCGGAGCTGCTGGCGGCGCTGCCGCCGGTCCTGGGCGGTGGGTCGATGATCGAAACCGTGGAGCTGACCGGCTCCACGTACGCGCCCGCGCCGACGAAGTTCGAGGCTGGCACCCCACCGATCGCGGAGGCGGTCGGGCTGGGGGCGGCCGTGGATTACCTGACCGGGCTGGGCATGCCCGCGATCCAGGCGCACGAGCAGCGGTTGACCGCGTACGCGCTGGAGGCGTTGGCGCAGGTACCGGACCTGCGGATCTTCGGACCGGCCACCACCGAGGACCGGGGCGGGATCATCTCGTTCGAGCTGGAGGGCATCCACCCCCACGATGTGGGGCAGGTGCTGGACTCGTTGGGGATCGCGGTCCGGGTGGGGCACCACTGTGCGCGGCCGACCTGCCGCCGGTTCGGGGTGGCGGCGATGACCCGGGTCTCGTTCTACCTGTACAACACTGAGTCCGAGGTGGACGCACTGATCGCCGGTCTGGAGCAGGTGCGGAAGGTGTTCAGCTGATGCAGCTCGACGAGCTCTACCAGGAGATCATCCTGGACCACTGGAAGCACCCGCGGGGCCGGGGACTGCGGGAGCCCTACGCGGCCGAGTCCCATCAGGTCAACCCGACCTGCGGGGACGAGATCACGCTGCGGCTGCGGGTGGATGAGCAGGGGCGCGCCGACCTGTCGTACGAGGGGGAGGGGTGCTCGATCAGCCAGGCGTCGGCCAGCGTGCTGTACGAGCTGGTGCAGGGCCGGCCCCTGGCGGAGGCGCTGGCCACGCAGCAGGCGTTCGGGGAGCTGATGGCCGGTCGAGGCCAGGTGGAACCGGACGAGGAGGTGCTGGGCGACGGGATCGCGTTCGCGGGGGTGGCCCGGTATCCCGCCCGGATCAAGTGCGCGCTGCTGGCCTGGATGGCTTTCAAGGACGCCGCTGCCCGGGCCGGAGCTACCGTGGCGACGGGGGCGAGTGAGTGACGGCGGAACGGACAGCGGAGGTGTGGCATGAGTGAGCAGCAGGTCACCCGGGCGTCGGTGGCCGACGTCGAGGAAGCGATGAAGGACGTCGTCGACCCCGAGCTGGGTATCAACGTGGTGGATCTGGGGCTGCTGTACGGCGTGCACATCGACGAGCAGAACGTCGCCACGCTGGACATGACCCTCACCTCGGCGGCGTGCCCGCTCACGGACGTGATCGAGGAGCAGGCCCGCTCCGCGCTGACCGGTGGTCCGGGCGGCGGGCTGGTCTCGGACGTGCGGATCAACTGGGTGTGGATGCCGCCGTGGGGCCCCGACAAGATCACCGAGGAGGGTCGGGAGCAGCTGCGGGCGCTCGGGTTCAACGTCTGAGCCCTCTCCGCGGTGAGCGAGGATGCTTCCCCGGTGGGGAGCGGAGCGGTTCCCCGCCCGGGAAGTGGTCCGAAACGGAACTAGGTCCCCGGGGTGGGGGTGGCGCCGGGCGCTAACCCCTCCGGGACCAGATCGGCCGATCGTTCCCGGCGACGGTCCGGGTTGCCGTTGGATAGAGGCATGGCCGACTGGTTCGACGATCGGATCATCGACACTGGCCGGCTGGCCCTGTTCTGCTTCTTCACCGGGATGGTGCTCGGGTTCCTGGGGATCCGGCTGTCCGTACGGATGATCCGGGCCGGGGTGAAGTGGTGGCCCGGCAACGTCACTCCGGGCGGGATGCACATCCACCACGCCGTGTTCGGCATCGGGTTCATGGTGCTGGGCGGGGTGGCGGGGCTGGCGCTGCCGGATGAGTTCGTGGGGTGGCGGGCGGCCGCCGCGGCCGTCTTCGGGGTGGGGACCGCCCTGGTGCTGGACGAGTTCGCGCTGATCCTGCACCTGTCCGACGTGTACTGGAGCCAGGAGGGGCGGACCTCGGTCAACGCGGTGTTCGCGGTGATCGCGGTGACGGGGATGCTGCTGCTCGGCCTGCACCCGTTTGTGATGGAAGATACGGAGGTCCTCCCGGCCGAGCATCCCTGGGGTTGGGCGGTGGTCGCCGCCCCACTGGTGTTCAATCTGGCGCTGGCGGCGATCACGGTGCTCAAAGGCAAGATCTGGACCGGGATGGTCGGGGTGTTCTTCCCGCTGTTGCTGCTGGTGGGGGCGGTGCGGTTGGCCCGGCCGCACTCGCCGTGGGCCCGTTGGCGCTACCGCCCGGACCAGCGGCGCGGTTCCCGTAAGCTCGACCGGGCGACCGCCCGGGAACAGCGGTGGCGGGCCCCGGTGGTCCGGTTCCTGGAGCGGGTACAGAACCTGATCGCCGGTGCGCCGGACGGCTCCTGACCGTCGCCCCGGTACGGTGACCGGGATGGCCAGTTCGCGACCGGCCGCCGGCGGCGGTCGATGGGTGTGGGTGGATCCGGTGCGCCTGCCCAGGTGGGTGGAGCGGTTTCAGGAGCGCCACGGGGAGCTGTCCGTGGCCCCCGCGGAGGGGCCACCGGCCGGGGAGGGGGAAGCCACCACCGGTCGGCTGCGGTTGACCGCGGCGGACGGCACCGTGGCCGAGCTGTATCCGGCGCCGGGGGCGACCGGAGGGGCAGATCTGCCGGCGTTCCTGGCGGATGCCCGCGCTCCGCGCCGCCTGGGGCTGCTGCTGGCCCGCCGAGGCGCGGCGGCCCTCGGGATCGCCCAGGGGGAGCGGTTGGTCACCTCCAAGGTCGACTCGTGGTACGTGCAGTCCCGGACCGCGGCGGGGGGACAGTCCCAGCAGCGGTACGCCCGACGCCGCGCCAATCAGGCGGCGGCCGCGGCCGGTAAGGCCGCCGACCTCGCGGCCCGGCTGCTGCTGCCGGCCGCAGCGGACATGACTGTGTTGGTGACCGGTGGGGACCGGCGTACGGTGGAGGAGATCCTCTCCGATCCCCGGTTGCGGCCGCTGGGGGCGCTCCGGGCCCGGCGGCATTTGCCCGTGCCCACCCCCAACCTGGCGGTGCTCCGGGAAGCGGTGTCGGCCGCCCGGGCGGTGGCGGTCCACCTACCGCCACCTGGGTCAGGTGCGGGGGAGGGGCGGCACGAGCGACGGGACGGGGTGGGGTCGTGATCTCCGCGACCGGGTTGGAGCTGCGAGCCGGTAGCCGGATCCTGCTGTCCGGCGCCACGCTGCGGGTGCAGCCGGGTGACCGGATCGGGTTGGTGGGGCGCAACGGGGCGGGCAAGACCAGCACCCTGCGGGTGTTGGCCGGCGAGGCGGCGCCGTACGCGGGCCGGGTGGAGCGACGCGGTGCGGTGGGATACCTGCCGCAGGATCCCCGGACCGGGGACTTGACCGGGCTGGCGCGGGATCGGGTGCTGTCCGCCCGCGGCCTGGACCGGCTGTTGGCGGAGATGCGGGAGTTGGAGCAGCGGCTGGCGGTCGCGGCGGACGACACGCTGCTGCGCCGGTACGCCGCCTGTGAGGACCAGTTCGCGGCCTTGGGCGGGTACGCCGCGGAGGCCGAGGCGGCGCGGATCTGCGCCAACCTGGGCTTGCCCGATCGGGTGTTGGCGCAGCCGCTGGGCACCCTCTCCGGTGGGCAACGGCGCCGGATCGAACTGGCCCGGCTGCTGTTCCGGGACGTCGGCAGTACCGGGGTGCTGCTGTTGGACGAACCCACCAACCACCTCGACGCGGATTCGATCATGTGGCTGCGCGGGTTCCTCGCGGGTCACCAGGGTGGGCTGGTGGTGATCAGCCACGACACCGCGTTGCTGGAGGCGGTGGTCAACAAGGTGTGGTATCTCGACGCCACCCGGGGCGAGATGGACATCTACCACGTGGGGTGGCGGGCGTACCTGACCCAGCGGGAGGCGGACGAGCGGCGCCGGCGCCGGGAGCGGGCGAATGCGGAGCGGAAAGCGAGCGCCCTGCTGGCGCAGGCGGACAAATTGCGGGCAAAGGCGAGCCGGGCGGTGTCGGCCAAGAACATGGCCCGACGGGCAGAATCGCTCCTAGCGGCAACTACGGAACAGCAGGTGCGCGAGAAGGTTGCGAAGGTTCGTTTTCCCACTCCGGCGCCGTGTGGCCGGACCCCATTGACCGCGACTGGTCTGTCCAAGTCGTATGGATCGCTGGAGGTTTTCTGCGACGTTAACGTTGCCATTGACCGGGGATCTCGGGTCGCCATCCTCGGACTCAATGGTGCGGGAAAAACGACGCTGTTGCGGATCCTCGCCGGCGATCTGGAGCCGGACACCGGCACCGTGGAGCCGGGGCATGGTCTGCGGATCGGTTACTACGCCCAGGAGCACGAGACGCTCGACCCAGCCACCACTGTGCTCGGACACCTGCGGGCAGCCGCGCCGGATCGCTCGGATGGGGAGCTACGTACACTGTTGGGAGCCTTCCTGTTCTCAGGAGACGATGTGGACAAACCCGCCGGGGTGCTCTCCGGTGGGGAGAAGACCCGGTTGGCCTTGGCGGTGCTGGTCTGTTCCGGTGCCAACGTGCTGCTGCTGGACGAGCCCACCAACAACCTCGATCCGGTCAGTCGAGAACAGGTGCTGGACGCGATCGCTCGCTATCCCGGCGCGATCGTGCTGGTGACTCACGACCCGGGAGCGGTGAGCGCGCTCAAGCCAGATCGGGCGATCCTGTTGCCGGACGGGGTGGAGGACGCCTGGAGTGACGATCTGCTGGAGTTGGTGGAGCTGGCCTGAGAAGTCAACCACCGTGGTCATGGCGCGTGTCGATTGGCGGAAAGGCGACAACTAGCGCATGATCCCCTTAGGTGGTCCAATAGATTGGGACTCCATCCGCACACCAATGTCATTTGGTAACCACGTGTCAGGGACGTGAGGAAGAATCATGACAGCCACCGGCACCAGCAGCACCGAAAAAGGCCGTCGCATTGTCGGCGCGGAGCGGCAGTCGCTCGCCCGGGATCTTGTGAAGCGGTACACCGACGGCGAGAGCATTCGTTCGCTGGCTTCCTCTACCGGCCGCTCCTACGGGTTCGTCCACCGGGTGCTGACCGAGTCCGGAGTTCAGCTGCGCCAGCGAGGCGGTGCGCGCCGCCGCAAGCAGGCGTGACCCGGTCACCGGCGCCGGTCTTCCACCGGCGGCGGGGTGAGGCGTGACGTCGCCGGGGGTGCGGCTGGACCAAGACGGGCCGGTCGCGACGATCACGTTGTGTCGACCCGAGGTCCGCAATGCCCAGACGCCACAGATGTGGCAGGCGTTGCGGGACATTGGCCGGCAGCTCCCCGGCGACGTGCGGGTAGTGGTGGTGCGCGGAGAAGGGCCGACCTTCTCCGCGGGACTGGACCTGGCCTGCCTGCGCCCGCAGCCGGAAGGGGACGGCCTGCTGGCCGAATTAGCGGCTCTGCCGGAAGAAGCCGCAGAGCAGCGGATCGCGGAGTTCCAGCAGGCGTTCGGATGGCTGCGCCGCCCCAACCTGATCAGTATCGCCGCCGTCCAAGGCCACGCGGTCAGCGCCGGATTCCAGCTGGCGCTCGCCTGTGACCTGCGGGTACTGACCAGCGACGCCCGGCTGGTCATGGCGGAGGTCAGCCACGGACTCGTGCCGGACCTGGGCGGGACCAAGCGCTTGGTGGAGCTGGTGGGGTACGCCCGCGCCCTGGAGATCTGTGTCACCGCGCGAGAAGTGACCGCTGCTGAGGCCGCCGCGATCGGCTTGGCCAACCTCGTGGTGCCCGCGGCGGAATTGACGGCCGCCGTGGCCGATTTGGTGGCCGCGGTGTTGGCCGCCGACCGGTCGACTGTGACCGAAATCAAAGCGCTGTTGGGTATGGCCGCCGGCCGCTCGTACGCTGATCAGGAACGCGCGGAACGCCAGGCGCAAGTGCGCCGGATCCGCGACCTGGCCGGGATCGGGGAATAGCCGTCCCGCAGGGCACCGAAGGCACGGTGCCGGCACGGTGTCGGGCGACGGAGGTACGCGGTGGCCCATCCGATGGGCGGGGGGATGAGCGGCGGTTGGGGCACGTTGCGGGCGTTGCGGCGTGCCCAGGAGTTGTCGGGACAGCGGACCCGACGGGGCACCGCCCGTCGGGTGTTGGCGTTTGCCCGCCCGTTCCGGTGGGACATCACGGTGTTCCTGCTGACCGTGATGGTGGGGGCCGGGATCGGGGTAGCCACCCCGGTGTTGGCCGGCCGGGTGGTGGACACCATCACCGGTGGGGGGCCTGAAGCCGGCCGCGCGGTGGTGACGCTCGCGGCCGCCATCGCCGGGTTGGCGGTGGTGGACGCCGGACTACAGCTGGCGCAGCGGTGGTACTCCGCCCGGATCGGCGAGGGCGTCATCCTGGAGCTGCGGTCCCGAGTGTACGACCACGTGCAGCGGATGCCGCTGCCGTTCTTCAGCCGCACCCAGACCGGCGCGCTGGTCAGCCGACTCAACAACGATGTGATCGGAGCGCAGCGGGCCTTCACCAGCACACTGTCCGGTGTGGTCAGTAATGTGATCCAGCTGACGCTGACCGCCGCGGTGATGCTCACCCTGTCCTGGCAGATCACCCTGTTGTCGCTGGTGCTGCTGCCGGTGTTCATCCTGCCGGCCCGCCGGGTGGGGCGGAAGCTCGCCGAGATCACCCGGGAGTCGTACGAACTGGACGCCCGGATGAACGCCACCATGACCGAGCGGTTCAGCATCGGCGGGGCGTTACTGGTCAAGTTGTTCGGTCGGCCGGAGGAGGAGGCGGACCGGTTCCGGCGGCGGGCGGCCCGGGTGCGGGACATCGGGGTGCGGCAGGCGATGTACTCCCGGACCTTCTTCGTGGCCATGCTGCTGGTGGCCTCGCTGGCCCAGGCGCTGACCTACGGTCTGGGAGGCTGGCTGGCGGTCACCGGCTCGTTGTCGGCCGGCACGGTGGTGACGCTGGCGCTGCTGTTGGTGCGGCTGTACGGGCCGCTGACCGAGCTGGCCAATGTGCGGGTGGACGTGATGAGCGCGTTGGTGTCCTTCGACCGGGTCTTCGAGGTGCTGGACCTGACCCCGGCGATCACCGAGCGGCCGGATGCGGTGCCGCTGCCGGCGGAGGCCGGCCGGATCGAGTTCGACGACGTGCATTTCCGGTACCCCACCGCCGCGGAGGTGTCGTTGGCCTCGCTGGAGGACGTGGCCGTCCTGGACCGCACCCACACCGCGCCGGTGCTGCGGGGAGTCTCGTTCACGGTGGAGCCGGGGCAGATGGTGGCGTTGGTGGGGCCGTCCGGGGCCGGCAAGACCACCACCTCGATGCTGCTCACCCGGCTGTACGACGTCACCGCCGGCAGTATCCGGATCGAAGGAATCGACGTCCGGGACACCACCTTGGCCTCGCTGCGGGATGCGATCGGGGTGGTGACCCAGGACCCGCACCTGTTCCACGACACGTTGGCGGCCAATCTCCGCTACGCCCGCCCGGAGGCGACCGACGAGGAGCTGTGGGAGGCGTTGGCGGCCGCCCAGATCGCCGACCTGGTGCGCACGCTGCCCAACGGACTGGACACGGTGGTGGGGGAGCGCGGATACCGGTTCTCCGGGGGAGAGAAGCAGCGGCTGGCGATCGCCCGGCTGCTGTTGAAGGCACCATCCATCGTGGTGTTGGATGAGGCGACCGCGCACCTGGACTCGGAGTCGGAGGCGGCGGTGCAGCGCGCGCTGGCCACCGCGTTGACGGGCCGGACCTCGCTGGTGATCGCCCACCGGTTGTCCACGGTGCGCAGCGCCGACCAGATCCTGGTGCTGGACGAGGGCCGGATCGTCGAGCGGGGTCGGCACGAGGAGCTCATAGCCGCCGGCGGGCTGTACGCCGAGCTGTACCGCACCCAGTTCCAGACCACGGACTCACCGTCGACGCCGGTGGCGGGCGACTGACCGCGGGGAGGGGCTCCCCCCGGATGCGCGGGCCGGCTACCAGGTCCGGATCGCACCGCCGTCGACCGGCACGGTGATCCCGGTCAGGTAGCCGGCGGCGGGCGACAGCAGGAACGCCGCCACCTTGCCGAATTCGGCCGGCTCCCCGAGCCGCCGCAACGGGATGGCCAGCTCCACCTCCTGCTGCGCCTGCACCGGGTCGTCACTGGCCTCGAACAGCTCCCGGTTGCGGTCCGTCATGATCCGGTGCGGGAGGAGGCCGAAGACCCGTACGCCGTGCGGGCCGTACTCGTCGGCCAGGTCTTTGGTGACCCCGGCCAGCCCCGGCCGCAGCCCGTTGGACAGCGCCAGCCCCGGCAGCGGGCCCCGTACCGAACTGGACAGCACCACCCCGACCGCGCCGCCGCGGGGCAACCGGGCCGCCAGGGTGCGGGCGGCGCGCACAGTGCCCAGGAAGATGGTCTCGAACGCGGTCCGCCACTGCTCGTCCGTGATCTCCGAGACCGGGCCGGGCGGCGGACCGCCCACCGAGATCAACCCACCGTCCAGGCGGCCGAACGCGGAGACCGCGAACTCCACCAGCCGGTCCGGGGTAGCGGGGTCGGCCAGGTCCGCCACCACTCCGACCGCCCGCTCCGCGCCCCCCAGCCGCTCGGTCGCCGCCTTCACCCGGGCGTGGTCCCGGGAAGAGAGCACCACCCGGGCGCCGTCGGCCACGAGTGCCTCGGCGGTGGCGTACCCCAGCCCACGGGAGGCGCCGGTCAACACGTACACCCGATCGGTCAGCCCAAGGTCCATGTCGTGATCCTGCCCGATCGTCGCCGGCTGAACCCTCATCACCGGCAAACAGACCCGCACCCCCGGTGCTCCGGGTTACCGTCCGCCGCCGCTCCCGGTCACTGGGGGCGGCGCACCGCCGACTCGATCAGATCCAGCACCTGGCCGAGCTGGTCGGTGGGGCGGCCGGTGGCCAGGTACAGCACCAGCCCGTCGTAGGCCAGCTCCAGGAACCGGGCCAGTACCGGCAGCGGGATGTCCTCCCGCAGCACCCCCGCCTCCCGTTGGCGGGCCAGACGTTCCCGGGTGGCGGCGGTGATCGCCTCGGAGCGCTCTTCCCAGCGTTTGGCGAATTCCGGATCGGTGCGTAGCCGCCGTGACACCTCGAGTTGGGTGCCCAGCCAGCCGGCGGTCTCGGTCGAGGCCGCCTTGGCCAACAGGTCGCGCATCACCTGCACCAGGCCGTCACGGGCGACCGTCTCCACCATGGTGGCGGCGTCGTCCTCCGCCACCGCGAGGAACAGGGACTCTTTGTCCCGGAAGTGATGGAAGATCGCTCCTCGGGACAGGCCGGTCTCCTGCTCCAGCCGGCGCACGGTGGCCCCTTCGTACCCGTGGCGCGCAAAGCAGGCCCGGGCGCCGGCGAGGATCTCTCGCCGCCGCGCGTCCAGCTGGTCTTGACTTACCCGAGGCACGTCTCGATCGTGTCAGCAACCGCCGCAGGATGCAATCCGTACGTACGGACTGCATCCTGCGGCGGGGACAGATCGGTCATTCCACGAGGCTGGCGAGCGCCGAGATTCCGCAACAGACGCAGACCAGCGCCAGCAACCCGAGGGAGATCCCCAGGGTGATGCCGAGCCCGTTCCACTTCTGCTCCCCGACCCCCAGCGCCCCCGGAGAGAACCCGAACACCGGGGCGCGGTACTCCAGCTCCAGTGTCTGGCCCGGCTGCAGGGTCACCGGCAGCTCCGCCACCCCCACCTTCGGTGGCAAGAAGTAGGGCACATAGATCTGCAGGTGGTGTTGGCCCGGAGGCATGGGCACGACATTCCGGCCCCACGTGCCCGGAAGTTCGTGGCCGTTGATGACCAGGCTCGGCTTGAGGAACACGAAGAACCAGGACAGCCACAAGAACTTCGTCGTCACCGCGATCGCCGCCTGGCCCCCGTTACCCGCCGGCGGTGGGGGAGCCGGCGTTCCACCCGGTGGTGGAGGAGGGGGTGGTGGGGTGGGCGGGGGGTACGTGGTCACGAATACCTCCTGGGAGGGGTTAGCGCAATGGACACGGTGCAGTATGCCGGTCCGATACCACTTTCGCTGACCGGGTCCCGGTCGCTACGGGAACGCCCCGCCCACCCTGACCAAAGGTGAGCGGGGCGTTCCGCACGGTGCGCCTTGCGTCAGCAAGGAGCGGCCGGCGCCTCAGTCGAGCATCTTCCGCAGCACGTACGGCAGGATCCCGCCGTGCCGGAAGTAGTTCGCCTCCGCCGGGGTGTCGATACGCACCACCGCGTCGAACTCCACTCCGGTGTCGGTGGACACCTTCACCGTGGCGGGGATGGTGCCGTCGTTGAGCGCGGTGATCCCGCTGATGGTGAAGGTCTCGGTGCCGGTCAGGCCGAGCGAGTCGGCGTCGGTGCCGGCGGGGAACTGCAGCGGCAGCACCCCCATACCGATCAGGTTGGAGCGGTGGATCCGCTCGTACGACACGGCGATGACCGCCTTCACCCCGAGCAGCGCGGTGCCCTTGGCCGCCCAGTCCCGCGAGGACCCGGAGCCGTACTCGGCCCCCGCCAGCACCACCAGCGGCACGCCGGCCTCCTGGTAGGCCATGGCCGCGTCGTAGATGGTGGTCTGCTCCCCGGTCAGGTGGTTGATGGTGAAGCCACCCTCCACTCCGGGCACCAGCTGGTTGCGCAGCCGGATGTTGGCGAACGTGCCGCGGATCATCACCTCGTGGTTACCACGCCGCGATCCGTACGAGTTGAACTCGTGCCGCGGCACTCCCCGCTCGGACAGGTACTTCCCGGCCGGCGAGTCCGGCTTGATCGAGCCGGCGGGGGAGATGTGGTCGGTGGTCACCGAGTCCCCGAGCTTCGCCAGCACCCGGGCGCCGCTGATGTCGGCCACCGGCTGCGGCTCGCGGGTCATCCCCTCGAAGTACGGCGGCTTGCGCACGTACGTGGAGTCGGGGTCCCACGTGAACGTGTCCCCGCTCGGGGTGGGCAGGTTGCGCCACCGCTCGTCGCCGGCGAACACGTCGGCGTAGCCGCGGGTGTACATGTCGCTGGTGATCGCGTTGGCGATCGTCTCCTCGATCTCCCGCGCGCTCGGCCAGATGTCCCGCAGGTACACCGGCTGCCCGTCCGACCCCGTCCCCAGCGGCTCGTTGGCCAGGTCGATGTCCATGGTCCCGGCCAGGGCGTACGCCACCACCAGCGGCGGGGAGGCCAGGTAGTTCATCTTCACGTCCGGGTTGATCCGGCCCTCGAAGTTCCGGTTACCGGACAGCACCGACACCACCGCCAGGTCGTTCTCGTTGATCGCGGCCGAGATCTCCGCCGGCAGCGGCCCGGAGTTGCCGATGCAGGTGGTGCAGCCGTAGCCGACCAGGTGGAAGCCCAGCTTCTCCAGGTACGGCAGCAGCCCGGCCCGCTGGTAGTAGTCCATGACCACCTTGGAGCCCGGGGCGAGGCTGGTCTTCACCCACGGCTTGCGGGTCAGCCCCTTCTCCACCGCCTTCTTGGCCAGCAGCGCCGCCCCCAGCATCACCTGCGGGTTGGAGGTGTTGGTGCAGGAGGTGATCGCGGCGATCACCACCGCGCCGTGGTCGAGTTCGAACTCGTTGCCCTCGGAGTCGGTCACCCGCACCCGCTTGGAGGGGCGGCCGCTGGTGCCGGCGTTGACGCCGGCCCCGGTCAGGTCCCGCGGCGCGTCGGCCGGGTCGTCGACATTGTCGATGGCGGGGGCGTCGCTGGCCGGGAACGACTCCTTGCTGGCCTCGTCAGCGGCCCCGGTCGGGCCGGTGCTCTGGCCCCCGTTGGGCACGAAGTTCGCCAGCGCCGACCGGAACAGGGTCTTGGCGTTCCCCAGCGGCACCCGGTCCTGCGGGCGGCGCGGCCCGGCCAGCGAAGGCTCCACCGTGGACAGGTCCAACTCCAGGCGCTCGGAGTAGTCCGGCTCGGCCTCCGGGTCGTGCCACAGCCCCTGCTCCTTGGTGTACGCCTCCACCAGCTTCAGCCGGTGCGGGTCCCGACCGGTCAGCTCCAGGTACCGGATGGTCTCCGCGTCCACCGGGAAGATGGCCACCGTGGACCCGTACTCCGGGGACATGTTGCCGATGGTGGCCCGGTTGGCCACGGGCACCGCCGACACCCCCGGCCCGTAGAACTCCACGAACTTGCCCACCACCCCGTGCTGGCGCAGCATCTCGGTGATGGTGAGCACCAGGTCGGTGGCGGTGGCGCCCTCCGGCAGCTCTCCGTGCAGCTTGAACCCGACTACCCGCGGGATCAGCATCGAGACCGGCTGGCCCAGCATGGCCGCCTCCGCCTCGATCCCGCCCACGCCCCAGCCGAGCACCCCCAGGCCGTTGACCATGGTGGTGTGGGAGTCGGTGCCGACCAGGGTGTCCGGGTAGGCCTGCCCGTGCCGGTTCATCACCACCGTGGCCAGGTGCTCGATGTTGACCTGGTGCACGATGCCGGTGCCCGGCGGCACCACCTTCAGCTCGTCGAACGCGCTCTGCCCCCAGCGCAGGAACTGGTACCGCTCCTGGTTGCGCTGGTACTCGTACTCCACGTTGCGCTCGAACGCGTCCGGGCGGCCGAACACGTCGGCGATGACAGAGTGGTCGATCACCAGGTCGGCCGGGGCCAGGGGGTTGACCCGGGACGGGTCACCGCCCAGCTCCTGTACCGCTTCCCGCATGGTGGCGAGGTCCACCACGCACGGCACCCCGGTGAAGTCCTGCATCAGCACCCGGCCCGGGGTGAACTGGATCTCCACACTCGGCTCCGCGGCCGGGTCCCACTCGGCCAGCGCCCGAATGTGCTCGGCGGTGATGTTGGCACCGTCCTCGGTACGCAGCAGGTTCTCCAGCAGGATTTTCAAGCTGTACGGGAGCCGCTGCTGGCCCTGGACCGCATCCAGTCGGTAGATCTCGTAATTGGCGTCGTCGACGCGTAGTTGGCTTTTTGCTCCGAAGCTGTCGAGGCTGGCCACGTCGTCTCCCTTAACCCTCGTGTGAGTCCTGCCGAAAGTCTGTCGCACCCACGGGTCGCCGCCCCGCCCGGGGGCGCTTACCCGCCCCTCAGGTGCGCTAACCAAACCGTACGTCCGTCTTGTTATTGAGTCAAGAGGAAGGTGCCCTTCTTGTGATGATTCACGAAGAAGGGCACCTTCTTCCGAAAGCGAGGAAGGTTACCGGGAACCAGCCGTTACCAGCTGGTCGGACCGATCGAGCTGGGCACGCAACTTCTCGCCCTCTACGTCGACCGAGGGGACGATCCGGTCGAGCCAGCGCGGGATCCACCAGGCCGACCGGCCCAGCAGCGCCAGCGCCGCCGGCACCAGCGTCATCCGGACCACGAACGCGTCCAGCGCGATCGCTACCGCCAACGCCAGCGCGATCTGCAGGATGAAGTCGTCCCCGGAAATGGTGAACCCGGCGAACACGCTGATCATGATCACCGCGGCGGCGGTGACCACCCGGACCCCGTGCTGGAATCCGGTCACCACCGCCGGGATCGGCGCGGCGCCGCGCACGTACTCCTCCCGCATCCGGGTGACCAGGAAGACCTGGTAGTCCATGGCCAGCCCGAACACCACCCCGATCAGCACGATCGGCAGGAAGCTGAACACCAGGCCACTGCTGTTGATGCCCAGGAAGTCCAGCCAACCCCACTGGAACACCGCCACCACCGCGCCGAAGGTGGCGCCCATGCTGAGCAGGAACCCGAGCGCCGCCTTCAACGGCACCAGCACCGAGCGGAACACCAGGATCAGCAGCACGAACGACAGGCCGACCACCAACGCCAGGTACGGCGGGAGCGCATCCGCCATCTTCTGGTTGAAGTCGATGATGATCGCCGTCATCCCGCTGACCGAGATCTCGGCGCCGCTCTGCTCCAGGGCGGCGGTGTGCTCCCGGATCCGCTCGACCAGCTCCTCGGTCTCCTCCGCACTGGGGCCGGTCTCCGGGATCACCGTGAGCAGCGCGGTGTCCCCGGCCGGGTTCACCGCGGGGGGATGGGCCATGACCACCCCCGGCAGGGCGGCCACCTGCTGGTGCACCTGCTCGGCCACCGCCTGGGTGTCCGCGCCCCCGGCCGCGTCCACCACCAGCAGCAGCGGCCCGTTAAAGCCCGGCCCGAACCCTTCGGAGATCAGGTCGTAGGCCCGCCGCTGGGTGGTGCTCTCGCTGAGCGCGCTGTCGTCCGGCAGCCCCAGCCGTAGCCCCGCGGCCGGCGCGGCCAGCGCGAGCATCCCCACCCCGACGACCAGCAGCACCGGCGCCGGACGCCGGGTGATGAACCGAATCCAGCGCGTGCCGAGAGTGGACCGCGCGGACTCCGCCTCCGCGGGTGGGGTCGGCGCCTTCGCCGCCCGCCGGCCGACGATCCGGTCCCCGACCATGCCGCACAGCGCCGGCAGCATCGTCAGCGCGATCACCACCGCCAGCGCCACCGCGAACCCCGCGGTGATCCCCATCTCGGTCAGCAGCGGCAGCCGGACCACCGACAGACCGATCAGCGCCACCAGGACGGTCAGGCCCGCGAACACCACCGCGGACCCGGCGGTCCCCAGCGCCCGCCCCATGGCCTCCGCCCCGGCGGCCCGGCCCTGCTCACCCTGTTGCCGCAGCAGCGTCAGCTCGTGCCGGTACCGGGAGACGATGAACAGGGAGTAGTCGATGGCCAGGGCCAGGCCCAGCATCACCGCCAGCGTGGGGGTGAACGAGGACAGGTTCACCCACGCGGTGACGGCGGTGACCGCCGAGATGGTGATCCCGATTCCGATGATCGCGTTCAGCAGCGGCATCCCCGCGGCCACGAACGAGCCGAAGGTGATGACCAGCACGATCGCGGCGACCCCGAGCCCGATCAGCTCGGCCACGTTCTGCTGAAACTCCTCCATCAGCGCGTCGCCGGACATCTCCACTGTCAGCCCCGCCGCCCGCGCCGGGGCCACCGCCTGCTCCAGCTCCTCGTTGGCGGCCGGCAGGCTCACGTCGAAGCTGACATCGGCGAAGCCGATCCGCCCGTCCGGAGAGATGGTGCCGGCGGTGAACGGGTCAGCCACCCCTACGACGTCGTCGATCTGCGCCAGCTCTTCGACCGTGGCCTGGACCGCCGCCTGGTTGGCCGGATCCGTCAAAGTCTGACCGGCGGGAGCGGCGAACACGACCCGGGCGCTCGCGCCCTGGGGGGCGGCCTCCGGGAAGCGTTCGTTGAGCAGCTCCAGCGCTTCCACGGACTCGCTGCCGGGAATCTCGAAGGAATCGGTGGTCTCCTCCGCCAACGTGGCGGCGGCGGCTCCCATCGCCACCAGCAGCGCCAGCCAGAGCGCGGCGACGGTTTTACGGCGGCGGTACGCCAGGCGTCCCAACCGATACAGGATGGTGGACACGCGTCATCTCCCCGTTGATTTGGTGACGGTCCTTGGATGGGTGAGCAGCCCAAATATCGTACGGGCCGGTAACAAGAGCGCTTCCTGCAGGCATGTGGACGACGCGGTCTGCCGCACCTAAGCGGAAGCCCAGAGGACGAACCGGGTCAGGTCCAGCGGAACAGTTTGGCGGCGAGCCCGCCGGTCACCGCCGCCCACCCCCCGAGCGTCGCCAGGTCAGGGCGTCAGGCTCGGCTGCCCGACCCAGGCGGCGGACAGCGCCTCGTTGCCGGCGCCCGGTAGGGCAGTGCCCTACCGACCGTCTGCGGACCGCGCCTCCGGCAGGCCTCGGCGAGTGGGCCGAGCCCGCCACCGACCGCCAGCATGAGGAAGAAGGCCACCAGCCCCAGCGCCGCAGCCCGGCGTTCACGGTAGGCGCGACCGCGGCGATCAGCGTGCCGAGGCCGTACATCGCAGCCAGCAGCAACCCACCGGCCAGCAGCGCCCAGCCCAGCTCATCCGGCAGCGTGACCCCGAAGAACGCGGCCCCGAGCCCCAGCATCAGGCCCACCCCCACCAGAATCCTGGGCCAGGCTCACCAGCATCTGGTCGGCGAGGATCATCGCCGGCCGTACCGCGTTACCGCCAACCGCCGCAGGATCCCGGATCTGCGGTAGCTGGCCAGGAACGAAGGGAATGTTGACCACGCCGACCAGGGCCACCACCATCGTGACAGTCAGCGGCATGATGATCGCGTTCATCACGGTGGAGCCGTCGGGTAGCGTCTGGTCGCCGCCCTGCCCGACCCCGTTCATCACCAGCAGCAGAGTCGGGAAGCCGATCGGGACCAGCAGCCCGGAGGTGTCACGTACGGTCATCCGCGCCTCGGCGCCGAACATGTGTCCCCAGGCCGTCACCGGCAGGCGGCGGGCCGGGGGCAGGGTGGTGGTCGTCATTCTTTCTCCTCAGCGGGGTTCGGGCGCGGGCACCGGCTCGCCGAGTTCGTGGCCGGTGAGCTGGAGGAACGCGTCGTCGAGCGTGGCGGTGCGGGTGCGAAAGTCGGTAGCGGGGATCTCGTGGCGCAGCAGTACGGCGGTGACCTCCTGGACGAGGTCACCGCGACCGGAGACGACCACCTGGTCACCGTCCGTGGACACGTCGTCGACGCCCGGCACCGCGGTGAGCACCGACGCGTCGAACGGGGCGTGCACCCGGAAGCTCACCCCCTCGGCGCCGGCCACCCCGGCGACGAGCCGGGCCGGGCTGTCCAGCGCCACCACCTTGCCGGAGTCGATGACCGCGATCCGGTCGCACAGCCGCTCGGCCTCCTCCATGAAGTGGGTGACCAGGACGATGGTGATGCCGTCGGCGCGCATCTCCTCGATGAGCTGCCACATGCCACGGCGGGCGGCCGAGTCCAGGCCGGTGGTCAGTTCGTCGAGCACCGCCAGCCGCGGCCGGCCCACCAGGGCGAGAGCGATGTTCAGCCGCTGGAGTTGTCCGCCGGACAGGTTCTCCGCCCGGGTGCCGCGCACCTCGGCCAGGCCGAGCCGGTCGACCAGCCCGTCCGGGTCCAGCCCCTCGTGGTAGAAGGAGCGGTACATCCGTACCAGCTCGATCACCGTCAGGCTCATGTGGACATACGCCTGCTGCAGCTGGACCCCCACGGACTGCCGGACCCGGGCACGTTCCTGGCGCGGATCGACGCCGAACACCCGCACCCGCCCGCCGTCGGGCTTGCGCAGGCCGATGGCGCATTCGACGGTGGTGGTCTTCCCGGCGCCGTTGCGGCCCAGGATCCCCAGGATCTCCCCGGGTTGGACGGTCAGGCTCACGCCGTCGATGACGGCGCGGCCGTGGTAGACCTTGCGCAGGTCTTCGATCTCCACGGCGGGCATCGACACCCTCCTTCTCATGGTCGGTCGCCGCGGCGCCCCTCGGGCGAGCAAGCGGGCCCGGCGACGGCCACCGGCCTCTCCGGTGCGGTACGTCATCGACGCTAGGGACCGTCGGCGGCGCCCACATCTGCCGGAGGTCACCGACCGGACCCGTGACTTGTGGCACCTGCCTGCGCGGGTACTCCCTCCGTAGGGTGGGCGTATGGAGCGCATGAACCGGGTCCAGATCTGGGCCGGGGTGAGCATGCTGGTCCTGTGCCTGCTCATCGGCGCGGTCGAGGGCGCCGTGGTGCTGTCAGTCGCCGCATGGCCCTATTTCCTGGCCTGGTTGGTGGTCTTCCTCGGCTACCTCGTCGGACTGGTCCTCGTCACCAGCCGCGGGACCCCGGCCCCCCGACACGGCCGGCTGCTGCTGGTGGCGGCCCCGGTGCTGTGCGGCAGCGCGATCGTCCTGCTGTCCCCGAGCCGCGGCGGTCTGAGCTACATCCTGCTGGTGCTCACCGCGGCCGCCGCCGCCCTGCATCTGGACCTCCGCCGGATCATCTGGGTCATCGGGTGGAACTGCGCCGTGGTGTTGGCCAGCGGTGCCGCGTTCGGGCCGCTGATCGACGAGCCCAACCCGCCGGCCGAGCTGCTGCTCATGGGGTTCCTCTACGCCCTGCTGCAGGCCGCCAGCGCCGCCATGGTCTGGAGCCAGCAACGGGTGGCGGAGGCGCTGCAGGATCTGACCGTCGCCCACGTGGAATTGCGCAGCGCCAGCGCCTTGCTGGCCGAGTCCAGCCAGGCCCAGGAGCGGCTACGGATCTCCCGCGAGCTGCACGACCTGCTCGGACACCAGCTGACCGTGCTGTCGGTGGAACTGGAGATCGCCTCCCACCGGGTGGACGGGCCGGCGCGGGAACATGTGCTGCGGGCCCGGGGGATGGCCAAGGACCTGCTCGCCGACGTGCGCTCCGTGGTGGGCACCGAGCGGCGCCGTAGCTTCGACCTGCCCGGTGCGCTGGCCCAGGTGACCGAGGAGATCCCCCGCCCCCGGGTGCATCTGGACATCGCGCCGGGGATCGAAGCCGACGACCAGCACGCCGCCACCCTCGTACGCGCTGTGCAGGAGATCGCGACCAACACCATCCGCCACTCCCAGGCGGACAACCTCTGGATCCGGCTGACCGTCGACGACGGCTCCCTGCGGTTGGAGGCTCGCGACGACGGTCGGGGCAGCGCGCTGGTCGCCCCCGGGCACGGGTTGACCGGGCTGTACGAGCGCGCCGAAGCCCTCGGCGGCCAGGTCGAGATCGACGGTCAGGATGGGTTCCGGGTGCGGATCGAGCTGCCCACCCGCCAGGAGGTGCCGGCATGATCCGGGTGGTGATCGCCGACGACCAGGTGCTGATGCGGCAGGGGCTGGACAGCCTGCTGGCGATCAGCGAAGAGATCTCGGTGGTGGGGCACGCGGCCGACGGCGACGAAGCCTTGGCGCTGGTGGCGGAGGTGGACCCGGATGTGCTGCTGCTGGACCTGCGCATGCCCGGTCGCGACGGCATCGCCACCCTCGAGGCGCTACGGGAACGCGGCAGCCCGCTGCCGGTGCTGGTGCTGACCACCTTCGACGACGACGAGCTGGTCCTGCGGGCGTTGCGCGCCGGTGCCAAGGGCTATCTGCTCAAGGACGTCACGCTGGCGGACCTGGTCGGCGCGATCCGGGTCCTGGCCGCCGGAGGCACCCTGGTGCAGCCGGCGCTCACCGAGCGGCTGCTGCGCACCATCGCCGCCCGCCCGGAGCCCGACGACTTCACCCACCTGCCCACCCCCGAACCGCTCACCCCGCGGGAGACGGAGATCCTGCGGCTGCTGGCCAGCGGCTTCACCAACCGGGAGATCGCCGAGGTGCTGTTCCTAGCCGAGGGCACCGTGAAGAACCACATCTCCACGCTGTTGGCCAAGCTCGGGGTCAAGGACCGCACCCGGGCCGTGCTGCGGGCGCTGCACCTCGGCCTGCTGTCGGTGTCGTAGCCGGTTGGCGTGACGATCCTTCTCAGTGCCGGAGTCCTCGGGACCACCCTGTTCGTGCTGGTCTTCCTGATCGACGGCGCCACGCGTAGCGGCTACCACCCGGTCCGGCAACCTGTGAGTGCGCTGGCACTCGGGCCGCGAGGGTGGGGGCAGACGACCAACTTCATCGTCAGCGGCCTGCTCACTGCGGCATCCGCGGCCGGTGTGCAGCTGGCGACGGACAGTTGGTGGCTGGCGATTCCGGTGGGGGTGTTCGGAACCGCGCTGGTCGCCTCGGGGGCGCTGTTGCTGTACTTCGGAACCGCCTGGGAAGCCGACCATCCCCGAGCGGGGCTCATCCAACGACTGGCGATCGTCGTGGGTTGGAGTTGGCTCGGGTTGACCTGCTGGCGCTTGATCGTGCTCGGGTGACGGCGCCGCCGACTCCGGTGACCACATCCCCGCCCCTGCGGATGACGATCATTTCCTGAGCTCAGCCGGTGATTTGGTCCAGTGCTTTATAGATCCGCTGCTCCGAAACCGGGTACCGGGTACCGAGCTGCTGGGCGAACAAGCTGACCCGCAGTTCCTCGATCATCCACCGGACCTGCGCCAGCAGGGGGGCCCGGGTCGGGGGCAGGCTCGCCCGCACCTGTTCGTACTCGTCCTGCACCCGCTGCACCACCGCCAGGTGCCGCCGGTCCCGCTCGGGGTTGCTGGGCAGCTTGTCCAGCCGTCGCTCCATCGCCATCAGCCAGCGGCGGAGATCCGGCAGCCGCTGCCACCCCAGGTCGGTGATGAAACCCGGCCGGATCAACTCGGCTAGTTGTTGACGCATGTCCGCCACCGCCTCGGTGACCGCCTGGCTGCCCCGCATCTGTCCCAACCGGACCGCCAACTCGTCCGCCAAGGTGATGGTCGGCAGGATGTCGGTCACCACCCCGAGCGTGGCCCGGTTCAAATTGGCCCCCACCTGCTTACGCAGCTTGTCGAACCCGGATTCGTCCCAGGCCGGGCCGCCGTACTCGGCCACCAACGCATCCACCGCACAGCCGGCGCAGTCGGTCAGCAGCGCCCGCACCCCACCGTGCGGGTTACGCAGCAGCGCCAGCTTGGCCGCGTCCGACAGCCGCTGGGAGACGTACTGGCCGGGGAACGGCAGGGTGAGCAGCAGCAGGCGGCGGGTGCCTCGGGGCATGTGCCAGGCCTGCTCCTCCGGAGTGGGAAACACCCGCACGTCCACCGCCTCCCCCGCGTCGACCAGGGCCGGGTAGACGGTGACGGTGTGCCCGCCGCGAGACAGTGCCAGCTGCTGGGGGAGAGCACCGATGGTCCAGTCGGTCAACCCCCGGTGCTCCACTCCGGAGGCGGCGGCCGACAGGCTGGCCCGAGCCTCCCGACGCAGCTGTTTCCGCAACTGGGTGAGGTCCTTACCCTCCGCCAGGGTGGCGCCGTCGTCGGCGAGCACCCGGATGGTGATCCGCAGATGGTCGGGCACCTGCTCCGGCGCCCACGCGGAGTAGGGGACCACCACCCCGGTCACCTCACGGATCGCGCGGGTCAGCGCCTCCAACAGCGGCGCGGTGTACGGCTCCAGATGCGCCATCACTTCGGCGGCGACCTCCGGCACCGGCACCAACTGCCGCCGGATCGGTTTCGGCAGGGCGCGGATCAGCGCCACCACCAGTTCCTGGCGCAGCCCCGGCACCTGCCAGTCGAACCCCGCGTCGGCGGCCTGGTCGAGCATGGCCAGCGGAACGTGCACGGTCACCCCGTCCGCCGCCTGCCCCGGTTCGAACTGGTAGGTCAACGGGAACTCCAGGTCCCCGTACCGCCAGTGGTCCGGATAGTCCTCTTCCGTCACCCCGGCGCTGTCGTCGCTGACCAGCAGGTCGCGGGAGAAGTGCAGCAGGTCGGGCCGTTTCCGCCGCTCCCGCTTCCACCACTGATCGAAGTGGACCGCGGAGGTGACCTCGGCCGGGATCCGTTGGTCGTAGAAGTCGAACAACACCTGGTCGTCAACCAGGATGTCCCGCCGCCGGGCCCGGTGCTCCAGCTCCTCCACCTGCGCCAGCAGCTCCTGGTTGTGGTGGAAGAACTCGTGCCGGGTGTCCCAGTCGCCCTCCACCAGCGCGTGCCGGATGAACAGTTCCCGGGCCAGCTCCGGGTCGACCCGCCCCAGGTTCACCTTCCGGCGGGTCACGATCGGCACCCCGTACAGGGTGACGGTCTCGTACGCCACCGCGGAGCCGCGTTTCTTCTCCCAGTGCGGCTCGTGGTAGGCGCGTTTGACCAGGTGGGCGGCGAGCGGCTCCACCCACTCCGGCTGGATGGTGGCGGCGATCCGGCCCCACAGCCGGTTGGTCTCCACCAGTTCGGCCACCATCACGAACGACGGGTTCTTCTTGAACAGCGCCGAGCCGGGCGCGATCGCGAACCGGGCGCCCCGGGCGCCGATGTATTCGTGCCGCCGCCGGGGATCACTGCTGCGTTCGTCCCGCATCCCGATGTGGGACAGCAGCCCCGCCAACAGCGCGGTGTGCACCTGCTGCGGATCGGCCGGTTGCTTGTTCAGTCCGATGCCGAGGGTCCGGGCGGTGCGGCGGATCTGCTGACAGATGTCCTGCCACTCCCGTACCCGCAGATAGTTGAGGAACTCGTCCCGGCACATCCGCCGGAACTGGCTACCGGAGCGGAGCTGCTGCTGCTCCTGCAGGTACTCCCAGAGGTTGAGGAACGCCAGGAAGTCGGAGCGGTCGTCGGCGAACCGGGCGTGCAGGGCGTCGGCGGTCTCCCGCTTGTCGGCCGGTCGCTCCCGCGGGTCCTGGATGGACAGCGCGGCGGCGATGATGCTGACCTCCCGCAGACAGCCGTTGCGGTCGGCCTCCAACACCATCCGCCCCAGCCGGGGGTCGATCGGCAGCGCGGCCAGTTTGCGCCCCAGCTTGGTCAACCGCAGCCGGCTGGTGCCGCTGCTCCCCGGGTGCAGCGCCCCGAGCTCCTCCAACAGCCGCACCCCGTCGCTGATCTGCCGGCGGTCCGGTGGGTCCAGGAACGGGAAGTCGGCCGGGTCGCCCAACCGCAGCGCGGCCATCTGCAGGATCACCGAGGCCAGGTTGGTCCGCAGGATCTCCGGCTCGGTGTAGGCGGGGCGGGTCTGGAAGTCCTCCTCCGAGTACAGCCGGATGCAGATCCCCTCCGCCACCCGGCCGCAGCGGCCCGCCCGCTGGGTGGCGGAGGCCTGCGAGATCGGCTCGATCGGCAGCCGCTGCACCTTCAACCGGTGGCTGTAGCGGGAGATCCGGGCGGTGCCGCAGTCGACCACGTACCGGATGCCGGGCACGGTCAGCGACGTCTCGGCCACGTTGGTGGCCAGCACGATCCGCCGGCCCGAGTGGGGGGCGAACACCCGCTGCTGCTCCGACAAGGACAGCCGGGCATACAGCGGCAGGATCTCCGCCCCCCGCAGCAGCCGGCTGCGCTGGGTCTGGCGACGGAGCGCCTCGGCGGCGTCGCGGATCTCCCGCTCACCGGACAGGAACACCAGCACGTCCCCGGGGCCTTCGGCGGCGAGCTCCTCCACCGCCTCCCCGATGGCCTGCGGCAGGTCGACCTCCGGGTCCTCCGGCGGCCGGTAGCGGATCTCCACCGGGTAGGTGCGGCCGGACACCTCGATCACCGGGGCACCGGTGAAGTGCTCCGCGAACCGGTGCGGGTCGATGGTGGCGGAGGTGATGATCAGCTTCAGGTCGGGGCGGCGGGGCAGCAGCCGGGTCAGATACCCCAGCAGGAAGTCGATGTTGAGGCTGCGTTCGTGCGCCTCGTCGATGATCAGGGTGTCGTACCGGCGCAGATTCCGGTCGTGGGCCAGCTCCGCCAGCAGGATCCCGTCGGTCATCAGCTTGATCCGGGTCTGGTCACTGACCCGGTCGGTGAACCGGACCTGGTAACCGACCAGCCCACCCAGCTCGCTGCCGAGTTCGGCGGCGATCCGGTCCGCCACGCTGCGGGCGGCGATCCGACGCGGCTGGGTGTGGCCGATCATCCCGTGCCGGCCCCGCCCCGCGGCCAGGCAGATCTTCGGCAGCTGGGTGGTCTTGCCGGAACCGGTCTCCCCGGCCACGATCACCACCTGGTGGTCACGGATCGCGGCGGCGATCTCGTCGACCCGCTCGGTGATCGGCAGTTCGGGCGGATAGTGCAGGGTCGGCTGCGGTGCGGAGAGCATGACCCGCCCAGGATAGGCCGGGGCCGGTCAGGGCGTCGGCCACCGGTCGGAGACCGGCCAGACGTAGGGCAGATTGTCGGGTACGTCGTCGAACCGGGGTCGATACCACTCTGGGTATTTACGCAGCAGCGCGGAGCGGTGACTGCGATGGAACTCCTCCTGCCCCAGCCAGGGCGGCAGCTCCCCGGCGGCGGCGAGGCTGACCTGGTCGCGCGCCACGTAGCCCAGCTCCCGGGTGAGGGTGGCGGCGACCGTGTCCGCGTGCCCCTGCGCGACCCACCGCTGACACATCGCCAGCCCGTAGCAGACCAGCGCCTCGAGGTAGCCGGCCCACATCCGGCGGATCGGGTGGTGCCGCCAGCCGTACCCGGGTACGGTCAGCGCCCGGAGCACCTGTAGGGTCTCCACCCGCTGCTTACCGAGCCGGCGCGGGTCCAGCACCGCGGCGGTGGCGGCGAAGTCGGGGTAGGGCAAGAACGTCTGCACCCGCTGCTGCTACCCCGTTCCCCGGCCGATCGCCCCGCGGGCGGGGGAGATCATTGGACTAGACCAAAGCCAGGCTTTTTGCCCGTTTTCTCGGTTGCGGTTTGGTAACAGGGGCACCACTAACGACTTTCTTCCCCAAACTCATCGGTATTGTCTAGACCACTAGCCCCGCAGGGGGGGTGCGGGCAGCACAGGAGGCGCGGTGCGTAACGCCAAGTACCACTCGATCCGGGACCAGATCCTCGACCTGCTGGATGAGCTGGAGGTCGGGGACGCGCTGCCTCCGGAGCGAGTACTGGCGCCCCGGTTCGGGGTCTCCCGGATGACCCTGCGGCGGGCCATCGAGGAACTGGTCCGGGAGGGGCGGCTGGAGCGCCGGCACGGCGCCGGTACGTTCGTGGCCGCCCCGAAGATCGCGCAGGGGTTGGCGGTGACCTCGTTCTCGGAGGACATGCGACAGCGGGGGGCGGTGCCTTCGAGCCGCACCTTGGCGGTGGACGAGGTGCTGGCCGGAGCGCAGCTGGGTCGTCGGTTGGAGATCTCCCCGGGCGAGAAGGTCACCCGGGTGGCCCGGCTGCGGCTGGCCGACGGCGCGCCGATGGCGCTGGAGACCCTGCACGTGCCGCAGTCGGTGGTGCCGGACCTGACCGGGGAGCTGCTGGACAACCAGTCCTTCTATGAACTCCTGGCCACCCGGTACGGGGTGGTGCTGGCCCGGGGGCGGCAGACCATCGAGGCCACCGTCACCGACGAAGCCGAGTCGCGAATCCTGGAGGTGCCGCTGCACTCGCCGGCGTTCCTGTTCGAGCGGATCTCCCGGGCCACCGACGGGCGGGTGGTGGAGTTCGTCCGCTCGGTCTACCGGGGCGACCGGTACAAGTTCACGCTCGACCTGCAGCCCGCCGCCGGGCGGCCAGCCTCACCAGCGGGTGGTTCCCGGTGACGGTCCTGGCGGTCGACGCGGGTCGGACCCACTGCCGGGTGGCGGTGATGGGGCAGGACCGGCCGGTGGCCGGACCGGTGGTGCGGGACAGCGGAGTGAGTCTGGCCGACCCGGACGGGGCGGCCCGGCTGGCGGAGCGGATCCGCGCCGCGATCGCCGCGCTGCCCCCGGTCGCCCCGCCGGAGGCGCTGGTCGTGGCCGCGGCCGGTGGGCTGACCCGGCCGGAGGCCGCCGCCCGGCTGGCCGACCTGCTGGCCGATCTGGCCCCGGCCCGGGTGATGGTCACCAGCGACGTGGTCGCCGCCCACGCGGGCGCGTTCGCGGGGGAGGCCGGGGTGGTGCTGGCGGTCGGCACCGGCGCGGTGGCGCTGGCGGTGGCCCCGGACGGACGGCACGCCCTGGTCGACGGCGGCGGCTGGCTGGTCGGCGACGACGGCAGCGGGTTCTCGATCGGCCGGGCCGGGTTGGCGGCGGCGTTGCGGCATGTCGACGGCCGCCCCGGTGGCTCGGCGACCCTGGCGGAGGCGGCGGTGGCCCAGTTCGCTCCCGGGGCCGGAGTACGGCAGGCGCTGGCCGCGCTGTACGCCGACCCCGCCCCGGCCCGGGTGGCGTCGTTCGCCCCGGCGGTGGCCGCCGCGGCCCGGGCCGGTGACCCCGCGGCCACCGGGATCTGGCGGCAGGCGGTCGCGCAGCTCGCCAGCACGGTGCACACGGCGGTGGCGGCGCTGCCGGACCATCTGCGGCCGACGGTCACCGTCACCGGGGCACTGTCTGAGGTGGAGGATCTGCTGGTCGCACCGCTACGGGCCCGGTTGGCCGACCACGTACCGCCGGTGCGGGTGCGTACGGGAGAGACCAACGCGCTGGTGGGGGCGGCCACGCTGGCTCGCCTTGGCGCCAGCGCCTACCGAACTCTGGTTTATACGCAAGGAGGGAACACGGGTGAAGATTCGACGCAGGGCGCTGGCCTGGATGAGCGGCGCGGCGGCGCTGTCGCTCATCCTGGCCGGATGTAGCAGCGACAACGGTGGCGGCGGCGGTTCCGGTCCCCAGGAACTGACCGTCTGGATCATGGAGCCGGGTAACCCGGAGGTGCAGAAGACCCTGGACGGGTTCGCGGAGAAGTTCGAAGAACTGCACGAGGGGGTGACCGTCAACATCGAGTACATCCCCTGGGCGGAGGCGCACCGGCAGCTCACCACCGCGATCACCGGCGGCCAGGTGCCGGACGTGTCGGAAATGGGGAACACCATGACCGCCGAGTTCGCCGAGGTGGGCGCCTTCGCCCCGGTGGAGGTGCCGGCGGACGCGGGCTATGTGGAGGGTCTGGTCTCCTCCAGCGTGGTGGACGGCACCGCCTACGGCTACCCGTGGTACGCCGGGGCCCGGGCCCTGATCTACCGCACCGACATCTTCGAAGAGGCCGGGGTGGAGGTGCCGCAGACCTGGGACGAGCTGCTGGAGGTGGGTGACACCATCGCCGAGAAGGTGGACGGGATCGACCCGATCCACGTGGCCGGCTCGTACCAGCACATGTTCCAGCCGCTGATCTGGGGCGCGGGCGGGGACATCGCCACCCAGACCGCGGACGGCTGGCAGCCCGGCTTCGACACCCCGGAGGGGCACGCGGCGCTGGAGTTCTTCCTCGAGCTGTGGGAGCGGGGCTGGACGCCGGAAGGGGCGGTCAACTGGAACTCCGTCAACGTGCGGGAGGCGTTCGCCAACGGCCAGTCCGCGATGATGATCGGTGGTGGCTGGGACCTGCGGGTGATCCTGGACAGCAACCCCGACCTGGAGGGCAAGGTCGGCACCGCGCTGATGCCGGCCGGCCCGTCCGGCAGCCGGGACGTGTTCGCCGGCGGTAGCCACCTGGTGGTGTTCGAAGAGTCGAAGGCCAAGGAGCTGGCGCACGAGTTCGTCCAGTTCCTGATCGCTCCGGAGCAGGCCACCGCGTTCGCGGACCAGATCGGGTTCCTGCCCGGTACGGTCGCGGGCGTGGAGGCCACGGTCGGGGACGACCCGCTGTTCGGCGTGTTCGGGGAGCAGTTCATCTCGCACTCCCGGGCCTACCCGGTGGCGGGCTGGTGGGGCCAGGTGGAAGGTAGCCGGGCGATTCCGGAGGAGTTCCAGCGGCTGATGCTCGGCGAGGTCACCGTCGAGGAGGCCGCGGCCAACATCGACGCCGCCCTGCAGGGCGCCATCTCCTAGGTGGCGGTGGCGGCTTGAGCACGACCGAAGCGCCGGACCGGCGGCGGGGGGAGACCATCCCCGCCGCCGGCCCGGCGGCCACCCCTCGCCGCCGGCCTTGGTCGTTCGCCCGGTTCTTCGACGACAAGCTGTTGCCGGTGCTGCTGATCGCGCCGGCGGTAATCGTGATCATCGGGCTGATCGGCTACCCGGTGTTACGTACGGCGTGGTTGTCCTTGACCGACGCGCAGGGGCTGCCGGCGCTCGTCCAGGGCAAGATGGAATTCATCGGCCTGGACAACTACCTGGAGATTCTGCGGAATCCCCGACTGCGCCGAATCGCGCTGATCACGGTCGGGTTCGGACTGGCCTGCGTCGCCGGCACCATGCTGGTGGGGCTGGCGGTAGCGCTGTTGCTCAACCAGAAGTTCCGGGGCCGTGGGATCCTGGCGGTGCTGGTGCTGCTGCCGTGGGCGATCCCGCACGTGGCCGCCTCGTACGTGTGGAAGTGGCTGTTCCACGACCAGTACGGCATCTTCAACTGGGCGTTGTCGCAGCTGCCCGGGGTGGATCTGATCGGCTACGCCTGGTTCAACCGGAGCGGGACCGCGTTCCTGGTGATCGGGCTGGTGGTGGTCTGGCAGTCCTTCCCGTTCGTGGCGATCGCGCTGCTCGCCGGGTTGCAGACCATCCCGTCGGAAGTGATCGACGCCGCCAAAGTGGACGGGGCCAACGCCTGGCAGCAGCTATGGCGGATCCGGCTACCGATGCTCAAACCGCTGCTGCTGGTGCTGGTGGTCATCTCCACCATCTGGGACTTCAAGATCTTTGACCAGGTGTTTGTGCTGACCGAGGGTGGCCCCGCCGGTAAGACCAAGCTGCTGGCGGTGAGCGTGTACCTGGACGGGATCGCGCAGGGACAGTACGGGCTCGGCTCCGCGCTGGCCATGGTGCTGTTCCTGATCATGGCGGTGTTCACGATCGTCTACATTTGGCTGGCCCGGGAGGAGCGGCAATGACGACCAAGGTCCCAGGCCCTCGCTCCGCCTCCGTGGAACCGCGCGACACCCGGGCGGCGGCGGGAACTCTCGGTGGCCCCCGCGGCCCCCGAGCCGGTACCCGCACCCGGAGCAGCGCCGCCGCGGCCGCCCGGCGCCGCCGGCTGGTCAGCCGGACGCTGACCTACGTCGCCGCGGTGGTGGTCGGGCTGTTCTCCGTGTTCCCGCTGTTCTGGATGGTGCTCACGTCCCTGAAGCCCAACTACCAGATCATCACGCCGGAACCGGTGTGGTGGCCGGCGGAGTTCCAGTGGGGCCGCTACCAGCGGGTGTTGGAGTCCGGGTTCACCCGGTACCTGCGGAACTCCCTGATCGTGGCCACCGGCACGGTCGGGATGGGGCTGCTGGTGAGCATCTTCGCCGGGTACGCGCTGGCGCGGTTCCGGATGCCGCTGCGCCGCTTCCTGGTGATGGTGGTGCTGGCCACCCAGATGTTCCCGGTAGCGGTGCTGCTGATCCCGTTCTTCATGGTGATGCGCAACCTGGGGCTGCTGGGCAGCCTGTGGGGCTTGATCATCGCCTACCTGGCGTTCATCACCCCGCTGATGATCTGGATCTTGCGGGGGTTCTTCCAGTCCATCCCGGCGGAACTGGAGGAGGCCGCGCAGATCGACGGATGCAGCCGGTTCGGCGCCATGTGGCGGGTGATCATGCCGCTGGCCGGCCCGGGGATCGCGGCGGTGTCCATCTTCGCCTGGATCGCGGCCTGGAACGAGTTCCTGTTCGCGCTCACGTTCATCTCCGGCGACCAGCTGCGGACGCTGCCGGTGGGGCTGACCCAGTTCGTCGGCCGGGACGCCGTCGACCACGGGGCGATCATGGCGGCCAGTGTGCTGTTCACCCTACCGGTAGTGATCTTCTTCCTGTTCGTCCATAAGAAACTCACCACCGGCCTGGTGGCCGGAGCGGTCAAGGGATAACCGAGGAGAATACGGGGATGCGCCGATGACCCTGGCAGGCGGACCGACCGACGAGACGTTGACCAGGCTGACCACGGAGGGGCGGTTACCGGAGGCGGCCGACCTGGACCTGCGTTCCACTGCGGAACAGGTGGCGTTGATGTGCGCCCAGGATCGGCAGGCGGTAGCGGCGGTGGAGGCCGCGCAGGAGCAACTGGTGGCCGCGATCGACGCGGCCGCCCCGCGGATGCGCCGCGGCGGGCGGCTGATCGAGGTCGGGGCCGGTACCCCCGGCCGGCTGGCGGTGCTGGACGCCGCCGAATGCCGCCCCACCTTCGGGGTGGACGAAGGCCAGGTGCTGGGGATCATGGCCGGGGGGCGGGAGGCCATGCCCAAAGCGCTGGAGGCCGGGGAGGACAACCGGGACGCCGGGGTGGCCGACCTGACCGCGGTCGACGTAGGCCCGGACGACGTGGTGGTGGCGATCAGCGCCTCCGGCCGCACCCCGTACGTGCGGGGCGCGGTGGCCGCCGCCCGGGCGGCCGGCGCCCTGACCATCGCGGTGGTCAACAACCCCGACTCGCCGCTGGCCCGGGAAGCCGACCTGGCGGTGGAGCTGCTCACCGGCCCGGAGGTGATCTCCGGCTCGACCCGGTTGAAGGCCGGCACCGCGCAGAAGCTGGTGCTGAACATGTTCTCCACCCTGCTGATGGTCAAGCTCGGCCACACCTACGGCGACCTGATGGTCAACGTCGTGGCCGGCAACTCCAAGCTGCGGTACCGCACCCAGCGGATCGTGGCCGAGGCGTGTGGGGTGCCGCTGGAGGAGGCGGCCGCGGCGCTGACCACGGCGGGTGGGGACGCCAAGGTGGCGATCGTGATGCTCAAGGCCGGGGTGAACGCCAAGGACGCCCGGGCCCGGCTGGCCGCCGCCAACGGATACGTCCGGGCGGCGCTGGAGTGACCGACCCGGGGCAGGCGCGCGCCACCCCGGAGCCGCCGCCGGCGGCAACGGCTCCGGACGGTCCACCGGTGCGGGTGTTGGGGTTGATGTCCGGCACCTCCGCCGACGGGGTGGACGCGGCCGCCGCGGAGCTGCGGCTGGTCGACGGGCAGCTGCGACTCCGCCGGCTGGGGGAGTGGAGCCGCCCCTGGCCGGAGCCGCTCCGCTCCCGGATCGTGGCCGCGATCGCCGGTGACCTCACCGCCCCGGCGGAGCTGTGCCGGCTCGACCACGACCTCGGGCGAGGGCTGGCGGACGCGGCCGTGGCCGCGATCGACCAGCTCGGTCCGGTGGATCTGATCGCCAGTCACGGCCAGACCATCTACCACGACGTGGACCGCACCGGCCGTGTGCACGGCACCCTCCAGGTGGGACAGCCGACGTGGATCGCGGAACGTACCGGGTTACCGGTGGTGGCGGACTTCCGGGTCCGGGACGTGGCCGCGGGGGGCCAGGGCGCCCCCCTGGTCAGCGTCCTGGACGAGCTGCTGCTGGCCGGGGTGGCCGATGCCCCGGTGGCGGCGCTGAACCTGGGCGGGATCGCCAACCTGACCGTGGTGGCGCCGGGGCAGCCGACGCTGGCGTTCGACTGTGGCCCCGCCAACGCGCTGCTGGACGTGGCGGTCCGCCAGGCCACCGGGGAGCCGTGCGATCTCGACGGTCGCCGTACCGCCGCCGGGCGGGTCGATCCGGCGCTGCTGGAGGTGCTGCTGGCCGACCCCTACCTGGCGGCGCCGCCCCCCAAATCCACCGGCAAGGAGCGCTACCACGCCGGCTACCTGGCCGCGGCCCTGGCTCGCGCCCCGGTGCCGGAGCTGGCCGACCAGTTGGCCACCTTGGCCGAGTTCACCGCCGCCGCAGTGGCCGCCGACGCCGCCCGCTACCGGGTCCGGCGGGTGTTCGCCTCCGGCGGTGGGGTGCACAACACCGGGCTGATGGCGGCGCTGCGCCGCCGCCTGGCGGAGGTGGGCGCGGAACTGTCCACCACCGACGCGCTGGGGTTGCCGGTCGACGCCAAGGAGGCGTACGCGTTCGCGGTGCTGGGGTGGCTGACCTGGCACGGGCTGCCGGGCACCGTGCCGAGCTGCACCGGCGCGACCGGGCCCCGGATCCTGGGGGCGGTCACCCCGGGGGCGGGGCCGCTGCGGCTGCCGTCGCCCTTGCCGAGCCCTCCGACCCGGGCGTACGTCACCGGCGGGTGACGTAGCTACCCGCGCCCGCCGGTCACTCGAGGTGAGGGCGCCGGTGGCGCTAGCTGGGCGAGTCGCCCTGCCCCGCCTGTTCGGCCAGGAACCGCTCCAGCTCCGCCCCCAGCTCGTCGGCGGTGGGGAGGTCGGCCAGGTCCAGCGGCTCCCCGGACGGGGTCGCTCGGATCATCGCGTCGTACTGCTCCTCCAGCCGACGCACGTGCGCCATGATCTCCTCCGAGCGCGCCACCTGCGCGTCCACACTCGACCCGCAGGGTGTCGGCGGCCCGGTGGAGCTCCTCAGTGGGCAGCACCAACCCGGTGGCGCGGGACACCCAGTGCAGCAGGGTCTCCGCCGCCGCCGGATAGTCGCTCTGAGCCAGGTAGTGCGGCACGTGTGCGACGAACCCGAGCGCGTCGTGCCCCTGCTTGCCGAGCCGGAACTCCAGCAGGTGCCCCACGCTGGCCGGCACCTGCACCCGGTGTCGCCACGGCTGCCGCTCGAGGATCAGCTCCGGCCGGGTGGCGTGGGCGGTCACGCCGGTGGGCCGGGTGTGCGGCACCGCCATCGGGATCGACCCCAGCCCCACGGTCAGCCGGACCCCGAGCCGCTCCACCAGCTGGATCACCGCGGTGGTGAACCCTTCCCAGCGCAGGTCCGGCTCGGGACCGGTCAGCAGCAGGTACGGCGTACCGGCCCGGTCGTGCAGCAGGTGCAGCGACAGTGACAGCTCCTCGTAGGACTCCCAGTGGTCCTCGACGAACAGCATGGTGGGCCGGCGGGAGCGGTAGTCCAGCAGCTGGTCGAGATCGAACCGGGCCACCGTGGTCGGTGATCCGGTCTCCAGCAGGTGTTCGCGCGCGAGCCGCACCCCGCCGCCGGCGTCGATGAAGCCACTCAACGCCTGGATCAGGACCGGCTGACCCAGCTCGGGCAGTTCCTCGACCAACTCGTAGAGTCCGTCCGGGTTGCGCACCAGGTCGCCACTCCCTCGTCCGTAGCCGTGTCTGCGCCCCATTGTCACCCGGCCTGACCGTCCCCGTCCCCTCCCGGCCGGGTGCCAGACCGGTTGGCAAAACATGGAACGACTATCGTCCCCATGGTAGCTTCTGGAACATGCCGGACCAGCCCGAGGTACGGCGGCTTCTGGCCGAGGTGACCGATCTGCAGAACCAGTTGCAGCAGGCGTGCGAGTCCGGCGACGCCGCTGGGGTGGACCGCCTGGTCAACGAGTTGACCGCGGCCGAACGGCGGCGCAATCGGGCAGTACGGCGGGCAGTGGCCGGCACGGCCTACCGGTCACCGTTGCCGGTACGGGAGCAGGTCGCCCGGGTGCTGGAGCTGCTCGGCCGCCCCGCGTCCGTGGGGCTGATCCGGCAGCTGGCCGCCGCCCGCTACGGCGACCAGATCCCCGGGCCCCGCCTGGCCTCGCTGCGCCGAGACGAGCAGCGTTCCTGGCGCTCCGCCCACGTGCGGTACGCGGTCCGCGCCGCGGGGCGCCCGGTGTACGTGGTGCCCGCCCTCACCTACGACCGACTGGTGCCGGTACGGGGGCTGCTGGCGTTGTCCACCTGGCCGCTGGAGCTGCGGCTGATCGCCCCGGCCAGCCCGCGAGTGGACCTCCTGCACATCGTTGATCGGCTGGCCGCGGAGCTGGCCGACTCTCCGCAGGCCACCTGGGCGCCGGAGCTGGAGCGGGTGCTGTGGCGGCTCGCCGGGGGAGTGCCCGGGGCCACCGACGGCGCCCCCGGGCTCCATCCCCGGGAGGTGCGGGCGGCGGCCGCGGCCGAACTGGCCCGGCTGGAGCCGGCGGACCGCGCGGAACGGTCGGCCGCGGCGGAGCGGGCCGTCGGCCGCGCCAGCCGGGAGGAGCTGCTGTTCGGCGCTCATCCGGGCGACGATCGCTGAACCTGGCGGGTCACCCCGACGCGTTGGTGAACCGTACCAACGCCTGCGCTAGCGTGGCGTCCAGGACGTGGGTGACGCTGTCCCAGTGGGTGTCGACCCGCTCGGTGTAGGTCCAGGTCACCGTCTCGGTGGGCGTAGCGACTACGGCCGGCTCCGGTTCTCCTGGTGATTCATCGTCGTGAACAAGGAAGGCATCGACCTCCGCATACGTGGTCAGGGTCAGTACCCCGGTCTCCCCTCGGCCGACTTTCTGTAGGAACACAGATAGCGCAACTGGTGTCCGGCCACTCTCAGGCGCAGCTGGGTCCACCACAGCCGTCCTGAAGGTTGGCGTAGAAGTCCACGCTGTTGGCGGTCTCCACCACTTGGCGCCGCCACCAGCGGGCCCGCTCGTCGGGGGAGCGGCGCTCAGCACATCCGCCCGGGCCTGCGGGTCGAGCCCCTTCCCGGAGTCGTTGCTCGAACTGGCTCCCCATCTTCTGCAACCATCCATGCACCCGCTGTTGGATATCGAGGGCCAGGGTGGCGATTTGGGTCGCACGCTCCTCGGCGCCGCTGGTCCGTCGGATGTCCCGCAGCCGGTTGATGCCGGCATCGAGCACCGCCATCGCGCCCCGGGCGGTGGCTGCCCGTTCCGGGGTGGTTAGCTTGCTGCTTCCACTCACCGTGATGGAGGGTGGCTTCGAAACGCGGACCGCCTGTGGACTTCGCAGTGTAGGTCCGTTGGGTGCGCGTGAGCGCCACGTGCAGTTCCCGGATCAGGGAAGTCGATAGCTGTCGACCGGAGCGGGCGACCTCGGCCAGGAACTCCAGGGCCTCGTACTGGGTTTGGATGGTCTGTAGTACATCCATGGGAAGCGCGCCGTCTCCGGCCCGGGCAACCGCGTCGGCGGTGATGCCCTCGGCCACCAGCGCCTGGGTGACACCCCAGTCGACTTCGTACAGCCGCTCTATGATGCCGGTCTCGATCGCGTGCCGGCGCAGCGACCGACGGCGCGCCTCGTGGAAGGCCGCGGTGTCCAGATCCACGACCCGTTGCCACGCCTGCTGGAGGGTCCGGACCGACTCCGGCACGGAACGTAAGTCACCGTTGAGATCGGGCAACGGCTCCACGTCCACCCAGGGGTACGCGGTGAGGTCACGCCGGTCAGCGTAGGGAGTAAGGGGCGAGGGTGGTGGCGTGAGAGGTTCCACACTCCGGACACAGGTTTATTACTACAGTCGGTAGTAGTATGGGGGCGTGGCTCGGCTGGGAGATTTGGAACGCGCGGTCATGGATGTGCTGTGGGACACCACCCCGTCTCACTCCGGCGGGTTGACCGTCCGGGAGGTGACGGAAGCGCTGTCTGGCCGCGCCCCGGCCTACACCACGGTAATGACCGTGCTGGACCGGCTGGCCGGCAAAGGCATGGTCGCCCGGGAACGGGACGGCCGCGCCTGGCGCTACCGGCCGGCAGCCAGCCGCGACGCGTACATCGCCCAACTGATGCTGGATGCGCTGGACCTGGCGGAGCCGGCCAGCACCGGCGGGCGGGGAGCGGCGCTGATCCGGTTCGCCCGCTCGGTCACCGGCGAGGAAGCCCAACTGCTGCGGGCCGCGCTGGAGGAGCAGGCCCGCGGCGGCGGTGACGGTGCGCAGCCCACCCAGCGGCAGCGGAGGAAGGCGTGAATCGGCCATGACTCCCCTCGGGTTCGGGATCCTGCTGCTGGCCTGCGTGGTCGGGATGGCCGCGCTGGCCCGCGCCCGCTGGACCTGGCACGCCCCCCGCATGGCGATCCTGTCCTGGCAGGGGCTCGGACTCGGGATCGGACTGGCGCTGATCGGATTGCCGCTGTCGTTCGGGCTCGCCCCCTACCAGGCCCCGGTGCTGTCGGCGCTGCCGCGGTTCCTGACCGACCTGGGGCAGGGACGGTTGCCGGCGGACCTGGGGGCGGTGCGGCTCGCCGCGATCGCCCTCGGGGTAGCCGTCGCCGCCCGCCTGCTGTGGGTCACCGGCGCCAGCCTGGTCGCGGCCCTGCGCACCCAACGCCGGCATCGGCAACTGTTGACGTTGGTCGGCCGCGCCGACCCGGCCGTCCCCGGGGCACTGGTGCTGGACCACCCCCACGCCGCGGCGTACTGCCTGCCGGGGCTGCGGCCGACGGTGGTGGTCAGCGCCGGCACCCTGGCGCTGCTGCGCGGCCCCGAACTGGCCGCGGTGCTGGAGCACGAACGCGCCCACGCCACGGAGCGCCACGACCTGGTGCTGCTGCCGTTCACCGCGCTGCGGCGGGCGCTGCCGGTGCGGCGCTGGCTGGCGCGGGTGACGGAGGCGGTCGCGCTGCTGGTGGAGATGCGCGCCGACGACCGGGCCCGGCGCCGCCACCCGGAGGCGTGGCTGGCGGCCGCGCTCCATCGATTCGCCGGGACCCCGCTGGCCAGTGCCCCGGCCGGAGCGCTGGGCATCACCGGCGCCGGCGAGGCCGCCGTTTCCTCGGCGCTGCCGCTCGACCCGGCCCTCGCCGCCCGGCTGCAGCGGCTAACCCAGCGCCGCCGTCCGCCGCGGGTCCGCGGCACGCTCACGCTGGCCAGCGCCGCCCTGCTGGCCGGTGCCCCCGCCGTCCTGTTCACCGTCCCACTGCTGCCGGGGTGACCCGATGGTGCCGCGGGACCGCACCCGTCCATTCGACCCCCGGCTGCTGCGCCGGGTGCCGGCGGTCCGAGCCCACCTGGCGACGCTGGGGCTCCTCGGCGGGGTAGCCGCCGCGATCGTGATCGGTCAGGCCACCGCGCTGTCGGTGGTCCTGGCGGAGGCCGCCGCCGGTCGGATCGCCACCGCCGCCCTGGTGGGGTTCGTGGCCGCGGTCGCCGCCCGCGCCGGTTGGGTGTGGCTGTCCGGTGCCGTCACCACCGCCACCGCCGCCCGCATCAAGCGGGATCTGCGGGCCGACCTGTTCGCCACCATCGGTCGCCGCGGCCCCGGGTGGCTGTCCGGGCAACGCTCCGGGGAGTTGGCCACCTTGGCCGGTCGGGGGCTCGACGCCCTCGACGGATACATCACCGGCTACCTGCCGCAGCTGGTGCTGTCGGTGACCGTACCGCTGGCGGTGTTGGCGCAGCTGGTGTTGGCGGACTGGTCGTCGGCGGCGATCGTGGCGGTCACGTTGCCGCTGCTGCCGGTGTTCGGGGCGTTGGTGGGCTGGCGGACCCAGGCCGCCACCCGGCGCCAATGGCGGCGGCTGGCCCGACTGGGTGGACACTTCCTGGACCTGGTGACCGGCCTGGCCACCCTGCGGGTGTTCGGCCGCGCCGGCGCCCAAGTCGCGGTGGTGCGTCGCCTGGCCGACCAGCACCGGTCGGCCACCATGCGGACCCTGCGGGTGGCGTTTCTGTCCGCGCTGGTGCTGGAGCTGGTGGCCGCGCTGTCGGTGGCGTTGGTGGCGGTGCCGATCGGGCTGCGGCTGCTGGGCGGGATGCTGGATCTGCAGATCGCGCTGCTGGTGCTGCTGCTGGTGCCGGAGGCGTTCCTGCCGCTGCGGGCGGCCGGCGCCCAGTTCCACGCCAGCCAGGAGGGGCTGACCGCCCTGGACGATGCGTTCCGGCTCGCCGACGCCGACGCCCGCCGCCCGGAGACCCCGACGCCTCGCGCGGCGTCGACGTCCCGGTCGGGGACGAGCACGGTGCCGCCGCGGCCGACGCTGCGGCTGGTGGGCGTGACCGTGGCGTACGAGCGGACCGTGGCGTTGCGGGACGTGAACCTGACCGTGGCCCCGGGAGAACGGGTGGCGCTGATCGGCCCCAGCGGCGCCGGCAAGAGCACCCTGCTCGGGCTGCTGCTCGGGTTCGTCACCCCCACCTCCGGCCGGGTGGAGCTGGGCGGGGTGAACCTGGCCGATGTGGACCTGGCCGACTGGCGGCGCCAGGTGGCGTGGGTGCCGCAGCGGCCGCATCTGTTCGCCGCCAGCCTGGCCGACAACCTTCGGCTCGGGGCCCCGGACGCCGACGACGCCGCCCTCTGGGCCGCGGTGCGCGCCGCCCACCTGGAGGAGGTGGTCGCGCGCCTGCCGGACGGGCTGGACACCCGGATCGGGGAGGGCGGGGTCGGCCTGTCCAGCGGGCAGCGGCAGCGGGTGGCGCTGGCCCGGGCGTTCCTGCGGGACGCGCCGGTGCTGCTGCTGGACGAACCGACCGCCCGGCTGGATCCCGCCAGCGAAGCCGCGGTGGCCGACGCCACCGCCGCGCTGGTGGCCGGCCGCACCACCCTGCTGGTGGCGCACCGGCCCGCGCTGCTGGCGCTGGCCGACCGGGTGGTGCGGGTGGAGGACGGCCGGCTGACCGAGCTGCGGACGGCGGACCTGCCGGATCCCGCCGAGATGGTGAGGGCGCTGGAGGTGGTCCAGTGAATCCGGTCTGGCGACTCGCCCGCCCCTACCTGCCCCGGCTGGTGGCCACCGGGCTGCTGGCCGCCGGCGCCGACCTGGCCGGGGTGGTGTTGCTGGCCACCGCCACCTGGTTGCTGGTCACCGCCGCCGGGCAGCCACCGGTGGCCGCGCTGACCGTCGCGATCGTGATGGTCCGGGGGCTGGCGGTGAGCCGGGGGGTGCTCCGCTACACCGAGCGGCTGGTCGGCCACGACGCGGTGCTGCGGGTGCTGACCGAGGTCCGGGCCCGGATGTTCGCCGCCCTCGCCGCCAGCACGGATCCGACCACGCTCCCCGCCCGGGCCGGGACGGCGGGAAGGAGTCGCGAGCAGGAACCCGTCCTCAGCCAGGGGGACGCGCTCAGCCGGGTGGTCTCCGATGTGGAGGCGGTCCAGGACGCGCTGCTGCGGGTACTGGTGCCGGGCGCGGCCGCGGCGCTGGTGGGGCTGTTGACGGTCGGTGGGGCGGCGGTGGTCACCCCGGTCGCGGCCGGGGTGCTGGCGGCCGGGCTGCTGATCGCCGGGGTGGGGCTGCCGGCGGCGGCGATCCGGCTGATGCGGCGCCGGGCGGCGCGGTTGGCGCCGCTGCGGGGCGAGCTCGCCGCGGACACTGTGGACCTGACCCGGGGCGCGGCGGAACTCATGGCGTTCGGGGCGATGCCGGGGGCGCTGGCGCGGGCGGGGCGCCGCGCCGGCCGGTTGGCCCGGGCCGAGACCCGGCTGGGGACCGCCGGGATGGCGTTGGACGCCGCCGGCACCCTGGTCGCCGGCGCCACCGCCGCCGGGGTGGTGCTGGCGGCGACCGCGGCCGGAGCACCGGGGGTGTGGGTGGCGGCGCTGACGGTCGGGGCGATGGGGGCGGTAGAGGCCTGCCTCGGGTTGCTGGCGGCCGCCCGCACCTGGACCAGGGTCGAGGTGCCGCTGCGCCGCGTGGGCGCGGTGCTGGCGGCGGCGCCGCCTGAGTCGGAGGAAGCGGCGACCGGAGCGGCGCCGGCGGAGGCGCCGGTGGGGCCGGTGACCCTGCGCGGGCGGGGACTCCACCTGACGTACCGGCCGGACGCGCCTCCCGCACTGGCCGGAGTGGACATCGAGGTGCCGCCGGGGCGGCGGATCGCGATCGTGGGGCCGAGCGGGGCGGGCAAGAGCACGCTGCTGCGGGTGTTGGCGGGGCTGCTGCCGGCCGACGCCGGCACGGTCACCGTGACCGCTGACGGGGTCACCAGGTCGCTGACCGACTGGCCGGAGCCGCAGCGGCGGCGGATCGTCGGCGGGCTGCTGGCCGACCCGCACGTGTTCCACACCACGGTGCGGGAGAACGTGCTGTTGGGACGGCGGCTGACCGACGACCCGGAGGCGGCGCTGGCCGCGGCCTGTCACGCGGCGGGTTTGGCGGACTGGGTGGCGGCGCAGCCCGACGGCTACGAGACCGTGGTGGGGGAGGACGGCGCCCAGCTGTCCGGGGGACAGCGGCAGCGGCTGGCGTTGGCCCGGGCGCTGGTAGCGCCCCCACGGGTGTTGTTGTTGGACGAACCGACCGAGGGGTTGGACCCGGCCGCCGCCGATGCGGTGCTGCGCCGGGTGCTGGCCGCCGCCGGCCCGGACCGGGCGGTAGTGGTGGTGACGCACCGGCTCCGCCCACTGGTCGATGTGGACGAAATCCTGGTGGTGGCCGATGGACGCGTGCTCCAGCGCGGCGATCACCAGAGTCTGGTGGCGGTTCCCGGCTGGTACCGGGAGCAGTACCTGGCGCAGGAGCTGGCCGAATCCGGTTACCGCCAGCTGGCCGGCGTCTAGTGACGCGCCTGCGTGAGCAGAACCACGCTCGCACTCCCCATCTTCTACTACCTTTTGTAGTAGTCTTCTACTACGAGAGGTAGTAGAAGCGCGGGGCCGCGCCCGCACCGGAAGGGGAGGGCATGGATGCACTAGACCTGGCCCGCTGGCAATTCGGGGTCACCACCGTCTACCACTTCTTGTTCGTACCCATCACCATCGGTCTGGTCTACCTGGTCGCGATCATGCACACCCTGTGGCATCGCACCGGCGACCCCCGATGGGACCGACTCACCCAACTCTTCGGCAAGCTGTTCCTCATCAACTTCGCCATGGGCGTGGTCACCGGGATCGTGCAGGAGTTCCAGTTCGGCATGAACTGGAGCAACTACTCCCGGTTCGTCGGCGACGTATTCGGCGCCCCCCTGGCGATGGAAGCCCTCCTCGCGTTCTTCCTCGAGTCCACATTCATCGGACTGTGGATCTTCGGCCGGGACAAGCTGCCCCGCCGACTCCACCTCGCCACCATCTGGGCCGCCGCCATCGGCACCACCCTGTCGGCGTACTTCATCCTCGCCGCCAACTCCTGGATGCAGTACCCGGTCGGCTACACCATCAACGAAGCCGCCGGCCGCGCCGAACTGACCGACATCGGCGCCCTCCTCACCAGCAAACTCACCCTGGTCACGTTCGTCCACACCATGGCCGGTGCCTTCCTCACCGGCGGCGCGATCGTGGTGGCGGTCGCGCTCTGGCACCTCATGCGCCGCCCCGGCCCCGACGACGAACCCGCCTACCGGTCGGCCCTCCGGCTCGGGGGAGTGGTGGCGCTGGTCGCCAGCCTGGTACTGGCGGTCTCCGGCGACATCCAAGGGAAGGTCGTCACCGAGGTGCAGCCGATGAAGATGGCGGCCGCGGAAGCCCTGTTCGACACCGAAGCCCCCGCCGGCTTCTCCGCCCTGACCATCGGCACCATCGACGGGCGAGAAGAAGTGTTCTCCCTCCGGGTGCCGTCGCTGCTGTCCTGGTTGGCCACCGGCGACCCCAACGCCCCCATCCAGGGCATCAACGACCTGCAAATCACCTACCAGGACATGTTCGGCCCCGGCTCGTACGTGCCCAACGTGCCGGTCACGTACTGGAGCTTCCGACTCATGATCGGCCTCGGGGTGGTCAGCGCCGCCATCGCCGCCTGGGCCCTGTGGGCGCAGCGGCGCGGCCGCATCCCCACCTCCCGGTGGCTCCGGCGGGCCGTGCTGGCGCTCCCGGTACTGCCCGTGGCCGCCGGCAGCCTCGGCTGGATCATGCGGGAAATGGGCCGGCAGCCGTGGGTGGTGTTCGGGGAGATGACCACCGCCGAAGCGGTCTCGCCCGGGGTCAGCGTCGGGGAAGTCGCCACCTCGTTCGCGGTCTTCACCCTGCTGTACGGGGTGCTAGCCGTCATCGAAATCCGGCTACTCCTCACGTACGCCCGCAAAGGACTGCCGGAACCGGTGCCAGCAGAGCCGGAACCGGAACAGTCCGACGAGGACCGTCCACTGTCGTTCGCGTACTGACCGGGAGGAGGAGTCGTGGACCTGGCCACGGTCTGGTTCGTCGCGGTGGCGGCGCTGTTCATCGGCTACTTCGTGCTGGAAGGATTCGACTTCGGGGTCGGCATGCTGGTCGGCGGGCTCGCCCGCGACGACCGGGAACGCCGCGTGCTGATCAACACCATCGGCCCGGTGTGGGACGGCAACGAAGTCTGGATCATCACCGCCGGTGGGGCGCTGTTCGCCGCCTTCCCGGAGTGGTACGCCACCCTGTTCTCCGGGTTCTACCTACCCCTGCTGCTGATCCTGGTGGCGCTGATCGGCCGCGGCGTCGCGTTCGAATACCGCGGCAAGCGGAACGACCCCACCTGGCGCCGCCGCTGGGACGCGGTCATCATCGGAGGCTCGCTGCTGCCGTCGCTGCTGTGGGGCGTGGCGTTCGCCAACCTGGTGCGCGGTGTGCCGATCGACGCCAGCGGCGAGTACGTGGGCGGCCTGACCGACCTGCTGTCCCCGTACGCGCTGCTGGGCGGGGCGGTCACCCTGACGCTGTTCCTGGTGCACGGGGCGGTGTTCGTGGCCCTGAAGACCGACGGAGACATCCGCCACCGGGCCCGCCGACTCGCCGGCCGACTCGGTCCGGTGGCCGCGGTACTGGCGGTCGGGTTCCTGACCTGGACCGTCGTGGGGGTGCGGGGAAGCGTGGCCGCGGTCGCTGCCGCGGCGGTGGCCGCGGCCACGCTACTGGCCGGACTCGGGGCGCTGAAGACCGGCCGGGAAGGCTGGGCCTTCACCGGCACCGCGGTCGCGATCGCCGCCGCGGTCGCCACCCTGTTCCTGGCCATGTACCCGAACGTGATGCCCTCCACCATCGACCCGGCCTACAGCCTGACGGTGCAGAACGCCTCCTCCACCCCGTACACCCTGCAGATCATGACCTGGCTGGCGGCGTTCGCCCTGCCGGTGGTGATCGCCTACCAGGCGTGGACCTACTGGGTGTTCCGTAAGCGGCTCACCGTCACCCACATCCCGGCGGACGAGCCGCAGCGGGTGGGCGCCTCTCGATGACGTTCCTGCGATGGTGCGGCTGGTTTGACGTGCCACGAGAAGGGAGGTGGTAGACGAACAGACCTCCGATGGCATGGATGGGGGTATACGGCGGTCGCTATAGGTTGGGGGCCACCTATAGCGACCGCCCTTTGTGCACCAGCGCCGAGTGGTCGCCCAGTGGCGCCAGCAGGGCTACACCGCCGAGGACATGAGTTCTTCCGGGTTCTTCCAGGCGATGCGCACCAACCCGCCGGAAGTCGGCTACACGGCTCCATCCACAGTGGAGCTAGCGACCGGCCGGCCCGCACCTTCGCCACCCGGGGACGGGAGCACGCCGCCGAGTTTTGCCCACCTCGTGACGTTGAGGTAGAAATGATGATGGATTGATCGGAACAGGACCTGCCGAGGGATTCCTCCCGGCAGGCCGGCACGGAGGGCGCCTCATGACCGGGGCCGAGGTTCACGCACTCATCCAGGAAGCCGACCGGCTCCAGCAGGCATACCTCGACGCGTACAACCGACAAGACCTGGAAACCTCCCTGCGGATCGGGGCCGACCAGCTACTGCCGATCGGGGAACAACTCGCCCACACGGACGCGCACTTCCTCGACCCGTTGGCGATAACCCTCCGCAACCTGGCCGGGATCTGCTACCAACTGAAGCGCCTCATCGGCGCGTTCTACTTCGGTCAACGCGCCCTGGACCTGGCGTGCGCGATCGAAGAGCAGAACCTGCCCCTGCACCCGTTCCTCGGCGATGTGTCTGTGGTCGTGTCGGCCTACGCGGTCGAGATCGTCTATAAACGCTGGCCACGCCCCTGGGAACTGCCGGCACCGGAAGAAAACCTGCTCGGTCCCGCGGTCGCCCAGGTGCCGCGGAGCATCGCCCGCATGCGTCAGCTCGAATCCTTCGCGTGGGCGGCCCAGCTCCGCGTCGCCGCGACGGTGCTGTGCCACCTCGACGACCAGCCCGACTTGGGGATGCTGGACGACGAGTCCCAGGCGATGGTGGAGTTGGCCAGCTTCGCCTACGAGCAGGGCAGGTCGGACATCACGATCAGCGAGATCGAGGAAGTGCTCCGACTCTGGATCCGGCAGCTCGACGGGGGGCGACGCTTCTGGTCGACCCAGCTGATCGAGACCTGGTCGGTCGCCGCCGACCTGCTCGACCGGCTGGAGCGGCCCGAGAGCGCCTGGTGGATCCGGCAGGCGATCCAGCAGGCGGTCGCCGCCCGGCAGCAGGCAGGCCTGACCAACCTGGCGTCCTTTTCGGAGAAGCTGGACCTGCGGGAACACTATCGGGCGGCGCTGGCGGCGCTCCACTGAGACGCGGAGTCATTTGACCAGTCAGGATCCTCCGTTCGCCTAATCCACTGTAGGAAAAGGTGGGATTTTAGCGCCCCTGGATTGTGTGAATAAGATTCACGGGATAAGGATGGTGGGGCGTAACCGACTCGACCGCGGCGCCCCTGCGGAGCACGGACACCCGCGCCGCGTCTCCACTGGCCAGGGGGAGGAAGGCCATTGATACCGACGTTGAGTAGCGCGGCCGCGAGCGTCTGGGCCAAGTCGACCAAGGACGACAGCGGGTGGCTACCGCTGTGGCGGCACCTGGCCGACTCCGCGGGAGTCGCTGGCCGGCTGTGGGACGAGTGGCTGCCGCGGTCAGTCCGCGCCCTCATCAGTCAGTCCCTGCCAGGCGGGGAAGCAGACGGCCGCCGGCTACTGGTGTGGCTGGCCGGCGTACACGACCTCGGCAAAGCCACCCCCGCCTTCGCCCACCAAGTGCGGCCGCTGGCCGATCAGATGCGTAAAGCCGGCTTGGACATGCCGGACCGCATCCCCATCCAGGACCGCAAGCTGGTGCCCCACGCGCTAGCGGGCCACCTCCTGCTGGAGGAGTGGCTGACCGACACCTGGGGATGGCCCCGCGCCGCTGCGCGTCAAGTCGCCGTCGTGGTAGGAGGGCACCACGGGGTGCCGCCGGAGCGCGAAGAGCTGCGCCGCGCCCGCGACCACGAGTCCTACCTGGGGTTGGCGCGCGGGCAAGAAGCCTGGCAACGCGTGCACCAGGAGCTGCTGGAGTGGACCGCTACGCAGTGGGGAGTGCGGGAACGCCTCGCGGACTGGCGAGAAGTGACCCTGCCGCCCCCGGTTCAGGTGCTACTCACCGGAGCGGTGATCGTCGCTGACTGGGTGGCGAGCAACCGCGACCTCTTCCCCTACGAGCTCGACACCCTTCACTCACCCCGCCGGATCGACGACGCCTGGGAGGCGCTGGACCTACCCACCCCGTGGCAGGCGGTGCCGGTGACCTCACCGGTGGACTCCCTGTTCCGGAACCGGTTCCGGTTGACCCCGGAGCAGCAGCCGTATCCCGTACAGGCCGCCGCGGTGCAGATCGCACTCGGCATGGCGGATCCCGGGTTGATGATCATCGAGGCGCCGATGGGGGAGGGGAAAACGGAGGCCGCGTTGGCGGCGGCGGAGATCCTAGCCGCCACCACCGGCGCCGGCGGCTGCTTCCTCGCCCTCCCCACCCGGGCCACCAGCGACGCGGCGTTCCCACGAATGCTGAACTGGTTGGAGCGGGTACCTGACGCCGACCGGGAACGCGGGGCACTGGCGGTCGGGCTCGCCCACGGCAAGGCGCGATTCCACACCGACTTCCAGGACCTGATGAAAGTCGGACGCAGTGTCGGCATCGAACTCGACGGCGAACCGCAGACCCGCGAACTGGCAGCCCACCGCTGGCTCAGCGGCCGGAAGAAAGCACTGCTGTCATCGTTCGTGGTGGGAACGATCGACCAGCTGCTGTTCGCCGCCCTGAAATCCCGCCACCTGGCACTACGCCACCTGGGGCTCGCCGGCAAAGTCGTGATCATCGACGAGGCGCACGCCTACGACGTCTACATGAGTCAGTACCTCGATCGGGCGCTGGAATGGCTGGCCGCCTACCGGGTACCCACCATCGTCCTGTCCGCCACCCTGCCGGGCCGGCGCCGCAAAGAGATGCTCCAGGCGTACGAGCGGGGGCGCCAGCCCGCACAACCAGCGGTCAGACACCAGCCGTCCTGGAAGACCGCGGCCTCCGCCGCCCCCACCCAGGCGCCACCCGATCCGTACGCCCGCGTCGAGAACGAACGCGGCTATCCGGTCATCACCGCGACCACCGCCTCAGGACAGCCGTCGCTCACGGTGACGGAACCATCCGGCCGCCGCGTGGAGGTGAGTCTGGAACGCCTGGACGACGACCTGCCGATCCTGGCGGAGCGGCTACGCACCGAACTGAGTGACGGCGGATGCGTCCTGGTCATCCGGAACACCGTCCGGCGCGTGCAGGAGACCGCGGCGTTCCTGCGACACGCACTGCCGGACGTGCCGGTGGCGGTGGCCCACTCCAGATTCCTGGCGCCAGACCGGGCGAAGAAAGACCAGTGGCTACGCCAGAAGTTCGGGCCACCGGAACATCCCGACGGACGCTCCGACCTCCGCCCCGCCACCCAGGTGGTGGTGGCCAGCCAGGTCGCCGAGCAGTCCCTCGACATCGACTTCGACCTACTGATCACCGATGTCGCGCCCGTGGATCTCCTGCTGCAACGCATGGGCCGCCTCCACCGGCATCCCCGAGGGGAGGGGCAGCGGTGGCGCCCACCCCGGCTACGCCGAGCGCGGTGCCTCCTCACCGGCGCAGACTGGACGACCACCCCACCCACCCCGGTAGCGGGATCCGTGCGGGTGTACGACCGGCACCATCTCCTGCGGGCCCTGGCGGTGCTGTCGCCCTACCTGGAGAAAAGCCAGCCGCTCCGACTACCGGACGACATCTCCCTACTGGTGCAGTCCGCCTACCACGACGACCCGATCGGTCCCGCCGAGTGGCAGGACACGATGCAGGAGGCGTACGCCCAGCATCGGCGTCACCAGCGGGACAAGCAGTCCGCGGCCACCGTGTTCCGGCTCGGCAGCGTCGGAGCAGACCGGGAACCGATCCTGGGCTGGTTGGCTGCGGGAGTGGGGGACGCCGATGACGACGTGAAGGGGCGGCAACAGGTGCGTGACACCGCTGGCGAGACGCTCGAGGTGAGCGTGCTGATCCGGCGCGCGGACGGCGTGTTGACCCTCCCACCCTGGTTGGACGAACACGGCGGGGTGGAGGTGCCGGTGGCGCATGAACCACCGGGTCACCTGGCGCGCGCGGTGGCCGCCTGCACCCTGGCGCTACCCGCCCCACTCTGCACCGAACAGGTGATCCGGGAGCTGGAGACGACCATCGACCTTTCCGCGTGGCGGCAGAATCGCCTCCTCAGCGGGGAGCTCGTCCTCGCCCTCGACGAAGCCGGCCATGCGACCGTCGCGGACCACCAGCTTCACTACGACCCGGTCGACGGTCTCACCGTTGACGCGATGGACAAGAAAACCCAGGTAGTGGCCTATCCCCGAGAACCGGGGAGCACGACATGATCCCAACCACCACTGGATCATCCCCGCGATCGGGGAGCACGTGAAAGACGGCTGGGAGCCTACCACCGAAGATCAACCAGGCTGTACGAGAAGTTCTCCAACTACCACGTTCGTAACAGCTGTTATGCTCCCGGTTCACTGGTGACGAGAGAGGACAGTCATGTGACGACGGTGCACTCTGGCATGTCTTTCAACCTCATTGACGTCCCCTGGATCCTTGTGCAGCGCCGGGACGGCCCGGTAGAGGAAGTGTCGCTGCTCGACCTGTTCGCGCGGGCACACGAGCTCCGGGGCGTGGTGGGGGAGGTGCCCACCCAAACGTTCGCGATCACCCGGTTGTTGCTGGCGATCCTGCGCCGGGCACTCGACGGCCCACGGACAATCGAAGACTGGGCCCGATGGTGGCGGGCGCCGACCCTGCCGATCGACGAGGTACGGACCTACCTGGAACACTTCCGGCACCGGTTCGACCTGCTGTCACCGGAGACTCCGTTCTACCAGGTGGCCGACCTGCGGACGGCGAAGGGCGAATTCTCGGGGCTGGAGAAGTTGATCGCTGATGTGCCGGTCGGCGCACCGTACTTCACCACCCGGCTGGGATCCGGGATCGCGCGGATCAGCTTCGCGGAAGCCGCCCGGTGGGTGGTGCACTGCCAGGCCTTCGATCCGTCCGGTATCAAGTCTGGGGCGGTCGGGGATCCCCGCGTCAAAGGCGGGAAAGGTTACCCGATCGGCACCGGCTGGGCCGGCATGCTCGGCGGCATCCTGGTCGAGGGGCAGAGCCTACGGGAGACCCTGCTGCTGCACCTCATCCCCGACTCCGAGCTGGCCGACGTCGATCTGATGGTCGATCTCCCCGTCTGGGAACGTCCTCCGGACACCGCCGCGCAGGACGACGACGTACCGGTCCGGGAAGGCCTGCCCGAGAAGGAGGATCCGCGCCCATCCGGGCCATGCGACCTCTACACCTGGCAGAGCCGCCGGATCCGACTGTTCTGCGACGCCGACGGTGTCTACGGCGTCCTCATCGCCAACGGCGACAGGCTGACCCCCCAGAACCGGCACCCGCACGAACCGATGTCCGCCTGGCGCCGCAGCACCGCCCAGGAGAAGAAGCACGGCGGCACCGTCTACATGCCCCGCGAACACGACCCCGAACGGTCGATCTGGCGAGGACTGGAAGCGATCCTGACCGAAGAGACCTCCAGCCGACAGGGGAGCGAGGCGGCGCCATTCCGCCGCCCCGAAGTGCTCACATGGATCAGTACGGCCCGTGACGAAGGCGTGCTGGAAGAGCGCTACCAGATCCGCACCCGGGCGATCGGCATGCTCTACGGTAGCCAGTCCTCCACCACCGCGGAGATCATCGACGATGCGGTCTCCATGCCGGCGCAACTGTTGGCGGAGGCAGGGCGGGAACTACGGGCCACCGTGCTGGCCGCGGTCGTCGACGCGGAAGAAGGCGCGGACGCGCTCGGCAACCTCGCCGCGAAGGCGAGCCGGTGCGCTTCCTCGTGAGACTGCAGCGCCGATTCTAGTGCGGACGCGACGCCTCACGCTGGCTCTGGTCGGCGCCCTGTCAATGGCGGCGGGTCGTCCGCAGCGCGGCGCGGCGCAGGCGTCGCCCGCCGTGCGGCTGACGGTTCGCCTGGCCACTGACACGACGCCCGCGGGGTCCCGCGCGCCCATCGTCCGGTCGGAAAACCTGCTGAGCGACGGCCGGTGGCTCACCGCGCTGCGCTCCGGACTGCCGGTGCGCCTGCACTACAAGGTTGAGGTGTGGCGGTCCCGCGGCGCCTGGTTCGACGCCTTCGAGCGCCAAGTCGAATGGGATGTGGTGCTGCGGCACGAGCCGCTGCTCGATCAGTACACGCTGCTGACGCTCGTGGGCGGCCGGGTGCGCGAGCGCCGCTACGCCACGGTCGACGCGCTCGGGGCCGCGCTGGCCTTTGCCTATCAGGTGAGCGCGCGGCCGACGCAGAACGGCCGCTACTACTACGTGGCGTCGCTCGAGATCTCGACGCTCTCGGACTCGGATCTGGACGAGCTCCAGCGGTTCCTGGAAGGCGATCTGGGCGAGGTGGCGCAGGGCAAGGAGGGGGTGGGCGAGGCGGTGGGTCGGGGGGCGACACGCTTCCTGCTTCGACTCGCCGGACTGCCAAGTCTGCGGCTCGAGGTCCGCAGCCTCAGCTTCGACGTGCGGTGAGCGGCTGCTCGATCGTCCCGCCCAGCGCCCGGAGGGCCTCTTCACCGTAGAAGAGCTTGATGTACTTCGCCTGGGCCGCAGAGAGCCGACGGACCGCCCACGACAGGTGCACGAAGTGCGGCTCACGCGGGGTCACCAGCGGATGCATCCCGCACTCCTCCGGCAGGTGGTTCCCCTTCCTCGTGTTGCACGCGCTGCAGGCGGTGACCACGTTGGTCCACTCGTTGTCGCCGCCGCGGGACAGCGGAATCAGGTGATCCCGCGTCAGGCACTCCCGGTGGCGCAGCTCGCCCTGGCCCCGATGGCAGTACTGGCAGCGGTAGCTGTCGCGGGCGAAGAGGAATGTGTTGGTGACTTGGCGACGGAAGCGGCGGGGGACGTGCACGAACTTCACCAGCCTGATGATGGCCGGTTTCGGAAGGGTCAGCCGTTCGCTGCGGACGAACGCATCGGCGTCCGATTCGACGATCTCCGCCTTGCCCTCGATGACGAGACGGAGGGCCCGGCGCACCGGGACCATCGTCAACGGCTCAAAGGAGGCATTCAACGCCAAGCACCGCACGCGTAATCTCCGGCGCGCACTGTGGCCATCAAGGGAGGATGCACGAATCCCGTCTCGCTCGCCCCGACACGGGCGGGCCGGACGGGAGCCACGGCGGGCCGGCGTGCCCCCGGTCACCGCACAGTTCAAGCGTAACGCACAGCTTACGCCCCGGCAAGGGAGGATCGCCTGTCGTTCCAACCGCACACACACAGGGAAAGTCCTTCGGATGACGTCTGTTACGTCCTTGATCCATCTGCTATCCGCCAGCCGCGCACGACGCCGGGAGCAGTGGCTCGACCCCGAGTCCCTCGCCGACCGACGGCGGCAGCGACTGCACCGGCTGGCGCTGGTGGCCCGCGCCGCGGCCTACTACCGCGAGCTGTTCGACCGAGCGGGAATGACGCCCGTCGAGCTGACCGAGGCGACGCTCGTCGAGCTGCCCCTGCTGGACAAGCCGCAGCTCCACGCGGCGGGGCCGGCGGACATGGTGACCGAGGACCCGCGACGATTGTCTGCCGTCACGACCTCGGGTTCGACCGGTGAGCCGCTCCGCGTCGTTCGCAACAGCCGGGATCAGGCAGAGGTCTCCGGCGTCTGGAGCCGGGCCCTCGGCGCCTTTGGGCACGGTCTCTTCGACCGCCAGGTGAACGTCAACACGGGCCAGGCGGTCGCCAAGAGCGGACCGGTTGTGCTGCTCCGCCGGCTGGGACTGCTGCCGCGCATCCAGCACCTCTCGAGCTTCGACGAGGTCGCTTCGAGGTCGAAGCGGTCGACGATATCCCGCTCGCGCCGACCGGGAAGCTCCAGACCATCGTGCCGCTGGACGACGCCTCTGGACCCGGCGAGACCTCGGGCGAGCGCGGGCTACTTCTTCACTAGCGCCTGGATGCGGGCGGCCACCACCTCCCGCAGGCGCTGACTCCGTGTGATCACGAGGACGGTGTCGTCCCCGGCGATGGTCCCGATCACTTCCGCCCAGCCGGCCTGATCGAGCCCTTCGGTGATCGCGCCGGCGGAGCCGCTGGCCGTCTTGAGCACCAGCAGCGGGCCAACGCCGTCCACGCTCACCAGCAGCGCCGGCAGCACCTGGGCGAGATCCGGACGCACGGCCGCCCGGTGAGGATGGGTGTAGAACGCGCCGCCCTGCGGATCCGCCAGCTTGGCGAGGCCGAGCTCACGGATGTCCCGTGACAAGGTGGCCTGGGTGACCGTGAACCCCTCCGTGGCGAGGGCCTCGCGCAGATCGTCCTGACTCTCGATGCGCCGCTCCCGGACGACCCGCAGGATGGCGGCGTGGCGTTGGATCTTCACAGCGGCCGGGTGTTTCGATACACGTCCCGTCCTCCCACAAAGGTGGCCACCACCACTGGCGCGCCGGCCAGCACACGCTCCTCAGGCGCCGCCTTCGGCGCCCCCACCGCCGTGTCTCCGGATCGGAGCACGACGACGTCGCCCCACTTGCCGGGCCGAAGGCTGCCGACGTCGTCCTCGAGCCCGAGGGCCCGCGCGCCCTCGATGGTCGCGAGCCGGAGCGTCCGAGCGGCGTCGAGACCGGCCAGCTCGCGAGCGGCGCGCGCCTCCGCCAGGAGGTCGAGTGCTCCCACGCTGACGACCGAGTCGGTGCCGAGACCCACCCGAAGACCCGCCGCGAGCAATGCGCCGAGCGGCGCGGCACCGTGCCCGTGCGTTCGATTGGAGAGCGGACAATGCGCGATCGGAGCATCCGCTCGCGCCAGGATCCCGATGTCCGCGGCAGAGGCCCGCACCACGTGGATGCAGAGCGTCCGCTCGGTCAGCACACCGTGCTCGTCCAGCCATTCGACCGGCGTGCGTCCGGCCGGGGCGGGCAGCGGGATTCCGCGCGCCCGCCAGGCGTCGGCGAAGGGCCCTTCTCCACCGGCGAGCAGCCGGCTCTCGGCGAGCGACTCGGCCAGATGCACCGCCATGGGCAGGTCCATCGTGCGCGCCCACGCGGCGGCCGCGGCGTAGAGCGGTCCGCTCACCGTGTAAGGGGCGTGGGGCGAGACGCCCAGACGCACACGCTCCGCGGCGTATCGCCCCAGCCGCTCCACCTGCCGCTGCAATCCGAGCATGCTCTCGTCCCGCTGGTCAGGATGCGGTCCGAACACCTCGTGATACGCGATCCCCGAGCCGTCCGCATCGGCGAGCGCCTGCGCGACCGCACCCGAATCGCCCGTGTCGGCCACGGTGGTGACGCCCGCGGCCCAGCAGTCGGCCAAGCCGCGCCGCGCGGCCGCGAGGAACGCTTCGGGGGAGCGTGCCGCCTTGGCCTCGCGCAGGCCACGGATCCAGGCCGCGAACTCCGCGGCCGGCGGCTGGCCACCCATGCCGGTCAACTCGAGGTGCGTGTGCGTATTGATCAGGCCGGGGAGCAGGAGCGCGTCCCCGAAATCTTCCACCGGTACATCGGCAGGAGCCGGGACCGCATCGTCCGACCCCACCGCGCGGATCCGGCCGTCCGGCCCGATCAGCAGGGCGCCCCGCTCGATCGCCGGGCCTTCGACGGGCAGGACCCACCGAGCGGCCAGCCGGCGGGCCCTCACCCTAGCGCTGCTGGTTCGGCGCCGGTCCCGCGCCCCCCATGACTCCCGTGGTCCCGCTCTGGCCGGGCGGCGGCGGCGCGACCGGCGCGGGGCGCGCCACTCCCGGCGGCAGCGGGGCCGTCGGCTGAGGGGCTCCGTCCGGGGCGGTGCCGGTCCCGCCCATCGGCCCGGTGGTGTTGCCGACCGCGCCGAACGGCGAGTGGATCGGACAGAACGCCGTGGGCTCGGTGCCGGGGATGAACGATTCGATGTAGTGCACGTCCTTGGGACAGAACGGCGTCGCCTTGTAGCCGGTGGTCTTGTCGATGTCGAGGGCCGTCAGCCCGTCGGGTCGCGGCCAGGCGGCGGGCAGCGCCCGGCGCTCGTACACCTCGCGCATCATGGCCGTCCACGCCGGCGCCGCGAGCACCCCGCCCTGCGCGTTGGCCTTGATCTTCCTCGGCTGGTCGAAGCCGATCCACACGCCCGCCACCAGGTCCGGCGTGAAGCCGATAAACCAGACGTCGAAGCCGTCGTTGGTCGTCCCCGTCTTGCCGCCGGCCGGAAAGTTGATCCGCGACCCGACCGAGCCCACTGCCGTCCCGTGGCGGACGACGTCGCGAAGCGCATCGGTCATCAGCCATGCGTGCGCGGTATCCATCACTGGGAGCGCGCGCACCTGCGGCTGCCAGATGATCTTGCCGGTGCGGTCCTCGACGCGGAGAATCCCGTTCGGGATCGTGCGCGTGCCCAGGTTCGCGAAGGTGGTGTAGGCCGCGATTATCTCGAGCGGGATCACGTCCGCCGAGCCGATGTGGATCGACGGATACGGAGGAACTCGGGTCGTGAGCCCGAACTTGGAGGCCTCGCCGATGACCGTCTCCTCGCCCAGCTCCATGCCCAGCTTGATGGCGATGATGTTGCGCGACATGTAGAGCGCGCGCCGGAGTGTCATCGGGCCGTCGAACTCGAGGTCGTAGTTCTGAGGGGCCCACGGCACCGTGTCGGTGGCCATCTCGACCGTGAGCGGATCGTCCACCATCACGTGAGACAGCGGATAGCCCGCCTCGACCGCCGCCGCGTAGACGATCGGCTTGAAGGTGGACCCCGGCTGGCGGAGCGCCTGCGTGGCGCGGTTGAACTTGCTGTCCTCGAAGTCGCGGCCACCCACCATCGCCCGGATGTTGCCGGTCTTGGCGTCGAGCGTGACCACCAGCCCCTGGAGGTACGGCGTCATCGTCCGGCTACCGTTATCCGGGGTATCGGCCCGCGAATCCAGGTACTGACGATAGGTCGGCCAGGTGAACTTCCCGTCGGCCCCGCTCTCGATCGCCTCGAGCCGCGCCTCTAGCGCGCGCTCCGCGGCCTGCTGGGTGTCGAGATCGAGCGTGGTGTAGATCCGGTAGCCCGACTTGTAGAGGTTGGAGCCGAAGCGCGCGTCGAGCTGCTGCCGCACGTACTCTACGAAGTATTCGGCGACGCCGCTGAAGTCCGAGTGCGACGACAGCAGCAACGGGTAGGCCTTCCACCGCTCCGCGTCCGCCGCCGACAGCAGCCCGTTGTCGCGCAGCAGGTTCAGGATCGTGTTTCGGCGCTGGACGCTGAGGTTCGGGTTCTTGCGGGGATTGTAGCGGGAGGGCGCCTTGGGAATCGCCGCCAGCGTGGCCGCCTCGGCGACGTTGAGGTCGCGCACCGATTTGCCGAAGTAGCGCTGCGACGCGGCCTCGACCCCGTAGGCGCGGTTCCCCAGGTCGATCTGATTGAGGTACAGCTCGAGGATTTTGTCCTTGGGGTACTTGGCCTCGATCTCGCGGGCCACGCGCGCTTCCCGCAGCTTCCGGCGGAGGGTCTTGTCCCGGCCGCTGATGTCCTCGGGCCACAGGTTCCGCGCGAGCTGCATGGTGATGGTCGAGAACCCCTCGGCCACGCGGAACTTGGTGATGTTGTTCTTGATGGCGCCGAACACCCGGTACCAGTCGATGCCGTGGTGCTCGTAGAACCGCTTGTCCTCCACCGTGATGAACGCGGCCTTCACGTAGGGCGACATCTCGCCCAGCGGGACGACCGTGCGGCGCTCGAGGCCGAGGTCGGTGATGAGCCGCCCGTCCGCCGCGTAGACTTTCGACGCCTGGTTGGGGTCGTACCCGCCGAGCTCGGTGATGGAGGGACAGCTGTTTCCGGCGCAGGCCCGCGTCCAGAGCGCCGTCAGGACGGCCACTCCGAATGCAACGGCTGCGAGGAACGAGACCAGAACGATGCGGCGGGCGCGCGGGGACAGCCAAACGCGCTGCAGCAAACCAGGTTGCCGGCGGGCCATGCCCGCAAGCTAGCCGGTTGCGAGGCACGTTTCCAGCGGGTACGATACGCGCCTATGAGCGATCTTCTCGAACTGCTCGGCGCCCGCGGCTTCGTGCAGGACGCGACGCCCGGGCTCGCCGAGCGCCTGCGTCAGGGCCCGATCACCGCCTACGTCGGGTTCGACCCGACCGCGGACTCGCTCCACGTCGGCAGCCTGGTGCCGGTGATGGGCATGGCGTGGCTGCAACGGCTGGGGCATACGCCGATCGCACTGGTCGGCGGCGGCACCGGCATGGTGGGCGATCCGAGCGGCAAGCGGAGCGAGCGCCCGGTGCTCTCGCTCGATCAGATCGACCGCAACGCCCAGCGGCTCGTGCACCAGCTTCGCCGGTTCCTGGCGTTCGAGGGCGCCAATGCGGCCCGGTTCCGCAACAACGCCGACTGGCTGCGCGGCCTGACGCTGATGGAGTTCCTGCGCGACACCGGCAAACACTTCACCGTCAGCTACATGCTGCAGAAGGAGTCGGTGCAGAGCCGGATGGACAGCGGGATCTCGTACACCGAGTTCAGCTACATGCTGATCCAGGCATACGACTACTTGCATCTGTTCCACACCGAAGGCTGCGAGCTCCAGATGGGCGGGAGCGATCAGTGGGGCAACATCACGGCCGGCACGTGGCTGGTGGACCGCCGCGAGCGGCGCCAGGTGCACGGCCTGGTGTTCCCGCTCATCACCACGGCGAGCGGCACCAAGTTCGGCAAGAGCGAAGCCGGCAACGTCTGGCTCGATCCCGAGCGGACCAGCCCGTACCACTTCTACCAGTTCTGGCTGAACACCGACGACCGCGACGTCGAGCGGTATCTCAAGCTGTTCACCTTCCTCCCGCTGGAGCAGGTCGCCAAGACGATCGCCGATCACGCGTCGGACCCGAGTCGCCGGGAAGCCCAGCGGGTGCTCGCTCGCCAGGTGACCGCCACCGTGCACGGCGACGCCGCTGCTGATACCGCCATCGAGACCAGCGCAGCCCTGTTCGGTGGCGACGGCGGCGAGCTGCCGGCCGAGGCGCTCGCGGACATGCCCGAGCGGCGGGTGTCGCGGGCGCAGCTGCCGGATGGGCTGCCGGTGATCGAGGTGCTCGTCGCCAGCGGCCTCGCGAGCTCGAAGGCGGACGCGCGGCGCGGCATCCAGGGCAAGGGTTTCTATCTGAACGGGCGGCCGATCGACGATGTCGAGCTGCGGATCGGCGAGGACTCGCTGCAGGGCCCGCCGGAGGAACGCTTTCTGATCCTCCGGAAAGGCAAGAAGAATTACGTGCGGCTGGTCATCGTAGCCTAGAGCATGGCACGCGCCACAGGGGCATGGAACGGCGAGAGCTCATAGTCGAGCGCAGTCCAGACCGTCCAGGGCGCATCGACCCGCTCGCACCACGCGTGGTGCACCTCTCCGTCGAGTCCGATCGCAAACACCTCCAGACCGTCGGTATAGCTGGGCTGCGCCGTGACGTCGCGGACACGTCCGTACAAGGAGGTCCAGGGGCCCCACGGCCCGAAAGGGCGGGACTGATACCGGTAGCGCACGGCGTCGTCGGTGCCGACGGTGAAGATCGCGAGTCCGCCGGTGGTCGACTTGGCGACCGTGACGCTCCTCGCTGCACCGCCGAGCGACTCCCACGGACGCCACGGCCCGAGCGGCTTGTCCTGCCATCGATGATGGACCGCGCCGTCGCCGCCGACCGCGAAGATCGCCAGCCCGCCACCGCTGATGGTCTGGGCACGCACCATCGCCGTCCGGCCGGACGGGGCGTCCAGCGAAGTCCAACCCTCCCACGCCCCGAGCGCCCGCGCCTGCCGGGCGTGGTGGACTTCGCCCTCGCGAATCCCGAAGATCGCGACTCCGCCGCTCGGATTGGATGTCGCCTCGAGCCCTTCGACCACTCCCTCGATCGGGCACCACGCGCACCATGGCGCCTTGGGTGCCTCTTTCCACGTCGACCAGACCGCATGCTGGTCCACCGCCAGCAGGACGGCGCCGCGCCCAGGCACGCGGCTCGACCTGACCTCGCGCGCCTCACGGTCCCACGTCGTCGCTGGGTGCCATATCCCCCGCTCGAACGCGGACACCCGGTCGTCGGGCCCGATGGTGGCGACCACGCTTCCCCCGTGGACGACGGACTTGGCCGTGATGGGGGTCGATTGCCAGCGACCCCACAACCCATTCGGGGCCCGCTCGATCAACCGCACGTGCTGCGAGGGCCCGATGACGAGCACGCTGTTGAGGCCGGCGGCAAGCTGGCGCACCTTCATATCGGCTCCGGACAAGTGAAGTCTATCAACCCGATCTGATAAATAGTGTAAAGCCACGGCACGAAACGCCAGCCCCTATACCAGCTACAGGATGGTGCCGCGCAGGATCAGCCGGCGACGGTGAAGTAGATGACGAGCCCGGTGACGTCGACCAGCGTCGCGACGAACGGCGCCGAGGCGCTGGCGGGGTCGAAGCCGAGCCGGCGGAGCACGAACGGCAGCATCGAGCCGGCGAGCGTCCCGAACAGCACGACGCCGACCAGGCTGCACGCCACGGTGAGCGCGACGCAGCATGTAGTGCGCGCCGTAGACCGTGGCAGACCGCCTGCCACACGCAGGATGCGGACGAAGCCGATCGACGCCGAGGACCACGCCGAGCGCGAGGCCCGGCGGCGAGCTCGCGGCGCACCACGCGCCACCAGTCGCGCAGCCGCACCTCGCCGAGCGCCATCGCGCGGATGACCAGCGTCGTGGCCTGCGAGCCGGAGTTGCCGCCGCTGGAGATGATGAGCGGCACGAACAGCGCGAGCACCACCGCCCGCGCGATCTCCTTCTCGAAGTAGCCCATCGCGGTCGCGGTCAGCATCTCGCCGAGGAACAGCGCCGCCAGCCAGCCGGCCGCGCTTCCGCACCATGTCGCGCGAAGCCGATCTGCAGGTAGGGCGCGTCGAGCGCCTCCATGCCGCCGATCTTCTGGATGTCCTCGGTCGCCTCCTCCTGCACGACGTCGACGATGTCGTCGACGGTGACGATGCCCTTCATGCGCCCCTCGCGCGTCGACGACCGGGATGGCGAGGAGGCCGTGCGTCCGCGAACAGCTGCGCCACGGCCTCCTGGTCGGTCTCCTCGGTGACCGTCACGAGATCGGTGCTGCATGATGTCGCGCACCGTCTCGCTCGGGCGGCGCCGCGAACAGCTCGCGGAACGACACCACGCCGAGCAGCTGCTGTCCTGGTCGAGGACGTAGGCGTAGTAGATGATCTCGATGCCGCGGCTGCGCCTGGCGGCGCAGATAGCGGATCGCCTCGTCGACCGTCATGTCCGGCCGCAGGCGCGCGTAGCGCGGGTTCATGAGGCCGCCGGCCGCGTCCTCCGCGTAGGCGAGCAGCGCGCTGACCTCGCGCGCGCGTCGCGGTGTCCAGCAGCGCCAGGAACCGCGGTCGTCCTCGGCCGGGCGTGCCTGGAGCACGTCGGCCGCGTCGTCGGGCGCGAGCAGCGCGCATCCACGGCCGGCTCCGCTCCGGGCCGCAGCTCCCCGAGCAGGTCCGACCTGGTCGTGGGTGCTGAGCGCCAGGAAGAAGTCGGCGGCCTCGGGAGCTCCCAGCATGAGGAAGCCCTCGAGCCGCTCTTCGGTGCTCAGAATGGGATAGGCATCGAGGAGCGCCTCGGCGGTGAATGCATCGGGCAGCGGGGCGGTCAGCGGAGAGCCCTCCGCACCAGGCCGGCCCGCTACCATCGGGACCGCCGGGTCGTCGTCGTGCGCGGCGGCTTGGCGCCGAGGAGGCCGAACATGCCCCGGACGATCTCGCGACCAACCGTGCGCCCGATGGTGGAGGACAGCGCGCCGATGAGGGCGCCGCCCGCGACCTGCGCCACGGTCTTCGCCGCGCGGCCGCCCCGGGTCGGCGGCGCGGCGGGCATCTGCGCGTCCGGCGCCGCGGGTGGGACGGGGGCCTGGGTCTTGGCCATCCGTGACGCCAGCATCTCGCGGGCGCTCTCGCGGTCGACCGCCTGTCCGTACTCGGCCAGCAGATCGGACTGGCGGATGTCCGCCTGGAGCTCGTCCGGCGTCAGCGGCGCCATGCGCGAGGCCGGGCGGGATAAGCCGCGTCGCGACCACGGGCGTCGGCGAGCCGCGGGCATCGAGCACGGTCACGACCGCCTCACCGATGCCCAGCGAGGTCAGCGTCTCTTCGAGGTCGTAGAACGTGGTCTTGGGAAATGTCCGCACGGTGGCGCGTAGCGCGACTCGTCATCCGGCGTGTGCGCGCGGAGCGCGTGCTGCACGCGGTTCGCGAGCTGAGCGAGCACGTCGCCCGGCACGTCCTTCGGCGTCTGGGTCACGAAATACACCCCGACGCCCTTCGATCGGATGAGCCGCACGACTTGCTGCACCTGGTCGAGAAACGCCTTCGAGGCGTCGTCGAACAGCAGGTGCGCCTCGTCGAAGAAGAACGCGAGCTTCGGCTTGGGCAGGTCCCCCGCCTCGGGCAGGTTGTGGTACAGCTCCGCCAGCATCCACATCATGAACGTGGACCAGAGCAGCGGCTTGTCCTGCACGTCGGACAGCTCCAGACAGGTGACGATGCCGCGCCCGTCCGAGGTCAGGTGCATCATGTCTTTTACGTCGAACTCGGGCTCGCCGAAGAACTGGCCGGCGCCCTGGGACTCCAGCTCGACCATCTTGCGGAGCAGCACGCCGACCGTCGCGCCGGACATGCCGCCGTACTGCGACAGCGCGGGCTTCCCCTCGTCGGAGCTGAGGTACTGCAGCACCGCGCGGAGATCCGGCAGGTCGAGCAGCGGCAGCTGGCTGTCGTCGCAGTACTTGAAGACCATGGTGAGCACGCTGGTCTGGGTCTCGTTCAGCGACAGCGTCTTGCCGAGGAGGAGCGGGCCGAACGAGCTGACCGTGGCCCGAAGCTGGACCCCCAGCTTGCCGCTCAGGCTCACGAACTCAACCGGGACCCCAGCCGGCCTCCACGCCCAACCGACGTCCTTCGCGCGCCCGGTCACGCGGTCGCTGCTCTCACCTGGCATCGCGAGGCCGCTGAGATCGCCCTTGATGTCGGCGGCGAAGACGGGCACGCCCTGGGCGACGAGCTGTTCGGTCAGCAGTTGCAGCGTCTTCGTCTTGCCCGTGCCGGTCGCGCCCGCGATGAGCCCGTGCCGGTTCATCATCGCGAGCGGGATCTTGATCTTCGGCTCCTGGTGGACGGTGCCGCCGCTCTCGAGCGCGGCACCCAGGGTCACGCTGGGATCGGTGAAGCCGTAGCCGGCGCCGAGCATATCGGGGAACGAGGTCATGAACGCACTCGGCGTGAAAGAATGAATACCGGATACCGCCGAAGATAGGTGGACAGCAGAGAGGCCGCAGCGTTGCGTCAGCGCTTTCCCTCCAACACCGCCGTCACCCGCTCCATCTCCTCGACGGTGTTGTACGCGTGCGGACTCAGGCGGATCGCACCCTCGCGCAGACTGCAGATGATGCGCTCGGCCTTGAGCCGGCGAAACGCCTCGCCGACCTCATCCGGCGCGAGGCACAAGATGCCCGAGCCGTGCGCCCCCGGCGGCGACGCCAGGCGGGTCCCGCTCCGTTCCGCCCACGCGAGCACGGGCGCGTGCAGACGCCGCAGGTGGGCCTGGATGCGCTCCACCCCGAGCTCCAGGATGAGGCCGAGCGAGGCGTTCATGCCCGCAAAATCCTGGTACGGCAGCGTGATCAGCTCGAACCGCCGGGCGTCCCCCCGCAAGGTGTCGTTGTAGGTCGTCAACCGGGTCAGATCGTCCGTTCCCTCGAACGCCATCCACCCGGTCACGGGCGGGCTCAGCTCTCCGATGAGCCCGCGCCGCACGTACACGAACCCGGATCCCCACGGGGACAGCAGCCACTTCTGGCCGCCGCAGGCCAAAACGTCCACCGGCGTGCGCCGCAGATCGACCGGGAACTGGCCCACGGCCTGGATCGCGTCCACGACGAGGTAGGCCCCGGTCCGTCGAGTGGCCGCGCTGAGCGCCGCCAGGTCGGCGCAGTACCCGTTGCTGAACTGCACCAGCGAGACCGCCACCGCGCGGACCCGTGGATCCTCGAGTCGTTTCAAGATCCGCGCCTCGTCCGGCCAGCCTTCGACCGTGGTCGGTATCAGCTCGACCTCCACCCCCGCCTCGCGCAGCCGGAGCCACGGGTAGACGTTGGCCGGGAACTCGCGGTCGCTCACCACCACGTGGTCACCAGGCCGCAGCGGGAGCGCGCGAGCCACGACGCCGAGCCCGAAGCTGGTGTTGACCGTGAGCGCGATCTCCTCCGGCGTTGCCGACAGGATCTCCGCGATGAGCCGCCGCGATTCAGTCAGCGTGCCGAAGAGATCCCGGTCGGGCAGCCGGAACGGCGTCGCCCGGCGCTGGTTGAACGCGTCGAGGGCGAGCCGTGTGCGCTCGGGAAGCGGGCCGATGCTGGCGTTGTTGAGGTAGACGGTCTCGTCCGTCCAGGGGAACTCCGCCCGTCGAAGCGCGGTCGTGTCGATCGGGGTTGTCGGGGCCGTCACGCGCAGGGGTTCAGCGGTCATGGCGCAGCCTCGGATCGTAGGCTTCCCGCAGGGCGTCGCCGACGAGGTTGAAGCCGAGGACCGCAAGCCCGATCGCGATACCAGGCGCGAACGACACCCAGGGCGCCACCCGCAGCAGGTCGCGGCCGTCGGCCACCATGGCGCCCCAGCTCGGCGTCGGCGGCTGGGCGCCGAGCCCGACGAACGACAATGCGGCTTCGGCCATGATCGAGCCGGCGATTCCGAGCGTCGCGGCGATGATCACCTGTGTCCGCACATTGGGAAGCAGATGTCGCAGGAGGACACGGCGGTCCAGGGCGCCCAGCGCCTGCGCGGCCAGCACGTACTCGGACCGCTTCAGCACGAGGACCTGGCTCCGGACCAGGCGCGCCATCCCCGCCCAGCCCACGATCCCGATCACCACGAACACCAGCGGCAGGGAAGGTTTGACGGCCGCCGCGACCGCGATCAGCAGCAGCAGCGTCGGAAAGGCGAGCGTGACGTCGGCAAGCCGCATCACCACGGCGTCCACCCACCGGCCGTAGTACCCCGACACCAGGCCCAGGAGGACGCCCAGGGTGACCGCGACCGATTGGGAAATGAGGCCCACCGAGAGCGACAGGCGAGCGCCGTAGAGGACCCGGCTCAACACGTCGCGGCCCTGGGAGTCCGTGCCCAGGAGGAACCGTCCCCCTGGCCCCAGCAGGTAGGCGTTCCGCAAGTCGCCGGAGAGAGGGTCGAACGGGGCCAGCCAGGGGGCCAGGACGGCGGCGCCCACGACGAGAGTCACCAGGGCCAGACCGAGCTGAAAGAAGCGGTCGCGGCGCAGCCGCGCTCGCAGTACCCCTGGAGGCATAGCGGTCCCGTGACGTGGGTTACCGTGGCGGGTGGGAACCGCGCACACCCTTGCACCGCTGGCCTTCACAGCGGGCGGCGCATGATTCTTGCAAATTCTGTCGAGGGAAGGTTACGCACCTCACCTCAACCCGGGCAAGCGAGTGAACCCGGACCGACCCTTCACCCTCGTGCTCAGCGGCGGCGGCCTGAAAGGGCTCGCCCACATCGGCGTGCTCCGCGCGCTCGAAGAGCGCGGGCTGGTCCCGAGCCTCGTCGTGGGATCGAGCATCGGATCCCTCATCGGGGCGGCCTGGGCGGCCGAGGGGACGCCGCAGCAGATGGAGGCGCGGGCGCTCCAGGTCCGGCGGCGCGACGTGTTCCAGGTGGCGCGGGTGGACGTGGCCTTCCGGCGGCTGATGGCGCCGTCGCTCTACCGCCGGGAACCGCTCGAGACGCTGGTCTCCAGCCTGGTCGGGTCGATCACCTTCCGTCAGCTCAAGCGCCGTCTCCTCGTCAACACCACCGACCTCCACACCGGGATGCAGGTGATGTGGGGCCTCCCCGGCCTCCTCGATGCGCGGGTGGCCGACGCGGTGGCCGCCTCGTGCGCGCTGCCAGGCATCTTCCCTCCGCGGGAGATCGGCGGACGCGCGTACGTGGACGGGGCGGTCGTCGAGAATCTGCCGGTACGGCTGGCCGCGTCACTTGGCTCGGGACCCATCATCGCGGTGAACGTGGCGGCGACCAGCATCCGGCGTCAGGCACACGAGACCGAAGGGTTTGCGGCGACCTACATCCGCGGGCTCGAGATCGTGATGCAGACTCAGATCGAGGGCCAGCTCCGCGACTGGAGCGGGCCGCCGCTCGTGCTGGTGCAGCCCAAGGTCGAGCACATCTCGATGTTCGAGTTCGACAAGACGCCCGAGCTCATCCAGGCCGGCTACGAGGCGACGGCCCAGACGCTGGATCAACTGGACGGGCAGCTCCACATGATCGAGCGAGGCATGCACCCGACCCGGCGGCTCCGCGTGCTGGTGGACGACAAGCGGTGCGTCGGTTGCGGCACCTGCGTGGTACAGGCGCCGAAGGTGTTCCGCCTGGATGCGCGAGGGAAAGCCGAGGTCATGACGCCGGTGCAGACCTGGTCGCCGGCGCAGGGCGCCTACGTGCTCAACTGCCCGACCGACGCGATCAGCGTGCGCCCGGAGGAGACGGCGGCGTAACCTCGAAGATGAACACCGCCGCGCCCCGCTGGCGGATCGGGAGGAAGTTGCGTAGCGGGCTCCGATAGAACCGGTGCAGCCGCACGCGGCCCCAGGGGGCCAGCGCCCGCCGCAGCAGCGCCTCATCGTACGACCGTTTGTGGTCCGGATCCCAGAAGTTCGTCCCTACCGGCGTCGTCCCCACGACCGACCCCCCCTGACGCGAGATAGCCGACCAGCTCGCCGATCAGGCCCGAGTCGTCCTCGACGTGCTCGAGCACTTCCTGGCAGTAGATCCGGTCGAACTGGCCGGGGCCGGGCGGTACCGTGGTGAACACGGGACGTGCCGCGGGGCCGCGGAATCGCTTGGCCTGCGAGATGGCCGCCGGGGAGATGTCGTAGCCGACCGCCTGGCCGCCCAGCTCCTGGAGCTTGAGCGTGAAGATGCCGTCCATGCACCCGAAATCGAGCACCCGCTTGCCTTCGGGCGAGTAACGGCGGAGCAGCGCGCGATGGCGCCAGAGGAGATGGGTGAAGCGCCAGTCCAGATCGAGGGCCCGCGGCCCCTGACGCTCCGCCCAGACCTGGTACTGACGGTCGTACTCTTCGACGGCCGCGAAGGGGGCGCCGAGGGCATCAGCCGGCGGCCTGCTTGGCTGGGGCACCCAGCTCGCGGCCGATGCGCACGAGGTCTCGGGTGACGCGATCCCAGTTGTAGTGGCTCTCGACCGCGCGGCGCCCGGCCGCGCCCAGGCGCGCCCGGAGTGCGGCGTCGCCCAGCAGCCGTTCGATCGTCTGCGCCACATCCTCGACCCGCTCGGCGTCTACCAGCAGCCCGGTCTCGCCGTCGCGAACGGCGGCCGGGATGCCCCCGCTCCGCCCCGCGATGACGGCCACGCCGGAGGCCGACGCTTCGGCGAGCGAGATCCCGAAGCCTTCCACCCGCTGCTCCATCAGCCGCGAGATTCCGAGATAGATCTCGGCGGTGTTGTAGAGGGCCGGCAGATCGCGGTCGGAGACATCGGTCAGGAAGCGCACCCGTGGCGCTACGCCGAGCTCGCGCGCCTCCGATTCCAGCGCCTCTCGTTCCTCCCCCGTGCCGACCACCGCGTACCGGAGATCGGGATGGCGCGGAGCCAGCCGCGCCAGCGCGTGCAGGACGGTGTCGATCCCCTTGTGCCGAGTGAGTCGCGCGACGGAGAGCAACCAGCGACCGTCGTCCAGCCCGTAACGATCGCGAACCTCGCGAGTGTCGATGCCGGGCCGGAAGAACGCCTGATCGGCGCCGAGGGGGACGACGCGTACGCGGTCGGCCGGCGCGTCGATCTCGAGCTCGCCGAGCAAGGTGAGACAGCGATCGCGGGTCCACTCGCTGTTGGCGACGAGCACCGCGGCCGACGCGAGCAGCGCCGTCGCGGTCTTTCGCTTCATGGCCGACTGGTGGATCTGATGCTGCAGGATGAGCAGATCCCCGCCGTGCAGCAGGATGCCGTATGGCGTGCCGGTGCGCTCCATCGTCCAGCGGGCGGGGTACGCCGCGGGCTTGATGTTGCCGCACCAGATGAACTCCGCGTCGGTCGAGCGGGCCAGCACCGCCACTCGGCGGGACCAGAGCAGGATGCCCTGGATCGTTCGCAGCCGTCGAGCCGAAATCGAGAGGCGATCGACCCGATTCGGGAAGCCGGCATCCACCTCCGAGGCGTCGCCGTTTTGTCCGGTGGAGACGACCAGGGAACCGGGTGGATAGCGCTTGGCGAGCTCGGCCATCCAGCGGGCGATGCCGCCGCCGATCGGGGGAAAATCGTAGGTCAGGAGCAGGTGGGTGCCCATGCCCTAATCTACCTCAGGAATGGCCCCAGCAAGTCCAGAAACCGCGAGGCAGCGGCAGGGATCGTGAGCTCGCGCACGAGGGCGGGATCGGCGGGCACCGCGTCCAGGGCGTCGTCGATGGCGGCGGCCAAAGCGGCAGAGTCGTCGAGCGGTACGAGGCGAGCCGCGGCCCCGACGAATTCGCGGTGCGGCGGGATGTCCGAGGCGACGACCGGCACTCCCGACGCCACCGCCTCGACCGGCGTCAGACCGAAGCCCTCGAACCGGCTTGGGCAGACCGCGACCGCGGCCTCATGGTAGGCCCGGTCGACGGCCGCATCGTCGGCCGCGGTCTCCACTGAGCAGCGCACGCGGAGGCGCTCGGCCAGCGCTTCCAGTGGGGCCGCGTCAGGGCCGCGCCCGATGAGACGCACCTGTACCGGTCGGCCCAGCGCGGCGGCCGCGTGCAGCACCGCCGCCTGATTCTTATGAGGCCGGAGGCGGGAGACCGTGAGCAGCACCGGCGGTTCAGCCCTGGCGCTCGCGCGGGGGAAAAAGCGCCGGGAGTCGTAGCAGTACGGCACCCGCTCCGCCGCGACACCGAATCGCTTGGCAACCGTCTCGCGGGTGAGCGCGCTCGGCACCCAGACCGCCTCGGCCTGTCGGGCGATGTAGCGCAGGCGACTGTAATAGCCGCGCCGCCGGCGGTACCCACCCCACGGCCGGGGCAGCCGGACGAACCGTCCCGCCAGCCACCAGACCGGATCGGGGCGGCCGCGCGCCGTGCCCTGCGGCGGGAGGTCCCAGAGGTAGACCACCAGACGCGCCCCGCACGCCCGGGCGTGCCGCCATGCGGCCTCGGCCGCCAGGCCGGACATGGCGAAACAGACGCGCGCGGGCCGCTCGCCCTCGGTGGCCACCGCGAGACCCCGCCCCCGGAGCTCGTCGACCACCAGCGCCGTGTACCGGTTCGAGGCGAACCAGCGGACCTCATCCACGCTTGCCGACGACCTCGCCGAGCGCGTGCTCGTACCCGTCGATCATGCGGCCGATCGGAAACTGCTCCTCGATCCGCCGGCGGGCGGCCGCGCCGATTGCCTGGAGCCGGTCGCTCTTGCCGAGCACCCCGCCGACCGCCTCCGCCAGCGCGTCGACGTCGGCCGGGGGCACGAGCAGGCCCGTGGCGCCGTCGCGTCCGAGCAGCTCGGGCGTGCCCCCGGCGTCCGCCGCGATCACTGGACGCCCGCAGGCCATGGCCTCGCCGACCGCGTTGGGAAAGATCTCCTGCACGGACGGATGCACGACGAGATCCGCGGCGCTGTAGGCCGCGATCATGTCGCGTGTGCCGAGGAGGCCGGTGAAGACTGACGGCAGGCCGCAGCGCCGCGCGATCGAGACCAGCTCGCCCTCGAGCTGCCCGTCACCGCAGACCACGTACACCAGGTCGAGGCCGTTGTGCCTCACCCGGTTGAGCGCCGCGATGGCCACGTCGTGCCCCTTGTTGCGGGTCAGCTTGGCCGCGCTCAGCACGACCCGTGCAGTCGGCGAAATGCCGTAGCGCTCCCGGAAGGCCCGCGCCGCCTCCGGCCGCGGAGCGTAGCGCGTGGTGTCGTAACCGTTGGGCACCTGATAGGACGGAATCCGCGCCATGTATCCCGCGTGGGCGACGGCGTCATCCTGGATGAAGCGCGACTGATACACGCAAGCAGCCACGCGCCCGACGTACACCCGGTCCATGAGGTGGGAGCGCGGGCGGCGGTAGTTGAGGTTGTAACGGTAGAGAATGCGGGCGCGATGGACCAGCGTCGCGTAGAACGAAAGCCGGACGTCCCTGGGTGTGTCGGCCAGTATGGCCTGCGCCCCGAGCGCGCGGAGCGCCCGGCGGAGGGCCCACACCTCGCGGGGGCCGGTATCCCGTCCGCGGATCTGGGTAACCTCGAGCCCCTCCTCGCGGAGCCGGTCGGTGAGCTTGGGCACCGCGGTCACGAGGTGCGCCACGTGCCCGCGGTCGCTGAGTCCCCGGGCGATCTTCGCATAGCTCGCGCCCGAGCCCCGCCAGCCGTTCGCCGACGTCAGGAGAGCGACGCGCATCGGACCGTTATACTTGGCGCATGCGAGTGGCCGTGCTCGGAGCCGGTGGGGCGCATAAGACGGAAGCCTCGATCGTGCGGGCCGCGCGTGCCCTGGGGCACGAGGGCCGGCTGGTCAACGTGGTCGGCTGGTCGCGCTGGGCGGGACCGGTCGCCGGGCGGGCGATCTGCGCGCTGGTGGACCGATTCGCACCCGACTTCGTGATCGTCACTCGGCACGCCATCCTGGCGGGTGAGCCCGCGCTCCGGGCCCTCTTCCGCGGCCGCCAGCGCGCCTTCTGGTACTTCGACCTGCAGCCCAAGCCCCAGGTCATCGCGCTCGGACGCATCGCGGAGCGCATGTACGTCACGAGCTACTCGCAGGTCGACGCGTTCCGCAAGGCCGGCATCCCCAGCGTCGAATTCCTCCCGCAGGGAGTCGATCCGGAGCGCGACGTCCCCGCCTCCATCATTCGGCCCGAGCTCGTCTGCGACACGAGCTTCGTGGGCTCAGGCCACTATCCCCACCGGCATGCCGTGTTGCGTGCGGTGGCCGACGCCTGCCGGCTGCAGATCCGGGGACCGGGGTGGGACCACGCGCCGGCCGATCTGCCGGTGGCCGGCGGTCCGGTTCACGGTCGCCGACTGGCCGAGGTGATCGGCGCCGCCGCGATCTCCCTCGGCGCGAACGCGCACGCGGAGCAGGATGCCGGGCGGGCCTCGGCGTCGAACCGGATGTGGAAGGTGCTCGGATGCGGCGGCTTCTTCCTCGGCCCGTGGGTAGCCGACATGGACGCCTTCGCCACCGACGGCCGCCACTGCGCCTGGTATCGCTCGCCGGCGGACGCCGCCGAGCGCGCCCGCTGGTTCCTCGACCGGCCCGACGAGCGCCGCCGGATCGCCGACGCCGGTCGGAAGCACGCGCTCGCCGACCACACCTACGCCCAGCGCCTCGAGCTGCTGCTCGCCGGCCGTGCGTATCCGCTTCACCCCACCTCAGACCAGCGTGTAGTTGCGGAACTCGAAGACCCGAACGCCCGTCAACCGCTCGATCCAGCCTGAGACGTAGTAGCGCAGGAACCGGGGCTGGAACCGACGCGGCGCGATCACGCGCTCCGGGTCGAGCCGCCGCGGCTCGATCCACGCCCGCGCCACCGCGGGATGCGTCCCGCGAAAGGGGCGGATCCCCGGCACCCAGGCGAGGAGCGGACGACGTTCGTCCGCGTCTCGCCACGGGTACATGGTCTTGCCGAGCTCCCGCTTCTCGCGCAGCGCCTGGGCCGGCCGGGCCCAGCCGTAGTGGAACATCTCGGCGGTCGTGAGCCGGGCGCGGATCTTCCGGTGGTCCGGGCCCGACCCGGAAGCCCTGCGCGCCCTGGTAGGGTCGGATGTCGAGCGCGGGGTCGAGCCGCACGGCGCGGACCTCGCGCCGGTACCAGCGCCGGTGGGTAGCGATCGTGTCGAAGCCGCCGTAGAAGTGCACGTAGCGGACGAGCAGGCCCTCGACCCGCAGGTCGCCGTCGTGGCGCTGGATGGCGGCCGCGAGCTCCGCCGCACCCTGCTCCTGGAGCACCTCGTCCGCCTGGATGTAGATGCCCCACGGATGTCGGCACTCCCGCATCGCGCGGAGGGTCTCGTGCCCCAGCACCGTGTTGCGGCGCGACATGTCCCACTCGATCTCGACGATGCGGATCTTCGGGTCGCTGATCGACCGCACCAGCTCGAGCGTGTCGTCGTCCGAGCGGCCCACATTGACAATCACCTCGTCGCACACCGGCAGAATCGATCGAATGCTGGCCTCCACGGGGAAGTCCAGCTTGATCGCGTTCCTGACGATGGTGAACCCCGACACCTTGACCACGGCCGCTCCCGGCGAGCTAGGGCTGCACCAATCTCATCCCGAGTGCGGCGGACGAGCAAGCTGGGCGTGTCATGCGGCGGAGGAAGATGCCTAGATTGCAGCCGCCATGCACGTCGCCCTCTTCGCCCGGGATCGGCTGCCCGTCCGGAACTACGGCGGCACCCAGCGCATCGTGGTCTACCTCGCGCGCGGATTGGCCGCCGCCGGACACCGCGTGACCCTCCTTGCCGGCGCCGGCTCTGATGTGCCCGAGGCGGAGCTGGTGCCGTTGGTGCCGCCCCAGCTTCGCCAGCCCGACCTGGACCTTCGCCCGCTGCTCCCCGCGGGCACCGAACTGCTGCTGTCGTTCGCGCCCCTCGCGCATTCGCCCGGCGTGCCCTGGATCCGCAGCCTGCACGGGAACCGACGACCCGGCGTGGTGGGCGCGCCCAATACGCTCTATCTCAGCCGCAACCACGCCGAGCGGCACGGGGCGACGGCATTCGTCTACAATGGGATCGACCTGGCCGAATTTCGGTATCAGCCGGTGAAGTCGGGCTACGACTTGTTCCTCGGCCGGCTGCACGGGGTGAAGGGCCACCGGTGGGCGATCGAGGGCGCGAAACGGACCAGGCGTCGGCTGCTCGTGGCGGGAGGCTGGCGGCTCTCGTTGACGCGGCGGGTGCGGTACGTGGGTCAGGTCGGCGGCGGGAAGAAGGCCGACCTGCTGGCCGGCGCCGCCTGCCTGTGGATGCCGGCGCGCTGGGACGAGCCGTTCGGGCTCACGCTGGTCGAGGCGCTCGCGAGCGGAACGCCGGTGCTCGGCACGCGGCGGGGCGCCCTCCCCGAGATCGTCTCGCCCGAAGTCGGTGCCCTGGGTGACACGCTGGAGGAGCTGGTGGCCCGGCGCGACGATCTCGATCGAGTCGACCCCGCGGCGTGCCGCGCACGGGTCGAGCGCCACTTCACGCACCACGTGATGGCCGGGGAGTACCTGCGGATGTTCCGGGCGTTTCTCGCGACGGGCGTGCTGCCGCCCGGGCGCGTGGTGGACGCGGACACGCCTACGAGTGGGCCAGGACCGGTGCCGCTCCCATGACCGTCTGGAGCAGCACGGCGAGGCGATGCATGTAGGTATGCTCCGCGAGCGCGCGTTGCCGCGCTCCAGCGGCCACCTGTTCGGCCCAGGCCCGGTCATGGAGCGCCTCCGCGGCGAGCGTGCGGAACTCGCTGGTGCTGCGGGAGACCAGGATCTCCGAGCCCTCGCGGAAGTGCGCGTGGATGTCGGCGTGGTCCTCGACCACCTGGGGAACCCCGATCGCCGCCAGCTCGAACAGCCGCCGGCTGGCCCCCGGGTCGCTGCGACCCTCCTCGCCCTTCCGCGCAGGCCACGTTGACCGCGACCGAGGCGCCGGCGTATGCCCGGATGTAATCCTCGTGGCTCAGGAGCTCGCCCCGGCAGTAGTCGCGCAGCTTCGTCCGCCGCCAGCCCGGTCCCCACACCGCCACGCCGAACTCGACCAGCTCCGCGAGTCGCTGCGCCCGGTGCGGCGTCGCCGTGCCGACGAACACCACGTTGGCGCGAAAGCGATCGCGCGCGCGCATCGGCCGGTGAATGGAGGGGTCGCAGCCGGCGGGAGGTAGTGCACGGGCGGGTTCCCGGGTTCGTCCAGGGCCGCCGCCGTGGCCCGGTCGGCGACGAACACGGCATCATAGGCGGCGGCCAGGGGCGGATGTCCTCGGGCGTACGGCGCCCGTCGCAGAACCAGTTCACCCACGCGGTCCCGCTGCCCTGCCGGAGCGAGGCCGCCATCGCCGCGTCCACCTGCGAGCCTTCCAGCACGAGCACCAGCGCCGGGCCCGTGCTGGCGATGGCGCGCGACAGCCGATCGTGCAGGCCCGCGCGGCGGAGCCGGCTGAGCCACCCACCGGTGCCGATCAGATTGAGGGTGACGACTCGGCAGCCGAGCCGCTCGAGCGCGCGCCGGCGAAGCGCCGCGTGCGCATGGAGCGCGTCATCGAACGCGCCGACGAGGAGGACCTGGAGATCGGAGGATCGGGTGGCCACGAGACGAAAGTAAAGGATGGCCTCGCGATTACAACCCGCGCTCAGAGCTCCGCGGCGAGCGCGGGCTCCTGATCGCGGAATTGCAGGTCGTACAGGCGACGATAGAGTCCGCCGTTGCGGAACAGCTGCTCGTGCGATCCCCGCTCGACGATCCGACCGGCGTCGAGCACCACGATCTCGTCGGCGTCCCGGACGGTGGCGAGCCGGTGGGCGATGACCAGCACGGTTCGCTGGAGCCATCAGGCGGTCGATCGCCTGCTGGACCAGCCGCTCCGATTCGGTGTCGAGCGCGCTCGTGGCCTCGTCGAGAACGAGGATCGGCGGGTCGCGGAGCAGTGCCCGGGCGATGGCGACCCGCTGGCGCTGGCCGCCGGACAGGCGGGTGCCGCGCTCACCCAGCACCGTGTCGTACCGCTGGGGCAGCTGCTCGATGAACTGGTCGGCATTCGCGGCCCTCGCCGCCGCCTCGACCTGGGCCCGCGTCGCCGACGGCGAGCCATACGCGATGTTGGCGTGCACGGTGTCGTTGAGCAGGACCGTGTCCTGGCTGACCACCCCCAGGAGCCCGCGGAGCGAGCGCCGGGTGAGCCGGGTCAACGGCACGCCGTCCATCGTGATCCGACCGCCGGCGGGATCGTGAAACCGCGGCAGCAAGTCGGCCAGCGTGGTCTTCCCCGCCCCGGAGGGTCCCACCAGGGCCACCACTTTCCCCTTGGGCAGCGTGAACGACACGTCGCTCAAGACGGGGTCGCCGGATCCGTAGCGGAAAGTGACGTTCTCGAACGCGATCGCCCGCTCGAACCGGGCCTCACCCTCGCCGGGACGGTCCACCTCGGTGCTGGGCTCGTCCAGGATCTCGAACACCCGCTCCGCGCTCGCGAGGGTCACGGCCATGACCGCGGGGTAGGAGGCGATCGTCTTGAGCGGCGACGTGAGCTTGAGCGCCGCCATGAGAAACACGATGATCGCTTCCGGCGCGAGCGGCCCGCCGAGGCCGATGAGCGCGGGCCGGCTGCCGGCCCAGATGATGAGGATGACGAGGAACCCCGAGAACACCTCGGTCAGCGGGCTCGTCAGCGACGAGAAGCGCTGGGTCCGAACGACCTGCTTCCGGTAGCGCGTCGCCTGGTTGCGGAAGCGGCTGCTCTCGCGCGCCTCCTCCCCGTACGCGCGGATCAGTCGGACGGCCCCGATCCGCTCCGTGATCGTCGCGGTCACCTCCCCGCGCTCGCGGGTGCGGGCGCGCGAGTGGCGGCGAAGCCGCTTGAGCAGCGCCTGCAGCAGCAGCACCATCGCGGGAACGCACGCGAGCGTGAGCAGGGTCAGCCGGACGGAGATCTGGCTCAGCACCACGAGGGTGGTCGCCACGACGACGATGTTCTGGAACAGGGAGATGAGCGAGGCGGTGATGACCGTCTTGGTCTGGTCGACCTCGGTGATGATGCCGGAGATGAGCTGGCCCGCGCGCGTCCGCTGGAAGTAGCCGAGGTCGAGCGTCAGCAGGTGGTCGAAGATGCGGGTGCGCAGGTCCCGGACCAGGCCCTCCTGGACGCCCGACCGAGATCTGGCTCGAGGCGTAGGCTCAGCGACATTCTTGAGCAGCAGGCCGACGCACCAGCATCACCACGAGGCGCCCGGCCGCCTGCCCCGGGCGTGAGCCCCGGCCACCAGCGGCTGGATGACGCGGGCGACGAAGGCCTCGAGCTGGGTGGACCCGGCGTGGAGCTGGCCAGCGGTGCCGAACAGGTGCTTGAGCAGGGGAATCAGGATGACCAGCGTGAACCCGTCGAGCAGCGACGCGAGGAAGGTGGTGAGCAGCCCAGCGCGAGCAGGCCGCGGTAGGGGCCGACCAGCCGCAGGAGCCGGAGCTCGGTCCGCACGCCTACCCGTGACGCGGGCGTCAGCAGCGCGATCGGCAGAATCACCTCCTCGGGCGACACGCCGCCGTGCAGGAACGCGCCCCGGTACCGCGCCTGGTACTCGCGCAGCTTCGTGGGATAGACGAAGAAGCGGTCGCCGGTGGCCAGCAGCAGCCGGGTGCCGGGCGCGCGCGCCGGCAGCCCGAAGCTCGGCAGGTCGTCCACGACCAGCGCCGCGTCGGCGTCCTGCGCGCGCAGGTCCTCGCCGAACTTGTAGCGCAGGTTCGAGGTCGTGTCCCGCTTGGCGAAGACCGTGGCCGGCGTGTGGCAGTGGATCGAGCCGTGATCGGTGGTGAGCAGCACCGGCACGCCGCGCCGCTCCGCCTCGCGCAGCGCGTCCCACAGCGGCGAGCGCTCGAACCAGGTCCGGGTGAGGTTCCGGAGCGCCGACGTGTCGCGGGCCACTTCGAAGAGGGTCGAGTTCTCGGTGCGGCCGTGGGTGAGCTGGTCGATGAAGTTGAAGACCAGCGCCGTCACGCCGTCCTGCGCCAGATGCGCCGGCAGCCGCTTGAGCAGACCGTCGCCGTCGGCGGCGGTGAAGACCTTCTCGTAGTGCACCGGCACGTGCCGGCCGGTGAGCTCCTTGAGCTGTTCGGTGAGCAGCTCCGCCTCGTGGGCGTTGAGGCTCGACTCCTCGCTGTCGGTCCACCACTGGGGATAGCGCGCCTTGATCTCCGCGGGAAAGAGCCCGCTGAAGATGGCATTCCGCGCGAAGGGCGTGGCCGTCGGGAGGATCGAGAAGTAGTGCGCGGTCTCGATGTCGAACCGCGCGCCGATGAGCGGGCGGATCATGGCCCACTGGTCCAGGCGAAGGCAGTCCACCACCACGAGCAGCGCCTTCCGGTGCATGTCCAGCACCGGCCGCAGGAACTCGGCGCCGATGTCCACCGAGAGGGGCGGCCGGTCGCTGTCGCCGTCGTGGAGCCAGCGCGCGTAGTTCCGCTGGAGGTAGCGCGCGAAGTCCTGCCGCAGGCTCTCCTGCAGCGTGCGCAGCGCGTCCTGGAGGCCCGGCTCGTCGGCCTGGCCCGAGCCGCACCTCCCATTCCGCCAGCTCGGCCACCAGCTCGACCCACTCGCGCCAGGCGAGCGGTCCCCCGCGGCGGGCCTCGAGCTCGCGGAACCGGGTGGCGAAGTCACGGGACAGCCGCTGCTGGCGGATGCGGTCGCCGTCGAGCAGCCGGGTGACCACCGACAGGATCTGCCGCGGGTTGACCGGCTTGATGAGATAGTCGGAGATGTCGGCGCCGATGGCGTCCTTGAGCGTCTCGGTCTCCTCGCTCTTGGTCACCATCACGACCGGCATGCCGTGGTCGATCGCGCGGATGGCACGGAAGAGCTCCAGCCCCCGCCGGCCCGGCATCTGCTCGTCGAGCAGCACCACGCCGTAGGGCTGGCGCTGGAGCAGCACCAGCGCGTCGTCGCCGTGGGTAGTGGTCTCCACGGCGAAGCCCTGCTCTTCCAGAAACAGGACGTGGGACGTGAGGCTCTCGACCTCATCGTCCACCCAGAGAATGCTCTTGGGGCGGGGCATGGGAACAAATATAGACGGGAGGGACGGAGAGGACCGAGGATGCGCCGTCCTCCACGTCTGCTTTCCCCTTCCCAAATCCGGGCATACATTCCCGGCCGTGACGTATAACACCTTCCTCTCCCCCGACATCCTCGTGGTGCGCTTCAGCTCGATCGGGGACATTCTCCTGACGACGCCGCTGCTGCGCGCCATCCGCAACAAGTGGCCGGGCGCACGGGTGACGATGCTGACCAAGCGGCAGTACGTGCCGCTCGTCAGCGACAACCCGAACGTCACGGAGGTCTTCGGTATCACGCCGCAGGACACGGTCCGCAGCGTGCCGGCGCTGATCAAGCGCGTCCGGTACTCCCATCTGCTGGACCTCCAGGGCGGGACGCGCACCTGGCCGCTCCGATTGCTGGTCCGGGGCCCCTGGTCCGGCTTCTCGCACCGCCGCGTCGCCCGCGAGCTGCTGATCCGGTTCAAGCACAACAACTACCACGAGCACGTGCCGGTACCGGAGCGCTACTTCGAGGCGGCCGCCGATCTGGGGGTCGAGCCCGACGGCGGCCCGCCCGAGTTCTTCCTGAACCCATTCGCCGAGGAAAACGCGGCGGCGCTGGCTCACCCGGGCCGGGATCGGCACCAAGCGCGCGCTGGTGGCGATCTCGCCGGGGCGGCCCACGCGACCAAGCGCTGGCCGGTCGAGCACTGGATCAAGCTCGCCGCCAGATCGTCCACACCGGCGCCGACATCGTCGCCCTGGGCGGCCCCGAGGACTCGGCGGTGGGCGCCGAGATCGCGGCGCGCGGCGGGGCCCACGTGGCGAGCGCCGCCGGCGAGCTGAGCCTGCAGGAGACCGGCGGCGTGCTGAAGCGGGCGGCCGCGCTCATCTCCGGCGACACCGGCGTCATGCACATGGCCACCGGCGTGGGCACCCCCGTCGTCGCGCTGTTCGGACCGACGGTGCGCCAGTTCGGCTTCTTCCCCTACCACGCGCACGCCAGCGTGGTCGAGCGCAACCTGAGCTGCCGCCCCTGCAGCAGCCATGGCAGCGCCGAGTGCCCACTGGAGCACCACCTCTGCATGCGCGAGATCCTGCCCGACATGGTGTTCACCACCCTCACCCGGACTCTCGCGTGAGCGGGTGGGATCCGGCGGCGACCGCGCTGTTGGGCGCCCTGCCCCGCAACCGCGCGCGGCCCGCGGCGCGAGGGAATCTTCGCCCTCTGGCTCACGGTCCGGGTCGCGCAGGACCTGCTGCGTGACCCGCCGCCGGCCGATCGGGCCCATCGCCGCCGGCTCCAGGCGCTGGAGCATCGGCTGTCGAGCCTCACGATGCCACCGCCGCTCCGCCGCGCGCTGGTCGCCGCGATCAGCCAGCTCAAGGAGGCCCGGCCCGAGACCGCCGCGCAGGTGCTGAGCCAGCTCGTCGCCCCGGCCCGCGAGGCCGGGGCGCCGAAGCGGGCGACGCGCTGGCCCAGGCCGCCCGCGCCGCCCGCGCCGCCGTCCGACGCCGGAGCGCTAGCATGTGGCGCGCGGAGGAACAGGGTCGCTCGAGGGCTTGGTCGCGCGCATCGACGCGTCGCCCTCGGACGGGACGCCGGGTCCGGACCGGTGCACGACCGGCTTCCCCTCGCTGGATCGCGTGCTTGGCGGCGGCGTTCGCCGTCAGGACCTGATCGTGCTGGGCGGGGACGTCGGGAGCGGGAAGTCGAGCGCTCGCGCTCGCGATCGCGATCCGGCGGCGGCCGGCATGCCCACGCTCTATC
>CAWEKD010000008.1:0-23749 GCA_963809545.1 uncultured Actinomycetota bacterium | reverse complement strand
AATGATTGCTCTGTACAGGATCGAGCACGAGAACGGGCTGGACGATGCGCTCCCGCGCGAGCAGGGCGACCGCTGACCGCACCCGCAGGTCGGCACTCTCCGGGAACATGATCCGTCGCGGGCTGCGCGCCGCTTTCACGCGAAGGAGATCGATGAACCGTGGCGTAGACGACTCAGGTGCGCTGATCATGTGACCGCCACTACGCCTGGAGCCTCACGCGCAGCGCCTCAGCCACATCGGGATGCACGAGGTCGTTCACGTCGCCGCGGTATCGCGCGACTTCGCGCACGAGGCTCGAGCTGATGTACGTCGTATCGAGCGACGGAACCATGAACACCGTCTCCAGTTCGGGTGAGAGATGCCGATTCATCAGCGCCATCTGGAACTCGTACTCGAAGTCGCTCACGGCGCGCAGACCGCGAATGAACAACGTTCGCGCCCACCTCGCGCGCGAAGTCAACGAGCAGGCCGTTGAACTGCCTGCACCTCGACGCGCGGATCGTCGCCGACGGCCGCGCGCATCATCGTCGACGCGCTCCTCGAGCGTGAACAGCGGCTGCTTCGACCGATGTTCGTCGCCGACCGCGACGACGATGCGGTCGACGAACGCGCAGACTCCGCCGGATCAGGTCCTCGTGGCCGTGCGTGATCGGGTCGAAGCTGCCGGCGTAGATGGCGGTGCGCATCGATCGGATAGTCGCTCGAACCGCGGGCTAGGGATATGGTGAGTCGGCGCGGTAGAAGGTTATCGCCGTGCCACCGTACTGCGCCGTGTCACCTCCGGGCAGCTGTCTCCTTGGCCGCGTGCTCGATCCCGAGGATGGCCGGCGAACGGCTCCGCGAGCCAGCGCTCGGCGACGCCGCTCGCCAGGCCGTGGCCATAAGGCGGGTCGCGCGAACGCGACGTCGAACGCGTGCGGCGCCGAGCTCGTCGATGAAACGCATCGCGTCGGCACGGTGCACGCGCGCGTTGCGTCGCCGGCACCGAGCATCTCGATGTTCTCGCGCGATCGCGCGCGAACGCTCGGCGCGCTACCTCCACGAAGTCCGCGACTGCGGCGCCGCGGGACAGCGCCTCGAGGCCGAGCGCGCCCGAGCCGGCGAACAGGTCGAGCACCCTCGCGCCGGGATGTCGGGCTCGACGATGCTCATCCACGCTTCGCGAACGCGGTCGGCGGTCGGGCGGACGCGGTCATCGTCCGGCGGCGTGATCCGGCGGCCGCGCCACCGCCCGGCGACGATCGCATGCCTACGACTTCAGCGCCGACGGCGGATGTCGGCGAGGCGCGCCTGCAGCGCGGCTCTCGCCCTGATAGTCGTCGCGCTCGAGGCGGTAGGCGACGTCGACCGCAACACCGACCGGCGAGCTCCGGCGCGAGATCGCCCATCCCCACGCCGATCGCCTCGATGCTCGCGTCGCTGCGCCGGCGAGCGGAGCTTGAGTCCGTCGCTTGCCGACGACGCGCGGCGGCGCCGCCAACGCGGACGCCGCGCGAGACGAGCACCGGCGACGGATTGCCGATGCCGAATGGCTCGAAATGGCGGAGCAACGCCTTCGAGCTCGTCGTCGACCTCATCGATCGAGATCTCGAGGTCGATCGCGCACCTCGGGCATCAGATCTTCCGGCGTGAGCACGCGCGCGCGCCACCTCGTTGAATCGCTGCGCGAACTCCTCCACGCGATCGCGCTCGATCGTCACGCCGGCCGCGGCGCGGTGCCCGCCGTATCGAATGAGCAGATCGCGGCACTCGGTCAGCCCGGCGTGCAGATCGAACGGCGCGGATCGAGCGGCCCGATCCTTTCCCGTCCTCACCGTCGAGCGCGATCAGCACCGTCGGCCGCCCGAACTCCTCGACGATGCGCGACGCGACGATCCCGATGACCCCGGGATGCCAGCCTTCGCTCGCGCGAGCACGATGCCGTATGTCGTCGTCGAGATCCAGCGCGTCGACGCGCTCGCGCGCCTCGTCGAGCGTCGGCGCGATCGATCTCCTGGCGCCGCGCATTCATCTCCTCGAGCTCGCGCGCGATGCGATTCGCCTGCGTGCTCGTCGGTCGCCATCAGCAGCTCGACGCCGCGCATCGCGTGACCGATGCGGCCCGCGGCGTTCAGCCGCGGCGCGAGGATGAATCCGACGCGGCCGGCGGTGAGCGCCTTGCCCTCCAGTCCCGCCGCGCGAATCATCGCCCGCAGGCCGACGTTGCTGCGTCTCCGTCAGCATCTTGAGACCGTACCGCACGAAGATCGCGATTCTCGCCGCGCAGCGGCGCGACGTCGGCGATGGTCGCGAGCGCGACGAGGTCCAGCATGTCGTAGACGAAGTTCTCGTTGCGCGCCGAGCTGCTCGCGCGAGCGCGAGCGCGAGCTTGAACGCGACGCCAACCGCGGCGAGATCCTTGTCGGGCACTCGACATCCGGGCCGCTTCGGATTCAGCACCGCGAGGCACTCGGGCAGCGCGCCGCCCGGCAGGTGATGGTCGGTGACGATGACGTCGATGCCCGCTCGCGCAGAGCTCGGCGACCGGCTCGAGCGCGCTCGTGCCGCAATCGCACGTCACGACGAGCCGTCGCCCGCTGCCTCGATCGCGGCGCGAACGCCGGCTTCGCTCAGGTCGTAGCCGTCCTCGAGCGCGGCGCGGGATGAACGGCATCGGGCGTCGCGCCGAAGTCGCGCAGCGTCCGCGTCGATTATCGTCGTCGAGCAGATGCCGTCGACGTCGTAGTCGCCGTGGACGAGCACCGTCTCGCCATCGCGCGCGGCGCGCACGAGCCGATCGACGGCAACGGCCGCGTCGGGCAGACCGTGCGGCGAGTGCAGCCGCTCCAGCCGCGGGCGAAGGAAGTGCTTCGCGGGCTCGACCGCTGAGTACCCGCGGACGAGCAAGAGGCGACAAACGAGTGGTTGGCAGATGCAGCTCCGCAGCGAGCGCCTCCACCGCGGTGGGATCAGGCTCCGGCGGAAAAACCCAGCGCGGCTTGAGCGTGGGCGAGTGGGGGGTGCGGTCACCCGGTCAAGCTATTGGGGACCCAACCCCCAGCAAGCATCATGGCGTTGCATACAGAAGCACTCGCACGCCTCGCACACTTCGATCGGACCGGTGCCGGCCATTTGATTGCGACGCTGCAGGGGAATCGCGGTGTCGCAGTGCCCGCACGATGGCCCGCGCAGGGAGAAGATCGCGCGCTCACCTTTGCGACCACGGATTCGATCGTATTTGGCGAGGATGGATTTGGAACGTGGCTGGACGTCTGCGTTCGCTTGGCGCGCGCTTCCGCGAAAGAGCAACGGCAGCGCCGCCCGGCGCAGCTCGGCGGCGAGCTCCTCGTCGCTCCAACCACGCCCCAGGTCAGCCCCGGGCATCGGGAGAGTCGCCTCACCGGCCGACCGGGCCACGTGTAGCGCCGCGCCGAGCGCGGTGCCCGCGTCCCCGGCCGCCGGCTGCACCCACACCCGCGAGAACGGGCCCTCGGCGGCGAGGCGCGCGTTGGCGACACAGTTCAGGGCCACCCCACCGGCGAGCGCCAGCCGCGGTGGCCCGCCCGCCGCGTCGTACAGCCACCGGCACAGCTCCAGCAGTACCTCCTTGAGCCGGGCCTGCACGCTGGCGGCGAGGTCGGCGTGCTCCTCGCTCATCTCCTCGCCGGGCGGGCGGGCCTTGGCCAGCGTGCCCCAGTCGATCGGGGCGACCTCGAAGCCGCCGTCGCCGGTGGTGCGCACCAGCTCCCGCAGCGTCCCCAGGTGCCGCGGGCGTCCGTAAGCGGCCAGGGCCATCACCTTGTACTCGTCGCTGGAGTGCAGGAACCCCAGATGGCGAGTGAGGTCTTCGTACAGCAGGCCGAGCGAGTGCGGCAGTGCCTGACTGTACAGCGGGATCAGGGCGCCGCCCCGGTAGACACCGGCCAGGTGGCTGGTGGACTCCCCGCGCCCGTCCAGCACCAGCACCGCGCCGTCGGCTCGGCCGGCCTCCGGCGCGGCGAGCCCGGCCGATGCGGCGTGCGCCACGTGGTGAGGCACGAACCGGACCTGGTCCGGGTCCAGCCCTGGCAAGGCGGTGGCGAGGAACTGGGGGGCCCGAGTGGCGTACTCCACCCGCAGCCAGTCCCAGGGGTCGCTCTCCACCTGGCGGCACAGACCAGGGTCGAACGAGTACGCGACCGCGTCGAGCTCCCCGGGGGTCAGGCCGGCTTCCGCCAGGCACCAGGCCGCCGACTGCTCCGGCAGCTCCCAGGCGGAGAAGGGCACCGGCCGCTTACCGTGCTTACGTCGGCTGAACCGCTCCTCCTCGGCGGCGGCCACCACCCGGCCGTCGACCACCAGCGCCGCCGCCGGGTCGTGGAAGACCGCGTTGATCCCTAGTACGCGCATGCTGCGCTGTACCCACCGCCGCGGTCGACCAACCCCCGCCGACTCGACGGCTCAGGCGGTGAGTCGGTCGAGCCGGCCGAGCAGCCCGGGCAGCAGCCAGGTGCCGAGGGCGCCGAGGCGGGCGCCGGCCTCGGCCTGCCGGTCGGCCAGGTAGCGGGCGGCGAGGTCGGCGAGGTAGAGCAGGGCGGTGGGCTCCCGTGCCGGCGCTTCGACGCCGAACGGGGCCAGCAGGTCGGGCACCTCGTGCAGCGTGGCGGCCAGGGCCCGGGCCGGATCGGCCGCGACCTGCGCCCGGGTCTGCAGGGCGTAGTGGACGGCGTCGAAGCCGATCGGCACCCCGGCGGTGAACCGTTCCCAGTCCCACACCAGCAGGGTGTCGGCGAGCACCGCCATGTTCCACGGTGTCCAGTCGCCGTGCCAGGCGCCGTAGCGCAACCGCAGGTCCCCGAAGCCCTCGCCCAGGCGGTCCAGCGCCGCGGCGAGCGCCGCCCCGTCGGGGTGGTCGGTCACTGCCGCCACCCGCTCCCGCAGCCTGGCCCAGTAGGGGCTCGCCGCCAGCGGCTCTTCGGTCACCGGCTGGCATTCGGCGAGCTCGCGCATCGCGGCGGCCAGCCGCTCGGGGGCCAGTGGCGCCCGGGGGGCCCAGACCGGCAGCGCACGCTGCACCAGGATCTCGTGCCCCGCCCAGTTGCCGGCGTGCCACACCCGCGGCACCGTCACCCGCCGCAGCCCCGCCTCGGCCAGGCCGCGCAGCGCTATGGTCTCGTCGCGGACCAGTCGCCGGGTGAGCGGGCCGGTGCCGACCTTGGCGAAGCCGACGGTGCGACCGTCGGGGTGCAGCAGCTGCAGCACCGCCTTACGGTTCGCCCGTGCCGGTCCGATATGGATGCTGGGCACCACCGGCTCGCTCAGCACCCGGTGCAGGTGCGCCTCGATCGACCCGGTGGTGCTGACCGCCACCCGGTCGGGCAGCAGCCAGCGGTGGGCGCCGGTGCGCAGCGCCAGCACCACCGCCTGACGTTTGAGCCTGGCCGCCCGGTTGCGCGGTTCGGCGTACCGGCGCACCGCCGCGGTGGCGGCGCGGCGCGGCCGGGTCGGCACCAGCAGCCGCGGCGCCCGGGCGTGCGGCACCACCAGGAACTCGCCCCGCTCACCGGCCCCGTCCACCGGCTGCGGATAGAGGGTCTGCACCACCTCCCGCAGGTACGCTGCCCGGGCCGCCCCGTCGTCGACCGTCATCGTTCAGCCCGCCCGCAGGAAGGCGCCCGGGGTGCGCCAGTCCACGCCGTCGAGGTCCGGGCCGCTGACCACCTCCGCGGGGCCGCCCCAGGTCAGGCCGCGGGTGGCGCTGGCGGCGGTGGTGACCTGCTCGGTGCCGGGGCCGTTGTCCACGATCGGCCGCCGCACCAACTGCCCATTGTCGGCGCGGCTCCAGTAGACGTAGCCCTCGGAGAGGAACAGCACTCCGGAGGTGTTGCTCAGCTGGTTGAGGCCGGTGGCGCCGGGGAGGCTGAACTCGCGGGAGCCGGCGAGCCCGTTCTCCGGGTTGAACCAGCGCCAGTAGAGGTTGTTGCTGCCGGCGCGGGTGTAGAAGATGCGGCCGTCGGTGAAGTACATCGCGCGCATGCTCGCCATGGCGGTGGCGAACCCGGTGGTCGGCCGGCCGTCGTAGGTGCTGGTGCCGGAGCTGGTCGCCACCCCGTCCCAGTACGGGTCCAAGTGGGGGGTGACCAGCTCCGGCAGTCCGATCGTGACTCCGTCGTAACTGCGGCGCCAGAAGGTGCCGTCGGCCATGCCGTAGAACAGCGTGTCGCCGACGAGGAACGCGCCGCGCAGGTCGCCCCAGTCGGTCCCGTCGGCCCCGCCGACCGGCACCTCTGCTCCGAGGGTGGTGCCGTCGAAGCTGCGCTTGACGATGCCCGGGGCGGTGCCGAGGGAGCCATCGTCGATCAGCACGATCTCGATGCCGAAGATGGACGGGTCGGAGACCCCGCGCACCAGTTCGATGTCCACCACACCGTCGCTGGTCACCGGGGCGGAGACCATCAGACCGGTGTTGTAGCCGACCTGCGCCGCGGCGTCGAAGTCGGCCACGACCACGGTGTCGTCAACGACGATGTCGAACACCCGCGACCCGGGCTGGCTGTGCGACCAGGTGCGTTCGGCGAGGTAGAGCCGCACCTCCACTGGCAGGCCCGCCGGCACCGGGAACGACCAGCGCAGCTCCGGCTCGGCCGGCGGGTCCCAACGCCGGCTGCCGAACAGCTCCACCGGAGTACCGGCCGGCACCGATTCGTCCAGCGATGGGATGGGCGGGGCGTACCAGCTGCGGGAACTGCCGCTGGTGCGGTAAGGGCTGGGGTCGGTCAGATCAGCGGCCCAGTTCGGCCCGTCATCGATGGCGGGAAGCTCCTCTCCGCCGGCGTTGACCCGGTAGAGGATGTCGGGCAGACCGGTGCCCACGTCCACGGGTACGTCGGTGAAGTGCAGGTCGGCCGGCAGGGTGGCGGCCGCCCCGGTCGGCGGCGCGGTGCCTCCGGCGAGGGGGAAGAACGCCAGCCGTTCCCGCCGGTGCTCCCGGTTGCCGATGTAGCTGGTGTCCGAGCCGACGTAGATGCCCTCCGGCGTCGGGTAGATCACGGTGGCCCCGTAACCGCGCGGGTGCCGGCCCGGGTTCCACGACAGTGGCACTCCGCTGGTGGGGTCCAGCGCTGCGATGCCGGGGCGGCCCACCGCGCCGGTGTCGGCGCTGTCGCGGCCCCAGTGGTTGTTCAGCCATCGCTGGTGTCCGCCGACGTAGACCGCGGTCTCGGTGACCGCGACCGAGAGCAGAGTGTCGCCGCCGGTCCAGGTGACCCAGGTGGGGTTGAGGTTGCTGCCGGTGGCGGCGGTCTCCCACCGGGCGGCGGTGTCGCACAGGGTGTTACGGATCGGTCCCCCGGTGGTCGCCACGACGAAGAAGCTGCCGTCGGGGGAGTACGACACGTCGCGTATCCACCGGTCGTAGGCGTTGCGCAGGCACGCCGGCTGGTAGTGGTTGGTGTGCCAGTCCCGGATCGTCGCCTGCGGTTCGACCAGGTCGAGCATGAGGATCTGGTCGCGGTCCAACCCGTCGGCGCGCTTGAAGTTGCCGATCACCACGGCGGTCTCGCCGTCCGGAGCCACCTTGATGGTGGTGGCGCCGACCGGGGCCCGGGCGCCACTGACCCCGTCGTAGTTGTGGTGTTCGGTGAGCTGGATGTCCAGATAGTCCAGCCGGTCGCCGGTGAGCGGGTCGAGCGCCACCAAGCCGCCGTGCTCGACCCCTCCGACCCGGGTGAAAGCGCCGCCGACCAGCAGCCGGTCGCCGGCCAGCTGCACGGTGTTGACCACTCCGTTCATCGAGGGGGCGCGGAACCCGGTCACCAGGGACCCGTCGGCGACGTTGAGCAGCACCAGTTTGTGGTAGCCCGGGACTCCGTTGACGCTGTTCATCCGGCCACCGACGTAGACAGTGCCCGGGATGGGGCCAGGGATCAGTGCGCGCACCTCGGCCGAGATCGACGGCGCGAAGTCGGGGTCGACCAGCCCGGTGCGCGCGTCGAAGGCGAACAGGTAGGGCCGGGAGTGGGCGGTGCCGGTAGGGCGGTCGGTCACGTCACCGTCGAAGGTGCCCCCGACAAGCACCCGGTCCCCGATCTTGACGATGGCGTTGGGATAGCCGTCGGGGATGTTCGGGGTGGCGGGAGAAGGGACTGTGGACACGATGCGGTCGTGCCCGGGCTGATAGGCGGCGGCCGGCTGGCCGGCCAGCCCGATGAGGGCGGCGACGGCGAGCACCGCCGCGCGGCGAGCGAACCTGTGCACGGGTCCTCCGGGAGGGGAGTAGGCCGGGCGGCCGGTGTGGATGGACCCCCTTCGGTAGGGAGTGGGGCCATAGTTACATGGCAATAAGTAGATTACGTATCCGCCGAGCGGTTGGATCGGCGCCATACTGCGGCGAGGAGCAGATCCAACTGGAGGATGCGGCGGCCGGACCAGAGCGCCGCCAGGTAGAGGCCGGCGCCGACAACGGTGGCCGTCACCAGGGCGGCCGGATGGCTGCCCGTCAGCCAGGCGGCGGCGCCGGGAAGTAGACCGAAGCAGACGGTGGCGGCGGCCATCGCGAGCAGGGCGCCGCCGCCCAACGGCTGCATGCGGTAATCGCGGTGCAGTTGGACGAACGGGATGAGGTTGTTCAACGCGATCGCCGCGGCCCACGCCACCGCCGCTCCGAGCAGGCCCCAGTGCGGGATCAACAGCACGTTGAGCCCCACGTTGGCGGCGAGGGCGAGCAGAGTCTGCAGCAGGGTGGCGACGCTTCGGCCGGCCATCTCCAGCACCATGCTGACCATGCCGCAGGCCACGGCGAGCAGCATCACCGCTGAGAGCACCCGCATCACCGGGGCGGCGTCGGAGTAGGAGTCACCGAACAGGCGCAGCACCGGCTCGGCCAGGACCACACAGAGCAGGAAGAGCGGCCAGGCGCCGGCGATCAGCCACCCGGTGGTGGTCTGGTAGAGCCGCCGGGCAGCGGCCAGGTCACCGGTGGCGAACAGGCCGGCGAACCGGTGCTGCACCGCGTAGCCGAGGGACTGGTTGACCAGCTGGCCCACGACCAGAAATCGGCTGGCGGCCACGTAGTGGGCGACCGGAGCCGGGCCCAGCAGGGCAGCGATCAAGATCACGTCCAGGCGCTGCAGCGCCATCTTGGCCACGCTGGTCACCGCACGCGGGCTGGTGAACCGCCAGAACTCGCGCCAGTCGGCGCGCGTGGCCCCCTCAGGCGTGGTGACGCCGGCCGCCCGTTCCCGCCGCCGTAGCAGCGAGCGTGCCCACGCCACCGCCGCCACGGACAGCAGCAGGTAGGGCAGGGCCCAGGCGGCGGTGACGACTCCAGACCCGACGGCCGCGAGCAGCCCGACCCCGGCCACCGCGACCAGTTGCATGCCGGGGCGGGCCAGCCGCTCCAGCACCACGAACGGCCGGGTGCGGCCCAGCCCGCGCAGCGCCGACACGTAGAGGGTGAAGACCACCGCCGCCGGGACGAGGCAGGCCGCCACCCGCAGCGCACCGACCGCGGCCGCGGGGGACTCCGGCACCATGGCGGCGGCCAGCCGCGGCGCGGCGGCCCAGGTCAGCCCGGCGACCACGGCGCTGGCGACCAGGGCTGGCGGTACCGCCACCTGGAAGACCGCCCGCAGCCCAGCGGCCTGGCCGATGGCCCGCCGCCGGGCCAGCAGGTATACCGCTCCCACCCCGGCGCCGACCCCGGCCACCGTGCTGGCGATCGCGAAGACGCTCATGGCGACGAAGAACACCCCGGCCACCTGGGTGGGGAACAACCGCGTGGCGGCGACGGTGAGCAGGAAGCTGAGGCCGGCCGAGGCGCCCGCCCCGACCAGGTTGAGCACCCCGCTGCGGGCGGCGTCGGCGAGGTCTCCGGCCGGGCGCTCGGGATGCCGCACCTGGTCGGGGACGGTTCGGCTCACCCGCCGGCCCGCCAGCTCGGGGTACGGCCCCACCACGCCGCCAGTCGCGCGTCGTAGGGGGCGAAGTAGTCGCGCAGCTCCGCGCGAAGCGGCTCGGGAAGGTCCGAGCGGGGGCGGGCGTTGTGCCGTTCGAATCGGATGCCGTCGGTGACCGGCGGCAGCCCCAGAAACTCGCACAGCGACGCGAAGACCGGCTCCGGGTCGGCGAAGAACTCGGCGCTGTCGATGAGGTGCAGCCGGTCCGGGCCGACCAGTGACTCCAGTCGCTCCAGCTGCTCGATGTAGCGGCCGCGGGCCAGGTAGGCGTGGTGGCGTACGGCGTGGCTGGAGTACGTCGGGTCGGCGAGCATGCGCTCGGCCTCGCCGGCGAGGCGGTCCGGCTCCAGCCGCACCGCTTGTTCGAACGGTTCGGTCTCGAACCCGCGAGCCCGCTCGTGGGCGTACGCGGAGTACGCCCGCTCCACCGGGTCGCGCAGCATCGCCACCAGCTTGACGTCGGGCAGGTCGGCCGCGATCCGACCGGGAGCCGACGGGTGCCACATGTAGTAGGGGCTGAACTCGCCGGTGACCACCGGATGCCCCAACTCCGCCGCTCGGGCCGCCACCCGCCGCTGGGTCGGGAAGTGGGCGAGATACCACCCCATCGGGTGGTGGTAGGCCATGTCGAAGTAGTGGACGCCCTTGCGCAGCCATGGCCGTAGGAAGCCGGGGTGCTGGCGAAGGGCGTGGTACAGCGAGGTGGTGCCGCCCCGTTGGGTGCCCACCACAAGGAAGTCCGGCGGTCTGCGCCGGGAGGCGGTGATCCTGCCGACCGCGTGACCGGCCGCCGCCGCCGCTCGCCACGCGTGGCGGCGGAGACCGGGTGCAACCTTCATCTTCAGCTCCTCCACTGCTCCAGGCCGGGCGTGCCCGGCGTCGACGCGGCGGCCTCGGTGTGGCGCCACCACAGGCCGAGGCCGACCATGGTCACCGCTAACGGCATGCCGACCGAAGCGTATATCGGCAGATAGATCAATGTAAGAAGCGTGATGGTGGCGCCGGCGATCCCGATCGGGGAGGCGTCCGCGCGGTAGCGCCACCAGAACCGGAGGAAGAACGCCAGGTAGCACGCTGTGCCGGCGAAGCCGGTGGTGACCAGCAGCAGGAACAGTTGCCCTTCCCCGCCCACCTCGCGGTTGCCGCACTTCGGGCAGTCCGGGGTCGGTCCGATCGCGATGGAGCGCTCGCTGCCCGGCATCTCCAACTGGCCACCGTAGCCGATGAACGGGGAGTGCCGAGCCGCGTCCACGGAGGCCAGTGCGATCGAGCCGCGCCGGTCGTTCGAGTGCGGGTTGTCGACCCGTCCCAGCACCACTTGCGAGAGCGGGGTGGTCGCGATCAACAGCCCGGCGGCGCTGGCCACCGCCAGCATCACCAGCACCGGCCGCGGGTTGCCGCGCCGGGCCAGTTGGAACAGCACGAACCCGGTCCCGCCGAGCAGACCGAGCCACAGTCCTCTGTTGAGCGAGTAGATCACGGGTGGCACCGCCAGCGCCAGCAGCCCGATCGCCAGATAACGCCGTCGGCCGCGGGCCCACAGCACCGCCCCGACCACGAAGTAGGGCAGCAGTAACGACAGCATGTTGCCCCAGGTGTTCGTGTAGACGAACGGAGCTGACGGGCGCGGGCCGGCCTCGCCCAGCACCGTCTGCCACTGGGCGAACGTCACGGTTACCAGTTGCTTGACGAACCCGTTGCCCACCAAGGCTCCGGGCAGCAGGTGGCGGACAGGGGTGGAGATCTGCACCGGCGGCAGCAGCAGCCCGGCGAGGCCACCGGCGGCCGTCGCCACGAACAGCGCGGACAGCCACCGCACCACCCGGGTGGTCGGAAGCTCCCGTTCGGTCAGGTTGCCGACGAAGAGCAGGATCACCCCGGCGGCCGCGTAGTTGGCGACCCGCAGGCCGAAGGCGAGGTAGCGGCCGATGCCGGAGTCGTTGGGCAGCGTGCCGGGCGCGTGCTCGCCGAGCATGGTGCCGGACAGCAGCAGGATCAGTAGCAGGAGCACGTACCAGCCGAAGCCCGTGGGCAGGCGCAGGCTCCGGCGTCGGTACAGCTCCCAGGCCATCGGCGCGGCCGCGAGCGGTAACGCCAGGAAGGCCACTCCGGCCAGCCACAACAGCGGATATCCGGCGAGCAGCCACCCCAGCGGCCAGGTCCGGACCCGGGGCGGGGTCACCGGGCCGGCGCCGCGCGTCGACCCGGAACCAGCGCCACCGCCACCGCTGGGGCGCCCCCCTGCGCCAGCTCCGTCGCCGCCGCGTGTACCTCGGCACGGCGGGTCCGCCGCTTCTCCACCACCAGCAGCACGGCACCGGCGCTGGCGCCCAGCGTCACCGCCTCGGCGCTACGCTCCAGGGCCCGGGTCTCTATCAGGACGTAGTCGGCGTGGGGGCGCAGCTGCGAGAGCAACCGGTCGATCTGGGCCAGCGGCAGCTCCGTCACTGAGGAGAGGTCACCGCTGGGCAGTACCGAGACTCCGGGGGCGGCCGCAGCCGGGGCCAGCAGCAGGCTGGCCGGTGCGGTGTCGGCGAGGGCGCCGGCGAGTCCGGCGTCAGAGGCGGAGCGGACGGACAGGACGGCCGGCAGGCAGCTGTCGGGGTCGGCCGCGACCGTCACCACCCGGTGGCCCGCTCGCGCCAGCGCGGCGGCGAGGTTGGCGGTGACGACTCCGGTGCCGGCGCCCGGCCGGGCGGCGCAGATCAACCAGACCGGCGTCGTCCCCGGCGGGGGCACCGCCGCCAGCGTGGTGCGGAGCCGGGTGAACTGCCGACCGAGCGCGCTGCCCGCGGCGGCTACCGCCGGGGCGAGGGCCCGTCCCGACAGGTCCAGCGCCACCTGGTCGGCGAGCTCGGCCGGCAGATCGGTCGCCCGCACCACCCGCTGGTCGAGGCGGTGGATGACCAGCGCCGTGCCGAGCCCGGCCAGCAGCCCCGCGACCGCGCCACTGAGCAGGTACAGCAGGCGGTTCGGCGAGGTCGGGGAGGTCGGCAGGTTCGCCGGTGTGATGACTTCACCGGGGTTGGTCGGGGCGGCCGACGCAGCGCCAACTCCCGCTCCAGCGCTTCGAGCGCCGGCTCAGAGGAGCTTCGTCCGCGCAGCTGGGCGATCTGGTCGCGTAGCGCGGCGATCCACTCGGCCGTCGCCGCGTCCGTCGACTCGGCGCGCTGGGCGAGATAGGCGTCGGCGAAGGCGGCCGCTCCGCGCCGTGCCCGGTCGGGGGTGCCGGCGCTGAAAGAGATCTTCAGCACCTCGCTGTTGGGCGGCACAGTGATCTCGACCCGTTCGACGAGGTCGGCGGGGGACACTCCGAGGCCGGACAGCGCCGCTACCCGCTCTGCGGTACGCAGCGAGGTGACGAGCTGAGCCTCGGTGTCCAGGTTCACCTCGTCGGAGCCGGTGGCGAGCACCAGGACGTGGGTGGTCGAGGTGTAGATCGGAGCCTGTCGCGCCCCGGCCCAGTAGCCACCGCCGACGCCCATCACCAGGGCGAGCAGCACGATCGGCCAGCGCCGCCGGAGCAGGTCGGTGAAGTCGGCGCCACCGGTCTCCGGACGTGCCCCGGCCAGTGGTCCGGTCACCGGCACGCCACCTCCTAATCGAGACATGCAGAACCATACAGTCTGGGTCGGGCGGCGGCCAAGCGGTGGCATGGCGGCGCGGCGCCGGGGTGTGCGGGGTGGTCGGTAGCCGCCAGGTGAACTTCCCCTTTCCATAACGTGTCCACGTGTGTACATTGAGCAGTTGGAAATAGAGTGACGGAGGTAGATGGGGCTATGGGTGGCGGGCGCGCCGAACCGGCCTTACTGCTGGTCGGATCGAGTGGGGGCCATCTGGCGCAGTTGCTCGCGCTGGAGCCGTGGTACCGGAGCTGGCGGCGTCGATGGGTCACCTTCAACACGCCCGACGCCCGGTCCCAGCTGCACGGGGAGAGCGTCACCTGGGCGTACCATCCCACCACCCGTAACGTGCGTAACCTGCTCCGCAACAGTTGGTTGGCCGTCCGCCTGGTGCGCCGGCGCCGGGTCGCCGCGGTGGTCACCACCGGCGCCGGCGTGGCCCTGCCGTTCGTGGTGATCGCCCGTCTGCTCCGAATCCCTACCGTCTACATCGAGGTGTACGACCGGATCGACACTCCAACCTTGACCGCACGCCTCTGCCGGCCGTTCCTGTCGGCGATGTTGGTGCAGTGGGACGAGCAGCGTCGCCTCTACCCGGAGGCGACCGTCGTGGGACGGCTCCTGTGACCGGCGCAGAGCCCGAGGCGCCGCTGGCGGGCCGACCGGTCGCGGCGGTGGCCGGCCTGGTGCTGGTCATCGTCGGCACCGACAGCCACCAGTTCGACCGGTTGATGGACTGGCTGGAGCGGTGGTACGCGAGCCGCGCGGACCAACCGGGTTTGATCGTCCAGCACGGTTACACCCGGCGTCCGCAGGTGCCCGGTGCGGTCGACTTCCTCGACCACCAGCAGGTGCACGCCGCCATCATCGCCGCCACCGTCGTGGTCACCCACGGCGGTCCGGCGTCGATCATCGAGGTGCGACGGGCCGGGCGGCTGCCGATCGTGGTGCCCCGGGACCCGGCCCGGGGTGAACACGTCGACGACCACCAGCAGCGGTTCGCCCATCGCCTGGCCGAGGTCGGCGCGATCCAGCTCTGCGAGGAGGAGGCCGCCTTCGCCGCGGCGCTCGACGCCGGCCTGACCGACCCTGAGCGGTACCGGCTGGCCGAGCCGGCGCAGTCCACCGAACCCGGACCGGCGGTGGCGATGGTCGGGCGGATCGTGGAGGAGCTGGTGCGCCGCAACGGCCGCCGCGTCGGCGCGCGCCCGCTGGGGCCCGCCCGGTGAGCCGCCCGGAGTCGGCACCTCGGGTGCTGTTCGTGGGCGGGCTCGGCCGCAGCGGCTCCACGCTGCTGGAGTTGCTGCTCGCCGCGCAGCCCGGAGGTCTGCGCCCTCGGCGAGGTGGTGCACCTGTGGCAGCGCGGCCTGCGTCGACGACGAGCGCTGTGGTTGTGGGCGACCGTTCTCCCGGTGCGAATTCTGGCAAGCGGTCGGCGAGCGCGGCCTTCGGCGGTTGGTCGCAGGTGGACGTAGGCGAGGTCGCTGGCGCTGAAGGCGGCGGTGGACCGCACCCGCCACCTGCCGCGGCTGGCCGGCGCCCGGCTGCCGGAGCGGTCGCGTGGCCGCGGTCGACCGCTACACCGACCTCTACGTGCGGCTCTACCGGGCGGCGCGGGCGGTCAGCGGCGCCCAGGTGGTGGTCGACTCCAGCAAGCACGCCTCGCTGGCCTACGCGCTGCGCTGGGCCGATCAGCTCGACCTGCGGGTGCTGCATCTGGTCCGGGACAGCCGCGGGGTGGCGCACTCCTGGGCCAAGGCGGTGCGCCGCCCGGAAGTGACCAACGGAGAGCAGTACATGCCGCGGTGGTCCGCCCGACGGTCTGCACGCTGTGGACGGTGCAGAACACTCGCCTTCGACCTGCTCGGCGCTCGGCATGCCGGTGACCCGACTGCGGTACGAGGACCTCATCGCCGCTCCGGAGACGATGTTGGCGGCGGTGCGGTCCCTGGTCGGCCTGCCCGCCGGCGCGACAGCGCCGCCGCCGACGACGGACGCCGCCGGCCCGCCACAGCGTGGCCGGCAACCCGCTGCGGTTCGCCAGCGGGCCGCTACGGGTCCGGCGTGACGAAGCCTGGCGCACCGCTCGTCCTCGCGGCGGCGCACCGCGGTGGGGTTGCTGACCCTGCCGCTGCGACTCCGGTACGGCTATCGCGGCTTGCGGGAGGATGCGATGAACTGGACACCGACCGTCAGCGTGATCGTGTCCCACCCGGAACCGGCCGGCGCTGCTGCGCCGCGCGGTCGACGCCGTGCTCGGCGCAGGACTACCCGGGCCAGGTGAGCTGCGTGGTCGTGCCGACCAGACGCGAGCCGGACCTTCGCTGCGCCGGAGCGCCGGCAGCGCCGGGTGCGGGTCATCCCGCAACGAGCGCACCCTGGGCCTGGCCGGCGCCCGCAACACCGGCATCCTGCGCCGCCGAGCGGCGAGCTGGTCGCCTTCTGCGACGACGACGACGAGTGGCTGCCGGGCAAGCTGACCGGCCCAGGTGGCGCGTGCTGCGGCGCCGCCCCGGCAGGCCGGTTCGTCGGCTGCGGCATCCAGGTCCGCTACGGCGACCGCAGCGTCGACCGCACCCTGCAGACGCGACCGGGTCACGCTCGCCGGCGCTGCTGCGCGACCGGCTGACCGAGCTGCACCCCTCGACGTTCCTGATCCGCCGCGCGCTGCTGGACGACGATCGGGCTGGTCGACGAGGGCATTGCCGGGCAGCTACGCCGAGGACTACGAGCTGCTGCTGCGGGCCGCCCGGCGTCGCCCCGGTGCTGAACGCTGCCGACCCCCTGGTCGGGTGCGCTGGCACCAGCACTCGTACTTCACCCGCCGTTGGGCGACGACCGCCGAGGCGCTGCAGCTGGCTGCTGGACCGGTACCCGGAGTTCGCCGAGGATCGGCGCGGGCAGGCCCGGCTCACCGGCCAGATCGCCTTCGCCAGGCGGCCAGCGGGCGAGCGCGCCACCGCCTGGCGCTGGGCCGGCGACGCTGGACGCAGCCCGGTGGAGCCGCGGGCCTGGTTGGCGCTCGCCATCGCGGCCGGGGCGCTGCGCCCCGACCCGGTGCTGCGCGCGCTGCACCGGCGTGGGCGGGGAGTGTGACGGCTCAACCGGAGCCGTGGGCCTGGGCGAACTGCTGCCAGGCCCGCTGGCTCGGCCGGTCCCGTAGCCGGAAGTCACCGGCTACTGTGGAGTCGAAGTACGCCACCCACAGTGGTGGGTAGGTCAGGCTGCTCAGATACTCGCCGACCTCCCGCAGCCAGGCGGCCCGACCTTCCCCGGACTCGTCGCCCGCGATCAGTTCGCTGCCGAACTCGGCGATCCCCCACGGCTTCCCGGCCTGCCGCGAGACGGCGAGCGCCGACTCGAACCGCTGCGCTGGGTCGATGTAGTATCCACCGCGCTGACCGGCCGAGTTGTAGCAGTCCCAGCCCAGCACGGCGATGACGTCCTCGCCCGCGTAGTAATCTCGCCAGTCTCGGCCGGAGCCGGACTCCAGGGTCCAACACATCAGCACGAGGGTGGCGTGGAGGCGGGGATGGTCGGCGTCGTCGGCCAACTGCCCCAGCCGCCGCCAAGCGGCCCGGTAGTCGGCGGCGTCGAACTCGCCGGCCTCGATGTTGTCCTCAGGCTCGTGGTAGTACACCCAGTAGATGTCCCGGTCCCGCGGCGCGGTGCGGAACCACTCGGCGAGCAGGGCGTCGTGAGACCCGGCGAGGATGTCGCGCGGCGCTGCCTTGAAGGAGACCACCACGGTCCGCCCGCCGCCCGCGGCGCGACTGCCCTCCCAGGGCGGGGGTAGGTCAGGGTAGAACACCCGGTGCATGGCGAGCGGGCCGTAGGCCGTGTCGGCCCGGGCGTTCGCCTCCAGCCAACTCTCTCCGGACTGCACCTCCACGTTCGCCCCGACCAGGATGCGGCGCGATCCGTCACCGCCGGGAGGGCGCCGGCCAGGCGTCGGATCCGGCTCCGTTCGCCGGGGCGGCCCGGCGGGCGGGTCGGCTCGGATGAACCCCGGCCCGTCGGTGGCGTCGGTCACCGGTGGTGGCGCGGAGCCCGGCGGCTGCGTTGGGGCGCTGGTCGGGGTGCTTGAGGACGGCTCGCCGGCGGGCCAACGGACCAGGTCCAGCCCGATGACCGCCAAGCACAGCAGCAGGCACACCACTAGGCCACGCCGCCACCTCGACATCGGTCAGTACGCTCCGCTCGGACGGGCCACCGCGGCGGCGGTACGCAGCAGGATCGCCAGGTCCAACGTGAGCGACCAGTTCTCGACGTAGCGCAGGTCGAGGCGCATCGCCTCCTCCCATGACAGGTCAGCGCGGCCGGAGACCTGCCACAGGCCGGTGATGCCCGGCTTGACCAGCAGCCGGCGACGCATGTCCGCCGGGTAGCGGGCGACCTCGCGCGGCAGCGGCGGGCGCGGGCCGACCAGCGACATCTCGCCGCGCGACCACGTTGAACAGCTGCGGCAGCTCGTCCAGGCGAGTAGCGGCGCAGCCAGCCGGCCGACGCGGGTGACCCGCGGGTCGTCCCGGAGCTTGAACAGCACACCGTCGTGGTGATTGAGGTGGCGCAGCTCCGCCAACCTGGCCTCGGCCCCAGGGTGCATGGTGCGGAACTTGTACATCGGAAACTCGACGCCGCCTCGGCCGACCCGTACCTGCCGGAACAGGATCGGCCCCCGTCCGCCGGGCGTCACCCGGATCAGCGCCGCCACCGCCAGCATCACCGGTGCGAGCAGCACCAGCAGCAGTGCGGCCCCGATCCGGTCGAACACCTCTTTCACCAGGTGCCGTGGCCCGCGATAGCGCGGGTGGGCCACGTGGAGCAGGGTCCGGTCGCCGACCGGGCACAGGGTGAGCCGGTCGGTGCCCACATCCAGTAGCGGACTGGCCACGATCAAGTCGATGTCGTGGGACGCCAACCGCCAGGACAGCCGCCGCAGGGCCGGCCCTTCCCACTGCGGGCTGGGCAGCACCAGGACCGCGTCGGCATCGGCGCGACGGGCGGACTCCGGCACCTGCTCGAAGGTGCCCTCGACCGGCACCGGGATCGTACCGGCCCCGTCGCCCGGTGCCCGCACGGTCGGCAGGCAGGCTGCCACCACTTCGATACCGTGGCGGCGCGGGTCGCGTAGCTGCCGGCGTAGGCGGCGCAGCTGACCCGGGTGCCCCACCGCGACCACCCGACGCCGGCACCGCCCGGCGGCCAGGCCCGCCGCAGGGCGCGGCGGTGCAGCTGCCGGGTGAGCAGCCCGACTCCGACCAGAGCCGGGCTCGTTACCAGCAGCGGCCAGTCGGTCACCTCGGGCGGCATGGCGTATGCGGCGAGCGCGACCACCGCCGCGAAGGTGAAGCCGGCCCGTACCACCCGGCGGTACTCTTCGGCGCCGATGAACAGCCACCGGGTGTCGTAGCCGCGGTGCAGCGCGACCGCGAGCAACCACACCGGTGCCACGAGCAGGGCCAGCCGCGGGTCACCGGTGACCGGGGCGGTGACCGACGGGCCTGCCAACAGTGCCGCGCTCACGGCGGCGACCACGTCGCCGAGCAGGACCGCCCCCACGTAGCGCCGCTGCCACCGACGGGTGCGGCGGCGCGCCGGGCGGGCCCCGCTGGGACGCTCAGGGATGCGGGCACTCGCCGGGACGGGCAACTCCGCCGTCGTCACGCACATCCTCCCCATGCCGACCACTGCCCAGGGCAGCCTCGATGAGGTCTTCAAGGAACGCCCGCGGCTGACCACGGCGGTGTGGTGCCTGGTCACTCAGGCTACGGGTTGTCGTAACCGTGAGTTCAGATTAGAGGATGCATCGTTGACTGTCACTTCATCGATGGGGTTGCCCTCGGGTCGGCGGGCGTGACGGTGGTCACCGTCGCGCCCGCCGGTGGCCCTCAACCCCGTTCGATGGGCAGGCAGTTGCCGGTGCGGTAGCCGCCGTCCTGGGCAGGCACCAGCTCGTGGGCGGCGTTGGCGATCCGGGCGCAGACCTTCGGGTGGTCGCCCAACCGATCGAAATCGTTCGGACCGCCGATGATGATCGGGTTCTGGTCGTAGATCAGCCACTGGCCGGGGTGGGCCGCGTGGACCCCCATGACCTCGTCGGGCGGGTTGGTGCCGTCGCTGCCGTAGATGTGGACGTGGTAGCCGCCGTTGATGGCCGGTGTCTGGCCGGCCCACTCGGCCTCGAACTCGATCACGAGCTGGCCGTCGACCATCGTCGCCGAGGTGAGGCAGACCCAACGTTCGTTCGCCCGGATCTGGTCGGTGCACTGCTCGTCCAGCGGGACGGTGGGCTCTAACTTGGCGGCGGGTGAGTTGACCGGAGAGGCGGGCGGGGCGGAGGCCTGCCCCAGCTGGCCCGGGTCTTCCGATTTTCCGGCCGGCTCATCGTCGCCGCCGAGCTGCGTCACCGCCCAGGCGAGGCCGCCACCGACCACCAGAGTGGCCACTACCGCCGCCGCGACGAGCGCCGGTGACCTGCGGGAGCCGCGCGCTGCCGGAGCCGGGGCGGGAGGCGGGGTCGAGGGGGCGGTGGGCGATTACCGGTCCGGGCGGGGCCGCAACCGACGCCGCCGCGGTCTTGGCCCGGCACCGCCGATGCCGTAACCGGCGCCGCAGCGGCCTGGCGCGGGGCCACCGCCGCGCCGCCGGGCGGCACCGCCCCAGCGGCGACCGGTGGCGTAGGTCGTGGGGTGACCGGCCGCACCGCCGCGGTGGCCCGGGTACGCGGGGCCGCCGCCGTCCCCGCGGTGGCTCCGGTGGCGTCGGCGTCGTTGCCGGTGGCGGCGCTCGCCGTGGTGGTGCTCGCGGGGGCGTTGTTCGCCGTGGCGCCGCTGGCCAGCCACGCTGCTCCCAGGGCGACCGCGTGCTTGGGGTGGGCGTCGACCGCGACCGGCCGACCGAGTTCGGCGCCGACCAGCTGGGCGACGAGCGGGATCCGGGACGAGCCGCCCACCAGCAGCACGGCGTGCGAGCTGCTCCGGGCGCCACGCCGGCCGAGCGCAGCGCCCGGCGCAGCGCCTCGATCGTGTCGCAGAGGGCGGGCCGGATCATCGCCTCGAACTCGGCCCGGGTCAGCCGCACCTCGGTCGCGACGTTGGGCAGGAGCACCGGGATGGTCGGCGTCGGTGTCGGAGGAGAGCGCCTCCTTGGCCTGCGACGCACTCCTCGCGCAGCCGCGCCACCGCGGCGATCGCCGGCGGATCGTCCTCGTCGAGCTCGTCCAGCTTGCCGCCGAGCGGCTGGAGCACGTGGGCGAAGACGGCCGCGTCGAAGTCGATGCCGCCGAGCCGCTCGATGCCCTCGGGCTGGCCGAGGATCTCGAAGCCCGGTGGCGGTCTTGCGGAGCACGGCGGCGTCGAACGTGCCGCCGCCGAGGTCGTAGACGGCGACCACCTCACCGGTGTCGATCCGCTCGCTGCGGGCGTAGAAGACGGCCGCCGCCTCCGGCTCGGTGGTGAAGGTGACCGGCAGGTCGATGTCGGCCAGCCGGACCGCCTGGTGCAGCAGGTCCATCTTGTACGGACCCCAGTTGGCCGGGTGGGAGACGCAGATCGCCGCCGGGGCGGCCGCCTTCGCGGCTGCGTCACCTCGTCGACCACCGGTCGGAGCAGCCGGCCATCAGCGCCTCGGCCGAGTAGGGCACGCCACCCAGCATGATCGGCGTGGTGTCGCCGAGCCGGCGCTTGAACTCCCGCGCCACCCGGTGCGGCTCGGTCAGCCCGCGCCGGTTCGCGGCTCTCGCCGGTCAGGACCGTCTCGTCCTCGCGCAAGAACACCACCGACGGGATCGCGGCCGCCCGGCTGCCCAGCGAGGCGATCTCGGCGCGCCCGTCGCGCCACACCGCCGCCGCCGAGTAGGTAGTTCCAAGGTCAACGCCGAGTACGTACATCACTACTGCTCCGGTCTACTTCGCATATCTCGATCAGTGCTGGCTCATTGTCAATGCTCGTCCAATGGATAGCTACAAGTGAGCCATACGGTGCTGCCGACGGGGACCTCGGTACCGGCGGGCGGTTCCTGGGCGACCACGGGCAGGTCGTGCGAGTGCGCGGTCGTCTCCACCACGAATCCGCGGGCCTCCAGCTCGACGATGGCGTCCTCGCACGCGAGGTGGAGGAGCTCAGGCACCGTCACGGTGGACCCGGCGGACGAGCTCGCGGTCGAGGTCGGGGTCGCCTGCGACGGGGAGGTCGTTACGGACGGCGGTGGGGGCGGCGGCGGCGCCGAGTAGGCCGGTCTGGCCGTCCCGGCCGCGGGGTGCTCCTCGGCGGCCGACGGGGTGGGCGACGGGCTGGGAGTCGGGCTCGGGCTGGGCAGTGGGGCTCGAGGAGACGACCGGGAGGGTCGGTTGGGAGGGCGGCTCACCGCGCAACGCGACCGCTATCCCGGCGGTCGCGAGCATCGCCAGGGTCACCACCCCCGCCAGGACCAGCGGCCAGCGGCGGGGGCGTTGTCCGGTACCCGCCGGTGGTTCGTCCGCGACGGGCAGGCTGGAGCGGACCGGCACGGCGGCTCGCCCGGTCACCGGCGTGCTCGCCGACGCCGGCGGCGGAGGTGCCGCCGGCGCGGGCGAAGGCGCGGGGACCGGCGTCGGGGAGGGGGCGGTGGGTGCCGGGGCCGGCGGCGCGGTCGGGGCGGACGCCGCGGGCCCCGGCGCTGTCGGCTTCTGCCTCCTGCCAGGCAGCTGTCGGGCGGCCAGATGGGCGGCTCCCAGCGCGACGGCGTGCTTAGGGTGAGTGTCCACCGCCACCGGTCGGTCGAGCTCGGCCGTCACGAGTTGGGCGACGACCGGGGTGCGTGACGCCCCGCCGACCAGCAGGACGCTGTCGAGCTCCTCGGTGGCGACCCCGGCCGACCGCAGAGCCCGCCGCAGGGCCGCCACCGTGCCGGTCAGGGCGGGTCGGATCATCGCCTCCAGCTCGGCGCGGGTGAGCCGTACCTCGGTGACGACCCGGGCAGCAGCACCGGCACGATGGCCTCGGTGTCGGCCGACAGCGCCTCTCTGGCCCGGACGCACTCCTCCCGCAGCCGGGCACCGCGGTCACCACCGCGGGCTCTCCTCGTCCAGGTCGGCCAGCCGGTCGCCGAGCGCCCGGCGTACGTAGTCGAAGACCGCCGCGTCGAAGTCGATCCCGCCGAGGTGCTCGACGCCCTCGGGCTGGCCGAGCATCTCGAAGCCGCGTCGGCGGTCTTGCCGCAGCACGGCCGCGTCGAACGTGCCGCCGCCGAGGTCGTAGACCGCCACCTGGCGCCCGGCTCGAGCGCCGCGGCTGGGCGTACGGCACGGCCGCCGCCTCCGGCTCGGTGGTCAGGTGACCGGCGAGCCCAGGTCGGCCAGGCGCACCGCCTGTCGAGCAGGTCGGTCTTGTACGGGCCCCCAGTTGGCCGGATGTGACCAGGCAGAGCCCGGCCGGCGGCCCGCCCTCCTGGTCGCGACCGGTCGACCGCCGCGCGCAGCAGCTGCGCGCTGAGCAGCTCGGCGGAGTACGGCGCCCCGCCGAGCAGGATCGGGGTGGTGTCGCCGATCCGGCGCTTGAACTCGCGGGCTACCCGGTCCGGCTCGGTCAGCCCCGGCGGCTGGCGGCGTTGCCGACCAGGAAGGTGTTGTCCTCCGCGCCGCAGCACCACCGACGGGATCGTGGACTGCTCGCCGAGAGTGGCGATCTCGGACACGCCGTCGCGCCAGACCGGCCGCGGCGGTGTAGGTGGTGCCGAGGTCGACGCCGACTACGTACATGAGGGCTCCGGGGGCCGGTGGGGCGAATGGGGTGGCCACGAGGGTACGACCGGCCTGCCAGCCGCAGCGTCGATTAGGGGATGGTGCGGGGAACTCCCCCAGGCGGTGCGGTGGGGTTGGCGCCTACGGTGGGCGCATGGAACCAGTGCGACCGTTGCGAGAGGTTCTCGGCGACCTGGTCGGCGCCGGCCCGGACGCCGCCCCCGAGCAGGCTCTCGACCAGGCCGGTCACGGCGGGCTGCCCGGCGGGCTGGTGGCCGAGGCGGTGGCGAGCTACGCCGACACCGCACCGGTCGAGGTGGCCGAGCACCTGGCTCCCTTCGTCACCGCGTACCGCACCTCCGGCGAGGCCGCAGACCCCGGCGCGGCGTTGGATCTGCTGGTCAGCGCCCCGCTGTGACGCCCGGCGAGCGGGACCAGCCCGGTCGGTGTCGTCGTTGCTGGCGACCGAGGCCGAGGCCGCGGTCGAGG
>CAWEKD010000007.1:0-926726 GCA_963809545.1 uncultured Actinomycetota bacterium | reverse complement strand
CACGGCGGTCATAGCGGTGGGGAAACGCCCGGTAACGTTCCGAACCCGGAAGCTAAGCCCATCAGCGCCGATGGTACTGCGTTGGAGACGACGTGGGAGAGTAGGACACCGCCGGGCATAAACCCAAGAGAGAGGCATCCCGTACGGGGTGCCTCTCTATTTTGTTTTCATCACGTTCCTGGTGGTCGGTTGGTGGGTTGGGTGGTGGGCAGAGCGGCCACCCCAACTGCTAGCGTGCCGGTATGCGTGCCGCATACGTTTCCCAGTTCAATGACCAAAACCCGCTCTCGGCCTGGAGATCGGGGAGCAGCCGGAGCCGGAACCGGCGGGCGACGACTGGGCGATCGTTGAAGTCAAGGCCAGCGCGCTGAACCACCACGACCTGTGGTCGCTACGGGGAGTGGGGCTCACCGCTGACCAACTACCGATGATCCTCGGCTGTGACGCCGCCGGCGTGGACGACCAAGGGAACGAGGTCGTGGTCCACGCGGTCATCGGGGAGCCAGTGGACGGAGACGAAACCCTGGACCCGAAGCGGCACCTACTGAGTGAGAAACTCCCCGGCACCCTGGCGGAGCGGGTGGCGGTGCCCCGGCGGAACCTGCTGCCGAAACCCGCCGAGCTCAGCTTCACCGACGCCGCCTGCCTCCCCACCGCCTGGCTCACCGCCTACCGGATGCTCGTCACCCGCGGCCAGGTCCGCAGCGGGGACGCGGTGCTGGTCCAAGGTGCCGGCGGCGGGGTCGCCACCGCGGCGGTGGTGCTGGCCCAGGCGCTCGGAGCCCGGGTATACGCCACCAGCCGGGACCCCGGCAAGCGGGAAAAGGTCGCTGCCCTGGGCGCCACCGCGTTGGAGCCCGGCGCGCGGCTACCGGAGCGGGTAGACGTGGTGATAGAGACCGTGGGTGAGGCCACCTTCGCCCACTCGATGAAGTCCAGCAAACCCGGCGCCCGGATCGTGGTGTCCGGGGCCACCTCCGGGCACCTGCCCGCCGTCGACCTTCGCCGGGTGTTCTTCCTGCAGCAGCAGATCCTGGGTAGCGCCATGGGCACCCGGGCGGAGTTGGAGGCGTTGCTGGCGTTGATGGTGGAGCGAGACATCCGGCCCGTGGTGGACTCGGTCTACGGCTTCAGCCAGGTCCGGGACGCGTTCGTGCGCCTAGCCAGCGGAGAAATCTTCGGCAAGGTGGTGCTGGACCACACCCGCTGACCGACAGCCAGCCGGTCCTCGCCAGACAACCACAACCAGGCAACCAACAAGCAGTGGGGGTGGTTCCCCGGGCCTAGACCCGGGGAACCACCCCCACTATGTCTTCGGCTACTCTTCCTCGTCGTCCAGACGGGCCAGCCACGTGGCCAGCCGCTCCACCGGGGTTTCGAATTCCGGATGCAGGTCCACGAAATCCCGCAACCGTTCCGCCAGCCACTCGAACGAGACCTGTTCCGGGCCTCGCCGCTCGGCTAGCTCCTCAATTCCCCGGTCCGTGAAGTACAACGTGCACTCCTCGTGTCCGTCTGGTCAGCGTGGTAGGAAAGCCGCCTCTAGCAGGGTGGCCTGCTCCTGCTCGTGCACGATGGTGGAGCCGGTGGCCGGAGCCGCCGCGGCCGGGCGAGAGATCCGCCGCAGCGGCACCCCTTCCAGGTGCTCCAGCAAGTTGAGAGCGATGTGGGACCACGCCCCCTGGTTGGCCGGCTCCTCCTGCACCCAGGCGAAGTCCTGGGCGTTCGGGAACCGGGCCAGGGCCGCCCGCACCTCCTCCACCGGCAGCGGGTAGAGCAGCTCCAGTCGGATGATCGCGGTGTCGGTGATCCCGCGCTCCGCCCGCGCCTCCACCAGGTCGTAGTAGACCTTGCCGCTGCACAGCAGCACCCGCCGGATCGCGGCCGGGTCGGTGACCGACGTGTCCTCGAGCACCGGTTGGAACCGGCCGTTGGTGAACTCCTCGAGGCTGGACACGCAGTCCCGGTGCCGCAGCAGCGACTTGGGCGTGAACACGATCAGCGGCTTCCGCTTCGGCGACAGCGCCTGCCGCCGCAGCAGGTGGAAGTAGTTCGCCGGCGTGGTCGGGATCGCCAACCGCAGGTTGTCCTCCGCCGCCAGCTGGAGCCAGCGCTCCGGCCGCCCCGAGGTGTGGTCGGGACCCTGCCCCTCGTGCCCGTGTGGCAGCAGCACCACCATCGAGTTGCGCTGCCCCCACTTGCTCTCACCGGAGACGATGAACTCGTCCACGATCACCTGGGCACCGTTGGCGAAGTCACCGAACTGCGCCTCCCAGAGCACCAGGGCCTCCGGGTTCTCCACCGAGTACCCGTACTCGAAGCCCATGGCCGCGAACTCCGACAGCAGCGAGTCGTGGACAAAGAACCGTCCACCCTTGTCACACACCGCTGCCAGCGGCACGAACTCGGCCCCGGTCTGCGAGTCGATGACCACCGCATGCCGCTGCACGAAGGTGCCGCGCCGGCTGTCCTGCCCGGAGAGCCGGACGGTGATCCCCTGCGACAGCAGCGAGCCGAACGCGAGCAGCTCGGCGAAGGCCCAGTTGACACCGCCCTCCACCGACATCTTGCGCCGCTGCTCCAGCACCTGCTTGATCCGCTTGTGAGGAGTGAAGCCCTCCGGCAGGTTGGTGTGCGCCTCGCCGATCGCCCGGATCACCTGCGCGTCGACGGTGGTGTCCACCTCCGGCTCCGGCTCGGGTTCCCGCACCGGCGGAAGCTGGGTGGGCGCGGCCGTGTTCCGGGTCGCCCGGAACACCCGCTCCAGCTGCTGCTGGTAGTCGCGCAGCTGCTCCTCCGCCTCCTCCAGGCTGATGTCGCCGCGGCCGATCAGCTCCTCGGTGTAGAGCTTCCGCACCGACCGCTTCCCGTCGATGATCTGGTACATCTTCGGGTTGGTCATCGACGGGTCGTCGCCCTCGTTGTGACCGCGCCGGCGGTAGCAGATCATGTCGATCAGCACGTCCTTGTTGAAGGCCTGCCGATACTCGAACGCCAGCTGGGCCACGCGCACCACGGCCTCCGGGTCGTCCCCGTTGACGTGGAAGATCGGCGCCTGGATCATCCGCCCGATGTCGGTGCAGTACACCGACGAGCGGGCGTAATCCGGGGCGGTGGTGTACCCCACCTGGTTGTTGACCACCACGTGCACGGTCCCACCGGTGCGGTAGCCGCGCAGCTGGGACAGGTTGAGGGTTTCGGCCACCACCCCCTGGCCGGCGAACGCGGCGTCCCCGTGCACCAGCACCGGCAGCACGGTGTAGCCGGTCAGGCCGAGGTCGAGCCGGTCCTGCTTGGCCCGGACGATCCCTTCCAGCACCGGGTCGACCGCCTCCAGGTGGGAGGGGTTGGCCACCACCGACACGGTGGTGCTGTGGTTCCCGTCCGGGGTGGTGAACTTGCCGGTCATGCCCAGGTGGTACTTGACGTCCCCGGAGCCCTGGGTGGAGCGGGGGTCGATGTACCCCTCGAACTCGCTGAAGATCTGCTCGTACGGCTTGCCGACGATGTTGGCCAGGACGTTCAGCCGGCCCCGGTGGGCCATCCCGATCACGACCTCGTCCAGCCCCGACGTGGCCGCGCACTGCAACACCTGGTCCAGCAGCGGGATCAGCGACTCGCCCCCCTCGAGGGAGAACCGCTTCTGCCCCACGTACTTGGTGTGCAGGAAGGTTTCGAACGCCTCCGCCGCGTTGAGCCGGTTGAGGATGTGCTTCTGGGCGGCGGTCGGCGGCTTCTGGTACGGCCGCTCCACCCGCTCGGCGATCCAGCGCCGCTCCTCCGGGTCCTGGATGTGCATGTACTCCACGCCGATCCGGCGGCAGTACGAATCCCGCAGCACCCCGAGGATGTCCCGCAGCTTCATCCGGTCCTTGCCGGCGAAGCCGCCCACCGGGAAGGTCCGGTCCAGGTCCCACAGGGTCAGGCCGTGCTCGAGGATGTCCAGGTCCGGGTGGCGCCGGATCTCGAACCCGAGCGGGTTGGTGTCGGCCATCAGGTGCCCACGGACCCGGTAGGCGCGGATCAGTTCGATCACGCGCGCGTTCTTGTCCACCTGCCGGTCGTCGTCGGTCCGGTTGTCCCGGGTCCAGCGGATCGGCTCGTACGGGATTCGCAGCGAGGTGAAGATCTCGTCGTAGAACCGGTCCTCACCCAGCAGGAGCTGGTGGATGGTCCGCAGGAACTCCCCGGACTGCGCACCCTGGATGATCCGGTGGTCGTACGTGGAGGTGAGCGTGACCACCTTGCTGATCGCCAGGTCGGCCAGGGCTTCGTCGGACATGCCCTGGTAGGGGGCCGGGTACTCCATGGCGCCGACCCCGAGGATCAGGCCCTGGCCGGTCATCAGCCGGGGCAGCGAGTGCACGGTGCCCAGCCCACCCGGGTTGGTGAGGGTCGCGGTGGTGCCGGTGAAGTCGGCGACCGTGAGCTCGTTGCGCCGGGCGCGCCGGACCACTTCCTCGTACGCCTGCCAGAACTGGCGGAAGTCCATGGTCTCGGCGGCCTTGATGTTCGGCACCACCAGGGTGCGGGAGCCGTCCGGGCGGGTCAGGTCGATCGCCAGGCCGAGGTTGACGTGCGGCGGCGTGACCAGGGTCGGCTTGCCGTCGACCTCGGCGTAGGAGCGGTTCATCTCCGGGTGTCGGATCAACGCCTTGACCATGGCGTACCCGATGAGGTGGGTGAAGCTGACCTTGCCGCCCCGACTCCGCGCCAGGTGATTGTTGATCACGATGCGGTTGTCGGCCATCAGCTTCGCCGGCACCGCCCGCACGCTGGTGGCGGTCGGGATGCTCAGGGACTGGTCCATGTTCTGGGCGATCCGGGCGGCGACCCCGCGCAGCGGGGTGTGCTCCGGAGCAGCCTGGGCCTCGGCCGCTGCGGACGGCGTCGATGGGGTAGCCTGCTGAGCCGGCTTCCGGGTCGGCTTCGGAGCAGGGGTGTCGGTCTTCGCCGGCGGTGCCTGCTTAGCGGCGGCCGGTGCCGGTGGAGTAGCTGGCGGCTTCGCCTCCGGGGCCGGTGGGGCGGCCGTAGCGGTGCCGCGTCCGTCTGCGGACGGGCCAGCGGATGGTTCCGGTGCCGGTGCGGGCCCGGCCGGACGGGTGGTGGGAGCGGCCCCGGTATCGGTGCCGCGTGGTGCCGCCGCCTGCTGCTTGGCCGCACCGGGCCGGTAGTCGGCGAAGAAGTCGTGCCAGGCGGAATCTACACTCGCCGGGTCGGCGAGGTAGCGCTGGTACATGTCTTCGACGATCCACTCATTGGGGCCGAACCCAGCTAGCGGGTTATCCTGCGACATCTGTGGCGCTGACACGGCCTTTTGTTCGCCTCTTTCGAGAAGTCGTGTTCGCTGATCTGAACGCTTCAGCTCCAAGGCTACGCGGTCCGTGCCCGCAGGTGATTAGGGCGCCCCGAGAGAGTGTCATCGCTCGGGACGCCCCAGGGAATTCCACCTGAATTGTTAGGAAATGTCGCGTCGGCGGGTGATGAGTACGCCGGTCACGCCGGCCACCGCCGCGTAACCGAGCAGGATCAGGGCCCCGACCCACCACGCCGGCGTGCCCGGCAGACCGTCGCCGCCCAGGGTCATGACCTGGGACGCGATGGACGGCACGATCACCTGCCACTCCAGGATGGTGTCGTTGTTCAGCCAGTTCGCCAGCAGCAGGAACAGGAGCGAGGCCACCTGGGTGCCGACGAGATAGAGCACCGCGGCGGTGATGGTGGCGGCGAGTTGGCTGGTGATCAGCGTGCCGATCGCCACCCCGAGGATCGCCCAGACCACGAACGCGACCAGGTTGAGCAGGATCGCCCGCTGCACGCTCCACTCGCCGAGCATGGTGCCGGCCTCCTGTCCGCTGAAGAACAGGGAGCCGAAGGCGATCGAAATCCCGGTGGTGATCACCCCGAAGAGCGCGCCGAGCAGCACCGCGGTGATCAGCTTGTTCAGGATCACCTTGGTCCGGTGCGGCGTGGTCAGGTAGGTGACCGTCACGGTCTGGTGGAAGTACTCGCTGGTCACGATCACGATGCCCAGCAGCATGACGAACATCAGCCCGAGGAACTGACCGGAGGTGTAGACGTTGCCGCCGTGGTAGAGCGGATCAGCCACCCCGGTCCCCTCCGGGTCGCCGAACGCCGCCGGGTCATCGAAGGCCATGGAGGCGAACCAGATGTTGAAGGCGAGCGAGATCGCGGTCCACAGGAGTGTGCCGCCGGCGAACCACCACCAGGTGGTGGTGGAACGGAGCTTCAGGAGCTCACTGTTGATCAGCCGGAACGGGCTGAGCCGCTGTGCCGGCGAGGGAAGAGTGGTGGTGGTCATCGGATGGTCGCCTTTCCCGCGGTCAGCTCGAGGAACACCTGCTCCAGGTCGGGCCGTTCGGTGCTGAGGTGGTGCAGCTCCACCCCGGCCTGCAGCGCGGCCGCGCCTACGGTGGGGGCGTCCACGCCGGTCACCACCAGTGCGCCGCCCGCCTCGGTGCGGACGACGGCGCCGTGGTCGGCCAACGCCGTGGCCAGCTTGTCCGCGTGCGGGGTCTGCACCCGCACCTGGGACGCGTCGGTCATGGACTCGACCACGGCGTCGATCGGCCCCTGCCGGACCAGCTTGCCGGCGGCGATGATGACGACGTCGTCGGCGAGCTGTTGCATCTCCGACAGCAGGTGACTGGAGACCAGCACGGTCCGGCCTTCCGCGGCCAGCGTTTTCAGGAAGTTCCGCATCCAGCGGATGCCTTCCGGGTCCAGGCCGTTGGCCGGCTCGTCCAGGATCAGTACCTTCGGGTCACCCAGCATCGCGGTCGCGATCCCGAGCCGCTGCTTCATCCCCAGCGAGTAGCCCTTGAACTTCCGGTTGGCCGCCGGGGTCAGCCCCACCAGTTCCAGCACCTCGTCGACGCGCCGGCGCGGCAGCCCCGCCGCGGCCGCGATCACCCGTAGGTGGTTGCGGCCGGTACGGCCCCGGTGGGCGCTGGAGGCCTCCAGTACCGCCCCCACGTGCCGGATCGGGTGCGGCAGGTCGGCGTACCGCCGTCCGCTGATCGTGGCGGTGCCGGATGTGGGGGTCACCAGGTTGAGCAGCATCCGCAGTGTGGTGGTCTTGCCGGCGCCGTTCGGCCCCAGGAACCCGGTGACCCGACCGGGCTCGACCGTGAATGACAGGTCATCTACCGCCCTGACCGTGCGGTACTGCTTGGTCAGGCCGGAGATGACGATCTGCCCGTCGGACATGTCTCTCCTCCCAATTGATACCGCCGCTCAGCTTCTCACAGGCCGACCATTGGCTCCGGGGTGGCGGGCCGGAGGCACCGGTGGAACCGGGCAGTGGAAACCAGGCCCGGGAGCGTTTTCAGCAGGTCGCACCATTGTGGCCAGATCGACCCGTGGAGCGGCCCGGGTGATCCCGACGCGGCAGTGGCCGCATCATGTGATTCAGATCGCGATCCAGGTCGCCCGCGCGTGCGCTAGCGGCTCGTTCTGCCCCGCGAGGTAAACCGCTGACCGGACTTCGGCTTTGCGGCCTGCCACCGACACTACCTCCCCGGTCACCACGCACTGCGCGCCCGGCGCCGGCACCGACCTGACCGACGCGGTCATCCGCCCCAGGACGTACGGGCGGGGCCGGCCGTCGGTCGGCACCTCCCGGCCGATGATCGCCCAGCCGCCGGGGCAGTCCAGGGCCGCCCAGACGGTGATGTCGTCTACCGTTTCCGGCACCCGCCACGGGGCGGCGGTCCGCCCATCCGACATCAAGCCGGGGAAGATGTCCAGCCCATCGTCGTTCGGGCGGCGGGGACCGCAGACGTAACACTGGGGGAACGGGTGGTCGGTGAAGCCGGGGTACGTCTGTGAGACCTTCTCCGCGGTTTCGTACGGGACCGCCGGCACCGGGGGATCGTCGAATCGGACGGACCTGGCCTCCGCGATCACAGTGTCCGCATGGTGCACGGTCAGCTCGTCGCCGTGGCGGGTGACGGTGAGCGGGGTGCCCAGCGGGGGCGGGTGGCGCAGGGTGACCTGGGCGGCGAAGCCGGCGGCCGGCGCCAGTGCGCGGGCCACCAGTCCGCAGGTGTAGCCACCGTTGCCTGACTCGGTGGGGCCGTTGAAGCGTGGTTCGATGATCACGCGTCCATCATCCCTGTACCGCCCGCCCGGAAGAAAGTCAGACTGGTATTGGCTAATTCACTCTGTTCTAGCGCATTTGGGGAATAAACAGCGGTGATGGCGGAAGTGGGCCGGCCGCGAGGCGGGCGGCGGGCGATGGTCACAGGCGGTTTTCAGGTTGTCCGCAGGTAGGGTCCAGCGGAGTGGGTCAAGATGGGGACATGACACGGGCAGTGGAGGCGCGGCTGCTGGTAGTAGAGGACGATCCGAACATCCTCGAATTGCTTTCCGCGAGCCTCCGATTCGCCGGGTTCGAGGTGACTACCGCGCGAACCGGTAGCGAAGGGGTGACCACCGCCCTGCGCAGCAATCCGGACCTGGTGGTCCTGGACGTGATGCTGCCGGACCTGGACGGGTTCGAGGTCATCAAGCTGATGCGGGCCGAGGGCGCCCGGGTGCCGGTGGTGTTCCTGACCGCCCGCGACACCACTGAGGACAAGATTCGGGGTTTGACCCTGGGTGGCGACGACTACGTGACCAAGCCGTTCAGCCTGGAGGAGCTGACCGCCCGCATCCGAGCGGTGCTGCGGCGCACCGCCGGGGTGCAGTCGCCCCGGCTGACCTTCGCCGACCTGGAGCTGGACGAGGAGAGTCACGAGGTCTACCGGGCCGGTCGGCGGGTGTCGTTGTCGCCGACCGAGTTCAAGCTGCTGCGGTACCTGATGCTCAACGCCAACCGGGTGCTGTCCAAGGCGCAGATCCTCGACCACGTCTGGAACTACGACTTCCGGGGTGACGACAACATTGTCGAGTCGTACATCTCCTACCTGCGACGGAAGATCGACAACGTCGAGCCGCGGCTGATCCACACCCTCCGCGGGGTCGGCTACGTGTTACGTAAACCGAGCTGAGTGGGGATGACGTCGTTGTCCACCCGCGTACCGCTGCGGGTCAAGCTGGTCGCGGCGGTGCTGGCGCTGGTGACGTTCGCGCTGATTCTGATCAGCGTGGCCAGCACGGTGGCCTTGCAGTCGTACCTCACCCACCGGATCGATCAGCAGCTGATCGAGACCACCCAGCGGTTCCGGACCTGGATGCCGGTGGATCGGGTGAACTCCTTCCTCCCCAGCGCGTTCGTGATCGACTGGCAGCTGCCGCAGACCCGCTTCACCAGCTTCGATCCCCGGTACGACCCGGCGGAGCTGCCTCCGCTGCCGGAGAACCTGGCCGAGGCGTCCGTGCTGGCCGGCGACCCTTACACAGTGGAGGGCAGTAACGGGGAGACCCGCTGGCGGATGTTGGTGACCCTGTTCCCGGACGGCACCGCCCTCACCGTGGGGCAGGACATGGCGGACGTGGACAGCGCGGTCAGCCGCCTGGTCTGGACCGAGGCGGTGATCGGGGCGGTGGTGTTGGGGCTGATGGCCATCGCGGGGGTGGCGGTGGTACGGACCAGCCTGCGGCCGTTGCGGGCGATTGAACGTACCGCCGATGCGATCGCCGCCGGCGACCTCAGCCGGCGGGTGCCGGAGCCGGAGCCGGATACCGACTCCCCCCGGACCGAACTGGGGCGGGTGGCGCGGACCTTGAACAGCATGCTCACCGAGATCGAGGCCGCGTTCGCCGCGCGGGCGGCCTCCGAGGAACGGATGCGGCGATTTGTGGCCGACGCCTCCCACGAACTGCGCACCCCGTTGACCACCATTCGGGGGTTTGCCGAGTTGTATCGACAGGGGGCGGCGGGCTCCCCCGAGGAGGCGGCCCGGCTGATCGGCCGGATCGAAGAGGAAGCAGCCCGGATGGGGCTGTTGGTGGAGGACCTACTGCTGTTGGCGCGGCTCGACCAGGCCCGGCCGCTGGCGCAGGACCCGGTGGACCTGCCGGTGATCGCCAGCGACGCGGTGCACGCTGCCCGGGCGGTGGACCCGGACCGGTCCATCAGCCTCGAGGTGGCGCCCCAGTCCGGCCCGTTGGTGGTGCCCGGGGACGAGGCGCGGCTGCGGCAGGTGCTGGACAACCTGCTCAGCAACGCGCTTACCCACACCCCGGCCGGCTCTCCGGTGACGGTGCGGCTGGGCCGGGAGGAGCAGCGGGCGGTGGTGGAGGTGGCGGACCGAGGCCCTGGGCTTACCCCGGAGCAGGCGCGGCGGGTGTTCGAGCGGTTCTACCGAGTGGACTCGGCGCGCTCCCGCCCGACGACCGGCCGGGTCGGCACGGGCGGGTCGGGGCTGGGGCTGGCGATCGTCGCCGCGCTGGTGGCGGCGCATCGTGGCACGGTGGATGTGGTCAGCACGCCGGGGGAAGGCGCCACCTTCCGGGTGTGGCTTCCCCTGGCGGATACCCGGTCCACAGCTGATGGGCAGGACGGTTCCAGCCAGATACCAGAGTGATCGGGGAAGGTGGGAGCATGAGCGACCAGGAACGTACCGGGAGCACGTCGGACCACTCGGGGGCCGCCGGTTCGCCGGCCCCGGCGGTCGAGGAACCGACACCGGAGCCGGTCGGCGTCGCCGACCGGGGCGCAGCGGCACCCCCAGCGGAGGAGGCGACGACCGAGCGGGCAGCGTCCGAGCCATGGCGGGGGCAGGCGCAGGCGAGCTATCCCGGCCCCGGGGCCGCCGGCGGGCCGGGCTCCCCCGGTGGGGTCGCCGGCTCCCCGACCGTCCCCTTGCCGCCCCCGGGGTGGGGCGGGGCCGACCCGCTCGGGGCGCCGTCGGGGGGTGGGCCGGCGGCCTGGGCGGCGGGACCGCCGTCGCGCGGCGGCCGCACCGCGGTGACGGCGATCGTGATGGTGGGGTTGATGCTGCTGTCCGCGGTGGGCGGTGGGGTGGTCGGGGCGACGCTGTACGGCTACCTCTCCGGCGGCTCCTCCCGAGGGGGGACCACCCTGGTGGTGGACGGGCCGCAGCTGGAGTACACCTCGCTGGCCAGCATCGCCTCCCAGGTCAGTCCCAGTGTGGTGTCGATCCGGGTGGGGCAGTTCGGCGGCTCCGGCGTGGTGCTGTCCGACGACGGGTACATCCTCACCAACGCGCACGTGGTGGAGCCCGCGAGCGGCACCGTGGTGGTGCGGTTCCACGATGGCCGGACCGCGCAGGCCACCGTCGTCGGGGCGGATCGGCGCAGCGACATCGCGGTGATCAAAGTGGAAGGGGTGTCGGACCTGGCCCCGGCCACCTTCGGTGACAGCGACAAGGTGCTGGTGGGCGACACCGTGTTGGCGATCGGCAGCCCGCTGGGGTACGAGGGGTCGGTCACCCAAGGGATCATCAGCGCCTTGGACCGGACCGTCCGGCCGGAGGAGATCAGCGGGGTGACCCTCGCCGGCCTGCTCCAGACCGACGCCGCCATCAACCGGGGCAACTCCGGGGGCGCGCTGGTGAACCTGGCCGGGGAAGTGATCGGTATCAACACCGCGATCGCGGTGGAGAGCGAGGAGTCCGGGTTCATCGGGGTGGGGTTCGCGGTCCCCAGCAACCGGGCTACCGAGATCGCCGAGCGGCTGATCGAGGGGGAGGAGATAAGCCACGCCTACTTAGGGGTGTATGTGGCGCCCGCGGAGGATGGCGGCGCGGTGATCAGCGCCGTCACCCCCGGTAGCCCGGCGGAGGAGGCCGGACTCCGCCCCGGGGATGTGGTGCTGCGCTTCGGTGACCGGCAGATCAGCGACGCCAACGACCTGGTCTCCGCGGTGCAGCAGGCGCGGGTGGGGGAGACGGTGGAGGTGGAGTACCGGCGGAACGGGATCCCGCGGACTACCACCGTCACCTTGGCGGAAGCGGTCGACTGAGCCGGTCGTAGGCCACTGGTCCCGCCCCGCCTGGGCGGTTGACCCGCAGGGGCGGGCAGCCGTTCCCGGTGCTCGTCACACCCAGTCCAGGGAGCGAGTGACCGCCTTCCGCCACCGGGCCCGCTCCCGCTGCCGTACCTCCTCCGACATGGCCGGCTCCCACCGCCGGTCCACGCGCCAGTTTTCCCGCAGGCTGTCCTGGTCCGGCCAGAAACCCACCGCCAGGCCGGCGGCGTAGGCCGCGCCCAGGCAGGTGGTCTCCGTGATGGTCGGTCGGACCACCGGCGCGTTGATCACATCGGCTTGGATCTGCAGCAGCAGATCGCTGGCGGTCATCCCGCCGTCCACCTTCAGCATGGTCAGGTCCAGCCCGGATTCCCGGTTCATCGCCTCCACGATGTCGGCCACCTGCCAGGCGGTCGCCTCCAACGCCGCCCGGGCCAGATGGGCCTTGGTCACGTACGAGGTCAGCCCGGTGATCACGCCGCGGGCGTCTGGCCGCCAGTACGGCGCGAACAGGCCGGAGAAGGCGGGCACCACGTAGCAGCCGCCGTTGTCGGACACACTGGCGGCCAGATCGTTGATCTCCGCAGCGGTCTGGATGATCCCGAGGTTGTCCCGCAGCCACTGCACCAGCGCCCCGGTCACCGCGATGGAGCCTTCGAGCGCGTACGCGGGGGGCTGGGTGCCGATCTGGTAGGCGACGGTCGTGAGCAGCCCGTGTTCGCTGGTGACCGGCGCCGCGCCGGTGTTGAGCAGCAGGAACGACCCGGTGCCGTAGGTGCACTTGGCCTCCCCGGGGGCGAAGCAGCTCTGCCCGAACAGGGCGGCCTGCTGGTCACCCAGCGCCCCGGCCACCGGCACCCCGGCCAGGTCCCCGGTCGCCTCTCCGTACACCTGGGACGATGGCACGATCTCCGGCAGCACCGCGCGCGGCACCCCGGTCGCGGCCAGCAGCTCGTCGTCCCAGTCCAGAGTAGACAGGTTCATCAGCATGGTCCGGCTGGCGTTGGTGACGTCGGTGACGTGCCGACCGGTGAGTTGCCAGATCAGCCACGAGTCCACGGTGCCGAACCGGACTTCGCCGGCTTCGGCGCGTCGGAGCAGCTCCGGCTCCCGTTCGAACCGCCACCGCAGCTTCGGACCGGAGAAGTACGTCGCCAACGGCAGTCCACACCGGTCCCGCCACCACTGGTCGTCGTGTTCGGCGGCCAGCTCCCGGATCAGTTGGTCCGTGCGGGTGTCCTGCCACACGATCGCGTTGCCGAGCGGCTCACCGGTGGTGGCGTCCCACAACAGGGTGGTCTCCCGCTGGTTGGTGATGCCGATCGCGGCCAGGTCGGCGCGGGACAAGCCGGCGCTGTCCAGTGCCCCGCGGACCACCCGCTGGGTCTGGTGCCAGATCTCGGCCGGGTCGTGCTCCACCCATCCGGGCTGGGGAAAGATTTGCCGGTGTTCGGCCTGGTCAGCGGCGACGATGGTGCCGTCGGATCCGAACAGGATGCAGCGGGTGGAGGTGGTCCCCTGATCAATCGCGGCGACGTAACGGGTCACAAGGACAGTCTGCCGGATCCAGGGAAGCGAAGGGGTTGCGCGGGTGGTCTACCGTGAGACGCAGTTGAGGACAGTGACGCCGGGCCGCGCGGCTCGTGGTGAGGAGTGGTGACTATGTCGGGTTACGTGAACCTGTCCGAGGCCGGCGGCCTGACCCAGGCGGGTCAGCGGTACGACGCCGAAGCCGATGACAGTCAGGCTACCGCCCGGACTTTCCAGGGCCGGATGGATCAGTCGCAGCAGGGGCTGCGGGGCCGCACCGGGATGCAGTTCACGAGCATGACCACCCAGCACAGCACCAACCTGGCGCTGCTGGGGCGGCAGTTCGCCCAGCAGGCCTACCGGGCGGTCAAGGGTGAGCAGGCGATCCTGAACGCCGACGACGAGGCGCACGACCTCCAGAGTGTGACCGCCTCGACGGTGGACACCCAGACCTCGTCCATCAGCCGGCCGATCAACGTCTGACCAGTACGCGTTTCCAAGGGAGACAGGCGATGTCGCACCAGATTCGAGCCCACTTCGGCACTATCGAGACGTTGGCGGCCGACCAGGGCGCGCTGGCGGGTAACGTCGAGTCGATCCGGCTGGCACTGCGGCAGCACGCGCAGCAGGCGTTGCAGACGCTGGACGGCGGTATGGGTGCCGAGGAGCACCAGGCGTGCATGGATCACGTGGACCGGCTGATCGACGAGTACATCCAGTCCACGCAGAACATGCAGCGCACCACCACCCAGGTGGGGGACACCTTCCTGGCGGGTGGCCAGCGCGCCCGGTCGGTGCTGGGCAGCGGGACCTGACCGGTCTGGCCGGCGAGGTCCGCCCACGCGGGACGAGCCGGTCGAAACCACCCCGAATGGTTATGGGGGTGGAGGGGAAACCCTCCACCCCCATAACCATGTTCGAAGCCATGACTACGCGCGGTCCGCTGGCGACTGTCCCGGCTGCTACTCCGGTGGGGGAAGCCACGCGATCTGGACCTGTTGGAACCCGCCGCCCCGCATCGCGTAGAGCGCCCGGCCGACCGGGAGCCGCTGCGAGGCCACCCCGTTGGCTAGCGGCCCCTCCATCCGGTCCCCGGAGAACAGGAAGCCCGGGGTGGACATGTCGTTCAGCCGTTGCACAATCGGGTCCAGCGAGGCCCGGGCCGCACCACCGGTGCGGCGGGCCAGCACCAGGTGCAGGCCCAGGTCCCGGCCCTGCACCAGCAGGTCGGCCAGCGGCAGCAACGGGTTGCCGGAGCTGGTGGCGACCAAGTCGTAGTCGTCCACTACGTACAGCACCTCCAGCCCCTGCCACCAGCTGCGTTCCCGCAACTGGGCGGGGGTGACGTCCGGGCCGGGCCGCCGCTGGGCGATCGACTGCCCCACCTCCTTGGCCACCGCCGCGGCCTGATCGGGGCTGGTGCAGTAGGCCAGCAGATAGTCCTTGGGCACCACTTCCAGCAGCGTGCGCCGGTAGTCGACCACCACGATCCCCAGCTGCTCCGGGGGGAAGCGGTTCATGAACCCGCGCAGCACCACCCGGAGCAGGTTGGTCTTGCCGGTCTCCCCGTCGCCGTACACCAGCAGGTGGGGGCTGGTGCCCATCAGGTCGATCCCCGCCGGCTGGAGGGTGAGTTCGGAGATGCCGACCGGGAAACCGGTGCCGTTCGGGTCCACAGGCGGCAGTTCGTGGTAGTCGACGTGCCGGGGGAGGACCCGGACCTGCGCCACCCGACCGTGCGGCCACCGCTGCCGCACCAGCGTGACCAACTCGGACTGCGCCGCCGGTAGATCGTCCACCGCCGCCACCCCGTCGACGCGCGGGACCGCGGTCTGGAACAGCAGATCCCCATCGGTCACACCCCGGCCCGGGTTCTCCTTGCTGATCCGCTTCTGTAGTTCCCGGTCGTACGCGCTGTCGAACGGATCGGACAGCCGCAGCTCGATCCGGCCGGTGAACGACGGCTGCATCCGCATCCGGATCTGCATCGCCTGGGTGATCGACAGCACCACGTGCACGCCGTAGTTGGCGCCCCGGGCGGCGATGTCGCTGACCCGGTCCTCCAGCAGTTCGAAGTTCTCCCGGAACACCGCCCAGCCGTCGATGACCAGGAAGATCGCTCCGGGGACCTCCGATGGGATCCGCCCGGCCGCCCGGGCCGCCCGCAGCTCGGCCGGTGAGGACAGGCCGTACTCCCGGAACAGCTGCTCCCGCTGGTCGATCGCGGTGGCGACCTCGGAGATGGTGCGGGTGACCCGCTCGGGATCCAGCCGTGTCGCCACCCCGGCCACCACCGGCAGCTCCGCCAGCGGCACCAGCCCACCGCCGCCGTAGTCGATGCAGTAGAACGCCACCTCACCCGGGGCGTACCGCAGCGCCATCGAGCAGATCATGGTGCGGAGCAGGGTGCTCTTGCCGGATTGCGGCGCGCCCAGGACGAGCAGGTTGCCGCCGGCGCCGCTGAAGTCCCACTCGAGCGGGAACTGCCGCTGCCGGCTCGGGTCGTCGACCAGGCCGAGCGTGGCCACCAGACCGTCGCCGCCGCGGGCCTGCGGATCCTGCACCGTGTCCAGCGGAAGGATCTCCGGTAGTGGGTCCAGCCACACCGGACGGACCGGGGGCGCACCGGAGGCGGCCAGTCGCTCCACCGCCACATCCAGGATCGACCGCTGCCCCGCCCGCGCCGGGTCCGACTGCTCAGACTGGTCCTTTTTGCTGGCGCGGACGCTTTCGGCCTGGCTGGCCAGCCACCCACCCAGACCGTTGGTGGCGAGGTACGGCACCACCGGCACCACCGTCTCGGTCTCGGTCTCCGGCGGGGTGTACGGGGCGGAGACCAACGCGGCCTTGAACCGCTCGAACACAGTGGTGTCCACCTTCAGATAGCCGCTGCCCGGCTCTGGCGGCAGGTGGTAGGCGTCGGGGACGCCGATCGCCTCTCGGCTCTCCGTTTCGGAGAAGGTGCGCAGGCTGATCCGGTAGGACAGGTGCGACTCCAGACCCCGGATCTTGCCCATGTCCAGGCGCTGGGTGGCCAGCAACTGGTGCACCCCGATCGACCGGCCGATCCGACCGATCGCCACGAACAGCTCCGCGAAGTCCGGTTTGGCCGACAGCAGCTCGCTGAACTCGTCGATGACCACCAGCAGGTGGGGGAGCGGCTCCAGTGGTTCCCCGGCCTCCCGCAGCGCATGGTAGGCGCTGACATTGGGCAGGTTTCCGGCTTCCTTGAGCACTTCCTGCCGGCGCCGCATCTCCCCGAACAGGGCGTCGTGCATCCGGTCGACCAGCGTGATGTCGTCCTCGATGTTGGTGACGATGCCGGCGACGTGCGGCAGTCCCGCCATCGGGGCGAACGTGGCGCCACCTTTGAAGTCCACCAGCATCAGCGCCAACAGCTCCGGTGGGTGGCTGATCACCAGTGAGGTCAGCAGGGTGCGCAGCATCTCCGACTTACCGGAACCGGTCGCCCCTACGACGAGTCCATGCGGCCCCATGCCGCCGTGCGCGGACTCCTTGAGGTCCAGCATCACCGCGTGGCCGTTGGCCCCGATCCCGATCGGTACCCGCAGTCGTTCCCGGAGCGGGCGCGGCTGCCACGTCCGCTTGGGGTCCAATGTGGCCACATCCGCTACCCCGAGGATGTCCGGTAGACCGATCGTGGCGGACAAGGCCCCCTCGCCCGCGTCCTCCGCGACCATCCGCAGCGGCGCCAGGATCCGCGCCAGGCCGGTGAGGGTGCCGGGGGGTACGTGGTCGATCAGGAAGTCGGTGCCGCTCCACTCGAGGTGTCCGGTGCCCGGCTCCCCGGCGGTGACGGTGATCCGGGCGTCGACCTCCTCAGGTTCTTCCCGGCGGTGACCGAGCAGCAGGATCACGTGCACCCCGAGGTCGGCGAGGGAAATGCCGGGCTCCGGCGCGGACAGGCCCCACACCCCCGGCAGGTGTTCGCCGTCGACCACGATCACCAGGTGTTCCCGGGGACGCATCTGCTGGCCGCGCCGGCGCTGGTAGGTGTCCTGCCGGGCCTCCAGGTCCGCCGCCAGCAGCTCCGCCATGCCGGACACGCTGGTGGACACCAGCCGCGCCGGTAGGTCGCCGTCGCGCAGGTGGGGGTGGAGGTGGTGGGGCAGCCACTTGACCCACTCCCACTCTTCGGAGTGTTGAGCCGCGCGTACCACTCCGAGCTGGACTTCCTGCGGGGCGTGGAAGGTCACCAATTGCGACACCAACGCCCGTGCCAGGGCGCGGCCGGCCGCCCGATCACCCACCACACTGAGCACTCCGATTTCCGTCAGGTCGACACATATCGGCTGCTCCCGCACGGTGGTGTAGCGGGCCTGCAGGGTCCGGGCGGTCTCCAGACACACCGGGTCGAACTCGTTCAACGGACCGGTGTCGGTATTCATGGTCAGCGGGGTGGCGACCGGTTGGTCACCGAGGCCGACCCGCAGCACCAGGAAGTCGTCGTCATCGACCCGCCGTTCCCAGCGGCGCGCGTCGGTGCGGGCCAGGTCCAGTAGCCGGGCGGGCTCCGGGTGCCGCCAGGCCGCGTTCGCCTGCTGACTCGCCACCGTCCGGCGCAGTCGGCGGCGTAGCTCCTCCAGATAGTCCAGGTATCGTTCCCGGGACTCCCGGAGCTGCCGGCGGGGACCGGAGCGTTGGCCGATCAGCATCACCACGCCCACCGAGACCGCCGCGATCAGGAACAGTCCGCCGGTGGCGGCCATCAACGGGTTGCTGTTGGTGATGGCCATCAGCAGCCCGCCACTACCGGCCATGACCGGCATGATGATCATGGACGCGCTCATGGCCGCCGGCGGGGTCTGCTGCGGTTTGGGGGGATCCGCGATAGTGATCTCGCCGGAGTCGACCTCCGGTGGGGCGATCCGCGCCGGCCGCTTGACCAGTCGCGTGCTCACCTGGCCGTACCTCCTGCCTCGTTGGGGGCCGACCGGGTCGGGGCGGGCCGAAGTGACCGCGACACCCCCACCGGACGGCGACCGCCCGTGGTGGATCACCCGCCGTAGGATGGCGGGCAGCAGACATTACAGCAGCCTGGAGCCACCCCGTGCCCACCGCCTATAGCCGCGTCACGGTTGTCCATGGTGCTCGCCGGGTTGATCTCGCCCTGCCGAGCGCCCTGCCGCTATCGGACGTGCTGCCGCAACTGCTCGGCTACTGCGCACCGGACACCGCGCCGGAGCAGCCGAACGGCTGGACCCTAGCCCGGGTAGGGGGCGCCGGACTCAATTTGTCGACCACCCTGGCCGACGCGGGGATCGCCGACGGTGACGTCCTCGAGCTACGCACCAGCCAGGAGCAGGTCCATCCGGCGTACGTGGAGGACGTACGAGACGTCCTCGAGGACACCATGGACGCCACGGCCCGCCGCTGGCAGCCCGCGACCACGGTCGCGTTCTCGGTGGCCACCGGCGCCGTGGGGCTGGCGCTGGCCGCCCTGTTGCCGCAGGTGTGGACCCCACAGGCGGCCGGGCCGCTGGTCACCGCGATCAGCGTGGCCGGTTTGCTGGGGGTCGCCGCCTGGTGGACCGACCGGCAGAAGATGCCCCGGATCGCCCAGCTGGCGCTGGCGGTGGCGGCGTTGTGGGGCGGCGTGGCCGCGTGGTCGGTGGCCACCTGGGCGGAGTGGCCGGCGCCGGCCACGGTGGGGGCCGCCTTGATCGGGGCGCTGATGGTGACTGCCCTGATTCGGACAGTCACCCCGGTCGCGGGGGCGCAACTGGCCGGGCTCAGCCTGCTCGGCGCCGCCGGCGCGGTGGTCGGAGTGATCACCGTGGCCGGTGGGGATCCACTGGCGGGGGTGCGGTTGGCCGCGGTGGCCGCGGTCCTGGTGGTCGGGGTGCTGCCCCGGGTGTCGTTGACCATCGGTGGGTTGGCCAGCGCCGACTACCGGGTCCGTAATCACGGACTGGTCACCAGCGAGGCACTGGCGGCCCGGATCGCCCAGAGCGATGCGTTGCTGTACGGCAGCCTGTTGGGAGTGGCGGTGCTGGGAGCCGCCACCGGCGGGCTGCTGGCCGGCAGTGAGCTGCTGTGGGATCGACTGCTGGGGGTGATGGCCGGGGCCGCGTTGGTGCTGCGCTCCCGGGTGTTCTCGCGGATCTCCCAGATCCTGCCGCTGCGTATCGCCGGCCTGGCGGTCCTGGCCGGTCACGGCGTGACCCTCGGTCAGGATTGGCCACCGTTGCGGCCGTGGCTGGTGCCGGCGGCCGCGCTGGCGGCGACGCTGCTGGTGCTCCTCAGCGCGATCCCTTTGTCGGACGTGGCCCGAGCCCGGGTGAAACAGCTGCTCAACCGGCTGGAACTGGTGGTGGTGGCGGCGCTGGTGGCACTGGCGGCCGCCGCGCTGGGTGTGTTCGGGTGGGTGGAGGAACTTACGCTCGGCTGACTGGGGCCGGCCCGGGCCGCTCGGCTGTGGCCACCCAGTGAGTCCCGCGTGACCGACGGAGAGGAGGCACGATGGCGTCCGAGCCCGACGGCGACCGGCCGCAGGAGGACGCCGACGCGATCCGGCGCGCTGCCCAGGACAGCGTCGCGGAACTGGCCCGGATGGGGATCGACCCGCGGATGGTCGGGCTCACCCCCACCGACCCGCCGCCTCCCTTGACCCCGCCGGCTTCGGCCGGTGGCCGGGCAGGGGAGCCGGCGAGCACGTCGGGTCGGGCCACAGTCGGCGGGCAGGCAGCCGTGGCCGGCGACTCCGGGTTCTCGCCCCTCTCGTCACCGGCGGCCGCGCCGCTTGCCCCCGGGGCCCCGGCGGCCTCCTCGCCCCCGCGGGAGACCGCCAGTGGTGCGGCGCCGACGTCAGCCGCCGGCTGGCCCCGCGGGGTGGCGGCGCCGGCGACCGGCCGGGCGGTCCCGCCGCCTCCGAGTCAGCCCACCGAGCCGCCGGCCAGCGGGTCCGCATCGGCCACCGGGTCCGCATCGGTCGCTGGGTCCGCATCGGTCGCCCACCCCGGTTCCTCCCCGGTGCCCGGGGAGTCGCGGCCGAGCCGGGGGCCGACCACCTATGGCCGGGCGCGGGCCGCGGTACCGACTCCGCCACCCTCCTCCGCCGCCCGGGCCACGACCCCGGTGCCGCCTCCACCACCTGCGGCGGCTCGGGCGGCCTCGGCGGTACCCCCGCCCTCCACCGCCCGCTCCCAGCCGGCGGCCGTCCCGCCGCCACCGCCGACCACGCCCCCAGCGCCACCGGTGCCACCCCCGCCGCCTGCCCCACCGGCGCCCCCCATCGGGACGACCGCCAGCCCGCCGGCGCCGCCCGGTCCGGCGTCCGGGGTGCCCCAGCCCCCGGTGGCCGCACCGGCAGCGGTCACTCCTGACTGGGTGGACAGTACGCTCAGCCGTCCGATCGGTGGGTTGCCCAAGCCGCCTCCACCGGCGATGGCCAGCTACCTGACCCCGCTGTCCCAGCTCGTCCCCCCACCGGCGGCCCGGCCGTGGGCAGGGGCCCGGCGGGTGCTGCGGGCGGTCACGTTCGGCCTGGTCGAGCCGGGCGCGGCGGCGGCGATTGAGTACGAGCGGCAGCTGGTGGCGCGGGTGCGGGTCCGGCGACCGGAGCCGCGGGTGATCGCCTTCCTGGCGGGCAAGGGTGGCGTCGGCACCACCACCACCGCCACCGCGGTGGCACTGACCCTCTCCACGCTGCGTCAGGACACCACCGCCCTGATCTCCGCCCGGCAGGGTGGCAGCTCGCTGGGCGAGCGGCTGCTGGGACAGCCGGCACCGCCTGTGCCGGCGGTGGCCGAGGGTGGGCCGGATCAGGCGCCACTGTGGGTGCACAACAGTCTGGCGGTGGTCGACGGAGCCCCGTGGCACAGCCCGGTCGGTCGGGAGCCGCTGCTGCGGGTGCTGGATCAGCTGCGCAGCCAGCATCCGCTCACCCTGGTGGACGTGGGCAACGACCTGGGGGAGGCGGCGCAGGCGGCGGTGGAGCGAGCCGACCAGGTCGTGCTGGTCACGACCGTCAGCCACGATGCGGTCACGGCCGCCCGGACAGCCCTCAGCCGCGTGCACGAGGTCGACCCGTACCGACTGGCCACAGTGGTGTTGGCGGTGGTCTGCCTGAACCCGGGACAGTTCCGGCGGGCGAGTCGGCGGCTGCGCCAGGCGCTAGGGCTGGCGGAGGCCCGGATCGTCCCGATCGGATTTGATCCCTGGCTGGGCAACGGGGAGCGGATGGAGCCGGCCCAGCTGCGCCCGGTCACCCGGGAGGCGTATCTGCGGATCGCCGCGCTCGTGGCTGATCCCGGCAGCCCCGGACAGTGGTTCAGCCCGCCGGCGACCGCGGCGCCCGCCGGAGCAATGCGGACCGAAGGAGGACGGTGGTGAGCGGCCCCGAGTCCCCGGCTGACCCGGCCCGGTCCGGCAGCGTCCCCACCCCGTTCAGCGACACCCCCAACGCCGAGCGGTTCCTCCTGGAAGCGGACACCCTGCGCCGGCGCCAACTGCGGTCCGCCCTGCTGCACGGGTCGAGCCGGACCTGGCGGGACCGCCGGCGGATTTGGCCCGCGGTGATAGCCGGGATCGTGCTGGTGGCGATCATCTCGGCCGCGATCGCGGTCTACGGGGCGTTCGAAGCCCACCAGCGTCAGCGGGAACAGCAGGAACGGGAGCGCCAGGAGCGCCTGGAGAACCCCCAGGGGCTGGCGGCGCTCCCGTCGGAACTGCTGGTGACCACTCCGATGAGTTGGCCGGAACCAGCACGTTCGGCGGCCAACAGCTGATCAGCCGGTAGGTGTCGGGGGCCAGCTCCGCGGGGCTCTCCACCCCACGCAGCTCCATCAGCTCCGCCAACACGGCGCGCAGTTGATCGGTTCGCCCGTCCGCGTGCTCGGCGCGCAGCAGGTCCTGCCAGGGGAGGTCGTAGCTGCGTTCCGGATCCGCCAGCCAGGCTTGCTGCACCGCCCAACGGGCGCCGGCCGGGTCGCCGGCGGCCAGGCACCGCTCCGCCAGTTCATGCGCGGTGTCCACGATGGTCGCCACCAGGTGGTCCGGGCGGAGATCCGACTCCGCCAGCCACGGGTACGGGTTGCGGGTGCCGGGGGTGCCCGGCTCGGCGGCGCCGGCCAGCGGGACTCCCCGGACCAGCTCCAGCGCTGCCTGCAGGTCCCCGAGCCCGTCGGCGCCCCGCAGCTGCGCCCGCGCCCGTAGCCGGCGGAACAGGTGCCAGTCGCACAGGTATCCGTCCGCCAGCCGGTAGGTCAGGTTGGCGTCCGGGTCCGGCAGCCAGGGGCGTCCGGCGAGCATCGGTGCCGAGCCACCGGCGCACCCGACTGATCAGCAGTTGCCGGGTCGGGTCGTCGACCTCCCGCCCCGGCCAGAGCGCTTCGTCGATCATGCGTGCGTCGGCGCCCCGTCCGGCCCGCTGGACGAGGAACACGATCAGCTCCTCGTGCAGCCGGCGCCGCTGCTCCGGCGGTACGCCGGACGCCTCCACCGTGACCGGCCCCAGCAGACCGATCCGAGGGCGCAGGGTGGCTGCCTGCCAGTCCCGCAGGTCCAGGTCGAGCTCCGGATCCCGGTCCGGCTGCCCGGCGGTGAGAACCGGCAGCGACAGTGGCATGACCGGGGTCTCCTCCTCATACGGTTCCCGGTTCCCGGGAGCGCCGACCGGAGCCGTCCCCACTCCCCGGACCGCCCCGGCGGCGTCGGTGCCGGCCGCCCACTGGTCGGGCTCGGGAGCCGGTGGCACCGGCACCAGCCGGCTGGACCGGGCCGCGTGCACGGTCTCGGCGAGCGACTCCAGCTCCGCAGCGGACAATCCCGCTGCGGCCAGGGACGCGCGCAGGAATGGTAGCTGGACCTGGACGGCCCCGTCCGCGGTCACGGTCACCTGGCTGGGGCGGGACTGGGCGGCCATGGGCTCGGTGGTAGCCACCGCTACCGCGCACCGGCTGCCGGCCTGGTGGAGTTCCTGCTCCAACCCGGCCAGTGCCGCCAGATCGGCGGAGCTGCCGGCGGAGGCCAGCAGCACCTGCGGCATCCAGGCGTCGCCGGCGGTGCCTTGTATCCGCCCCGCCAGCGCATCCGCCGCCCCGGTGTGGCTGAGGGTCGCGCGCGCCGAGGCGATCCGGTGCCGGAGCATGCCCACCGCGTCCGCCACCGACGGCAACGCCCGCACCCGGTCCGGGGCCAAGGTGGTCAGGAGCTGGGCCTGGCGGGCGGGGAAGCCGGCCAGGAGCAGGTCGGTGGTGTCTGACCAGGTGTTGCAGGCCAGCTCGGCCGCCAGGTAGCGGAGCAGGTTCAGCGCCCGCTCCGGATCACCATGGATGGTGAGGAACCCCAACCGCTCCAGGTCCAGCAGCAGGTGGAAACCCGCCTGGGAGCCGACCGCGACCAACGTGGGCAGTGGAGCGAGCCGCCGCGCGCCGCCGGTAACCGGCAGGACCGCCCCGGCCGGTAGCGTCCACCGGTCCGCGTGCGCCCGCCAAGGTGCCGGCGGATTCGGGCACGGCGCGGTCAGCAGCAGGTGCACCGAGCCGCCGTCGATCAGAGCACCGGCCACGTCCGGCAGGTCGCCGGTGCGATCGGCGAGGGCGGTGGCCAGGTGCCGCAGCGCGGCGTCCAACCGGAGGGTGTCCAGCGGCTGCGCGGCGGTGTGCAGCAGTTTCTCTCCCCGACGCAGGGAGGGCAGCAGCCGGAACCCGGGCCGGTGGTACTGGTGGCGACGGCGCAGCTGATATCCGGCTACCCCGAGCACGAGCGCGGCCAACAGCCCGGCACCGGTCAGGACCGCGGGGGCGAACTGCTCCGGATCGGCTTCGCTGACGAGGGCGTCGCCCACCTGCTCGGGTGCGGGATCAGCCGCGCCGGCGGCGGAGGTCGAGGGGGACGGGCGGTCGCTGGTGACCGGGGAGAGCTCGGTTTCCGGCGGGGCCGGTGCGGCCCCTATCCCCACCATCGGCGACGCGAACGCCGACGCCGGGGTGGCGCTCGCTGCTTCGGCGGGGAGTGGTCCGCCGCCGCCGCGGACTCCACCGGGGTAGCCGATTCCGGCGGCGAGTCATCGTTGGTGGGTGGCGCCGGGTCGGGATCGGAGGGAGGTTCCGGCTCCGGCTCCTGATCCGGATCCACCGGAGGGGGAACCGGCCCGCCGGACTGGCCCCCGTCCGGTGGATCGGTCGGAACGGTGGTGCCGGTGGCGTGCGGGATCGGTCCCCGGTCGACCGCGTCCGGAGGGAGCTGCAAGGTCCACCCCGGCTCGATGTGGTCGGGGAAGTTGCCGTGCCGGTCGGCGTACTCCGGGTTCAGGTCCGCGATCTCCTGATACCGCTCGGGATCACCGAGATACCGCTCGGAGATGTGCCACAGCCAGTCGTCCTGGGCGACCACGTACTGCTGCTGCCCCGCGGACAGTTCGCCGGCGGTGCCGAGCCCCGCGGTGGTGGCCTCACTCCCCGGCGCGGTGCCGAAGCCACGGACCACCCCGCTCTCGGTGCCGACCGGGATCCGCATCTGCCAACCGGGATAGATGCGGGTCTGGCCACGCTGCAGGCTCCGCCCGTCCGGCTGCTCCACCCCGTAGTTGGCCTCGGCGATGCGCTGCCACGGCACCCCGTACCGGTCCTGCAGATCCAGCAGGCCTTCGCCCCGCTCCACGGTGTGCACCACCGCGCCGGTGCTGACCCGCGCCTGCTGTTGCTGCTGTGCCTGCTCCTGCGCCGCGGCGGGATCGATCGGGGCGACCACCGCCGCCGGTGGGGCGACCACCGCCGCGGCGCTGGCGCTGGCCACGGTAGGAGTGACCGCGATGGCGGCGATCGCCGCGATCAGTACGGCAGCGATCCGCTGCGGTCCACTCAGGCCGGGAATGGCGGGGGTGCGGCGACGGGTGATCCGCGCGAACAGTTCCAGGGCGACCGAACCGGTGAACACGGCCCACGCGAGCCAGCCCACGACCGCCAGCACCGCCAGGAACAGGCTGCCGTCATCCGGTGAGGTCAGGGCTTGCCAGAGCCCGTCCAGGTTGGGCAGCCGGTCCAGAGGGTTGCCCGCTAGCACGGCCAACGCCACCGGCAACCCGGCGATCAGCCCGATCAGGATGAGCAGCGAGCCCAGCGCCCGCAGTACCCGTACCGCCGGGCTGGCCGGTACGGCGACTGGTGTTCTCCGCGACACGTACGCCCTCCTAGGGACCGGAGACCAGGACCGCCACCGCGGTGCCGGTGACCTGGACGTCGGACCTGCCGAACATGCCGAGCACCCGGTTGCGATACGGGAGCTCGACCTCGATGGCGACAGTAGTGTCGTCAATCAAGGTGATGTCGTAGCTCATCCCGGGCTCGTTGTGCCCGGCAGCGTTCAGGTAACGCCGGGCGTACTCCATCGCCAGGGCGGGGTCGACCCGGTGCTGGCCGGTCTCCGCAACCAGGTCGACGTCGATGGCCTGCCCGGCCGCGCGGGCCGCCTCCGCCGCCAGGTTGTCCGCCCGCATCAGGGTGCGGAGTTGTCCGGTGGCGTCCACCGTCACCCCCAGCACCATCAGCAGGCCGGTGAAGATAATCACGAGAAACACGCTTACCCGGCCGGCGTCGTGCTCCGGCCGCGCAAACGGACGGGACGGGAAGAGGCGGAATCTGCGCATCACCGCTCCCGGTAGGTGTCGATCGGGGAGAGGAACGTGGTGGTCAGCACCCGGCTCCGCGGTACGCCCGGCAGGGCGACGTCGAGGAAGGACACCTCGCAGCTGATGGTCACCGACACGAACGTCAGCTCTGCGCCGCTGGTGAATCCGCTGACGTCCGGCACGATGGTCGGCTCTTCCAGGCAGTCCAGCCCCTGGTAGGAAAGGGCGGTCTGGGCGGCGGCCCGGGCGTTGTCCGCGGCAGCCTCCGGGGTGCGGCTGATGGAGGCCGCCCGGGCCGCGTCGTGGGCGGCCACGTCCAGCGCGTTCGCCGCGATCGCGGTCCGGCCAAACACGATCGCGGCGATGATCAGCAGGACGAACACCGGTGCCAGGATCGCCATCTCCACCGACACCGAACCGCGTTCCCCGGTGCGGATGCTCATGGCGCCTCCGTGAACCGCTCGATCGTGCCCCGGGCGGTTTGCTGCACCTCCCAGGTCACTCCCGGCAGCAGCGACAGCGCCTCCCCACTGACGGTGATGAAGACCTCCTCATCCGTCCGGACTGGATCACTGACCCGAGCGTTGACCAGCCAATCCCCGGAGTTGGCGAGGAACGCTTCGGCCCGCTCCACCCCGGACCCAGGGACGGCGTCGTACTGCCGCTCAGCGGCGACCCCTACCTGGGCCGCGGACAGCGCCACCGTGCGGGCGGTGAAGTAGGTGGCGACCTGGACTCCTCCAAAGATCGCGATCAGGGCGATCGGCCACAGGATCGCCATCTCGATCACTGACCCACCTCGGTCGCGCGCAGCGGTAGCCCTCGAGGGGGCCAGGCTACGTCCGCGACGGCTCCTGCCGCCCATGTCAGAACGGAGCATCCGGCAGGTCGGTCGGCGCCTGGCTGAGGAAACCGAGCACGTAGTTACCTAGCCAGGCCAGCAGTGCGATGGCGATGATCGCCAATCCCGCGATGATGATCGTGGACGGGATCGGGCTGTCCCCTCGGTCGCGCGCGCCGGCCCGCTCGCGCAGCCGGATGGCCAGGGCACGGCCGTAATCTGTCAGACGCATGATCCATGTCCTTTCCGAAGAGTGGCTCCTCATTGTCCGATCCGAGTCATCAGTGGGAAGATCACGAATACCGCGAGTACCAACAGGAGCGCGGCGCCCGGAATGTCGAGTTTGGTAGTGGTGGCCTTGGCCCGGGCCAGCGCCTCCACCCGAATCTGGTCCCGCAGGGACTGGGCCCGCGCGAGCAGGGTCTCGTGCACCACCGCACCGTCGGAGCCGGCGGCCTGGACGATGTCGCCCACGTCGCCGAGCTCCGGGACGTCGATGTCGCGCGCCAACGCCCGCAGCTCCTCCCACGGCTGGTTCAGCTGGAGCTGCGCCCGCAGCAGGGTCTCCCGCAGCCGCTCGAACACCCAGCCGTCGATGCCGGTGCAGGCCCGCTCCAGCGCCGCTACCGGCCCGTGCCCGGCGGCTAGTTCCAAACTGACCAGGTCCAGGTAGGTGCAGACCGCGCGCCGGAACTCGTACCGGGCGCGGGCGGCCTTGACCAGCACGTCATAGTGGGCGCCGAACGCGGCCAGGGCGGCGAAACCGAGGCTGCCGATGACCGGAATCGAGATCGGGATCGGTAGGCCGGTGGTGACCACCATCGCCCCGAACACCCCCGGAGCCGCCAACCCCACCAGCGCCGACAGCCCGATCGAGAGCCAGTACTGCTGCGTGGTGCGCCCCAGGAGGGTCAACTCCCGCGTCGGTGGCCGCCACAGCCGCTCCCACCAGGGGCGGGACGGGGTGATCCCGCCCAGCACCGTCGGGTCCATCCCGTCCGGGTGGAGGCGGCGGAGCGCCCGCCCCGCCACCGGGGTGGCCGGCATCAGCTGCCAGATCAGCAGGAAGATCCCCAGACCCAGCAGCGCACCGGCGCCGATCGCCCACAGCAGCATCACCGCACCTCCTCAAAGGTGGCGTCGGCCTGGAGCTGCGGAGCCCCCTCCACCGGCTGGGCGGAGCTAGCGGCGCTGAGGAGCCGGGGTGGCCGGTCCGGCCGGCTCATGGTCCGCACCCACACCAGCAGACCGATGAAGATACTGGCCAGGATCGCCATCAGCGCCTGTCCGCCCGGAGTGGCGTACGGGGCCATGTAGTCCCCACTCAGCGCCGCCACCGTCACCGCGCCGATCGTGAAGATCACCATGAACCGAATGGAGACCCGGGCCGAGGCACGCTCCGCATCCGCTTCCTTCCGCATCGCGACCTCCTTGGCCGCGGCCTCGGCGATGGCGGTGAGCACCGCCCCCAGTTTCTCGCCGCGGTCACGCAGGTGCAGCAGGAGCGCGGCCACAATCTGGTCACAGACCGCGTCATCGATCTCGTCGGCGAACTCCAGCAGCGCCTGCCGCGCGTTCCAGCCCGCCTGCAACCGGGCGGCCAGCATCCGGGCCTCGTACTCGACGGCGGGTGGGGCGGTGGCGGCGGCGGAGATGATCGCCGCCTGCATCCCGGCCCCGGTGGCGGTGACGTCCCGCAGCCGGCGGGTCCATTCGCCGATCGCCTCCACCCGGGCGATCGCGCGCTTCTCGGCGCGGGTGCCGGCCAGGAGCCAGGGCACCCCCGGCACCGCGGCGGCCGCCAACAGGCCGAGCACCGGCAGGCCGCTGATCAGCCAGGTGATCGCGCCACCCAGGACCGCGGTGAGCAGCCCGATCTGGTAGCGCCGCTGTTCGGCGCGGTTACGACTGCGCCCCCGCAGCGCCCGGATTACCACCCGCCGCAACCAGGGGGGTGGTCCCGCCGGCGGCCGATCCCGGCGTAGGAACGCGTGCACCCCCAGCACCAGGCCGGAGGTCAGCACCGCCCCGCAGACCGCCGCCAACACCATCGCCTCGGTCATCCGCGCCCCGCTTTCTTCCGCAGCGGGTTGCGCCAGCCGCCGTCGCCCGAAGCCATGTACGGGGTCAGGCGACGGCTGTCGTACCCCACCCGGATGAGCTGGTCGCGAATCCGTTCGGGATGGTGCTTGGGCACCGCGCGGCCGTCATGGCCGGGGCCGAACAGCTCGGTGGTCACCACCTGCCCCCGGTCCCCGGAGCCGACCACCTCCACCACGTGCGAGACGTACCGGTGCTTGCGGCCGCCGATCCGGGTCTCGTCCTCCACATTGACGTACACGATGAGGTCGAGGGCGCCGGCCACCATCCGTTGGGCCAGTTCCGCGGTCATCTCCGGCCCGTGGGTGAGCGCCAGCTCCACCGCCCGGTCGATGACCGAGTGCGGGTTACGCGCGTGGATGGTGCAGATGGAGCCCCGGCTGGTGGTCATCGCCTGCAGCATCGCCACGATCTCGTTACCGCGGACCTCCCCGACGATGATCCGGAGCACCCCGAGACTCAGCGAGACCGGAATCAAATCGGCCAGCGTCACCTCACCCCGCGGCCGACCGCGCGCATCCAACTCCCCGTGCCCCTGGCGGGTCTCCATCGACATCGCCCAGGGGTGCCGGCCGCTGGTGTGGAGGCCGAGCTCGCGGCGGTCCTCCATCACCACCACCGGCTCGGTGGGCGGGATCTCCGCCGCTAACGCCCGCGCCAGCGTGGTCTTCCCCGCCCCACCCAGCCCAGCGATCATGATGTTGAGGTCAGCGGCCATGGCCGCTTTCAGCAAGTCCCGCACCGGCTCGCTGATCATGTCCAGGTCGACCAGCTGGTCCAGGTCGACGTCGAGCACCCGGTGTCGCCGAATCGCCGCGTGGGGACGGGGAGTCACCCAGGCCACCGCGGTCAAGCGACTGTGGTGCTGGTCGGGCAGCTCCATGGACAGGTGCGGACTCGAAGGGGAGAGGTTTTTCTCGCTACCGGCGCGCCGCGCCAGGGTCTGGAGGATCTCCAGCAACTCGTCGTCGCTGTCCGCGACCGGCTCTCCCTCCACGATGGAGCCGTCGGCGTATTCGATGCGGACCTTGTCGTAGCCGAGGATGTGTACCTCGACGACCTCCGGGTCGGCCAGCAGCAGCTGTAGCCGGCCCAGGCCGAGCAGCTCCGCCACGACCGCGTCGAGCAGGACCTCTTCATATTCCGGCGCCAGGGGATTGCCGGCCCGGCGCTGGTCGTCCACCCAGTCCCGGACATGTCGCGCGGCGATCCGTTCCCCCTCGAGCTGGCGCTGCTGGGGGTCGACCACCTTGCCGTGCAGCACCCGGGACAGCTCCGTGCTCACCGCGTCCCGGATCAGGCGGACCGTGGCATAGTCCACCCGCAATGGTGCCCGCCCAGGCGGTCCGGAGACCGGCCCCCGTACCCCGGCCTCCCCCGCGGGAGCCCGATGCGGGCCGTGAGCGGGCGCTGAGACCGGCCGGACCGACGGTGAGACCGGTCGGACCGACGGGGGGATCGGCGGCGCCGACGGCGGAGGCGGCACCGGTGGAGGAGGGGGGACCGCCGCCGGTGCCGCGGGCGGCGGCGGGGGCACCGCCGCCTGGGGAGGCGGTGGCATCGGGGACGAGACCAGTGGTGCTGTCCCGCTGGCGGTAGCGTGGTCGCCTGCGGGCGTGGTCGCCGCTCCAGCCGGCCGGTCGGTAAGGTCGGCCGGCCACTCCGGCCGCCAACCGACCACGGTCGGATAGTCGTCGGCGGTCATAGCTGGGCAACTCCCGAATCAATGCCGGTCGCCCGCGCCTGGAGCGCGGCCCGGCGGGTCTGGACGTGGTTGACCAGGTAGGGGTGGGCGGCGGCCGCGGCACGCATGAGCGGCGAGTTCATCCGGACATGCCCACCGTGGCCGAGCACGTGCGCGGTGCGGGGGTCGTTCGGCAGGGTGACGACCACCGGGTTGTGCAGCTCTTGCGTGACCACCCGCGCCGGCTGGTCACCCGGCCCGGTCAGCAACAGCCCCAAGGAGGTGGTGCCCACCCCGTGGTCGATCAGTTGATTGCGCAGAGTGCGCAGGACCGGCACGGCGGAGGCCATCTGCGGCAGGCTCGGTCGCATCACCAGCAGCACCGCGTCCGCTCGGTGCAGCAGCGGCCATGGCGTGTTGGGGGCGGCCAACCGACCACAATCGAGGATCACATCGAAGCTGGGAGAGGTGTACTCGAGCTGAATGAAGAACTCAGCGAGCCGCTCCCACACCTGCCGCAGCGTGCCGGACTGCACGGGATCGGTGATCCCCGGCAGCAAGAGCCGTTGCAACTTGGGCGGCTGCAGGTCGACCAACTGTTGCCACCACTTCTGGTGCAGGTCCTCTCCCCGCAGTTCCGCCACGGCCAGTTCCCGGATGCCGCGGTCGGCCGGCAGTGCGCCGGCTAAATATCCCGCTTGGACGGTGCCGCCGGCCGGGTCGCATTCGGCCAGCACGCAGTGTCCGGGCCAGGTAAGGGTGAACGCGAGCGCAGCCGTGGTCACCCCCGGGCTGCCCTTGGCGGACACGAGCGCGATGACGGCCATGTCACGCTCCCGGCTGTCCCGGTAGCACCGCTACCGCGATGTCGCCATCGGCGGCCAGGGTGGCGATCAGGGGTGCGTCCCGGGCCGGGACGATCACGTCCAAGGTGACCTCCCGGCTACCGGCGCCGCCCAGCATGAAGCGGTCCTCCTCATTGCCGGCGCTCGCCAGGATCACCTCCCAGGTGCGGGTGCGCGTCACCGGCTGGTCCCCGGAGGAGAAATTGTCGCCGCCACTGGTGTCCACCAGGAGCAGCAGCAGCCCGGGGCGCAGATGTTGCCCCGGCAGCCGGTCGTTACGCAGGGTGATACCGATCCGGGCCTCGCCCGGCCCCGGGTGCCGGGTCGCGGTGACCTGAGAGCTGGTGAGCAGGGTGCCCTTGGCCAGCGGCATGGCCGCGTAGTTGCCCACCACACGGTGGATTTCGCTGGCCGGCACCGGCGACAACCCCGGTGGTGAGGTGATCTGCACGGTGATCAGGTCGCTCTCCTGGATCTGGGCCCCGTACGCCACATCCCGCGCCAAGGCGAGGTACCGGCCCTCGCCGGCCACCACCACGACCAAGCCAGCGGCGCCCAACGCGCCCACGACCACGAGGGCGATCGCCAGCGCCAACTGGCCGAACCGGATCCGTCGCTCGCGTGGCCCCGCCGGGGCGGCCACCGGGCCCATCGATGCGCTAGGGAGGGTGACAGAGGGATTCGTCTGGGTCATCGGGTCGTCAACACCTGAATCTCGTCGATCTGGACGCTGGTAGTGGCGGTGCGTTCGACGGTCATCACTCCGGAGGCGGAGAGGCCCGACCACTCCACCTCCCAGTGGCTGGTAGCGGTGAGGGTGTAGTGCCCGCCGGGCTGGTGCCGGCTGGAGCGCTGGTAGAAGTGGTGGCAGCCGGTGGGACTACGGAAGTCCATCCCCCGCTGCCAGGTGTGGTGGGTGCCCCGGGCGCAGGTGAACGTGGTGCCGTCGCCCATGTTCCAGGTGACCTCGGTGACCTGGGCTGAGAGCGAGACACACACGCCGGCGATGCAGTGGCGGTCGCTGATGGGGCCCCAAGAGTTCGGGTCGGAAGTGTCCACCCCCAGCCAGACCGGTAGCCCGACCAGGCCGGCGCCGCTGCCCGGCGGTGGGGCGAGCTGCAGCTGGACCGGCTCCAGCCGGATCGCGGCCAGCCACGACCGAGCCACCTGTTCGGGGGTCACGCTCGGGGCGTCCTCGTGGGCGATCCACCGCCAGCGCATGTCCGCGTACCAGTAGAACACCGGCTCCCCGTTGAAGAGGGTGATCCCGGCGAAGCAGCGCAGCCAATACCAGGCGCCGCTGTCCGGGTCGGCGCCTTCTGGCGGAAAGAGCGGCGGCTGCACCAGCGCTGGGGGATCACCGACGTAGCAGTTGCCCCCGTCGTACCACCCGTAGCCCTCCATGTAGCAGGGGATCTCGATCACCCCGTACTGCGCCAACCGGACGATGCCGCGGCGGCGGGAGTCGTCCGCCACGGTGATGGTGCCGTCACCGGTGTCGTATGTGCAGGCGGTGCTCCCTCCACCGGAGCCACGGGATGGGTTGGAGGGAGAAGGGTTCTCCGTTCCGGGCAGGCACAAGTAATCGTTGGTGGGGCAGTTGTCCCGAGGTTGAGCCGTAAGCTCCGTCCGGCTGGGCGAGAGATCAGGCTGCGGCGTGTGGGCGTTGGTGGCTACGAATAAACCTGTGGCGAACACGACCATCGAGGTCGTGATTGCGGCGACCCAGGCTTTCCGGTCGAGTGTCAACATGATTCAGTCCAATGTGTCTCACTGGTGGCGATGTACCAGAAGCCGTCTGTGCCCAGCACCGCCTGGTTGGTGACCGGATGGCGGCCGGGGGGCTCTACGCCCGGAACACGGGAGTCGTCTTCCCGGTGGACGAGGAGATAGTTGGAGTAGTCCAGACAGGCCTCGATGACGGCGACCGGGGGCTCGGCCTCCAAGTCCACCTCGGTCACGGTGGCCGAAACCACCTCCAGATCGCCCAGGTAGTACGTGCCCCGGAGGTTGTTGTGCTGGATTCCGCTCTCCACGTTCATCAGGGCAGCGGCCCCGACCAGAAAATAATTGGCTAGGTCGGGGTAATCCGGGTCGCCTGCCGCCTGGGCGGCGACCATCGCATCCACCGATCCGTAGTAGACGTCGAGGATCTGCTGATGCTCCGGGTCGATGGTCTGTGCCGGGGTGTCCGCGGGTGGGGATGCGGGCGGGGGAAGGCCGTCGCCGCTGTCGCCGCCACAGGCGGTCACGCTGAGGCCGAGCGCGATCATGGCCGCGAACCCGACCGCTCGCACCAATGAACGTGACGTGGTGGTCACTGTCCGCAGTCTCCCTGGGGGCCCGGGTACAGAAGCAAGATAGTCAATATATTCCTGGGGTTGTTTTCCGCAGTCTAGTAGGCGGACGCAACCGAGAAGCAGGACGATCGTGCGCGGTGCGGCCAGCCCGGTCGGCGATAGGGGGCCCGGTTTCTGTGGACCGGTGTGTGGTCTCGCTCCCATGTCCTCCGGGGCACACGCCGCTTCGATGCTGCCGTCCACCGAGAAAAATTTGATGAAATGTCGGGAGTAGCCGGCCAGGATGGAGGCATGCTGGTCGACTATTTCCCGCTGGTCGGGCTGCGGCTGGTCACCCCTCGGCTAGAGCTGCGGATACCGTCCCTAGCGGAACTCGCCGACCTGGCCGACGTGGCCGCCGCGGGGATTCACCCGCCGGACCAGATGCCGTTCAGTGTGCCGTGGACTGATGCGCCCCCGGTGGAGGTGGGGCGCAACGTCATCCAGTACTACCTGACCACGCTCGGCACCTGGACCCCGACGAACTGGTCCCTGAACCTCGTCGTGTTCCACGCCGGGCGGCCGGTCGGGCAGCAGAGCCTAGGAGCCCGCGACTTCGCCATCACCCGGGAAGTGGGTACCGGTTCCTGGCTCGGGCGCGCGCACCAGGGCCAAGGGATCGGCACGGAGATGCGGGCGGCCGTGCTCCACCTGGCCTTCGCCGGCCTGGCCGCGCAGGAGGCGGTCTCGGGGGCGATGGTGGACAACCCCGCCTCGCTGAGGGTCTCCCGCAAGCTGGGTTATCGCCCGGACGGAATCACCCGGGAGGTGGTACAAGGCCGGGCGGTCACCATCCAGCGGCTGCGGTTGAGCCGCGCCGACTGGCAGGCCACCCGCACCATGCCGGTCACGATCGAAGGGCTTACCCCCTGCCTGCCGCTGTTCGGGGTCGAGGAGGCGGCGGACACCGCCGGCTGACCGGCGGGTTCACCGCCGATCGGCGCGGCGGCGAACCCGCCACCGCGGACCGGGCGGTATCGTCTGCACCATGGCTGAGCTGCTCAAACCTGATCAAGTGCGGTCCAGGTTGCAGGAGCACCCGCACTGGTCGGGGGATCCGTCCGGGATCGCACGCACGGTTACCTTCGATAGCTTCCCGACCGCGATCACGGCGGTGAACCGGGTGGCAGCGGTGGCCGAGGAGCTGAACCACCATCCCGACATGGACATCCGGTGGCGGAGCGTCACCTTCCGATGCGTCACGCACTCCGCGGGTGGGGTCACCGCCCAGGACCTGGACCTCGCCGACCGGATCGACCGGATCGTGGCGGAGCTGGGCGCTGACCGGCCGGAGGGGAACGGAGCGGGCTGATGCGGTTCGAGGTCAGTCGAGTACTGGACGCGATCGAGGCACGCCTGACCCTGGATCCAGCCCTGGCGCGGGGCGTGTTGGACCTGGCCGAGGTGGTCCGGCTGGTGGATCTCGACGGCGACCACGGCAAACCGGCCAGTCTGCTGCGGCTGGGGCACGTGCTGGACGCGTACGCGCAGCACCTGGCGGAGGACGGGGTGGCGGTGTTCGCGGTGGCGAACCGCGGACTCCTGTCCGACCTCGATCTCACCTCCAACGAGCGGATGGCGATCCGGCGGTGGGCCGATGACGGGCTGCTGGAGGTGTTGCCGCAGCCCGAAGACCGCGTACTGGAGGTGGCCGAGCAGCTCGGGGTGCCGGTGCTGAGCCGGCAGCTGTTCGCACCGTACGCCGACCGGTACGCGTGGCTGCCCCGCGGACTGCTGGCGCCGGCCGCCCAGGGGCTCGCCACGGTCGGGGAAGGACTGCCCGGACCGGCCGCCACCCCGGTGCTGACCCGGTTGTGGCGGTGTCCGGAGCCGACCTGCCCGGGGTTCGGGGCCCCCACCGGAGGCCAGCCCCCACCGCGGTTGCGGGCAGCGGTGCCCACCTGTCCCCGTCACGACACCCGACTGGTCGATGCCGGGCCTCGCCCGCCCGCGCGGGTGCTGGCGGTCCGGGTGGACGGCGCGGTCCGGGGCCGGTTCGTGGTCCGGCCGGAGGCGCCGGTGGTGGTGGGGCGTTCCCCCACCCCGGAAGGGCCCGGGGCCAGTGTGAGCCTGGGGCGACTGCTCGGGCCGGAGGCGATGCGCTGGGTCAGCCGCAACCATCTGCGCCTCGACCTGCACGGCGATGTCCTGGTGGTCACCGACCGCAGCACCAACGGGACAGTGGTGCGCACCCCGGCCGGATCGGTGCCGTTGACCGCCGGTCAGGCCTACCAGTTGACCGCGGACGACGTGGTGGAGCTGTACCGGGGAGTGGAGCTCGGTCGACCGGACCGGTTGCGGGGCGGTACCGCGCGCCCGGCCTCGGTGATGGCGGAGGCGCCCACGGTGGCGATCCGGCTGCGCTGAGCCGCCCCACCGGTGGGCGCCTCGAGCGCCGCGCGGGAGATCAGAGGATCGCCGCGAGTTGGTCGACCGCCCAGTCCAGGTCGGCCTCGTCGATGACGAGCGGCGGGGCCAGTCGGATCGTGGAGCCGTGGGTGTCCTTGGCCAGGACGCCGCGGGCGGCCAGCCGTTCACACGCTTCCCGGCCGGTCATCCGGTCCGGGTCGATGTCGACCCCCGCCCACAGTCCGCGTCCACGTACCTCCACCACCCCGTGCCCGACCAACTCACGCAGCCGGGCGTGCAGGCGCTCGCCCAGCCGGGCGGACCGGTCCTGGAGCTCCCCGGTGCGCAGCAGCCGCACCACCGCGGTGCCGACCGCGCAGGCCAGGGGGTTGCCGCCGAAGGTGGAGCCGTGTTCACCGGGGCGGAGTACCCCGAGCACATCGGTGTTGGCCACCACCGCCGACACCGGCACGATCCCGCCGCCCAGCGCCTTACCCAGCAGGTAGGCGTCCGGCACCACCTGCTCGTGGTCGCAGGCGAAGGTGGCGCCGGTGCGGCCCAGTCCGGACTGGATCTCATCCGCCAGGAAGAGCACGTTCCGCTGGTCGCACAGTTCCCGGACCCCGGCCAGGTAGCCGGGTGGGGGCACGTACACCCCGGCTTCGCCCTGGATCGGCTCCAGCAGCACCGCCACGGTGGTGTCGTCCACCGCCTCCCGCAGCGCGGTGAGGTCGCCGTACGGGACGATCCGGAACCCGGGGGTGTACGGGCCGAAGTCGGCGCGCGCCTCCGGGTCGGTGGAGAAGCTGATGATGGTGGTGGTCCGGCCGTGGAAGTTGTTCTCCGCCACCACGATCGTGGCCTGCCCCTCCGGCACCCCCTTGACCTGATAGCCCCACTTCCGGGCCACCTTGATGCCGGTCTCGACCGCCTCCGCGCCGGTGTTCATCGGGAGCGTCAGCTGCTTGCCGCACAACTGCGCCAGCTCCCGGCAGAAGGTGGCGAACTGGTCGTGCAGGAACGCGCGACTGGTGAGGGTGAGTCGGTCGAGCTGGGCTCGGGCGGCCTCGATCAGCGCCGGGTGGCGATGGCCGAAGTTCAGGGCGGAGTAACCGGCCAGGCAGTCCAGGTAACGGCGACCATCGACGTCGGTGACCCAGGCGCCGTCGCCGTCGGCGAGCACCACCGGCAGCGGATGGTAGTTGTGGGCGGTCCAGCGCTCCGCCTCGGCCACCGCGGTGGGCGTGGCAGCGGCGGCCGAGTGCGTCGCCGGGCCCCCGGCGGGTGCGGCTGGCTGGGCAGTCGTCATGGTCCACCCCTTCCGACTCAGCGGCTGATCACTTCAGTCATGGCCACCGTATTGGGAACTTCCCGGCTGATCCATGACTAACACTTGCGTGTGACGCGTTATCTGTTGCGTCTTGCCCTCGAGTCAGATGCAGAAGATTGCAGGCGTCGGGCGGGTGGGGAGTGTGCCCGGCGCCGGGACCGGCTACCGGGTGCCCCGTGAGCAGCCCGGTGAAACCGCGGGCCGCTGGGCGCCGTAGCGGGGAGGTCGTACCGCCGTGGGGCAAAACGGGGTGGGGCCCCACCGATGTCGGCGGGGCCCCACCCCGTAGTCAGGAACGGCTTACTTGAGCTCGCCGTTCTTGAGCCGGTCGATCCAGTCGGGGTTCTCCGAGATCCACTGCTCGACCGAGGCGTCGTTCTGCTCCCCGCGGTTCTCGTTGAACATGATGTTCTCCAGCGAGTGCAGCTCCTCGGGGGTCAGCCAGAAGTTCTTGATCCACTCGGCCACCTCCGGGAAGTCCGCGGTGAACCCGGGGCGGGCGAAGGAGTGGATCTCCTCCGGCTCGCCCAGCGTCCCCTCCGGGTCCTCCAGGTCCCGGATCGGGAACGCGTCGTACGCCCAGTGCGGCCGCCACAGGGTGACCACGATGTTCTCGCCCGCGTCGATGGCCGCCTCCAGCTCCGCCAGCATCGCCGGGGTGGAGGAGGTGATGAAGTCCATGCCCTCCAGCCCGTACGTGGGGATCACCTTCTCCCGGGTGATCCGGGTCAGGCCGGCCCCCTGGTCGATGCCGACGATCCGGTTACCGAACTCGTCCGCGGCGTCGGCCAGCTCCGCCAGCGAGGTGATCGGGGCGTCCTCGTTGACCGCGATCGTCAACGGCGCGTCGTCGAACCAGATCCCCAGGTCTTCCAGGTCGTCGCCGTACTGCGCCCAGTAGTCGGCGTGGGTCTCCGGTAGCCAGGCGTCGAACCCGACGTCGTAGTCCCCGTCGGCCACGCCCTGGTAGATCATGCCGGCGTCGGCGGAGTGCAGCTCGACCGTGTAGCCCGCCTCCTCCAGCACGTACTTCCACAGGTGGGAGGCGGCGATGCCTTCCTCCCAGCCGCTGAACACACCGATGGTGATGGTTTGCGAGTCGTTCCCGGCGCCGCCACCGTCCCCGTTGTCACTACCGCAGGCGGTGAGCGCCAGCGCCAGTGCAGCCGCACCAGCGGTCAGGCTCAGAAACCGATTCCGCTTTCGCATTGTCAAGATTCCCTCCTGGGTTTCTCGCCGATCGTGCCGGCGGGAAGCCCGGTGTTGGATTTCATAGAACGACCGTCACGCCACCTTGGCTAGGCGAGCGACGGTTGACCGCGCGCCGATGGCCGCGGTCAGCCGATCCAGGTAGATCGCGAGGATCACCACGGAAAGGCCGGCTTCGATGCCCCGGCCAATGTCCACTCGGTTGATCGCCGCGGTGACCTCCTGACCAAGGCCAGGCGCACCAACGAAACCACCGAGGACCACCATGGACAGTGCCAGCATGATGACCTGGTTGACACCGGCCATGATGGAGGGCATGGCCAGGGGAAGCTGAATCTGGCGCAGGATCGCGCCGGGTGGACTGCCGAACGCATGCCCGGCCTCCACCACTTCTCGATCCACCTGCCGGATGCCGAGCTCGGTGAGCCGGATCGCCGGTGGCATCGCGAAGATGATGGTGGCGACGATGCCGGGTACCACACCCACGCGGAAGATGAACACCGCCAGTAGGACGTAGATCAGCGCAGGCATGGTCTGCATGAAGTCCAGCACTGGCCGGACGATGGCGCTAAGTACTTGGGAGCGCGCGGCGCCGATTCCGATCGGAATCGCCACCGCCACCGCCACCAGCACCGCCACCAGCACCATCGCCAGGGTCTGCATGGTGTGCTGCCAGTAGCCCATGATGTCGACCAGGGCCAGGCTGACCAGCGCGAACAAACCGAACCGCCAGTTACGGGCCAGCAGCGCTAGCAGTCCTAGCGCCAGCACCATCACCCAGGAAGGTGCCAGGTTCAGCAGATACTCCAGGCCCTCGTACGCGCTGAGTAACAGATCACGGAGAAAGTCCCAGAGCGGCCGCAGTTCGGTACGCAGCCATTTGATCGCACCACCGGCCCATTCGTCGATAGGGACGTACTCGCCGAGTAATTCTTCCACTGTGGATCAACTTCCTTGTGCGGGTTCGGCCGCGGAGCCAGGCGGGGTGGGGATTCCGTTGCGCTGAGCCACCGACTCCGGCCGCTCGGATCCGCCGGCGGACGCCATGGCGGTAACGGGCGCGGCCGATTCATCAGTGTCGGTGTCCTTAGAGGAGGAATCCGTGCCGCTGGATTGACCCGGGTCGGAACCGTTGGTGAGGCTGGCCATCGCGGTCAGCAGGGTGGCGCGCGGGATCACCCCGAGCAGTCGGTCATCGGCATCCACCACCGCCACCGGCAGTGGATTCTCCGCCGAGGGCGCGAACACGTCTGCCAGCAGCGTGTCCGGCCCGACCGTGGCCGGTGCCTCCAGCGCATCGGTGAGCCGATCCTGCTTCCGGTTGGCCGCCTGTTGCGCCGCCTCGTCTCGGATCACTCCGCGCAATCGGCGATCCCGGGACACCACGTACGCCGCTCGGGTCTGCTCCTCGCGGAGCGTGCGTAGCACTGCCCGCGGGCCCGCGGTGTCAATGACCACCGATCGCGCCGGTTCCATCACCGATGCGGCGGTGAGTACCCGCGTGCGGTCCACGTCTTGGACGAACTGCGCCACGTAGTCGTTGGCAGGATCCTGCAGGATCTCTTCCGCAGTACCAATTTGGACGATCCGGCCGGCGCGCATCACCGCGATCCGGTCCCCGAGCCGCATCGCCTCGTTGAGGTCGTGGGTGATGAAGATGATGGTCTTGTTGAGGCTGCTCTGGAGCTTCAACAACTGATCCTGCATCTCGCGCCGGATCAGTGGGTCCAGGGCCGAGAAGGCTTCGTCCATCAGCAGGATGTCGGTTTCGGCCGCGAGTGCTCGCGCGAGGCCGACCCGTTGCTGCATCCCACCGGACAGCTCGTGCGGGAACTTGTCCTCCCACCCCTCCAGGCCCACCAGCGCGAGGGCCTCGGCGGCCTTTTCCCGCTGCGTGGCGCGGTCCACCCGCCGCACCCGGAGCGCGTAGGCGGCGTTGTCCAGCACGGTGCGGTGCGGTAGCAGGGCGAAGTGCTGGAACACCATGCTCATCTTGGTCTGCCGGACCCGACGCAGCGCCGCTGGTGACAGATCTGTGATCTGTTCATCATCGACGTACACGCTGCCGAGAGTGGGCTCCAGCAGCCCGTTGAGCATCCGGAGCAGGGTGGACTTTCCTGAGCCGGACAGCCCCATGACGACGAAAATCTCGCCTGGGGCTACGTCAAACGTGGCATCGATCACGGCGGGGGTGACGCCGTGCTGTTTGATCTCTTCTGGGCTGATGCCGTCCCGCAATCTGCGGGCCATCTCCTTGGCCCGCCGGCCGAACAGCTTATATAGCCCTTCCGCGCGTAAGGCAGACACGATTTCCTTCCGTCGGTCGGCAACGCGACCCGCCCGGTAAGCGGTCACGCCTTCAGGGGGGCTGGGCAGGGTGCCCAATGACCCGGCCACCGCACAGTGGTGGGGCGTCTTACGCACCGTAATTGACTGAATATGCCAATATGTCGATGCGCCTCACCCAACGGTGCACGGGCTACCCCCCAGGGGGACGCCTGTCGGCTACCCTACCGAGGATTGTTTGAGAGTTCCAACCGCAGGTCAGGGTTTGGTTGGACACGAAACCATAACAACCGTGGTTCGTTACGGTGGAAGACCTGCGCGGAGAGTGCTGATGCGTTCGCTGGGTGGGAATGTTGATCGTTGTTTAACATCCTATTAGGACGAAGAAGTGCCGCGAGTGCGCCGCAGCCATAGCAATCCAAGCACCGGCAGGACTAGTGGGACAAATCCGTATCCGATGCCGTAGGCGGACCATACGGTCGCACGGGGGAATACATCGGGCAGTAGCCAGCTCGCCGTCCCCACGGTGAGCACCCCGACCAACTCGAACGAGCAGCACCACCAGGCCACCCGTCGGCCGTGCCGGCCGCCGACGGCCAGCCCCACCGCCGCCACCAGGTAGATGACCGCGGCGAGCAGGGACAGCAGATACGCCACCGGCGCCTCGTCGAAGCGCGTGGCCAGCTGCCAGCCGGCGCGTGCGCCGGCGGCCACGGCGAAGAACGCGTACACCGCTACCAGCACCCGTCCCGGGCCGGTGCCGGTGCGAGCCGGAGCAGATTGAGGCCGGTCAGCCATGCCACACCTGCTGGAGTCGGAGGGTCAACACTGCCACCACCGCCGCGGCTGCCGCCACGATCGCCGATCCCCACCGGCTCCGCTCGGCGGAGCCGAGGAGGGCGGCGAGCGGTGGGATCAAGAGGGTGGTCAGGAAATATCCCACAAAAGTGGCCATACTGGTCGGGCGGTCACCACTGAACATGCGGGCGGTCGCGGTCACGGCCTGCACCACCAGCAGCGCCTCCACCGCGGCTAGGCCCGCTACCTGGAGCAGGTTGGGCGGTCGGTTCAGCAGCGCCATCACCGCGCTGACGCCGGCCACCACCAGGGCCACGATGATCAGAGTGGTAACGAGCCCGTCAGCCATGCATGTAGCCTAATCCCGCCTCCGGCGGGCCGGCTCAGCCAGCCGACCGGGCCGCGGACTGCACGCGCCGCCAGACCTTGCGATAGGCGGCCAAACCGTCCTCGTGCAGCGGGCGGGTCGGGCCAGCCGCGATCCCTACCCGTTCCGGAATGGTGCCCCATACCGGCACCCGGGCCTGGGCCCAGGTGGCCACCGCCTCCTGGTAGTCCCGGGTGAAGGTCCGCGCCGAGGTGATCACCAAGCCGGCGGGCGTGCCCTCCGGGATCAGGCCGAGCACCGCCTCCACCCGCGGGATCTCGATCCCACCCACCCGAGTCGGGATCACCACCACGTCGGCCCGTTCGATGAGCTTGGCGACCATCCGGTCATGGGCGGGTGGGCAGTCCACCACCACCAGCTCCTCGTCGGCCAACCGGTCCAGCGCCTTGGTCACCAGCCGCTCGGTCGGGGCCTCCACCACAGTGATCTTGGCAAGCCGCTCGTCCACGGCCTGCTCTACCCACTCGGCCGCTGACGCCTGGGGATCCGCATCGATGATGGCGGTCGACCGCCGAGCGGCGCCGAGCGCGGCTAGGTACACCGACGAGGTCGTCTTACCGACCCCACCCTTCACTGCAGCCACAACGAGGATCACTCTGCTCACCGTACCGGTTCCACTGCGGGCGAGAAAGGCCGGCCATCCCACTATCTGGACAATAGTCATATTGTCCAGGAAGGGGACATTCAGGATAGAGAGGATCTATCGCAGTGCATGTGCCATCCGCGTGACGATCCGCGTCAGGATCGGTAGCGGGGTAGCGAAATTGAGCCGCAGGTACCCGCGGCCGGCGGCGCCGCAATCGGCCCCATCCACCAGCGCCACCCCCGCCTTCTCCAGGAAGAAACGCGCGGGCTCCGCCAGCCCCAACCGGCGGACATCCAGCCACGCCAAGTAAGTGCCTTCCGGTGGCCGGTATCCCACCTCCGGCAGATGGGTGGCCAGGGCGGAAGCCAGCTCCCGGCGGTTGCGGTCCAGATAACGCAGCACCCCGGCCAACCACCGCCCACCCTCCCGGTAGGCGGCGATGCTCGCCACCGCCCCGAGCGTGCTGGGCAGCGCCGACCCGGTCCCGCCCACCCGCTGCCAGGCGTCGACGTCGTCCGGAGGCAGGATCACCTGCGCGCACTTCAACCCCGGCAGATTCCAGGCCTTGGAGGCCGAGACCGCGGTCACCGCGTGGGCGGCCGCGGTCTCGTTCACCGAGGCGTACGGCACATGCCGATGCTCCGGGTACACCAGCGGGGCGTGGATCTCATCGGCGAACACCCGGCCGCGGTGCCGCGCCACCAGCTCGGCCACGGCGGCCAGCTCCGAGGCGGTGAACACCCGCCCCACCGGGTTGGCCGGCTGACAGAGCACCAGTAGGCGCCCACCCGCGGCGAACGCGGCGTCGATCCCCGCCAGGTCCAGCCGGTAGACCCCGTCCGCGTCCCGCTGCATCGGCACCTCGATCACCCGCCGGCGGTAGTACCCGGGAATGGAGGTGAACGGCATGTAGTTCGGGGTCGGCAGGATCACCGGGCTGTCCGGCGGAGTGAAGTGGTGCATGGTCAACTCGAACGCGGTGAGCACGTCCGGTACCGCCAGGATCTGCTCCGGCGCCACCTGCCAGCCGTACCGCCGCACCTGCCACTGCGCGGTCGCCCGCGCCAACGCGGCGGCCAGATCCGGGGGTAGATAGCCGAACCGGCCGGCGGCTACCGCCTCCTGCAACGCGGCTACCACCGGCGGGGCGGTGCCGAAGTCCATCTCGGCGACGAACGCCCCGATGACATCCCCGCCGTACTTGGTCCATTTCACGCTGCCGGCGGCCCGCAGATCGTGGGCGGTCAGGTGGTCGAATTCGGGGGAAGATTCGCGCACACCCCCATCATGACTCGTCCGGGGTGATCGTGCGCCCATCAGTCGGATTGAACAAGTGCATCTTTTCGAGGTTGACCCACACCCGGGCGGGCCGCCCCTCCCGGACCTCCGACTCCGCCGACAAGCGGGTCACCAGCTGGCCGGTGGCGGCCGACAGATCGGTGACCCCGGCGTCGGCGGCCAGCTCATCCAGCTCCGTACTGGCGGCGCGACCGTCCTCCAGCCGGAAGTAGACGTACTTGTCCGAGCCCATCGACTCCACCACTTCCGGGGTGCGCTCGAACACCAGTCCGGCCGAGATGACCTGCGGATCTACCAGCGAGGCGTCCTCGAAGTGCTCCGGACGTATCCCCAAGATCAGTTCTTCCGGGGTGTCGGTCCGGTCCAGGGTCTGCCGCCACCGGTCCGACAACTGAATCTCCCCCAGCGCAGAGCGCAGCTGCCCGTCGACCCGCGTCACCTGCAGGAAGTTCATGGCCGGCGAGCCGATGAACCCGGCCACGAACAGATTCTGGGGGTGGTCGTACAGCTCCTGCGGCTCACCCACCTGCTGGATGCGCCCCGCGCGCATCACCACCACCCGGTCGCCCAGCGTCATCGCCTCGGTCTGGTCATGGGTGACGTACACCGTGGTGGTGCCGAGCTGCCGCTGCAACCGCGACACCTGAGTGCGCATCTGCACCCGCAGTTTTGCGTCCAGATTGGACAGTGGCTCGTCCATCAGGAACGCCTTCGGATTGCGGACGATCGCCCGCCCCATCGCCACCCGCTGCCGCTGCCCGCCGGACAGCGCCCCCGGCTTGCGGTCCAGCAGATCCTCCAGCTCCAGGATCCGGGCCGCCTCGTTCACCTTCTGTTCGATCGTTGCTTTGTCCATTTTGGCCAGTCGCAGCGGGAACGACATGTTCTCGCGCACCGACATGTGTGGGTAGAGCGCGTACGACTGGAACACCATCGCGATGTCCCGGTCTTTCGGGGCCCGATCGTTGACCCGCTCACCGTCGATGAACAAATCTCCCGAGCTGATGTCCTCCAACCCCGCAATCATGTTCAGGGTGGTGGACTTACCGCATCCGGACGGGCCCACCAGGATCACGAACTCGCCGTCGCGAATCTCCAGATTGAAATTGTCCACGGCGATCGTGCCGTCCGGGAACTTCTTGCTGACGTGGTCGAGCACGATCTCGGCCATGGCTCCTCCCCTTAACCCTTCACCGCCCCAGCGGTCAGACCGGAGACGATCCGGCGCTGGAACAGCAGCACGAAAATGACGATCGGGATCGTGATCACCACTGCGGCCGCGGAGATCGATCCGGTCGGGTCCTCAAACTGAGACTCGCCGGTGAAGAACGACAGCGCCACCGGCGCGGTGCGCGACGCCTCCGTGGAGGTGAGGGAGACCGCGAACAGAAAGTCGTTCCAGCAGAAGATGAACACCAGGATCGCTGAGGTGACCACCCCGGGAGCGGCCAATGGCGCGATCACTTTCCGGAACGCCTGGCCCTGGGTGGCGCCGTCCATCTTGGCGGCCTTCTCCAAGTCCCAGGGGATCTGGCGGAAGAACGCCGACTGGGTGTAGATGGCCAGCGGCAGCGCGAACGTGATGTACGGCAGGATCAGGCCGGGCCAGGTGTCGAACAGCCCCAGCCGCCGCTCGATTTCGAACAGCGGGGAGACCAGGGACACCTGCGGGAACATGGCGATCAGCAACGAGACCGCGACCAGTGTCCGCTTCCCGGGGAAATTCAGCCGCGCCACCGCGTACGCGGCGAGCAGACCGAGCAGTACCGCGATCGCGGTGGCGATCAGTGCGATGCCGATCGAGTTGATCAGTGCCCGGGTGAACAGTCCGGTGGTGAAGATGGTCCGGTAGTTCTCCAGCGTCCACTCCCGGGGAATGAACCGGCCGTCGGTGAGCGTCTGCGGGGTCTTGAACGACAGTGAGACGATCCACAGCACCGGCACCAACGCCAGCGCGATGACCAGCGCGTCCAACACTCCCCAGCGCCATTTCCGGCCGGCGGTGACCTCCCCGAACGCCGCCATCAGCCCGCCTCCTGTGCGCTGCCGGGTGCGGCGGTGCCGAACAGTTTGACGAACAGGAACGCGATGATCGCCACCGCGATGAAGATCAGCACCGACAGGGTGGAGCCGATGCCGAGGTTGAGCCCTTGGATCAAGTTGGTGTAAGTGAGCATCGACACCGACGACGTCTCGTTCGCCCCGCCGGTCAGGATGAAGATGTGGTCGAAGATGCGGAACGCATCCAGGGTGCGGAACAGGAGCGCCACCAGGATCGCCGGCTTCATCACCGGAAGCATCACCCGGACGAACCGCTGCCACGGCCCGGCGCCGTCCACCGCCGCCGCCTTCAACAGATCCTCCGGCACCAGCGCCAGTCCGGTCATCAGCAGCAGCGCCATGAACGGGGTGGTCTTCCAGATCTCCGCCAGGATGATGATCGCCAGGGCGCTGGCCCGCTCAGTCAACGGATCGGTGGCCCCTCCGGTCGTGAGCTCCGCGAGGTAACCCGTACCGGGGGTCCAGGCGTACCGCCAGGAGAAGGCCGCCACCACGGTCACGATCCCGTACGGCACCAGCGTGGCGGTGCGCACCAACCCGCGCCCGACCAACGTCCGGTGCATGATCAGCGCCAACCCCATCCCCAGCACCAGCTCCACCGCCACCGACACCACGGTGATCAGGACGGTGACCGCGAACGCGTTCCACCAGAACCCGTTGGTCAGCACCGTGGCGTAGTTGGCCAGGCCGACGAATTCCCGGTCGTCGGGGAAGCGCAGGTCGTATCGCTGGAGGGACAGCCAGATCGAGTACAGGATCGGATAGGCGGTGACGATCAGCATCACCAGCGCGGCCGGGGCGCACAGCAGCCAGCCCAGCCGCCATTCGGCCAGTCGGCCCGCGCTCAGCGCCCGACGGCCACGTCGACCCCGGCGGGCCGGTGGGGCCGCCTCGGCTGCTGGCTGCGGGCGATAGGTCTCTTCGGTCACGGCAGCACCCCTCGGGACTCCAGCGCGTCGTCCACCGCGCTCCGCAGCGTGTCGGCGGTCCGCTCTGGGCGGATCGCCGCGGGCGGAGACAGCTCAGTGGAGATCACCGTGGAGATGTTCTGGTACGCCGGGGTACGGGGTCGGGTGGCGGCGTCCCGCAGCTCGGCCAGGATCAGTTCCCGCATGGGGTACGCCTCCGCCATCTGCGGATCCTGGTAGACGCTCTCGATCGTGGGCGGTACCCCGTCGTTGACGGCGGAGAACAGCTGGTGCTCGGGGCTGCGGATACACAACGCCGCCTCGAACGCCTCCTGGGGATGTTCGGAGAAGGCGCTGACCGCGAGGTTGTAGCCCCCGATGGTGGTGCGACTGGGGACCCCAGGCTCGACCCCGGGGTAGCGCGCCCACCGCACCCGCTGCGCCAGTTGGGGATCGGCCTCCTGCAACGCCGGATAGATGAACGGGTAGTTGAGTTGGAACGCCGCATTGCCCGTCTGGAACTCCAGTCGCGCGTCGTCCTCCATCGCGTTGGTGAACGACGGGCTGGTCACCCCCGCGCTGGCGAAGCGCTGCAGGATGGCCAGCGCCTCCACCGCTTTCTGGTTGAACACCGCTTTGGTGCCGTCCGGGTTGAGGATCTGCCCACCGGCGGAGGCGACGATCGAGTTGTAGAGCACCACCAGCCCCTCGTACTGGGCCCCCATGGTGATGACCCGGTACGGCCGCCCTTCCCGTTTCAACCGCAGCGAGGTGTCGATCAGCTCCTGCCAGGTCTGCGGTGGGGTGTCGACCAGGTCGGTGCGGTACCACAGCAGTTGCACGTTGGTGTTCTTCGGGGCCGCGTACAGCCGGCCCTCGTAGGTGGCGGAGGCCAACGGGACCTCCAAAGTGCCCTGTTCGGCTTGTTGCCGATAGGCGCCGGTCCACTCCCGGATCCACTCCGCGCTGGCGAACTCCTGCGTCCAGGTCACATCCAGCCCGATGACGTCCAGGTCTCGATCGCCGGCGGCGAGCCGGCGTACGAGCTGCACCCGCTGGTCATCGGCGCCTCGCGGCAACACCCGGTAGGAGATGCGATACCGCCCCTCCGCCTGGGCGTTGCACTGCTCCACCACTCGCGGCAGGTTCTCTTCCGGGGCGTAGTACAGCGTGATCTCGGGAATTCCGGTGTCGCCGGTACCGCAGGCACTGGTCGGCAGGACCAGCGCCAGGATGGCGGCGAGCGTGGTGAGCACCGTCGCCCGCCGACGGGGCCGAGGCGTCGATCGGTCGCGCTGCCGCCTGATCTTCATGAACTTATCCTCGCACCGCTAACCCGGTAAATGTTGCGATTCCCGCGAATCGCTAGGGCAACGGCCGAGCCGATATCAGGCAGCCGGCACCGCTTGTCCCAGCCGGGAGGATTTCCCCCTTATGGTGGGGGCGTGCGCTTCCAATTGAGCCCGGTACTGGACGCCATTGAACAGCGATTGACTACGGACGTGACCGGCGCGCAGGCGGTTGTCGACCTCGGCCAGGTCATTCGGGCCGTCGACCTCGACGGGGGGAGACCGGTCAGCCTGGTGCGGATCGGCATGGTGATCGATGCGCTCAGCCGGTATCTGGTGGACAACGGAGCGCTGTTATACGGGGTGGCTGAGCGGAGCCTGCTCTCGGAGGGCGCGCTGACCTCCAAGGAACGGATGGTGCTCGGCCGGTGGGCCGACGACGGGCTGATCGAGATCACCTCGGTTCTGGCCGATCGTGAGGTGGAGATCGCCGACCTGACCGGGTTGCCACTAATCACGCTGAGTGCCCGGCCGGAACTCGCGGGGCGGTACGCGTGGCTGGACGACGAGACCGGTCGGGTGCTACGGGTGGTCCGTCGGGAAGGGGTGCTCACCCTGGTCCCGGCGCGCATCGATGCGGACCCCGCCCCGGTCGGGGCCGGATCCTCCGAAGGTCAGGTGGAGGAGGGGCCGGTGGTGGCCCGGGTGCCGGTGACCGACGAATCCCCTCCAGCGGAGCTGCCCGGGCAAGTGTTCGCCGGCCGAGGAGCCGCCTCCACCACCCGCACCCGGGTGTCCTGGCATCGCTTCCTGACCACCATCCCGGAGGCCGGCCGGCCCGCGGTGCTGGAGCGGCGCTGGCGGTGCGAGTCGCCGGACTGTCCGGTGTTCGGGGAGCACCGGCGGCACGGTCAACCGGTACCGCGACTGCGGGGCGAGGTGCCGGTGTGTCCGCGCCACGGCGAGCCGGTGAGCGATGCCGGGCCGCGGGAGTGGGCGTACCCGATCTCGATCGTGGTGGACGACCTGCCCCGGCGTCGGGTGGTGGTTCGCCACGGGGAGCCGCGGGTGGTCGGCCGGGCCGAGGACGACCCCGACGTGATCTCCGTGGCGCAGTGGCTGCACACCGCCGCCGCGCGCTGGATCAGCCCGGAGCACCTACGGTTGACGGCGGAGGCCGAGGGGCTGCGGATCACCGATCTGAGCGAACACGGCACCGTGGTGTGGCAGCGCACCGGCCCGGATGATCCAGGCACCACCCACACCCTTCGCGGGGAGTCGTACCTGCTAGGGGAGTGGGACAGCGTGGAGCTCTACACCGGTATCGAGCTGATGCGGGGGGATCGACGGCTGGCCGCGGTGCTCGGGCAGACCGAGCTCGCCTCGGTGCTTCAGGACGCTCCCACCGCCGCCCACCGGCAGCTCACGGTCGATCAGGGGTGATGAGTGGGGCAGCCGCCCAGCTGCCGGGCCCGCTCCGGGTCCAAGCCGTCCAGCATCCGCTGACACACCTCGCCGAGCGCGCGCACCTGCTCGGGGGTGAGGCGGTCGAACAGGTGCCGCCGGACCTCCGCCACGTGGCCGGGGGCGGCCGCCGCCAGCACGTCGTATCCCTGGTCGGTCAGTTGGGCCAGCGTGGAGCGGCGGTCGCCGGGGCGTTTGCGGCGGCGTACCCACCCGGCCTCCTCCAGCCGGGCCACCGCGTGGGACAACCGACTGGGGGAGGAGCGGACCACTTCCGCCAGCTCTCCCATCGACAGGGTGCGATCAGGGGCTTCGGAGAGCATGGCGAGGATCAGGTAATAGGAGTGTGGTAACCCGGAGTCGCGTTGCAGTTGTCGATCGAGCGCCTCGAACAGCAGCCGAGTGGACCACACGAACTGCCGCCAGGTCCGTTGCTCTTCGTCGGTGAGCCACCGGTGGTTCACCTGGGCAAGTCTAGGGGGCGCGGGCTTCCAAGGCACTGACAGCGCGTGCGGGCACATAGCGGCCGCGGCGTCCGCCCGCTGACGGCGGTCGGTGCCCCGGGTGAGAAAGTGGGTGGGGCCGATGGTGGTCCCTCGATCGCCCGTACGACCAGGTGGAGGAGGAGCCGATGGTGACGCTGGTCTCCGGCGTGCTTGTCCCGTTACTGGCGACGGTGGCGGCATGGGTGGCGGTGACGTTCGGGTACTACCTGCTGCGCTTCCTGGCCCGCCGGTCCCGATCCGTGCGGGACCTGGTGCAGCAGGCCTATCGGCCCACCCAGACCACGGCGACGCTGGCGGCGTTGTGGGTGGCGCTGTGGGCGACCGGCACCGGGGAGTGGCGGTCGGTGGTGCTGCACGGACTGCTCCTGGCGATCATCGCCTCCACCGCCTGGCTGGTGGTGGCGTTGCTGAATGTGTTCAGCTCGGGGCTGCTGCGCCGGTTGGAGGCCCGCACCCAGGACAGCGGGGACGCCCGCCGCGTCCGTACCCGGCTCAAACTGGTCCACCGGGTGATCCTGGCGGTGGTCGCCACCCTCGCGGTCGGGATCATGCTGATCACTTTCGATGAGGTGCGTACGGTCGGGGTGAGCCTGCTCGCCTCCGCCGGTCTGGTCGGGGTGGTGGTCGCGCTCGCGGCCCAGTCGATGCTGGGCAACTTCTTCGCCGGCCTGCAGGTGGCGTTCTCCGACGCGTTGCGGCTGGACGACGTGGTCGTGGTCGAGGGGCACTGGGGCACCATCGAGGAGATCACGCTGCGGCACGTGGTGGTGAAGATCTGGGATGAGCGGCGCTTGATCCTGCCCACCTCGTACTTCGCCAACAACCCGTTCGAGAACTGGACCAAGACGGACCGGCAGCTGCTGGGTGTGGTGGAGCTGGACGTGGACTGGTCGGTGCCGCTGGAGGAGATGCGGGCGGAACTGAAGCGGATCTGCGAGCACAGCGAGCTGTGGGACCGCCGGCTGTGCAAAATGGAGGTCACCGACGCCACCGGCGGCCTGATCCGGGTACGCGCGGTGGCCAGCGCCGCGAACAGCTCCGCCCAGTGGGGCCTGCGGTGCCTGATCCGGGAGGGGCTGGTCACCTGGTTGCAGCGGCACCACCCGGAGGCGTTGCCGCGGACCCGGGCCGAGATCGGCGCGCTACGGGAAGCGGCGACCGGGCAGCGGTTGGACCAGATACCCATGCAGCCCTGACCCGTGGTGGGGGAGCGTGGGTCAGACCGATGTACGTGGCGTCACGTACCGGCGTTCTCGTGTACGCGGAGGGGGCGGGCGCGTACCGCGCCCGCCCCCGGGTTCACCCGTAAGATGCGGTCAGTGCCGGTCAGGCCCGGGTGAGGCTGAGGCCCCACTGGCTCAGGATCGGGTTCACCGGCTGGAAGAAGGTGGTCCCGCCGGTGCGGCAGTTGCCGGAACCACCGGAGGTGACGCCCTGGGCCTGGTTACCGGAGATGAACGAACCACCGGAGTCACCCGGCTCGGCGCAGACGTTGGTGCGGGTCAGGTAGCGCACCGTGCCCTGCGGGTAGTTGACGGTCTGGTTCTTGGCCTGGATGGTGCCGCAGTACCAGCCGGTGGTGGAGCCGGAGCGGCACACCGACGCGCCGACAGCGGCCTCGGAGGAGCCGGTCACGTTGCGGACGCTGCCGTTCCACAGGTACACCCACGGCCGCGGGGTCCAGCTGCTGTTGGTCCGGACCCAGGCCATGTCCCGACCCGGGAAGATCGAGCCAGCCACCGAGCCCATGGCTACGTTGTTGTGCCCACGGACGCTGGTACCGGCCCGGCCGCAGTGACCAGCGGTGACGAACCCGCCGCTGACCGAGAAGCCGATCGAGCACCGGCTGTTACCCGGGTAGTACGGGTAGCCACCGATGATGTCGTAGAACAGCTGCGGCGCCTCGGTGCTGACCTCGATCCGGACCAGGGTGCTGTCCACCCCGGTGGACTCGAGCCAGGCCAGGGCGGCGTCGGTGGCGCCCGGGGCGGCCTGGACGACCACCTCGTTGGTGGTCACGTCCACGTGCCAGCCGTACACCTCGGAGGCGTCCGGGGTGGCGCCGCTGTTCAGGGTGTCCACCGCGGCGTCCAGGGTGGCCAGGGAGTTGGTCACCAGCACCGGGTGGGCGCCGGCGGCCCGGACCTCGTCGGCCAGCGTGGCGTCGGTGATCCCGACCATCAGCTGGCGCTGGTCGTTGAGCCAGGCACCGCCGAACTCGCTGGCCAGGCTCTCCTGTAGCGCCGCCTCGGTCTGGCTGGCGGCGTACTCGAGCGCCATGACCCGCTGCGCCTCGTCGGCGGACAGTCCAAGGTCACGCTCCATGGCGGCCAGCATGTCCGAGGACACCGTGATGGTGTCCGGAGCGGCGTTGGCGGGGGACAGCGGCGAGGCCGAAGCCGGGCTCGGCAGCATCACCGTTGCTAAGCCCAGCGACAACACGGCCGCGCCGACCATGAGCGACTTGCGTCGGTCCATAGCGGAGTCTCCTCACACTCGGGAGGTGTAACCCTCCTGGGGTACTCAAACCGTATGAGGAGAATGGCCGTTCGGGTACATACCAGCCGAGTCATACCAGAGCATGGGGTATATCAATGACTAGATGGATCGATGCGTGGGTGGCTGTGGGCGGGTCCCCAGTCCCGGCTGTCGAGAGAACCACTCGAGCGCGCGGGGTAGTCGAGCGATCGCGTCCTGATAGGCAGCCGTCGCGTAGTCGCTGATCCGGGCAGCCTGGTCAGCCACTGCTCTCTCCGGATGCCATGCCAGCAGGTGCCGCCATCGCAGCGGCGTACCGGCGATCGGCACGCTGGCCAATCCGGGAGGGGGGCGGAAGCTGGACTGGCACAGGGACACCGCGCTCCCGGCTTCTACCAGATCCACACAGGTACGGACGTCGCTTTCATACATGTCCCGAGGGGCGAAGCCGGCCTGAGCGCAGGCGGCGACAAAGCAGTCCCGGAAGCAGCCGTCACCGGGTGCTATCGCCCAGTGGGCGCCGGCCAGTTCCTGTAGCGGTACCGCCGGTAACGCGGTGAGCGGGTGTGAGGCGGGGAGCAGGACGAACACCGCGTCCACCGCGATCAGCGACCAAGCCAGGCCCGCTCCGGGCGGGGCGGCGTCGCCACACACCCCGATCAGGGCAAAGTCGAGCCGGTCGGCGGCCACCTCCGCGGCCAGTTCTGCGGCGTGCCAGGAGAACCGCGTGGTCAGTACCGCCTCTGGTTGGGCTGCGGTTACCCGCTGTACCACTCCCGACAGCAACGGGCCGTTCATCGTGCCCAGGCGGTAGCGGTAGCGACCGCCGTCCTGGCGGGCCAAGCGCGCTGCTTCCTCCTCCAGGCTGCGCACGGCCGGCAGAAGCAGTTGGGCCCGGTCCAGGACCAACTGTCCCAGCGGGGTCGGCCACACTCCGTGTCGGCTGCGTTCGAACAGCGGCCCGCCCATCACCCGTTCGATCCGCTTGAGCTGGGCGGCTAATGCGGGTTGGGCCAGTCCCAGGCGGCCGGCGGCCCGGGTGATGCTCCCTGCCTCGGCGATCGCACACACGATCCGGAGGTGCCGCAGCTCCAGTTTCATAGACAGAAAGTTAGGTTCCGATCTCGCTTCCGGAAAGTCTTAGTTGGAAAGATAGACATTCTCCGATAACTTGGCAAGCTGGCCGCCGAGGTGATCCCACCCTCGCTGACCCCGCGCGGTCAGCTACCGTATTGATCGGCGGGGCGCACATTGGCCACAGCAGTGGGCAAGGTGGTATGGGCATCGAGGACCAACGTGGGCCGGGTGGATGGTTGCCACCGCGGCCGGAGGACACCGCATCAGAACCGACCGGATCGGCTCGCTCCCCCCGGGTGCCGTACCCATTGGCCCCGGAACTACCGCAGGACGCCCCGGATCCATGGGACCTCCTCCCGCCAGAGCCCGCGACCATCACCCTCGCGCTGGATCGGTCGACGCTGCCCTCCCCCCACCGCCGACCTGGTCGGGGGATCAATCCCCGGTTGCTGCTGGTGGGAGCGGTCGTGGCGATACTCCTGATCGGCTCCGGGGCGCTGGCGCAGAACCTGGTCACCGGACCGACCGGCTTCCCCGCCCCCACGCCGCCACCGGGGCCGCTCCCCGCGCCGAGCACCACCGCCAGCGCGGACCCGACCGAGGTGGAGGGGCGACTGGGGGCCGCACCGGCCCCCGCCACCCCGACCCCGGTGCCGACCAGCCCCACATCGCCGGTGCCGACCACCACCGCCGCCCCGGGCACCACCGCTTCCGCCCCCACCCCTACCCCCACCGTGACGGTGGTGACATACGAGGCGGAGCAGGCCGACCTGCGCAGCACCGCTGAGGCGTACCAGGTGGAGACCGCGTCGGCCGGGTACGCGGTGCGCGGGCTGGGAGGCTTGTTCTCCGGTGAGGTGCGCTTCCCGGTCGAAGTCGACCAGGCCGGAGAGTACGAGCTGACGCTGTACTATCTGGCCGAGCGTCCCCGGTCCGGACAGGTCCGGGTCAACGGCGGCAGCGCGATCCCGGTGAACTTCCCGGGGCTGTCCGCACCGGACGAGGTGGGGGCGGTCAGTCTCACCGTGACCCTGCAGGCGGGGCACAACGAGATCCGGTTCGGCAACCCGCTACGTAGCGCCCCCGTCCTGGACCGGATCACCCTCACTCCTCTCTGACCACCCGCGTTCAACGGTGCCCAGGTGCGGCCGGCGGCTGGGCTACCTCCCCCGGCGCGACCACCACGAACTGCCCCATCATCCCGGAATCCTCATGGGAGAGCAGGTGGCAGTGGTACATGTACGGCGCGGCCGGATCGGTGTGGTGGCCGAACTGGACGGCTAGCTCCACCAGCTGCTCCGGCGGCAAGTAGACGGTGTCCTGCCAGCCTCCCAGCTCGGGACCGGGAGGATGTCCGTTCACCGAGAGGACCTGAAAGCTCACGCCATGGGCGTGGAAGTTGTGGGGGAGGCCGTCGACCGCCCGTACTCGCCACCGCTCCACCGTGCCGGCGGTGGCGGTCAGGTCGATCCGGGTCATGTCCATCGACTGGCCGTTGATTTTGAGGTCCGCCAGCCGGAAGTCCCGCGTGGCCACCGCGTCGGCCACCGGCACCAGCGGCACCTCCGCCAGCTGCGCCGGCAGCTCCGGGCTCGGCGCCAGCGTGGGGGCGGCCCGCAGCTCGAGTACGTCCAGCCGATCGTCACCACCGACGAACCGCCGGATCGGCGCGCTCACCCCGAGGTCAGGTGGGGAACTACGCAGCACCACCCGCTCGCCCGGGCGCATGGTCACCACGATCTCGGCCCGCTCCCCGGGGGAGAGGCGGATCTGCGTGGTGGACACCGGCGCCGGCAGCAGCCCGCCATCCGTGCCGACCAGCGCGAATTCCCGGCCGTCGGCGAAACCGAACTGGTAGATCCGCGCGGAGGAGGCGTTCAGGAGCCGCAGCCGGACCCGCTCAGTGGTCACGTCCAGGTACGGAGCGACCACGCCGTTGACCGCGATCGTGTCACCGAGGTGCCCGACCGGCGACGACCAGAGCTTGCGAGGCGACAGCCGCCCGCCCCGGTCGAAGTGCAGATCCTGCACGATCACCGGGATGTCGTCCACGCCGTACCGGCGGGGTAGCGGCAGCTGGCTGCTGGCGTCATCGTCCAGGATGAACATTCCGGCGAGGCCCCGCAGCACGTGCTTCTCGGTGGCGCCGTGCGGATGCGGGTGGTACCACAGCGTGGCCGCCGGCTGGTCGATCCGCCACGTGGGGGACCAGCTGTCTCCGGGCGGCACCGGCTGGTGCGGTCCCCCATCCATCGTCGCGGGCAGGTGCATCCCGTGCCAGTGCACGGTGGTGGTCTCCGGGAGCTGGTTGGTCACGCGCACCAGCACCTGCTCCCCCCGGCGTGCCCGCAGGGTGGGGCCCAGATAGTCGCCGTTGAAGCCCCAGGTCGGACTGGTGTGGGGACCGAAGTCGTGGGTACCGGCCCGCGCGGTCAACTGGAACACCCGCCGCCCCTGGTCGTCCAGCTCCGACTCCGCCAACGGCGGCACCGCCAGCGGACGGGTGAACTCGATCCGGTCGGTGGTGTCCAGCGCCGCCCGGTGCCAGGTCCAGACCGCCGCCGCCCCCACGCCGGCGATGACCGTGGCGCCGACCGCCACCAGCACCAACGTGATTACCAGACCTCGGCGCATGCCATCCCTCCTGCTCGCGTGCCTCACCGTCTGCGAGGCTGGCAGGTCCCGCCGGGTCTGCCATCCGGGTCTGCCCTGAGGCGTACCCGGATCTCCGTTCCCTAAGGGACGGCGACGTCGACCGGGTCGGTGGCCTCCGGTAGCTCCGCCAACCAGGCGGGGGGTGGGGCGCAGTGCACCACCAACAGTCGGGTGGTGGCGCGCGTGAGCGCTACGTACAGATCGTTGGCGCCGCGAGGCGAGTCGACCAGGAGCGCTTCGGGGCGGACCACCACCACCGCGTCGAACTCCAGCCCTTTGACCCGGTTGACCGGCAGCACCCCCACCGGGCGGTCCAGCGCCTCCGGATCCGAACCCACGCCGAGGTCCGGCACGCGAGTGGCGATCGCGGCGGCGAGCCGCTCCAGGTCGGCCTCCGGCACGATCACCGCCAGGCGCCCACCGGTAACCGTGGCCGCCTCCGCGGCGACGAGCTCCGGCAGCCGGTCGGCCAGCTCAGCCGCGGGCACCTGCCGACGCCGGGGCGGGACCTCGCCGTCCCGAATCGAGCGGGGGACGGTCGCGACGGCGTCCGGCGCGCGGGAGGCCAGCGCGGCGGTGGCCACCTTCATGATGGACTCCGGGGTGCGGTAGTTGACGGTCAACCGCTCCCGCCGCCACCGGTCACCCACGTACGGGGCGAGCACCTCCTCCCAGGAGGAGGTGCCGGCCGGGTCCCCGGTCTGGGCCAGGTCACCCACCACGGTCATGGACCGGCTCGGGCACCGGCGCATCAGCATCCGCCACGCCATCGGCGACAACTCCTGCGCCTCGTCCACGATCACGTGCCCGAACGCCCACCGCCGGTCGGCCGCGGCCAGTTCGGCGATGCTGCGGACCTCGCGCCACTGCTGTCGCTCCGCGAGCGCGGACGCGTCCAGGATGTCTACTGCGGACAGGATTTCCGGGTCGAGCTCGTCCTCGTTGTCGATCGAGCCGGACCCGGCGGCGATGTCCAGCACCCCCTGGGCGTACTCGAGCTGCCGCTCCCGGAGCCGTCGAGCCGCCTCCTGCCGGGCTCGCAGCTCCCGGCTGTCTTCCCCGAGCAACTCGGCCGCCTCGTCCAGCAGCGGTACGTCCGCCGGGGACCAGCCGCCTCCCGGGAGGCGGTACAGCGCTTCCCGGTCCGCGTCGGACAGCTCCGGCGCGGCCGCGGCCAGCCGGTCCCGCGAGGCGTACAGGTCGGTGAGGAGCTGTTCGGGAGTGAGGAGCGGCCACAGCTGCGCCACCGCCCGGGCCACCGCCGGATCGGTGGCCAGCTCGCTGGCGATCCGGGCGATGTCGCCCTCGGACAACAGCAGGGCGCCGGCCCCGGGGGCGTCGTCCCCTCCCAGCGGATCGTCCGCCCACGGGTCGTGCCCGAGCCGCTCCGCCAGCTGCCGCGCCAGCCCGTCGATCAGTGCCCGGCGGAACACCTCCTGGGCCTGATTGTGCGGCAGCTTCGACCGGCGGGCCTGCTCCCGGGCCTGGGCGGCCAGTTCCGGAGTCACGTGGAGGGTCTCGGTCTGGTAGCCCAGGCCGGCGTGCTGGTCGCTCAGCTCCACCGGCCACGGCTGCTCCGGCACCAACTGGCGCTGGCGGACCGCCGCGGCCATCACGTCCACCATCTCCGGGCGGCCCTTGACCTCGGTGGTCCGCCACGATTCCACCCGCCGGGCCCGGATCCCCGGGAACAGGTCGCCGATCGTGGACAGCACCACGGAGGTCTCCCCCAGCGACGGCAGCACCTGGTCGATGTAGCGCAGGAAGGTCGGGTTCGGCCCGACCACCAGCACCCCTCGGCTGGCCAGCTGCTCCCGGTGGGTGTAGAGCAGATAGGCCGCCCGGTGCAGCGCGACCGCGGTCTTCCCGGTCCCCGGCCCGCCCTCCACCACCAGCACCCCGTCGTGATCGCATCGGATCACCCGGTCCTGCTCGGCTTGGATGGTGGCCACGATGTCGGCCATCCGGCCGGTACGGCGGGCGGTCAGGGCCGCCAGCAGCGCAGACTCACCGGACAACGACGGCCGGTCGGCCCGGTCCGCGGCGGTCAGGTCCAGCAAGTCGTCTTGGATCCCCACCACGGTGCGGTCCCGCAGCCGGATGTGGCGACGTCGCCACACCCCTTGCGGGTCCGCCCCGGTGGCCAGGTAGAACGGCCGCGCCGCCGGCGCCCGCCAGTCGATCAGGAGCGGCCGATGGTCATCTTCCTCATCGAAGAGGCCCAACCGTCCGATATAACGCTGTTCGCCCTCGGCCAGGTCGATCCGACCGAAGCACAGCCCGTGGGACGCCGCCCGGAACCGCTGGAGCTGTTCGGTGTGGCGCGCCACCATCAGGTCCCGCTCGGTCAGGCCCGTCGGGGTATCGGAATGCTGGCGGATGGTCGCGGCCAACCGCTGTTCGGTCCGTGCGGTCAGCGCATCCAGCCGCTCGTACAACCCGGAGATGTAGGTCTGTTCCGCCTGCAACTCGTCCCTGGACACCCGCTCACCCTTCCCGGTCCACACCCGCCCACGTGACCAGGCGGCGGGGTGGCAGCGGGGTACGAGGGTAGCAGCGGGCGGCGGCGAGTGACCAATGATCGCGACTCAGCGACGCGGCGGTCCAGACCGGAGCAGGGGCAGGTGGCCGAGCCGCTTCACCAGCGCCACGGTGGCCCGTTCCCACCGGATCCGCCCCGGGCCGGCGGCTCGAGCGGCCCGCATCCGCACCACCGTGTCCGGCACCGCCTGCGGCCGGTGCTGGGACTGGAACTGCAGCAAGCTGCGCCACAGCCCCTCCACCTGCGGCAGGAACACCAATCCTTGCTGGAGGGCCCACTCCACGTCCGCGAGATTGCCCGCCTGGTCCGCCAGGTCCGCCGCCTGTCGGACCGCCCGCAGCACCAGTTCTTGCACCTCGGCGCCGACCTGGGTCAGGCTCTGGACGGCCACCGGGCCGAGGTGGGTGCCCGCGCACAGTCCACCCCGGAGCAGCGCCAGGGCGCTGGCCAGGCGGGGCCAACCCACCGGACCGCCCGGATCGGCCATCGGGGCAGCGCCGGACCCGGCAGTCTCCTCACCGGGGTCCGCTCCCACCAGCGCCCGGAACAGTCGCAGATCTACCCGGACATCGGGGGACAGCCGCCAGGCGGACCCGACCGGCCGTAGCCGGGGCAGGCCGTGTTCGTCCGTTCCCAACCAGTCGTGTACCCGTCGAGCCAGCTCCGACATCTGGTCGGGGTGGGGGAGCAGACCGCGTACCAGGGAGTGCGGCGCCCCGTCGGGGTGCAGCGCGGCCAGCACCAGTAGGTCGGTCAGCACCATCCGGTACGGCTCTGGCGCGGTGGCCGGAGCCCGGATCTCCAGTGGCCCCAGCATCCGTACCTCCACGGGGGCGGGCCAGAGGCGGTCCCGTTCCCGGTCGGTGAGCACCGGGGTGGGCAGGCTCCGGATGGTCCGCCGCCAGCTGTCGGGGAGAGCGGAGGGGGTGGCCGGCCGCGGGCGGGCGGACAGTGGGGTGGTGGTATGCCATGGATCCAGGGTCAGCCCCAGCCACGGTACCTGGAGCCGTCCGTCCGGGGTGCAGGTCATGGTCCAGCCGGCCTGGGGCAGCGGTCCCGGTGCGACCACCACCAGCCGCCCGGGCCGCTGTTGGCACAGGGCGGTCAGCCGCTCCGCGTGCCCCGGTTCAGGCGGCTCCGCCAACAGCAGCACCGTGGGCGCGTCGGCGGAGGTCGGTGGTGCGACCCGGTCGGTACGTTGATCCGCGCTGATTCTCTCGACATAGGACAGTGCCTCAGCGGTCGATCCCAGGTAGCGGATCCGGCCTGGGCCAGGGCCTGGCACAGGGGCCGGGAAGCCGGCCGCCACCACAGTGACCTCAGTGGACCAAGGATTGGTCGCTAACCCGAACCCGAGCGTGACAAGGAACCGGCGGCACTGCTCCTCGTCACCGGCGAGGGCCACCGGGCCGGGCGCGTGTCCGAGATCCACCAGGACCGTCCATTGTTCCTGCCGGCCCACCGCCACGAGCGTCGGGTAGGCCGGCGGCCCAGGCCGAAACTGCCGTAGCTCGGAGGCGTCGACCAGCCACGACCGGCGCGCGGGCTCGCCCGGCTCGGGCCGCCACGGCGGTAGCGGCGCGGTGGGGGCGGGATCCGCCAGCCGGAGGATCAACCGGTCATGAGCGGCCAGCCCGACCGCGACCGTCGGTAGGGGAAGATCACGCGCGGTCAGTTGCTGCCGCAGGTCGCACAGCGCGGTGAACAGCTGCGCAGCCAGCTTCCGGTCTCCGAACCACCACTCGTCCGTCTGCGGAGCCGTCACCGGTGAGGGCGCCGACCGACGAGCCCGCAGCCGCGCCACCGCCCGGTCCGACAGGCCGGCCGCGCCGGCGACCCCGAGGCTGCCGGCCGTGAGCAACAACATGGTGGTGACACCCATGCCGCCTCCGGATCTCCCGCCCTCTCCGAACACTGTCGTGCGGTCCGCCCCAGCATCCCGACCAGGGTTGACATCCCGCCGCCGCGGTCCGGGGTCACGGCGGCGGGCCGGCCCTCCCCCACCGCTCGTCAACCGCGCCACTACGGGAGGGGTACGGGCGGCCGGTCACTCCGCCGGGGGTAGGTAGGCCAGCTGCACCAGTTGGGGGCCGTCGGTTCGGGTCACCAGCCAGCCCCGGCCCGGCGGCAGCTTTTCTAGCCGGAGGTTGCCGAGCAGCGGCCCCTCCTCCCGGTTGCCGGACATCAGGATGCCGGGCGAGGCGAGATCCCGGATGCGGGACAGCACCGGGTCGAACAGGGCGCGGCCAGCTCCGCCGGAGCGGCGTGTGACGATCAGGTGGAAGCCGATGTCCCGGCCCTGGGTGAGCAGGTCCAGCAGGCCCGTCAGCGGGTTGGTGTGCGGGCTGGTGGCCACCAGGTCGTAGTCGTCGACCAGCAGGAATAGCTCCGGCCCGGACCACCAGCTGCGGTTGCGCAACTGCTCCGGGGTGATCTCCCCGGTGGGGAGCCGCTTGGTCATCGACTCCACGGTCAGCTGCACCATCTGTTGCAACAGGTCGGCGTTGCTGGCGTACCCGACCAGGTATTCGTCCGGCACCACTCCCAGCAGGCTGCGCCGGAAATCCACCACCGCGATCTGGGCCTCTTCCGGCGAGAACTGCCGCATGATGCCGGAGGCGAGCAGGCGCAGGAAGGAACTCTTGCCGCACTGCACGTCCGCGAACAGCAGTAGGTGCGGGTCCTCCCGGAGGTCGAGGTACACCGGTTGCAGGTCCCGCTCGGCGATCCCGATCGGGATGCCCTGCTGCCGGGTGCGCTCGGCGGGAGGCAACTGGTCGTACGGGAGCTCGTCCGGGAGCAGCCGCACCGGGGGTGCGGGGGGCCGCCCCCAGGCCTGGTTGACTGACGTCACCAGCTGGCTGACCGCGTCGGCGAGACCGTCGTCGGTGGACCGGCCGTCGATGCGGGGCACCGCGGCGAGGAAGTGGAACGCGTCCGGGGTCAGTCCCCGGCCAGGAGTCTGATCCGGCACCGTCGCCTGCTGCCGGCGCCCGATCACCGAGTCCAACGGGTCCCCGAGCTTGAGTTCGAGCCGGGTGCCGAACATGTCCCGGACGTTCATCCGCAGGTCCATCCACCGGTTGGCGGCGACGATCAAGTGGACGCCGAACCCGAGCCCTCGGTTGGCCAGCGCCACCACCGCCGGCACCAGGTCCTCGAACTCGCTCGTGAGCGTGGACCACCCGTCGATCACCAGGAACAGGTCCCCAAACCGGTCTTGGGGGAAGGCGCCTTCCCGGAGCAGTTGCCGGTAGGTGGCCATGCTGTCGATGCCGTGTTCGGCGAACCGCTGTTCCCGCTCCGCCATCAGCGCCGTCGCCTCCGCGATCCCGCGCCGGACCTGGTCCCGATCCCGCCGGGAGGCGACCCCGCTGACGTGGGCCAGTTCCCGGTAGCCGGCCAACCCGCCGCCGCCGAAGTCGAGGCAGATGAACTGCACCTCCTGCGGGGTGTGGGTGAGGGCGAGGCTGCCCATCACGGCTCGCACCGCGGTGCTCTTGCCGCTGCGGGGTCCTCCGACCACGATCACGTTGCCGGCCGCCCCGGACAAGTCCAGCCAGAAGGTCTCCCGCAGCTGCTCGAACGGCTTGTCGATGACGCCGGCCACCGCCCGCAGCGCACCGTGCAGCTGCCGGTCCGCGGTGGTCAGTCCTCGTACCGGGTCGGTCACCAGCCGCCCCAGCAGTTGGTCGAGGGTGGGGGGTTCGGCCAGCGGCGGCAGCCACACCCGGTGCGCCGGTGGCCCCTGCCCCTCCAGCCGCGCCACCAGTACATCCAGCAGGGTCTCGCCCTGCTCGTCGTTGTCGGGCGTCGCCGGTGCTGCCGACTCGGTGGGGGTGGGCGGCATCAGGTAATGGGTAGAGTACTCCTGGACCGGGGCCACCCGCCCACCGTCGGTCGCCGCCGTGGCGAGCGTGCCCCGGCGATGCCGGCCGGATACGTACGCCGCCCGGAACCGGGTCAGCGCCTCCGCCTCGGTCTTCAGGAATCCGTTACCGGGTGCCCGGGGTAGCTGGTAAGCGTCCGGCACGCCGAGCACCGCCCGGCTCTCCATGGCCGAGAACGTCCGCAGCCCGATCCGGTACGACAGGTGGGACTCCAGGCCCCGCAGCCGCCCCTCGTCCAGCCGCTGCGAGGCCAGCAGCAGGTGGACCCCGAGCGAGCGGCCGACCCGACCGATCTGCACGAACATGTCGATGAAGTCCGGCCGGGCGGTCAGCAGCTCCGAGAATTCGTCCACGATGATCAGCAGGCTGGGCAGCGGGGCGAGGGGAGCACCGGCGGCGCGTGCTTTCTCGTAATCCCGTTGGGAAGCGTAGTTGCCGGCCGCCCGCAGCAGCTCCTGCCGGCGCATCAGCTCCCCCTGGATGGCGTCCAGCATCCGGTCCACCAGCGGAAGTTCGTCGGCCAGGTTGGTGATGACCGCGCTGGTGTGCGGCAGCCGGTCCAGGCGGGTGAAGGTGGCCCCGCCCTTGAAGTCGACCAGGACGAAGTTGAGGATCTCTGAACTGTGGGTGACCGCCAACGCCAGCACCAGCGTGCGCAGCAGCTCGGATTTCCCCGAACCGGTGGCGCCTACCAGGAGGCCGTGTGGCCCCATCCCGTCCTGCGCCGACTCCTTCAGGTCGAGCTCCAGGGGGCGGCCATCGGCGGTCACTCCGATCGGCACCCGTAGTCGGTCGCGATTGGAGCGGGCGCTCCAACTCGCGGCCAGGTCGAACTCGTACGGATCGCCCAGACCGAGGAGATCGGTGAGTTCCAGGGAGGTGGCTAGCGGCTGATCGGTGACGGACAGGGCGGATTGGCGCAGCGGCGCCAGCTGCCGGGCCAGAGCGCGCATGGCGGTCTGGGACAGCGCATCCGCGCGTCCGATCGGGGTTTCCCCGTCCATGGTCCGGCTGGTGAGGGTGCCGTCCTCAGCGATGGCCAGCACCAGGGTCGTGGGGTCGAGCAGCCGGGGCGGCGGGGTGGCCAGGTCCACCACGGTGACCCCCTCCAATCCGCCGTCGACCAGCAAGTGCTCCGAATTGCCGGGATCGCCGCCGTCGAGGAACACCACCAGGTGCGCCATCCCCTCGATCGGGGTGCTCTGGGGGTCGAACCGGGGTCGGTTGGCCAGTATGTCCTCCAGCATCGCCTCTAGCGCGGACACGCTGGGGGTGACCAATCGTAGCTGCCCTAGTCCGTCCAATTTGTTGGGATGCATGGCGTGTGGTAGCCACTTGGCCCATTCCCAGGCCTCCCGCTGTTCCGGTGCCACGCAGTAGGCCACGAGCACGTCGCTGGGGGCGTGGAACACGGTGAGTTGGGCGGTCAGCGCCCGAGCCAGGGCGCGCCGGCGCTCCGGGTCTCCGGTGACGTAGATCCGGGAGAATCCCCGCAGTGCCACCGCCACCGGCAGGTTGGGCACGGTGGCGTAGGCGGTGACGAACTTGCGCAGCGCCATCGCGCACACCGGCTCCAGCTCGTCCACCGACTTGGTTTCCGGCGGTACCAGCGGGGTGGCGAGCTCCTGTGCGCCGAGGCCGATCCGGACCACCGTATGGTCCCAGTCCCCGGGGCGACGCTCCCACAGGCGGGCACTAGACACTGTGGACCATAGCCGATCGGGATCCGGATGCCGGTAGAACATGGCCCGGCGCTGCTGCTCCACCGTCTGCCGGACCTGGGCCCGGAGCTGGCTGAGGCGGCGCAGATAGCGGCGCCGATTCAGAATCATCTCCTGCTTGTTGGCGCCCTGCCCCTGTTGGTTGAGGAACTGGAACGCCACCATGCCGAGGATGCCCAGCCCGAACATGGCGCCGGCCACGTAGATGATCGGACCGGTGCGCATCCCCATGCCGGCCCCCATCATGACCAGCATGCCGCCGACCATCCCCAGCATCGGCAGCACCATCAGCAGCCGGGTCCAGTTCCGACCGGCCGGAGGGGGAACCTCCGGTGGCGGATCCAGCACTACCTCACCGGTGGGGAGGGGCGGTGCCGGCTGTCGAACCGGTCGCTTGACGATGACTGTCGTCAATACACATCCTCCTGCGTGGCCTGCCGGCCAGACCGATCAGGAGTGTCCGCTTGCGGGACACCCCTATCATCCCAGTAACCTCTCTCATAGCCTCGTGCGCGTCACATGACACCATCCGGGCTTTGCACGGCGTTGACACTTCCCGCGGCGCCGGCGGCCCACGGCCCCAGGCTGGGAGGTTGACGACGTGGTGACGGCACCCGGCGCAACATTGACCAGAGTCACCATCAAAGTCCGCGATCGATGGATCGACGTGGCGCTGCCCGGTGACGTACCACTGGTAGAGCTACTGCCACACCTGCTCCGCCACGCCGGCGAGGACGCGGCGGATGCCGGGGAGCGGCACGCGGGATGGCTGCTGCGGCGCCCCACCGGCGAGGCGTTGGAGGCGGACAAGACCCTCGCCGCCCAGCAGGTACGCGACGGGGAACTGTTGCAACTGGTGCCCGGCGAACTGGAGTGGCCTGAGCCGGAGTACGAGGACCTGGTGGAGACCATCGCCAGCGGGGCCCGCCGGTACGGACGTAGCTGGGGGAACGCCGCCACCCGCCGGGCCGGGCTGGCGATGGCCGGCGTCGGGCTGGGCGCCGGGTTGCTGCTGGTGCCGCTGCTGCGGCCACCGTGGCTGGTGCCCGGACTGGTGGTGCTCGCGGTCGGGGTGGTCCTGCTGGCGGCGGGGGTGCTGGTGGCGCGGGCGGTGGGGGACGCCCGCGCCGGGGCGGTGTTCGCCGGGGTGAGCCTGCCGTACGGGTTCGTCGGCGGCTACCTGCTGACCGGCCCCACGCATGCGCCGGTGACCGAGTTCGGCGCCGGCCAGGTGCTGCTGGGGCTGACCGTGACGCTGCTGTTCGGCATGGTCGGTTACCTGGGGGTGCCGGTGGTGGGCCGACTGTTCACCGCCGCGATCACCGCCAGCCTGTTAGGGATGCTGGGGGCGGTGCTGGCCGGGCCCCTGTCGGTCGACGGCGCGGCAGCGGTGGTGCTGACGGTCGGGATCGGACTGCTGCCCGCCTACCCGCTGCTGGCGATCCGGCTCGGCCGGCTACCGCTGCCGGCGCTACCGCAACGGTCGGCGGACCTGCTGGCGGATGACCCGCCCCCGCCCACCCCCGAGGTGTTCGCCGCCGCCGCCCGCACCGACGAGCTCCTGACCGGGTTGCTGACCGGGATGGCGGCCAGCGGTGTGGTCGCATTGGGATTGCTGGCGGCACACGGCGGCCTCTCCCGACTGCTGCTGGTGGGGGCGGCCGGGGCGGCCCTGCTGCTGCGGGCCCGGCTGTTCCCGATTCCGCGGCAGCGACTGCCGCTGCTGGGCGCCGGTCTGGTGGCGGTGGCCGCGCTGGTAGCGGCACAGGCATCGACCATGGACGGTAACGCCCCGGTGTTGGTGACCCTGCTGGCGCTCGTGGCCACCGGGCTGTTGATCGCCTTCCTCGGCCTGGTCTACAGCCGCCGTCGCCCCTCGCCCTACCTGGGGCGGATCGGAGACGTCGTGGACGTGGTAGCGATCATCGCGTTGGCGCCGTTGACCTGCTTCATCACCGGTTTCTTCCAGTACGTGCAGGGTCTGTTGGCGGGAGTGCTGTAATGGCCAGCCGGCGCGACCAACTCCACTCGTACCAGTTCCTCATGCAGCGGGTGATCTCGTCGATCATGCTGCACGAAACCGATCCGGAGCAGACGCCGCTGCGGCGCGGGGTCGGGGCGGTGTTCGCCGGTGTGATGATCTCGGTGCTGATCGCCGCCGGGTTCGGGGTGTACGGGATCCTCACCGGGGTCGAGGCCAACCGATGGCGGACCCAAGGGGCGGTCATCATCGAACGCGAGACCGGCGCCCACTACGTCTACCAGGAGGGTGGGGTGCTGCAGCCGGTCCTCAACTACGCCTCGGCGCTGCTGGTCAGCCGAGGCGGCGACACCCACCGGGTGGCCGGCCGGAGCCTGACCGAGTTCCCCCGGACCGTGATGGTGGGGATCCCCGGCGCGCCCGACGCGTTGCCGCCGGCCGGGCGGGTGACCGGTGCGGCCTGGTCCTGGTGCTCCAGCCTGGAGGACGGCGGGTTGGGCCGCCCCGCGCCGCTGACCACCCTGCTCGTGGGGCGGTCGGTGCCGGGGGGCGAGCCGCTGGGGGAGCGGGGGCTGCTGGTGCGGCACGCCGACACCGGCACCCATCATTTGATCTGGCGGGGGCACCGATACCAGCTGGGTGAGTCTGATCCTGAACCGCTGATCCGCTCCCTGTACGGCTTCCATGCGGACGTGGTGGAGGTCGGGGCCGCCTGGCTCAACGGGCTGCCAGCGGGGCAGGCGATCGTACCGGTGGATCCGGAGCGGATCGCCGAGTGGGGGGAGCCGTCCGCAGCGGTCCCCGGCTACACGGTCGGTGACCTGGTGCATCACCGGGTGGCCGGCGGCCAGCAGTACTACCTGGTGCTGGCGGACGGGCTGGCCCACCTCACCGAACTGCAGATGATGCTGCTGCAGGCGGCCCAGCCCGCGGAGCCGGTGGCGATCCCGGTAGCGGTGGTGAACCGGACACCGACCAGCGACGCGCTGGCCCCCACCCGTACCGGGGTCGCCCCACCGGACTCCCCGCCGGAGCTGGCCGTACCCGAGGCGGGGAGCGAGGTGACGGTGTGCGCGGAGGTGGCGGACGCGGCCACCCCACCGGTGGTCACCCTGGGAGGCGACCGGGCCGCGTTCGCGGGGGCCCTGCCGACCCCGCGCGCCTCGGAGACCGGGGTACCGCTCGCGGACCGGGTGGTGGTGCCGCCCGGTCAGGGCGCACTGGTACGGGTGCTGCCCGCGCCCCAGTCCCCGGTCGGCAGCTACCAACTGGTCACCGACGCCGGGATCCGGTATCCGGTGCCGACGGAGGAGATCCTGGGCTGGCTCGGATACTCCGCGGCCCTGGCGGTGGAGCTGCCGGTCGGGGTGGTGCAGCAACTGCCCGCCGGCCCCACCTTGGATCCGGACGACGCTCACCGCCCCGCGGTGGGGTGACGGCCGTCGGTCTGGTCGGATGGTCGATGGCGTGTGGTCGGTGCGGCGGATCAGCGCCGGCCGGGTGGGCCGAGGGTCGCCAGTTCGGTGGCGGAGAGGTGCACCCAGGCGTACCGGGTCCGATGCGGAGACAGCACCGCCAGCATGTCGTTGTGCAGCACCTGGAGCGCATAGCTGGTCTCGGCCGGCAGGCGACAGATACCGGCCAGCCCGTCCGCTTCCGCTGCGGACAGCCGCTGGGTCAGCACCAGCCCGGCCTGGTGGATGTGGGCGGCCCGGGGCGGGGTCAGTTCCGGCAGCACCGTGAGGGCGGTGGTCCAGGCCGGTAGGGGAGCGCTCTCCGGGGACGGCTCGAGTCCGGTCAGCGCGGGGCCGGATACCAGCAGCAGCGGGGCGTCCCCACTGCCGCCGGTGGAGAGAGGATCGTCGGGGGCGCGGACCGTGATCCGGTCGTTGCGTGCCGATGCGCGCCGGCCCAGTTCGAGCCAGCCACCAGGGTCCGTCGTCGACACCACGGCCCGGGCGCCGAACGCCAGCGCCCGGAACACCAGCAGCCGGGTGGCCCAACCGGCCCCGATCAGGACCACCCGGGTGGGCTCCGGTTGAAACAGGGGCAGCGCCACCGGGTGGCCGGCCTGGTCGCGACCGATCAGGAGCCCGAACGACGCATGGGTCAGCTGGAGTCGGTCCAACTCAGCTGGGGAAGCCACGTGGGCGCCGATCCGCAGCCGCGGCAACCGCCGGTGCCGACGGATCCGCCACATCGGTTCCGGGAGCGGCCGGGGCGCCTCCGGACCGGTCGGCTGCCCCGGGGGACGGTGCGGTGGCACCGCCCCTGGGGCAGCGATCACCGCGGCGAGCGGGGTCGCCGCGGCCGCCTGGTCGGTGCCGGTCGACGCCTCCTCAGCGGACCCCGCCGCGGAGGCGGACGCGCGGTGCGGAGAAGCCTGGTTGGTGTCGGTGGCGGCCGGCTCCGGAGCAGTCCCGGCGGCGGCATGCGCCGATGGCGCCCCGCCGCCGAGCACCGGTGGCTCCGGGACCGCCGCCGCCGGAGGCAGCACCACCGGGCCGGGCGGGCGCGGGTCCGCCGGCTCCGCAGCCGGTTCCCACCGCACCGGGGCGGATCCGCGCGCGGCGGGTTGGTCCGAAGAGGTGGATCGGTCCGAATGGGTCACAGGGCACCTCCGCCCGTTGGCGCGGTGGCGTACACCCCGAGCGCGTGCTCGCCGTCGAGCGGGAACAGCTCGCCCCCCATCCGTTCCGCGAGCTGGACCGCGTACCCGCAGATCTGCTCCCACTGCTCCGGGGCGGCGGCGATCCGGATCAGGCAGCGCAGCTCACCGCGGCCCGCCCCGTCCGCCTGGCCCGTCAACAGCAGGGCGGTGCTGACCCAGGCCCCCGGTAGTTCCGCCAGCGCGGCCAGCAGTTCCGTACCCCGTACCGGATCCGGCCAGGTGCGCAGCCAGAAGCAACGGTGCACCAACCGGTCCGAGCGCCAGGACCGCCAGCGCTCCCGCTCCGGGGAGCGGGTCTGCCCCGGGGCCAGGTCACAGGCGCGGGTAAGCGCGGTGAGCAGCTCGTCCGGATCCAGGGACCGGGGCGGCAACCCGCGTCGTCGCAGCGCCCGCCCTACGCGCCGGGTCAGCTCCCCCAACACGGTCGGTATGTCGACGCTCGGGTCTCGCCGGTCCACCAAGGAATCCGCGACGATAGCGGCGTCCAGGCGAACCGCCACCCACAGGGTGTGGGTCTTGGCGGCGCCGTGCTCCCCGCGGGCTTCGGGGCCGGGGTCGGTCGCCGGTACGGACTGGGAGAGCACCTGGACGACCGCACCGGGCTGTTCAAAACTGCCCGCGATCCTGGCCAGCGCGGCGAGCGGCACCGGGGGCTGGGCGCCCGCGGGGGGACCGGGTACCTCCAGCACCATGAACCAGCCGGCACCGTCGCTGCCGAACCCCACCGGAGGGTCGTCGACCGCCGGTACGCCGCGGACGTCCAGGTCCGGTACCAACTGTCCCAAGGCCAACAAGCGGGGGTCCGACCGACGGTCACTCACCAGCCCCCGCCGCTGCCGGAACCGCCACCACAGGGCGATCCAGGTGGTCAGCCACCGGCCGCGCCAGCGGCCGAATCCGAGCACGAGGACCAGCAGACAGACCAGCCCCCCGAGCAGCGCGGTGCCGACTCCCCGTACCACCAGCAGGAGCAGCCCGATCTGAGTGACCTGGAACAGCAGGAGCCGCCCCACCTCCAGCGCGCCGATCCGGCCCGGGAGGCGCCGAAGACGAAACCAGGGCCGGTGCGCGGTCGCGGGAGGAGGCGGTGCCGGCGGCCGAGCCGACGCCGGCACCGGCCGCCGGTCGGGCACGCCCCTGGCCCGGGGCGCGTGGGTCACCGTCACCCGCGATCGCCGTCCTCACCACTGGAAGCACGTCCGCCGGGCCTACCGCCGGCACCCTGACTATGTCCCGCGCCGCTGGCGCGGACCTGGCAGGGCGAGGGTTCGCCGCTCCGGGAAACCGGCGGCACCGTGGCGGGCGTAGCCCCGACTACTGTTTGGGTACGGGAGTCGCCTGGGTCAACCGGGCGTGGAGCGCCTCCGCGCGCGGGTCCCGCATCTCCGCCAGAATCACCCGGGCCTCCCTCCAATGGGTGCGTGCCTGGGCGGTGCGGCCCAGCCCCGCCAGCGCGGCCCCGAGCAGTTCGTGGGTGCTGGCCTCCCCGGAGCGGTAGTGCGCCCGCCGATAGTGGGCCAGCGCTTCCTGCAGCGGGGACACCGCTTCCTCGTACCGCTGGTCTCGCAGCAGCGCCAGCCCGAGGTTGAACAGCGACTGCGCCACGCCGAACGGGGTGGGCCGGTTCTGTTGAAGTTCTATTGATTTACGTAGATGTATGATCGCCTGGCGGTAGTCACCCTGCGCGATCAAGGCCATGCCCAGGTTGCTCAACACCCGGGCCTGCGCGGTCGCGCTGTCCAAGATGTCGACCAACGCCAACGCCTCGGTGAGGTGCGCCACCGACCGGTCGCACTCCCCCCGGATGCCGTACGCCACCCCGAGATTGTTCAGCGCCCACAGCTGGTGCTCCTGGTCCTGGATGGAGCGGCTCACGGCCAGCGAGCGTTCGAGGAGCGCGATGGCGCGGTCGAGATTACCGACCTGGCCGTGCGCGGCGCCGAGGTCATTGAGGGCCACCGCGGTGCCCCGCTGATCAGCGCCGCGGGTGGCCGCGGTCAACCCGGCCTCGGCGGTCCACAACCACTCATCCCAGCTGCTGGTCCGCTCGAAGTAGTGCCGCAGGGTCGCCGGCAGCTGCCAACCCACCCGCCACAGCTCGTAGTCCAGCGCCACCCCCACCGCCGCTACCAGGTTGGCGTGCTCCGTCACCAACCACTGGAACGCGCCCTGGTCGTCAGCGAACGGCAGCGGAGGAGCGGTCGCCGCCTCGCTCGGCAGCAGCACCCGCCGTCCCGGGAACAGCAGCTGCTGAGCGGCGTCGGCGATGCGCACATACCACTCCAGCAGGTGCTGAAGCGCCTGGCGGCAGGCGTCGAGCCCGTCGGCGTGGGCGAGTTCCCGGGCGTACTCCCGCAACAGATCGTGGAGCCGGTACCGACTGCCGGAGCTGACCACCACCAGATGTTCATCGACCAGCTGGTCGAGGATTTCCTGGGCGGAGGCGGAGGAGATGCCGGCCAGCACGGCGGCGCTGTCCGCGGTGAAGTCCTGCCCCGGGTGCAGCCCCAACCGCCGAAACACCCGCTGGGCGGAAGCGGGGAGGGCCCGGTACGACAGGTCGAACACCGCCCGCATCCGGCGGGTGCCGGCGGCGAGTTCGGACAGCCGGCTGCGTCGATCGGTCAGCCGCGCGGCCACGTCCGCCAGGGTCCAGGCGGGGCGAGCCTGGAGCCGGCGGGCGGCCAGTGCGACCGCCAGCGGCAACCGGCCACATAGCTCAATCACTCGATCGGTAGCGGCCGGATCCGCCGCCACCCGCGCCTCCCCGACCACGTGGCGGAGCAGAGCCCGGGCCTCCGGCAGGGTGAAGGCGTCCAGGGGCAGGGTGTAGGCACCGTCCAGTGCCAACGCGCGCCGACTCGTGACCAGGACCAGGTTGGTGGGGCTGGCCGGGAGCAGCGGGGCGATCTGCTCCTCGTCGGCGGCGTTGTCCAGCAGGATCAGCGCGTTCTTGCCGTACAACCGATCCCGGAACAGGGCCGAGCGGCCGGCCACATCAGCCGGGATCTCGTGGCTCGGCACCCCGAGCAGGTGCAGGAACGAGGCGAGCACCGCCGCTGGCTCGGCCGGGGGCTGGTCGGCGTGCCCATGCAAATCCACGTAGAGCTGCTGGTCGGCGTACCGGCCGGCAGCCAGCAGCTGGTGAGCGAAGTGGATCGCCAGCCGGGTCTTGCCCACCCCCGCCATACCCTGGATGGACAGCAAGGTCACCGCGGTGGCGCCGTCCCCACTGATCGGTAGCCACGCGTGTAGCTGGCGCAGCTCCGCTTCCCGCCCGGAGAAGTCAGCGATGTCCGGTGGCAGCTGCCGGTAGGCGCTGGCCGGCATCGCCTCTGGGCGATGGATCTCCTGCCGGAGCACCCGCCGATGCGCGGCGGCGAGCTCCTGGCCCGGGTCGGTGCCCAGCTCATCCGCCAGCCGGCGGCGTACCGACTCGTACAGGGTCAGCGCCTCGGCCTGCCGACCGCTGCCCGCCAGCGCCACCATCAGCCGGGCATGCGCCGCCTCGTGCAGCGGGTTGTCCGTCACCACCCGGCGCAGCAGCGGCACCACTTCCTCGTGCCGGCCGAGTTCGTCGGCGACCGTGGCGTACTCCACCACCACCGTCTGCCATTCCTGGTTGAGCCCGACCACCACCGGGTCGTTGGCCAGGGCGGTGAGGCAGGAGAGCACCTCGCCGCGCCAGATCCCGACCGCCTCCGCGTACAACTGGTGGGCCTGGGACAACTCGTGCAACGCCCGTTGCCGGCGCGCCCGGCGGATCAGGGCCCGAAACCGCAGCAGGTCGAGCTGATCCTCCGCAACGGTCAGTTGGTACCCGCCGCTGACGGCGACCAGCGTCGGCGCGGTGGCGGCGGGATTGGCCGGTTGCAGCCGCCGGCGCAGCCGGGAGATGCGGGTGGGCAGCACCTCCGCGGCGGTTGGGGGTGGGTCGGGCCCCCACAGCCGGTCGATCAGGAGCTCGCGGCTGACCGGGCGGTTGGCTGACAGCGCCAATAGTCCGAGCAGGACACGTTGCGTCTCGGACCCCAGTTCCACCTCGGCCCCGTCCACCCGGACCAGCAGCGGACCCAGCACCCCGATCCAGACCGCGTCGGCCCGGTCGCGGCTGGCCTGTCCCAGTTGGAGTAGTTCCTCCGTCTCCCCCTGGGTAAGCCCCAGCGCCACCGCCAGCCGCCGCAGGGTCTGCGGACGGGGGCTGACCACCCGGCCCTGTTCGACGTCCCGTAGCCCGGCCACACTGAGCCCCGCCAAATCGGCCGCCTCTTGCTGCGTAAGTCCAGCCCGGCGCCGATAACCTCGCAGGACGTCTCCCAACCGCCCGGATCCCGCCATCCGCATCACCGTCCCGCCCCGGTGGATTGTGGGCGGCGCGAGCGTCCGCCCGCTCTGCCGCGTGTTACGTGTCCGTAGCTTCTCCGTACATCCTCTCAGGTGTCCGCAAGGGCCTCCGTTGACCAGCGGCTTCACAGACCGACCCCGATGTGCGGCTGCCCGGGTGGTGTCAGCTTCACCGGAGAGCGTGAGAGGTACCACAGGAAGGAGGAGTGGCCGTGTCCCACTTCGAGCTGGAGGAAGCCGCGGTCGCCGACTGTGAACAGCGGCTGTTCGACACGGGTATCCGCGTCAACCAGGAGGCGGCCCGGGCCGCCGACGCGATCGGTGCCGCCGACTGGTCCGGTAGCGCGGGCGCCACCGCCCGGGACATGCAGTACGGGCCGTTCACTGACACGGTGAACAAACTGCACGCGGAGATCAACCACATCGCCGAGATGCTCGGGCTCGGTCGGAAAGCCACCGTGGCCCAGGACATGGATGCGGGCCTGAGCCTGCAGCGGATCCAACCGGACGGCGCTGGCATGAACTTCAGCCGGCTGTAGCTCCGGTACCGCCATTGACCTCTGAGGACGAGGAGGAACAACTATGGGGCCCCTGCGGTACACCCCGGGGATCGACGCCGCTGGTGACGAGGTGATCGGCCACGCCGGTGCGATCCGGCAGGCTGGGGAGGAGATGTTCACCTACCTGAACCAGATGTGCGAGAGCGGACAGCTTCGAGGCGAGGGGATCGAGAAGGCGCTGCGTGAATCGCACCAGCGGTGGAACATCGCGTGCGACGAGTTCGCCGCCAAGGAGGAGCAGTTCGGCATCGCGGTCAAGGACGCCTACGCGAACATGATCGCCACGGACATGCGGTACGCGAGCTACTTCTGACCGGACCCCAGCCTGACGCGGCACCCTCACCGCGACGACCAGGAAGCCGGCCCGACGGAGTCCACCTCCGGGGTCGGCTTTCCCCGTCGACGCGTCAGCGAGAGCCGTGGGGCTGCCGCCGTTCCGGGAACAGCGGCATCGGTGGTTCGGGGTGCGTGGCGTCTGGCCGATCCATCGGGACCGGCGCCAGCCCCGCCCGCCACCGTCGACGGTGTCCCCGGGGACCGAACCCCACCACCGCCGCCAGCAGCACCGCCAGCGCCACGCCCACCCCGGCCAACCGGAGCGCCAGCGTATGTCCACGCTGCCGCTCCTGCTCCTGAGCGCGCGCCTCCGGATCGACCGGCGGGGTGGTGTAGGCCGGCACCGGCACGGGTGGGCCGGCGGCGAGCTGCTGCACCACCGCCTGGTATGGATCGACGATCCCGTAGCCGTATCGGGGACTTCCCACCCCTTCGGGCGCCGGGGCGGCGGTGGCGAGCAGCCGGCGGGTGACCTCCGCCGCTGATAGATCCGGGTAGCGGGCCCGGACCAGGGCGGCCGCGCCGGCCACGTATCCGGCGGCGAAGCCGCTACCGGCGGCCGGCCCCCACCCGCCTCGGGGATAGGGGACGACCAGGTCGAGCCCGGGGGCGACCAGATCCACGTGCGCCGGGCGAGACACCTCCGCACTGCCGGTAGGGGTCAGCACCCCGACCCCGACCACCTCCGGCAGGGCCGCCGGAAACGTCGGCTGCTCCGCCGCCTGGCCGTCCACCCCGGACGGTTCCCCGACCGCCGCCACCACCACCGTGTCCGCGGCGACCGCCCGGTCGACCGCGGCCGCGAGGGTGTCGCTGCCGACCAGCGCCACCTCGGTCACGACGATGACGTCCGCGTCCCGGTCGACCGCCCAGTCGATCGCCTTCGCCAACACGTTCGGATCGACCGCGCCCCGCGCCGGTTGGTCGGTGGGGTACTGATCGCCCACCACCTTCGCCGACAGCAGGGTCACCCCCGGGGCGAGGCCGGCGAACGGATCGTCGGGGGCGGGGCGCCCGGCGATCAGCCCGGCCACTCCGGTGCCGATGCCGAGGCAGTCCGACCGTCCACTGGGTTGCCGCCGGTGTGGATCGACCGGAGAAACATCCACCGTGGCGACCGGGCGCGGCAGGCGCGGATGCCGGTCCACACCGGTGCTCACCACCGCCACCCGTTGCCCGGTGCCGTCACTGTGCGGCCATACCCGCTCCGGAACCAGCATGGAGGTGGCCCAAGGGGTGCCGGTCAGCGCCTCTCCGGACGGGAGACAGCCCGTGGCCGGTGGCTGAGCCGCACCGGGGGGACCCACGCCGGTGACCCACCCGACCGTGGCGACGGCCGCCAGGAGCGCGGTCAGGAGCACGGTGGACCGCCGTCGGCGCACCCGACGGCTCATCTGGCGACCCCCGGGGGTGAGGCCCGGTCACTCGCGGCACGGGGGGTACCGCCGGCCAGGACCGGCCCACCGGGCGTCTCCACCTCGAACACCGCCCGGTCGTCCGGTGGACCGGTCGGGGTCGACTGCGCGGGACTCGGTGCGGTGACCCGACGAGCGGCGGCGCGATCGACCGGCTGACCGGTGGCCGCGGCGGCGCGGGCAGCCCGCTGATCCACTGCGGCGGCCAGCCGGGCCGCGGCCGCGCGGACGGCGGCCAGGGCCGCCGGTAGCTCCGGCATCGGTCGCTGGGCCGGTTCCGCGGGGCGCTGCCCCGCCAGGATCGGGGCGGTGGTCGCGGGCAGGCCTTGGGTGAACTCCGACCGACGCTGGGCGAAGAACTGGCGGCGCTGCTCCTCCCGTTCCCGCAGCATGGCGGCCCGTCGTTCGGTGAAGGTCAATCGAGGACCGGTGCGGTGGGGGTTGGACAACACCGTCGGGGTACTCGGCAACGGCCCACCGGCCGGGGGCGGCGCCTCCGCCCGGCTCCCCGGGCGAGTCGGCGGACCGTCGGCCGGGTCCCCCAGGATGGCGTGCGTGGTGCCGACCGGGGGCGCGAACGGTCCGGTGGGGACAGCCGGGGCGCCAGCCGACCGCTTCGGAGTGGAGGAACGGCCGGGAGGAGCACCCCCGCCCGGCGGAGCACCCAGGCCGGGCGGCCCCGACCCGACGGTAGCGGGGCGGGTGGGTTGCCGGGTGGGCGGTGTGCCGGGCGGCGTCATGCCGGGTGGGCTACCGGCGCCACCGCGCTGGGGGTTGCCTCCCGGAGCAAGCGGTGTGCCGGGCGGCTGGGAGCCAGGACCGCCCGGAGGGACGGAGGGCGCGGTGACCGTCGGTGGCCTGAGGCCCGGGGGGACGCCGCTGCCGGGCGGCGCACCCACCCCCTCCGGCCCGGCCGGGCCGATCGCCGGGGGCGGCGGAAGGCCGCGAGCCGGCGCCAACACCCCTGACATAGCGCCGCCCGGAGCAGCGGGAAGGCGCGGGGCGAGCACGGCGGGAGCGGGCGGACGGATCCCCGGGACCAGGCCGCTCCGGGGCGGCAGGGCCGGTGGGGCGGCCGTGACCGGGGGTGGGGCGGTGGGGGCCGCCCCGGAGGGTGCGACCGCCGGTGGGGCTCCGGGGGCCGGCGGCGGAGCCACCCCAGGGGTGGGTGGTGTCACCCCAGGGGCGGGTGGTGTCACCCCGGGAGCGGGTGGCGGTGTTACCCCAGGGGACGGGGGAGCGGTGACGGCGGGGCGTGGCGGCGCAGACTGCGACGGCGTGGGCGGACGAGCGGCGCCGCCCGGCGGAGCGCCGACCGGGGGAGGAGGCGCCCCGGCAGCGGGGGCCGGCGGCGCCGCCGGTGGTATCCCGGGCAGCGCCGGCGGGTCCTGTCCGTAGGCCCGCGGGTGCATGATGGCGTTGATGGCCTCTATTTCCGGGAAGGTCACCGAGGAGAGGGTGCTGATGGCGCCGGAGTAGGTGTTGGCGATCTCCTCCGCCTCCGCCCGGGCCTCCACATGCCAACGGTTCACAAACAGCTGGCGGTTCGTGCCCGCACCGGCCGAGAGTCCCACCCGGGATTCCGCCTCCACCGTCACCGACGATTTATGGGTGTCGGTGGGACCGTTCACTCCCAGATCCCACGCGGCCATGGTAGCGACGTAGTCGTCGTACAGCTCCTGCATCCTCGCTTGGCCCGCCCGCATCACCTCCGCGAGTTCCGACAGGCCGCTGCTGAGGGTGGAGGCGGCCGCCGCCATGTCGTCGAGGTGGGTGACCAGCTGGTCGAACCGGTCCCGGTACGCGGCCTCCGCGGCCGGGGACTGCCAATCGACGAGGACCTCATCGGCGGTCCGGAGATCACTGGCGATCCCTTCGAGGGTTTCGGCCAGCGTCGCCCACTCCCCGGCCAGGGCCTCGGCCGTGCCGGGCTGCTCGCCTTGGATCTGGAGGTTGATGGCCTCGATCGTTTCCGCGATGAAGCCGGCAGAACCGGCTCCCGCGCCCCCATCCACTGGACCGAAACCACCACCGCCGGAGCGGTTCCGCGCGTCGAGTTCGTGAGGGGACGGTTCACCCATGGTCGCACTCCGGGAAAAGGTTCAGGCTGGGCGCTAGTTCGCGGTCATCGGCTCGCCGGGCTTCGGGTTCCGGGGGTGGTATGTCCCGTAGAACTCACCCGCTGGATCCGGAGTCGCCAGCACGTCCTCCATCTCCGCTTGTTGACGCTCGATCGCGGCGAGCGGGGCGCCCGCCGCGGGCTGCGCCGGAGTGGCGAACACGAGCTCCGGTGAGTCTCCGGCTTGGGCCCGGTGGTATTCCACTCGACCGTCCGCATAGGTGGTGACGTAGGAGCTGCGGAGAAGGTTGCCGTCAGAGTCGAAGTAGTCGGTCCGCGTGACCTGGCGTCGCCCGGCCCCATGGCCGAGGTAGTAGGTGTGGGTCTGCGGAGCCGCCTCACCGGCTTCGTCACCGCGGCCACCGGCGCCTCCGGACGGCTTCTGCCCACTTCCGGACTGCGCGAGGATGGTCTGGGATTCATCGATGAACGGAGAGAGGCCGGCGGGGCGGGCGGCTCCCGGCTCCAGGAACGCGAACTTCAGGGCGTCTTCATGGTCAGCGGCGTGGTATGCGTCCGCCAGGATGTGCAGCGCCGAGGAGAGGGCGTAGCAGCTGAGGACCAGGGCCTGGGCGGCGGCGGTGTAGTCGGACGTCGCCTGGACCACCAGGTCCTGAGCCTTGGCGCCGGGCTCGAACAGCTGTGGACTGAGGCGAGCCGGGGTGTGTTTCCCGTATCCGTTGATCATCGCACCACCGGAGTTACCAGACCCGGGTTGTCCCGTGGCGCCACCGGCATCCTTCGCCGCGGTGGTGAAGGCATCGGCGACACTGCGTAGATCGTCCGGGGTCACGTCGAGTGTTCCCATGCCGGGCTCCCTCCACTAGTGCGGACTGATAGCAGCCTGGAGCAGGAGTTATGCATTCCGGGCGTCGGCTGCCCGTACCGTTTCCGTACCCCGGTCCACCCCGGTGGGCAGGCCACCGCCGTGACCTGCGAAACCTGCGCCGTTCCCCCAGTGTGGGGAGTGTTCCATGGCTGACACCTCGACGCGTGATCCTGAATTGACCTTGTGGAGGTCACCATGGAGCTGCCTAGCGACATGCCCAGCCCGGACACCATCCGGGGCATCGTGAGCGACTTGCAGAAGGCGCTGGCGAATGCCTCCCGGACCCGGGAACGCATGCTGGAACTGTCCGGCACCGCCTGGTCCGACGACGGCATGGTGAAAGTCACGGTCGGTCCACGCGGACAGCTCGTTGATATCGACATCGATCCCCGGGTGTTCCGGAAGCCGGACTCACAGGCGCTCCGGGCGTCGATTCTGGCCGCCAACCACGCCGCGGTCCAGCAGGTCCTCGCGGAGATCGAGCAGCTCATGCTGGAGCAGCTGCCGCCCGAGCTGGCCGAACTACGTGCCCGGTACGACCCGGAGGCGGAGGACCCGATTCGGCGCAACCTGCTCATGGACGCGGATGTGCTGGCGAGGCGGAGGGTCGACCAACCATGAACTACTTCCTGGAGATTCTCGACTGGGAAGGGGCGCAGTCGACGAGCGCGTCACTGAGCGCCCTGGGGCAGCGACTTCAGCCCATGGAGGCACCCCCCGAGCCCCATTGGGGGGATGACAAGTTCGGGCAGGCGATGCAGGCGCAGTTCCCCGCAGAGCTCGCGGCCACGGTCCCGGTCACCCAGATCGGGCTGAAGGAAGCGATCGAACAACTCGGCGAAGTCCTTTCGGAAGCGTTGGCCGAGTTCCAGGAGCAGGATGACGCCGCCGCTGATGAGCTGCGGGCGATCTGATCGCCTCGGTCCGGTGCTACCTGACGATGGCCGGCCGGGGTGCCGGACCGGCGGCTGTTGGTGAGGCGCGATGTTCCATGACGACCTGGAATACGCGATCCAGGACTTCTTCCTCCAGGTCGATGACGCCATCCGGGAGCTGAACCAGTGGTGGTACGAGTGGGGACCAGCGTGGCTTACCTGGATCGGTGGCGGTAGCAGTAACTTTCCGGTACCGCCGTTCGCCCATTTCACCTATCAGGCGTTCGTCGGAGCGAATCCGCGGGCGGATGAGCAGAGTCTGATCGAGGCGGCGGAATATTGGCAGTCGCATGCCGAGCAGACCATCGAGATCACCGAGGAGTTCGTGGCGCTTACCCGCGCCCTCGACTCGAGCCTCTCCGGCGTAGCGGTGCCGATGGTGGCCAACCAACAGGCCACGGAGATTGCTCGGGGCCTCACCGGCTTGGCGCAAACCCAAGCGAGTATCGCCGTCGGATTGATGCAGTTCGCCGCCCATACGATCGGCGCTAAAGCGGCGTACCTCAGTCAGGTTTTGCTGATCATGGCGGAGCTGGTGGTCGCCATCATCTCCGCGCTCTTCACGCTGGGCGCGTCTCTCGTCGTGGCGAGCGCCCGGGCCATCAACATGGCCATAAATATTTGGAGGACATTAGACAAGTTCATCGATCTGATTCGGCAGGTCGGATTCAAGGGCGCATTGCGGAGCTTGCGGCCGGCGCCGAAACCGGCCCTCGCGCTACCGCGGGCCCACTGGCCAGGTATGAGCGGGCTCCTGCGAAGCGGCGCCCAGGGAATCAGGAACGTGGCGCTGGCACCGGGGCGGTGGCTTTCCCCGAGCAGGGTCGCGGGGCAACGCGCCGCGGGGCAGATTCAACGCGCAATGATCAAGGAAGCGCGTCAGCACGGCGCCGGCCTGGTGCAGATCGCCCAGCTGGGCTCCCGCCGGATGCGTACCACCATCGCCCGGTCGCTCACCCAGCAGCTGCGGGGACGGGGGCCGCTCACCACGCCCCCGCGCGGAGTGACCTCGACTCAGCTCAATCTGGCGAACAACGCTGTCCGGCAGGCGGTCGATGGTGGACTGACCACCTGGTCGGTGATCCGACAGGGACTGATCGGCTACGGCGTACGCAGCGCGCTCATCTATGGCGTGAGTGGCTGGGTGATCAAGGAGACGGTCACCCATGCGACCCTGTGGCAGTTGCAGGTGAATGACCTGTGGGATCGGGCGGATCAGGTGCCGGGCATAGAGGTGCCGCGATACCGGTCCAGGATTGGTGAACTCGCTGGTTCGGTGGTCGGCGCCGGGCTCGGGGGCGCGCCGCTGGCGCTGGGCGCCACCACTCCCCAGATGATGCTCATGGGCGGGATCGGGGGTGGGCTCGGTTACGTCGGTTCCCGGTTCACCGAAGCGCTGTTCGACGACAACCTCAGTGTGTGGGACCTCGGACGGGAATTCTCGGGCCTGTTGCGCGCCGGTGGGGCCGACAACCTGCAGGAGGCGATCATCCAGGGCGCGCTCGGTGGGGTCTGGGAACGGTACATCGGCGAACGGGGGATGGACGACGTCCGAGCCGGCTTCGCGGAGCTCACGTATGCCGCCAGTGACATCCGGGGAGCGCGAGACCTCAGCGGGATGATCGGCACCCTCAGCATGGCCGATCTGCTCAACCCGGCGATTGGTTCTCTGCCGAGTATGTCGCATACCGGGGCCGTACCCAGTGTGAACTCGGGGGCCTCCGGCGCAATCCCCGAGGCCGGCCGGGCCGTCTCGTCCACCACCACGCACAGCGGTGCCGCGTCGGGAGCGGGCACCAACTCAGCCGGGGAGAAAGGCGAAGGCGCCGCGGCTACGTCCACTTCCGATCCCCCCTCCCCGGTGGAGCCGCGTGCCCCGCAGTCGACGTCGGAGGCGTCGGCCTCAACACCGGCGGAGGCGTCGCCCCCGCCCGCGGAGAGGCAGTCTGACGCACCGGCGCCGTCACCGGTGGCGGCGCCGGCGCCGGCTGGTTCGCCCACGGGGGGAGACGCGACCTCCACCCCCGAGTCCGCATCCGCGGCGCCGGTATCCGAGTCTGAAGCTGCCTCACCCGCCCCCGAACCGGATCCGGACCGCACCCGCTCCGCCGCTCCGCGGATCGGTGACACCCATCCCGGCCCCACGCGTCACCACGCACCCCCACCCCGCCCCGACCTCAGCACCGTCGAGCTGGCGGACGACCAGCGGCAGCGGTTGGCGCACTCCCTCCGCGAGCAGGCGGTGCAGGCCGAAAGCGACCGGCAGGCGGCGGAGGAGGGTCGGCTCCGTCAGTTGTTCCGACGGACGGATCACCGACCGGACCTCGCTGAGGCCACCACCCCGGTACTCTCCTGGTCGCCCGATCAATTCGCGGAGGCGGTGGACGCGGTCCTGGCGCAGGCCGCCGCCGACTCCGGCAGGAATACCTGGAAGCCCATAGGGGATGCCTGGCACGCCCAGGGCACCTACGAAGGGCAACGGTTCACCGTGGAGATCGGGGCGGACGGCGCGGTACGCGCCGCCTACCTGGGAGGATTCCCGGAGACCACCACCGCCACCGCCCCGGACGGAACCCCACTCCCGGACGGCGCGGATCCGTCCCTGGCCACGCAGGGCCTGTCCGGCCTGTTCCATCAGTTGGTGGACGAGGGGCACGCCACGGTCGACCGGGACGCCGGCATCGTCACCTTCTCCCTGTCGGACGGCTCCGTGCTGGACGTACGGTTCGCTGTGGACGCTCATGCACCGGAGGGGCACTGGTACGTCCAGGGCGGCCGGCACGAGTTCACCCCGGCCGGTTGGCAGCAGCGGGAGCCGGTGACGATCGTCCTCGCGGGCGAGGTCCGTACCGACCAGACCGCGGTGGTGGCTGACCTGCGGAGGCAGGTACTGCAAGCGTTGAGCCAGGTGGTGGCGGAGCTGCCCGGGCCGATCAGCGCCCGCGCCACGTCGCCGGGGACCGGGCGCACCACCGGGGCCGTCGTCGCCCCACCGGGCACGACCTGGCAGTCACTACCGACCACGGTGCACACGCCGCCTCCTCCGGAGAGTCCGTCCACCACCGAGGCACCGGACCCGGCACAGTTGCTGGCGCAGACCTTCCAGCGGTTCCAGGCGGGTGAACTGACGCTGGACACCACCGGGGAGTCGCCCGCGCCGGCACCGGACACGGTGGTGGCGATCTCCGGGGATCCGGCCAGCGGGATCAAACTGGCGTACTACGCCGACGGCAGCACTGTCGCCTTCACGGTCGAGACCGCGGCGCTGCCGCCGGGCGAGGTGATCGTGAAGCCGGCCCAGTGGGTGTCCGACGGGCAGCACTGGCGGCAGTGGAACGCCACCCAGATCCTGGTGCCGGAGACGGTGACCGGGGACCCGGCTACCGCCGCGGAGCAGGTCGCCTCCCAGGTAGCGGCCGGCCTGCGGGCCCAACACGCGACCCTGCCCGGCAACGACACCCCCCACCAGCGGTTCAACCGGATCGCACTGGCGCAGTGGCAGCGGGCGGTGCAGGACGGGCCGGTACCGATCAACCCTCGGGCGGTGCCCCCGGCCGATCCGTTCCAGGTCGTCGGCGAGAGGGTCCCGGTTGATCAGGTGGTGCCGGTGGTGCTGGGGGATGATCGGATCTTCGTCCGGTTCCAGTTCCCGACCACCTCGGATGAGGCCCAGTTGACCCTGCCCCACCTCGGCCTGCTCGACGGCCAGGTGTGGCAGCTGTCCCCGGCCACCATCACCCTGCCCGACCTCCCGCCCGCCGCACGGACCTGGGACCATCCGCTGGTACGGGCCGCGCTGCACCAACTCCAGGAGGCGGTGGCCCAGGTCGGGCCGGTGAACATCGACGCGCTCCGGATGGAGCACACCCCGGCGAGCGCGCCGCTGGCCAGGGCGCTCGCCGACCTCCGGCTCGGCGAACGAGCGCTGCGACCGTTGCTCCTGGCGGACCCGCTGCCGGCGACCGCCACCGGGACGGAACCGGCCGGGCCCCGGTACCTGGTGCGGATTCCCGGCGAAGTCGACCTGGCCGGCGGCGCCCAGACGGTGCTGGACGGTCTAAGGGAACGCGGTTACCAGCTCGAGGCGGTCACCGACCAGTGGGCGAGCACCGGCGAACCCGGGCTGGTGGTGACGGTCCGTCCCCCCACTGAGGACGGCGGCACCGGTGAGGTGGTCGCGCTGCGGCTGCTGCCTCCGGAGGGAGTGGTCGCCCGCCAGGAGGTGGCCCGTCAACTCGAGGAGCAGCCGCGACCGCCGGAGGAGGTCCGGCGTCTGCTGGACCTGTACGCCGGACGGCAGCGCCCGGTCGGGCTAGCGGAGTTGGTGAGCCGGGACACGGCGCCGCCCTCCTCCGACCCCTACCGGATCGTCGCCGATGACCAGCTTCCCGAGAACGGCCCCTATCAGCAGGCGCTGAACCTGGACGGCTTGCTGGACCGCTACGACCAGCAGGGGATCCCCGTCACCGAGTCGCTGCCGATCCGGGGCGGGGAGTCGGCGCCGGTGCTGGTGGTCTCCGACCCGAGCGCCTCCCTGGTGCGGCGGTATCAGCAGGTCGCCGAGGAAGTCACCGAGGTGGCCGCGCGGGTCGCCGAACGCGGGTTTGGGGAGGAGACCCGGGCAGCGGTCGATCAGGCCCGGGACTGGGCCCGTCGATTGGCCGAGGCCGGCGAGGCGTACCTGGCTGAGCGGACGGAGGAAACCAGGTGGCAGGCCTGGCAGGAGGTGGCGCAGGAGGCGGAGTCGGTCATCGCCGGGCTGCGGGCGGAGGAGCGCCGGTTCGCCACCGGGGCCGAGACCCAGTTGGCGACCGACCGGTTCACCTTGCCGATCCGCCGGAGCGACGGTGAACTCGCACACCGGGCCCAGCAGTTGGCCGACGCGCTGGGCAGGCAGGTCGCGCTACGCGTGACCGATCCGGTCGGGAGCACCGCCACTCGTACCTTCACCCCTGACCCGGCTGCCACGTCGGAGACGGCCGCCTCCGACTCCGCGCCCCCCGGCCCCGACGATCCCGCACCGACGGCTATGCCGTCGTCCCGAGTGCGGGTACCGGTGTCGCCCGCCGTGGGCGCGGTACGCCCCGAGGCGGCGCGGGTGGAGGCGCTGCTCAGCCAGCAGTTGCCAGAGCTCGCGGTCACCGGCCGGATTCCCGGGCTGGTGCGGGCCGACCGGCGGTCGGACGGATCGTTTCAGTTGGAGTTCGCCGACCGGACCGTCACCGCGCAGGTACGGGTCCGGCCCGACCTGCCGGCCGGGGAAGCGGTGGTGCGGCCCGGGCTGATCGAGATCAGCGGTCAACTGCCCGCAGGGAACAAGGGGCGGCTGCTGAACGCGGTGGTGGTGAGCCGGGCGGTGGCGGAGTATCACACGCTCGCCCCGCACCTCCCAGTCCCGGTCCGGCTCGACCTGGACCGGCTGTTCGACCACCTGCCTCATCCGGGTGCACGGCAGGAGGAGCTGGTCGCCGCGGTGGCCGACCAGGCCAGGCGACCGGACGGCTCCCTGGCGCCGGTGGTGTTGTCCACCGGCGACCCGCTGGCGCGGCAGCACGCGTTCCACCACCGCCTGGGCGAGGTGCTCGACGCCCTGACGCGCGAACTGCACCGGCTCAAGGCGGACGAACCGCTCCCCGGCCGGAGCCGTCGCGTCGTGGACTATCAGCACAAGCAGGCCCGTCGGCTACGTGCCGAGGTGGACCGTCGACGCGACCTGCCGGCCCGGATCCGGGCGCTGGAGACCCGGGTCGCGCAGGCCCGGCAGGCGTGGGAAACCGGCAAGGATCCCACGGACGCGCGGGTGTGGCAGACCGCGCAGCGTCAGCTCGACCGCCTCCGGAAGCAGTGGGACCGGGCGCTCCGTTCCGGGGAGGAGTTGTGGAGTTCCGTCCACGACCTCGCCCGGGAGCTCACCCGCCTGACCGGCCAGGACCACACCGCCCAGTTCGTGGGGTTGGTGCCCCCGCCGGCGGACCCGGTCCGGGTGGCCGTCGCGGTCGCCCGGGAGCTGAAGGTTCCGCTCCGGCTGGAGGTGCGGTCCGCGGAGGGGCCGATCGTGTACGAGATCGACGCTGGCGGGCTGGTGACCGCGACCGAGCGGTCGGCGGCTCCCACTCCGGTCACGTCACCGACCCGGCTCGACCTGGATGAGCTGCCGGCGGCGCGTACCAGCACGGCGGTGTCCACCCTGGTGGAAGCGGCGGTGGCGGCGCTGGCGGACCGCGTCGAACCGGGTGGGGTGATCCAGGTGAGCGCGGATCCGTTGGCGCAGCGGATCGCCCGGGTGGAGGAGGTCGCCGAGCTGGTCCGGCAGTTGGCGGACGAGGCCTGGGGGCCGGTGAACCAGGCTCTGCAGCGGAGTGAACCGGGGGAGCAGTTCGACCGCCTGGCGGACGTGATGGCCTCGCTCGGCGAGGTGATGGCACGCACCACCGCGGTGTCGCAGGCCACGGTGCAGCTTCGGCAGGCCCGGCAGGAACTCATCGATCTGCGGCGGGCCGCCGATACCCAGCGGGAGCCCGGAGCCGACCTCCGTTCACAGGAGCAGCAGGCCCGAGACGCGTTCGACCTGGCGCTGGTCCGGTGGCGGGCGGCGGTGCACCGGCTCACCGCGCTGCTCCCCATCACGTACCAGGTGGAGCAACTGGTCCGGGAGGAGCTCCAGACGTCGCTCCCGGTCACCCTCGCCGGGTTCGACAGTCGGGCGTTGGAGGTGGTGGACTCGGTCGCCACCGCCCGGGAGCTCGCGCGGCAGACGGAGACCCGGGTGGAGTTGACCGTCACTGAACTGGATGGCACCCGCACCATCCATCGGTTCTCGCCCAGTGAGGAGGGCACCACTCTGGGCGTAGGAACCCCGGCGCAGTCGTCACCGGCCGGCTCCACCAGTCCGTCCTCTCCGGAGGAGGAGCGCTCCCCGGTCGGTGACTCGGAGGGCAGGGAGCTGCCGGCGGGAGACAACACCCGGGCCGGCCTGTTGATGGGCACCGCCATGGAGGAGCTGCCGTACCTGGAGCGGCTGGCGGAGGAGTTGAATCAGCGGCTGCTGGCGCTGGGGGTGGATGAGACGGTCACCCCGCTGGAGCTGCATGAGTTGATCCAGGACAAGTTCCGCAATGCGGTCTCCCGAGACGGGGCGGTGCACACTTTCGGGCAGAAGCACCGGCGTCAGTTCCAGATCAAGGTGTCGTTGACCGAGCCGCGCCGGGTCCGCTCCGAAGTGAACCCGCATGCGCAGATCCAGGCCAACCTGGGGCAGGGACACTGGGGACGCTCCGGTGGCCAGGACCGGGTCAACACCTCCGGGCTCGGCCTCAACCTCGGCCAGCGGGAGGAGACGCGGTACGACCCGCTGGGCATGATCGCTCGCTTCGTACCGGGCCTCGGTGGGGGAGGGAGCGTCGGTCTCACGCAGACGTTCGACACCCGTCAGCACGTGGATGCCACGCTGGGGGTGGCCGACAACCGTGGTCAGGCGGTCCCCACCGAGGTGCAGGTGTCCTACGAGCTCACCCCGTTGGAGGTGCGGGACGGTGAACCGGACACCCCGATCCGGGTCGGACCCGTATCGGGGGAGCCGCGCACCCTACGGTTCGCGGTTCCGGAGAACTTCTACCACCGGCTCGAGGCGGAGGACACGGTGCGCCGCCCGGAGACCGACTGGCCGTCGGCGGACAACGTTCCCCACTGGGCGATGTTGGAGATGACGGGGCGGGAGCGCCTGGTGGAGGAGGTCACCAGGATCCTGACCGCCCGGGGCATCACGGTCACCGAATCCATCCGTAACAACCTCCGGAACCATTTCTGGGCCTTGCAGGGGGACGCCGCCACTGCCGCCAAGGCTCTCGCCGGGCACCGCATCCCGATCGTGGACGACGGGGAGGTGGTGGGATGGCTGGGACACCGACTGGAGGTCCTGCGGGAACACGCCCAGCCGGTGGGGAAACCCAGCGACACATACCGGCTGGAGCAGGTGGGGGTCGCCTTCAACCGGCTCAACGGCGGCATTTCCGCCAGTAGCAACTGGAATCTCGGTGCCGAGGGGGGTGGGTTCTGGGTCAGTGGTGACGGGTCGTTCGGCAGGGGCCGTTCGGGGGGCTTCAACGCTGAGAGCACCGCGATCCGAGTGCGGGTGGACAAGAACCGGGAGTGGAACCAGTTCTACCGGTTCGGTACGCCGGACACGCCGGGCATTCGACACCAGTTCCAGGTGTTCGACGCGGGTGACCGGTTGCTGGGTGAGGGGTCGGTCGACGGCACCATGGTGGTGATGCTCCGCGAGGCCGACGCCTACACCTACGGCCTGCCGGTCGCTCGGGAAGCGCTCGGCGAAGACGGCACCCTGCGGGGGACGCCGGTGGTGCCCGATGGGGAGCAGCCGGTGTTCCCGGCACACCTGCGTGCGGAGGACGGCACCGGGCTCGGCGCCGGAGTGGGGATGGTCCGGAACTTCGTCCTATTCGATCCCAAGGGCCCGACCCGGGAGGTGGTCCTTTCCGAAGGAGAGAGTGTGCAGGCCGGTGATCCGGCACCCGACCGGGCGCCGGTGCGGCGGGACCCGCATCTCGCCCCCGACCCCAGCGACCCCACCAGCCCGGCTCCAGAGCGCACCGCAGCGCAGAACATCCTCGGGGAGCGGATCAAGGACCTGCTGCGGCACACGGACTTCCTGCTCGGCGGCGACTCCGGCATGCGCGTGGACGAGCAGGACGGATGGCTACGTCAGCAGGTCTTCAAGCTTGATGAGCGGGTCCAGATGGTCGCCCGGCTCACCCGGACGCTCAATGAGCAGGAGTTGGAGCGGCAGCTGACCACCGCCGCGCTGCAGACCCGGTACGACGAGCTGGCGCAGGGCTTCATCGAGCTCACCCTGTACGCACCGAAGTGGTTCTCGCTGGCGGGGGCGATCCCGGTGATCGAGTTCACCGAGCGCATCATCCGGGTGTCGCTGGTGCAGCACGTCGACCGGGCGGTGTTCCGTGGCTACACCGAGGACCGGGACAACACTCACCTGACCATCGGCCGGCAGGCCACCGGACGTTCGACCGGAGCTTCCCGTAACCGTTCGCTGGCCCTCAAGCTCAAAAGCCTCACGCTGGGCGGCCGCAACTGGGGGCGGGACAGCTCGATGGACGTGGCCAACGCCCGTCACGACGTCTACCTGTTCGACCACGGTGCCGGGGATGCCAAGGTCACAGGGGACGACCACGGACCCCATCATCACAAGATCGCGGTATGGGAGGTTCCCCACACGATCCGGGTCGAGTTCGTCGGCCAACCGGAGTCCACTTTCGAGTTGTCCGGTCAGGCCGAGGTGTCGATGCCGGCCAGTTTCGTGCACGCCGACCGACAGCCAGTACCGGTGACTGGCCTGGAGGTGACCGGGGACGACGGCACCCCGGTGGAGCTGTTTCAGTACAACTCCGCGGTCCTGACCTCACTGAACGCCCAGGGGGTCACCCAGGCGGCCAGTGACCTGGTCGAGCGGTTGAGCCAGCAAGTGGCCGCGACGGAACGCGCCGGTGATCTGGCGGAGGCGGGCGCCAGCGCGGTGCGGCGGGGGCAGGTCCGGCTGCCTCGATTGCAGCGAGGGCTGCGCTGGGTCGCGATCGCCAATCCGATGGGAGAGGTACGCCATGCGGTCAACGCGGTAGCCAATGTGGACCGGATCATGTCCGAGTTCACGACCAGTGTGATCGATGATGGCACCGGTCGGTCGGAGGAACTCGCCGGCAACGGGCTCTACGGGGACCAGATATTCCAGACCGGGTTGGGGCCGGACGTCCGGTACGGGATCCGGGTGGGCACCCGGCTGCACGACACCCACTTCCTCGGCATCGTCAACGTCGGGACGACTGGCCGGTTCACCTTCCGGCTCGCGTCTCTGTTCGCCAACGCGAAATACCGGGGAGAGTGGGTCACGCCTGAGCTGAAGACGGGGCTGGGGTCGGCCTCCCAGAAGTTCCACCGCTCCATCACCTACACCATCGGCCGGATCTTCGGAGTGGAGCGGTTGCCGCTCAACTTCGAGAAACGCCGGTACCACTTCCGTACCCGGATCAGCACGTACATCGATGTCACCGCCAGCGGGGTGGGGCGCAGGACCGGCCGGGAGGTGGTCCGGGACGGATGGGTGACCTGGACCCTGGCGGAGTCGGACGCCATGGACGCGTACGGCCGGGGTCTGCTCGCGCTGCCGGCCACGGAGGTCGCCCGCTCCCTGCAGCGGTGGATGGAGGGGGATCTGACCCTGAAGCGGGTGGTGGCCGCGCGGGCGGTGCGACGGCTGATCGAGAAGACCACCGACGCCGGCGATGAGTTCGGGTACCGTCCGCTCCTGGCGCATCTGCTGTCGCAGTACGACGACAGCGAGAAGAAAGGGGTGCCGAAGGACGGGCCGCGGTCCGAGGTGCTGGAAGGGATCACCCAGCTGATCGACCGGTATCCGTACGATAAGTTGCACCGTGCGGACATCACCCTGCCCGACTATCTTTCCCGGGACGACCTGTTCGCGCTCGGGTTCACCGGGATCGAGTACCTACGGCAGACCTCGGTGAAGGTCGATGGGAAGGAGAAATCGGCTACCCAGGTCACGCAGGTGCTGCGGGAGCTGACCGACGCGCTCACCGGCGGCGGGGTGACCCGGGAGAGCGGGGACGCCCCCGCGTCGATCGGGAGCGTGCCCGGTCTGAGCGCGGCGATCGGCGGCGTCGCTGGCGAGGCGGGTATCCGCGCTGCGCTGGACACCATGCTGGACGATACCGACGGGGTGGTCATCGCGGCGGGGGAGATCCCCCACCAGCTGCCGGCCCCCGAGTGGCTGAAGGCCGCCGCCCGGTTCCCGCTGGTCGGGGAGCGATTCGAGATCGTCGCCCGCGCCCGCCCAGCCGGCCCGGTGACCGTGACCGGGGAAATGGCCAATCTCGGTACCGAGCAGCAGCAGTACCGGTACCGCCAGAAGATCGTCAAGTCCGAGCGGTCGTCCCAGATCAACCTGGCTACGGAGTTGCTGGCGAGGTTCGGTTGGACCGGGGGGTCGCTGGGCACCGCCCGGGGCTGGCGAATGGCGGTGAACGAGGACTGGCAGCGGACGACCATCCGTACCCAGACCAACTGGTCCGGTGCCACCATGGCGCAGGTGCCGATCGTGGTCGAGTTCGAGATCCGTCGCTATCCGTCCCGGGTGCGTTCGGTGATCAACCGCACCTTGGGGCAGCTGCACGGAGCGGCCACCGGTCGGCCGAAGACCACCCGGATCGAGGTGACGTACGACCTGGGACTGCACCTGCCGAAAGGGCTGGTGCGGGAGAAGGTCGATCCGGTGGCGCAGGCCAGCGAGGCGGGCACGCTGGTCCCGGAGCGGGCGGCGGCACCGGGCAGTCGGTGGCGGACCCTCGGCAACATATCGTGGCTGCCGTCTCGGTTCGGGGTCGATCAGGCCCAGACCCAGCCGCTGCGGGAAATGACCATGGGCGCCCTGGCTGAACTTCTCGGTCCCAAGCGGGCCGAGCAGTTTCGGGAGGCGGTGAACCAGCAGTTGTCCGCCGACGCGGTACCGGCCAATCTGGACCGGCTGGCCAACCCGTACGGGTACGACGTGATCCCGGGGCTGATGTTGCCGAGTGACCAGGACGTCCGGGTGGAGGCCCGGGTCGCGCTCCGGTTCACCGTGAAGGAGCAGCGGGAGCTGGCTGAGGACTTCGGCACCGGCATCATTGATAGATATCAGTGGATGCAGGAGTTGAGTTGGGGACGGAAGCGGCCGGCACCGTTCAACCTGGGGCAGGGCGGGAGCAAGGAGGACCCGGACGGGTTGTCCCCGCAGGCCGACTTCCTTGAGAAGGTGGGCGGCGGCGTCAGCGGCGGTGGTCAGGCGGGATACGGCCAAAGTGGCGCGCGGGGTCTGCGGATGGAGAAGACCAGCAAGGAGACCGGCCCGGTGGTGGAGCTGGTCCTGCAGTACCACGCCTCGGTGGAGGCTATCTCCTATGTAGACACCGACGCCCAGGTGCCGCTTGCGTTCGAGATCAAGCGGGTACAGCGCCGCGACGCCGCCACCGGCTACATCCACCTACGAATCTACAAGCGTGATCTCCCCGAGCTGAAGAAGCTGCTGGAAGAGCAGCCACCGTGGGACTACGTCACCGCCACCGGCCTGGACGAGAGCGTTCCGTCCCCGATGATTCCGCAGGTGCTCGCAGTGCGGGAGGAGAACGCCCCTGAGCTGCCCCTGTCGGAGGTACTGGCGCAGGCGCTCGACCAGGAGTCCTACGCGTACGACCCCGGTCAGGCACTGGGATCGGTGATCCAGGAGGCGCTGCCCGAGCTGCGCCCGAACTGGTTGATACGGCTCACTGTGGACCCACTGGCGCACAGCCGCCTGGTCGTCGACCAGTTGGTCACCGCGCTTCAGCAGGCGGCCGCGCGGACCGAAGAACTGGCCGCCGCCACCCCCCGGCCGGAGTGGGACCAGGTGCGAAAGAAGTTGACGGAGGCGCGCACCCTCGCCGAGACCATCCGGGAGCGGACCGCGGCGCTGGCCGAGACACACCAACGGGTGGCTGAGCTGGAGCAGCGGTTGGCGTTCAACCTGTCCCGCAACGACGACCCGGAGTACCAGCACAGGATCCGGAAATCCCACCACGACTCACATCAATGGAAAGAAGCGCACCGGCAGAATCGGCGACGGTACGAGGAGTGGCGGGCCGCACTGGCCGCGGAGCATCAGTTGCGGGAGGCCGCGGCCCAGGCCGACACCCTGGCGACCCGGCTCACCCTGGGAGAGCCCGTGTTCGCGCGGCCGGTGTACCAGTCGCCGATCGGGGAGTTGGCCTTGCTGGAGGTGGTTCGGGAGGCCGCCGTCGCGCTGCGGGTCGAGATCGATCTGCAGATGAAGCGGCCGGTGGATCACCAGCCGGCTTCGCACCGGTTCGCCCCGGATGGGGCCTGGCATCGGCCGGACCGGGAACAGGCGCTGACGGAGGAGTTGGTCGAGTTCACCCGGCGGCACCGGGGTCCGCTCCACCCCGGAGGAGAAGGGGAGGAGCGGCCCGCCCTCGACCTGCGGGCCCGGGTGGACCGGCTGCGGCTGGACCTGGACGCGCTGTTCGAGAAGGCCACCCGGCTGGGGATACCGCTGGGGCAGCTGGTCGTCGATGCCCGGAACCTGTCCGCGGCCGAAGCCGCCTGGGCCGGGGTGGACGTCAACCAGGTGTACGACGAGGCGGAGGCCCAGGCGCGGGCGGGGAAGCCGGTGGATCGCGATGCGCTCCTGAGAGAACGCGCCCAGGAAAACCAGCGTGAGTGGCGGGAGCTCGCGCCCGCGTTCCACCAGGCGCTGCGGGCGGCCGGAGCCACGCCGGAACAGGTGAGCCGGGCGGTGGCCGCGGGGAGCGATCTGCGCCAGATCTACCTGGATGCGCACCGCACCACGCAGGATCCGGTGGTCGCGTTGCGGCAGGAGTTGCGGAACCCACCGTCGCACTCGCCCGCCCTCACCGAGGCGACCGAGGCACGCCCCTCACTGGCCGAGCTGGCGGGGTTGTTTGGGATGTCCGGCTCGCCCAGGAGGTGGACCAGTTCCGGGCGCTGCTGGCCGAGGCGGGGCTGTTCCGTGGGAGGCCGCAGGCTACCGCTCCGGACGAGACGAGCGGACCGGCCGCACCCAGCCCCGCGGAGGCGGCGCTGCTGCGGGAGGTGGCCACCGAGCTGGCGGTCCGGCATGGCCTGTTCGACCCGGCGCAGCGGGGACAGGTGCTGCGGTTCGATCCGGACTGGCTCGAATCGGTGGTCTCCTACCGGCCCGCCGATCTGTCCGGGGCGGAGCTGGTGCTGAAGTCGCCGCCACCGCTGGAACTGTCCACTGAAGACCAGCGGGCGCTGGACGACACGGTGCAGCAGATCGTGGACCGGTACTACCACGGACTCTCGATCGACCAGGCGTACCGGGGGCCGGCCGCACTGGGCTCCCAGGAACAGGCGTGGATCAGGTGGCTGGTGCACCGGTACGGTGTGCCGGCGGCGGCCCTGTACACCAGTCGACTCCCCGGCGCCCAGTTCCGGGAGTCGCTGGTCGACCGGGACCTGCGGCAGGACACTGGTGACCCGAACCTGCCCAGCCCGCGCCAGCAGTGGTTCCTGAACACGACCGGACGCACCACCGGCTGGGTCGCCCCCGGTGACGATGCGTTCTTCCACGCGCTCTTCCAGTCGCTGCCGGACACGGCCCGGGAGCAGCTGAGTCAGCAGTTCGGGATCACGTCCGCCCGGCAGCTCAAGCTCGATCTCACCGACGCGTTGCGGGAACAGTTGGACACATCCCCGGTGGGGCCGCTGTGGCGGCGGGCGAGCTCCCCGACCAGTCACATCCAGCGGAAGAACTCCCTGACCAGTCACATCCAGCGGGCGACCGCGCTGGCCACTCTCACCGCCGGCGGGCTGGTCGACAACGCCCTGTACACCCAGCTACCGGCGGTAGTGGCCGAGCGGTACGGGTGGAAAGTGGTGGTCGTGTCGCCCAGCGGGGAGCAGGAGGTGGTGACGCCCACGGCGGGGACCCCGGTGGCGACCGTCCAGATGCTGCGGACCGGCACCCACTACCTGCCGGTCTCACCGGACCACTCGCCCCCCTCCGCTACCGGGCAGCCCGATCCCCCCGACCACCAGGCGCCGCCCCCGTCCCCCCGTACTCCTGAGGCGTCCTCCTCCTCAGACTCCGCGACCCCGGTACCGACCCGGCTGATCCGGTTGGAACAGTGGGGTGCGGACTCGCCGTCCGCGCAGGTGGTCGACGCGCTGAGCCGGGTGGTGACCACCGCTCGGGAACCGGTGGTGTCGTTGACCTTCGATCCGGTGGCCGCGCAGCTGGAGGAGATGACGACGGCCGCCGCCCGGGTGAAGGCGGTCGCCACCGAGGTGCGGGTGGCGGTCCAGGAGGCGCGGGCGCAGGCGGTGGCGACCGCATCGACCACCGAGTCGCTGGCGGCGACGCAGGCCGCAGGCACCGCGGCCGAGATCGCTGACCGGATCATGGCCGAGACCGCGTCCCTGCAGCAGGCGCGTCAGCGGGTGACCGAGGCCGCAGCCGCGCTCCGGATGGTGCTGGACGACCCGTCGGCCACCCCGGAGCAGATCACCACCGCCCGGGAGGCGGTGCAGCAGGCCCAGCAGCGGGTCGCGGTCGCGCACGCCCGCTGGCGGATCGCGGTGGCTGACCGTCAGGAGGCGTTGGCCGCCCTCGATACCGCGACGCAGTTCGTCCAGCAGCAGTTGGCCACCCCCCTGGCCGACAATGTGGACGAGCGTCAGTTCCCGAACCCGGACCAGTGGGGGGACCCCGCCATGGATCCGGTGCAGGTGGCGATGGAGACGGCCCGGCGGACCGGTCGGGTGGTGCGGCTGACGGTGATCGGGGACGACGGGCGGGGCAGCGAACAGATGTTCACCGCCCAGGGGGAACCGGTGCCCCGCTCGGAAGCGCTCATAACGACGGTGCACGACCACGCCGCGGCGGTACGCCACTGGCAGCGCAGCGCCCGCCGACACGCCCAGTTCCGTCGCCAGCAGGTGATGCCGCTGCTGCGGCGGCTCGATATCGACCGGACGACCCTGCGGGATCCGGACCGAGTGGGGCTGCTCGCCGAGCAGTTGCTCGAGGACCCCGCCACTGCGGAGCTGGCGACAGAGCTGTACGACGCGCTGGTCCACGAGCGGATCCTGGCCGAGGCGGTGAAGGGGGCGCGGCGCGCCACGCAGCTCGCCGCGCTCCGGCGGACGCTGCTGGAGCATTTCCAGGTGCCTCCGGAAGGCCTGCTGGTGGGTGGGCCGGACGATCCGCAGGCGCCGGGCGAGCTCGACGGGGTCGGGGTCGTCGTCGAGGCGGACGGCCGGATCCGGTTGGTGGTACTGGACCTGGACCGCGGTCCAGGGGTGTGGGCCGGTGGGCGGCTGTGGGACCGAGGCAGCGCCCCCTACCTGGAGTATCAGCTGAGGCTGGGTCACCGGCTGCGGCAACGTCTCCAGGAACGGCCAGAGCTGCAGGCGTGGATCCGGGAAGCGGCCGCGGCCGGCGAGTTGACGATCGACTACCAGCGGCTCACTCCCCGCCGGGACGGGAGCGTGCAGCTGCACCCGTACCACGTGAGTCAGCGGGAGCTGGCGCGGATCGTCGACCGGCTGCCCACCGCTCCCACCATGGCGCCGTCGCCGGACGCCCCGGCCCACCCTGATCCGGTACCCACGCCGCCCGAGCCGGCCACGGAGATGCGGACAGAAAGGGAACAGGAGACCGCGGCGGGGACAGAGGCGGACGCGGACGACACGCTGGCCGCCGCGGTGGACGACTTCGCGCAGTGGCTGCAAGAACGAGGGGAACTGTCGCAGTTCACACTGGAGCGCTCCGACGGCCGGCTGCTCCTGCGGGTGCAGTGGCCGGACGGGCGGGCCTCGCAGGCGCGCCTGGTCAGCGACGGGCGCACGTTCGGGCTGCAGCCCGGGGTGGACGAGGCGGGCTACCCGGTGGTGGGGCTGCGGCCGGTGACCGCGCATCCGGTCCAGCGGCGGCTCCTGGTGGGGATGGATCTACGACCGGCGCTGACCGCGCTGCGGGACCAGGCCGAAGCGAACGCGCCGCGCGAGGAGGAGTAACCAGGTGGACGCGAGCGGATGGCAGCCCGCCAACCGGGTGGAGCAGCGGTTAGCGGAAGCGTTACAGACCGGTGACCACCGCCGGTTCGCCACCACCTTGCAGTCGGCGCGGCTGTACGTACCTCAACTGCCGGAGTTGGATGACCACACACGGATCGCGCTGGCGGCGCTGCTGCCCACCCCGCAGCCGCACCTGTTGGCGTTCACCTCGCCTCAATTGCTGACCGAGGTGGTGGGTGGGTTGGCTCGCAGCTATGAGGAGGTACGGTTTGACACCCTGCGGCAGCGTTGGCCGGATCCGCGGATCCCGCTCGCGCTCAACCCCGGGTCGCCGATCGCGGTGTTCCTGCCGCTGTCAGCGGTGGCGGAGCTGGCCACCGGGGAACGTACCCTGGCGTCCATAGCCGAGATGGCCGAGGCCCTGGCGGAGCAGGCGCTGGTCGAGATCCGTCGACAGTGTCTGCGGGATCTGGCCGCCGGGCAGGCCGCAGACGTCGATGGCGCACTCCGGGACGACCCGCCCACCAACACCCTGGAGGAGACGTTACGCGCGGCGGCGCAAGCGGGTGACGGGGAGGAGTTCCTCGGCCGTCTGCTCGAAGCCACGGTGGTGCTCCCCACCACCGCCCCGGTACCGGACCCACCGGACCTGGCCGACCCGGAGTTCCCGTGGCGGCTGACCGGCGGGCAGACCGCCCCGGCGGTGCCGATGTTCAGCTCCGCCACCCAACTGGCGCGGGTGGCCGGCCCCGCGGCCTCCGCGGTGGAGGTGCCGTTTCTGTCGGTGGTGGCGCACTGGCCGGAAGGTAGCCCGGCGCTGTGTTTCAACCCCGGTACGGTCACCGAGCTGATCCTGTCTGAAGGGGAGCTGATGACCCTGATGACCGAGCTGGCGGCCGCGGTTACCGGACCGGAGCCGGACCGTCAGGAACTGGACACATAGGAGCGCAACGGCTCCAGGCGCGGATCGGCCCAGCCTCCGTCCAGATGTTGGAACGACCACACCATCACCCCGGCGGCGCCCTGATCCTGGGCCAGCGTCACCTTCTGCTGTACGCGCTCCGGGGTGGTGTCGTGGTACCCGTCCTGGTACAGCCCGATCCCGATGGTGAGTTTGTGGGCCGGCACCCCCGCCTGGGTGTATGCGGTCAGCTCGTCCCGGCCGTCGGACCAGAACGACATCAGGTGGATGTAGTCCACGTACGGGTGCAGCTCAGCGGCCAGTTCGGGCGGCAGCAGGCCGGAGACCGCGTCGAAGGTGAGCAGCAGCTGCGGGGCGGTGGTGTCGAGGGCGGCCCGGAGGTCCCGGATCAGGGCGGTGAACCGCTCCGGGTCCACCTCGTCTGACCAGGCGATGTCGATGCCGTCGTAGCCGTGCCGGGTGGCCAACGCCACGATCTCCTGGACGAACCCGGCGCGGTTGCGGTCAGCGGTGGCGCCCAGGAACGCCTCCCGGGTCCCTTCCGAACCGATCACCAGCAGGATCTCCACCCCGGCGGCGTGGGCGGCCGTCACCGCCGGCGTCAGCTCCTCCGGGTCGAGATCGCCGAAGCGCAGACTGCCATCCGCCTCCGGGTAGACCCCGAAGTGACCGATGTGTGTCCACGGGGAGTAGTCCACTTCGTCGGGACGGTAGTCCACCCAGCCGGGATAGAAGCCGAGCGACATCGGCCCGGAGCGGGGAGCATCGACCGGTTTTGTCGCCGCCGGACTGGTGGGTGGGGCGGTCTGCGAAGGTGGGCTGGGGGCGGCACGCCGCAGCGATTGGTCGATTTTCCCGACGCCGATCCCGAGGAGAGCGACCACCACCAGGCCGAGAGCGGCGGCGGTGCCGAGGCGCCACCACCGGCGGCGGAGACCGCGTCGGTCCAGTCGGGTGAGTTCCTCCTGCCAGGTCATCGCTTTCCTCCGCGAAGACACCGCAGCCGGCGCGGAAACTGGCGGGCTACCGCACCGGCTGCGGCGAGGGGCGACCGCGCCCTCCGGCGGGAGTGGGCTGATAGCCCAGAGGGCTCGACCGCGTACTGCGCCACCATGACATCCCCGGTTGCCACTCCGATGGCGACCACTGCGGGGAGCGGAGGGGATTGCGGCAGGTGCGGGGGTGGCGAACCGGCGGCTACGGACCCGGTACGGAACTTTGACCGGATCCCGCTCTGGCGGTTACGTCTCGCTGCCGACCGCGGCGAGCAGATCGTCCAGGGTGAGCGTCCGCAGGTCGTCACGGTCGGGGCGACGCCCGAGCCGCCGTAGTCGGCTCGCCTGCGCCTTCCGCATCCGCTCCAACAGCTTGCGGGCCTCCCGGGCGTTGCCGAAATTGTCGTCCGTCAGATCGACCTGGTGGAACCACTCCTGGAGCGCCAGGTCCAGATCCGGGTCGAGTAGGTAGTCGTCCGCGGTGGCGAGATGTCGGGTGATCTCGACCAGTTGTTCGGGGGTGTAGTTTTCGAACTCGATCGTCTTGGCGAACCGGGAGGCCAGGCCAGGGTTGGCGTCCAGGAACTGCTGCATCTCCCCGGTGTAGCCGGCCACGATCACCGCGACCTCGTCGCGGTGGTCTTCCATCAGTTTCACCAGGGTGTCGATGGCCTCTTGCCCAAAGTCCGCGCTACTGCCTCCCGCCGCGCGGGACAGGGTGTAGGCCTCGTCGATGAACAGCACCCCACCGCGGGCCGCGTCAAACGCCGACGCGGTCTTCTCCGCGGTGTGGCCAATGTACTGTCCGACCAGATCCCGCCGGGACACCTCCTGGAAGGCGCCGCTCGGCAGTACTCCGAGCGCCTTCAGCAACTGGCCGTAGATCCGGGCGACGGTGGTCTTTCCGGTGCCTGGTGCCCCGGTGAAGACCAGGTGGTGGCTGACCGCCCCCACACTCAGCCCCTCACTGCGCCGCCATTCATTGACCTGGATTTCGTCGATGACGGCGCGGACCTCCGCCTTCACCCCGGCCAGGCCGATCATGCTGTCCAGCTGGGTCAGCAGCCGCGCTACTTCCGCCTCGTCGGTGTGGCCGCTCCCCGCGGTACTGGTCGTGCCGCGACCGGCCCGGGCCGGGTCGCCGGTACGGACCGTGGTGCGGGCACCGTCGGCGAGCTGGATCGACGGGGAAGCGGTGTTCTCCCACCGACAGTCCTCCACCAGCCCGCCGCAGCCCCGCCCGACCACCACCCCTGGGCCCGCGGTGTCGTGAACGTAGCAGGCGCTGATGGTGGGGGAGGTCTGGTCGGCCACCGCGATGCCGGCGTCCCCGGTCTGCGACACCTCGCACCGCTCCAGGCGGGAGCCGCCGGCCTGATAGAGGTAGACGCCGCGGAAGCCGCACCCGGTGACCAGACAGTCCTGCAGGACGGCGTGCGCCCCTAGCCGGACGATCACCCCGTCGTCCGCCACGTCCCGCACCTGGCAGCGCGTCACCACCGCATCCGCGTCGTGCACGACCAGCCCGTACCGGCCCTGGGAGATCTCCGTGTCCCCCAGCTCCGCCACGGCGCCGTCCAGGATCTCCACCGCCGCGGTGTGGTGGGTGGTCGCCCGGCAGCGGTCGATCCGGACCCGCCCCCCACGCACGTGTATCGCCGGTTGCTCGGTGGCGGTCACCACCAGCCCGACCAGGGTGACCTCACTGTCCACTATCGCCACAGTCGGGAGGTCGGGGTCGGGCGAGGTGAGGGTCACCGTGCCCGGGTCGCGGGCGCTCACCGTCACCCGCTGCAGCTGCTCCAGCCGGACCGTCTCCGGATATTCGCCCGGGGCGACACTGACCACCGTGTCCGGTCCTGCGGACGCCACCGCGTCTGAGATCGTGGCGAACGCGCCTGGTTGACCGGGACTGACCAAAAGGGTGCGGGCCATGGTAGGCCCGAGCCTACCGCAATCGCACCACCGAAGATCACTGTGCGCTCCACCGTGCCCGGGTCAGCCGGTCGTCACCTCCGGCCGGTCACGGATCGCCGAAATCTCGAACGACAGCCGCCCGTCCTGCCGGTCCACCGTGATGTGCTGGCCAGGATGCAGGCGTCCGTCCAACAGCATCTCCGACAGTGGGTTGTCCACCTCCCGCTGGATGGTGCGGCGCATCGGCCGGGCGCCGAACGACGGCTCGTACCCGTGCTCCACCAACCAGTTGATCGCCGCGGGGCGGAACTCGATTGTGATGTCCTGGGCGTGCAGCCGGCGGCGAGTCTGCTCGAGCATGAGGTCGGTGATGCGGGTCAGCTGCTCCCGGTCCAGCCGGTGGAAGATCACGATCTCGTCGATCCGGTTCAGGAACTCCGGTCGGAGCTCCTCCCGCAACCGCCGCATCATCCGCTCCTGTAGCTCTTGCTCCCGCTGCTGCTGTTGGGCACCGTTGCCGTTGGAGCGGAAGCCGAGGGGGCCGTCCTCGGTGATCAGCTCCGATCCGAGGTTACTGGTCATGATCAGGACGGTGTTCTTGAAACTGACCGTCCGACCCTGGGCGTCGGTCAGCCGCCCGTCGTCCATCACCTGCAACAGCAGATTGAAGACGTCCGGATGGGCCTTCTCGATCTCGTCCAGCAGCACCACCGAGTACGGGCGGCGGCGCACCTCCTCGGTGAGCTGCCCGGCCTCCTCGTATCCGACGTAGCCCGGCGGCGCCCCCACCAGCCGACTGACCGTGTGCCGCTCCTGGAACTCGCTCATGTCCAGCCGGATCATCCGGTCTTCGTCGCCGAAGAGCGCCTCCGCCAGCGTGCGAGCCAGTTCGGTCTTGCCCACCCCGGTGGGGCCGAGGAACAGGAAGCTGCCGATCGGCCGACTCGGATCGCTCAGTCCGGTGCGGGAGCGGCGGACCGCCTGGGACACCACCCGGACCGCCTCGTCCTGGCCGACCAGTCGCTCATGCAGGCGCTCCTCCAGCCGGGTCAACCGTTCCCGCTCCTCCTCGGTGAGCTGGCGAGTCGGGATGCCGGTGGCGCGGGAGACCACCTCCGCGATGTCCTCGGGCCGGACACAAGGGACCTCGGAGTGGCCGTTGCGGGCGGCTTCCAGCTGCTTCCGTAGTTCGTTGATCTGGTCCCGCAGGGCGCTCGCCCGCTCGTACTGCTCGTCCGCCACCGCCTGGTCTTTGTCCCGCGTCAGGTGATCGATCCGGCGCTCGATCTCCTGCACATCGCCGGTGGGGGAGTGGCTGCGGAGCTGCACCCGGGCGCCGGCCTGATCGATCAGGTCGATCGCCTTGTCCGGGAGGAACCGGTCGGTCAGGTACCGGTCGGACAGCTCGGCCGCGGCCACCAGCGCCTCATCCGCGAACCGGACCCCGTGGTGGGCCTCGTACCGGTCGGACAGGCCCCGCAGGATCTGGATGGTCTCGTCCACGGTGGGTTCGGAGACCAGCACCGGCTGCAGCCGCCGCTCGAACGCGGGATCCTGTTCAATGTGCTTGCGGTACTCATCCAGGGTGGTGGCCCCCACCACGTGGAGGTCCCCTCGGGCGAGGGCCGGCTTGAGGATGTTGGCGGCGTCGGTGGCGCCCTCGCCCGCGCCCGCCCCTACGACGGTGTGAATCTCGTCGATGAAGATGATCAGTCCACCCTGGTGGGAGCGGATTTCATCGATGACGTTCTTCAGCCGTTCTTCGAAGTCCCCCCGGTAGCGGGTGCCGGCCACCAGACCGGTCAGGTCCAGCTGGATCAGCCGTTTGTTCGTCAGGGTCTGGGGTACGTCGTTGTCCGCGATCCGCTGCGCCAGGCCCTCCACGATCGCGGTCTTCCCGACCCCGGCCTCACCGATCAGCACCGGGTTGTTCTTGGTCCGGCGGGCCAGGATCTCCACACACTGCTCTATCTCGGAGTCCCGACCGATCACCGGGTCGATCTGCCCGTCCCGGGCCATGGCGGTCAAGTCCCGCCCGTACCGGTCCAGGGTCGGGGTCGAGCTGGGTGGTTTGGCGCCCGGTGGGACCGTCCGCTCCGTCGCCGCCTGCTGCAACGCCTGCGGGTTGACCCCGTGCTGGGCCAGGAGCCGACCCGCCTCGGAATCCTGGTTCACCGTCAGCGCCAGCAGGATGTGCTCCGGGCCCAGGTATGACGCTCCGATGGTGCGGGAGATCTGGTGGGCCTGGAGCAGCGCCCGCTTCGCGGCTGGGGTCAGGCTCGGCGGTTCCCGACGTGGCTCTCCCCGCCGACTCCGCTCCTCTATCTCCGTCGCCAGTTCGTTCGGGTCGGTACCGGCCCGCGCCAGCAGCTGCCGCAGTGGCTCCCGGCGAGTGACCGCCCACAGCAGGTGCTCGGTGTCGAGATCCGGGCTGCCGAGCTCCGACGCCTTGCCGGCGGCCTCGCCGAGCAGCTCGCGGGCGTCCTGGCTCATGACCCGGGCCAGATCGATCCGCCGCACCGGCTGGCCGGGGATAGCACCGAAGAACCGGGCGAGGAACTCCTCGAACGGATCAGGCTCGAACGGTCCGCGACCCCAGTACGTGGTCACAACGCCCTCCCCAGGTCGGCATGTCCGTCCGGTGGTGCCTACCCGGGAGGTTCCCGTGCGAAACGCCCCGCCAGCCGGAGCGGCTCCACCGTCGGGCCGGGCGTGGCGGGCGTTGGACACTTTTCCTCGCAGTTTGCGCCTTAGCGGCGACGAAAGTGTCCAACGCTCCGGTCATGAGCGGCACCCGCGGTGCCGTCCGGTCGGCGTGGAGGTACGCGTCCTACCGCGGTCCCAGCCCGGTGCCGGGGTGGTCACCGTCGGGCGGTCGCCGGTACGTCCGCGCCGGCGGGTTCGATCGCGCGTCGGCGGGCCCGATCCACCCGGCCGTGCACCAGGTGGTACAGCCCGGTGGACGCCGCCACCACCCCCGCCAGGAGGAGGTACATCCCGCCGTACTGGAGAGAGGAGAGCAGCAGCCCGAGCAGCACCGGACCGATGCCGATGCCCAGGTCGATCATGAAGAAGTGGGTGGAGATGGCCACGCCGACGCGGTGCCCGGGTACCCGGTTGATCGCGATCGCCTGCAGCGCCGACACCAGGGTGCCGAACCCGACGCCGAGGAGACCGCCGGCCAGGAGTAGCACCGCGTTGGTGTGGGCGACCGCGAGCACGATCAGGCCGATGGCGAACGCACCGAGCGAGGTGTAGATCACCAGGTTGTCGCCGCGGACGTCCTGCAGCCGGCCGACGAAGAGCCGGGTCACGAACAGCACCACGGCGTACACCAGGAAGAACAGGCTGGCACCGACCATCAGCCCGCGCTCCCGGGCATAGGTCTCGAGGAAGGTCAGCACCCCGGAGAAGGCCAGGGAGGCGACGAACATGACCGTCGCCACCGGGATGACGTTCCGGTGCAGCATGTCCCGGGGGTGGAACCGTCGCAGGCGGGCGCGCTCCTCGGGAGGCAAGGAGACCCGGGCCGCGGGAAGGAACAGCGCCACCAGGATCGCCAGGAACGACGTGACGGAGACGGCCACGAACAGCGCCGGATAGCCCGATCCCTGTACCAGCAACAGGGCGAGGAACGGGCCGACCGCGGGCGCGAGGGTCAGGCTCAGCGTGTAGTACCCGGTGCCTTCGGCTCGGCGGGAGGCGGGGACGCTCGCCAGGGCGATCGTGGAGGCGGCGGTGCTGCCGATGGCGTAGGCCACGCCGTGGACCGCCCGGGCGACCAGCAGCAACCAGATCGACTGAAGAGAGTCGATCGGTAGGTAGCTCGCCGAGGCGAGGAGTACCACCACCAGGCAGATGAGCAGGACCCGGCGCCGACCGACCAGGTCCACCAGGTTTCCGGCGAACAGCCGGGCGACGGTCGCGCCGATGACGAACATGCTCGCGGCCAGCCCGCTGAGGCTGTCGGAGGCGTGGAAGCGGGAGGCGGCGTACAGCGCCATGGTCGTCATCAGCAGGTAGAAGACCAGTCCGAGGAGGAGGTTCGTCACCGAGGCGAGGACCAATTCCCGGGTCCACAGCCGTTCCCGGGCACTGTGACGGGTCATGCTGGTGGTGAACCTCCGGTAGCGCCGAGCCCCCAAACGCGAATCTGACTCAAGATCTTTCCATGGTCCGGCGGTACTGCCGCCTATGATCTTGGCCACTCAGGCCGCTACGGTGGCCTGGGCCCACCGCCCGGCGCTCCCGTCCGAGCCATCCCACCACTGTGGGTGGTGGGGAAGATACTGGGAGTCGACCGGGCGATCTCGACCTCCCCCGACCGAACGTTTTCGCGAAAATCAGCCGGCACCCCGGTCGACGAAACCGGCGCCGCCCCGGCCGCGGCCATAGGCTCCTGTCATGGCCAGGTACTACGACGTCCATCCGGAGAACCCGCAACCCCGCGTCATCCGGCAGGTGGCCAACCTCGTCCGCGACGGCGCCCTGATCGTCTATCCGACCGACTCCTGCTACGCCCTCGGTTGTCAGCTGAGCAACCGGAGTGGGCGGGAACGGATCCGCGAGATCCGCCAGCTCGACCAGCGGCATCACTTCACCCTGGTGTGCCGGGACTTCTCTCAGCTAGGGCAGTTCGTGCAGATCGACAAGCGGGTCTTCCGGCAGGTGAAGGCCGCCACCCCCGGCGGCTACACCTTCATCCTGCCGGCCACCCGGGAAGTGCCGCGGCTGCTGCTGCATCCGCGGAAGCGGACCGTGGGGGTGCGCATCCCGGATCACCCGGTCGCCCGCGCCCTCGTGACCGAACTGGGGGAGCCCATCCTGTCCAGCACCCTGCTGCTGCCAGGTCAGGAGGAGCCGATGACCCAGGGTTGGGAGATCAAGGAGGCGTTGGACCACCTGGTGGACGCGGTCCTCGACGGCGGGGACTGCGGCCTCGACCCCACCACGGTGGTGGACCTGTCCGGGCCGGTGCCGGAGATCCTGCGGCGCGGGGCGGCCGACCCGTCCCGATTCGAGTAATGCCCAGGTAGGCGTAGACGGGTGATGATGCCCTAGTTAGGGGTGATACGGAACAAGGGTGCCGATCCGGCGGAGTGACTCACTGGTGCCCCCGGCAGGATTCGAACCTGCGCACCCGCCTCCGGAGGGCGGCGCTCTATCCCCTGAGCTACGGGGGCGTGCCGGCCAAGAATAGCAGGCCGGCCGCGGCGGTGGAGACGACCCCCGCCGCTGGGAATCAGTCTACGCCAGCCTGTTCCTTGACCTCCTCCAGGAGGTCGCGTAGCACGACCAGCTCCAGCTGCTGCCCCTCCTTCATGATCTCGGACAGCCAGATCACGTCCTCGTGCTCGGTCAACGCCAGCACGCCGTCGACCATGTGGATCCCGCCCAAGTGGTGGGTGATCATCAGCTCCAGGAACAGCCGGTCGGCCTCCAGCCCTTCGGCGTTACGCAGCTCCTCCATCTGCTCCGGGCTGGCCATGCCCGGCATCGGATAGCCGGCCATGTCGCCCATCCACTCCGGCATCCAGGCCATGGCATCGTCCGGATCCGGGTGGGTGGGGGAGGCGCCCCATTCATGCAGCCACTGGTGCATGGTGCCGATCTGCCCCTGCTGCAGGGTGGCGATGTCGTACGCGAGCTGCCGGACCCCCGGGTGGGTGGCGTTCACCCAGGCGATCATGCTCATCTCCACCGCCTGGCTGTGGTGGACGATCATGTCCCGGGCGAAGCCCACCTCCGGCGACCCTTCCCCGGGCGGCGCCGGGGGCCGGAGCACCACCAGCGCGGCGGCGAACCCGACCAGTAGCGCCGCCACCGCCGCCGCGATCAGCGTCGGCAGGCCGTACTGCCGGGGCGGGAGCGGCGCCTCGAGCCCGTCGGTGGTGAGCTCGGGGTCGACAGTGGCGGTCGTCATCGCTTCATCCCACCCTCGACATTGATCGGCACGGTGCCGGTGACGGTCACTCCACCACCGCAGGCGGCGGTCGGGCCCTCCATGGAGGTGTTGACCCGCAGGACCCGGATGAACTCCCGGATCCGGTCATCGTTGGGGTTGTCCACCTTCAACTGGTAGCCCCACGCCTGCAGCGAGATCGGCGAATCCAGGCCAGGGAACGGGCTCATGAGCATCTTTTCGTTCCCGCGGACCAGCCGGGCCAGAGCGTCCACCTGGTCCTCCGTCAGCAGGTCGGGGTTGTAGGTGATCCAGATTGCGCCGTGCTCCAGGCTGTGGACCGCGTGCTCGTTCGGAATCTGTTCGGTGTAGACGTCGCCCTGGCAGTTCTGCCAGATGTCGTTGTGATCACCGCCGACCGGCGGGAGCACCTCGTACTGCACCACCCCGGAGGTGTGGTTCCGGGTAAGGATCTCCGGCCGGCTGGTGCGGTAGTCGATGATGCCTTCGATCTGGGCCGCCTGCTCCATCCAGGGCAGCTGCTCCGACTGGCGCTGCGCCCAGAACGCGTACCCGATGATGCCGGCGGCGAGCAGACCCACCACGGTGAACATGGCGATCGGTCCCCAGTTACGGTCCTTGCGAACCTTCACCGGCGTGACCGGCTTACGTCCTTTGGCACCCCCCTTGCCCTTGGACGCTGCCTGCTTGCCTCCGCTCACAGCCTTGCTCGTCTTCGTGCTCATGGTGCCTCGTCATCCTGCTCCGAGAGTGGGGGGCTTCCGGCGAACGGGGGATCCGTGCCGCTGAGCACCCGGGTCACCATCAAACTACCAAGGATTGCGCCATATACCATGGCGCGGTGACGCCCGAACAACTGTCCCAGGCCGTACTCGCCGCCGCCCGCGCCGTGTTCACCGCCCGCGGGTGGGATCTCGACCTGCTGCCGACCTCGGTCCCGCTGCAGCGCCCCCGCCAGCGGGAACACGGCGACTACGCCAGCACCCTGGCGTTGCAGCTGGCCAAGCGAGTGGGGGTGCCGCCACGAGAGCTGGCCGGCGCCTTGGCCGAGGGATTGGACGGCGTGGCCGGGATCAAGGCCGTGGAGGTCGCCGGCCCCGGCTTTCTGAACATCCGGCTGGCCCCGTCCGCCGCCGGGGAGCTGGCCCGGGTGGTGGTGACCGCCGGTGCCCGGTACGGGCACAACGACGCGCTGGCCGGCCAGAAGATCAACTTGGAGTTCGTGTCGGCGAACCCGACCGGCCCGGTGCACCTGGGGCACACCCGGTGGGCGGCGGTCGGGGACTCGCTGCGGCGGATTCTGGCCGCGTCCGGGGCGGAGGTCACCAGCGAGCACTACATCAACGACGCCGGCAACCAGATGAACCTGTTCGGCGCCTCACTGCTCGCCGCCGCCCAGGGAAAGGAGCCGCCGGAGGAGGGCTACGGCGGCGAGTACGTCGCCGACCTCGCCCGCCAGATCGTGGCCGAGCACCCGGACGCGCTGTCCCGGCCGGAATCGGAGGCGGTGGCGCTGTTCCGCGAGCAGGGCTACCGGCTGATGCTGGCGGAGATGCAGGCCAGCCTGGAGCGGTTCGGGGTGCACTTCGACGTCTGGTTCTCCGAGCGCAGTCTGCACGTCAGCGGCGCCATCGAGCAGGCGATCGCCACGCTGCGGGAACAGGGGCACGTCTACGAGGCCGAGGGCGCGGTCTGGCTACGCACCACCGACTTCGGCGACGACAAGGACCGGGTGCTGGTCCGCAGCAACGGTGAGGTGACGTACTTCGCCGCCGACGCCGCCTACTACCTGAACAAGCGGGGCCGGGGCTTCGACCGGTGCATCTACCTGCTGGGGGCGGACCACCACGGATACATCGGGCGGTTGAAGGCGATCGCCGCCTGCGCCGGAGACGACCCGGAGGAGCACCTCGAGGTGCTGATCGGGCAGCTGGTGAGCCTGGTGCGGGCCGGGCAGCCGGTGCGGATGTCCAAGCGGGCCGGCACCATCGTCACCCTGGACGAGCTGGTGGACGCGGTCGGGGTGGACGCCGCCCGCTACACCCTGGCCCGCTCCTCCGCCGACGCCCCGCTGACCCTGGACATCGAGGAAGTCACCCGCCAATCCAACGAGAACCCGGTGTTCTACGTGCAGTACGCGCACGCCCGGATCGCCTCGCTGCTGCGGAACGCGGCCGAGCTGGGGATCGCCCGCGGGGGCGACTTCGACCCGGGGCTGTTGACGCACGAGAAGGAGCAGGAACTGCTGGGGGCGCTCGGGGAGTTCCCCCGGGTGGTGGCGACCGCCGCCGAACTGCGGGAGCCGCACCGGGTGGCCCGCTACTGCGAGGAGCTGGCCGGCACGTACCACCGGTTCTACGACTCGTGCCGGGTGCTGCCGCAGGCCGATGAGCCGGCCACCGACCTGACCCAGGCCCGGCTGTGGTTGGTGGAGGCGACCCGGATCGTGCTCGCCAACGGCCTGAACCTGCTCGGCGTCTCCGCCCCGGAACGGATGTAGCCGGGGCGCCCGGCGCGAAGCCGCCGAAGCTAGTGGCGGGTGTCTCACGCCTTGGATGCGCGGCCGTCGGCAGGGGTTGCTCGCCGCTGCGGTCGGTAGCATGGGCCCGGTGACCGTCATGATCCCTGGTAGGTCGCATGCGCGCCCATGAAGCAGGGGCGCTGCACGCCGATCTCGGCCGCCGGGCCCCGGAGTGGCTGCGCCCGCCCGCCGACGTCAACGCGCTGCTGCCGCAGTTGTGGCCGGCGACCGCGGCGCGTGACTCCGACGGAGTGCTACGGGTAGGCGGGGTGCCGGTAACCGACCTGGCCGCCGAGTTCGGTACGCCGGCGTACCTGCTGGACGAGGCTGACCTGCGGGCCCGCTGCCGCGCCTTCCGCCGTGGCTTCCCCGGGGTGGACATCTACTACGCCGGTAAGGCGTTCCTGTGCCGGGCGGTGGTGCGGATCATCGCCGAAGAGGGGCTGCGGCTGGACGTGTGCACCGGCGGGGAGCTGGCGGTGGCGCTGGCCGCCGGGATGGACCCGGCCCGTATCGGCTTCCACGGCAACAACAAATCCGAGGCGGAGCTGGAGCGGGCGCTGGCGGCCGGAGTGGGGCGGATCATCCTCGACTCGGAGGTCGAGATCGACCGGCTCACCGCGCTGGCTCGCCAGCGGGGGGTACGCCCGGCGGTGATGATCCGGGTCACCGTCGGGGTGGAGGCGCACACCCACGAGTACATCGCCACCGGGCACGAGGATCAGAAGTTCGGGTTCTCGCTGGTCGACGGGGCGGCGCGGGCCGCGGCGGACCGGGTGCTCGCGGAAGACACGCTGGAGCTGATCGGGCTGCACTCCCACATCGGCTCGCAGATCTTCGACACCGCCGGGTTCGAGGTGGCCGCCCGCCGGATCCTGGGCCTGCACGCCGAGTTGGCCGCCGCGCACGGCCGCGAACTGCCGGAGTTGGGGCTCGGGGGCGGGTTCGGGATCGCCTACACCAGTCGGGACACCCCGGCCACCCCGACCGAGCTGGGGACCGGCCTGATCAAGATCGTCGAGCAGGAGTGCCAGGCCCGGGGTCTGGCGGTGCCGAGGCTCTCGATCGAACCGGGCCGGGCGATCATCGGCCCCGCCATGTTCACCCTCTACCGGGTAGGCACGGTCAAGGACGTGGCCGGCCGGCGATACATCAGTGTGGACGGCGGGATGAGCGACAACATCCGTCCGGCGCTGTACGGGGCGGCCTACTCGGCTACCCTGGCCAACCGCGCCAGTGCGGCGCCGCCGGTGCTGGTCCGGGTGGTGGGCAAGCACTGCGAAGCCGGGGACATCGTGGTGCCGGACGAATTTCTACCGGCGGACGTGGCGCCCGGGGACTTGGTCGCGGTGCCCGGTACGGGGGCGTACTGTCGCAGCCTGGCGAGCAACTACAACCACGTACCGCGACCGCCGGTGGTGGCGGTGGTCGACGGCCGGGCGCGGGTGCTGGTGCGCCGAGAGACCGAGGACGATCTGCTGGCACTGGATGTGGGGTAAGGCGGTGCAAACGGTTCGGTTGGCGTTGCTGGGCTGCGGCACGGTCGGCAGCCAGGTGGTACGGCTGCTCCGGCAGCAGGCCGACGACTTGGCGGCCCGGATCGGGGCGCCGCTGGAACTGGTCGGGGTGGCGGTCCGTCGCCCCGAGCGGCACCGGTCGGTGGAGATCGACCCGGCGCTGCTCACCACCGACGCGCTCGGGCTGGTCAAGCGCCCGGACGTGGACGTGGTGGTGGAGGTGGTGGGTGGGATCGAGCCGGCCCGCACCTGGCTGACGGAGGCGCTCCGGCTGGGCAAGGGAGTGGTCACCGCCAACAAGGCGCTGCTGGCCGAGGACGGGGGTGCGCTGCACGAGGCGGCGGTGGCCGGCGGGGCCGATCTGTACTACGAGGCGGCGGTGGCCGGGGCGATTCCGCTGCTGCGGCCGCTGCGGGAGTCACTGCACGGGGACCGGGTCACCCGGGTCACCGGGATCGTCAACGGCACCACCAACTTCATCCTGTCCGCTATGGACGCCACCGGGGCCGGGTTCACGGAGGCGTTGGAGGAGGCCACCGCGCTCGGCTACGCCGAGGCGGACCCGAGCGCGGACGTGGACGGGTTCGACGCGGCGGCGAAGGCGGCGATCCTGGCGTCGCTGGCGTTCCACACCCGGGTCAGCGCCGCGGACGTCTATCGGGAAGGCATCACCGAGGTCACCGCCGCGGACGTGGCCAGCGCCCGGGAAATGGGCTGTGTGATCAAGCTGCTGTGCCTGGCGGAGCGGGTCAACGGCGCGGTGTCGGTGCGGGTGCACCCGGCGATGATCCCGCGCTCCCACCCGCTGGCGGCGGTGACCGGGGCGTACAACGCGGTGTTCGTGGAGGCGGACGCGGCCGGGCCGTTGATGTTCTACGGGGCCGGCGCCGGTGGGGCCGCCACCGCCAGCGCGGTGCTGGGCGACATCGTGGCGGTGGCCCGCAACCGGCTGGCCGCCCCCGCCCTGACCGCCCGGCAGACCGGGCTGGAGGCGTACGCCGATCTGCCGGTCCGCCCGATGGGGGAGGTGCCGACCCGCTACCACATCCGGTTGGACGTGGCGGACCGGCCGGGGGTGCTGGCCACCATCGCCGGGGTGTTCGCCCGGCACGATGTGTCGATCGCCACCGTGCGCCAGACCGGCCACGGTAGCGACGCGACGCTGGTGGTGGTGACCCACATCGCCCCGGACGCGGCGCTGGCGGCCACGGTGGCGGAGCTGCGCGGGCTGCCGATGGTCCGGTCGGTGGCCAGCGTGCTGCGGGTGGAGGGTGAGTCCGCCTAAGCGGCGGGGTGGCGGGAGGAGAAGCCGAGCACATGTGGCGGGGGTTGATCGAGGCCTACCGGGATCGGCTGCCGGTCACGGACACCACCCCGGTGGTGACCCTGTATGAGGGGAACACGCCGTTGCTGCCGGCGCCGGCGTTGTCGGAGCGGGTGGGGGCCGATGTCTACCTGAAGGTGGAGGGCGCCAACCCGACCGGGTCGTTCAAGGACCGGGGGATGACCGTCGCGGTGTCGAAGGCGGTGGAGGCGGGTGCCAAGGCGGTGATCTGCGCCTCCACCGGCAACACCTCCGCCTCCGCGGCCGCGTACGCTGCCCGGGCGGGGTTGACCTGCGCGGTGCTGGTGCCCCAGGGCAAGATCGCGGTGGGGAAGCTGGCGCAGGCGCTGGTGCACGGCGCCCGACTGCTGCAAGTGGACGGTAACTTCGACGACTGCCTGACCATCGCGTCCAAACTGGCCCAGGATTATCCGGTGGCGCTGGTCAATTCGGTGAATGTGGACCGGCTGTACGGGCAGCAGACCGCCGCGTTCGAGATCGTGGCGGCGCTGGGGGACGCGCCGGACATCCACTGCCTGCCGGTGGGTAACGCCGGCAACATCACCGCCTACTGGTGGGGTTATCAGGCCGACCACGCCGCCGGCAACGCCACCCGGCTGCCGAAGATGTTCGGGTTCCAGGCCGCCGGGGCCGCCCCGATCGTGCGGGGAGAGGTGGTGCGGCAGCCGAACACCATCGCCACCGCGATCCGGATCGGCAACCCCGCCTCCTGGAGCAAGGCGCTGGCCGCCCGGGACGAGTCGGGCGGGCGGATCGAGGCGGTGACCGACCGGCAGATCCTGGCCGCCTACCGCCTGCTGGCGCGCGAGGTGGGGGTGTTCGTGGAGCTGGCCAGCGCCGCCAGCGTGGCCGGGCTGCTGGCCAGCGCGGAGGCGGGCGCGATCCCGCGCGGCTCCACCGTGGTGTGTACGGTCACCGGGCACGGGCTGAAGGACCCGGACTGGGCGATCGCCACCGCCCCGGCGCCGACCACCATCCCGGTCGACCCGGCCGCCGCCGCCCGGGCGCTCGGCCTGGCCTGATACCAGCTCGCCGCCATCAACTCGCAGGGGCACCTTGCGTCACCGTCTGCCGAGTGTGGACCGGAACCGATCCAGGCGCCCTGAGGCGTGACCAGAGCAAGGCGGTCGTCGAAGCGGCAAGCGCCGCCCCTGGGGGTTACGGGGTCGGGTTCCGGGCGTCGTAGCGGGCGAATCCGGGTTGCCACATCCCCAACGCGATCACGACCATCACACAGGCCAACCCGCCGACGGTGGCGGTCAACGCCTCGGAGGTCAGCTGGGCGACCGACCCCAGCAGCAGGTCGCTCAACTGTGGCCCACCCGCGACCACCACGATGAACACCCCCTGCAGCCGGCCGCGGAGCCGGTCCGGGGTGGCCGCCTGCAGGATGGTGTGCCGGAACACCGCGCTGACGGCGTCGGCGGCGCCGGCCACCACGAGACACGCCACCGCCGCCCACAGGATCGGGTGGGCGCGACCGTCCGCGGGGGGCCCGGGGGCCACGGTCATCACCACGCCGAAGCTGAAGACCGCCAGTCCCCAGGTGATCACCGCGGCCAGTACCGCGAGCCCCTGGCGGCGGATGTGCCCGAGCGGGCCGGAGAACAGCCCCGCCAGGATGGAGCCGATGGCGATCGCGGCCACCAGGATGCCGACGGTGCTGGGGCCGCCGCCGATGACGGTCGCGCCCAGCGCCGGGAACAACACCCGGGGCATGGCGAGGATCATCGCGGCGAGGTCGACGAAGAAGGTCATCCGCAGGTTGGGGCGGGTCCGCAGGTAGCGCAGCCCTTCCCACACCGCCCCCAGACCGGCGCGCCGCACCTCCCCCTCCGGCGGCAGGGACGGCAGCGCCCGCAGGGTCAGCAGGGCGCAGGCCAGCAGCAGTACCTGGAGGCTGTACGCCGGCCCGTACCCCGCCTTGACCAGCGGGCCGGCGAGCAGCGGGCCGGCGGTGACCGCGGTGCCCATCGACAGTCCGGACAGCGCGTTGGCCGCGGGCAGGAGGTGTTTGGGCAGGAGCCGGGGGACGACCGCGGTCCGGGCCGGGCTGTTGATGGCGAAGCAGCCGTTCTGGAACGCGACCAGGCCGTAGAGCAGCCACACGTTGTCCACCGCCAGCCAGGCCTGGGTGGCGAATCCGACCGACACCAGCAGCAGCCCGCTGGCGGTGCAGAGCATGACCGTCCGGCGGTCGTGGGCGTCGACGATGGAGCCGCCGTACAACCCCAGGGACAGCAGCGGCACCAGCGCAAACAGTCCGACCAGCCCGACGTGGAAGGTCGAACCGGTCAGGTCGTAGATGTGGAGCCCGACCACCACCGTGGTCAGGTGGGTGCTGATCCCGGACAGGATGGCGCCGAACCACATGAACCGGTACGGGCGGCTGATCCGCAACGGGGTGAGGTCGGCCAGCAGTCGCCGGCGCCGCCGGGGCGACTCCGGCGGGGTGGGGCCCGCTGGGGTGGCGCCGTGGTCCGGTGCGGCGTGGTGACCAGAGCGGGGCTCGGCGGTAGCCGGATCAGCGGGGTTGGTACGGGCCATGCCGCCATCCTGGCGAACCGGTTTTCCGTCCCCGTCACCCCTCCGGGTTGGTGGCGTGCCGTAGGGGCGTGGCCACCAAATGTAGTGAATTGTGCGGTGATACCACTAATAAGTGAGTATTCTTCCGGAATGCGGCTAATGAAGGTGGTCCGTCGCTGGATCTGGCGGCGACTGGAGCGGCGGGTGAATGCGGCGGTCGATGCCCGATTCGACCTGCTGCTGGGCAAAGTAGCCGCTTCCTCCGGTCACCCTGACCGCCTGAAGGTGCTCCTGGAGGTTCAGCAGGCGGATCGGCTCACGGAGGTGGAGCGGCGCCTGCGGGAGACCACCGACACCGCCAAGGAGGCCCGCCGGCTGGCGCTGGAGGCGTCCCGGGCGATCGAGCGGATCCTCCAGGCCGAGGTGGAGATATGGCAGGCGCTCGACATGGCGGAGAGAAGATAAATGCGCGTCTGGTGGGAGAGCGGCGGGGCGGCCACCGCAGCGACGGTATGGCGGTTGCGGCTGCGGCTGGATGAGGACGAGAACCTGCAGGGTTCCGGGCAGGGTGGGGCGCCGATCACCCTGGTGACCAACACCTGCACCGTCAGGCTGCCGGTGGCGGCGGCGGAGCCCCACCCCGATCTGCTCGCGCTGGCGGCGCTGCTGATCGTCCGGCCGTGGACCCGGACCCGGATCAGCTTCGACCGGCCGATCTCCCCGACGCTGGCGGAAGGGCTCGCCGAGTTCTTCAAGCTGGACGGGGGACCGGTGGACGACGCCCTGCCCGCCCGGACGGGCGAAGGCGTACTCGGGCTCTCCTACAGCAGCGGGGTCGACTCGATCGCGACCGCGGAACTGCTCGATCCGGCGACGCCGTACCTGCACCTGCAGCGGGTCACGCACCCACGGGTACCCAACCGGGCCACCCACGTCCGCGCCGACCAGATCGCGCGGCTGGTACGGCAGGCCGGCGACCGGGGCCGGAATGTGTTCATCACCGAGTCGGACCTGGAGTATCTGTGCCTACCGTGGCCGCAGTACCCCACCTGGCCCGCGCTCGCCCTGGGAGCGGTGTTCCTCGCCGACCACCTGAGGCTGGGTGGGATCGCCTTCGGCACGGTCCTCGAGTCCGCCTATCTCCACGGCGGGCGCCGCTACACCGGTGGGGGAGCCGGGCCGTGGACCCGGCTGCTGGAGACGGTCGGCCTGGCGGTGTGCCGGCCGGTCACCGGCCTCACCGAGGTCGGGACGCTGACCGTGGCGGCGCGGTCGGAGCTGGCCGACCTCGCCCAGTCCTGCCTGCGCGGCGCCGCCGGCCGGCCCTGCCTGGCCTGCGCCAAGTGCGCCCGGAAAGAGCTGCTCGCCGCCACCCTGGAGGGGCGGGGCATCCACCCGCGGCTGCGGGAACGGCTCCAGCCTGGGGAGCCGGCGGCGAAGGACCTCGAGGGCACCCCGCCGCTGCACATGCAGAACTGCCTCGAGTACGTGGTGGCCCGGCGCGACGATCTCGACGGCACGCTGCTGGAGCAGCTCGCGAAGCGGATGGACGTGACGGTCGAGTCCACGTCCTGGAACGAGCGCTACTACCCCCGGGCGCTCCAGGACGAAGTGCCGGAGCCGTGGCGGGCCGACATCGTCCGTCGGCTCCGAAACCACGTCCCGTGGATGACCGACCAGGAGGTCGCGCTGCTGGAGAGCTGGAACGGTCTCAACCAGCTGCCCTGGTGACCCGCCACCGCCCGGGAGTGGATCGGCCCCAGAACCGACGTATCGTCTCGGTACGTGCGGTCTGTGTTCTCGGTACTGGTGCGCCACCGGGACTTCCGACGGTTGTTCCTGGCCGAGTTGGTGATCTTCGGCGGCGACTGGTTCGCGGTGGTTCCGCTGATGTCGCTGCTGCTGGATCTGACCGACCGGGGGATCTGGGGCAGCCTGGCGCTGGCGGCCGACACCGGGATCAACGCGCTGCTGCTGCCGTACGCCGGGACGGTGGCCGACCGGGTGGATCGGCGCCGGATTCTGCTGGTGGCCAGCCTGGCCTCGGTGCTGACCATCCTGCTGCTACTGGGGGTCCGGGCCCCGGCCATGGCCTGGCTCGGCCCGGTGGCGATCGGGCTGCTGGGGGCGGCGAAGGCGTTCTACAGCCCGGCCGCGCTGGCGGCGCTGCCGAACCTGGTCCCCGCCAAGGACCTGAGCACCGCCAACGCGCTGTCCGGCAGTGCCTGGGGGACCATGCTGGTGGTGGGGGCGTCGCTCGGGGGAGCGATGACCGCGCTGGTCGGTCCGTACGTCTGCTTCCTGATCGCCGCGGGCTGCCTGCTGGTGGCCACCTGGCTGGTCTGGCGGATCCGTAGCCCACTCCAGCAGGGGCGGCCGGCCACCACTCCGCGGGCCTGGCCGGCGCTGCGGGAGGCGCTGGGGTACATCCGTCGGCATCCGCGGGTGCTTTCGCTGGTCACGGTCAAGTCCGCGGTCGGGGTCGGTAACGGCGTGCTGGCGGGGTTCCCGCTGCTGGCGGTGGGGTTCGGGGCCGGCCCGATGGGCACCGGGCTGTTGTTCGCTGCTCGGGGGACGGGGGCGCTGGTGGGGCCGTTCCTGCTGCGGCGGCTGCTCCTGACCCGGGGGAATCGGCTGTTGACCGGGCTCGCCATCTCCATGGCGGGGTACGGCCTCGCCTATATCGGGGCGGCGGCCTCGGGCTGGTTCGCGCTGACATTGGTGCTGGTGGTGCTCGCACACGTCGCCGGCGGCGGTAACTGGGCCATGAGCAACTACGCGTTGCAGCAGGAGGTGCCCGACGAGCTGCGGGGGCGGGTGTTCGCGACCGACATGATGCTGGCCACCTTGGCGATCTCGGCCAGTCTGCTGGCCTTCGGGGCGCTGGTGGACGTGGTGCCGGTACGTCCGTTGATCGCCGGGTGTGCCGCGCTGACCGTGGTGTACGCGGTGGGATGGGGGCTGGCGGTCCGGTCGGTCCAGCGAGCGGACCGGGTCAGCGAGGCGCTGTAGGCCCGGCCGCACCGCGGTGCCCTGTGCGGAAAGGGCCGGTGGCCCTCGGCGTACGCTCGATGCCACCGGGAGTGGTTCGACGGCGGGGTGGTCCATGACGGTGTCGGTGCGGGTGCCGGCCAGCAGCGCCAATCTGGGGCCCGGATTCGACGCGCTCGGGTTGGCGCTGGCACTGTATGACGAGGTCACGGCCACGGTTACCACCGGACCGACCCGGGTGCGGGTCCACGGCGAGGGGGCCGGGGAGCTGGCCACCGACGAGCGGCACCTGGTGGTCCAGGCGGTGCGGGCGGCCTTCGCTGCGGTGGATCGCGAGCCGCCGACGTTGGCGGTGACCTGCCGGAATCGGATCCCGCAGGCGCGCGGGCTGGGCTCCTCCTCCGCGGCGATCGTGGCCGGGGTGCTCCTGGCGCGGGAGTTGCTGCGGGCGGCCCGGGACCCGGCGGCGGACCGGCTGGACGACGCGACGGTGCTCAACCTGGCCGCCCGACTGGAGGGGCATCCGGACAACGTCGCTCCTTGCCTGCTCGGGGGGTTCACCATCGCCTGGCAGGAGCAGGGACGGGCCCGGGCGGTCCGGTTGGAGCCGGCGCCCACGCTGCAACCGGTGGTGTTCGTGCCGCAGCGGCAGGGGTTGACCGCCGATGCGCGGGCACTTTTGCCGGAGCGGGTCCCGCACGCCGATGCCGCTCATGCCGCGGGCCGGGCAGCGCTGTTGGTGTCGGCGTTGACCGGCGCACCGGAGTTGTTGTTGGCCGCCACCGAGGATCGGCTGCACCAGCCGTACCGGGCGGCGGGCGCGCCCGAGACCGCCGAATTGGTGACGCGGCTGCGGCAGGCGGGGGTGGCGGCGGTGGTCAGTGGGGCGGGTCCGACCGTGTTAGCGCTGGTCACGGTGGGTACGGAAGTCCCAGAACAGCCGGGTTGGATGCGTCACACCCTGACCGTCGATTCTCTGGGCGCGCAGGCCTGGCAGGGTACGATGGAGGCGTATACTGGTGATTGCCAGTTGACACGCCGGGGCGGTCCGGTGTTGCCCCAGGTAGGGCGGGTTGTTTAGGCTTTCAGTAGCACAGTCGCGAAGCGGCTGACCTGCGGGCACGTGACCACGAAGTCCGTAGGGCACCCCGATCGAGGTCGGCGGCTTGTCCGTCACACCCCTACCAGCGTACGTCGGACCACCGTCCCCTTTATAAGTCGTTGCTGTGCGAAGCTTCCCGTTGGCTCTAACGGGACGTATCCCGAGCCGCCCGGCCTTGTCTTGTGTCCGGGCAGCCCGGACCCATCGAGGGAAGGAATCCATTGAGCGACACCACCGACGTGACGCCGGAGGTTGCGCACGAGGCAACCCCTGCTCCCAGCCGCCGGCGCGGCACCGGACTGTCGGCGATGCTGCTCTCCGAGCTGCAGAGCCTCGCCACGTCGCTGGGCATCACCGGCGTCGGGCGGATGCGCAAGAGCGACCTGATCGCCGCCATCCGTGAGCGGCAGGCCGGTGGCACCGGCCAAAGCGTGTCGCGTGGCCGGGGTGCCGTCGCGGCCGAGGAACCCCGCGAAGAGGTACGGGCCGAAGTACGCACCGAATCGGCCAGCGCGAGCCGGTCGGCGAGCGCGCCGGAGACCCGAACCTCCTCGGGTGACGGACAGGCCAAGAGCCGCGCGGGGAGTCGGGCAGAGCGCGCGGCGAGTCGGGCGGAGACCACTCGTTCCGACGAGGGGGACCGTCCGGCTGAACCGGCCGGTGACAGTGGCCAGTCCGATGGCCAGGCGCAGTCGGCGACGCGTACGGACTCCGACCGGAGCACCGCTGGTGACCGCCGCAGTGACAGCAGCCGGGGCGACAACGGTCGAAGCGACAACGCCGCCCGGGAGAGTGGCCGGAGCGATGGTGGGAGCAGCAGCGGGAACGCCCGGAGCGACGACGAGAGCGGAGACGGGAGCGGCCGACGCAGCCGGCGCGGACGTTACCGGGACCGTCGCCGGGGGCGGGAGCGCAGCAGCGACTCCGAGCCGCAGGTGACCGAGGACGATGTGCTCATTCCGGTCGCCGGTATCCTCGACGTTCTGGATAATTACGCATTTATCCGGACTAGTGGCTACCTGGCCGGCCCCAACGACGTCTACGTCTCCATGGCGCAGGTCCGCAAGTACGGGCTGCGGCGCGGAGACGCGGTCACCGGGGCGGTCCGGGCCCCCCGGGAGGGTGAGAACCGCCGCGACAAGTACAACCCGTTGGTGCGGCTGGACACCATCAACGGGATGGACCCGGAGGAGGCGCGGCACCGTCCGGAGTTCTACAAGCTGACCCCGCTGTATCCACAGGAGCGGCTGCGGCTGGAGACCGAGCCGCATCTGCTGACCACCCGGGTGATCGACCTGATCATGCCGATCGGTAAGGGGCAGCGGGCGCTGATCGTGTCGCCGCCGAAGGCCGGTAAGACCACGGTGTTGCAGCAGATCGCCAACGCGATCACCACCAACAACCCGGAGTGCCACCTGATGGTGGTGCTGGTGGACGAGCGCCCAGAAGAGGTCACCGACATGCAGCGGTCGGTGAAGGGCGAAGTCATCGCGTCCACTTTTGACCGGCCACCGTCGGACCACACCACCGTGGCGGAGCTGGCGATCGAGCGGGCCAAGCGGCTGGTCGAGCTGGGCATGGACGTGGTGGTCATGCTCGACTCCATCACCCGGCTCGGGCGGGCGTACAACAACGCCACTCCCGCCAGTGGGCGGATCATGTCCGGTGGTATCGACTCGACCGCGCTGTACCCGCCGAAGCGGTTCCTCGGGGCCGCGCGCAACATCGAGAACGGCGGCTCGCTGACGATCATCGGTACCGCGCTGGTGGAGACCGGTTCGGTGATGGACACGGTCATCTTCGAGGAGTTCAAGGCCACCGGTAACGCCGAGCTCAAGCTGGACCGGAAGATCGCCGACAAGCGGGTGTTCCCCGCGATCGACATCGACCAGTCCGGCACCCGGAAGGAAGAGATCCTGCTGGCCCCCGAGGAGTTGGCGATCACCTACAAGCTCCGCCGGGTGCTGCACTCGCTGGAGACGCAGGCCGCGCTGGACCTGCTGCTCAGCAAGCTGAAGGAGAACAAGACCAACATCGAGTTCTTGATGCAGATCGCTAAGAGCACTCCTGGCGAGTAGTCGGATTCATCCATCAGCCGATCGGGCGCCTGTCGCACACGGTGTGCGACAGGCGCCTTTTCTTACTGTCACGATGGCGAGGGTCCGCAAAACAGGCCAGCGGGTACGCCGAGCCCGCGTGCCCGCTGGCCGCACCCCTACCCGGCGGGACCGGGTAGCACCCCTCGAAAGGCTGTAAGAACCGTGACATCGAACGCTTCCACAGTGTTTATAGAGGACTCCCTGCTCAACGAGATCGATGAGCAGGGCCGGCGGGACACCCCGACCGCCGCACTGATGACCATCGGAGGCGCCCGGGCGGTGGCGGCGGTGGTGGACGAGTTCTACCGTCGACTGCTGGCCGATCCGGTCACCGCGCCGTACTTCACCTCGGTGCCGATGGACACACTCAAGCGGCACCAGGTGCTGATGCTGGTGAAGGTGCTCGGCGGGCCGGACCGTTACCAGGGGCGGGATCTGCACTCCGCGCACGCGCACCTGCACATCAGCGCTGAGGCGTACACCCGGGTGTGCCTGCACCTGTTGACCGTAATGCACGACTTCAAGGTGCCGATGGACGTGCTGGTGGCCGCGGAGCAGATCCTGGCCAGCGTGCGGGACCAGGTCGTGGCTGAGGGCGGGGGCAGCGGTCGGTAGTGGACAGCTGGTCAGACTCCACCCACGCAGTCGAGCCGGCCGGCAACGGGGCAGCGGACCGCCGTGCGTCCTCCGTCCCGTTGCCGAGCCAGGCCGAGCTGACTGAACTCGCTGCCGCGCTGCGCGCCAGTTGGGCCGAGGTGGAGAAGCTCGGGGACTATGCCGGGGCGTACTTCTACGCCACCCTGTTCACCCTGGAACCGGGGCTGCGGGAGATGTTCCCGGCCGCGATGGGGGGCCAACGGGATCGCCTGCTGGCCGCTCTCGGCCACATTGTCTCCCACGTGGACGACGGTCCGACCCTGACCGCGTTCCTGGCCCAGCTCGGTCGGGACCATCGCCGCTTCGACGTCCGACCGGAGCACTATCCGATCGTCGGGCAGGCGCTGCTGCACACCTTGGCGCAGGGGCTGGGGCCCGCCTGGACCCCGGAGCTGGCGGCCAAGTGGTCCGCCGCGTATGACCTGGTCTCCCGGTTGATGATCGAGGCGGCCAATGAGTCGGCGGCGCGGGAACCCGCCCGGTGGGACGCGGAGATCGTGGCCCACGAACGTCGTGCCGGTGACATCGCGGTGATCACCGCGCGGATCGCGGGGGAGTACCGGTGGCAGGCCGGCCAGTCGTTCTCGGTCGAGTCGCACCTGCGCCCCCGGGTCTGGCGCTACTTCACCCCGGCGAACCTGCCACAGCCGGACGGCACGGTCGAGCTGCACGTGCGGGCGGTGCCCGGGGGACAGCTCAGCCCGGCGCTGGTCTACCACGCGCAAGTCGGGGACGTGCTGCGGATCTCGACTCCGATCGGCTCGCAGCTGACGCTGCCGCCCGGCGCCGGGCCGGACCTGCTGTTGCTGGCCGGAGGCACGGGCGTGGCGCCGATGAAGGCGCTCTTGGAGCAGCTGATCCGCCAGCGGGATCCCCGCCGGGTGACGCTGTTCGTAGGCGCCTCCTACCGATTCGAACTGTACGATCTGGACGCTCTGCAGGCGCTGGCCAGGCAGCACCCGGCGTGGACGGTGCAACCGGTGCTATCGGTGGACACCAGCTTGGGAGAGCCGGCCACGGTCGTGGAGGCGGCGGTGCGTCAAGGGAGCTGGCACGACCGGTTGGTCTACGTGTGCGGCTCTCCGAGCATGGTCGCCGGCACCGTGGACACGCTGCTGCAGCACGGGTACGCGCGCGAGCAGATTCGGATCGAACCGTACGACGGCACCACCTACGCGCCGCTGCAGGCGGGGGCTGGAACGGGAGCGAGAACGAACTATGTATGAGGGTAGGCGGCGGCCGCTGACCGCCAATGAGATCCGGACTTTACGGATCCGTCGGGTCGGTTTGCGTAAAGGTTACGACCCGCACGAGGTGGATGATCTGCTCACCAGGCTGGCGGAGGAGACCGCCCAGCGGGAGCGCACCATCAGTGACCTGACCAGCCGGTTGGCCCGGGCCGAGGCGGAGGCGTACGCCCGCCGGCACGGCACCCTGCCGGCGGTGCCGCGCTCCCGCAGCCTGGAGGAGATGCTGGTCGAGATCGACATCAAGATGAAGGCGCAGCAGTACGCCGACGAGGTGATCGCCTCGGCGCAGCACGGAGCCGCCCAGATCGTGGAGCAGGGGCGGCAGCAGGCCAACCAGATCCTCAACGACGCCCATCGGGCCGCCGAGCAGGCCGCCCACGCCTACCGGGCCCAGGCCGGCGCCGACTACAACCCGGATCGCGAGGAGCTGGCACGGCTGCTGGCGCTGGCGCAGTGGGCGCAGGGCCAGCTGGCCGGCCTGCACCAGCAGATCAGCGCCACCAACGCGATGGTCGGCAAGGAGCTGGGCAGCATCATCGAGCGCCTCCGCCCGGCCTTGGAGCCGGGCTCGGCCCCGCCCACCGCGCCCAGCCCGCACCCGGGAAATTAACCGCCGGCCGGGCGGGCACTCGCCCTCGGTGCGTGGCACACTGGTAGGTCGCAGTTTCGGTACCGGTTCACGCCCGAGCCGGGCGCATCTGGCGTCCGGTGATGACGGCGACCCGGCGACCAGAGGAAAGGACCAGCGGCATGAAGCCGGACATTCACCCGCCGTACGTGGTAACCCAGGTCACCTGCTCCTGCGGGAACTCCTTCGTCACCCGCAGCACCAAGGAGAGCGGTGTGATTCACGTGGAGACCTGCAACGTGTGTCACCCGTTCTACACCGGTAAGCAGCGGGTGCTCGACACCGCTGGTCGGGTGGCCAAGTTCCAGCAGAAGTACGCGAACGTCGGCAAGCAGCCGGCGAAGAAGAAGAAGTAACGCGGTTAGGTGCACGCCCGCCCCGGTCCGGGGCGGGCGCACGCCTGCCCGTACGGGTGTGGCGGTCCTGAATTCCCCTGTCCCGCTCGCGAGCCGCGCTCGCGACCGACCCTGAAGGCACACCGAACATGAGCACCGCGGAGTCCGGCCGGTTGGCCGAGCTGCTGGCAGAGTTCGCTGAACTGGAACGGCAGCTGGCCGATCCCAGCCTGCACGCCGACCCAGCGCGCGCCCGGATGGCGGGGCGGCGCTATGCGGAGTTGACCCCGATCCACCGCACCGCGACGGAGCGGGACCGGGTCCGCGCCGACCTCGCCGCGGCGCAGGAACTCGCCGCCGAGGATTCCGCCTTCGCATCAGAGGTGGAGGCGCTCACCGCCCGGTTGGCCGAGCTGGAGGAGCGGCTGGCGGAGCTACTCGCCCCCCGGGATCCGCACGACAGCAAGGACGTGATCCTGGAGATCAAGGCCGGGGAAGGTGGGGCCGAATCGGCGCTGTTCGCCGCCGACCTTCTCCGGATGTACCTGCGCTACGCCGAGCGGCGGGGCTGGCAGACCGAGGTGATCGACGTTCAGGACTCCGACCTGGGTGGGATCAAGAACGTCGCGCTGTCGATCCGCTCCCGGCAGGCGCCGGAGGGCGGGCATGGGGTGTGGTCCCGGCTGAAGTGGGAAGGGGGCGTGCACCGGGTACAGCGGGTACCGGTCACCGAGTCCGCCGGGCGGATCCACACCTCCGCCGCGGGCGTGCTGGTGCTGCCGGAAGCGGAGGAGATCGAGGTCACCATCGACCCGAACGAGATTCGGGTCGATGTGTTCCGCTCGTCCGGCCCCGGCGGGCAGTCGGTGAACACCACCGATTCCGCGGTGCGGATCACGCACCTGCCCACCGGCATCGTGGTCTCCTGCCAGAACGAGAAGAGCCAGCTGCAGAACCGGGAGCAGGCGATGCGGATCCTGCGGGCGCGGCTGTTGGCGCTGGCCAAGCAGGAAGCGGAGGCGGCCGCCGCGGACGCCCGCAAGGCGCAGGTGCGCACGGTGGACCGGTCGGAGCGGGTCCGCACCTACAACTTTCCGCAGAACCGGATCACCGATCACCGGGTGAACTACACCGCGTACAACCTCGATCTGGTGCTGGACGGGGAGCTGGACGGGGTGCTGGACGCGCTGACCGAAGCGGATCGTCAGGCGCGCCTGGCCGGCGAACCGGCGCTGGTCGCCCGCGGCTGAGCCGACCGTGGTTCCGTCGGCCCCGGTCGGCGAGGATCAGTCCGGGTCAGCCGGTGGACTCCGGTGCGGACCACTGCACGTTGACCCAGATCGCGCTGCCGGGAACCAGGCTGGCCCAGTCCTCGGCCGCGACCGCCTGCTGGATCCGGCGGGCCACCTGCGCGGCCTGCTCCATCGAGGCGCGCGGCAGCACCACCGCGAACGTGTCGCCGTCACACCGGGCGACCAGATCCCGCTGCCGGAGTACGCGGGCCACCACCCCCGCGATCCGCTGCAGCACCAGGTCTCGCGACATCCGACCGTGGGTCTCGTTGACCGCCTCCAGCCCTTCCACGGTGATCTGACCCACCGTCACACGTTCTCCCCGACCGGCCGCCGCCGCCAGGTAACGGTCGAGGAACCGGCGGTTGGCGAGACCGGTCAGCGGGTCGGTCAGGGCGTGCCGGTCGTACCGGGCCACCGACCGGCGGAGATCCTCGTGATCCAGCCGAGCGGCCAACCCCTCCAGGAATACGTCCCGGAGCCGATCGTCTCGGTGGGTGGCCAGCCGGAACGCGTACCGGTCCGCCTGGTGGGCGGCCGGGTGGTCACCGGCGGCGGTGAACGCCAGGCTCCGCAGCCGGGCCGGCTCCGCCGGCCCCAGGGTCTCGGGGGAGACCGTCACCGACTCCAAGCGGGTGAGCGCGTCCACCGCTTTGCCGGCGGCGATCATCAGGCACACCTCGCCCAACACCTGCATGTCCCGCGCCCGCTGCCCCTCGGCGCCGGCCGCCAGGAGCGGGCGGGGGTCGCACGTCAGGCTCGGGTCCAGCGCGGCCTGCCGGGCCAGCGCGTACCCGTACGAGACTTGGTCGCTGGGGCGGAGGCGGCTGGTGACGTACCGGGTACGTTCCGCGGCGAGGTCCCGCAGTACCCGGAGGCAGCCGTCGGTGTCCCCGTGGTGGTCCAGCGACAACGCCATCCGCAGCCGCACCCCGGGGCGGGCGAAGTGCTCCGGCGGCACCCCGGCCGGCCCGGCCAGCTCCCGCGCCCGCTCCAGCGCCGCCAACGCCCGGGGGTGGAACCCCAGGTACGAGTAGGCCGTGCCCAGGTCGTGCCAGCCCCACGCCAGGTCCGGGTGGGTCCCGGTGGCGGCTCCCAACCCCCGGGCGGCCTGCACCAGGTGGGTCAGGCTCCGCTCGGGGGCGCCCTGTTGGCGGGCGGCGAGCGCGGCCACCGCGTGGAGGTGACCGTGCAGGTACGGCTCGGGCAGCTCTTCGATGGCCGCGAACGCTTCGTCCATCGCCGAGGTGTACTGCGCGGTGCGGCCGAGATTGACCAGCGCACACACCCGGTGGACGTGCGCTTGGGCGTACGAGTAGGGGTTGCTGAGGGTGGCTACCAGCCGGTCCGCGGCCCGGAGCGCCGCCGCCATCCGCCCGCCCACCATCAGTTCTCGGACGGCCGCGAGTGCTTCGGCGTCATCACCGAACAGGTCGGGCAGAGCCACGCCGCCATACCCTCCATTGTCGAACCGGGCCTCCGCCGGTTTCGGTCATTATCCGATGCGGTTGTCCCGTTGCCCAACCCTGCGGCCGGATCTGGGTGGCCGGACGCGCTATACAGGCCAGGTGGGACGAAAGTCGGGGACCGCGCTGGTGGCCGAGGCGGCGCGGGTGTTGGCCGCCGCCGGGGTGGCATCACCCAGGGTGGATGCGGAGCTACTCGCCGCGCATGTACTGGGGGTGTCGCGCGCCCAGCTGGTGCTGATGCCCGATTGGGACGATGCGGCCAAGCGCCGGTATCGCCAGTTGGTGGCGGCCCGGGCGCAGCGGGTGCCGCTCCAGCACCTCACCGGTACCGCGGGGTTCGGACACCTGGAGTTGGCGGTCGGCCCGGGAGTGTTCGTGCCCCGGCCGGAGACCGAGTTGCTGGCGGACTGGGCCAGTCGGCTGGTCGCGACGCTGCCCGGTGACCCGGTGGTGGTGGACCTCGCCAGCGGTAGCGGCGCGCTGGCATTGGAGATCGCCCACCGGTGTCCGGCGGCCCGGGTGGTGGCGGTGGAGCGGTCCGAGGCGGCGTTGGTCTGGTTGCGCCGGAACGCGGCGGCGCGGGCGGCCGCCGGGGATCGGCCGGTGACCGTGGTGGCGGCGGACGCCACCGATCCGGCGGCGCTGGGTGACCTGGTCGGCCAGGTGGCGGTGGTGGTCTGTAACCCCCCGTACGTGCCGGAGGGGACACCGGTACCGCCGGAGGTGGCCGACCATGATCCGCCGGAGGCGGTGTTCGCCGGCCCGGACGGGCTCGCGGTGATCCGGCCGGTGGTGGCGTGCGCGGCCACCCTGCTGCGACCGGGGGGGTGGTTCGGAATGGAGCACGACGACACCCACGGTGAGGTGGTGCCGGCCTTGCTGCGGGGCCGGTTCACCGAGGTGACCGATCACCCGGACCTGGCCGGCCGGCCCCGGTACGTGACCGGCCGGCGGGTGGACACCGCCTGACCCTTCGCCGGTGGTGGCGGTCGGCGACGGTGGCACGGGGTGGCAGACTACGGGGCGTGAAGGTCTACGACTGCCAGGATCCGGTTCAGCGGGACGAGGGCATCGCCGCGGCCGTGGCGGCGCTGCGCCGAGGTGACCTTGTGGTGCTGCCCACCGACACGCTGTACGGGTTGGGGGCGGATGCGTTCTCCAAACCGGCGGTCGGGGCGCTGTTCCGGGCCAAGCAGCGTGGACGGGACATGCCGATCGTGGTAACCGTGGGATCACGGAAGACCCTCGATGGGTTGGTGCACCGGCTGCCGCCGTCCGCCCGGGACCTGGTGGACGCGTTCTGGCCCGGGGCGTTGACCGTGATCGTGGAGCACGCGCCGACCCTGGACTGGGATCTGGGCGAGACCGATGGCACGGTGGCGGTCCGGATGCCGATGCATCCGGTCGCGTTGGAGGTACTGCGGGAGGTCGGCCCGGTCGCGCTGTCCTCCGCCAACCGGACCGGCCAGCCGCCGGCGGTCACCGTGGAGCAGGCCCAGGAACAGCTCGGATCCTCGGTCCGGGTGTACCTGGACGGTGGGCCGTGCCCGGCCGCGGTGCCGTCCACGATCGTGGACCTGACCGGGGAGGTACCGCAGGTGGTCCGCGCCGGGGCGATCAGCGTCGAGCGGCTGCGGGCGGTGGTGCCGGAGTTGGTGGAGCCGGAGCCGGCGACGGAGGGGTGAGGGTGCCGCCGTTCACGGTGTTGCATGTGTGTATGGGGAACATCTGCCGGTCCCCGATGGCCGAGCGGCTGTTGACGCTGGCGGTCGCGGAGGCGGCCGAGGTGTCGCAGGAGAAGGCGCAGGCGCTGGTGCTCAGCCACAGCGCCGGCACCGGGGGCTGGCACGAAGGGGAGCCGATGCACCCGTCGGCGGCCCGTCAGGTGCGGGCGCGGGGCGGAGATGCGGACGGGTTCGCCGCCCGGCAGCTGCGCTCCGAGCACCTCGACGGGGCCGACCTGGTGTTGACCGCCACCAGTGATCAGCTGCGGTATGTGGTCTCGCTGCGCGCCGACGCGGCCGGGCGCACGTTCGTCCTCGGGGAGTTCGGCCGCCTGCTGCGGCGGGTCGACCCGGAGCAGCTGCCCCGGCCCGGGCTGAGCCCGGAGGCGGTGTACGAGCGCGGGGCGGCCCTGGTCGCGGCGGTGGATACGGCCCGGCGCGGGGCGGCCCCGCTGCCGACGGACGAACTCGACGACCCGTGGGGGCGGGGAGAGAAGACGTTCACCCGGGTAGCGGACGAGATCGAGGAGACGCTGCGGCCCCTGGCCACGATGCTGTTCCCACCGGTAGCCGGGGTGGGGTGAGCCCGGCGCGCGGAGATCAGCCGTGGAAGTCCGGACCGGCCCGGGTGATGGTGATCCGCAGCAGCACCCGCCGCTGCGCCACCATCGCCGACCGGTACTCCTCCCAGTTGGGGTGCTCGCCGGAGATCCCGCGGTAGTAGTCCTCCAGCAGCGGCAACGCTTCCGGTAGTCGGACCACCTCGGCGTGCCCGTCCACCTGGATCCACTCTCCGAAGAAGGCGTCCGTGGTCACACACAGGCTCGCGCGGGGGTCGGCGAGCAGGTTGCGGGTCTTGACGGCGGTCTCCCGGGTGCTGATCACCGCCCGGCCGGCATCGTCTACCCCCACCAGTACCGGTGAAAGCTGCAACCGCCCTCCCGGGTGGTATGTGGCCAGGATCGCCCGGTGGTGTTGCCGCAGAAAGGCACGCGCCTGGTCCAGGTCCATAGCGCCGAAGCGTAGCGGTAGCATTCGCCCCGTCCGGCGTAGTCACGCGCATGTCGCCTGGGAGGTCTGGTGAACGGGGCACTGTCGCCCACCCGCAACGCCCATGCCGAGTCGGTCCGCCGGCTCGCGGCCGCCATGCTGCGTACCGGCTGCGCGTTCGGAGTGGTCGCTGCCGTCGCCGCCATGGTGGTGGCGGTGGTGGTGGCCGGTTGGGAAGGTTGGTGGGGGGCCAGTGTGGGGGTGGGGCTCGGGTTCGGGTCCTGCCTGGCCACGATCGGGTTGATGCGGCTGACCGCGGCGTTGCCGGTGCAGTCTTTGTTCGGCGCGGTGCTGGGCGGCTACGCCGTGAAGGTCGGATTACTGATGGTGGTGGCGGTGCCGTTGCGCGGCATCGGCCAACTGCATCCGCTGTCGCTCGGGCTGTCGATCGTGGCAGTGGTGCTCGCCTGGGCGGTGGCGGAGGTGGTCGCGTTCTTCCGTACCCCGATCCCCACCGTCATCCCCGATCCGACGCCTTCCACCCTCGACGCGGGCGTACCCCCGCATGGAGTGGGGGCTGACGCTTGATAGGGTGCGCTGGCGGCGGAAGCACGCGAACCCGTCGGGGCCCGGTGCGCCACAGGGTTACGCAGCTCATGTACGTTGGCGACAGTTCATCGCGATTCCCCGGCACCGCACGGGCTGATCGGGAGACCGGAAGGAGTCCAGTTGAGCACCTTGGTGCTGGCTGAGGACGCACAATTCAGACCACCGGCGGTAGGAGACTTCTTCCTGCCACCGATCTTTGCTGGCGTCACCAAGCCGATGTTGCTCGCGGTGCTGTCAGTGGTGATTATCGCGGGATTCTTCCTGCTCAGCAGCCGCAATGCGAAGCTCGTGCCGAGCAAGCTCCAGTTCGTCGGTGAGCAGGTCTACAACGTCGGCCGTAACATGATCGCGCGGGACCAGATCGGGGCGAAGGAGTTCCGTCGGTTCGTGCCGCTGATCGTGACCCTGTTCACCTTCATCCTGGTGAACAACATCTACGGCATCATCCCGGTGCTGCAGTTCCCGACCATGTCCCACATCGGGTTCCCGCTCGCCCTGTCGGTGCTGGTGGTCTACCCGACCTACCACCTGGTGGGGATCCGGAAGTTCGGCATCGGCGGGTACCTCAAGAACCAGCTGTTCCCGCCCGGCGCGCCGAAGCTGGCGTACCTCCTGCTGGCGCCGATCGAGTTCTTCTCCAAGTTCGTGGTGAACCCGTTGACGCTCGCGATCCGGGTGTTCGCCGCGATGTTCGCCGGTCACATGCTGATCCTGGTGTTCGCGCTGGCCGGTGAGTACCTGCTCCTCCACGGCGCGGGGTTGTTGAAGGCGGTGGCCGCGCTGTCGTTCAGCGCCGTCATCATGGTCACTTTCCTCGAGGCGCTGATCATGGTGATTCAGGCCTACATCTTCGCGCTGTTGGCGGCCAGCTACATCGGGGCGGCGCTGGCGGAAGAGCACTAGACGTCAACCGACCATGACAGTTGTGACAGCTTGACATCCGCACCGCGGACAAACGGAAAGGAACCCTAAGTGAACGAGATGTTGCTGGCGCAGGCGGCGGACATCAACCCCGGCCTGGCGGTCATCGGGTACGGCCTCGGTGCGATCGGGGCCGGGATCGGCGTCGGCCTGATCTTCGCGTCGGTCATCCAGGGCACCGCTCGGCAGCCCGAGGCGCAGGGCAAGCTCACGGGTATCGCGTTCACCACGTTCGCGCTAGTCGAGGTGCTCGCGCTGCTGGGCTTCGTGCTGTTCTTCCTCGCCACTGGCGACTGAACCAACTACTCTCGGAGGAGACGCCGTGAACACGCCGACGCTGCTCTGGGCGGCAGAAGAACCGAACCCGGTCATGCCGCATCTGTCCGAGGTCATCGTCGGGCTCGTCGCCTTCCTGCTGCTGCTGTTCATCATCCAGCGCTACGTCGCGCCTCGGTTCGAGAAGATCTACGAGGAGCGTGCCGCGCAGATCGAGGGTGGCTTGCAGCGGGCAGAAGCGGCGCAAGCGGAAGCGAACCGCCTGCTGGAGCAGTACCGGGCGCAGCTTGCTGAGGCCCGTACGGAAGCCGCGAAGATCCGCGATGACGCTCGGGCCGACGCGGAAGCGATCCGGGAGGACGTGTTGGCACGGGCCCGAGAGGAAGCCGACCGGATCATCGCCGCCGGTCGGGAGACGCTCGCGGCCGAGCGCGCCTCGTTGGTGCGGGAGCTGCGTGCCGAGATCGGAACGCTGTCTGTCGAGCTCGCGAGTAAGATCGTGGGCGAATCGCTCGCGGACGAGGCGCGCCGAGCCGGGATCGTGGAACGCTTCCTCGCTGATCTGGAGGCACAGTCGGAGGCCGGTGCGGTGCCGTCCCCGAACGGTGGCCCCACCGCTACGGGAGTGCACTGATGGATGCCGCCAGTCGCCAGTCGTACGTGGCCGTGTTGGAGCGGCTGAACACGTACGCCGACCAGGCTGATCCGCAGCAGCTGCGGACCGTGGCCGACGAACTGCTCGCCGTGGCTCGGATGCTGCACGGGCAGCTGCCGCTGCGGCGGGCGCTGGCGGACCCGTCCCGGCCCGGGGAGGACCGGGCGGGGCTGCTGCGAGCGGTGCTGGGCAACCGGATCGGGGAGCCCACCAAGGAACTGCTCGACGTCTTGGTAGCGGGCCGGTGGCCCTCCGCGAGCGAGCTGCTGGACGCCTGCGAACAGCTGGCGGTGCAGGCGTTCCTGGCCAGCGGGGAGCGCGCCGGCACGCTCGCCGAGGTCGAGGATGAACTGTTCCGCTTCAGTCAGGTGGTCGCCAGCCATCGGGAGTTGGCTACCGCCCTGACGGACTGGCGGCGGCCAGTCGAGCACCGCGCCTCGCTGGTCGAGACGCTACTGAGCGGCAAGGCCACCGACGTCACGATCCAGCTCGCCAAGATCGCGGTGGGCGGCCTCGGGGGACGGGGGGCGGAGGCCGCGTTGGCCCGCATGGTCGAACTCGCCGCGGCGCGGCGTGACCGGAGCGTGGCTTATGTGACCGTGGCGCATCCGCTGTCCGAAGCCGAGGAGCGGCGGCTGAGCGCCGCCCTGGCTGCGCGCTACGGTCGAGACGTCTCGGTGAAGACAACAGTCGATCCGCGGGTGCTCGGCGGGGCCCGAGTGCGGATCGGTGCCGATCTGTATGAAGGCACCATCGCGCACCGGCTCGCGCAGGCCCGCAACGCTTTGGCATCACGCTAGGGAAGGACATAGATGGCCGAGCTGACCATCTCCACAGAGGAGATTCGCGGCGCCCTGGAGCGCTACATCTCCGAGTACACCCCGGAGACCGCGCGCGAGGAGGTCGGCGTCGTCACCGAGGCCGGCGACGGCATCGCCCGGGTGGAGGGCCTCCCGTCGACCATGGCGCAGGAGCTGCTGGAGTTCGAGGACGGCACCCTGGGGGTGGCGCTGAACCTCGAGGCCCGCGAGATCGGTGTCGTCGTGCTCGGCGAGTACACCGGTATCGAGGAGGGCCAGCAGGTCAAGCGCACCGGTCGGGTGCTCTCGGTACCGGTGGGGGACGCCTTCCTCGGGCGGGTCGTGGACGCGCTGGGTAACCCCATCGACGGGCTGGGGGAGATTCCCCACGAGACCTACCGCGAGCTGGAGCTGCAGGCGCCGAACGTGATGGCCCGGCAGCCGGTGCACGAGCCGCTGCAGACCGGTATCAAGGCCATCGACGCGATGACCCCGATCGGGCGGGGGCAGCGGCAGCTGATCATCGGTGACCGGAAGACCGGTAAGACCACCATCGCGATCGACACCATCATCAACCAGCGGGCGAACTGGGAGTCCGGCGACCCGAAGAAGCAGGTCCGCTGCATCTACGTGGCGATCGGGCAGAAGGGCTCGACCATCGCCTCGGTGAAGCACACCCTGGAGCAGCACGGCGCGATGGAGTACACCACCATCGTGGCCGCGCCCGCCTCCGACCCGGCCGGCTTCAAGTACATCGCCCCGTACGCGGGCTCCGCGCTGGGGCAGCACTGGATGTACGCCGGCAAGCACGTGCTGATCGTCTTCGACGACCTGAGCAAGCAGGCCGAGGCGTACCGGGCCATGTCGCTGCTGCTGCGCCGGCCGCCGGGGCGGGAGGCGTACCCGGGTGACGTGTTCTACCTGCACTCCCGGCTGCTGGAGCGGTGCGCGAAGCTGTCCGACGAGCTGGGTGGCGGGTCGCTGACCGGTCTGCCGATCATCGAGACCAAGGCGAACGACATCTCCGCGTTCATCCCGACCAACGTCATCTCCATCACCGACGGGCAGATCTTCCTGCAGACCGACCTGTTCAACCAGGGGGTCCGGCCGGCGATCAACGTCGGTACCTCGGTCTCCCGGGTGGGTGGTGCCGCCCAGGTCAAGCCGATGAAGAAGGTCGCCGGGACGCTGCGGCTGAACCTGGCCCAGTACCGCGACCTGGAGGCGTTCGCGCTGTTCGCCTCCGACCTGGACCGGGCCAGCCGGACCCAGCTGGAGCGGGGTGCCCGGCTGGTGGAGCTGCTCAAGCAGCCGAACTACTCGCCGGTGCCGGTCGAGGAGCAGGTGGTGATGATCTGGGCCGGGACCGAGGGCAAGCTGGATGAGATCCCGGTCGGGGACATCCGGCGGTTCGAGAGCGAGTTCCTCACCCACCTGCGGCGGGTCAACCCGGGCGTGCTGGCCTCGATCGCGGACGGCAACTGGGACGACGAGATCGTCAAGACCCTGGAGGAGGCGATCACCTCGTTCCAGCAGGAGTTCCTGAGCCGGGATCCCGGATTCCAGATCGGGCGCGAGCGGGAAGCCGAGGCGATCGGGGAAGAGGCGCAGACCCGTGAGACCGTCAAGCGGGTAGTGCCGAAGAAGAAGTGAGACCGATGACGAGCCAGGCACGCGGGCACCGATCGGCCGCCACGGCGGCTGAGTTCCGAGGGGAGCGGTAATGGCCGGGCAGCTGCGGGAGCTGCGGCGCCGGCGGGCGTCGGTCGGCTCCCTGAAGAAGATCACCAAGGCCATGGAGCTGGTCGCCACCAGCCGGATCGCCAAGGCGCAGGAGCGGGTGGAGGCGTCGCTGCCGTACGCCTACGCGATCACCGACGTGCTGACCGCACTGGCCAGTAACGCCGACATCCGGCACCCGCTGTTGGTACCCCGGCCCACGGTCCGCCGGGCCGGGGTGCTCCTGATCACCAGCGACCGGGGGCTGTGCGGCGCCTACAACGCCAACGCCATCCGGACCTGCGAGGAGCTGATCACCAAGCTCCGGGAGGACGGCAAGCAGGTCCGGCTGTACGTGGTCGGCCGCAAGGGCGTGGCCTACTACGCCTTCCGGGATCGGGAGATCGCGCAGAGCTGGACCGGCTTCTCCGACCAGCCGTCGTTCGCCGACGCGCGGGAGATCGGGGAGACCCTGATCGCCGCGTTCGAGGCGGGCGCGGACGATCTGGACGGGGATCCCGGCCCAGACGGTATCCTCGGCGTGGATGAGCTGCACGTGGTGCACACGCAGTTCAAGTCGCTGATGACCCAGGTCCCGGTGGCAAACTTCTTGGCCCCGATGCAGGTCGAGGAGACCGAAGAGACCGAGGACATCGTGCTGCCGGCGTACGAGTACGAGCCGGACCCGGACACCTTGTTCGCGGCGCTGCTGCCGAAGTACATCAACACCCGGATCTACGCGGCGTTGATTGATTCGGCGGCCAGCGAATGGGCGGCACGGCGGCGGGCGATGAAGAGCGCCACCGACAACGCCGAAGAAATGATGCAAACCTTGACGCGCGAGATGAACTCCGCTCGGCAGGCGGAGATCACTCAGGAGATCAGTGAAATCGTCGGCGGGGCGAACGCGCTCGCCGCGGCAGGAAGTGAAAAGTGATGACTGCTGTCGAGACGAAGACCGGCGTCGGCCGGGTAGTGCGGGTGATCGGCCCGGTCGTCGACGCCGAGTTCCCGCGGGACGCGATGCCGGAGATCTACCACGCACTGCACGTGGACGTGGAGCTGTCCGGCGGCAGGAAGACCCTCACGCTCGAGGTTGCCCAGCACCTCGGGGACAACATGGTCCGGACGATCTCCATGCAGCCGACCGACGGGTTGGTGCGGGGGGCGCCGGTACGTGACACCGGGGCGCCGATCTCGGTGCCGGTGGGCAACGTCACCAAGGGACGGGTGTTCAACGCCATCGGCGAGTGCCTCAACCTCAAGGAGGGCGAGAAGCTCGAGGCCAGCGAGCTGTGGAGCATCCACCGGAAGGCGCCGGCGTTCGCCGACCTGGAGCCGAAGACCGAGATGCTGGAGACCGGCATCAAGGTGCTGGACCTGCTCGCCCCGTACGTGCGGGGTGGCAAGATCGGCCTGTTCGGTGGCGCCGGGGTGGGGAAGACCGTGCTCATCCAGGAGATGATCATCCGGGTGGCGCGGAACTTCGGTGGTACCTCGGTGTTCGCCGGGGTGGGGGAGCGGACCCGGGAGGGGAACGACCTCATCCTGGAGATGACCGAAAGTGGCGTGATCGGGGACACCACCCTGGTGTACGGCCAGATGGACGAGCCGCCGGGGACCCGGCTGCGGGTGGCGCTGACCGCGCTGACCATGGCCGAGTACTTCCGGGACGTGGAGAACCAGGAGGTGTTGCTCTTCATCGACAACATCTTCCGGTTCACCCAGGCCGGTTCCGAGGTGTCCACCCTGCTGGGCCGGATGCCGTCCGCGGTGGGTTACCAGCCCACGCTGGCCGACGAGATGGGTGAGCTGCAGGAGCGGATTACCTCGGTGAAGGGCCGGGCGATCACCTCCATGCAGGCGATTTACGTGCCCGCCGACGACTACACCGACCCGGCGCCGCACACCACCTTCACCCACCTGGACGCCACCACCAACCTGGAGCGACGGATCTCCGACAAGGGCATCTACCCGGCGGTGGACCCGCTGGCCTCCTCGTCGCGGATCCTCGCGCCGGAGTACGTGGGCGAGGAGCACTACCAGGTGGCCACCGAGGTGAAGCGGATCCTGCAGCGGTACCAGGACCTGCAGGACATCATCGCCATCCTCGGGATGGACGAGCTGAGCGAGGAAGACAAGATCACGGTGAACCGGGCTCGCCGGATCGAGCGCTTCCTGTCTCAGAACACCTTCGCCGCCAAGCAGTTCACCGGCGTGGAGGGTTCGTTCGTTCCGGTCAAGGAGACCGTCGAGGCGTTCAAGAAGCTGTGCGAGGGCGAGTACGACCACTACCCCGAGCAGGCGTTCTTCATGTGCGGCGGTCTGGAGGACCTGGAGCGCAACGCCCACAAGCTCATGAACGAGTGACCATCCCAGACACCGTAGGACGGGCGGTCGCCGGCTCGGCGTGGTCATCCCCGCGGGGCCAGCGACCGCCTGTTCTTCGGTGAGGCGGCGAAAAACTCCTGACCCACCGCGTTGTATACGTGACGCTTTCCCGACGGCTCGTTACCGTGAGGGTGACGGGCAGTGGGAGGCGCGATGGCGACACGGACCGGTCAACGACGCGCACCTGCATGGGCAGTGCTCTGCACGGTGATCGGGGCGCTGCTGATGGTGAGCTCCGGGATGCTGGTGGTCGCGGCAGAGTTGGTCCAGTCCCGCCTGGCGCGGGCGATCCCCGAAGGCAACCTGTTCAGTGATGGGGAGCTCCCAGGGGGAGACATCACCGGCCCACTGAACATTCTGTTGGCGGGTCTGGATACCCGCCCCAGTCGTCCGCACGAGCCGCCCCGAGCGGATTCCGTGTTGATCGTGCACATCCCGGACGGGCTGGACCACGCCTATCTGGTTTCCCTGCCCAGGGACACCATCGTGGAGATCCCCCCGTTTCCCGAGACCGGCTACCCCGGCGGCGTTGGACGGTTGAACTCGGCCATGCAGGTGGGGGCCCGGCAACAGGAGGGCGAGGAGTTGCCCGATCTGGAGCGCGGGTTTCGGTTGTTGGCGCAGACCGTCAGCCAGCTCACCGGGATCACCCAGTTCGACGCCGGTGGAGTGATCAAGTTCGAGGGGTTCGTGGGGATCGTGGACGCCCTCGGCGGCATCACGGTGGAGCTGGAGGAGGAGATCTACTCCGAGCACCGGCGCCCCGACGGCAGCCACCGTCCGCTGAATCCGAACGGGGATGGGTACCTGGGTGAACAGGCCTACTACCCACCGGGCGTCAACCACCTGGAGGGGTGGCAGGCGCTTGACATCGCGCGGCAACGGTACGGGGTCGCGGGTGGTGACTACGGCCGCCAGCGCAACCAGCAGATGATCCTGCGGGCGATGGTGGAGAAAGCGATGAGCCGCGAGATCCTGACCAACCCGGTGGCGCTGGACCGACTGCTGCGGGCGGCCGGGGATGCGTTGGTGTTCGACGGCCGGGGGCGGGATGCGATCGACTTCGCCTTCGCGCTGCGGGATCTGCGCCCCTCCCAGCTCACTACCGTGATCTTGCCGGCGGAGGGGGTCGGTGAGGGGAGCGACTACCAGGGGGAGCAGTTGCGCCCGGAGGCCTTGGCGGTGTTCGAGGCGATCCGGGCCGAACGGATGGACCAGTTCATCCTGGAGCATCCGGAAATGGCGAATTGACGTGGCGGGGCGCCGGATGTGACGAAGGCAGACATGCCGGCGGCCGGGTTAGGGGCGCTGGCACGCTCCTACTAAACTCAGCGAACACCGGTGGCGCGGCGACTCGGCCCGGTGGGACTGGGCACCGCCGCCCCGCGAGGCGATGAAGGGAGCACAGTGGCTGATCAGCTACAGGTCGAGCTGGTAGCGGTCGAGGAGAAAGTCTGGACCGGTGAGGCGGAGATAGTGGTCGCCCGCACCAGCGAAGGCGAGCTGGCGGTGCTCCCGGGTCACGTTCCGCTGCTGGGGCAGCTCGCCGAGCCCGGTGAGGTGCGGATCCGCACCGCCGACGGCCAGCAGCACTCCTGGGAGGTGGCCGGTGGTTTCCTCTCAGTCACCGGCAGCGGCGTGACGATTCTGGCCGAGAGCGTGACCCCGGCGTCGGAAGTCACACGCTGAGAGGACGGGCCGCCGATGAGGATTCTGGAATGGATCGCCATCGGGGCCCTCACGCTGGTCGTCTGTTTAGCGCTGCTGTTCCTACGGCGCTGGCTGCTTACTCGGAGCGGCAACGCGATTGAGCTCTCCCTGCGGGTCTCCACCTTGATCGCGGGGCGTGGGTGGGCGCCCGGGTTCGCCCGGCTGGTGGGGGAGCAGCTCCGGTGGTATCGCATGTTCAGCCTGTCGCCGCGTCCCCGCCGGGTGCTGATGCGGCGCGGGCTGGTGGTGGAGAGCCGGCGCTCCCCGACCGGGTCGGAGCGGTTCTCGCTCCCGGAAGACTGGGTGATCCTCCGCTGTATCAGTTTCCAGGCGCCGGTGGAGTTGGCGATGGCTCCGGCGACCCTGACCGGATTCCTGTCCTGGATCGAGGCGTCCCCGCCGGGGAGCGTGTCGCTGTACACCATGCCCCCCGGCACGGACTGACCTTCCCTGGGTGAGGGGACGGCGGCTCAGGAGTCTCCGGACGCGTCCGCGGCCGGCATCCGCTGCGCCCCCGGTACCCACTTCACGTCCCCGTCCGGGTTCGCCGCCCGGGCCAGGATGAACAGCAGGTCCGACAGTCGGTTCAGGTAGGTAGCGGGCAGGGTGTTGGTGCGCTCGGGGTCGTGCGCCAGCAGCGCCCAGGTCATGCGCTCCGCCCGGCGGGCCACCGTCCGCGCCTGGTGTAGCAGCGCGGCGCCCAGGGGTACCGCCGGGGAGGATGAACGAGTCCAGCTTGGAGAGCTGGGCGTTGAACTCGTCGCACCACTGCTCCAGCCGGGTTACATATTCTTGGGTGACCCGCAGCGGTGGATACTCCGGGTCCGGGGTGACCGGATTGCAGAGGTCGGCCCCCACGTCGAACAGGTCGTTCTGCACCACCGTCAGCACCCGGCGGATCGGTTCCGGCAGGTTACCGAGCGCCAACGCCACCCCGATCACGGCGTTGCACTCGTCCACGTCCGCGTACGCGGCGATCCGCGGATCGGTCTTCGACACGCGTTCGCCGTTGCCGAGCGCGGTGGTGCCGGCGTCTCCGGTACGGGTATAGATGCGGGTCAGGTGAATGGCCATGAGCTCAGCCTAGGATGGAAATTGTGGACGTGATCCGGGTGGCGGGCGGGGCCCGGCTGGTCGGCGAGGTGCCGGTGGTGGGGGCCAAGAATTCCGCCCTGAAGTTGATGGCGGCCGCCCTGCTGGCGCCGGGCCGGACGGTGATCGACAACGTCCCCCGGATCACTGACATCGCGGTCATGGCCGAGGTGCTGCGGCGGCTGGGCTGTGAGGTGGACTCCCTCGACGGGCGGGTAGCGGTCACCACCCCGGAGCAGCCGGGCACGGTGGCCGACTACGAGCTGGTCCGGCAACTGCGGGCCTCCATCTGTGTGCTGGGGCCGCTGTTGACCCGCCGAGGGTACGCGAAGGTGGCCCATCCGGGCGGGGATGCGATCGGCTCCCGCGGGCTGGACATGCACCTGTCGGGGCTGGCGCGCATGGGGGCGGAGATCACCTCCGAGCACGGGTTTGTGATCGCGTCGGCGCCGCAGGGGCTGCACGGGGCGAGCATCTGGTTGGACTTCCCCAGCGTCGGCGCCACCGAGAATCTGCTGACCGCGGCGGTACTGGCGCGCGGCGTGACCGAGATCGACAACGCGGCGCGGGAGCCGGAGATCGTCGACCTGTGCGCGCTGCTGACCGCCATGGGGGCCCGGATCGAGGGGGCGGGCACCTCCCGCCTGGAGATTGAGGGCGTGGATGGGCTGCGGCCGGTGACCCACCGCTGTATCGGGGACCGGATCGTGGCCGGGACCTGGGCGTTCGGCGCGGCGATGACCCGGGGGGACGTGACCGTGACCGGGGTGGATCCGCGCCATTTGGAGATCGCCTTGGACAAGTTGGTGATGGCCGGCTGCCTGGTGGAGACGGGCCGGAATCACCTGCGGGTCCGGATGGATCAGCGGCCCCGGGCGGTGGACGTGGTGACGCTGCCGTATCCGGGGTTCGCCACCGACCTGTTGCCGATGGCGATCGCGTTGGCCGCGGTCAGCGAGGGGTCGTCGCTGATCACCGAGAACATTTTTGACGGCCGGTTCATGTTCATCAACGAGATGACCCGGCTGGGCGCGCAGTTGCAGACCGACGGGCATCACGCGGTGGTCCGGGGCCGGGAACGCCTGTCCAGCGCGCCGGTCCGGGCCACCGACATCCGGGCGGGGGCCGGCCTGGTGATGGCGGGGCTGTGCACCGATGGGGTGACCGAGGTCAGCCACGCGCACCACATCGACCGCGGGTACCCCGACTTCGAGGCGCATCTGCGCCAGTTGGGGGCCACGGTGGAGCGGGTCGCGGCTCCGGAGGAGCCGACCTTTACGCTCTGACCCGCCCCACCGGGCACCGTGGGTCAGTCGTACGAGTAGAAGCCGCGCCCGCTCTTGCGCCCCAGCTCGCCGGCGGCCACCATCCGCTGCATCAGCTCCGGCGGGAAGAACTTCGGGTCGCCGGTGTCGGTCCAGATGTTGCGCGCGGCGTGCAGCAGAATGTCCACCCCGGTCAGGTCGGCGGTGGCCAGCGGCCCCATGGCGTGGCCGAACCCGAGCCTGCACGCGGTGTCCAGATCCTCCGCGGAGATCACCCCGGACTCGACCAGCTTGACCGCCTCTACCACCAACGCGGTGATCAGACGGGTGGTGGCGAAGCCGGCCACGTCCCGGTTGACCACCACGCAGGTCTTGCCCACTCCTTCGGCGAATGCCCGCGCGGTGGCCAGGGTCTGGTCACTGGTCTTCAACCCCCGGACCAGCTCGCACAGTTTCATCATCGGCACGGGCGAGAAGAAGTGTGTGCCCACGACCGACTCCGGGCGGGTGGTGGCGGCCGCGATCTGGGTGATCGGGATGGCGCTGGTGTTGGTGGCGAGCACCGTTTCCGGTCGACAGATGCGGTCCAGCTCCCGGAACACCTCCTGCTTGACGTCGAGCTGTTCGAACACCGCCTCCACCACCAGATCGGCGTCGGCGGCCGCATCCAGCTCCGTGGTGGGGGTGATCCGGGCCAGGGTGGCCTCCACCTGGTCCGCGGGCAGCTTCCCCTTGGCGGCGAACTTCTCCAACGAGGTGCGGATCGCGTCCAGCCCGCGCCGGGTGGCGGCATCATCCAGGTCGCGCAGGATGACCGTCCATCCGGCTTGGGCGGCGACCTGGGCGATGCCCGAGCCCATCAACCCCGCTCCGATGACCGCGAGTGTGCCCGCCATGTGTCCTCCTCGATCCGTCCACGTGCTCCGGTAGCACCCTACCGTCGTTCATGAACGGTCGTTTAGGCAGTGGGAACGGTGTCGGTCGCCGTGGGGCGCCGCCGCTGATGGTGCCGGAGCTGTCGCTGGAGTCGATAGCCACGGCGTCACTGTGACGCTCCTGTTGGGTTCGCCCGCTGAGGATCTTGAAGTGGTATAGCGTCATCATGACGTCAGTATGACGCGTAATGACGTCATGATGCCACTGAGAACGGTACGCTGCGGGTCAGCGCCGGTAGCGCAAATGTGGGACGATCAAGGACCGGACCTCCAGGAGCTGCCCCGGCTGCCCCGGTGGTCCGACAGCCCCTGATGTACTGACACAAGGAGAACCATGCAGCCAGGTACTTCTCCGGAGGAGAACAACCCGCAGGGCTTCCAGCCCGCCCCTCCGCCACCCCCGGGCGGGGTGCCGAATCAGGGCCAGCAGAACGGCCTCGGCCTGGCCGGGATGATCACCGGGATCGCGTCCATCGTCCTCGGTCTCTGCCTGGCCTTCCTCGGCGTGATCGGCGGCGCGGTCGCCATCGTGCTGGGCGTACTCGGCCTCAAGAAGGTCAACGCGGGTGAGGCCAACAACCGCGGCATGGCCCTGGCCGGGATCATCTGCGGTGCCATCGGGGCCGTGATCGGCATCCTTAACGCGATCGCCGGCATCGCGCTCATGACAGCGACGAGCTGACCACTGGGCGCGCGATAGCAGCCCACGTCATTCGAGAGGCAGGCACGGAAGGTGTCTGCCTCTTTTGTTTGCTCAGCCGGGCTGGTACCGGGCTGCGCGCCGGCGTCGGACCCGCCGGAGCAGGCGCCACACTCCCCAGCTCAGACCGAGCAGGAGGACGACCACCAGCACCGGCAACAGGATCGCGAGCAGGGACATGACGGCGCTGGTGGCGTCCTCGGTCACGCTCAGGAGCGGCGCGCTCAGGCCCAGGCTGACCGAGTTCAGCGCCACCCGTACCCCGGACTTGATGAGGTGCACGACCAGCGCGATCACCACCCCGATCGCGATCGGCACCCAGGAGTGGTCGTGGAACAGCGTGGCGGGATCGCTGACCGTGAGGGTCTCCGCGGAGACACCGGCGCCGAACACCAGTCCACCGGACGAGGGGCGGATGACGGTCTGCAGGACGTCATTGGCGCTGTCGAGCACCGGTACCTTGTCCGCGACCAGCTCCACCACCAGCAGCGCCGCGATGATCCCCAGCACCCACTCGTTGCTGAGCCATTCCCATCCGGACGGCAGGGTCAGCACCGGGGTGAATCGGGCCAGGAGACCCACCACCAGCAGCGGGATCCAGGCGTTCAGGCCGGCGGAGGCGGACAGGCCCAGCCCGGTCAGCAGTTCCAGCACGCTTCCCATCCTGGCATCGCGTAAGGTTTCCTGCTGTGCGGCTGGTGATCGCTCGATGCTCAGTGGACTATGTGGGCCGGTTGTCGGCGCATCTGCCTTCGGCGGTGCGGCTGGTGATGGTCAAAGCGGACGGTTCAGTGTCCATCCACGCGGACGACCGTGCCTACAAGCCACTGAACTGGATGAGTCCGCCCTGCCGGATCGAGGAGTCACCCGGGGTGTGGCGGGTGGTCAACAAAGCCGGTGAGCAGCTGCGGATCACCTTGGAAGAGGTGCTGGCAGACCACACGTACGAGCTGGGGGTCGACCCTGGGCTGCGCAAGGACGGGGTGGAGGCGCACCTCCAGGAGCTGCTGGCCGCCAACCCGACCGCGTTGGGGGAAGGGTTCACCCTGATCCGGCGGGAGTACCCCACCGCGATCGGGCCGGTGGATCTGTTGTGTCGGGACGCCGACGGCGCCACCGTGGCGGTGGAGGTCAAACGGCGGGGCGAGATCGACGGGGTGGAGCAGCTGACCCGTTACCTCGAGTTGTTGAACCGTGACCCGCTGCTGGCGCCGGTGGCCGGGATCTTCGCCGCGCAGGAGATCAAGCCGCAGGCCCGGGTGCTGGCCGAGGATCGGGGCATCCGCTGCGTTTGGCTCGACTACGACGCGCTGCGCGGCATCGAACCCGACGAAGACCGTCTGTTCTAGCCGCCTCGGCGACCGGGGCGGCGACCGTAGCGGAACCGGTAGAAGGCCACGATCCGGCGGACATCCCGGTCGGTGCGGTCGAAGGTGCGGCTGGGCAGAGGGGAGCGGACCTGGCGCACCACCAGCGACACCGGCTGGGCGAACTCCCGCAGCCCGTGGTCGCCGCGCAGTCGGCCGATCCCGGAGTCGCCCACCCCGCCCCACGGCAGCGAGCTCATCCCGGCGAACGAGAGCGCGTCGTTGACCGCCACCATCCCGACGCGCAGCCGCCGGGCCAGCGCCACCGCTGCCCGCCGCCGGCCCCAGACCGCCCCGCCCAGCCCGTACCGGGAATCGTTGGCCAGCCGGACCGCTTCGTCCATGTCGGACACCGGGGTGACCACCAGCACCGGACCGAACGTCTCCTGCCGCAGCACCGTCGCGTCCGGCGGGACGTCCACCAACACCGTCGGGCGCACGTACGGTGGCTCGACCGCGTCCACCCCACCGAGCACCGCGGTCGCCCCCCGCGCCAGCGCGTCGGCGATCTGGGCGCGGATCACCTCCACCTGGGCGGGTACCAGGACCGGCCCCAGGTCCCGGTCCGGCCCCCCGACCACCAGCCGCCGCGCCCGGGCCACCACCTCGTCCAGAAACTGTGGGTAGACCTCGGCCGCCACGTACACCCGCTCGATGCCCACGCAGGTCTGTCCGGCGTTGGTGAACGCCCCCCACACGCACGCCTCGGCCGCGGCGGCCAGATCGGCGTCGGCGGCCACCAGCATCGCGTCCTTGCCCCCGGCCTCCAGCACCACCGGCACCAGCCGCTCGGCACACGCGGCCATGACCTGGCGGGCGGTAGCGGTGGAGCCGGTGAACGACACCTTGTCCACCCCGGACCGGCACAGCGCCGCCCCGACCTCCCCGGGGCCGTGCACCACCGAGAACACCGGCTGCTCCGGCACCACCTCGGCGAAGCTGTCCGCCAGCCACTGCCCCACCGCCGGGGTGAGTTCGCTCGGCTTGTGCACCACCGCGTTGCCGGCGGCCAGCGCGTAGCCGATCGAGGACATCGGCGTCAGCACCGGATAGTTCCACGGCCCGATCACCCCCACCACCCCGTACGGGCGGTAGGCCAGATGGGCGGCGGCCTCCGCCACCGGCAACACCCGGCGCACCCGGCGTGGCCGCAGCACCCGGCGGGCGTGGCGGGCGGCCCAGTCCAGGTCCCCGATGGCGGCCGCCACCTCCACCACCGCCTCCGCCCTCGGCTTGCCGGTCTCGGCGCTCACCAGCTCCGCCAACTCGGTCAGCCGTCGCGTCAGCAGCGACCGCCAGGCCAGCAGTCGGGCGCGCCGGTGCCGGAATCCGAGCTGATCCCACCACTGGCCGGCAGCGCGGGCCGCGGTCACCGCCGCGGCGACCACCTCGGGGTCGGCGATGTCGAACCGGGCCAGCTCCGCGCCGGTGACCGGATCGGTGGAGACGAGGGGAGCCACACCTGCAGCCTACTGCCGGGTAACCGGGGTTTCACCCCGCCGGAAGGTCGGCGTTCACAAGTGCTCGGCGATGATCCGCTCCGCTACCTGGCCCGGGTGGGGCAGCTCCCCCCGCTCGTGGAGCCCGAGGTAGCGGTCCCGGTCCGGGAACCAGGCGCCGCTGCGGGCCACCTCCCGGATCACCGCCTGCATGTCGGTGTCCATCACCCCCGGGTTGACATTGACCACCCGAGCGCCGGGCCGGTCGGCCAGTTGCGCCGCCACCGCCTCGAAGAACGCCTCGCCGCCCCGCTTGGTGGCGCAGTAGGCCGACCAGCCGTCGATGATCCGATGGGCGGCGCCGGAGGAGATGAACAGGATCGTGACCCGCGTCTGCGCCGGCACCGCCGCCAGGAACGTGTTGGTCAGCAGCATCGGCGCGGCCAGGTTCACCGTCACCGCCTCCGCCAGCCGGGCGGAGGACAGGGTGCCGACCGCCCCGATCGGCTCCACCACCGCCGCATTGTGGATCAGCACCGCGTGGTCGGTGTCGGTCACCCAGCCGGCCAGCTCGTCCGCGTCCGGCAGGGTGGCCGGCCGGGTGAGATCCGCCTCCCGCAGCCGCACCCGCTCGGGGGCGGTCGAGGCCAGCTCCCGCTGCCGGTCGGTGAACCGGCGGCCGAGCCCGACCAGCCGGTCACCGGCGGTGTGCAACCGGTCGAACAGGGCCGCCCCCAGCCCGCGGGACACCCCGGTGATGATCGTGGTACGGGTCGCCGTGCGTGCGTTGGTCATGCCGGCCAGTCTGCCGGATCCATCCGCCACGGCGGCGGGACGGTCACGCCGGGACGGTGGTGGCCAGCAGCCCCGGCAACGCCTGCGCCAGCTGATCGCGCCAGTGCGGCTGCACCGGTACTCCGGCGGCCCGCCACCGGTCGTGTCCGAGCACGCTGTACGCCGGGCGGCGGGCCGGGCGCGGAAACTGGGCGCTGGTGGTGGGGCGCACCCGGTCCGGATCCAGCCCCGCGCCGGCGAACACCGCCCGGGCCAGCTCGTACCAGGAGGCCTGGCCGCCGGCGGTGCCGTGGTAGATCCCGGCGGGGGCCCGGCCGGCCACCGCCGCCCGCCCCAGCGCCACCAGCTGCGCCGCCAGCGCCCCGGTCCACGTCGGTTGGCCGATCTGGTCGGTCACCACCTGCACGGTCTCCCGCTGCCCGGCCAGCCGCAGCATGGTGGCGACGAAGTTACGTCCGTGCGCCCCGTACAGCCAGGCGGTCCGCACCACGTACCCGGTGTGCGGCAGCCGCCGCCGTACCGCCTGCTCACCGACGAGCTTGCTGCGGCCGTACGCGTTGAGCGGGGCGGTGGGGGCGTTCTCCGGATACGGGCGCTCCCCGGTGCCGGGGAAGACATAGTCGGTGGACAGGTGGATCAACCGGGCGTCGGTGCGGGCGCAGGCGGCGGCCAGCAGGTCCACCGCCTCGCCGTTCACCCGGGTAGCCGCCGGCTCGTCCGCCTCCGCCCCGTCCACATCCGTCCAGGCGGCGGTGTTGACCACCAGGTCGTGCCCGGTGACCGCCGCCGCCACCGCCGCCGGATCGGTGATGTCCAGCGTGGCCCGTTCGGCGGCGGTGACCACCTCCCCCGCGGCCTGCAGCGCCGCCACCAGCTCCTGACCGAGCATGCCACCGGCCCCGGTCACCAGCCAGCGGGTCATGCCGGCGTGGGGAGGGTCGCTCGGGCCCGCAGCGGCTCCCACCAGGACCGGTTCTCCCGGTACCAGGCCACGGTGGCCGCCAGCCCCTCCTCAAAGTCGACCCGGGGACGGTAGCCGAGCTCGGTGCTGATTTTGGAGATGTCCAGGGCGTACCGGCGGTCGTGGCCCTTGCGGTCCGGCACGAACTCGACCATGTCCCAGTCCGCGCCGCAGGCGGCCAGCAGCCGCTCGGTCAGCTCCCGGTTGGTCAGCTCCGTGCCGCCGCCGATGTGGTAGACCTCGCCGATCCGGCCACCGGTGGCCACCAGGGCGATCCCGGCACAGTGGTCGTCCACATGCAACCAGTCCCGGACGTTGCCGCCGTCGCCGTACAGCGGCACCCGCCGGCCGTCCAGCAGGTTGGTGATGAACAGCGGGATCACCTTCTCCGGGAACTGGTACGGCCCGTAGTTGTTGGAGCAGCGCGTCACCACCACCGGCAGCCCGTGGGTGGTGTAGTAGGCCAGGGCCAGCAGGTCCGAGCCGGCCTTGGAGGCCGAGTACGGCGAGCGGGGGGCCAGCGGCTGGGTTTCGGTCCACGCCCCGGTCTCGATCGAGCCGTACACCTCGTCGGTGGAGACGTGCACGAACCGCCCCACTTCGTGGCGCAGCGCGGCGTCCAGCAGTACCTGGGTGCCGAGCACGTTGGTGGTGACGAACGGGGCCGCGCCCGGCGATCGAGCGGTCCACGTGGGACTCGGCCGCGAAGTGGACTACCAGATCCTGCCCGGCGGTCAGTTCGTCGACGAGCTGGGGGTCGCAGATGTCGCCGACCACGAACTGCAGGCGGGGATCGTCAGCCACCGGCGCCAGGTTGGCCCGGTTGCCGGCGTAGGTGAGTTTGTCCAACACGGTGAGCCGGGTGACGGGTAGCTCCGGCCAGGCGCCAGACAGTAGCGACCGGACAAAGTGCGAGCCGATGAACCCGGCACCGCCGGTGATCAGGACCTTCATGCTGCGGCAGTGTAGGGGGCGTAGGCCACGGTCTGCCTACTGGTGTCGCCTGACGGACACCTCCTACCAGTCGGTGGGGTTTGTCGCCCGACCGGACAGTTCCCCTGTGCGGGGACAGCGGCTAGCCTGCCACGGATGCGTGGTGTGGTGCTGGCCGGTGGGACCGGCAGCCGGCTGTGGCCGATTACCCGGGCGGTGTCCAAGCAGCTCATGCCGGTCTTCGACAAGCCGATGATCTATTACCCGCTGACCACTCTGGTGATGGCGGGGATCCCGGAGATCCTGGTCATCACCACTCCGGAGGACCAGCCGCAATTCCAGCGGCTGCTGGGGGACGGCAGTCAGTGGGGGCTGCGGCTGTCGTACGCGGTGCAGCACGCAGCCGGCCGGGATCGCGCAGGCGCTGCTGATCGCCGAGGAGTTCCTGGCGGGGGAGCCGGTGGCGCTGATCCTGGGGGACAACATCTTCCACGGCGCCCGGCTGGGGCGGCAGTTGCGGGCGCACACCCGGCCGGACGGCGGAGTGATCTTCGCCTATCCGGTGGCGAACCCGCAGGCGTACGGGGTGGTGGAGTTCGGCCCGGACGGCGTGGTGCGCAGCATCGAGGAGAAGCCGGCCGTTCCCGAAGTCCCGGTACGCGGTGCCGGGGTTGTACTTCTACGACGCGGACGTGGTGAGGATCGCCGCGGAGCTGCGAGCCGTCCGCCCGGGGCGAGCTGGAGATCACCGCGGTGAACGAGGCCTACCTACGGCAGGGCCGGCTGCGGGTGGAGGTGCTGGACCGGGGCACCGCCTGGCTGGATACCGGCACGTTCGACTCGCTGGTGGCCGCGGCGGAGTATGTGCGGGTGATCGAGGAGCGGCAGGGCTTCAAGATCGGCTGTGTGGAGGAGGCGGCCTGGCGGGCCGGTTTGATCGACGACGAGGACGCTGCGGCAGCTGGCGCGAGCCGCTGCTGCGCAGGGTACGGCGACTACCTGCTGCGGCTGCTGGACTGGCCGACCCGGCAGCTCGGCGGATGAGGAGTGACCGGTGAAGATCCGTCCACTGAGCATCGACGGTGCCTGGGAGATCACTACCGTCCAGCATCGGGACCCGCGCGGGACCTTCCTGGAGTGGTACCGGTTCGACCGGCTGGCCGAGGCGGTCGGCCACCCGCTGGAGCTGGCGCAGGCCAACCTGTCGGTGTCGACCCGGGGAGTGATTCGGGGCATCCACTACACCGACGTGCCCCCCGGGCAGGCCAAGTACGTCACCTGCGTCCGGGGCGCGGTGCTGGACGTGGTGGTGGACCTGCGGCGCGGCTCGCCCACGCTTCGGCCGGTGGGAGGCGGTCCGGCTCGACGAGACCGACCGGCGCGCGGTGTACCTGGCGGAAGGGCTAGGGCACGGTTTCTGCGCGCTGACCGACGACGCCACCGTGGCGTACCTGTGCTCCGCCACCTATCAGCCGGCGATCGAACCGGCGGTGCACCCGCTCGACCCGGCCCTGGGGATCGAGTGGCCGGTGGCGGAGCCGATCCTGTCGGCCAAGGACGCGGCCGCGCCCACACTGGCCGACGCGGTACTGCCGGACTACCAGGCCTGCCTGGAGCACTACCGCTCCCGCTCCGCCGGCTGAGGCCCGGTGGGCGCCGCGGCCCAGATTCGTAGGCTGGAAAGGTGAGCCCTCGCCGTAACCGCCCCTCCAAGCGCCGGTTTCCCGGCCGACCGGCCAAACGACCGGCCTACGAGCCGCTGGACCTCGACCGGGTCCGCCGCGGCGTGGACGCGATCGAGAACTGGGGCGGGCGGCAGTGGCGGGTCCGACAGATCCCGGCTCGGCGGCGGGGAAGATCTACCCGGTGCCCTGGCTGTAATCAGGAGATCCGGCCCGGGGTGACGCACCTGGTGGCGTGGCCGGTGGAGGGGCTGCCCGGGTTCACCGGGGAAGGGGAGCGACGGCACTGGCACACCGCCTGCTGGCGGGCCCGGGACCGGCGCGGCCCGTTCTTCTGACCACCGGCGGTGGCTGTCGGGCGGTCAGTCGGTGGCGAGGCGGCTGGACTCGTCCCGCCCCCAGACGGTGGCGCGAGACCGGCGCCGCGCCAACAGGGCGGCGGTGATGGTGATCGCCACGTAGCAGACCGCCGCGGGCAGGAGCCAGGGGCGGGGGAGCGCCACGTCCCACAGCCAGGACAGCCGCGAGGCGGGGCGGACCCCGGTGTCGGGCCCGGCACCGGCGCGCAGCGCGGCGTTCCCCGCCCGTACCCGCGTCAGGCGGCGTACCAGGTCCCGGGTGCGCCGGGGAGTGGCCACCACCGACTCGACCTGCGGCACCTCCCGCTTCTCGTCCGGCGTGAACTGGGAGTCCAGGAACAGGTCGTCGGCGATCACGTCCGGGAACTGGTCGAACCGGGCGCGCCCCGCCGCCGACAGCATGATCGCGCCCCGGCCGAACAACGCGTCCCGGAACACCGGCAGCCGGGCGTGGATCGCGTAGTAGGCGCGTACCAGCAGCGGCCGGCCGGCCAGGTCCAGCCGGCGGCGCGGCACCACCGCCAACGGCCCAGCGCCGGGCGACCCGTCCGCGGAGGCCAGGGCGGCCGCCAGGGTGCGCACCGCCGCCCCCGACAGCGGAATGTCGGCGTCCAAGTAGAGCCGCGGGAACCCGACCGCGGCCGCGTCCCCCGCGTTCAGCGCCGCCGCCTTGCCCGGCGGCGGCAGGTCGATCACCCGTACCCCGCGGGCCCGGGCCACGGCCGGCGGTGTCGTCGGTGCAGCCGTTGGCCACCACCGTCATGTCCAGGTCGTCGGCACCGTCGGCGAGCAGCGCATCCAGGCACCGGCCGATCACCGCCGCCTCGTTGTGGGCGGCGATCACCACGCTGACCATCAGCGCCCTTCCGTGGCAGGAGCGGCCCCGGTCGGGTCACCCAGCAGGCGGCGCCACACCGCCAGGTAGTTGCCCTCCTGCCGCTCCCAGGACAGCAGCTCGGTGAACCGGGTCAGCCCGGCCTGCCGCATCCGGGCCCGGCGGTCCGGGTCGTCCAGCAGCTCATCGAGCGCGGCGGCGAACTCCTTCGGGTCACCGGTCGGTACGTACATGGCCGCGTCGTCGGCGGTCCGACGGGTCTCGATCATGTCCACCGCCACCACCGGTACTCCACGGCCCAGGTACTCCACCGTCTTGGCCATGGTGGACAGCTGGTTCATGCGGGTGGGGGCGTCCGGTTGGATCGCCACCGTGGCCCGGCGCAGCAGCGCATCCACCCCGGGGCCGTCCAACCAGCCGGTGAACTCCACCAGGTCGCCCAGCCCCCGGTCCGCCACCAGTTTGGTCAGCGCCGGCAGCATCTCCCCGTCCCCGGCGATGGTCACCCGCCAGCCGGCCCGCCCTCGCCGCCGAGCCAGCTCCTCCGCGGCGTACACCACCGCCTCCACATTGTCCTGTGGGCCGAGCACCCCGAGGTAGACGATCTGATGGGGCGCGCCGGGCGCCGGCGGGGCGGTCGGACCGGCGATTTCGCCGGCGGTGGGGCCGTTCCGGACCACCGTGATCTTCTCGTCCGGCACCCCGCGGGCCCGGGCGTTGTCCCGGAACGACTCGTTGGTGGCGATCACCGCGCTGGCGGTCCGGAGCGTCAACCACTCCAACAGCACCAGGGTCTTGAACACCAGCCGGTTCGGTCGGTCCTTCGACCGGGTGGCGTACACCTCGGGGGATAGGTCATGGTGGTCGAACACCCAGGGCCGCCGTAGCGCCCGCAGCAGCAGCGCCAGCGGCCAGTACACGTCCGGCGGGTTGCACACCTGCACCGCGTGCGCCCGGCCGGCCAGTACCTCCCCCAGCAACCGGACCGCGATGCACAGGAACGACCAACCGAACTCGAACACGAACGTGAAGAAGCCCGATCCGAGCACCGGCACCGGGTACGGCTTGAGCCGGGTGCCCCGGCTGCCGGGCAGGATCCGCAGGTTCCGGTCGCCCCGGGGGGCGATCACCGTCACCTCGTATCCGGCGCGTTCGAGGCTGAGGCATTCCCGGATCACCCGACGGTCCCGCTCGGCGGGCAGGTTGGCAATCAGGATCGTGATGTGCCGACGGGGGCGACGAGGCATGACGGCTATCCTTCCGATCCACCCACCCGTCAGCAAGAAATGTCAGATACCTGACACCCGCCCGGGCGGGCACTGAGTTCCGTGACAGGTTAATCCCCGGAGGTCTACATGCAGTTCACTGAGTCCCACCGGTTACGCGAACGCGCCCACGCCTTGATCCCGGGCGGTGCCCACACGTACGCCAAAGGCGACGACCAATACCCGGAACAGGCGCCCGGTTTCCTCTCCCACGGCCGCGGCTGTCGGGTGTGGGATGTGGACGGTAACGAGTTCATCGAGTACGGCATGGGGTTACGGGCGGTGACGCTCGGACACGCGTACCCGCCGGTGCTGGAGGCGGTGACCGCCGCGCTCACCCACGGGGTGAACTTCACCCGCCCCACCCCGATCGAAGTGGAGGCGGCCGAGGCGCTGCTGGACCTGGTGGCCCCGGGGCGGGACTGGATGGTGAAATTCGCCAAGAACGGCTCGGACGTCACCACCGCCGCCGTCCGGCTGGCGCGGGCGGTGACCGGGCGGGACGTGGTGGCGGTCTGCGCCGACCAACCGTTCTTCTCCACGGACGACTGGTTCATCGGCGCCACCGCCATGTCCGCGGGCATCCCCAAGCCGGTCCAGGCGCTGACCGTGAAGTTCCGCTACAACGACCTGGACAGCGTCCGGGAGGTGCTGCAGGAGCAGTCGGTGGCGGCGCTGGTGATGGAGGTCGAAGGGGTCACCCCACCCGCCCCCGGGTTCCTGGAGGGGGTCCGGCGGCTGTGTGACCAGTACGGGACGGTGCTGATCTTCGACGAGATGATCACCGGCTTCCGGTGGCACGCCCGCGGCGCGGCCTACCTGTACGGGGTGACGCCGGACCTCGCGGCGTTCGGGAAAGGACTCGGCAACGGCTTCTCGGTGGCCGCGTTGGTGGGGCGGCGGGACCTGATGGAGCGGGGCGGGCTGCGCACCGACCAGGAGCGGGTGTTTCTGCTGTCGACCACCCACGGGGCCGAGACGCACGCGTTGGCGGCGGCGCTGGCGGTGATCCGGACCTATCAGCATGAACCGGTGGTGGAGCACCTGTACCGGCAAGGGGAGCGGCTCGCCGAGGGCGTGCGGGCGGCCGCGGCCGCGCACGGCGTGTCGGACTACGTCGGGGTGATGAGCCGCCCCTGCAACCTGATCTACTACACCCGGGACGCGGACGGGCAGCCGTCGCAACCGTTCCGCACTCTGTTCCTGCAGGAGCTGCTGGCGCGGGGGGTGCTGGCTCCCTCCTTTGTGATCTCCTACGCGCACACCGACGAGGACGTCGACCGGACGGTGGCGGCGGTGGACGAGGCGCTGGCGGTGTACGCCCGGGCGCTGTCCGACGGGGTGGAGCGGTACCTGCGGGGCCGGCCGGTGCGGCCGGTATTTCGTCCCTACAACTGACGGTGACGGTCGTGTCGTCACGGGGTGGGCGGTCTTCACCGCCTAGCATGACGAGACATCAGCTGGCCGACCCGCAACCGCCGGCTGGTGGAGGAGGAGCCATGAAGCGACCCACCAGGCGAACGCTCCGATTCGTGCCCTGGCGCCTGCTGCTGTTCGGGGTGCTACCGACGCTCCTGCTCGCCGGCGGCGCGGTCGCGGCGATCCGACCGTGGGGAACCGCGCTCCCTCCGGCCGAGACCGTCCCTCCCACCACTCCGCCGGTCGCGGCCGCGCCGACGCCCCCCAGTCCCTCCGGAGTAGGCCCCGTCCCGCGGGTGTTCCCCAACGCGGACTCCACCGGGGTGCCGGACGGGGTGACACTCCACCCGAGCAGGGGGATGGTCGTCGAAGAAGACGGCACCGTGTTGGAAAACCTGCTGATCGTGGACGGCAGCATCGACATCTACGCCAACAACGTGGTGGTGCGTAACGTCCGGATCACCAACGAGCGCCGTGAGGTGCTGTGGGGAATCCTGCAGCGGGAGGGGTACAGCGGGCTGGTGGTCGAGGACAGCGAGATCTTCGGGAACGGGGTCCACCAGTTCGCCACCGGGATCGCCAACCACGGGGGGATGGCCACCATCCGTCGCGTGGAGATTCACACGGTCACCGATGGGGTGGTGATGAGCTCCGGGATCTTGGAAGACAGCTACCTGCACAGTCCCAAGTACTTCCCGGACGACCACACCGACATGGTGCAGGCCAACGGCGGGCCGGAGGGCGGCCTGGAGTTGGTGATCCGGAACAACACCATCATCAACACCGAGGACCAGACCGGGGCGGTGTCGCTGTTCGACAACTTCCGCCCGGTGCGTAACGTCCGGGTGGAGGGCAACCTGCTGGCCGGCGGCGGATACACCTTCTACGGCGGGGGTTATCTGGCCGACGGGGCCACCCCGGCCAACATCGTGGTGGTGAACAACGTGTTCAGCCGCCGGGTGTTCCCGGACAGCGGCTACTACGGGCCGGTGGCCTACTTCGACCCGGACGCCCCCGGCAACGTCTGGGAGGGCAACGTCTGGGAGGACGACGGGAAGCCCGTGCCGCCGGCCTGATCCACCGGTGGCCAGCCGGCCCGCCACTCCGCCCGGCGGCGCCACACCTCCCGCCAGTAACCGGCCCGGCCCGTCACCGCCGCCCCCGCGGCCCGGACCGCGATCCCGGCGGTCAGCAGCGCCCGCCCGACCGCCGCCCGCCGCCGGGGCCAGCGCAGCCGCAGGTAGGTGCACTTGCCCCGCAGCACCATCACCCGCTTGTTGACGCTGGTGGACGCGGCCCCGCCGACATGCACCACCTGGGCCTGCGGCACCAGCTGCGGGCGGGCGCCGAGCGTGGCCGCCCGGGCGCACAGGTCGATGTCCTCGCTGTACATGAAGTAGTCCGGGGTGAAGCCGCCGAGTTGATCGAACAGCGCCTTCTCGATCAGCAGCAGGCAGCCGGAGGCGGCCGGCACACTCGCGCTCCGGTCCCGGGGCAGCCCCGGCAGCTCCTCCGGGTTGAACCAGGGCGACTTCCGGAACACCGTGGACAGCCCGGTGGCGAAGCACAGCAGGCTCCACAGCGACGGCAGCCCGAAGCAGGAGCGCCCATCGTCGGTGCGGTCCGCCCGCAGCGTTCGCCCGGTGTACAGCCGGGCCTGCGGATACAGCCGGGTGGCGGCGAGGAACGCCGCCAACACGTCTCCCACCGGGGTGGTGTCCGGGTTCAGCAACAGCAGCCACCGACCCCGGGCCACCGCCGCCCCGGCGTTGACCGCCCGGCCGAAACCGACGTTCTCCGGCAGCCGGAGCACCCGCGCGGACGGCTCCGCGGCGGCGATCGCGTCGGCCGAGCCGTCCGCCGACGCGTTGTCCACCACGATCACCTCGTACGGGGTGGTGGTGGCGGCCCGCAGCCCGGCCAGACAGCGCAGGGTCAGCTCCCGGGTCTGGTACGACACCACCACCACGCTGATCAGTGGATCCGTCACGCCTTGCTCCGCTCCGTCGACACCAGCCGCCCCGCGGTCCGGGCCAGCCGGCGGACCCGACGCGCCAGGATGGCCTGCTGGCGGCGGACATAGAACCGGCGGACCGCGGCGACCGCCCGGCGCCGCTGCTCCTCGGTGAGCTCCGCGGCCGCGACGTGCCGCAGCAGCTCCCGCGACTGCAGCAGGGTCGCCGCCCGGATCTGCCACACCGGTACGCCGTTCTTCCGCGCCACCGCGCTGCTCTTCTCCGGATCCCGGCGCCGGGTGGCCAGAATCTCCGGGATGTGCCGCCACGGGCCGGCCAGGGCCAGCCGAGCCGCCAGCACCTGGTCTTCGGCGTACATGTTGTGCCGCTCGATCCCTACCAGGGTGGCGCGCCGCATCAGCCCGTACAGCGGGTCGATGGTGGCGTAGCTTTCGTTGAGGAGCCGCAGCATCTCGGCGAACCGCTCCGCCGGGTCATCGGAGGCCAGCGCGGTGCCGTGATACTCCGCGGTCTCGGACGTACCGTCCGAACTCACATAGTTGATCTGGGTGGTGACCAGCACCAACCGGGGATCGTCCCGGTAGACCTGCATGCACCGGGAGACGTAGTCGGGGGCGAGCGTGTCGTCGTCGCCGATCCATCGGAAGTACTCGCCCCGCGCCAACCGGGCCGCGCTGTTGAAGTTGTTGAACAGCCCCACGTTGACCGGGTGGCGATGGTAGACGATCCGCGAGTCGGCCGCCGCCAGCTTCCGGCACAGCGCCTCGGTGCCGTCGGTGGAGGCGTTGTCGCAGATCACCAGCTCCAGGTGGGGGTAGTCCTGGGCCAGGACCGACTCGATCACCGCCGGCAGATCCTGCTCGCCGTTGCGGACCGGTAGCCCAATGGAGACCAGGGGTTCGGTTGCGGACATTTCTCCCTCTTCCGCGAGCTCAGCCAGCCCGCGCGCCGCCGGTCGCACCGGTGATGATCTCGATCATCTGCCGGGCGGCCCGATCCCAAGTGAAGTGAGCCGCCACCGCGTCGGCGCGGGCGCGACACTGCTCGTACACGTGGTCGTTGTCGAGCACCTTGGCGATGGTGGTGGCCAGCACGACCGGATCGTCCTGGCTGATCAGGTCACCGTTGACCCCGGGCTCGATCAGTTCCGGCATGGCGAACGCGTTCCGGGCGATGCACGGCAGCCCGCGCGCCAACGCCTCCACGAACACGATCCCGAAGCCCTCCAACCGGCTGGGCATCACCAGCAGGTCGTGAGTGTCGTATAGCCGGGCCACCTCGGCCGGCGGCAACGCGCCGAGGAAGTGGACCCCGTCGGGGACGTCGCCCAGCAGCGGCCAGGTGGTCGGCCCCACCACCGTGAGGGTGATGTGCGGGTCGACCTCCCGCCGCAGCACCGCCAACGCGGCCACCACCAGGTCGCCGCCCTTGCCCTCGAAGCCCTTACCGACCAGCAGCAGCCGGCGCCGGGGGCGCTCCCGCACCGGCAGCGGGGCGTCGGTGACCAGGGCGGACCGGCCCGGGTTGACCACATGCACCTTCTCCGCCGGCACCCCGGACAGGGTGGTCAGTCGCTCGGCCAGCCACCGGCTCATCACGACCAGCCCGGTGGCGCGGTCGTAGATCCGCCGCTGCCGGTCCCGGTGCCGCCGCAGGTCGTCTCGGCTCATCCCCGCGACCATCAATCCGGTCGGTAGGCGCCCCTGCTGGTCCACCAGGTCCAGGATCGCGTCGAAGCTGAAGTCCTGGTAGAGGAAGTAGGGCCGGTCCAGCAGCGCCAGATCCTGGATCTGCAGCACCGCGGTGCAGCCGCTGGCCGCCACCCGCCGTCGCAGATGCCGCTGAGTGATCCAGTCGGTCAGGGGGGATTCCCGCCAGGTGCTGGTGGGGCGACCATTCCGTACCCGCAGGTGGGTGAGCTTCAGCGCCCATTCGGTCGGGGCCGCGAGATTGATCCCGACGTCGGTCACGGTGGCGTACCGGCGCATCGCCTCCCGCAGCGACCAGGGGGTGTATGACCAGGTGCGGCGGGGGTCGGCGCGGTCCCACAGGCACGCGAATCCGATTTGTGGACCCGACATCGCTGGTCCCTTTCTCACCCCGGATATATGACCGACCGATTATGGCAGGCACGGTGGGTGGGAACGGAGCCCGCAGCCCCCGATCTGCCGCCTGATTTTCTCCCTGGTACGGGGGCGCGCGGACCGGCCGTGACCGAGTGGATGGCGATCTCGTAGCGCCGGGGAAGAGGCGGTGACAGGACTCAGTGGAGGGTGGCAGCGCCGGTGGGCGACAGGGACCGACTCCGTTGCCGGCGCGCGGTACGTCTTCGGGATGAAGCTGACCGGGTCGGTCATGCGCGAAGTACTGAACATGGCGCCACCTGAGGAGGGCGAGCCTTCCGGAAAGACGGGCGCCGCAAACCCCACCGGCGAGGTGAACTCGACCGGCTTGGTGAGATCTTGAGCCCGGAGCGGTGGCGCCGGTGCTGCTCGGCGATAATCAGGGCCCAGATAGGACCATCGCCCGGAGGCGCCACATGACTGAGCTCGCTGACACCACGTCGGGCGGCGGATGGCGGCCGATCGTGCGGCGGGTCGCCCGCCGGGTCACGGCCCCGGTGGGCACGGTACGGGCGGTGCGCACCCCGAGCGACAAGTTCGTGGTCACCTACGACGACGGGCCGGATCCGCCCGGTACCACCGCGGTACTGTCCGCATTGGCCGATCATGGGGTGACCGCGACCTTCTTTGTCCTGATGCCACGGGCGCGTCGGTACCCGGGGTTGCTGGCGGAGATCGCCGCGGCGGGGCACGAGATCGCTCTGCACGGGGAGGACCACCGCCGGCTGACGCAGCTGCCGGCGGCGCAGGTGCGTCGACGGTTGGCGGCGGCCCGGGCCGAGTTGGAGGACCTGACCGGCGCCCCGGTGCGGTGGTTCCGCCCGCCGTACGGAGCGCAGCTGCCCCGCACCTGGCTGGCGATCCGGCAGGCCGGGCTGGAACCGGTGGGGTGGGGGCCCACCCCGTACGACTGGCTGCACCTGCCGGAGCACGAGCTCGCCGAGCGGGCGCTGTCCCGGGCGGCGCCGGGGGAGATCCTGCTCGCCCACGACGCCTGGCCCGGGCCGGACGTGGGGGTGGACGACGGACCGGCGCCGCCGATCGACCGGGGCAAGCTGGCGCGGTTGATGCTGGCGGGGTTGGCGGAGCGGCGGCTGGTCGGGTGTTCGTTGCGGGACGCGCTCGCGGACGGAGAACTGCTGCGCTGGGCGTGGTTTCGGCGGTGAACCGGGTGGGGCGGTGACCGCCGGTCAGGCCTCCTCGCGCCGGAACAGCATGGAGGTGGTGGCGGTCCGCACCATCCGCGCCGGGTGGGTGAGCCGCCACATCGCCCCGGCGAATCCGGTCAGCAGCGCCACCAACAGGGCGAACGTGTCGAACGCGTGCGTGTCGAAGGTGAACCCGCACACCACCGCGATCGCCTGTGTGGACAGCAGCGCGAAGCACAGGTGCCGGTCGGCGGCGGTGCTGGCGCGCCGGTAGGCGATCACCGTCAACGCGGCCGCGGTCAGGTGCAGCCCGGCCAGGGCCGCTACCCCCACCAGCCCGTGGGTGACCAGGGTGCCCAGCCACTGGTTGTCCAAGAGGACATAGAGCTCGGGGATGAAGGTACCGATTCCCCGACCGAACCACGGTCGGTCGGCGAAGTATTCGGCCACCACCGGGTAGTCATCCAGCCGCCCCTGGATGCTGGGGTCGTCGCTGAACGCCAGGAAGATGGAGCGGAGGGTGCCGAGCAGCCCCGGTTGCAGCACCAGGAACCCGGCGCTGAGCCCGGCCCCGGCCAGCAGCATCTGGTAGCGCAGCCGCCACGGCCAGGCCCAGAACATGATCGCCATCCCGATCGCCAGCGCCACGATCCCGGTCCGGGACAGGGTCAGCGGGATGATCGCGGCGATTCCGATCGCGGCCAGCCCCGCCAGTTGCCGACGCAGCCGGGTGGCGCCGAACCGTGCCCAGTGGATCGCGAACGGCAGGATGATCGCCATCACCGCACTGAATTCGATGTAGTGGGCGGTGGTGCTGGCGACTTGGAAGAACCCCTCCCCGCGGGGCCGGAAGCCGGTCAGTTCGCCGTGCAGGGTCATCCCCGGCAACACCAGGTAATTGGTGGGGTCGATCCCCAGGAACGACTGGGTATAGCCGATCGCCGCCATGACCGCGCCACACCAGACGATCAATCGGGTCACCGCGTCCAGCCGTTCCCGATTGGCGATTCCGTCCGCCCCCATCAGCATCACGCCGACCATGGCGGTGGTGGCGAGCAGGGCGGCGTCGGCGCCGCTGGCCTCCAGAGACGGCAGGCCGCGCGAGTGTCCCGCGGCGTACGAGGCCAGCGCGGCCAGCACGAACATCAGCACCGCCCACCGGATCGGCTGGGGGCCGGTCATGGTCAGTCGGGGATGGAGCCGGGCCGCCAGCCACCACACCGCCAGCAGCAGGCTGACCAGGATCGCCGGCTTGCCGAAGCTCGACATGGCCGGGACCACCAGCTGCGCCGGCAGGAGCAGGAGCACGCAGACCATCAACATCACCACGGTCGAGCTGTCGACGTAGCTCATCCGCCGACGGGTGCGGTAGAGCTGTCCACCGAGGGCGGACGGCTCGAAATCGACCGGGAATGCGGTGGTCAACGCTTACTACCGGAGTCCTGGTCCGGCCACCGACCGTGTGCCAGCGGCAGCACCACCGTGCTGTCGTCCGGGTACGGCGGCGGGGTGGGTGCGGGATAGTCCGCTGGCCGGCTCTCTGCCAGCGGCGTAGCCGACGGGCTGTGCCGGTCGTCTGACCAGTCTCGACCATCCTGCCCGCCCCGTTCCGCGGCCGGCGAAGCCGTCGGGAACCGGCCGGCGGCCGGCACCGAGCTCGGATCCCGGGTCAGCTGGTGGGACAGGTCCACGCCGACCGGCGGCCTCGCCGGGGGAGCGGGTGAGACCGGGGCGACCCCGGCGACCGGGGCGTTGGTCACCCCCGCCCCGCTGGTCGGTGCGTCCACCGGAGTGGCCGCCGGTTCGTAGCGGGCCGGCCACGGTTCCTGGCCAGGCCGGCCGGACCGACGGCGCCGGTAGCGGTAGATCAGCGCGTCCACCGCGACCGAGGTCGCGCCGGTCAGCAGCAGCCCGAGGCCGGCGACCGCCACCATCGCCCGCCGCTTGCTGCTGTTGTTGGGAGTCAGGTCGCTGCCGTCGTCCAGCAGCAGGGTGCTGATCGCCTTCTCCGAGGGGACGTTGTACGCGTCCTGCCGGGCCTGGACATCATCGACCACCATCTGGGCCAGGCGTTGGGCGGTGGCGGTGGCCTGCTCCGGGGTTTCTCCGATCACCTCGATGTTCACGATCGGGAAGTACGGGTCTAGCGCGACGGTGAACTTGTCGCTCAGCCCCTCCTCCTCCAAGGTGGCGGCCAGGCTCGGGCGCTGCATGCTGACCACCACCGCCTGCCCGAGCGAGTCGGCCCCCAGCTGCGCCCACGGGTTGTTCCCCCCACCGTCCTGGTTGTCGGTGGCCGGCTGCACCTGCGGAGGAATCAGCTGGACGTGGGCGACCGCCTCGTAGTCCGGCGACATCTTGACCTGCATGAGCACCAGCCCTCCCGCCAGCGCCAGCAGCATCGGCAGGCTGACGAGCCAGCGGCGGAAGACCAGCTTGGTCAGCTCCCAAAGGTCCATGGTGTCCTCCCATGTGGGCGTGGAGCGATAGTAGCCGCCACGGTGGTGCTCAACGGGTACGGATTTGCCGGATGGTGTCTCGGAGGGTGGGAACCAGGCGGAGATGGACCCGCCGGGCCAGAGCCACCGACCGGGACCGCTCCACCCGACCGGTCGCGATCATCAGCTCGGCGTTCTTCAGCGTGTCCTTGAATTCGGCCTGCCCCTTTCCGAGGTCGATCTGGTGGACTCCGGACGCGGCTGCGGCCTCGGCCATCAGCAGCGCCAGCTGGAGTCCGGGTGAGTATGCGCTGGCCGCCCGGTCGTAGGCGGGGAACCAGTCCACCAGGATGGGGCCTCCGCGGAGACCGAAGTCCATCGCGACCAGTCGCCCTCCAGCGTAGAGGGCGGACATCACCCCGGCACACCCTGGCGCCCGGCTGGCGGCGAGCTCCTCCACCACCTGTCGGATCCACGACACTTCGAACCGGTCCATCATTCCGGTTCGCCGGTATTGGGCGGATTTCCAGCGCATCAGGGTAGGGAGGAGCTCGGGGTCACGGGTGTCGTACTCGAACTTCAGCTCGCCCCACTCCCGCGCCAGTTTGCGCTGTTTACGGAGCGCGGCTTTGATGCTGCCCTTGGTGGCGGCGCGTCGTTGCTGCAGGTAGGCCTCGAAGCCGTCGCGGAGGTCCAGCAGCGGGGAACCCTCCCGCTCCGTGTGGTACGGCTGGAACGGTCGCTGATCGGCGAGCAGGTGATCAAACTCCCAGACCGGTAGTCCGCAGGCGCGGATCAGCGCCATGGCGTCGAAGTCGAACCCGGGTTCGTGCAGGACCACCTGGCAGTCGGAGATTCCGGCGCCGATCGCCTTGCCGATGACCTTGCCGCGGATTTCATGGGGGAAGAAGCCCACCACCCGGCCACCGTCCTCGATCACCCCGACACGGGCGCCGGGGCGAGCCCGGCCGACCGCGAGGGTGAATTCCGGCGCCAGGAACGGGTTCTGCCACTCCAGTCGCGTGGCCTGCCACGCCCGCCACTGGTCCAGTTCGGAGGGACCGAGCTCGGAGGGATGGATGATCGTGACTTTCATGTCGCGGGTTGTCCGTTCGTAGGAGAAGAGGATCGGTTAAGCAGTTGGCGTACGCGGGCGACGAACCGGGCGTCCAGGCCGAACAACACCGCCCCGGCGGCCAGCGCGCCCGCGGTGCCGGTCACCAGCAGCCCCGCCAGGGCGGGGAACTGGTCGGCCCCCAGGCGGCCGGCGGCGATCCCGGACGCCGCGGCGGCCACCGCCGCGAGCAGGGCGGGGGCCGCCGGCCCCAGGATCGGCCCGAGCCGCAGTCGCAGCACCCCTCGGATCGCCCAGCACAGGGTGAGCAGAGCGGTGACGAGCTGGGCGCCCAGCATCGCCGCCGCCATCGCCAGGGCCTGGTCGGTGGTAGCGGCACCCCCGTACCACAGGCCGACGGTGATCAAGAGCGCGGCGGCTACCCCGGCGCTGATCCAGCCGATCGCGGCGGCGATCCCGGGCCGCCCGGCCGCCTGGATCGCGGGTCCGAGCAGATTGCTCACGCAGGCCACCACTCCGAACAGGCACAGCAGCCGCAGCGTGTTCGTCCCGGCGATCCACTCCTCGCCCAACAGGGTCAACAGCGGTAAGGCGGCGCCGGCGAGGATGCCGAGGGCCGGCACCGCCAACACCGCGCCGGCGTGGACCAGCTTGCCCAGCTGGTCCTCGAATTCCGCCCGCTGATCCTGCAACCGGGACAGATGCGGCACGGTGACTTGCCGAATGCCGTCGAAGGCGAGCTCACTGCCCATCTCGACGATCCGCAGCGAGAACCGGTACAGCCCCAACGCCAGGGGGTGGAAGAACAGTCCGGCCAGGATGGCGTCTGCCCGACTACTGATGAATCCTGCTAGAAAGTCCGATATCGACAGCACCGAGAACCGGCGCAGGTCCCGTAGCGCCGGCCGGATCGGCCCCCGCCGGGGCCGCCAGGGGGAGCTGGCCCACAGCAGCACCGCGCTCAGGACAGCGGCGGTCAGGTGTTGCAGCACCAGCGCCCACACCCCCAGCCCCGCCAGCGCCGCCCCCACCGCCACCGCGCTGCTGACCGCGGTGGCCGTCAGCAACCGGGCCTGTAGCCGCCGCATCCGCATCTGCCGGCGCAGGATCGCGTCCGGCACCACGATCAGTGCGTGCAGCAGGATCACCGGGGCCAGTGCCCAGCACAGCCAGGTCAGCTCCGGCAGCTTCACCGCCGCCGCCCACAGTGGGGCGACCGCCACGAACACGGTGGCGATCAGCGCCGCGGTGATCAGGTTGACCACGAACGCCGCGGTCAGGTGCCGGTCGTTGACGTCCGCTCGCTGGATCACCGCCAGCGCCGGCCCCTCGTGCAGCAGCATCTGGGCGAACGTCACCCAGGTCAGGGCCAGGGCCATGACCCCGAACACCTCCGGCAGCAGGATCGCCGCCAGCAGCAGGGTGACCCCGCCGTGCAGCACCATCTGGCCGCCGCCGAGCAGGTAGGACCACAGCACCGCACCCCGGACCGTCCGGCCGTCGTGCGGTCGGTCGTCGACCACCTCGGCGGCGGGCGGGGGTGGAGGATCCTGCGGTGGGGAAGGTGGTGGTACAGCCACCGGGTCGGCGCGGTGGGTCATCGCGTCCCCAACCTCTCATTTTGGTACGGCGATGGGCAGTCGGGTGTCGACTATGCGACAGAGTGACCCCGCCAGGGCCAAGGTCGGGCACACTGGCAGGCTGTTCCCGTGCGGGTCGCCCGCTATCTTCACATGCGACGGGAGTCCACCATGCGCGTACTCGTCACCGGCCATCAGGGATACCTCGGTACGGTGTTGGTGCCGATGCTGACCGCCGCCGGCCACGATGTGGTCGGCCTGGATGTGGGCTGGTATGCCGACGGCACATTGGGGCCGGCGCCAGCGGAGATCAAGTCGTACCGGGTGGATCTACGGGACGTGACCGAGGAGCACTGCGCCGGGTTCGACGCGGTGGTGCACCTGGCGGCGATCTGCAACGACCCGATCGGGAATCTTGATCCGGAGCTGACCTATGAGATCAACCACCGGGCGACGGTCCGGCTGGCGGAGGTCGCCCGGCGCGCCGGGGTGTCCCGGTTCCTGTTCTCCTCCTCCTGCTCGCTGTACGGCGCCGGGGACACCGGGGAGGCATTGACGGAGGAGGCGCCGATGGCGCCGGTCACCCCGTACGGGGAGTCGAAGGTGCTGGCCGAGCGGGACCTGCGGCCGCTGGCCGACGACCGGTTCTGCCCGGTGTTCCTGCGGAACGCCACCGCGTACGGCTTCTCTCCGCGGTTGCGGGGAGATCTGGTGGTCAACGATCTGGTCGGGCACGCGCTGCTGACCGGGGAGGTCCGGCTGCGCTCCGACGGTTCGGCCTGGCGGCCGCTGGTGCACGCGGAGGACATCGCCGCGGCGTTCCTCGCGTTGCTGACCGCCCCGGCCGATGCGGTCCGCGGCCAGGCGTTCAACATCGGGCAGAGCAGCGAGAACTACCGGATCCGGCAGGTGGCGGAGCTGGTGGCCGAGGCGGTGCCGGGCAGCCGGGTGACCTTCGCGCCGGGATCCGGTGCCGACACCCGCAACTATCAGGTCAACTGTGACCGGATCCGGCGGGTGGTGCCGGAGTGGCGGCCACGCTGGACCCTGCGGGAAGGGATCGCCGATCTGGTCGCGCAGTACCAGCGGTACGGGTTGACATTGGACGATTTGATGGGGCCGCGCCATCAGCGGCTGTTGGCGATCCGGCGGTGGCGGGAGGCCGGGCGGTTGGACGCGCAGCTGCGGTGGAGTGACCGATGACCGCCCGCCGGTGCGACGCCTGCGCCGAGGCGACGTTGGTGCCGGTCGCCGACCTGGGCGAGATTCCGGTGCTGTGTGGGGTGCACTGGGCGGATCGGGACGAGGCGATGCGCTCCCCGCTCGGGCGTATGCACCTGGCCTACTGTCCTTCCTGTGGATATGTCCGGAACATCGGATTCGATCCGGACGTGATGGTGTATGACACCACGATGGACACCAACCTGCACCACTCGCCGGCGTTCCAGCGCTACTCCCGCGACCTGGTGGCGCACCTGACCGACCGGTTCCGGCTGGCCGGGGCGCGGGTGCTGGACATCGGCTGCGGCCAGGGGGAGTTCCTGCGGGAGCTGTGTACCCACGCCGGCTGCACCGGGGTGGGGTACGACGCGATGTACGCCGGCCCGCCCGGCAAGGACCCCAGCGGGGCGGAATTCCACACCGGATACGCCCCACGCGGTACGGGCCTGCCGGAGTTCGACGCCTTCGTGTGTCGGCACTGGTTCGAGCACCTGGACGACCCGTACGAGTTTTTGGTGGACCTGCGCGAGCAGGCGGCGGGCCGGCCGGTGTACGGGTACATCGAGGTGCCCGACGCCGGGTACGACCTCGCCACCGCCGGCTGGGAGGTCATCTACCCGCACGTGTCGTACTTCGATCAGCACTCACTGTGCACGATCGTGACCCGGGCGGGCTGGCGGGTGGAGGCGGTCGGCACCTACTTCTCCGGCATGTTCGGCTGGATCGAGATCTCCGCCAACCAGCCCCGGGCCCTCGACCCCGACGGTCCCGCCCTCCCCACCAACGCCGACCGGGACCGGCACCTGGCGGCGGTGCGCCAGTTCGGGCAGCGGCAGGCGGCGGAGCGGGAGCGGTGGCGTCGGATCGTGGCGGAGCTCGCGGACCGGGGCGCCCGGCCGGTGCTGTGGGGCGCCGGCTCCCGGGGAGTGCAGTTCCTGACCGCGGTCGACCCGGAGCGGCGGCTGGCGGCGGTGGTGGACGTGAACCCCCGCAAGTGGGGCCGGTACCTACCGGTCACCGGTCACCGGGTGGATCCGCCGGAGGAGCTGGCCCGCGTGCAGCCGGAGGCGGTGGTGATCACCAACCCCGCGTACCGGGACGAGATCGGCAAGTCGCTGGCGGCGCTCGGAGTAACCGCTGAGCTGCTGGTGGCCTGAGCTGGAAGGAGTGACCGGGTGGACTGTCGGCTGTGCGACGCTCCGCTGACTGAGACCTTTGTTGACTTGGGGATGTCCCCGCTGTGCGAGAGCTACCTGCGGGCCGACCAACTGGACGCCCCGGAGACCTTCTACCCCCTGCATGTGCGGATCTGCCGTGAATGCCTGCTGGTGCAGTTGCCCGCGTACGTGCCCGGGGAGGAGATCTTCTCGGACTACGCCTACTTCTCCTCGTACTCCGACTCCTGGGTGGCCCACGCCCGCCGGTACGCCGAGACCATGCGCGCCCGGCTCGGGCTGGGGCCGGACAGCCTGGTGACCGAGGTGGCCAGCAACGACGGCTACCTGCTGCAGCACTTCGTCGCCGCCGGGATCCCGGTGCTGGGGGTGGAGCCGGCCCGCAACATCGCCGAGGTGGCCCGGCAGCGGGGGATCCGCACCGAGAACGTGTTCCTGGGGGCCGAGACCGGGGCGGAGCTGGCCGAGCGGTACGGCCGGGCGGACCTGGTGGTGGCGAACAACGTGTACGCCCACGTGCCGGACCTGCGCGGCTTCACCGCCGGACTGGCGGCGCTGGTCAAACCGGACGGCCTGGTCACGCTGGAGTTCCCACACCTGCTGCGGCTGATCGAGCGGCGTCAGTACGACACCATCTATCACGAGCACTATCAATACCTTTCGTTGCGCACCGCGCAGCGGGCGCTCGCCACCGGCGGGCTGCGGGTGGTGGACGTGGAGGAGCTCTCCACCCACGGCGGGTCGCTGCGGGTGTACGCCCGGCCGGAGGGGTCCGCCGGGGAGACGGGGGAGGCGGTGGCCCGGGTGCTCGCGGCGGAAGCCGCCGCCGGCCTGCACACCCTGGACGGCCACCGCGGGTTCGCCGAGGCGGTGGCGGCGGTCAAGCGTGATCTGATGGGTTTTCTGCTCGAGGCGCGGGCCAAGGGGGCCACCGTGGTCGGCTACGGCGCCCCGGGCAAGGGCAACACCCTGCTGAACCACTGCGGGATCCGGTCCGACCTGTTGGCGTGGACGGTCGACCGGAGCCCGTACAAGCAGGGCTTGTTCCTGCCCGGCACCCACATTCCGATCTACGAGCCGGAGCGGATCGCCCGCGAGCGCCCAGACTACATCCTGGTCCTGCCCTGGAATCTGCGGGAAGAGCTGACCGCGCAGCTGGCGTACGTCCGCGAGTGGGGCGGTCGACTGGTGTTCCCGATCCCGCAGTTGGAGGTGGTGTGACATGAAGGTGGTGCTGTTCTGCGGCGGCCTGGGGATGCGGATGCGCGAAGGCGCCGACTCCACCCCGAAGCCGATGACGATGATCGGCGACCGGCCGCTGCTGTGGCATGTGATGCGGTACTACGCGCACTTCGGCCACACCGATTTCATCCTCTGCCTGGGGTACGGTGCCGCCGCGGTCAAGGAGTTCTTCCTGCGGTACGACGAGACCCTCTCCAACGACTTCACGCTGGCCGGTGGGGGCCGGGAGATCAGCCTGCACTCGGCCGACATCACCGACTGGAAGATCACGTTCATCGACACCGGACTGCACACCACCATCGGGGAGCGGCTGCTGCGGGTCCGGGAGCACGTCGAGGACGAGCCGATCTTCATGGCGAACTACGCCGACACCCTCACCGACGCGCCGCTGCCGGAGATGATCGAGCGGTTCCGGACCAGTGGGGCGGTGGCCAGCATGATCGTGGTGCCGCCGGTGTCCACCCACCACGTGGTGGAGATGACCGACGACGGGCGGGTGACCGCGGTCCGTGAGGTCCGCGAGCTGATGCAGTGGGAGAACGGCGGCTACTTCATCATGACCCCGGAGATCTTCGATGTGCTCCGGGAAGGGGAGGAGATGGTGCCGACCGCGTTCGCCCGGCTGGTGCCGGAGGGCAAGTTGCTGGCCCAGCGGTACACCGGCTTCTGGCGGGCGGCCGACACCTTCAAGGACCGGGCCGAGCTGGAGGAGATGTACCGGCGCGGGGAGTGCCCGTGGATGCTGTGGGACCCGCACCGTCGCTCCACCTCGAGGGCGTCCTCCTGATGCGGCCGTTCACCCTGACCAGAGTCCGGCGCCTGGTGGCGTTGGCGGCTCACCCGGACGATCTGGAGATCGGCGCGGGCGGGACCCTGCTCGCGCTGGCCGCCGCCAACCCGGGCCTGTCTGTGCACTACGTCCTCTTCACCGGCGTGCCGGAGCGGGAGGCGGAGGCCCGGGACGCGGCCAAAGCATTCCTGCCCGGGGCGCGGGTCACCTTCACCAGCCACGGGCTACCGGACGGTCGCCTGCCCGCCCACTGGCAGCAGGTGAAGGAGGTGCTCGAGGCGGTGGCGGCCGAGCCGACGCCGGATCTGGTGCTCGCACCGGCCACCGACGACGCTCACCAGGACCACCGCCTCGTCGCCGAGCTGGTGGCCACCGCGTTCCGGGGGCCGCTGATCCTGCGGTACGAGATCCCTAAGTGGGACGGTGACCTGGGGCGCCCCAACCTCTACCTCCCCCTGGACGAGTCACTGGCGCGGCAGAAGGTAGCCCTGTTGGACGCCTGCTTCCCGTCCCAGCACGGTCGCGCCTGGTGGGACGAGGAGGTATTCCTGGGGCTGGCCCGGTTGCGGGGAATGGAGTGCCAGGCCCGGTACGCGGAGGCCTTCTACTGTCACAAGGCGGTGCTCCGCCTCGCCATCGGCTGACTCCGGTCAGTTGTTCTCCGGGCGGGGCGTGGAAGATCCGGAGACCTCGAGGCCGGCCTGATCCTCGCCTGCGGACGCCACCGCGGGGCCGGACGGCTGACCGTGGTCACCGGCGGGGGAGTCGAGCGCCGGTTGCTCCGGCTCCGCGGTGCGGTCCGGGTCGGCGGCGCTGCTGAGGCCGATCAACCGGTCCCGCTCCTGGATGAGCTGTTCGGTGAGCTCGCCGAGGCGCTGCTGGGCCTGGGCCAGTTCCTGCGTCTCTTCCTGTCGCCGGGCGATGAGCTCGGTGAGGCGGCGCTGCGCCTCCGCCAACTCCAACCGGTGGGCCGCGACCCGGGCGGCGAACCGCTCCGCCTCGTGCTCGGCGGCGGCCGCCCGCGCCGCCGCCGCGCTCGCCTGCTGCTCGGCCTGTTCCCGGAGCTGGGCCGCGTACCGCTGGGCGTCCACCCGGAGCTGGTCGGCGTCGCTGCGGGCCTGGCTGAGCAGCGCCGCGACCTCTTCCTCCGCCTGCCGCCGCAGGTCCGCCGCTACCTGCTCGGCCTGCTCGATCACGCGCTGGGCGTGCGCGTCCCCGTCCGCGCGGGTGGCTTCCGCGTACGCTTCCGCTTCGGCGATCAGCCGGGCGGCGGTGGCGTGCGCTTCATCCAGTACCTGGGTGGCGGTGCGGTCGGCTTCGCTGGTGACCCGGGCGGCGTGGGTGGCCGCCTGCCACGTCTGCTGCTTGGCTTCCCGCTGCGCGTTGGCCAGTTCGGCCGCCGCGGTCGCCCGCATCTGCTCCGCCTCACGTCGGGCCGCCTCGAGCTCCGCCTCCACCTCCGCCCGCCGCTGCGCTTCGGCGCGCTCCGCCTCCGCCCGGCGGGCGGCCAGCGCGGTTTCGAAATCCCGGTTCGCTTGGGCGATCTTCTCCCGGGACTCGCGGAGCCGCCGGTCCAGCTCGGCCTGCTTGGCCTCGATCTCCGCGGCGGCGCTGGCCCGGATCTCGTCGGCCTGCCGCTCGGCGCTGGCGAGCAGCTGCTCCACGTACGGGCCCAGCTGGCTGAACGAGGCGCGATCGGGGGTGGTGGCCCGGGCGCGCCAATGCGCCACCTCCGCGCGCAGCTGGTCGACTTGGGCGGCGAGGGCTTGGATCTGCGCTACCGATTGGGCGCGGTCCGCCTCCAGGTTCGCAAGCTCGGCCTCCATCTCCGCGATGTATGCGTCGACCTCTTTTATGCGATAGCCGCGCACGACTATCTCGAAGTTGGCCTCGGTGTTTACGCCATCGCTCAAAGTGAAGAGGTCCCCGCTGTGCGACATATCTCTATCCTCACACGCGGGGGGAGCTCTTGTTGTGAATCTGTGCGAACCTGGCGCCGCCCCGGCGGCGGATTCGGGTGGGCCGGCCTGACCCGGTCGGTGCGGCCGGTGCAGGGCGGGCATCAGCCAGAGTGGACGCATACGAGTGGGGGCCGCCCCACCGGCGGCCCCCACTCGTGTTGGTCACTCCTTGTCGCCCTCGTCTTTCTTGGCGTCGCTCTCGCTCGCGTCCGCAGCGGGCGCGTTGACCCCGGGCACGATCCCGGCCAGGCCGGAGAGCATCTGCCCGAGCTGGGCGGTCACCTGCTCCTTCTGCTTGGTCAGGCGCTCCACCTCTTCCCGGGCGGCGGTGGTGGTCCGCTCGGCCTCCTCGCGGGCCTCCCGGAGCACCCGCTCGGCCTCCGCGTTCGCCTCCGCCCGGGTGCGCTCGGCCTGCGCCTTCGCCTCACTGATCAGCTGGGTGGCGTGGCGCTCCGACTCGATCCGGCGGGCCTCCGCCTGCCGGTCGGCCTCCGCCTTGCGCTCCTCGGCCGCACGGGCCCGGGCCTCGGCCGCCTCCACCATCTCCTGGGTGGCGGCCACCTGCTTGGCGTGCCGTTCCGCGTCCTCCCGCTCGGCCGCCTCCCGCCGCTCGGCGATCTCGAGCGCCAATGCCTGCAGTTCCCGCTCCCGCTGCTCCTTGGCCTCGGTCAGCAGCTTGGTGGCTTCGGCCCGCTTCTCCTCCGCCTCCCGGGAAGCCTTCGCCCGCAGCTGGGTGATCTCCCGCTCGGCGGTGGCCCGCAGGGTGGCCACCTCCCGCTCGACGTTGCTCTTCAGCTCGGTGACCTCGTGCGCGGTGGCGGCCCGGAGCGCCTTGGTCTCCCGTTCGGCGTCGGCGCGCAGGGTGTCCGCCTCTCGGCGAGCCTGCACCCGTAGCTCGGCGGCCTCCCGCTCGGCCCGGCTGGTCAGCTCGTTGGCTTCCCGCTCGGCGTTGGCCTTCATCGCCGCCGCCTCCGCCCGAGCCTTGTCGGTGATCTCCCGCGCCTCCAGCCGGGCCGCCGAGAGGATGCCCTCCGCCTCCCGCTTGGATTCGTTGCGGTGCTCGTTGGCCTGTTCCTCAGCCAACCGGAGGATCTGCTCCACCCGGGTGCCCAGCCCGGACAGGGTGGGCCGGGTGCTCTCCTCCAACTGCTTGTTGGTGTCGGTGAGCTTCTGCTCCATGGCGGCCAGCCGCTGCTCGGCCGCCCGGAGCCGACGCTGGGCATCACTCAGGTGCCGCTCGGCCTCTTCCCGCGCGGTCCGCGCTTGGGCCAGCTCCTGCTGCATGAGGGCGATGTGCTTGTTGACCTGTTCCCGGTCGTAGCCGCGGAGAGCGACGGCGAAATCCGGAGTGGCATTGGCGTCGAAGAACGACAGCGAGGTTGGCTGCTGGGGCATTGCAACATACTGGCAGATGCCCATAGGGTCCGCGCAAGGCCACACCCCGTGTCGCCGGCGTGTCGGAGGAGAACTCCGGCGTGCCCAGGAGGAAACCTTAAGATCGTTCACCTTCGGTGGCCGGTTCGACCAGTTCCACCAGCACCCCGCCGGCGTCCTTCGGGTGGACGAAGTTGATCCGGGAGCCGGCGGTGCCGCGCCGAGGCGACTCGTACAGCAGCCGCACCCCGCGGGCCCGCAACCGCTCGCAGGCGGTGTCCAGGTCCGCCACGGTGTAGGCGACCTGCTGCACCCCGGGACCGTGCCGGTCCAGGAATTTCCCGATCGGAGAGTCGGGCCGCAGCGGCGCCAGGAGCTGGATACAGCCGCCGGCCGGGTCCGGGCCGACCGCCAGCATCGCCTCCCGTACTCCCTGCTCCTCGTTCGTCTCCACGTGCACGCAGCGCATCCCGAATACCCGCTGGTGGAACTCGATCGCCGCGTCCAGGTCCGTCACCGCCACCCCGACATGGTCGATGCGGAGCAGCCCGATGCCGTCGGTCAGTTGCTCGCTCATACCGCTAGTCTTGCTTAACAAGCGTTCAGACCTTCCGGTGGGGATCATGACTTCGGTAATCGTGAGCGGCGCCCGGACCCCGATGGGCCGGCTGTTGGGCAACCTCAAGGACTTTCCAGCTACCAAACTGGGCGAGATCGCCATTCGGGCCGCACTGGAGCGGTCAGGCGTCACCCCCGACCAGGTCCAGTACGTGATCATGGGCCAGGTGTTGCAGGCCGGGGCGGGCCAGATACCGGCGCGGCAGGCCGCGGTGGGCGCGGGCATCCCGATGACGGTGCCGGCGCTGACCATCAACAAGGTCTGCCTGTCCGGCCTGGACGCGATCGCCCTCGCCGACCAGCTGATCCGGGCCGGTGAGTTCGACATCGTGGTGGCCGGCGGGATGGAGTCGATGACCAACGCCCCACACCTGCTGATGGGGCAGCGAGCCGGCTACAAGTACGGCGACGTCACGATCCGTGACCACATGGCCTACGACGGGTTGACCGACGCGTGGGACTGCTGCTCCATGGGGGAGTCCACCGAGCTGCGGGGCGCGGAGCTCGGGATCACCCGGGCTGAGCAGGATGAGTTCGCTGCCCGCAGCCACCAGCGGGCCGCGCTCGCGCAGAAGAACGGCGTCTTCACCGAGGAGATCGTGCCGGTGGAGGTGCCGCAGCGGAAGGGTGACCCGGTGGTGGTCGACACGGATGAGGGGATCCGCCCGGACACCACCGTGGAGGTGCTGGCCAAGCTCCGCCCGGCGTTCCGCCCGGACGGGACGATCACCGCCGGCAGCTCGTCGCCGATCTCCGACGGCGCCTGTGCGGTGGTGGTGATGCGCAAGTCGAAGGCGGAGGAGCTGGGGCTGTCCTGGCTGGCCGAGATCGTCGCCCACGGTAACGTGGCCGGTCCGGACAACTCCCTGCACTCCCAGCCGTCCAACGCCATCCGCCACGCCCTCGCCAAGGCGGGCCGGTCGGTGGAGGAGCTCGACCTGATCGAGATCAACGAGGCGTTCGCGGCGGTCGGGATCCAGTCCATGCGGGATCTGGGGGTCAGCCCCGACATCGTCAATGTCAACGGGGGCGCGATCGCCCTCGGTCACCCGATCGGCATGTCCGGTGCCCGGCTGGCGCTCACCCTCGCCCTGGAGCTGCGCCGGCGCGGCGGCGGCCTGGGCGCGGCCAGCCTGTGCGGAGGTGGTGGCCAGGGGGACGCGCTCCTGCTGCAGGTGCCGCGGCAGTGACGGGTACGGCCCGGTCGGCCACCGGTGCGGTCCCGGGCTCGGTCGAGGTTCTGGTGGACCGGGCCCGGGCCGGTGATCCACGGGCGGTGGGCCGACTGATCACGTTGGTGGAGAATGGCGACCCGCGGCTGCCGGAGCTGGCCGCCGCGCTGGCGCCGTACACCGGTAAGGCCCAGGTGATCGGCCTGACCGGCGCGCCGGGGGTGGGCAAGTCCACCACCACCAGTGCGCTGGTGGGGGCGTTCCGGGCCGCCGGCCACCGGGTGGGGGTGCTGGCGGTGGATCCGTCCAGCCCGTTCAGCGGCGGGGCGGTGCTCGGTGACCGGGTGCGGATGCAGGAGCACGCCACCGATCCCGGGGTCTACATCCGGTCCATGTCCAACCGGGGGCACCTGGGCGGGTTGGCGGCGGCCACCCCGCAGGCGGTGCGGGTGCTCGACGGCGCCGGCTGCGACGTGATCCTGGTGGAGACGGTCGGGGTGGGGCAGGCCGAGGTGGACGTGGCCTCCCTCGCCGACACCACCCTGGTGCTGTTGGCGCCCGGCATGGGGGACGCGATCCAAGCGGTGAAGGCCGGGATCCTTGAGATCGGCGACGTGTTCGTGATCAACAAAGCCGACCGGGAGGGCGCGGACGCCGCGTACCACGACATCCAGGGGATGATCGGCCTGGCCGCCCGGGCGCCCGGTGAGTGGCGGCCCCGGGTGGTGCGGACCGTCGCCAGCCGGCAGGAGGGGATCGACGAGCTGGTAGCGGCGATCGACAAACACCGGCAGTGGCTGACCACGAATGATCAGCTGCAGCAGCGGCGGCGGCAGCGGGCGGCGGCCGAGGTGGAGGCGATCGTGCTGGCGGCGCTCCGGCAACGGATCGCCGACCGGGGCGGACTCGACCAGCTCGCGGCCGAGGTGGTCGCTGGCCAGCAGGATCCGTACACGGCGGCCCGTAGCATCCTGGCGGAACTGGACCGTCGGTAGCGGTGCCCGGCGGGGCACCACCCCCCGCTGGTGGGGGCTGCTGGCGGTAGCGGGGCGCGATTAGGCTGCGGCTGACCGTCGGACCTCGGAGAGGAGCCCGCGATGACCGATCCCACTCCCGACCCCACCGACCCACGGCTGGCGGCGATGTCGGACAGTTCCGCCGGTGAGGCCACCATGATCGTCCCGGTCGGGTTCGGGTCCCCGGTGCCGCCCGCCCCGGAGCCGGGGGCGGAGCGTACCGGTGGCCGGGTCTACGGCGCAGGGGAGGTGTACGGCACCCCCCGGCAGCCTGGACCGACCACCCCGATGGTGCCGGAGCCGGCCGCCGCCCCGGTGGCGGAGCCCGCCGCCACCCCGCCGGAGCCGGCCGGCCCTACCGGGCCGCTGCCCGGGGCCGACCGGGGGAGCACCAGCATCGACCCGGTGGTGGTCGAGCGGGTCATCGAGAAGATCGTGAACCTCACCGTGGCCGACGTGGAGGGCGTGGACGGGCTCTGCCAGCCCGATCCGGCCGGCGACGGGGAGGGGGAGCGCCCGGTTCAGGTGATCTTGGAGGAAGAGGACGCCCGGATCGCGCTGGCGGTGCGGGTCCGGTTCGGCTACCCCGTGCACCAGCTGGTGGAGCAGGTCCGCAGCCGAGTGGTGACCGAGGCGGAGCGGCTCCTCGGCCTCTCGGTGGCGGAGGTGAACGTCCGGGTGGCCGACGTGGTGTTCGACTCCGGCGAGTGAGGCGGACCGGTTGGGGCGGGCCAGCTGGTGCGCGCCCGCCCCAACCGGCGCTCAGCGACCAGCGGGCACCGGCGCGGCCGGCTGCGCGGCCTCCTGCGTGCCCTCCGGTGCGGCCGACGATTCCGGCTCCCGCGGAGCCGGCAGCAGCGACCGCATCCGCTTGGCCCATCGTGGCAGCGGCAGCGACTGTTCCAGTGGCCGCAGGAACATCACCAGACCGCCGAACATCACCAGCGCGAAACTCCACAGACCCATCAACAGCGCGATCGACAGGTGCAGGGCGATCCCTCCGGCCAGCAGATACGGCCGGAACGACCGCTTGGCGATCAGCCCGAGCGCAAGCAGGAACTCCAGCGCCAGCGGTCCCCAGGTCAAGGCGAGGGTGCCCCACCACTGCTGGACAAGCGGGTGGACGAACCACGCCGCCCAGCCGGGCGCCCCGAACAGCGGGTGGTGGAGCCAGTAGTAGATGGCGGTGCCGTCCACCCATTCCGCCACCCCCAGTTTCGCCACTGAGGCGTGCAGGTAGATCCCCGCCATCTGCACCCGCACCATCACCGACGCCGACCAGGCCACCAGTACGGTGGTGGCCCAGCGGGGCGCCGTGTCCAGAGGCTCCGGACGGCTCCAGTGCCAGCGGCGGCGGTCAGTCAGCGCGATCGGCAGGATCAGCAGGGTGAGGATCGCGGCGATCTGGTCACCACCGTCGGGGATGGTCGCCGTGCACTGTAGGCTGAACGCCACCCACCAGTGGGGCAGCGCGGTCCAGCGAGGACGCCAGCCGCTGGCGGCGACGAGCAGGATCACCACGGAGATCCACCGGGCCAGCTCCAACTGCCCGTCCGGCACCAGACAGTAGATGCTGGCGTTGCTCAACCCATGACAGTAAGGGAAGTCCGGCGCCCCGCTGGCCGGGCGGAACAGCGACGAGCTGTGGCTGAACAGCAGTGTGCCGAGGGTCCCCAGGGCGATCAGGGTACGCGCCAGCCCGTACACATTGGTCCAAGGAGAGAGACCTACCCATTGGCGGGCGGCGGCGCCGATCCGGTTCAGCATCGGACCTCCAGACGAACGACGGTGGCGGGCATGCGGGTGTCACTGGAGTGGGCCCAGGCCCACGGCACCGGCGGCTGTGCGGACAGACCGACCGGTCCACACAGCAACGGTTGCGGGGAGGGGTTGACGACCGGCACGACTTTCGCGTCAGGGAGACAACGGGGAATGTCGCCGTGCTCGCAGTCCTGCCAGGCGTCATCCGGGATCATGGTGGAGAACAGTCCTACCTCCACTGCCTGGGCCCGAGAGCGGCGGTTGAGGCCGAACACGTTGCGAGGCTCGGAGTGAGGGCCGTAGAGACTCTGCTCCCAGCTGCCGTCGTCGGTCGGTGCCCAGGTCACCAACTGCCCTTCTCGGGGAGAGCGAGTGAAGAACGCCCAGCCCTGCGGCAAGACCTGCTGGATCCGTAGCCGCAGCGCCTCCTGACCGGGTAGCTCCATGGTGTTGCTGGGGAGCTGGGCATGCACGATGTAGAACCCGAGCAGTGTCCAGAACGTCACAATCGCCACCACGATGCGCCCAAGCCGTCGGTCGCTGACATCGCGGTCCGGACCGCTGCGCTGATGGGGTTTCCCGCTGGTCATGGTCATGTGCCACCTCATGTTCGTTGCCGGGGTCGCGGAGGGCCGACCGCCCGGGGCGGTTCAGAGGGGTGAGGCCCCGGACGGTCGGTGTGGTGATCAGGCCAGGCTCTCAGCGACCTGGTCGACCCACTTCTCGTACGCGAGCTGGGTGCTGTGATCCTGCTCCAGGCTGACGTTCCAGAATTGGTTCACGTTGTAGACCGCGTTGACGTTCACGCCTACGTTGACGGTCACGGCGGCGTTCGCCACGGCAGCCGCGTTGACGTGGCTCGCCACCACGATCCAAACGATGAGGTAGACGCAGGTGCCGCTCTCGTCGCTGGTCGGCTTGGTGACCGTAGCGCCCATCACCTCGACGAGCGCCCGATCGACCATGGCCTGCCCGTCCTGGATCGCCCGGTCGACCAAGGCCCGGTTCCCGCTGGTGAGGTCGGCGGCGAACTGACCCAGGAAGGTGGGGTCGAGCTGGTTGACCGCGTTGATCAGCTCGGCGGCGAACGCGGCGCGGTGCTCCGGCGCGACCCCGTCGAGGGTGCCGAGAACCACCTCTGGGTGGGCCTCGGCGACCGGCCCGTAGCCCAGCATCATCCCGGTGAACAGGTCCTCCGCGTGGTACGTGGTGGCCTGAGAGGTGATCGAAGGCTGGTCAGCCGTGACCAGGTGGGGAGTGGCGTGGCCCGGGCCAGCGCTGCCGAACAGCAGGGCGGTCGCTGAGGCCAGGGTCACTAGGATCTTCGTACGAGATCGCATGGTGCCTCCAGTGAGTTGATCGCGCGGCGGATGCTGCCGCGCCTCCGGACGTTCCCACCACGGCCACGTTTTAGATAGAGCTATGTGGAGCCGCTGACCGACCTCTCCGGATGGAGTAGCCGTTCGGTTACCCGTCAGGGCTATGGGCAGGGGACGGCGGCGGGCCGGGGCCGCCTGGGTGGCGGCCCCGGGGGGTCAGCTCAGGGTGGTGGCGATGCGGTCCACCCACCGCTCCCAGTCCAGACCGGAGCTGGGTGACGACACCCGCTCGTACGCCACCAGATAGGTAACCGGCGGGAGGGGGAGCACTATCGGAAAGAGATACGCGGTGTGGACCCAGACGACGATCTCAACGTCATCCGCCAGGGAGACTTCGGCGTCGGTGACGCCGTGGGCGGTGAGTGCCTCGGTGAGGAGGTTTTTGGCGTGGGTGAGGGTGCGGTCGATGGTGATGTGGTTGCCGCTGGTGATGTCGGTGGCGAAGCGGTCCAGGAAGGTGGGGTCGAGTTTGTGGACGGTGTCGATGAGCTGTTCGGCTTCCCGGGCCTGTTCCGGGGTGGGGGCACCGGTGGGTGCGAGGTGGGGGTACTGGTCGGCGATGGGGCCGTAGCCGAGCATGAGGCCGCGGAACAGGTCGCGGCCGTCGTAGCCGACCTGGTGGGTGATCGTGGTGCCGGTGCCGGTGGCTTCCACCGGTAGTGGGGTGGTGTGGCCGGGAGCGGCGCCGCCGAGCAGCAGCGCGGTGGCGGCGCTGGCGGTGATCAGCGTTCTCAGTCGGTAACGCATGGTTGCCTCCAACGGTGATGCTGGTGGGCCCGGGCGGCTCCACCTATGTGGAGCCGAGTCTGACATTTGCCAATCAAGTTGGATATGTCGTAAATCGGACACGCCGCACCGACGTGCCGATCGCCGTAGCCATGTGGTCGCCCGCGATGGATGTGGGCAGATGAGGCGTGGTCTGGGGCCGCCTGGGTGGCGGCCCCGGGGGCGGGGGTCAGCTCAGGGTGGTGGCGATGCGGTCCACCCACCGCTCCCAGTCCAGGCTGGAGTTAGCGGGCAAGGCGGTCGGGTACGCCCAGGCGGCTGACGGAAGGGTCGTAGCAATGCGGGAACGGTGAATGGTGGCTCGATGGCAGAGGGCGGTGACGACCAGCTCGTCCGAAGCCAGGACAGCCTTGGTGCCGGTGGTGTCGGTGATGGCTGGTTACGGCGTCGGTGAGGAGGTTTTTGGCGTGGGTGAGGGTGCGGTCGATGGTGATGTGGTTGCCGCTGGTGATGTCGGTGGCGAAGCGGTCCAGGAAGGTGGGGTCGAGTTTGTGGACGGTGTCGATGAGCTGTTCGGCTTCCCGGGCCTGTTCCGGGGTGGGGGTGCCGATGTCCGGGGTGAGGTGGGGGTACTGGTCGGCGATGGGGCCGTAGCCGAGCATGAGGCCGCGGAACAGGTCGCGGCCGTCGTAGCCGACCTGGTGGGTGATCGTGGTGCCGGTGCCGGTGGCTTCCACCGGTAGTGGGGTGGTGTGGCCGGGAGCGGCGCCGCCGAGCAGCAGCGCGGTGGCGGCGCTGGCGGTGATCAGCGTTCTCAGTCGGTAACGCATGGTTGCCTCCAACGGTGATGCTGGTGGGCCCGGGCGGCTCCACCCATGTGGAGGCGAGTCTGACATCTATCAGCAGCTTTGGATATGTCGAAAATCGGGCACGCCATGTGATGTCACCGAATGTGGTAGCCATCCGGATACCTCGCGCACGGCGGGGCTGAGGTGAGGGTGCGCCGACCGGTAGCAGTCGTTCATGGTTTCGCACGGTGGCGTGGGTAAGGGCGCTGGGGTGGGCCGGGGCCGCCTGGGTGGCGGCCCCGGGGGCGGGGGTCAGCTCAGGGTGGTGGCGATGCGGTCCACCCACCGCTCCCAGTCCAGACCGGAGTCAGGAGACGACAACGCGTAATACGGGTAGTACGGCAGGTACGGCAAGTACGGCAAGTCGTAATCGGTGGGTGGCGGAGGAAGAATCACCACGGCCACGTTGGGGTAGTTCCAGTCGAGGATTGGTGAGGGAATCGTGGGCATGTGGACGGTGTAGGGCATGGGAGTGGTCTGCACCTTGCCCTTGACGCTGGGGGCGCCGTGGGCGGTGAGTGCCTCGGTGAGGAGGTTTTTGGCGTGGGTGAGGGTGCGGTCGATGGTGATGTGGTTGCCGCTGGTGATGTCGGTGGCGAAGCGGTCCAGGAAGGTGGGGTCGAGTTTGTGGACGGTGTCGATGAGCTGTTCGGCTTCCCGGGCCTGTTCCGGGGTGGGGGTACCGAGTCGGGTGCGAGGTGGGGGTACTGGTCGGCGATGGGGCCGTAGCCGAGCATGAGGCCGCGGAACAGGTCGCGGCCGTCGTAGCCGACCTGGTGGGTGATCGTGGTGCCGGTGCCGGTGGCTTCCACCGGTAGTGGGGTGGTGTGGCCGGGAGCGGCGCCGCCGAGCAGCAGCGCGGTGGCGGCGCTGGCGGTGATCAGCGTTCTCAGTCGGTAACGCATGGTTGCCTCCAACGGTGATGCTGGTGGGCCCGGGCGGCTCCACCCATGTGGAGGCGAGTCTGACACTCAATGATTAAGTTAGATACATCGTAAATCGGACACGCCAATCGGCGTAGCCGGTCACCGTAGCCCTCCGGCCACCCCGCGGCACGGGACGGCCTCGGCGAGAAGTACCGCGATCGGGACGTACCATCGCGGGACGATGGGAACCCACAGTCATGAACACGATCGCGAGCCGGTGCTCGTGCCGGCGACCGTCCGGACCACGCTGACCTGGGTGATGGTGCCGCTGGTGCTGCTCACCGTGATCGCACTGGGGCTGCTCTGGCCGCCGCGCCCGCAGCCGGCCGAGGCCGGCGCCGGCACCTTCTACGACGGCACCGTGACCGCCGTGACCGAGCAGGAGTGCACCCCGGAGCAGCGGGAAGTGGGGTTCCAGCGGTGCGGTGAGGTCACGGTCCGCCTCGCGGAAGGGCCAGACGCCGGGCGGGAGGTATCCATGCCGATGCCGGACGGGCCCGGGGCGCCGGTGGTCCGAGCCGGCGACGAGGTGGTGCTGTCGGTGGTGGGTGACCCCGCCGACCCCAACCAGCTGCGGTACGGCATCGCCGACCACCAGCGCGGCGTACCGTTGGCGCTGCTGGCAGCCCTGTTTGTAGTGGTGATCGTGGGGTTTGGGCTGTGGCGTGGCCTCGCCTCCCTGGCGGGGTTGGCGGCCTGCTTTGGGCTGCTGGTGACGTTCGTGTTGCCGGCGATCATCGCCGGTCGGTCACCGCTGTTGGTGGCCGTGGTCGGCGCAGCCGCCGTCATGTTCGTGATCATGTATCTGGTGCACGGGGTGAGCGTGCGCACCTCGGTCGCGGTGCTCGGCATCCTGGGGGCGCTCGTGCTCACCGGCCTGCTGGGGGTGCTGGCCACCGCCGCCACCCACTTGACCGGGTTCGTCGGTGACGACGAGCTGACCTTGTTCTACAGCCTGCCCGGGCTGGATCTGCGGGGAGTCCTGCTGGCCGGCATCATCATCGGTTCGCTCGGGGTGCTCGACGACGTCGCGATCAGCCAAGCGGCCACGGTCGGCGAGCTCGCCCGCACCAACCCCACCCGCTCCCGGTGGCAGCTGTACCGGTCCGGCATCCGAGTCGGGCGCGCCCACGTGGCCTCGGTGGTCAACACCCTGGTGCTGGCCTATGCCGGGGCCTCGCTGCCGCTGCTGCTGCTGATCGCCACCAGCACCGGCGATCTGGGGTCGGTGCTCACCTCCCAGGCGATCGCCCAGGAGATCGTGCGCAGCATCGTGGCCACGATCGGGCTGGTAGCGGCGGTGCCGTTGACCACCGCGCTGGCGGCCTGGGCGTACGGTCGGCGATGACCGGGGCGGGTAGCGGCGGGCAACCGGCGATTCAGCTTTAGCGTTCGTTCAGTCCCAGCGCCTATCATCGGGCGTACAGGCACATACGTACCCGAGAAGGCCGCCCCGGCGCGACCCGCCGGTGGTAGGACGCTGGGAGGATGGCATGGACGCACAGGAGATCGCGGCTGGTCGGGCGCGGTGGCAGGCGCGGTACGACGCGGCCCGGAAGCGGGACGCAGACTTCACCACCCTGTCCGGGGCGGCCGTGGAACCGGTGTACGGGCCGCCTCCTGGGATGGACTACCCCGGGTTCGAGCGGATCGGGTGGCCCGGCGAGTTCCCCTACACCCGGGGGCTCTACCCGACCGGCTATCGCGGGCGGACCTGGACGATCCGACAGTTCTCCGGGTTCGGTAACGCCCGGCAGACCAACGAGCGGTACAAGATGCTGCTGGCCGCCGGGGGCGGCGGGCTGTCGGTCGCGTTCGACATGCCCACCTTGATGGGGCGGGACTCCGACGATCCGCAGGCCCTGGGCGAGACTGGCCACTGTGGAGTGGCGATCGATTCGGCCGCGGACATGGACATCCTGTTCGACGGGATCGACCTGGAGTCCATCACCACCAGCATGACCATCTCCGGCCCCGCCGTGCCGATCTTCTGCATGTACCTGGTGGCCGCCGAGCGGCAGGGAGCGGACATCTCCCGCCTGGACGGCACCCTGCAGACCGACATCTTCAAGGAGTACATCGCCCAGAAGGAGTGGCTGTTCCCGCCGGAGCCGCACCTGCGGTTGATCGGCGACCTGATGGAGTTCTGCTCCCGCGAGATCCCCCGCTACAAGCCGCTGTCGGTGTCCGGCTATCACATTCGGGAGGCGGGGGCGACCGCCGCCCAGGAGCTCGCCTTCACCCTGGCCGACGGGTTCGGGTACGTGGAGCTGGGCAAGTCCCGGGGACTGGACGTCAACCAGTTCGCCCCCGGACTGAGCTTCTTCTTCGACGCCCACATCGACTTCTTCGAGGAGATCGCCAAGTTCCGGGCGGCTCGCCGGATCTGGGCCCGGTGGATGCGGGACGTGTACGGCGCCACCGAGGAGCGGGCGATGTGGCTGCGGTTCCACACCCAGACCGCCGGGGTGTCGCTGACCGCCCAGCAGCCGTACAACAACGTGGTGCGGACCGCGGTCGAGGCGCTGGCGGCGGTGCTGGGCGGCACCAACTCGTTGCACACCAACGCCCTGGACGAGACCTTGGCGCTGCCCACCGAGGAGGCCGCCGAGATCGCCCTGCGGACCCAGCAGGTGCTGATGGAGGAGACCGGAGTAACCAATGTGGCCGACCCGCTGGGTGGGTCGTGGTACGTGGAGGCGCTCACCGACCGGATCGAAGCGGAGGCGGAGGCCATCTTCGACCGGATCAAGTCGATGGCGGGGACGGGGGAGCACCCGATCGGCCCGATGACCGCGGGCATCCTGCGGGGGATCGAGGACGGCTGGTTCATGTCCGAGATCGCGGAGGCGGCGTTCGCCTACCAGCAGGCGCTGGAGAAGGGCGAGAAGAAGATCGTCGGGGTCAACTGCTACCAGAACACGGTCACCCGGCCGCTGGAGATCCTGCGGGTCTCCCATGAGGTGGAGCAGGAGCAGAAGCGGCTGTTGGCGCAGCGCCGGGCGAGCCGGGACCAGGCGGCGGTGGACACCGTCCTGGCCCGCATGGTGGAGGTGGCCCGTACCGACGAGAACCTGATCCCGCCGATGTTGGAGGCGGTCCGGGCGGAGGCGACGCTAGGGGAGATCTGCGGAGCGCTGCGGCAGCTGTGGGGGGAGTACCGGGAGCCGGCGCGGTTCTGACCGCCTTCTCTGGGCCGTGGGCCCGCCGGTGTGAGGGCGGGTGACCGGCTGGACGTGCGAGACTAGGGCACATGAGCGACCCACGTGACAGTCAGTCGGTCTTCATGCGGGGTGCGGTCGATCTGAGCGCGCTGCGGCAACCGTCACCCCCGCCGGCGGGCCCCAGCTCGCCGGGCGGAGCAGCGGCAGCCGGCCAGCCGGGGCCCGCCGGCGGGCAGGCAGGCGGCCCGGCGGGCGGCGTAGTCAAGATCGACGTCACCGAGGCCACGTTCCAGTCAGAGGTGCTGGAGCGGTCGCTGACCACCCCGGTGGTGGTGGACTTCTGGGCCGAGTGGTGTGGTCCCTGCAAGCAGCTGTCGCCGGTGCTGGAGAAGCTGGCGGTGGAGTACGGCGGGGCGTGGGTGCTCGCCAAAGTCGACGTCGACGCCAATCCCCGACTGGCCCAGTTGTTCCGGGTACAGGGGATCCCGATGGTGTACGCGGTGGTGGGCGGTCAGCCGATCGACGCGTTCACCGGGGTGGTTCCCGAGGCGCAGCTGCGGCAATGGTTGGATGCGGTGCTGCAGGCGGCCGGTACCACCCCGCCCAAGCAGACCGATCCCCGGCTGGCGGAGGCGGAGCAGGCGATGCTCAACGGGGATCTGGACGCCGCGGAGCGGGCATTCCAGAAGATCCTGTCGGAGTCTCCGGCGGAGTCCGCGGCGGAGGCCGGGCTGGCCCAGGTGGCGCTGTTGCGGCGGACTCAGGGGGTGGACCCGGCCGCGGCGGTGGCGGCGGCGGACGCCAATCCGGACGATGTGGAGGCGCAGCTGCGGGCGGCCGACGTCGAAGTGCTCAGCGGGGAGGCGGAGCGGGCCTACCAGCGGCTGGTGGAGACGGTCCGGCGGACCGCCGGAGAGGAACGGGACCGGGCACGGGAACACCTGGTCTCGCTGTTCACGCTGGCAAGTCCGGATGACCCGGCCGTGGCGGCGGCCCGCCGGGCGCTGGCGAACGCGTTGTTCTGACCGGAGGTCCGATGAGCGGTGACCCCGGGCGGCTGTCTGACCAGGCGGTGGCGAGCCGGCCGGTTTCGGTGGCCGGAGGTGGTCCCGCGGTCAGCCGCCGGATCGCGGTGCTGGATGCACCCTCCAACCTCGGGTTACGCCCGCCCAGCCTAGGTACGGTGCCGGGGTGCGCCAAGGCTCCCGGGGCCCTGCGGGATCACGGGCTGGTGGCCCGGCTGGGCGCCCGGGACGCGGGCTGCGTCACCCCGCCCCGGTACGACCCGACCGGGTGGCAGCCCGGCGACGGGGTGTGTCAGGCCGAGCAGATCGCCGAGTACACGGTCCGGCTGGCCGACCGGATCGGCGCGATCCTGGATGCTGGTGAGTTTCCCCTGGTCCTGGGTGGGGACTGCTCGATCCTGCTGGGGGCGGCGCTGGCGATCAACCGGTTGGCCGAGCAGCTGGAGGGGCGTCCGGGACTGGTGTTCGTCGACGGCCACTCCGACTTCCGACACCCGGGTAACGCCCGGTATGTGGGCGCGGCCGCCGGCGAGGACCTCGCCCTGGTCACCGGCCGGGGACAGGTGGAGCTGGCCGGGATTGAGCACCGCCGCCCCTATCTGCGGGACTCGGACGTGGTGGTGATCGGGATCCGGGAGCACGACGAGTACCGGATGGATCTGCAGGCGGCCGGGTTCGCGGTTCGGGCGGTGCCGCAGCTGCGGGCGGAGGGGCCGGCGCGGACCGCCCAGTGGGCCCGGGAGCAGCTCACCGACTGTGTCGGGTTCTGGGTGCATGTGGATGTGGACGTCCTGGATCCGGCGGTGATGCCGGCGGTGGACGCGCCCGACGACGGCGGGATCGCCCATCCGGAGTTGGAGCTGCTGATCGCCGGGCTGGTCAGCGACACCTCGTGCCTGGGGATGGAACTGACCGTGTTCGACCCGGACCACGATCCGGACGGTCGCTACGCCGCCGAGCTGGTGGACATGTTGGTGTCGGCGCTGTCCGCGCGGCCGAGCATTCCGGTGCCGCGCACCAGCCCCGACACCACCGCCTAGGTCAGCCGGCGAGGGCGCGGAAGAACCGTTCGGCCAGCGGCACCGCGGCCTGGGAGCCGGAGCGGCCATCCTCCACGAACACCGCCACCGCCAGGTCACCCTGCCAGCCGATGAACCAGGCGTGGGTGACCTCCGGCCCGGCCTCGGCGGTGCCGGTCTTGCCGTACACCGGCTCCCCCGGCACGTGCGCCAGCGCGGAGGCGGTGCCGTGGGTCACCACCCGCCGTAGGGCGTCGTGGAGGTCGGCCACCACGGGCTCCGGCAGCGGCACCGGTTCGACCGCCGGTGGGGCCGGTTCGGTCACCAGGACCGGGGGCAGCCAGGCGCCGCGGGCCACCGCGGCTACCGCCGCCGCCATCGCCGCCGGGCTGACCTGGGTCTCGCCTTGGCCGAACGCGGTCACGGCTTGCTCCAGCGCCGACCCGCCGGTGGGGACCGCCCCGGTGAACGTGGCCAGTCCCGGATCCCAGTCCTCGCCCAACCCGAGCGCTGCCCCGGCTTGCGCCAGACCGTCGTCGTCGAGCTCCGCCGACAGCAGCGCGAACGCGGTGTTGCAGGAGATCGCCACCGCGTCCCGGAACGGGATCTTGCCCTGGTCGCCGGGGAAGGCGTTGCGGATGGTGAAACCGTCCACGGTCACCTGCGCCGGGCACTCCACCAGGGTGTCGAGCGTGACCACCCCTTCGGCCAACAGTTGGTAGGCGCTGACCATCTTGAACGTGGATCCTGGGGGCACCGCCCCGGTGAGGGCGGTGTTCACCGGGTACGCCTCCTCGCCCTGGGTGTTGGCGACCGCGACCATCGCCCCGTCGCTGATCCGGATCGCCACCAGTGCGGCCGGCCGGGACTCGACCGCCAGGGCGGTCTCGGCCGTCTGCTGGATCTGTCGGTCCACGGTGATGTGCAGGGCGGTGCCGGCCACCGGGTCGATCTGGGCCAGCGCGATGTCGTCGACCTGGCCGTCCGAGGTGGGGCGGGCGATGGTCACCGTGTAGCCGGGCGTGCCCCGGAGGTGCTGGTCGTACGCCTCGGACAAGCCGCCGTAACCGACCTGGTCACCCACCTCGTACACCCCGGGGTGGCGCTCCATCACCTCGGCGGTGACGTCGCCGACCGTGCCGAGCAGGGCGCGCGCGAAGGTACGGGTCGGCGCCAACTGCCGCTCGGTGGGGCGGGTGGTGATGCCGGGCAGGTCGCCGATCCGGTCGGCGATCCGGTCGTACTCCTCCTGCCGGAGCGTCACCACCTCGACGAACAAGTCGGCTTCCGTCGCGTCGGCTACCCGGTCCGGTAGATCCGACAAGTCGAGTTCATGGCCGAGTGAGGACAGCGCGCCGGTCAGTTCGGTGACCAGCCGGTCCAGGTCCTCCACCCGACTGGGCCAGATTCCGACCACCGTGACCGGTCGGGCCGACAGCAGCGGCTGTCCGTCTGCGGCCAGGATCTCCCCTCGGTGAGCGGGTCGCCGTTGCAGCCGCAGCTGGTCGCCGGCGGACAGCTCGGGGTGCACCACCCGGGGTTCCCAGACCACCCGCCAGCCGTCCTGGTCTTTGGTCAGTTGGACGGCGCTGGGGTAGTCCCAGGTGACGCCACCCGGCAACGGCCACTCCACAGTGAACTCCGCGGTGGCGGAGTCGCCCTGCTCGGTGATCTCGCCCATCGTTAGGGTGGGCGACTGGGTGGCGAGGTCTCCGGCCAGTTCCGCGATCGCCTCCGCCACCTCAGTCGGTGACAGTGGGTCACCGGCGTCGGTCACGTACCGTCCGGACAGGTCTCCGGACTGCCAACCCGTCAGGAACGCCGCTGCGGCTGATTGCGGTCCTTCCGAACGGCTGCACGCGGCTAGACCGATGAGCAGGAGCGCCGCCAGTCCGGCGGCTAGTGGGCGGCGACTCATCTCGGGCTCCTCGACGGAAGGGACCGGTACTGCTCGGTCCGGGTGACCGCTGCCAGGGTAGCTGGCTAAGCTGAGAAGCAGGCCAGCCCACAGCGTTGTGGGTAGTGAGGGGAGTGTGGCTGATGAGCCGCCATGCGGTGGTCGGGCCGGACGGTGAGACGGCAGATCTAGAACCTTCCCGGCTCCGGGCCGGCAGTTCGGTGGACACGCTCTATGACGAAGCGTCCGAGCTCGGCAGCGGCACCGGCACCGCCGAGCTCGGTGAGTTGATAGCGACGGAGTTAGCGCCGCTACCCGACGCGGAGCACCTGGTGGAGCAGGCGGTGGCGCTAGCCGAGGACCCCGCCACCGCAGGGTTGGTGGCCCGGTATTGGCGATTCGCGCCGGATGAGGAACTGATCGGGCTGACCCCCGCGGACCTGGTCGCCGTGGCCACCTCCCACCGGGAGCTGGCCCGCGAACGGTTGCCGGGGCAGCTGAAGCTACGGATTTCCGAGCCGACCGAGGGCGGGCGCACCAGCGTCGACATTGTGGTCGACGACATGGCGTTCCTGGTCGACTCGGTCACCGGCATGTTCACCACCCGTGGGCTGGACGTGCACCTGCTGGTGCACCCGCTGATGGTGGTGCGGCGGACGCCCCTGGGGGAGCTGATCGAGGTCGCCACCGAGACCGAGGCGGACGCGGCCGCCGACGGTGAGCTGGTGGAGAGCTGGATCCACCTGGAGATCGACCCGGTCCGCGACCCGGAGGCCCGGCGCGAGCTCGAGCTGGCGCTACAGCGGGTGCTCACCGACGTGCGGGAAGCGGTGGAGGACTGGCCGAAGATGCGGGCGGCGGCGTTGGCGATCGCCGACGAGCTGGCCGAAGCCCAGTTGGGTGGTCCACGCCCACCGGTGCCGGACAAGGACATCACCGACTCGGTGGAGCTGCTGCGGTGGTTGGCCGACGACCACTTCACCTTCCTGGGATACCGGGAGTACACCCTGGTGGACGGGGAGCCGGATCCGAAGAGCGGGCGTCCGGAGAAACTGCTGGTCGCCAAGCCCGGCACCGGCCTGGGGATCCTGCGCAATGACCAGACCCAGCCCCGGGTGTTGTCCTCGATGAGCCCGGAGGCGTACGCCCGGGCGCTGGAGAAGCGCCTGCTCATCATCACCAAGGCGAACTCCCGCGCCACTGTCCACCGTAACGCCTACTTGGACTACATCGGACTGAAGACGTTCGACGCCGACGGCAACGTGGTGGGGGAGCGGAGGTTCCTCGGGCTGTTCTCCACCGCCACCTATCGGGCCAGCGTGGTGGACCTGCCGGTGGTCAGCCGGAAGGTCCGGGAGGTGATCGAGCGGTCCGGGCTGTCGCCGCGGAGCCACTCCGGTAAGGACCTGCTGGAGATCCTGGAAAGCTACCCGCGCGACGAGCTGTTCTCGATCTCCACCGACGACCTGTATCAGGCCGCGATCGGGGTCCTGCGCATGGCCGGCCGTCGCCAGCTGCGGGTCTTCCTCCGTCGCGACCACTATGGACGATTTACCTCCTGCCTGGTCTATCTGCCTCGGGACCGGTACCACACCGCCAACCGACTGCGGATCCAGCAGATCCTGCTGGAGGAACTGAACGGGATCGGGGTGGACTACACCACCCGGGTCACCGAGTCGATGCTGGCCCAGCTGCACTTCATCGTCCGGACCGATCCGGCCAACCCACCCGGCCCGGTGGACCCGGACGCCCTGGCCGAGCGCCTGGCCGACGCCACCCGCGCCTGGGACGACGACTTCGCGCTGGTGCTGGGGCACAAGCTGGGCGACGCCCAGGCCCGGTCGCTGCTCCAGGAGTACGGCGAGGCGTTCCCGGAGGCGTACAAGGAGCAGTACAGCCCGTACCAGGCGGTCAAGGACCTGGCCAAGCTGGAGCTCCTGGAAGAGCCGGGGCAGCTGGAGATGCACCTGTTCCAGACCCGGGACGACGTCTCCAGTGCACGGTTCAAGGTGTACCGGTACGGCGAACCGATGACCCTGTCGGACGTACTGCCGGTGCTGCATTCGCTGGGAGTGCAGGTCACGGACGCCCGCCCGTACGAGATCACTCGCCGGGACGGGACCGTCTACCTGTACGACTTCGGGCTGCGGTTCCCCAGCGGCGCCCGGCCGCCGGCCGAGATTCGGGCCCAGGTCGAGAACGCGTTCTCCACCGCGTGGCGGGGTGAGGCGGAGGTAGACGGGTTCAACGCCCTGGTGCTGCGGGCCGGCCTGACCTGGCGGCAGGTGGTGGTACTGCGGGCGTACGCGAAGTACCTACGCCAGACCGGGACGGTGTTCACCCAGGCGTCGCTGGAAGCGACCATGAGCGCCTACCCGGACATCGCCACCAGCCTGGTGGAACTGTTCGAGGCCCGGTTCAACCCGGCGAGCGCCCGCACCGAACAGGAGCGCCAGCAGCTCACCGATCAGGTGGTGGCGCGGATCCACCAGCAGCTGGAGCAGGTCCAGAGCCTCGACCAGGACCGGATCATTCGCTCCTACCTGGACCTCATCCTGGCCACCAACCGGACCTCCTTCTACCAGCGGGAGCCGGATCATCGGCCCAAGTCGTACGTGGCGCTCAAACTGGACCCGACCCGGGTGGCGTTCCTGCCGGAGCCGCGGCCCACGCACGAAATCTTCGTCTACTCGCCTCGCTTCGAGGGGGTACACCTGCGGTTCGCCGCGGTGGCGCGGGGTGGGCTGCGCTGGTCTGACCGGCGGGACGACTTCCGGACCGAGATCCTGGGGCTGGTCAAGGCGCAGGCGGTCAAGAACGCGGTGATCGTGCCGGGCGGCGCCAAGGGCGGGTTCGTGCTCAAGCGGAACATCGACGACCGCGAGGCGCGCCAGGTGGAGGCGGAGACCTGCTACCGCAAGTTCATCTCCGGGTTGTTGGACGTGACCGACAACCTGGTCGACGGAGAACCGGTGCCCCCGCCGGACGTGGTGTGCCACGACGACCCCGACCCCTACCTGGTGGTCGCCGCGGACAAGGGCACCGCGACCTTCTCCGACCTGGCCAACGAGGTCTCCCGCGAGTACGGGTTCTGGCTGGGAGACGCGTTCGCGTCCGGTGGCTCGGCCGGGTACGACCACAAGAAGATGGGCATCACCGCCCGGGGGGCGTGGGAGTCGGTCAAGCGCCACTTCCGGGAACTGGGCCGGGATGTACAGCGGGAAGACTTCACCGTGGTCGGCATCGGAGACATGTCCGGTGACGTGTTCGGCAACGGGATGCTGCGGTCCCGCCACATTCGGCTGGTGGCCGCCTTCGACCACCGACACATCTTCCTGGACCCGAATCCGGACGCGGCCACCTCGTACGAGGAGCGGGAACGACTGTTCCGGCTGCCGCGCTCCAGCTGGGACGACTACCGGCGGGAGCTGATCTCGGAAGGCGGCGGCGTCTACTCGCGTACCGCCAAGTCGATCCCGATCACGCCGCAGGTGGCGGAGGTGCTGGGGATCGCCGATCCGCCCGAGACCATGACTCCGCCGGAGCTGATCCGCGCCATCCTCACCGCACCGGTCGATCTGCTGTGGAACGGCGGGATCGGCACCTACGTCAAGGGCAGCACCGAGTCCCACGCCGAGGTCGGGGACAAGGCCAACGACCCGGTGCGGGTGGACGGGAACCAGCTGCGGTGCAAGGTGGTCGGGGAAGGGGGCAACCTCGGGTTCACCCAGGCCGGCCGGATCGAGTACGCGCTGACCGGCGGCTGGATCAACGCCGACTTCATCGACAACTCCGGCGGGGTGGACTGCTCCGACCGGGAGGTCAACATCAAGATCCTGCTGGCGACGGTCGGGCTGACCGGCGCGGAGCGGGACAAGTTGCTGGCCGACATGACCGACGAGGTCGCCACCCTGGTGCTGCGGGACAACTACCACCAGGCGTGGGCGCTGGGGCGGGCGCGGGTCCAGGCGGAGCCGCTGCTGCCGGTGCACCGGCGGATGCTGACCGATCTGGAGCGCGCCGGTGAGCTGGACCGGCGCCTCGCCGGGTTGCCGACCGATGCGGAACTGGTGGCCCGGGCGGAGGCCGGCCAGGGTGGGCTGACCACGCCCGAGCTGGCAGTGCTGATGGCGTACGTGAAGAACCTGCTCCAGGACGAGATCAACGCCTCGGACCTGCCGGACGACCCGTGGACCTACGACCTGCTGGTCAACTACTTCCCGACGCCGCTGCGGGAACGCTACGCCGACCAGATGCCCCAGCACCGGCTGCGGCGGGAGATCATCACGCTGGGGCTGGTCAACGAGGTGGTCAACCGGGGCGGGATCTCGTTCGTCTACCGGGCACGGGAGGAGACCGGCGCCTCCGCCGCGGATGTGCTCCGGGCGTACGTGGTCGCCCGGGACGTGTTCGGGCTGTCGGAGCTGTGGCGGACCGTGGAGGACCTGGACAACCAGGTGCCGATCGCGGCCCAGACCTCCGCGTACCTCCTCACCCGGCGCCTGCTGGACCGGACCGTCCGGTGGCTGCTCCAGAACCGGCGCTCCCCGTTGGACGTACCGGCCGAGATCGCCGCACTGCAGCCCGGGGTGTCCCGACTGCTGCCGCGGCTGGGAGAGCTGTTCCGGGGCGACGAGCAGGCGGCGCTGCGGGCGCGGACGGAGTCGCTGGTGGCCGAGGGCTTGCCGGAGGCGGTGGCCGATCAGGTGGCGCGGGTGTCGTACAGCTTCGGGCTGGTCGACCTGGTCGAGGTGGCCCGGTCGGCCGGGTTGAACCCGGACAGCGACGCGATCGACCACGTGGCCGCGATCTACTTCACCCTGTCGGAGCGGTTCCGGGTGGACGCGATCCTCTCCCAGATCTCCGCTCTGCCCAGGCAGGACCGGTGGCAGACCCTGGCCCGGATGGCGCTGCGCTACGACCTGTACGCCGCGCTGGCCGCCCTGACCTCGCAGGTGTTGGCCTCCACGTCGCCGATGGCGGATCCCGCGGCCCGGGTCGCGGAGTGGGAGCAGCTCAATGACGTGACCATCGCCCGTACCGATGCGGCCATGGCGGCCTTCGACCGGTCGTCGGCCGACTTGGCGGCGCTGTCGGTGCTGCTGCGGCAGATCCGGACCTTGGTGCGGACCGCCGCTCCCCGGCTCTAGCCCCGCCGCGTCTTAGGGAACTTCCCTTCTCGTCGCGGTACTGACGGGGGGCGCCCTGCGGGTAGCGGAGCGCTACCCGCAGGGCACCCCCCTTAGTCCGCTTTTCCTTACCGGGCAGACCGGCCCCTTACTCGGTGGGCAGGCCGAGCGCGGCCGCCAGCGCCTCACCGTTGGCCCGGCTGGCCCCGTACGTGGTGACGAACGCCCGGGCACGGGCGGGGCGCCACGCCGCCGGCCACCCCATCTCCGCCACCACGGTGGGGTGGGCGGCGGCCAGCCGCTCCACCAGCGTCCGGGCGGCCGGGTCCTGGTGGAGGCGCCGCCCCACCACCAGCACCGGACGGTCCCCCGCCTGTTGCCGCAGCGCGTCCACCGACGCGGTCGCCGGGTCCACCGACGCGCAGGGTAGGGAGCTGACGAGCCCCCAGGGCACTCGGCCGGCGGCGATGGTGGACGGCGACTCCAGCTGCACCACGAGGGCGTCGGCCAGCGGCGGGAGCGCCCCTTCGATCTGCACCGCCGCGCGGGCGATGCGGGCCGCCAGTTGCTCCGGTGGGGGCGTGGGATCCGCCGGTGCGGGTGGGGTCTCCGTCAGCTCGTCGGCCAGCGCGGCGGTGCGCGCGGCCGCCTGCTCCACCCGGGCCACCGGCAGGTCGCCGGCGGTGATCGCGGCGGTGATCGTGGCCGCCACCCGCTCCACCAGCGCCGCATCCACCTGGGCGCCGATGCACAGCAGGTCGGCGCCGGCCGCCAGCGCCCGGACCGCGGCTTCGGGGATCCCACCGGCGGCGTCGGCCGCCCCCGCCATCTCCAGGGCGTCGGTCAGCACCGCTCCGGTGAAGCCGTATTCGTGGCGCAGCAGCTCCACCAGGACGGGGTGGCTGAACGTCGCCGGGGCGTCACCGGTCAACTCCGGGACCCGGATGTGCGCGGTCATGATCGCCGGGACGCGCGCGGAGATCACGGCCGCGAACGGCGGCAGATCCCGCTGCCGCAGCAGCGCCGCGTCAGCGTCCACTGTGGGCAGGGTCAGGTGGGAGTCCCGCACCGTGGAGCCGTGACCGGGGAAGTGCTTGGCGCAGGCGCCCACACCGGCCTCGCGCAGTCCGGTCACCGCGGCCACGGCGTGGCGCGCCACCAGTTCGGGGTCGGCCCCGAACGACCGGGTACCGATGATCGGGTTGTCGTCGGCGCTGTTCACGTCCACGGTGGGGGCGAGGTCCAGGTTGACCCCGACGGCCGCCAGTTCGGCCCCGATCGCCCGGTAGAGGTGCCGGGTCGCTTCCGGGTCATCCACCCGCCCCAGGGCCGCGTTGCCGGGGTACGGGCTGCCGACAGCGTGCGCCAACCGGGTGACATCGCCGCCCTCTTCGTCGATCGCGATCAGCACGTCGGGCCGGACCGCGCGCAGCTGCGCCGTCAGCGCGGCCAGCTGGGTGGGGTCGGCTACGTTGTAGCCGAACAGGGCGTACCCGGCTAGTCCATCCGCTACCAGGCGCAGCGCCCACTCCGGGGCCTGCGTGCCCGGGAAGGCTGCCAACAGGGTCTGCAATGCTAGTCGCCGCAGCCCCGGATCACTGCTTATCACGGCCGCGATCGTACGCGGTATCCCGACGTGGTTACATGGGAGCGTGTCAGCCCAGGAACGTGTGGAGCAGCCGTCGTCGGAGTACGCCATCGCGGTGACCGGGGTGGGGCTGATCCGCTCCGGTAACCCCCTACTGAAGGACCTGACGTGGCGGGTGGCGCCGGATGAGCGGTGGGTGGTGCTCGGCCCGAACGGGTCCGGCAAGACCACGTTGATGACACTGGCCGCGGCGCAGCAGCACCCCACCACCGGCACCGTGGATGTGCTGGGGGAGCGGTTGGGGCGTACCGATCTCCGGGAGTTGCGGACCCGGATCGGTATGACCAGCGCCGCGCTCGCGGAGCGGATTCCCGCCACGGAGCGGGTCCGGGATCTGGTGGTGACCGCCGCCTGGTCGGTGGTGGGACGGTTCCAGGAGCAGTACGACCCGGTGGATCTGGCGCGCGCCGAGGAGTTGTTGGCGCAGCTGGGCGTGGCCGGATTGGCCGATCGGGCGTACGGCACCTTGTCGGAGGGGGAGCGGAAGCGGGTGCAGATCGCCCGGGCTCTGATGCCGGACCCGGAGCTGTTGTTGCTGGACGAGCCGGCCGCCGGACTGGACCTGGGCGCGCGGGAGGAGCTGGTGTCCCGGTTGGCGGCGTTGGCGGCCGATCCGGACGGGCCGACCTTGGTGCTGGTGACCCACCACGTGGAGGAGATCCCGCCGGGGTTCACGCACGCGCTGCTGCTGCGGGACGGTACGGCGGTGGCTCAGGGCCCGTTGGCGGACACCATCACCGACGAGCTGCTGTCCGAAACCTTCGGTACCAGGCTGCGGGTGAGCGGGGTGGAGGGGCGGTTCAGCGCCCGCGCCGCCTGAGCCACGGGTAGCCGCGTCGTCGCCCCACCGGAGCCGGTCGCGGGCGGCTCCGGGATAGTTGCCCCGTTGCCTACCGAAACAGGCAACGGGGCGCGAGTGGGGGTGGACAATCAGGAGCTGATGAAGCCGCCGCCGCAGAACCAGATCACGAGCGCCACGAGTGACACCACTGCGGCGGCGATGGTCCATCCCTTGGCTTTGCGGGCCTTGTCCTCGGCGTCGGCCCAGTCGCCGCGGCCCTGCGCGCCGAGCGCGAGCGCGGCGTAGATGACGCCCACCAGCCCGAGCGGGAGGCAGCACAACAGGGTCGAGGCGATGGCCAGACCCAGCCAGAGCCCGGGGGAGGTGCTGCCCGGTCGAGAATAAGGGACAGTCATGTTCCATCCTTTTCGTCGCCTGGCTTCACGATAGCCAAGGCCGACAACCCCTCAATCAGCGTGCGACCAGGCGCGATGGCCGCCGCCGGTAGGATGAGGTGCCCGCCGGACGGGCCATGAGGGGGGACGGCGTGCTCGAGGCGGTCGAGCTGCGGAAGCGGTACGGCGCGACGGTAGCGCTGGATGGACTGTCGCTGACCGTGCCACCCGGGAGCATGTACGGCCTGGTCGGGGCCAACGGCGCCGGCAAGACCACCCTGATGCGGCTGGTCATGGGGGTGCTGGCACCGGACGCGGGGAAGTTGCGCTGGCGGGGCCGGCCACTGCGATGGGCCGACCGTCGCCGGTTCGGTTACATGCCGGAGGAGCGCGGGTTGTACGCCCGGATGCGGGCCGGGGAGCAGATCGCCTACTTTGCTCGCCTGCACGGGCTGTCCCCGGTGCGGGCCCGGCGGGTGGCCGACCACTGGCTGGAGCGGCTGGGGCTGGCCGACCGGCGGAATCAGCTGGTCGAGGCGCTGTCGCTCGGTAATCAGCAGCGGGTGCAGTTGGCGGTGGCGCTGGCGCACGATCCGGAGCTGCTGGTGCTGGACGAACCATTTTCCGGATTGGACCCGTTGGCGGTGGATGTGCTGGCGCAGGTGCTACAGGAGCGGGCCGCCGCCGGGGTACCGGTCATTTTCTCCAGCCACCAGTTGGAGCTGGTGGAGCGACTGTGTGACGAGGTGGCGATCATCGCCAACGGGAGGTTGGTGGCCGCCGGCGAGGTGGCGGCGCTGCGCCAACGGGAGGGGCGCGCGGCGCTACGGGTGGTGGTGGCGGACGCCGCTCCTGGCTGGGAGGCGAACCTCCCCGGCACGCTGTTGGAGCGGGTCAGCGACCGGGAGGTCCGGATCGCCGCCGCCGACGATCAGGCGGTGCTGCGGGCGGCGGCCCGGGCGGGGCGCGTGCTCCACTTCGGAGTGGAGCGCCCCTCCTTGGCGGAGATCTTCCGGGAGGTGGTGGCGTGAATCCGGTGTGGTCGGTGGCGGCCCGGGAGATCGTCACCCGCGGCCGCAGCCGCAGCTACCTGATCGGGTTGGCGGTGAGCGTGCTGCTGGTGGCGGCGGTGGCGCTGCTGCCGTCCCTGTTCGGCGGCCGGACCCATCAGGTCGGGGTGGTGGGTGGGGCCGCGGATCTGCCGGAGCAGCTGGTCGCCCAGGCCACGGCCGCGGAGCTGCGGGTGACGGTCATGCGGGTGCCGGATGAACCGGCGGCCCGCGCCGCGGTCGCCGACCGGGAACTGACCGCCGTGCTGCTGGCCGACCGAGGGGTGGTGCTCACCGACGGTGGGATTGATCCGCGGCTCGGCCAGGTGCTGGAGGCGGCTCACCAACGGCACCGCACCGCCCAGGCGCTGCAGGCGGCGGGGCTGTCGCCGACCGTGATCGAGCAGGCGTTGACCGTGTCGCCGTTGGTGTATCGCCCGGTCCACGGGGACGAGACGGACACCATGGCCGGGTTCTGGCTGGCGCTGGTGGTCGTCCTCGCCATGATGATGCTCATCTACCTGCCGGCGGTGTATGTGGCCACCGGGGTGGTGGAGGAGAAGAGCAGCCGGATCGTGGAACTGCTGCTGGCGACGGTGCGACCGTGGCAGCTGCTCGCCGGCAAGATCATCGGGATCGGGCTGCTCGGGCTGTTCCAGCTGGCCGTGATCGCCGCCACCGGCCTGACCGCCGCCCGCCTGACCGGTGTGACCGCGCAGCTTCCGCCCGGGCTGGGAAGCCTGGTGGCCAGCGTGTTCGGATGGTTCCTGCTCGGGTACGCCTTCTTCAGCGCGTTGGCGGCGGCCTCCGGAGCCCTGGTGTCCCGACAGGAGGATGTGAACGGGGTGCTCACCCCGATGACGGCGCTGATGATGGTGGCGTACGGGGTCGGTTTTCTGGCCGCCTATCACCCGGGGGCGCCGCTGGCCCGGGTGCTGTCCGTGGTGCCGCCGTTCTCGGTGGTGGTGATGCCCACCCGGATCGCGAGTGGCGCGGTCCCGGCCTGGCAGATCAGCGTGGCGGCCGGGCTGATGGTGGTGGCGGTGCTGGTGATGGTGGCGGTGGCCGCCCGGATTTACCAGCGGGCGGTGCTCCGGACCGGGGGCCGGGTGCGGCTGACCGAAGTGGTGGGGCGGCGGCGGTCATGACCCGGCGATGTCGCCTGGGTGGCGCGGCCATGCCAGGATGGCGGCGGTCCGTTCATCGGCTCCCCCCTCGGAAGGACGTGCTCTGTGACCAGCACACCGGGTGTGCTGCCGCTACGGCCGCTGACCTTTGGTGAGCTGCTGGATGCGGCGGTGAGTCTGTTGCGCGTCGCCGGCCTCCGGCTGTTGGCCTGGGGTGGGCTGGTGGCGCTGGTGGAGCAGCTGGTGCTGTTCCCGCTGCGCCGGTGGGCCGACCTTGACCTGCGTTTCCTGCCCGCCAGCGATCGGTGGTCGGTGTGGGGGTTGCTGCTGGTGGTGGGGTGTGTGACCGAGCTGGCGGCGATCACCGTGCTGGCCGGTCGGGCCGGGAGCGTCGCCCCCCACGCCTTGCTGGGCCCCGCGGCCCCCGCCCCGTCAGGCCGGGGGCGCCGATGGGCCGGGGTCACGGTGGTGGCGGCGATCGTCGCCACCATCCTGGGATTGGTCTCCGCCACCGTGTTCGGGTGGCCGCCCACGTACTTCCTGCTGGCGTTCCTGACCGTGCCGCTGTGGCTGTGGTGCTACGGATCGTTCGGACTGGTGGCGCCGGCGGTGGTGGTGGATCAGGTGGGTCCACTGCGGGCGCTGGGCCGGTCGGTGGTGCTCTCCAGCCGCGGGTTCGCCCGGGTACTGCGGATCCGGGTGAGTGCGTACCTCGGTTGGCTGGTGATCCGGGTGGCCTGGGGCTATGGCGTGCTGTCGGCGCTCGAGCTGGTCTGGGTCCCCCAGTCCACCACCGAGGACGCGGTGGTGATCAGCCTGGTCTACCTGCTGGTGAACGCGTGCGGATACCCCGCGCTGGCCTGCCTGGACGTGATGCTGCACCTGGAGGCGCGGATGCGGACCGAGGGGCTGGATCTGGCGCTGCGGCGCAGCCTGGCCCGAGGCACTGACCCGACCCCGGTGTTGGTGAGGCCGTGATGAGGTGGTGGCACCAGCTCGTCGCGGTGCTGGCGGATGCGGTCCCCGGCGGGGTGGCGACGTTGGGGGGCGGGCTGGTGACGGTCGCCCTGCTGACCGGGGTGCTGTGGTACTACTGGCCGGCGTGGTTGCCGCGGGGACGGCGGGGGGAGGCGAGCACCGGCCCCCGGAAGCGGTGGCGGCGGCCGCGGTGGCGGTGGCCGTTCCGGCGGGGCTTCTGGCGCCGGTTCGGGCGGTGGTGGTCCCGGTTGCGGCTGCGGTGGCGGTGGCGGCGCCGACCGCCCCGGGAGCCGGCGCCGGCGGTGGCGCCGGAGCCGGTCGAGCTGGCGCCGGACGAGCTGCCGGACCTGCCCGCTCAGCAGCTCACCATGAGCGCGGACGAGCTGGCCGCCCAGGGGCGCTACAAGGAGGCGGTCCGGGAGCGGTTGCGGGCGATGGTCCGCGCCCTGGTCGAGCGGGAACTGCTTGATTATCGTCCGGGATGGACGGTGACAGAGTTGACCACCCGCGCCGCCGCGGTCTATCCGTCCTTGGCGGAGCCGTTGCGCGCCGCCGGTGAGTTGTTCTCCCGCATCTGGTACGGCGGACGGCCCGCCACCGCGGCGGACGACGCGCGCATGCGGGAGTATCAGGCGACGGTGGCGGCGCTGTTGACGGGAGGACTGGTGGCACAGCGGCAGGTGAGCCGATGAGCACGACCATCCCGTTCGCCCCGACCCCCTCGGCCGCCGGGGCGGCACCGGTGGAGGGGCGGCCAACGACGACGGCGCGGCGGTCGAGCCGGTGGCGACAACGGTGGTACCGGTTGGTGACACCGCTGGCGGTAGCGGCGATGCTCATCGTGATCACGCTGGTGGCCAGGGGGCTGGAGGAGCCTGACCTAGGGGAGGCCGCCACGTTGCATCCGCACCGCACCGACCAGGACGGCTCCAGCGCGCTGGCGGACCTGCTGACTGAGCGCGGCGCCACCGTCACCCACGTCACCGACGTGGAGACCGCGTTCGCCCAAGTCGACTCCGCGGAGGACGCGGTGCTGTTCGTGGCTAAACCCAGCCTGATGGGGAGCCTCCTGGCCGCCGCGGCCACTCAGCATGCTGGCATCCACCGAGTGGTGTTGGTGATGCCGAACAAACTGCAGCTGCAGCTCTCCGGGATGCCGTTTGTCCATGGGAAACAGCGGTGGGCCACCGGTGTGGCGGAGCCGGGGTGTGAGGTACCGGAGGCGGTCGCCGCCGGCCGGGCCGCGGTGGTCCGCAACCGGTACGTTCCGGTGTTGCCGGAGCAGAGCCAGTCCTGTTATGGCGGCGGGCTGGTCCGGTGGAGCGACACTGACCGGGACGTCTTCGTGGTCGGCGGCGCACATCCGTTCCTGAACCGGCGGTTGGGCGAGTACGGCAACGCCGACCTCGCCCTCGGCCTGCTCGGTGGTCACCGTGAGGTGATCTGGGTGGACGCGCTGTCGCTGCCGGTGGATCTACGCCTGCGGTTTCCGGAGCTGCCGTCGCTGGAGGGACCGGAACGGTCCGAGATGGATCGATCCGGTGGTGGGAACCCGTTGGCGGCGCTGCTGGACGGGTACCCGCCCGGGGTGACGGCGGGGCTGCTGCTGGCCCTGCTGCTGGCGGTGTTGGTGGCGGTGGTCCGGGCCCGCCGCTTGGGGCCGCCGGTGTCCGAGCCGTTGCCGGTGGTGGTGCCGGCCACCGAGGTGGTCGCTGGCCGAGGCCGGCTGTATCAGGTGACTCACGCGCGCCCGGTGGCCTTGGCGGCTCTCCGGGAGGCGGCGCTGCGCCGGATTCTGCCCGCGCTGGGGCTGCCGCTTGCGCCACCGCCGACGCCGGAGACGGTGGTGGCGGCCGCGGCGGAGCGCACCGGTCTCCCCCCGGAGCAGCTCCGGCAGATCCTGTACGAGCGGGAGCCGCACACCGATGATCAGCTCACCGCCGCAGTGGCGGAGTTGGACGCGGTGGTGGAGCTGCTTACCCGCGACAACCCCGCAGCCGAAGGAGGCGCATCGTGACCGAGACCGCCAGTGACCCGTACCGTGGCGGGCCAGCGGTGAACCCGCCCGCGCCACCCCCGGTGCCGCCCCCGCCGCCCGGGCCTCCGGTGCCACCGTCGGCGGCGGGATCCCCCGTCCCTCCGCCACCGACGGGGTCCCCGGTCGCCCCGCCGCCCGTGGCGGCGACCGCTGCCGTCCCCGGCCCGCCGCCTCCGGCTGAAGCCAGTGACCCGGCCCGAGCGGCGCTGGCCCGGGTCCGGGCCGAGATCGGCAAAGCGGTGGTCGGTCAGGAGGGGGTGGTGACCGGGCTGGTGGTCGCGCTGCTGTGCCGGGGGCACGTGCTGCTGGAGGGGGTTCCCGGGGTGGCGAAGACCCTGCTGGTGCGGACCTTGGCGGCCAGCCTCGCCTTGGAGAGCAAGCGGGTGCAGTTCACTCCGGATCTGATGCCCGGCGACGTCACCGGTTCGCTGGTCTACGACACCCGGACCACCGCGTTCGAGTTCCGCCCCGGGCCGGTGTTCACCAACCTGCTGCTGGCCGACGAGATCAACCGGACCCCACCGAAGACCCAGTCGGCGTTGCTGGAGGTGATGGAGGAGCGTCAGGTCACTGTGGAGGGTGTGCCCCGCCCATTGCCGGATCCGTTCCTGGTGGTCGCCACCCAGAACCCGGTGGAGTACGAGGGCACGTATCCGCTGCCCGAGGCCCAGCTGGACCGGTTTCTGCTGAAGCTGACCGTGCCGCTACCCGGGCGGGAGGAGGAGCTGGGCATTCTGCGCGCCCACCACGCCGGGTTCGATCCCCGGGACCTGGCGGCGGTGGGGGTGGGTCCGGTAGCGAACGTCGACGATCTGGCCGCCGCCCGCCGGGCGGTCAGCCAGGTGTACGTGGCGGAGGAGGTGCTCGGGTACGTAGTGGACCTGTGCCGGGCCACCCGGACCGCCCCCTCGGTGGAGTTGGGCGCCTCGCCGCGGGGCGCCATCGCGCTGCTCGCGGTCGCCAAGGCCCGCGCCTGGCTGGCGGGGCGGGAGTATGTCATTCCCGACGACGTGAAGGTGATGGCCCACCCCACGCTGCGGCACCGGCTGCGGCTGCGGCACGAGGCGGAACTGGAGGGCGCCACCACCGACTCGGTGCTGGAGGCGATCCTGGCCGCCGTCCCCGCCCCCCGGTAGGAGTCCCATGTTGACCCCGCGTGTCCCGGTGCTGTTGGTGCTGCTGGCCGCCCCCGGTCTGGTCACCCCGTGGCCGTGGCCCTGGTTGGCGGGGGTGGTGGGGCTGCTGGCGGTGGCGGTGGGGCTGGATCTCGCCCTGGCGGGCTCGGTGGCGGATTTGTGGGCCGAACGCGCCGGTGACCGCCGGGTGCGGGCCGGGGGGACCGCGACGGTCCGGCTGCGGGTGGGTAACCGCGGGGTGCGGCCGGTCCGAGGCGTGATCCGGGACGCCTGGGTGCCCTCGGCCGGGGCGCGCAGCACACCGGACGCCACCGACCCCGGTCACGATCGAGCCGGGGGAGGCGGTGGAGGTGGTCACGGAGCTGACCCCTACCCGGCGGGGGGACCGGCCGGCGGTGCGGGTGACCGTCCGCTCGTACGGGCCGTTCGGGCTGGCCTTCCGGCAGACCAGCCGCCGCCGCTCCCGGCGGCTGACCCCGCCCTGGACGCTGCGGGTGCTGGCCCCGTTCCACTCGCGACGGTTCCTGCCGGAGAAGCTGTCCCGGCTCCGGGTGATCGAAGGCCAGGTGGTGGTGCGGGGGCGCGGCCAGGGCACCGAATTCGACTCGCTGCGGGAGTACGTGGTCGGCGACGATGTCCGGTCGATTGACTGGCGGGCTACCGCCCGGGCCGAGCACGTGATGGTCCGGGATTGGCGGCCGGAGCGGGATCGGCGGGTGCTGTGCGTATTGGACACGGGGCGGACCAGCGCCGCCCGGGTGGGGGACGAGCCGCGGCTGGACGCGGCGATCGACGCGTCGCTCCTGCTGGCCACCCTGGCGATCCATGCGGGAGACCGTGTCGACCTGTTGGCGGTGGACACCCAGGTCCGCGCCAGCGTCTCCACCGGGCACCGGCGGAGTCTGCCACCGGCCCTGGTGGACGCCACCGCCACCCTCACTCCGGCGTTGGCCGAGACTGACTTCGGGCGGGTGGTCTCCGAAGTATGTGACCGGGCACGCCGGCGGGCGCTGGTGGTGTTGTTCACCACCCTGGAGCCGGCGGCCCTGGGGGAAGGGCTCCTGCCGGTGCTGCCGCGTCTGCTGGCGCGGCATCGCGTGGTGGTCGCCTCCGTCACGGACCCGGAGTTGACCCGGTTGGTCACCCAGCGAGGCTCGGTACCGGACCTTTACACCGCCGCGGCCGCCGCCCGGACGCTGGCGGCCCGGCAGCGGGTCCGGGCCGCGCTGGTCCGGCACGGGGTACGGGTGGTGGAGGCGCCGCCGGAGACGTTCGCGGCCGCGGTCGCCGACGCCTACCTGGACCTCAAAGCCGCCGGTCGGCTGTGACCGGTGGGGAGCTGACGGTGGGCGGGTGCGGCGGCGGTTACTGACCGTGATGACTGGTTGACGATTGTCCGGTCCGTCCGGCATGGTCGGTCCGCTCCCCGCCCATATTTATTGCGTAGTAACTACTGATTGCACCGAGTTTCCCGACGGGTGACGGTGAGTGTGCACGGGGGAGCCATTCCGATGGCGGTCCTCGTCACGGCCGTGGCGAGGCCACCGATCGCCTCGAGGGAGGGAAACATGTTAGGCAGCAACGTGCTGGACGTTGCGCGACTCCGGCGCAGACTGGTGGTGGCGGGAGCTGCGGCCAGTCTGGTGGCGGTGTCGCTGACCGCAGGGCCGGTCGGCGCCAACGCCAACCCGGAGTTTGCTTCGACATACATCGATCAGGAGGTATACGCGGAACTCGAGCGAAACGGCACCACCGAGTTCTTCGTCTACCTGACCGCGAACGCCGACCTGTCCGCGACCCGGACCATGGAGACCAAGCTGGAGAAGGCGAGCTACGTCTACCAGCAGCTGACCAGCGTGGCGGAGGCGAGCCAGGCGGACCTGAAGGCCGACCTGGACGCCCGGGGGATCGAGTACACCTCGTACTGGATCGCCAACGCGCTGCTGGTCACCGGCGACCGGGCTCTGGTCGACGCGTTCGCCGCCCGCGCCGGACGTGGCCGCGCATCGAACCGAACCGCGACGTACAAGCTGGTCGAGCCGGTCGAGCCGGTCCGCGCCACCCGACGCGGCACCGAACGCCGTCGAGTGGAACATCCACAACATCAAGCGCCCCGAGGTCTGGTCCGAGTTCGGCGACACGCGGCGAGGGCATCGTCGTCGCCAACATCGACACCGGCGTGCAGTTCGACCACCCGGCGCTGGTCAACCAGTACCGCGGCAACACCGGTAGCGGACTTCGACCACAACTACAACTGGTACGACCCGGCCGGGGTCTGCGCCGACCGCGGCACCGTGCGACAACAACGGCCACGGCACCCACACCATGGGCACCATGGTCGGCGACGACGGCGCGCAGCAACCAGATCGGCGTGGCGCCCGGCGCCAAGTGGATCGCCGCCAAGGGCTGCGAGACCAGCACCTGCTCCGACGCCTCCTGCTCGCTGCCGGCCAGTGGGTGCTCGCCCCGACCGACCTCAACGGCCAGAACCCGCCGCCCGGACCTGCGCCCCGACATGGTCAACAACTCCTGGGGCGGCGGCCGGCGGCGACACCTGGTACCAGCAGACCGTCAACGCCTGGCGGGCCGCGGGCATCTTCCCGGCGTTCTCCGCCGGCAACGCCGGCCCGGGCTGCAACACCGCCGAGACTCGCCCGGCGACAACCCGCAGGCGTACGCGGTCGGGGCGTACGACATCAACAACGCCATCTCCTCGCTTCTCCAGCCGCGGGTACGTCCGGCGTCGACGGCATCGATCAAGCCGAACATCGCCGCCCCGGGCAGCAACGTGCGGTCCAGCCTGCCGACCAACGCGTACGCCACGCTGCAGCGGCACCTCGATGGCGGCACCGCACGTCTCCGGCACGGTCGCCCTGATCTGGTCGGCCGCGCCGGACTACCGGGGCAACATCGCAGGCACCATCGATGTGCTGGACACCACCGCTCGGGACATGAACAACACCAGCTGTGGTGGTACGCCGGAGAACAACAACGTCTGGGGTGAGGGCCGGATCGACGCCCTGGCCGCGGTGCTCGCCGCCACCGGTGGCACCCCGCCGCCGCCTCCGCCGCCTCCGCCGCCGCCGGGGCTGAAGGCGGACTTCACCCACAGCTGCACCTCGCTGCTCTTCTTCCTCTACTGCAGCTTCGACGCGAGCTCGTCCACCGGGAACATCACCTCCTACAGCTGGAACTTCGGCGACGGAGGCACTGGCAGCGGGGTGACGGTCAGCTACCTGTACCTCATCGGTAACTACAACGTCACCCTGACGGTCAGCGGTCCCGACGGCAGCGACTCGGTCACCAAGTCGGTGCCGTAGCAGCAGCTGCATAACCCACTGATCCGCGGCTAGTCCGTGGAGCAGTACCCACCCGGCGGGTCGGGCGCCCTCCGCCAGCGCCCGACCCGCCACTTCATGCGAGCGGGTTGCCGGGTATCGGCGTAGGGAGCATTTCTGCCCGTCACGGTGCGGGCGGTCAGCTTTGATCGCCGAGACTGACGGCGATCTGCCCGGTGGCCAACGCCCGCCGGGACGGCAGGCCGAGCTTGCGGAGCGCCCGCGCCACATGCGCCTCCACGGTGCGGGGGGACAGGAACAGCGCCTCCGCCACCTCGCGATTGGTCAGGCCGGTCCGGACCAGTCGGACCACCTCTCGCTCCCGAGGGGACAGTTGGCCGCCGTAACCGCGCCGCCCGCGCCGATGCGGTACTCGGCCTCCCAGGCTGCGCAGCAGGTGCCGAGCGCGCGCACCGTCGAAAGTCGCCCCGAGGGTGGCGTACCGGTGGGCCACGTCGGTCAGGACCCCGGTGGCGTCCTGCCCCGCCGCCACCAGGCACCGGCCGTGCGCCTCCCAGGCCTGAGCCGCCGCGTACGGGTGCGGGAGCGCCTCATACGCCCGGGCGGCTTCGGCGTGCCCCGCGGCGGCCGCGGCCAGTGCCCCCTTGGCTTCGGCCACCAGCGCCCGGCCCGCCAGGAGCGCCGCCGCCGCCAACGGACTGTCGCGACCGACCAGCCCCCGGGCGGCCTCGTCCAGCACCGCCTCGGCGGCGGCGACGCCGCCGCCGGTGTGCCCAGGGGAGCGGCCCAGCACCGCTACCGCGATCGGTAGCAGCTCCGCGGCCCAGCACCACACTCCCTTGCCTCGAATCAGCGTGAGCCCCTCGGTGACCTGCCGCTCGGCGGCGGCCAGGTCCCCGCTGGCGGCCGCCAGCCGCGCCAGGCCCGCGCGCGCCGCCACCGCCACCGGCACCGATCCCCCCACCGTCGACAAGTGGTCGGCCGCCTCCCGGGAACGGCCGGTGGCCAGCGCCAACAGGCCGAGCACCAGCTTCGCCTCGGCCACCACCGACGCCACTTGCGAGTGTTCGTCGGTGACCTGCTCAGCTCGGGTGACCAGGCCCTCCCAGTTGCCGACCGCATAGTCGTAGAGCAGGGTGGTGCCGGCCAGCGCGCAGGACAGGTAGCTACCGGCCGGATTGTCGATCATGGTGGGGGCGGTCCGCAGCAACTGCTCCGCCTGCCGATACCGACCGGTACCCACCGCCGACCAGGCGGCGTTGACCGCCATCCGGGGGTCGCCCGCCTCGGTCACGCCCGCGAGGGAACCGTCGGGTCCGACCCGCCGCCAACTGTCGGCGTCGGCGGTGCACAGCAGCGCGGTGGCGAGGTTGACCCGTACCACCGCCCGCAGTTCTGCGTCCCCGGAGCGCTGCGCGGTCTGCTCCGCTCGCGCCAGCCAACTCAAGTGTTCGTCCAGGTGGTGGCCGTCGGTCAGGTAGGGCGCTCCCAGACTGGCCATGGCGCGCGCGGCCGGTCCGGGGCGCTGCGCCAACTCGGTCACCGCCTGGGTCAGCTCCTGCCAGCCCTGCTCGGCCTGCTGGGACTGGTTACGCAGCAGCAGCCCCAGGCACAGTCGCAGCTCACCACGGGCCTCCACCGGCAGCTCGGCCTCGGCCAGGGTGTCCTGGAGCAGGGTGAGCGCGGCGCAGTGGCTCAGCCCGTCCAGCGCCGCCCGCCCCAGTTTGATGGCGATCCGGACCCGGGTGGAGGTGGTGGCGCCGGGGCGGGCCACCACCTGCCGCAGGAGTCGGGTAGCGGTTTCGTGGTCCCCCAGCGCCAGCGCCTGGTCGGCGGCGGCCTCGGCGTACCGTTGCCACTGGTCGATCAGGCCCCCGGCCCGGCTGTGGTGGGCGAGCCGGGCCAACGGCGGCGGAGACCCCAGGGTGGCCAGTACGCGCACCGCCCGGCGGTGGAGGGCCCGCCGGACCGGCTCGGACAGGGAATCGTGGATCGCCTGCTGCGCCAGGGGGTGGCGGAATCCGTACTGGTTCTCACCGACCGGCTGGAGCAGCCCGCGATCGATCAGCTCCGCGAGCGCGGTAGTGCAGTCTAGTTCGGACAGACCGGCCAGTCGTGACAGGACCGGTTCGGTGGCGGGGTGGTTGAGGACGGTGGCGGCGTGCAGGAGCCGGACCGCGGCGCCGCTCAGGCGCCGGACCCGGTCGAGTAGCGCGTCCCGCAGCGTGGCCGGTACCGCCCGCGGGCCCTCGGTGGGGAGGTCGTCCAGGAGGGGGCCGGAATCGGTGCCGGAGTGTCGATCCCACAGCAGGCCGAGGACCTCCTCTACCGCCAGGGGGATCCCCAGGGTGCGTTCGTACAGTTTGCGGCTGAACCGCTCCGGCACTGGTCGGCGATGGACCGCGGCCACCAGCGCGGCCACCTCGGTGGCGGTCAGGGGCGGGAGTGCGAGCCGGAGCTGCTCCGCCCGCCCGGCCGGTGACGCCGGGCTGGTGGTGCGGGGGTTGGCGAGGTCCTCCCGGCGATAGGTGAGCACCAGACTCAGCTCCGGGGGTGGGCGGTCGGTGAGGAAGCGGATGAGTTCCTCTGTCCCCGGATCGATCCAGTGCAGATCCTCCAGGACCAGCACGGTCGGCCCAAGGCACGCCAGCAGTTCCCGGATGCCCCGGAACAGCCGGTGTCGCTCCTGTCGGCGGTGTTCGAGCGGGGGCAACGGTGCCGGCAGTCGGTCCGCCAGCTCCGGCAGCAGCGGCCGCAGGGCGGCGGTCACCGCCGGCAGGCCGGTGGTCGGCAGCCAGCGCCCCGCCCCGGTGAGCGCATCGATCACCGGGCCGAGCGGGAACGGTTCCCGCAGCGGGCTGCACTGCCCCACGAGGCGGGCGGTGTTGGCGAGGGCCGGCTCAGCCAGGAGGTGCTGCACCAGCCGGGTCTTCCCGATTCCGGCCTCACCCTCGATCGTGATGACCGACGGCGGTCGTTGGACCGCCTGGCGGAGTTGCGTCAACTCCGCCACCCGTCCGACCAGGATCGGGCAGACCACGCGAGTAGCGGGTGGACGGACGACTGACGTGGTGGCAGACATCACCCGATCGGTGGACGAGACCCTGACCGACATCGGCCCTCCCCGCCGGAGTGGTTACCGAACGGGCCTGTCATGGCGGTAGATCTGGCGTTTCCGCCGACACCCCGATGTCTTAACGTCTACCGAAACTCATCTATGAAGTCAAGAGTTCATCGGCTCTCTGCCTGGGCACACGTGATCTCAGCGGCATGAGGGTGAGGGGGCGAATGCGTGGGGTGCGGGGCGTCGAATGCGTCCGGCGATCAGTTACTGACCGGGGCGGTGGCGGGCCGCTCCAGCGGATCCACGTCCGCATGCTGTCCAGAGTGAACCGCCCTCCGGCCGCACCAGCCCACGTAGCCCAGGAAGCCGAGCCACGCCATGGCGCCGATCGTCAGCCGGAGCGCGATCGGGAGCGGTGCCGGAGTGACGAACGCCTCGATCACGCCGCTGACCAGTAGCACCAGCCCAAGCCCGAGCGCCACCACCATGCCGGATCGGGCCCGCTGCGCCACCGCGTGGGGCCGAGTCAAATATGGACCCGGGGCGATCCAGGCCCAGCCGATCCGCAGCCCCACTCCGGCCGCGACGAAGACGGCGGTGAGCTCCAGCAGGCCGTGGATGAGCAGTAGCCCGAAGAAGACGTCGGTCCGGTCATTGGCGATCATGATGCCGCCGAGCACGCCGAGGTTCTCCAGGTTGTGCCAGAGCACCAGCAGGGTGGGCACGATCAGCACCCCGGCGGCCAGGCACAGCGCGGCGACGAAGGTGTTGTTTGTCCACACCAGCGCGGCGAAGTTCTGCGGCTGGTAGGTGGAGTAGTACGCCTCGAACGCCTCGTTGACGATGCGGTCGATCTCCGCCGGCGGCAGGTACCGCTCGGGGGCGGCCGCCACCACCGCCATCCGGATCCCGGCCAGGGTGCTGAACGCTACCGCCACCCCGATCCACCACGGGGCGGCCCGCCACACCTCACCCGGGAAGGAAGTAGTCAGGAAACGCACGACGCCGGCCCAGGTGAACCCACGGGAGGGGGTGAGCGCGGCGCGGCCCCGCAGCACCACTTGGGAGAGCCAGGCCACCAGGGCGGGATCGCCGGACCGGCTGCGCACGATCGACAAATGGGTGGCGGCCCGTTGATACAGAGCGACCAACTCGTCGACCTGCTCTGGGGACAGGCGACGGGCCCGACGACTGGACAGCCGCCGTAGCCGTTCCCACTCGCCCCGGTGTTCGGTGACGAACGCGTCCAGGTCCACCCCGGCTCCTCCCGTACCGCTTCGTGCTGAGGGTACCGGTGGGTGACAATGAGAGCCCGCGGCGGCGAGCGCCGGTGGGAACAGGAGGACGGAGGACGGTGGTGAGCGGGAACGGGCAGGCCACCGCGCTACCCGGACCAGGAGTGACCGGGACCGTACCGGTGGTGACCGGAGAGGCGGTGCCACTGGACATTCGGGTCGCCCGGCTCGGCTCCCGCGCCCTCGCCTTGCTGATCGACCTGCTGGTGCAGGTCTTCCTCTACGGCATCCTGCTGTACGTAGCCGGGTTGGGGGTCGCGCTGCTGACGCTCTTCGACCTGGCGGATGGGGCGGCGATCAGCACGGTGGCGATCGTGGTGCTGGTGCTGGTGCTGATCGGCTATCCGGTGCTGATGCTCACCCTGACCCGAGGGCGGACCGTGGGCAAGCTGGCGCTCGGGATCCGGGTAGTCCGAGACGACGGGGGACCGATCGGGTTCCGGCACAGCCTCACCCGCACCCTGGTCGGGGTAGCGGTGGAGTTCCCCGGCATGTTCATGCCGTTCGCCGGCTGGATCGTCAGCCTGGTGTTGATGACCGCCCACCCGACGAGTAAGCGCTTGGGCGACCTGGCCGCCGGCACCATCGTCATCCACGAACGGAATCTCACCGCGTGGGGCTGGGTACCCGCGATGCCGCCGGGGTTGGCGGTCTGGGCATCCACTTTGGATCTTGCTCGCCTGGACGACGAGCTGGCGTTGGCGGTCCGGCAGTACCTCGCCCGGAACCGCCAGTTGCGGGAGCCGGACCGGACCCGACTGGGCCAGCAGCTGGCCCGTGAGGTGGCGGCGGTGACCAGCCCACCCCCACCGGCCGGCACCCCCGGCTGGGCCTATCTCGCGGCGGTGCACGCCGAGCGGCACGCCCGGGCGATGCGGCGGTTGGCGGCGATCCGGGGGCGCTCCGCCACCCTCTGGCCGGAACTGGTCGGCAGCGGGTCATTCCCGCGCACCCGCGCCTAGCCGCCGGGGAGGAACCGCCGGCGCTCAGTCCCCGGCGGCGCGCTGGACGGCGCGATAGATCCGGCCGAACCGGGACGCATCCCGGGTCTGCAACACCATGAGCTGCTGCCCCTGCCACTCCACCCAGATCTCGTGCACGTACAGCCCCCGGTCGAACGATTCGTCCAACCGGCCGAGGATCGGGTCCAACAACGGCCCGGCTGACAACCCCACCAGGATCGCCGCCACGATCACCAGAATCCGGACCCCGAGCGACAGCTCCAGCGTGAACGCGATGGTCAGCCCGGCGGCGGCCCCCACGAACGGCAGCAGGTAGGTCATCCCCCAAAACCCACGGCCGGCCAGCTCCCGCCAGGAGCGTTGGTGCCGCCGATACCAGACCCGGGTGAGCTCGTCAAACGGGTAGACCTTGCCGTCTACCCGGATGGCCTCGGAGGTGACCTGTACGGAGCGGTCGTGGTAGTAGATGATCATGTTTGGGTCCGGTGAACGACAAGGGTGGTCCTAGCCTAATCGGACGGTGCGGCTACTGACATAGGCTGGGGTGGTAGGCGACCGCCGGAACCCGGTCCGTCACCCTGGGTTGGCGACCACGATCGCGAGGAGGCGCATGTGAGCGAGTTCGTACGGCTGGAGATCAGCGACGGCATCGGCACGATCCGGCTGGACCGGCCGCCGATGAACGCGCTGAACATCCAGGTGCAGGAGGAGCTGCGGGCGGCCGCCACCGCCGCGGCGGCACCGACCCTGAGGTCCGCGCGGTCGTCGTGTACGGCGGGGAGAAGGTCTTCGCGGCCGGCGCCGACATCAAGGAGATGGCCGACATGTCGTACGTCGACATGGCGGCCCGGGCCGGCGCCCTCTCCAGTGCGTTCGACGCGGTCGCCCGGATCCCCAAGCCGGTGGTCGCGGCGATCACCGGGTACGCCCTCGGCGGCGGCTGCGAGCTGGCGCTGGCCTGCGACTGGCGGGTGGTCGCCGAGGACGCCAAGCTCGGCCAGCCGGAGATCAAGCTGGGCATCATCCCCGGCGCGGGCGGCACCCAGCGGCTGGCCCGGCTGATCGGCCCGGCCCGCGCCAAGGACCTGATCTTGTCCGGCCGGATGGTCGACGCGGAGGAGGCGCTGCGGATCGGGCTCGCCGACCGGGTGGTGCCGGCCGACGGAGGTGTACGACGCAGGCGGTGGCCCTGGTCCGCCCGTACGTGACCGGCCCGGCGCAGGCGCTGCGGGCGGCGAAGCTCGCCATCGACGGCGGCCTGGACCATGGACCTCGCCTCCGGGCTGGCCTGGGAGAGCCAGCTGTTCGCCGCGCTGTTCGCCACCGACGACAAGCAGGAGGGCATGACCGCCTTCGTCGAGAAGCGCAAGCCCACTTCACCGGCCGGTGACCCCGGTGACCGGACCGCGCCGCCCGGGTGACCCTGTACCGGCCGGTGGCCACGGCGAGGGGCGATGATGCGACGGTCGAGGGCCACGGCGGCGAGCTGGCGCTGGCCACGCTGCGGGCGTACGGCGTACGGGAGATGTTCACCCTCTCCGGCGGGCACGTGTTCCCGCTCTACGACGCCGCCCACCGCACCGGCGTTCCGATCTACGACGTCCGGCACGAGCAGTCCGCGGTGTTCGCCGCCGAGGCGGTCGCCAAGCTGCGGCGCCGGCCGGGCCTGGCGGTGCTCACCGCCGGGCCCGGGGTCACCAACGGCATCTCCGGGCTGACCAGCGCCTGGTTCAACGGCGCGCCGGTGCTGGTGCTCGGCGGGCCGGGCCCCCGCCTTCCGGTGGGGATCCGGCAGCCTGCAGGAGATCGACCACGTACCGCTGGTCGCGCCGGTGACCAAGCACGCGGCGACCGCCACCGACCCGGAGCAGGTGCCGGCGACGGTGGCGGCGGCGCTGCGGCACCGCGCTGACCCCGCACCGCGGACCGGTCTTCGTCGACCTGCCGCTCGAGGTGATGTATCTGCACCGCCGAGGTCGACCCCGCCGACAGCGGAGCCGACGCCGGTGCTCGAGCCGGACCCGGAGGAGGTGGCCCGGGCGGCGGCGGCTGCTCGCCGGGGCGGAGCGGCCGGTGCTCTCGCCGGATCCGACGTGTACGCCGCCGACGCGGTCGCCGCGCTGCGGGAAGCCGCCGAGGCGCTGCAGGTGCCGGTGTTCGCCAACGGGATGGGCCGGGGCTGCCTGCCACCGGAGCACCCGCTGCGCGTTCGCCAAGGCCCGGCGGGCCGCGCTGGCCGAGGCGGACGTGGTGGCGGTGGTCGGCACCCCGCTGGACTTCCGGCTCAACTTCGGCGACTTCGGCGACGCCCGGGTCATTCACATCGTGGACGCTCCGCAGCGACGGGCCACGCACGTGTCGCCGGTGGCCTCGCCCGCCGGTGACCTGCGGCTGATCCTGACCGCGTTGGCCGACCATCGGCGGCCGGGATCGGGCCGAGTGGGTGGCCGACGCTCCGGGCGGCGGAGCAGGCCGCGCAGGCGCAGCACGAGCAGGAGATGGCCGCCGACACCGACCCGATCCGCCCCGCCCGGGTCTACGGCGAGCTGCGGAAAGTGCTCGACCGCGACGCGGTGGCCATCGGCGACGGGGGTGACTTCGTCTCGTACGCCGGTCGCTACCTGCGACCCGGCCAGTCCCCGGCAGCTGGTTCGACCCCGGCCCGTACGGCTGTCTCGGCAGCGGCCTGGGGCTACGCGATCGCGGCCCGGCTCACCTACCCGGACCGGCAGGTCTGTCTGCTGCTGGGCGACGGTGCGGCCGGATTCTCGCTGATGGACGTGGAGATCGCTGGTGCGCCACCGGCTGCCGGTGGTGATGGTGGTCGGCAACAACGGCATCTGGGGGCTGGAGAAGCACCCGATGCGCGCCATGTACGGCTACGACGTCGCCGCGGACCTGCAACCCGGACTGCGGTACGACGAGGTGGTGCGCGCCCTCGGCGGCGCCGGGGAGACGGTGGAGCGGCCCGGCCAGCTGGCGGCCGCGCTCCGCCGGGCGTTCGCCGCCGGTGTGCCCTATCTGGTCAACGTGCTCACCGACCCGGACGACGCCTATCCACGCTCGTCCATCCTGGTCTAGGCGCGTCGCCGCGGGGTAGCCGCAGGCCGTCGGCGGTGGCACATACACTGCTGGGCGTGCACGACTCAGCCTCCCAGACCGTGACGTCCTCGACCGCTGCCCCGGACGCCACCCCTGTCCCGGGCCCGACCGTTGCCCCGGATGCGGCCACCGTGTCGGATCCGACCGCCCCCGCCACCGGATCGTCGATCCCCGCGCTCCGGAGCATCGTCGCGCGGATCGCCGGCGAGCTCGGGGTGGGCGAGCGTCAGGTGGCCGCGGCGGTGGCGCTGCTGGACGGTGGCGCGACGGTTCCGTTCATCGCCCGCTACCGCAAGGAGGTCACCGGCGGGCTGGACGACGCGCAACTGCGTACGCTCGAGGAGCGCCTGGTCTATCTACGGGAGCTGGATGAGCGCCGGACCGCGATCATCGAGTCCATTCGGAGCCAGGGCAAGCTCACCGACCAGCTGCTGGCCCAGCTGATGACGGCGGACACCAAGGCGCGGTTGGAAGACATCTACCTGCCGTATAAGCCGAAGCGGCGGACCAAGGCGCAGATCGCGATCGAGGCCGGGCTGGAGCCGCTGGCGGACTCGCTGCTCACCGATCCGACGCAGGATCCCGCGACCGTTGCCGCCGGTTTCATCAATGTGGACCGAGGGGTGGCGGACGCCGCGGCCGCGCTGGAGGGGGCGCGCGCGATCCTGATGGAGCGGTTCGCGGAGGATGCGGACCTGGTCGGCGAGTTGCGGGAACGGATGTGGCAGCACGGCCAGTTGGTGTCCCGGGTCCGCGAGGGCAAGGAGACCAGCGGCGCCAAGTTCGCCGACTACTTCGACTTCCGGGAACCGTTCACCAGTCTGCCGTCGCACCGGATCCTCGCCCTGTTCCGGGGGGAGAAGGAAGAGGTGCTGGAGCTCCGGCTGGAGCCGGAACCGGCGCCGGAGGAGGGCCTTCCGGTGGGGCCGAGCAGCTTCGAGCGGATGATCGCCCACCGGTTCGGAATCACCGATCAGGGGCGCCCGGCGGACCGCTGGCTGACCGAGACGGTCCGGCTGGCCTGGCGGACCCGGATCCAGGTCCGGCTGGCGGTGGACATTCGGATGCGGCTGCGCCAGGTGGCGGAGGACGAGGCGGTCCGGGTGTTCGCCGCCAACCTGCGGGATCTCCTGCTGGCCGCGCCCGCGGGGGCCCGCCCGACCATGGGGCTGGACCCGGCGTACCGGACCGGGGTGAAGGTGGCGGTGGTGGACGGCACCGGGCGGGTGGTGGACACCGCGACCATCTATCCCCATCAGCCGCAGCATCGGTGGGATGAAGCGCTGGCGGTGCTGGCGCGGCTGGCGCATCAGCACAAAGTGGAGCTGGTGGCGATCGGCAACGGCACCGCTTCGCGGGAAACCGATCGGCTGGTGGCCGACCTGATCAAGAAGTTCCCGCAGCTCAAGCTCACGAAGGTGATGGTGTCTGAGGCCGGGGCCTCGGTGTACTCCGCCTCCGCCTACGCCTCCCGCGAGTTGCCCGAGCTGGATGTGTCGCTGCGGGGGGCGGTGTCCATCGCGCGCCGGCTGCAGGACCCACTCGCCGAGCTGGTGAAGATCGATCCAAAGTCGATCGGGGTGGGGCAGTACCAGCACGACATCACGGAGTCCAAACTGTCCCGTTCCCTGGACGCGGTGGTGGAAGACTGCGTGAACGCGGTCGGGGTGGACGTCAACACCGCCTCGGTGCCGCTGCTCGCCCGAGTGTCCGGGATCAGCACCAGCCTGGCGGAGAGCATCGTGGCCTACCGGGACGCCCATGGTCCGTTCCGTTCCCGGCAGGCGTTGACCAAGGTGCCGCGGCTCGGCCCCAAGGCGTTCGAACAGTGCGCCGGGTTCCTGCGGATCACCGACGGGGATGATCCGCTGGACAGCTCCGCGGTGCACCCCGAGGCGTATCCGGTGGTGCGGCGGATCAGCGCCGCCACCGGCTGCGGGGTACGGGAACTGATCGGCAACACCCGGGTGCTGGCATCGCTGGACCCCGCGCAATTCGTGGACGACACCTTCGGACTGCCCACCGTCACCGACATCTTGGCCGAGCTGGACAAGCCCGGGCGGGACCCGCGGCCGGAGTTCCGGACCGCGACCTTCGCCGACGGGGTCGACACCATCACCGATCTGCGGCCGGGCATGGTGCTGGAAGGGGTGGTCACCAACGTGGCCGCGTTCGGCGCCTTCGTGGACATCGGTGTGCACCAGGACGGGCTGGTGCACGTCTCGGCGATGTCCCACAACTTCGTCAAGGACCCCCGCGAGGTGGTCAAGCCGGGGGACGTGGTCAAGGTGAAGGTGCTGGACGTGGACGTAGCCCGTTCCCGTATCTCCTTGACCCTCCGGCTGGACGACGAGGTCGGCGCCGGTAGCGGCCGCGGTAACGGGGCGCGCGGGGATGGTCGAGGCGGAGCTTCCCGGGGCGGGGCAGGGCGCCGCAACTCCGGCTCCCGGGCGGGGCGCGGCAACTTCCCCGACACCGCGCTCGCCGACGCCCTCCGGCGCGCCGGCCTGGCCGGCAGCAACTGACCGCGTTACGGGCGGAGGTGCCCTTCTGCCGGCCCGGGTCGGGGGAAGGGCACCCGCGTGCGCCGGCCTACTCCGGAGTGTTGATCATGAAATGGGCGGCGCGCTGGAAGTAGTCCCACATGGCGGCGTCCTGCTCGGCGGGGAGGTCGAGGGTGTCGAGCGCCCGCCGCATGTGGCGTAGCCAGGCGTCCCGCTCGGCCACCCCGATCCGGAACGGCATATGGCGCATCCGGAGTCGAGGGTGCCCGCGCTGCTGCGAGTAGGTGCGGGGGCCGCCCCAGTACTGGATCAGGAACAGGTACAACCGTTCCGCCGCCGGCCCGAGATCCTCTTCCGGATACATCGGGCGCAGCAGTGGATCGGTGGCCACCCCGGCGTAGAACTCGTCGACCAGTTTGCGGAAGGTAGGTTCACCGCCGACCAGTTCATAGAACGAACCAGCCTCGGGAACCGGCAACGCGGCAGTCACGTATCCATGGTGCCAGGTCGGCCGGGGCGGTCACCGGACCTGGGTGGCCAGCGTCACGGTGCGACCGCGATCAATTGCCGGCCCGCTCCCGGGCGGTGGCGGCAGATTCGCCGGCCGCCGCGGGTGGTTCGGACGCCTGCGCGGGAACCCGCGGGGTGGTGGAGGGGGCCTGGTCGGTCCCGCCCGCCGCCGGCTGCTCCGCCGGCTGGTCGGCTTCGGCGGCGCGCTCCGCGGCCCGGTTGGCGGCTTCGGTAGCGGCGATCGCCTCGGCGAAGAACGAGGGCTTCGGCCAGCGCACCGCCAGCACCAGCATCACCAGCACTCCGGCCAGGCACCAGAAGCCGACCACCAACGGCAGGCGGTGGCTGCCGACCAGCCCCACGATGCTCCCGGTGGCCAGGATCGCCCCGCCCTGCAGCGCCTGCATGCCGGAGTTCATCACCCCGAACGCCCGGGCCCGGAACCCGTTCGGCAGCACCTGCACGAACATGCCGTTGAGGGTGGGGGTCATCCCGGCCATGGCCAAGCCATTGATCATCGCCATCGCCACCACCCCCAGGACGGGAGGGTGGGTGAGCGCGGGCACCAGCGCGAGCGGGGCCAGCACCGCGAGGAACGGGACCAACCGGCGCCGGGTGGTGGGGGTCACCATCCGGGCGACCACCAGTACCCCGAACGCGTATCCGATGGGGTTGGCCACCATGATCAGGCCTTGGTACAGGCCCTGTCGGTTCGCCTCCCCGTCGGCGAGCTCACTAGCCCAGCCGACCGCGAGCCCCTCCGGCACGATCGAGAACAGCATGGAGACGAACACCAGGATCGCGATGACCCGTAGGGCCGGGGTGCCGAACACCACCCGGAACCCCTCAGCGGTCTCCCGGAGCAGGTGGCTGCGGTGCTCGGCCCGCATCGCGGGCGGACGATCCTTCAAGCCGTACGACAGCAGCAGGGCCGACAACAGGAAGGTGCCCGCGTTGATCAGCAGGGCTACCCGGTGGTCGATGCCGGCCACGACCGCCCCGGCGAAGTAGCCGAACACCTGGGCCATCTGGGCGCTGCCCTGGTTGATCGCGATCCCGACCACCACCCGCTCCCCAGGCAGCACCAGCGGCAGGACCGCCGACCGGGCGGCCTGTCCGGGCGGGGCGAACAGCGCCACCAGGAACACCAGCAGCAGCATCACCGGCAGCGGCATGCCGGGCACCGCCACCAAGGCGATCAGACCGGATCGGAGCAGGTCACAGGTGACCATCACCCGCTTGTAGCGGTGCCGCTCGGCCAGCGTGGCCAGGAACGGCCCGCCGATCAGCCAGGGGGCGTAAGTGATCGCGAAGGCGGCTGCCGATAGGGTGACCGAGTCGGTCTGGGCGAACACCAGCGCGGCCACCGCGGCTTTGGACATGTAGTCGCCGATCCATGACATCTGCGACGACGCAAAGATGGTGCGGTACTCCGCGCTACCGAAGACCTCGCCGAAGGTCACTTTCCGTTCGGCTGTGCGTTCCGCGTCGGACACCCCGGGAGCCTTTCGCTGATCACTTTCGGGTAGTGATGTGCTTGTAGCCGGATTCTGCCCGATCGAACGAGAACACGCCAGTGCAAACGTCCCTATCGAATGCACTGGTTGGACACCTAAGACATCAACCGGTTGATTAGTGAATGCCTCAATCGCCAGGGTGGTCAGGCCGAGCCGGGAGTGTTGGCGGGCATGAGGCCGGCGCGTTGCAGCGCTTCGGTTTGGCGCAGTCGCAGTTCTCGGGCGACCTTCCACTGTGCGTCCGGAATGGTCCGCACCACTGTCCGATATACCGGGCCGCCGGCGGTGACCGTTTCGACTCCGAGCAGCTCAGGAGGCCCGAGCAAGTCGTCGCGTAGCTCCGGATCCTGGGCGAGCTGGGTCGCCGCTTGTCGCAGCACCTCCGCGGCGGCGGGGACCGGAACGAACCCGAGCGGCAGGTCCACCACCACGGTGGCAGCGCCCTGGCTGTGGTTGCCGAGCCGGCGGATCTCGCCGTTCGGGATGTACCAGAAAGTGCCGTTGTCGTCACGCACGGTGGTGACCCGGAGTCCGATCGCGGTGACGGTGCCGGTCACATCATTCATCTCGACCACGTCACCCACGCCGTACTGGTCCTCCATCAACATGAACAGCCCGGCCAACAGATCCTTGATCAGGCTCTGGGCGCCGAAGCCGATGGCGATCCCCACCACTCCGGCGCCGGCGAGCAGCGGCCCGAGGTGGATACCGAGCTCGCCGAGGATGATCAGCGCCGCGATGCTGAACACGGTGACGGTGACCGTGGCCCGGAGCAGCGAGCCGATGGTCGCCGCCCGCTGACGGCGCCGCTGGGGAGCCACCTCCGCCATCTCGCGCAACCGCTGCCGGACCCCCCGCTCCGGCAGTTCCCGGCGAGACGACCGGGGCCGGCCTTCCGCCACCCGGGTCATCATGCGGTCCACCGCGCGCCGTAGCAGGCCACGCGCCAGGAACGCCACCGCCAAGATCAGCAGGATCCGCAGGGGCACCAGGGCCAGCACCACCGCCTCGGCCAGCCAGGCCCGGTCGGTCAACTCCCATACCCACCGGCACAGCTGTTCGGTCTGGAGGCAGTCCGGGGTCCGTTCCGGGGCGTCCATCAGCACTGCTCACTCCCTTGCCAGGCGGGGTTCACCAGGTGGCCAGCATAAGGACGTGCGAAAGCCGGCGAGATCAGGGATTATGACCCTACGGCAGCTATCGATGGAGGAAGGACCGTCTGGCCATGCCTGAGATACGACGCCCAGCGAGCTCGGCCGTGTTGATCTTGAACGCCACATACGAGCCGCTGGGGGTGGTATCGGTGCGACGGGCGGCCATCCTGGTCCTGTCCGCCAAGGCGGTCCTGGTCGCCGACGGGGACGGGATTCTGCACAGTGCCCGGCAGCAGTTGCCGGTGCCGTCGGTGATCCGACTTACCCGGTTCGTCAAGGTCCCTTACCGGGCCACGGTCGGGCTGTCCCGGCGGGCGGTGTTCGCCCGGGACGGGGGCCGGTGCGCCTACTGCCGAGGCCCGGCCGAGACCATCGACCACATCATGCCCCGCAGCCGAGGCGGGCGGCACACCTGGGAGAACGTGGTCGCCGCCTGCGCCCGGTGCAACCACCGCAAGGGCAATCGCACCCCGGCGGAGCTGGGCTGGTCGCTCCAGACCGTGCCGACGGTGCCGCGGGGGCCGGCCTGGCGGGTGCTGGGGCACCGCACCCCCGACCCGCGGTGGGCGGAGTACCTCGGCCTGGCGGCCTGAGGCACGGACCACTCTCGTTAGTCACGAGACCACGTTGACCAGGGTGGCGAACACGACCACGTTTTCGGCGTATCCCATCGGGCCACCGACCCACGTACCTCCGCAGGTGATCAGCCGCAGCTCGGGGGTGCGGAAATCGCCGTAGACCTCCGGCGGGAGAGCGGATTTCGGGTACGTGCGCACGTCGGTGACGGTGAACACCGCCACCTGCCCGTCCTTGCGGGTCACCTCGATCCGGGCTCCCGGGCGCAGCTCCCCGATCCGATAGAACACCGCCGGGCCGTGGCGGTCGTCCACGTGCCCGACGATCAGCGCCGCCCCGGTCTGCCCCGGGCTGGGGCCGTCGGCGTACCAGCCGGTCCGGTCCGCCTGCTCCAGCGGCGGGGCGTCGATCCCGCCGGTGTCGGCCAGCCCCACCGGGTCGATCGGGGCCCGGATCCCCAGGGACGGGATGGCCAGTTCCGTGGGGCGGCTAGGGGGCAGGCTGCCGTCGGAGAGCCGGGACGGTTTACGGGACAGCCAGTCCGGCAGTTCGGTGACCTGACCGAGGGCCATCCCCACCGTGAACACCCCGACCAGGACCAGCGCCGCCGCCAACAGGCTTCGGGGGTTCATGACCGCCGGGTCAGCGGGTGGTGCGGCGCCGGTATCCGAGCAGGAACGCGGTGGCTACCACGACCACCAGGCCGGCGCCCAGCAGCACCGGCGGAGAGGTCAGGCCGGCCCGGTCGTCAGTGGCATCCGCGCCGGCCGCGGTAGCGCCGCCACCGGTGTCCGGGCCGCGGCTGGGGCGGGCCATGGCCAGCACATGGAGCTCAGCGCTGGCGCCGGCGCCGTTGTCGCAGCGCAGCCGGACACGGTAGTCCCCGGGGCGGGTGTCTTTCGGCACGGTGGCCACCCCGGTGAACAACTTGGTGCCGTCCTGCCGAATCAGGTCCAGATCACCGAACACGCGGCTGCGGACCTTCGCCGGTTTCCGGTCGTCCCCGCAGCCGGCCCGGATCTCCACCTGATCACCAGCCAGCACCGTGCTCGGGGAGAGCTCCAGGAACACCTCTCCCCGCTCGTGGTTCGGGTCGTGCGGCTCATCCCACAGCCCGTTCCCGGTGTCGTCGTCATCATCGCCGTTGTCGTCCCGGTCGTTCACCGGGATCACCGGTGCCGCCGCTGGCAGAGCGCTCGGATCGGCTGGGGCGCCTGCGGTCGCGGCGGTGGGGGCCACGACCAGCAAGAGCAGGGCGATGGCGAGCACGCCGGTCCCCGTGATCGATCGCACCAAGGCCATGGGCCGATCATCCCAACCTGGGCGTGGCCGTACGGGTGAATCAGGAAAACGCGCTAGATCGGTGGGGCCGGGCGGCGGGACCCAGGCGGCGGTGGTCGGGCCGCCGGGGCGGGGCGGCGGCCGCGCCCGCCGGGTGGATCAGCTGGCCTGTAACAGTGATGTGAACGCATGTGAACACGTTCACTCTGTGGGACGGGGCCGGGCTGGATCCGCTGTGAGCAGGGACTTTACTCAAATACGAGCCCCACTCTTGTTCACTAATAGTCATGCGTGGTAGAACATCGGGTATTCGCGGTCTGCCCGCTCGGCTCTCCTGGAGGCACACCTGATGGCTGGTACTTCTCACCGTTCTCCGGCCCAGTCCGGTATGTCGCGTCGGTCAGTTCTGCAGCTCGGCGGGGGAGTGGCCCTGCTGGTGGCGCTCGCCAGCTGCGCCCGCGGCTCGGGCTCGGGCAGCGCTGGCAGTGGGGACGAGGTTCCGACGCTCCGGGTCGGAGTGCCCGGGTACCCGGGTAGCTGGGACCAGGACTATGTCGGGTTCGACCCGACCGCGCTGATGCTGTTCAAGAACGTCTACCCCTACATGATCGACTACGGGGTGGCCGAGGTGGACGGCGCGCGGGTGATGGACACCCAGAACATCGTGCCCACCTTCGCCGAGTCCTTCGAACCGGACGAGGAGAACCGGGTCTGGACCCTCAAGCTGCGGCGCGGGGTGCGGTTCGCTAGCGGCAACGAACTGACCGCGCACGACGTCAAGTGGTCCAAGGACCGGGCGTTCGCGGCCCAGGCGAACGTCGCCGGGATCTACCGGACGATCGGCCTGACCGAGCCTGACCAGGTGCGGGTGGTCGACGACTACACGGTGGAGTTCCACCAGGCGTTCCCCAGCGCGCTCACCCGGGAGATCCAGGCGATCTCGCTGTACGTGTTCGACTCTGAGGAAGCCAAGAAGCACGCCACCGACGACGACCCGTGGGCCACCCGGTGGTTCGCCAACAACCCACCCACCGGGGGCTACTTCAACGTCACCCGGGCGGTGCAGGGTCAGGAGATCGTGCTCGAGCCCAACCCGGACTACCCCGGTCCGGACCCGGCCCAGGTGCGGCTGCGCCTCACGGTGGTGCCCTCGTCGTCCAACCAGCGGCTGCAGCTGCAGAACGGGGACATCGACGTGGCGCTGGGGATGAGCCAGCGAGACGTGCGGGACCTCAAGGACGTCCCCGGGGTGAAGGTGATCTCCGCGCCCAGCAACGAGCAGGTCGCGATCCAGATGTCGGTGACCACCCCGCCGTTCGACAACGTCAACGTCCGGAAGGCGCTGGCGTACGCGGTGCCGTACGACCTGATCATCAACAACGTGTACGGCGGGGAGGCCCGCCCCTGCCGCAGCGTGGTGCCGCTGGACATGCCCGGGTACGACGAGCGCGGCTACCCGTACACGTACGACCTGGACGCGGCCCGGGCGGCGCTGGACGCCGCCGGGGTGGACTCGGTGCAGGCCGAGCTGGTGTACGAGGCGGACAACGAGACCCAGCAGCAGATCGCGGTGCTGGTGCAGAGCGAGGCCGCGAAGGTCGGCATCGACCTGCAGCTGACCGCGCTGGACCCGGCCACGCTCGGGGAGCGGCGTCAGAAGCGGAACATCCCGCTGCAGATCACCAGCGGCCAGCTGTGGGTCAACGACGTCGAGTACATGCTGGCCACCAGCTTCGTGCAGAGCGCCTCACTGAACTACTCCAGCTACAGCCACCCGGAGATCGAGGAGATCTACGAGCGCTCCCACACCGTGGTGGATGAGCAGGAGCGGATGGAGATGTGGCTGCGGGTGCAGGAGATCCTGGCCGAGGACGTGCCGTGGGTGGTCATCTGCCAGCCCAACTTCAACCTGCCAGTCAGTGAGCGGGTGGCCGGCTGGGTGCAGCCGATCGACGGGCTGGCCCGGCTGCGTTACCTGCGGGTCAGCGAGTAGCGAAGGTCCGTCACCACCGATGCGTCTACTCCGGTTCGTCGCCCGCCGCCTCGTGCAGCTGTTGCCGGTGCTGCTCGGGGTCATCGTGCTGACCTTCATCCTGGTCCGGATCCTGCCAGGGGACCCGATCCAGACCATCCTCGGGCCCAACTACACCGAGGAGGACGCGGCCGCCGCCCGCGCGCGATACGGGCTGGACCAGCCACTGTGGAAGCAGTTCCTGGATTACCTGGGTGGCCTGGCCACCGGGGACCTGGGAACGTCGATCCAGAGTGGTGGCTCGGTGTCGGCAGAGCTGGCGGAGCGGATCGGCCCCACGCTGGAACTCGTGATTCTGGCGTTGGCGGTGGCGCTGCTGTTGGCCACCGTGCTGGGGATCTGGTCAGCTCGGCGGGCCTACCGCCTCGGCGACCACACCATCCGGGTGGTCGCCCTGGCCGGTAACTCGCTGCCGGACTTCTGGCTGGGGCTGGTGCTCATCCTGGTGGGCTACAGCCTGCTGGGGTGGTTCCCCGCCCCCAGCGGCCGAGTGGATCCGGACGTCGGGCTGACCCCGATCACCGGTGCCGAGCTGGTGGACGCCCTGTTGACCGGTAACGGACCGGCGATCGGGTCAGCCCTGTCCCACCTGGCGCTGCCGGTGGCCACCCTGGCCATCGTGATCACCGCACCGCTGCTGCGGAGCGTGCGGGCCAGCGCGCTGGAGGTGCTCAACTCCGAGTCCTACACCGCCGCGGCCGCGCACGGGCTGAAGGAACGGCTCCTGCTGCGCGGCTACCTGGTCCGGGCCACCCTGGTGCGGCTGCCGCAGTTGGCCGCGCTGGTGTTCGGATTCAGCATCGGCTCCACGGTGCTGGTGGAGTACGTCTACTCCTGGCAGGGGTTCGGACAGTGGGCGCTGCGCGGCCTGCTGTACCGGGACTACCCGGTGATCCAGGCCTCGGTAGTGGTGATCGCCACCTGCTACCTGTTGGTGTTCCTCATCGCCGACGTGCTGCAGGCGATGTTGGATCCGAAGGTGAGGATCGATGGCTGAGGTGACCCTGACCCCCCGGTCGGGTGAGGTGTCCGGCGCGTCGGCTCCGGTGGTGATCGGCGGGGCGGAGCGCAGCCGCCGGTTCGCCACCACCTTGATCATCGTCGGCGGAACGATCCTGACGGTGATGGTGCTGGCGGCCCTGCTCGCACCGGTGATCGCGCCGTGGGGTGAGCGGGAGATCGACCCGACCGCGGCCTTGGCCCCGCCCAGCGCCGACCACTGGCTCGGCACCGACGTCAACGGGATGGACATCTTCAGTCGGCTGCTGTACGCGGCCCGACTGGACTTGGGCATCGCGATCGGGGCGATCGCGCTGGCGGTGGTGATCGGTAGCGCGGTGGGGCTCGTCGCCGGCTACTACGGCGGCTGGGTCGACGACGTGCTGATGCGGGTGGTGGACATCTTCCAGTCGTTCCCCGCCTTCATCATGGCGCTGGTGGTGGCCTCGCTGATGGGCGGCGGGGTGCTCGACCTGGTCGTCGTGATCGCGGTGGTGAACGCCCCGGCCTATGCCCGGCTGGTGCGCGCCGAGGCCCGTTCGGTGCGGGAGCAGCCGTACGTGGCGGCCGCGGTCACCTCCGGGGTCTCCCACCTGTCCGTGATGTGGCGGCACGTGCTGCCCAACTGTCTGACCCCCGTCCGCGTGATCGCACCGCTGAACTGTGGCTGGGCCATGTTGACCCTGGCCGGGCTGTCCTATCTCGGGTTGGGCGTACCCGTGCCCACCGCCGAATGGGGCGCCATGATCAATTTGGGTTCCGGGGACGTGGTGGCTGGGCACTGGTGGACCTCAGTGCCTCCCGGGCTGTTCTTGCTGGCCAGTGTGCTCGGGTTCAGCCTCCTGGGGGAGGGGCTGCAGGAGCGCGCCGAGGCACGGAGGCGGTGACCGTGAGCAAAGCGGAGCAGGTGCTGCTGTCAGTCGAGAACCTCGCGGTGACGATCCACCGGGGCAGCCGGCGGGTGGCCGCGCTGAACGGGGTCAACCTGAGCGTCTCCGCCGGTGAAGTGGTCGGCCTGGTGGGCGAGAGCGGGGGCGGCAAGAGCATGGTGGCGCGCGCCATCGTCGGACTGCTGCCGCAGGGCTCACGGGCCACCGGGCACGTCTGGTTCCAGCACCCCGACGACCCCCAGCCGGTGGACGTGCTACGACTCTCCCCGGAGCAGCTGCGAGAGCACCGGGGGCGCGGAGCGGCCCTGTGCTTCCAGAACCCGCGCGGGGCGCTGATCGGCACCCGGACCGTGGGGCGACAGTTGACCGACCGGCTGACCACCCACCAGGGGCTGTCCGGTCAGCAGGCCCGCCAGACCGCCCGGGAACTGTTCGAACTGGTCGGGATCCGTAACCCCGCGCGCCGGTTGGAGGCGTACCCCCACGAACTGTCCGGTGGGATGGCGCAGCGGGTGATGATCTCACTGGCCACGGGGTGCGCCCCCGGTCTGCTGATCGCGGACGAGCCGACCACGGGGCTGGACGTCACCCTCACCCGGGAGATCCTGCAGCAGTTCCGGAAGTTGGCCGACGGGGTCGGCGCGGCCACCGACGGCTACCGGCGCGGGGTGCTGTTGATCTCCCACGACCTGGCCTCGGCCGCGCAGGTCTGTGACCGGGTGGTGGTGCTGTACGCCGGCACCGTGGTGGAGAGCGGCCCCACCCAGCAGGTGCTGCGCGAGCCTGCGCACCCGTACACCCGGGCTCTGCTGGCCTCGGTGCCGGATGTGGACGGACGACCGGTCACCGCCACCGCCGGCGGGATGCCGTTGCTGACCGAGCCGCCCCGGCAGTGCCCGTTCGTGCCCCGGTGTGCGCACGCCACCGACCGGTGCCGGCAGGAGCGGCCGCGGCTGACCACGCACGGTCCGAACTGGGAGCTGGCCTGTTTCCACCCGCAGTCCGGCCCGCCCGTGACCGTGCCCACCGCGCCCGCGGCTGCCGCACCGGCCGCCGCGCCCACCACCACCCTGGCGATCGTCACCACCCCGGCGACCGCCGGGCCGGTGGCCGTCCCCGCGCCACGGGCGGGGGCGACCGAGCCGCCGACCGTCCTGGATCTGACCGACGTGGAGGTGGTCTACGGCAGTCGGTTCGGCTCCGGCGGGCACCGCGCACTGTGGGGAGTCAGTCTGCGGGTCGCCGCCGGTGAGACGGTCGGGGTGGTGGGGGAGAGCGGCTGCGGCAAGAGCACCCTCGCCAGGACCATCGTGGGGCTGGTGCGGCCGGCCGCCGGGAAGGTCGTGGTCGGTGGGCACGATCTGACCCGGCTGCGGGGGCGGGAGCTGCGGCGGCTGCGGACCCGTGCCCAGATGGTGTTCCAGGACCCGATCGGGTCGCTGTCGCCCCGCCGGACCGTGGCCGACGCGGTGGCGGAACCGCTGTGGGCGCTGGGGGTACCGGCGCGGGAGCGGGCCGAGCGGGTGGAGGCGGCGATCACCCAGATGGGGCTGGACGCCTCCATCCTCACCCGCTACCCGCACGAGTTGTCCGGCGGGCAGGCCCAGCGGGTCGGGATCGCCCGGGCGTTGGTGGGTGAGCCCGACCTGATCGTGTTCGACGAGCCGACCTCCGCCCTGGACGTCACCGTGCAGGCGCAGATCCTGGAGGTGATCGGAGAGGTCACCGCCCGCCAGGCGGACCGGGGGTCGGTGTTCATCTCCCATGACCTGGCCACGATTCGGGGATTCTGCGACCGAGTAGTGGTGCTCTACTTGGGACGGATCGTCGAAGAGGGGCCGGTGGAGGAGGTATTCACCAACCCCCGCCACCCCTACACCCGGGCGCTGCTGTCCAGCGCCCCCAGCCTGGCCGGTGGGTTCGCCGGCCCTCGGGTGGAGCTGATCAAGGACCTGGAGGAGGCGGACGCGGTCGCCGGATGCCCGCTGGCGGCTCGCTGCCCGTTCGTGACCGACCGGTGCCGTACCGAGCCGCAGCAGTTGCTGCCGTACGGCACCAACCGGGCCGCCTGCTGGCGGGCACCGGAGATTCCCGCGCTGTTGGAAGGTGAGCAAGCTCGTGTCTGACAAGCGATTCCGACTGGCCGTCGACATCGGAGGAACCTTTGTCGACGCGATGGCACTGGACACCCGGACCAACCAGATCCGGTTCCGGAAAGCGTCCACCACCCCGCAGCGTCCCGCTGAGGGGGTCATGGCCGCGGTGGCCGCGCTGGAGGTGGATCTGTCCGACGCCGAGCTGTTCATCCACGGCACCACCCTCGGGTTGAACGCCGTGTTGGAGCGGCGTGGGGCCACCACCGGCATCATCACCAACGAGGGCTTCCGGGACATCTTCCTGATCGGCCGGGGCAACGTGCCGCCCGAGCACATGTACAACTTCCAGTACCAGCGGCCGCCGAGCCTGGTACGCCGTCGGCACACCGCCGGGGTGCGGGGCCGGCTGGACTACCGGGGCCGCGTGGTGGAGGAGCTGGACCTCGACAGCGTGCTGGCCGCCGCGGGCCGGCTGGTGGAGGAAGGGGTCGAGTCGATCGCGATCTGCTTCCTGCACTCGTTCGTCGACCCCACCCACGAGCAGCGGGCCGCCGCGGCGATCCGGGAGAAGTACCCCCAGGTCAGCGTCTCCGTCTCCACCGACATCGTCCGGGAGCACCGGGAGTACGAGCGGACCAGCACCGCGGTCCTGGACGCGTACATCCGGCCGATCTTCGAGCGGTACGTGGACGACCTGGAGCAGGGGCTGGCCGAGCGCGGCTTCGCCGGTCAGTTCCTGATCATGCGCTCCGGGGGTGGGGCGATGACCGCGGCCACCGCCCGCACCTCCCCCACCCACACCGTGCTGTCCGGGCCGGCCGGTGGGATCGTGGGCGCAGCCTACCTGGCGGAGGCGCTGGGCCGGGAAGACATGCTCACCTTCGACATCGGCGGTACCTCCCTGGACACCTGCGTGATCGAGCGGGGCGGGGCGGTGGCCGCGTTCGAGGCCCAGCTGGAGCAGTACCCGCTGCTGATTCCGACCTACGACATCCGCACCATCGGTGCCGGCGGTGGCTCGATCGCCTGGTTGGATCGGGGGCTGCTGAAGGTGGGGCCGCGCAGCGCCGGCGCCCAGCCGGGGCCGGTCTGCTACGGCCGGGGCGGCACCGAGCCGACCGTCACCGACGCGGCGGTGGTGCTCGGGTTCTTCGACCCGGACCGGTTCCTGGAAGGCGAGATGAGCCTGCGGGTGGAGGAGGCGCGCGCCGCCCTGGCGCAGCAGATCGCCGAACCGCTGGGGCTGCCGCTGGCCGACGCCGCCGCCGGGGTGTTCGATGTGTTGCTGGCGCGCACGGTCGGGGCGGTCCGGCAGATCACGGTGGAGCGAGGCCGGGACCCCCGGGACTTCTCTCTGCTGGCCTTCGGCGGCGCCGGCCCGATGCTGGCACCGTTGCTGGCCCGGGAGATGGAGATCCGGGAGGTGGTGGTCCCGTTCGCCCCGTCCGGATTCTCCGCCTGGGGCATGCTCAGCGCCGACATCGTCGACGACGTGTCCCGCACCGTCCTGCGCCCGCTGGAGGGGACGGATCCGGCCGAACTGGAGCAGGTCTTCGTCGAGGTGGAGGCGGAGGCGATGCGGTCGCTGGCCGACCAGGGGGTCCCGGCGGCCCGGGCGGTCCTGGAGCGGCAGCTGGAGCTGCGGTACGTCGGCCAGGAGCACTCGCTGATCGTGACCGTGGGCCGGCAGTGGGACCCGGAAGGGGTCCGGGCAGCCTTCGAGGAGCTGCACCGCAGCCGGTACGGGCACGCCATGGACAACCCGCTGCAGATCCTCAACCTGCGGGTGCGGGGGATCGGCCGGACCGATCGGCCGGAGCTGCCGCGCCTGCCGGCCGGGGACGGGAACCCCGCCCGGGCGGTCCTGGGACAGCGGGAGGCGTACGACTTCGCTCAGCGGGCGGTGGTGCCGTTCACGGTGTACGACCGGGCGAAGCTGGCTCCGGGGGACCGGTTCGCGGGCCCGGCGCTGGTGGATGAAGGGACCTCCACCACGGTGGTGCCCAGCGGCCAGCGGGTCGAGGTGGACGAGCACGGCTATCTGGTGGTCACGCTGGAGGGGAGCGAGAAGTGACGGACGCGGGCACGCGGCCGGCCGGAGCGCCGGCGATCGACGGGGCCACCGCCGAGGTGGTGCGTAGCTACCTGCTGTCGGCGGCCGAGGAGATGCGGGCGACCCTGATCCGCACCTCGTTCAACCCCGTGATCTACGAGGTGCACGACTTCGGCATGTCCATGTACGACGCCGATCTGCGCCTGATCGCGGAGGCCACCGGGATGGCGTTCTTCCTGGGCGCCAACGACTACTCCCTGCGCAAGGGAGTGGAGTACGTGGGGCGGGAGAACCTGCACCGGGGCGACGTGGTGCTGCTGAACTACCCGTACTGGAACGCGGCCCACGCCTATGACGCCACCCTGTTCGCGCCGGTGTTCCGGCCGGACCCGAATGATCCAGAGGCGGACGGGGAACTGGTGGCGTTCCTGTGCATCCGGGCGCACTGGATGGACCTGGGGGCCAAGGACCCGGGGTACGTGCTGGACTCCACCGACGTGCACCAGGAGGGGCTGCTGTTCCCGGGCACCAAGGTGGTCTCCCGCGGGGAGCCGGTGCACGAGATCCACGAGCTGATCAAGTTCAACTCGCGGATGCCCGGGGAGGTGCTGGGGGACCTGCACGCCCAGATCGCCGCGCTGCGCACCGGGGAGCGGCGGTTCCTGGAGATCCTGGACAAGTTCGGCAAGCCGACCGTGGACGCGGCGATCGAATGGATCATCGCCGACGGGGAGGCCCGGGTGCGGTCCGCCCTGGCCGAGCTGCCGAAGGGGTCGTGGACGGCCGAGGACTGGCTGGACGACGACGGGATCACCGACGATCCGATCCGGATGAAGTGCACGGTCACCGTCACCGACGACGAGTTCACCGTGGACTTCACCGGCTCCTCGCCCGCGGTGCCGGGGCCGGTGAACATGCCGTTCGGGGCCACCGAGGCGATCTGCAAGGTGGTGTTCAAGGCGCTGACCAGCGCCGATCAACCCACCAATGAGGGCAGTGTGGCGCCGCTGCGGGTGATCGCCGAGCCGGGGACGCTGTTCCACGCGGTCTATCCGCAGCCCACGTTCACGCTGTGGACCGGGATCGTGGCGGTGGAGCTGATCACCAAGGCGTTGGCGCAGGGGATGCCGGATCGGCTGCCGGCCTCCTCCGGTGGGGACGTGCCGGGGTTCATGATGGTGGGGACCCACCCGGACACCGGGCAGTTGTTCGCGGTCAGCAACAACGAGGTGATCGGGTGGGGCGGCGCTCCCGACCACGACGGCTCGACCGCGCTCAGCCACGTCTCCGGCAGCACCGGCCGGGTCACCCCGGTGGAGGTGCTGGAGGCCCGTACCGGGATGTTCTTCGAACGGTGGGAGATCCGTACCGACTCCGGTGGTGCCGGTCGGTTCCGGGGCGGGTGCGGCACCCGGCGGGACATCCGGTTCGTCACGCCGGGCGAGTTCCTCACCGTCATCAAGAAGACCAAGTCCCGGCCGTGGGCGCTGGCCGGTGGGCGGGAGCCGGAGCCGAACCAGGTGGTGGTGTTCCCGGGTACTGACCGGGAGCACCGGGTCAGCACCACCCGGACTCGGGTGGAGCCGGGGGACCGGATCACCGTGCTGACCGCGGGTGGGGGCGGGCACGGTGATCCGCGGCTGCGGGATCCGGCGGCGGTGCGGGAGGACGTGGCCGAAGGGTACGTCTCGGCCCGCGCCGCCCGGGAAATCTACGGGGTGGCGATCGAGGACACCGATGCCGCCGATGGCTGACCCGACTCAGCGACCAGCCGCCGGGGGCGGGACGGCCGGCGTCCAGGTGGATGGAGCCACCGCCGAGGTGGTGCGCAGTTACCTGGTGGCCACCGCGGAGGAGATGCGTGCCGCGCTGGTGCGCACCGCCTTCAACCCGGTCATCTACGAGGTGCACGACTTCGGTATCTCCATCTACGACGCCGAGCTGCGGCTGGTCGCTGAGTCCACCGGCTTGTCCCGGTTCCTGGGCGCCAACGACTACTCCATCCGGAAAGGGGTGGAGTACGTGGGGCGGGAGCACCTGCGCCCGGGCGACGTGGTGCTGCTGAACTACCCGTACTGGAACGCGGCCCACGCCTACGACGCCACCTTGTTCAGCCCGGTGTTCCTGCCCGACGGGGACCGTCCGGTGGCGTTCCTGTGCATCCGGGCGCACTGGATGGACCTGGGGGCCAAGGATCCGGGGTACGTGCTGGACTCCACCGACATGCACCAGGAAGGACTGATCTTCCCGGGCACCAAGGTGGTCTCCGGTGGGGAGCCGGTGCACCAGATCCTGGAGCTGATCCGGTTCAACTCGCGGATGCCGGAGCTGGTGCTGGGGGACCTGCACGCCCAGATCGCCGCGCTGCGTACCGGGGAGCGCCGACTGGTGGAGGTGTATCGCCGGTTCGGCACCGCGGTGGTCGAGGCCTCGATCGCCCAGGCGATCGAGGCGGGTGCGGCCGCGGCCGCCTCGGCGGTGGCGACCCTGCCCCGGGGCTCCTGGACCGCGGAGGACTGGCTGGACGATGACGGGATCACCGACGATCCGATCCGGATGAAGTGCACGGTCACCGTCACCGGTGAGGAGTTCATTGTGGACTTCACCGGTTCCTCGCCCGCGGTGCCGGGGCCGGTGAACCTGCCACTGGGGGCGACCATCGCGACCTGCCGGGTGGCGTTCAAGGCGATCACCACCCCGTTTGAGCAGACCAATGCCGGGCATTTCGCTCCGCTGCGGGTGAAGGCGGAGCCGGGCAGCCTGTTCTACGCGCAGTATCCGGCGGCCACCTTCACCCAGTGGACCGGGACGGTGGCGCTGGAATTGATCTACCGGGCGTTGGCGCAGGGGATGCCGGATCGGCTGCCGGCCTCCTCCGGTGGGGACGTGCCGGGGTTCATGATGGTGGGGACCCACCCGGACACCGGGCAGTTGTTCGCGGTCAGCAACAACGACGCGGTCGGGTGGGGGGCCTGCCCCGACCACGACGGGATCGGACCGGCCAACCACCTGGCCCAGACCCAGGCGCGGAACACCCCGGTGGAGGTGCTGGAGGCCCGCACCGGGATGTTCTTCGAACGGTTGGAGATCCGTACCGACTCCGGTGGCGCCGGCCGGTTCCGAGGCGGACCGGGGTTGCGGCGGGACATCCGGTTCGTCACGCCGGGCGAGTTCCTCACCGTCATCAAGAAGACCAAGTCCCGGCCGTGGGCGCTGGCCGGTGGGCGGGAGCCGGAGCCGAACCAGGTGGTGGTGTTCCCGGGTACCGACCGGGAACGCCGGGTCAGCACCGCCCGGACCACCGTGAGGCCCGGGGACCGGGTGACGCTGCTGACCGCCGGCGGTGGTGGGCACGGTGATCCGCGGCTGCGGGATCCGGCGGCGGTGCGGGAGGACGTGGCCGAAGGGTACGTCTCGGCCCGCGCCGCCCGGGAAATCTACGGAGTGGAGATCGACGGAGTGGTGTCGGCGTGAAACAGAACGATGACCAGCACCCGGACGTGGTGCTCACCAACTGCACGGTAGTCGACGGGCGGATCGTGGCGGGCGTGCCGGCGCTGCCCGACGCGGCGGTGTGGGTGCAGGGGGACCGGATCAAGGCCGTCGGCCCGGCGGCCGAGGTGCTGGGGCAGGCGCGGGCCGCCGGCCCGGTCCAGGTCCAGGACCTGGACGGGGCGTACCTGACCCCGGGTCTGGTCAATATGCACACCCACTTCTCGCTGTCGTTGCCGGGGCCGCGGGGGGACGCCATCCGGCAGTTCAACCCGCACGAGCTGGTGCTGTACATGGCGGACGGGGCGCGACGCACCCTCGCCTGTGGGGTGACCACCGTGCGGTGCGTGGCGGAGAAGGACCACGCCGACTTCGCGCTGCGGCGGGCGATCACCGCCGGGTGGCTGCCCGGACCCCGGATCTTCACCGCGGGGCGGGCGCTGGTGTGCACCGGCGGGCACGGACACTTCGGCAGCGACACGCTGGAGTGCGACGGGGCGGACGGGTTCCGGCGGGGAGTGCGGAGCCAGGTCAAGGCCGGCGCCGACCTGATCAAGGTGATGATCTCCGGGCGGGATCGCCGGTGAGCACGAGCAGATCCACACCCGGCAGCTGTTCCCGGACGAGCTGGCCGCCGTGATCGAAACCGCCCACGCCTGGGGGCGGAAGGTGACCGCCCACGCCGGACCGGCACGCGGTGATCGCCGACGCGGTCGCGCTGGGTCTGGACTGTGTGGAGCACGGTTACCAGTTGACCGAGCAGGTCACCAAGGAGATGGCCGCCCAGGGGACCGCGCTGGTGCCGACCCTGCTGGTCACCCGGTGCAAGTCGTTCTTCGACGAGCTGGGGGTGCCGGAGTGGATGCAGGCCCGCTCGCTGGGCGCCGGGGCACGGCACGTGGAGAGCTACCAGATGGCGCTGCAGGCCGGGGTGGAGGTGCTGCTGGGCAGCGACATGCCGCCGTTCTGGCGGTTTGACGGCACCAACGCCACGGTGCGGGAGCTGGAGTACATGGTGGAGTACGGGCTCCGCCGGCGCAGGCGCTGTACGCCGGCACACTCGGACCGATCCGCTGGCTCGGCGCGGAGGCGGACCTGGGGACGGTGGAGGCCGGCAAGTACGCCGACCTGATCGCCATGGACGGTGATCCGACCACCGACCCGGCGGCGTTCCGGCGGGTGCGGTGGGTGATGGCCGGGGGCCGGGTGGTCCGGGACGACCGGGCGGGGTGGTCGGTATGACCGTCACGGGACAGCCGGGCGCGTCCGCCGAGATCGCGGCCGCGATCGACGACCTGTACCAGGCGTTCCTGGCCGGGGACCGGGAACGGTTCGACCGCCACCTGCACCCCGAGGTGACCACCTGGGAGACCCACCTGCCCGGGCGGCTGCGGGAAAGGTCCGAACTGGACGCCTATCGGGATCAGCGGGACGCCGCCGGCGCCCGCCCCAAGCTGCGGCGCCTGGCCGCGGAACGGAAGCGGATCGACGTGTGGGGCGACACCGGCTGTGCTCGCTACGAGCTGGTGGCGGAGCCCGCGGACGGCGGGCCGCCGCAGTGGCACCGGGTCACCGACGTGCTGCGCCGGACCGACGGTAGGTGGCTGATCGTGCACCACCACTCGGAACGGGTCCAGGAGCAGGGCTGATGTGGCGCTGGCAGGCCGACCGGTTCGGCCCTCCCGACCAGGTGCTGCGCCTGGTCGAGGCGCCGGAGGACCCGCCCCCCGGCCCTGGCCAGGTGCGGCTGGTGGTGCGGGCGGTAGGCCTGAACTTCCTGGATGTGATGGTGTGCCGGGGAGAGTATCCCCAGCAGCCTCCGCCCCCGGTCACACCCGGCGTGGAGGTGGTCGGGCAGGTGGTGGCCGCGGGCCCGGGGGCGGAGGCCCTGTTGGGGCGGGAGGTGATCGCCTGCCCCACCTTCCCGGCGGGAGGGCTCGCCGAGCAGGTCACGGTCTCGGTGGGGTTGGTGGTTCCTCGGCCACCGGAGTTGCCGCCCGTGGCGGCGGCCGGGCTACCGGTCATCTACCAGACCGCCGCGACCGCGTTGGCGCGGGCGGGGCTGCAGGCTGGGCAGACGGTGCTGGTGCTGGCCGCCGCCGGCGGGGTCGGGATCGCCACCATCCAACTGGCGCGGGCCCGCGGCGCCCGGGTGGTCGCGGCGGCCGGCGGGCCGGAGAAGCTGGCCTACTGTCGGGAGCAGGGGGTGGACGCGCTGGTCGACTACCGCCAGGAGGACCTGGCCGCGGCGGTCCGGGCCGCCACCGGTGGGTACGGGGCGGACGTGGTGGTCGACCCGGTCGGGGGTGAGCTGTCCGCCCGGGCCCTGGACTGCCTGGCGTTCGAGGGCCGGTTGGTGGCGGTCGGGACCGCGGCCGGGCAGCCGCCCCCGGTGGATCCGACCCGGCTGATGGCCAGTAACCAGAGCGTGATCGGGGTTTCCTGGGGGTCGTCCTATCCCTGGCGGCGACCGGCGCAGGTAGCCGCCACGTACCAGGAGCTGTTCGAGCTGTACCGGCAGGGCCTGGTGCGCCCACCAGTCAGCCGGGTGGTGCCGTTCCAGAGTGCGGCATCCGCCCTGGCCGACCTTGCCGCTCGCCGCAGCACCGGCAAGCTGGTGGTGGAGATGGGAGGCGACTGATGGCGCACGAGGGTGACGTCACCGAGGTCTACGACCTGCGGGTGACCGTGGACCGGATCGAGGGCCGGTCCGCGTGCGGGATGGCGGTGGGTGACTACTTCGAGGTGACTGAGAGCGCCCACCTGCGGATCCCGGAGGGGAAGAAGTTCTGCATCTGGGCGCTGGCGTCGGTGCTGCCGTTTGTGACCGGTAAGCAGCGGAAGCTCCCGCCCGGGGACTGGCTGGAGCAGGACACCCTGTTCTCCTGCCCGGACCCGGAGGAAGGCCTGGTGATGCGGGTGGAGCGGACCCGGCTGCGCCGGCTCGACACCACGGAGCTGACATGACCGGGGTGGAGATCGGCCTCGGGATCCAGAGCGACAAGCCGGCCGGCCAGTACGCCCGGCTGGCGCACCGGGCCGAGCAGCACGGGTTCGACGTGCTGAGCGTGTACGGCGACCTGATGTATCAGCCGCCGATCTTTCCGTTGCTGGAGATGGCCGCGGTCACCGAGCGGGTCCGGCTGGGGCCGGCCTGCCTGAACCCGTACTCCCTGGCCCCGTACGAGATCGCCGGCCAGGTCGCGTCCCTGGACCTGGCTTCCCGGGGCCGGGCGTACCTGGGGCTGGCCCGCGGTGCCTGGTTGGGCGAGGTGGGGATCACGCAGAGGCGGCCAGTGACGACCCTGGCCGAGGCGGTGGAGGTGATCTACCGGCTGCTGGGCGGGGACGTCTCCGGCTTCTCCGGCTCGGTGTTCCAGCTGGCTCCGGGTACCGGGCTGCGGTACCGGGTGCAGCGGCCGGATCCGCCGCTGCTGATCGGGGCCTGGGGGCCGAAGGGGGCCGCGCTGGCCGGCCGGGTGGCGCAGGAGCTCAAGGTCGGGCGGAGCGCCAACCCGGACATGGTGCCGGTGATCCGGGAACGGATCCGGGTCGGGGCGGAGGCGGCCGGCCGCTCGGTCGATGAGATCCGGATCGTGTTCGGCGCGGTGACGGTGGTGGACACCGATCGGCGGGTGGCGCGGCGGCTGGCGCGTACCGAGGTGGCGATGTACCTGGCGGTGGTGGCGGAGCTGGATCCGACCGTCCAGGTGCCGCCGGAGCTGCTGGCCCGGGTCAAGCAGTTGGTCGCCGACGGTGATCCGGAGGCGGCGGGGCGGTTGATCCCGGGCGACCTGCTGGACAAGTTCGCGTTCGCCGGTGACCCGGAGCAGGTGGCGGCCCAGGCACAGGCCTTGATCGACGCCGGGGTCGGACGGGTGGAGTTCGGCACCCCGCACGGGTTGACCGGGGAACAGGGAGTGGATCTGCTGGGCAGCGCGGTGCTGCCGATGCTGAACCGTCACCCTGCGCGCGGGGAGGGGGCGTGACGGTGTCGGGAGCGCCGCGGACGGTGGTCGTGCTCCTCGGCCCCGGGGTGGTCGCCGATGCGGCGCTGTTGGCGGAGGTGACCACCGATACCTGCGCCGCGCTCGGGGTGACCGGGCGCCTGGTCCGGGCGGACACCCCGGCGGAGGTGTCGCAACGGTTGGGTGAGGTGGCGGCCGACCCGACCGCGGTGGCGGTGGTGCTGCCCGGACCGGTGCCGGCGGTCCGGGCGCTGGCGGAGCGGGCGGGGGCGGCGGATCGGACCGTCTGGTATGACCTGTCGGTGGTGGAGCCGCTGCCGGTGGCTCCGGGCGGGGTGCATCTGGCGGGCCGGGGAGTGTTCGGCCTGGTCTGGGCGATCCGGCACGGGTACTGGCGGGTGGCGGCGCCGGCCCGGCGGGTCTGGTACGGCACCCATCCGGAGCAGTGGGCGGATCTGCGGCTGCCGGCGACCGCCCCGCCCCGGGGCGGGGCGGTGTTGCTGCACGGCGGGTTCTGGCGGTCGGTGTGGGGCGCGGATCTGATGGACGCGCTCGCGGTGGACCTGACCAGGCGCGGGTTCGTCACCTGGAATCTGGAGTACCGTCGGCCGGACCGGTTCGGCTGGGAGGTGACCGCCGCGGATGTGGCCGCGGGGTTGGCGCACCTGGCGACGGTGCCGGAGGTGGATCCCGATCGGGTGGCGGTGCTGGGCCACTCCGCGGGTGGGCAGTTGGCGCTGCGCGCGGCCGCCGATGGGGTCCGGGTGCGGGTGGTGGTCTCGCTGGCCGGGGTGCTGGACCTGGCCGAGGGGGATCGGCGGGAGATCGGTACCGGCGCGGTCACCGCCGCGCTGGCCGGCGGGGTGGCCGATCGTCCGGAGCGGTACGCCGCCGCCGACCCGCTGGCGCGGGTGCCGATCGGGGTTCGACAACTGATCGTGCAGGGGCAGCAGGACGATCTCGACCTGATCGACTTCAATCGGCGGTACGTGGCCGCCGCCCGCGCCGCCGGGGACGAGGTGACCTACCTGGAGGCGCCGGGGGATCACTTCGCGGTGATCGATCCGGCGGCGCCGATCTGGCAGCAGACGGTCGCGCGGATGGAGACACTGCTGACCGGAGCCGGGGAGCAATTGAGGTCAGGGTGAACAAGCCCGGCCCGGGGCCGCCCGGGCCGGGGCGGGTGAGGACGACCGACGCGGTCAGTACAGCCGGGGGGTGACCACGGAGACCACTGTGGTCACCCGGTCGGTGTCGTTGTAGATCCGGTGCGGCACGGTGGAGCGCAGATGCACGCTGTCACCGGGGTAGAGCCGGTGCTCCACTCCCTGGACTTCGTACAGCAGCTCCCCCTCCAGCACGTACGCGAACTCCTCCCCGGGGTGGCCGTACGCCTGCTCCTTCTGGCCACCGGGAGCGATGTACACCAGCATCGGTTCCAGCACCAGGTTGGGGCCCCGGTCCGACAGCAGCCGGTAGGTCTGCTGGCCGGAGATGTACTGGGTGGCGGGGGTTTGCCGGCGGGTGATGGTGAAGTGGACCGGTTCCGCGGCGCCCTCGGTCGCCCCCGCCGGGGCCTCGTCCCCGTTGAAGAACTCCGCCAGGCTGCGGCCGAGCGCGGTGGCCACACTACCCAGGGCGGTCAGCCCGATCGCGGAGATGCCTCGCTCGACCTGGGACAGGAAGCCGATGGAGAGTCCGGATCGGGCGGCCAGCTCGCGGAGGGTCAGCCCCTGCTCCTTACGGAATTGGCGCATCCGCGCCCCGACCAGCTCAGGCCGGGAAGCGCTGGCGGACGTTTTCTGACTGGCTGAATCAGCCGCTCCGGGCTGCGTCTCGGGCAGCGACTCGGACTGCGGCTCGGCCACCTGGTCCACCTCCTCGATCCGGCCGGCGGGTCCGGCCTCAATCGTGTTCGATGCTATCGAAACCCGGTGCGGGCTCAACCGGGCGCCAGCCCAAAGGAGTGGACAACACCATAGTGCTGGACGGTCGGCCGTACGGGGCCAGTCGGTCGATCAGATCTTCGAACGCGTCGATCGACGCCGCGGCCACCTTCAGGACGCTGCACGCGTCCCCGGTGATCCGATGGATCTCCCGGACCTCCGGCCACTGCGCCACCGCCGGGTCCCGCAGCACACACCGCGGCCCGTAGCAGGACATCCGGATGATGGCGAGCAGGTGCCAGCCGGCCCGGGTCAGGTCCACGTGCGCGTGGTAGCCGCTGATCACGCCGGTCTGCTCCAGGCGCCGGACCCGTTCCGCCACCGCCGGCGGTGACAGGTGCACCCGGCGGGACAGCTCGCTGTAGGACAGGCGGGCGTCGGCTTGCAGCTCTCGCAGCAGCGCCCAGTCGGTCTCATCCATCAACGATTTCAGTTCCTAAACCGTGATCCGGATATCTCTTATGGGTCCGTAAGCGGTAAGCCTACCTGACCGTTGATCATGCATTCCGCCCCGCCCCGGCGCGGGGGCATCATGACCAGGCGAGCGATAGATCCGTCGCACCGGGGAGGGGATCACGATGACCCACACAGGTCTCGAGACGGCCGAAGTCGCGTCGGAACACGCGTCCCTGGCACAAGCACCCAAGGTCGAATATGACCGGCCGGTGCCGTACGACGAGTACGTCCGGGCCAGCACCCTGCACACCCTCCAGCGCCCGCTCAGTAACGACCCGGGGGAAATGTCCTTCCTGGTCATCACCCAGGTGATGGAGCTGTACTTCGGACTGATCCATTACGAGTTGCGGCAGGGGCAACGGCGATTGGCCGATGACGACCTGTGGGGGGCGTTGGCGCCGCTGCGGCGGGCCAGTCTGCACTTGGACGGGTTGAACGCGGCCTGGCAGGGGCTGAGCTGGATGACCCCCACCGACTTCAACCGGTTCCGGGGGGTGCTGGGGGAGGCCTCCGGGTTCCAGTCGGCGATGTACCGCCACCTGGAGCTGGCGCTCGGGTTCCGCAACCCGTCTCTGATCAAGCCGTTCCGGCGGCAGCCGGAGCTGTACCAGAAGCTGATGGCGGAGCTGCACCGTCGCAGCGTGTACGACGAGGTCATCGCGGCGTTGGCGCGGCACGGACACGACCTGCCGGCCGACCTGCTGGAGCGGGACTTCTCGCAGGAGCACCAGCCGCACCCGGCGGTGGAGCGGGCCTGGGTGGAGGTCTACCGGGACGACTCCGCCGGTAACCACCTGCGCCTGGTCGGCGAAGCGTTGACCGACATCGCCGACCGGTTCCATGTGTGGCGGGAACGGCACCTGATGGCGGTGCGTCGCAGCATGGGGGCCAAGACCGGCACGGCCGGTTCGTCCGGGATCAGCTGGCTGGAGCGCAGTCTGGCCCGGACCGTGTTCCCAGAACTGTGGACTGCGCGGACGGAGATGTAGGTGGCGGACGTGGTGGACATGACTGAGGCGGAGGCCCGGCGACGGGACGAGGCCGACCCGAGCTGGCGCGACTGGTTCCACATTCCTCCCGCGGAGGGAGGTCGGTACCCCGAGGCGGCCTATCTGGCCGGCAACTCACTGGGGCTGCCGCCGAAGGACACCCAGCCGGAGCTGCTGGCGGACCTGGAAGCCTGGGCGCGGTTGGGGGTGGCGGGGCACACCACCGGGGAGCGCCCCTGGCTGCCCTACCACCGGCTGCTCACCGAGCCGGCGGCCCGGCTGGTGGGGGCGCTGCCGCACGAGACCGTGGTGATGAATTCGCTGACGGTCAATCTGCATCTGCTGATGGTCTCGTTCTACCGGCCGGCGGGGGAACGGACCCGGATCGTGATCGAGGACCACGCGTTCTCCTCCGACAGCTACGCGGTGCGCAGCCAGGCCCGGTTCCACGGGCTCGACCCGGACACCACCGTGGTGCGGCTGGCCCCCCGCCCCGGGGAGGACGTGCTGCGGACCGAGGACGTGGTGGACTACCTGCGCCGGGAAGGGAGCCGGGTGGCGCTGGTGCTGCTGGGCGGCGTGAACTACCTGACCGGCGAGCTGCTGGACATCCCCGCCATCACCGCGGCCGGCCGCGCGGCCGGGGCGGTGGTGGGGTGGGATCTCGCGCACGCCGCCGGGAACGTGCCGCTGCGGCTGCATGACTGGGGAGTGGACTTCGCCGCCTGGTGCTCCTACAAGTACCTCAACTCCGGGCCAGGGGCGCTGTCCGGGGTGTTCGTCCACGAACGACACGTGGACGATCCCCACCTGCCGCGGTTCGAGGGCTGGTGGAGTACCGAGCCGGAGACCCGGTTCGAGATGGCGCCGGTGTCCCGGCCGCCGGCCTCGGCCGATGCCTGGCAGATCTCCAACCCGCCGATCTTCTCCATGGGTCCGGTGCGGACCTCCCTGCGGATCTTCGACAAGGTCGGGATGGAGACGCTGCGGGCGCGCAGCATCCGGCTGACCGGATACCTCGAGCAGCTACTGGACGCCATCGGTGCCACCATCGTCACCCCGCGGGAGCCGGACCGGCGAGGCGCCCAACTGTCGTTGCGGGTCCAGGACGCCAACGGGTTGGTCCAGCGGCTGTGGCAGGAGTACGGCGTGGTGGCGGATGCGCGCCACCCGGACATCCTCCGGTTGGCGCCCGCGCCGCTGTACGTCTCGTACCACGATTGCTGGCGGGCCGCGACCGCGCTCGCCGACCTAGGGTGGGGAGCATGAGCAGCGACAACTCGGTTGCCGTGGTCGGGGCCGGTTTGGCCGGCTGCTTGTTGGCCTGCTACCTGGCCCGGCGGGGCTACCAGGTAACCCTCTACGAACGACGGCCCGACCCGCGCCAGGGCACACCGGAGCGAGGTCGGTCGATCAACTTGGCCTTGTCGGAGCGGGGTCTGACGGCGCTGCGGAAGGTCGACCTGGTCGAGCCGGTGCTGGCCGACGCCCTGCCGATGCGCGGGCGGATGATCCACCCGGTGGACGGCCCGTTGGAGTTGCAGCCTTACAGCGCCGACGGCCAGCGGGCCATCAACTCCATCGGGCGGGGACCGCTCAACAACGTGCTGTTGAACGCGGCCGAGGCCGCGGGGGTCAAGGTGCACTTCGGGCACCGGCTGATCGGGCTGGACCCCGCCACCGGGGAGATGCGGTTCCAGGTCGGGGACGCGGAGATCACCGTGGTGGCCCCGGTGGTGCTGGGTGCGGACGGAGCGGGGTCGGCGGTCCGGGGGCAGTTGCTCGCGCACGACCTGCTGACCGAGCGGCTGGACTTTCTGGACTACGGGTACAAAGAGCTCACCATGCCGCCCCGCAACGGGGAGTTCGCGATGGACCCGGGCGCGCTGCACATCTGGCCGCGCGGCGACTCGATGATGATCGCTCTGCCGAACCCGGACAAAACCTTCACCTGTACGCTGTTCTGGCCCACCGGCGGCTCCCAGAGCTTCGCGTCCCTGTCCAGTCCGGCGGCGATCGAGCGGTTCTTCGCCACCCACTACCCGGACGTGCCGGAGCTGATCCCGAACCTGGTCGACGACTACCAGCACAACCCGGTCGGCCTGCTGGGGACGGTCTACTGTAGTCCATGGCAGGCGTACGGGAAGGTGGCGCTGATCGGGGACGCCGCGCACGCGATCGTCCCGTTCTACGCCCAGGGCGCCAACGCCGCGTTCGAGGACGTGCTGGAGCTGGACCGGTGCCTGGACGACACCGGCGATGACTGGCAGCGGGCCCTGCCGGAGTACGAAGCGCGTCGCCGGGAGCACGCCGACGCGATCGCGGCCATGGCCCTGGAGAACTTCGTGGAGATGCGGGACAAGGTCGCCTCACCGATCTACAAAGCCCGGATCCGGATCGAGCACGCGGTCGAGCGCGCCTTCCCCGGTAAGTACATGTCCCGGTACGAGATGGTGTCGTTCAGCACCATCCCGTACGCACAGGTGCGCCGCCGCGCCCGGATCCAGCAGCTGGTGCTGTTCGGTGGGCTGGCCGCGGCCGGGCTGACGGCGGTGGCCGCGGCCGGGGGTGCGGCCTGGGCGGCGCTGCGGAGGAGGCGGCGATGACGTCCTGGGATCCGCAGCTGATGCGCGGGGAACCGACCGGCTCCCCGGACCGGCTGCGCCACTTCATCGATGGTCGGTTCGTCGACTCCCCGGCCGGGTTCGTCAAGCACTCCCCGGTGACCGGTAAACCGCTGTACGAGGTCGCCGAGGCCGACGCGGCCACGGTGGACGCGGCGGTGGCGGCGGCCCGGGCCGCCCTGGGCGGCCCGTGGGGGCAGTTGAGCGACCAGCAGCGGGCGACCATGCTCCGCCGGGTCGCCGACGAGCTGGAGCGCCGGTTCGACGATTTCGTCACCGCGGAGGTGGCCGACACCGGCAAGCCGATCACCCAGGCCCGGACGCTGGACGTGGCCCGGGGAGCGGCCAACTTCCGGACGTTCGCCGACCTGATCGCCTCGTTCCCGACCGAGTCGCTCACCAGACCGTCACCGCCGGCGGCGGTCGGGCGCTGAACTACGCGGTGCGCAAGCCGGTCGGGGTGGTGGCGGTGATCGTGCCGTGGAACCTGCCGCTGCTGCTGCTGACCTGGAAGGTCGCGCCCGCGCTGGCCTGCGGCAACACCGTGGTGGTCAAGCCTTCGGAGGAGACCCCGGCCTCGGCCACGCTGCTGGCCGAGGTGATGGCCGCCGCCGGCGTACCGGCCGGGGTGTTCAACCTGGTGCACGGGTTCGGGCCGGACTCGGCCGGGCAGTTCCTGACCTCGCCACCCCGGCGTGGACGCGATCACCTTCACCGGCGAGTCGGCCACCGGCGGCACCATCATGCGCGCGGCCGCGGAGCACGATCACGGCGGTGTCGTTCGAGCTGGGCGGCAAGAACGCCGGGCTGGTGTTCGCCGACGCCGACCTGGACGCGGCGGTGGCGGGCTCGGCCCGGTCCAGTTTCACCAACGGCGGCCAGGTGTGCCTGTGCACCGAGCGGCTGTACGTGCAGCGGCCGGTGTTCGACGAGTTCGTGGAGCGGCTGGCGGAGCCACGCCCGCCAGCTGCGGTTCGGCTGGCCGACTGAGGAATCGGTCACCACCATGCCGCTGATCTCCGCCGCCCACCGCGAGAAGGTGCTCGGCTACTACGACCTGGCCCGCCGGGAAGGCGCCACGGTGCACGCCGGCGGGGCGGTGCCGGAGTTCGGCGACGACCGCGACGGCGGCGCCTACGTCCAGCCGACCGTGCTGACCGGGACTGGGCAACGATGCCCGGACCAACCGGGAGGAGATCTTCGGGCCGGTGTGCCACATCGCCCCGTTCGACGACGAGGAGGAGGCGTGCGCGCTGGCCAACGACAGCGACTACGGGCTGGCCGCCACGGTCTGGACCCGGGACGTGGGCCGCGCGCACCGGGCCGGCAGCCGGCTGGAGGTCGGGCTGGTGTGGGTGAACACCTGGTTCCTGCGGGACCTGCGGACCCCGTTCGGCGGGATGAAGGCGTCCGGGATCGGCCGCGAGGGCGGCATCCGCTCGCTGGACTTCTACTCCGAACTGACGAATGTGTGCGTGGAGTTGACATGACCGGAGGCCCGTTGGCCCAGGAACTCTCCGCCCAGGCGGCGACCGATCCGCTCACCCAGGCGGTGGCCGAGCTGACGCAGGCGTATCAGACCGGCCGACCGTGCCCCCCACTGCGGGAGCGGCTGCTGCCACCCGGGGACCTGGCCACCGCGTACGCGGTGCAGCGGGCCCAGCTACGGCGGTGGCTGGCGGAGGGGCGCCGGCTGGTAGGAGCGAAGATCGGGCTGACCAACCCGGCGGTGCAGCGCCAGCTGGGGGTGGACCAGCCGGATTTCGGGGTGCTGACCGCGGACATGGCGGTACCGGATGGGGAGCAGGTGGCGCTCGCTGAGATGCTGCAACCCCGGGTGGAGGCGGAGGTGGCGTTCGTCCTGGGGGCGGACCTCGACCTTCCCCACCCCACCACGGTCGACCTGATCCGGGCGGTGGACCATCTGCTGCCGGCGATCGAGATCGTCGATTCCCGGATCGCGGATTGGGATATTTCTATCGTGGACACGGTGGCCGACAACGCCTCCAGCGGAAAGTTCGTCCTCGGCACCCGGCCGGTCCGCTTGTCCGAGGTGGACCTGCGCACTGTGCGGCATGGTGCTGGAGCACGCCGGTCGGCCCGTGTCGGTCGGGGCGGGCGCCGCCTGCCTCGGGAACCCGCTGCACGCCCTGGCGTGGTTGGCGGGCACCCTGGCGCAGGCCGGTAACCCGCTGCGGGCCGGGGACGTGGTGCTCTCCGGGGCACTCGGTCCGATGGTGCCGGTCACGCCGCACGCGGCGTACGAGGCCCGGATCAGCGGGCTGGGCGCGGTGCGGGTGCGGTTCGACGGTGGCGCAGGTGACGGCCCGGGCAGGGCCGCCGGTGAGGGCAAGGCAGGTGGGGCGTGAGTACGGGTGTGGCGGTGCTCGGGTCGGGCAACATCGGCACCGACCTGATGATCAAAGTGATGCGGCTGTCCTCCTCCCTCCGGATGGTGGCCATGGCGGGGATCGACCCCGCCTCCGACGGGCTGGCGCGGGCCCGGCGGATGGGGGTGGCCACCACCGACAAAGGGGTGGACGGGCTGGTGACGATGCCGGAGTTCGCGGACGTGCAGCTGGTGTTCGACGCCACCTCCGCCGGCGCCCACCGCTACCACGACGAGGTGCTGCGCCGGCACGGCCGGACCGTGATCGATCTGACACCGGCCGCGCTCGGGCCGTACGTGGTGCCACCGGTGAACCTGGATGAGCACCTGGGGGCACCGAACCTGAACATGGTGACCTGCGGCGGGCAGGCCACGGTGCCGATCGTGGCCGCGGTCGCCCGGGTGACCCCGGTGGCGTACGGCGAGATCGTGGCCTCGATCGCCTCGAAGTCGGCCGGTCCCGGCACCCGGGCCAACATCGACGAATTCACCGAGACCACCGCCCGCGCGATCGAGCTGGTAGGCGGCGCCGCCCGGGGCAAGGCGATCATCGTCTTGAATCCGGCGGAGCCACCGCTGCTGATGCGGAACACCGTCTACTGTCTGTGCCCGGACCTCGCCGCCGACCAGGAGGCGATCCGCGCCTCGGTGACGGAGATGGTGGCCACGGTCCAGCAGTACGTACCGGGGTATCGGCTGGCCCAACCGGTGCAGTTCGACCAGCGGGACGGGCAGCTGCTGGTGTCGGTGTTCCTGCAGGTCTCCGGCGCCGGCCACTACCTGCCGGAGTACGCCGGCAACCTGGACATCATGACCTCGGCCGCGTTGCGGACCGCGGAGCGGCTGGCGGAGGTGGGACGATGAGTGACACGCAGGCACCCACCGTCTATGTGCAGGACGTGACCCTGCGGGACGGGATGCACGCGATCCGGCATCAATACACTGTGGACCAGGTGCGGCGGATCGCGGCCGCGCTGGACGCCGCGGGGGTGGCGGCGATCGAGGTCGCGCACGGGGACGGGCTGGCCGGCTCCAGCGTCAACTACGGGTTCGGCGCGGCCACCGACGCGGAGTGGATCGCGGCCGCGGCGGAGGTGGTGACGCGGGCGAAGCTGACCACCCTGCTGCTGCCAGGGATCGGCACCATCGCCGATCTGAAGGCCGCCCGCGATCTCGGGGTGGAGAGCGTCCGGATCGCCACCCACTGCACCGAGGCGGACATCGCCGCGCAGCACATCAGCTGGGCGCGGGAGGCCGGCATGGACGTGGCCGGCTTCCTGATGATGGCGCACATGAACGATCCGGTCAGCCTGGCGCAGCAGGCCAAGCTGATGGAGTCCTACGGGGCGCACTGCGTGTACGTCACCGACTCCGGTGGCCGACTGACCATGCGGGACACCGCCGAGCGGATCGACGCGTTCCGGCAGGTGCTGGACCCCGCCACCCAGATCGGCATCCACGCCCACCACAACTTGTCCCTGGGGGTGGCCAACAGTGTGGTGGCGGTGGAGCACGGCGCCACCCGGGTGGACGCTTCCTTGACCGGGATGGGGGCCGGCGCCGGCAACGCCCCGCTGGAGGTGTTCGCGGCGGTGGCGGATCTGCAGGGCTGGCGGCACGGCTGTGACGTCTTCGCACTGATGGACGCGGCGGAGGAGCTGGTGCGGCCGCTGCAGGACCGGCCGGTACGGGTGGACCGGGAGACCCTGTCCCTCGGCTACGCCGGGGTGTACTCCAGCTTCCTGCGGCATGCCGAACACGCCTCGCAGCGGTACGGGGTGGATGTGCGCACCATCCTGATGGAGCTGGGGCGGCGGCGGATGGTCGGGGGCCAGGAAGACATGATCGTGGATGTGGCCCTGGACCTGGTGAAGCAGCGGGAGAACGCATGACCGTGGACATTGACGCGTTGGCCGACCGACTGGCGGAGGCGGCGCAGCGGGCACAGCCGATCCCGCAGCTGACCAGCGAGGTGCCGCTGACCGTCGAGGACGCCTACCGGGTGCAGGCCGCGCTGGTCCAGCGGCGGCTCGCCGCCGGGCAGCGGCTGGCCGGGATCAAGCTCGGGCTCACCAGCCAGGCCAAGATGGCCCAGATGGGGGTGAACGAGGTGATCTGGGGGCGGCTCACCGACGATCTGGCGATCGCGGACGGCGGCACAGTGGACACCCGCACCCGGATCCATCCGCGGGTCGAGCCGGAGGTGGCGTTCCAGCTCGACGCCTCCGGCGCCCCGGTGGCGGTGGCGGCCGCGCTGGAAGTGATCGACTCGCGGTACGCCGACTTCCGGTTCACCCTGGCGGATGTGGTCGCCGACAACACCTCCGCCGCGGGCTACGTGCTCGGCCCGTGGCGACCGCTACCGGTCGGGCTGGACAACCTGGGGGTGTTGCTGGAAGTCAACGGCGAGGTGGTGCAGACCGGCTCCACCGCGGCGATCCTGGGGGACCCTCGGCGGGCGCTGGCCCAAGGGCTCCGCCTGGCCGCCCAGGCCGGACTCACCCCGCAGGCCGGGCTGGGTGCTGCTGGCCGGTGCCGCCACCGCGGCGGTTCCGCTCACCCCGGGCAGCCACGTCCGGGCGGTGGTGGAGCACCTGGGTACGGCGTCGGTGGAGGCGGCATGAGCACCGAGCGGATCGAAGGCGCCCGGGTGGTCGCCGGCAAAGCGGTGCCGCGGGGACGGTTCCCGCACCTGAAAGTGGCCGGTGGCCTGGTGTTCATCTCCGGTACCTCCAGCCGGCGGCCGGACAACAGCATCGCCGGTGCCCGGGTGGACGAGTTCGGCACGACCGATCTGGACATTCGGGAACAGACCCGGGCGGTGATCGAGAACATCCGGGATCTGCTGCGGCAGGTCGGGGCCGACCTGTCCGACCTGGTGCAGGTCACCACCTACCTGGTCAACATGAACGACTTCGGCGGCTACAACCAGGTGTGGGCGGAGTACTTCGACGAGCACGGCCCCACCCGGACCACGGTGGCGGTGCACCAGCTACCGCATCCGCACCTGCTGATCGAGATGCAGGCCGTCGCCGTACTGCCACAGCGGCAGAAAGGAGTCAGTGATGACTGAACCGGTAGCCCCGTTCAACTTCCTGGGCTGGATCGAGGAGCACCAGCACCTGCTCAAGCCGCCGGTCGGCAACAAGGAGATGTTCCCGCTCAGCGAGGACTTCATCGTGATGGTGGTGGGTGGGCCCAACCAGCGCACCGACTTCCACGTCGACCCGTACGAGGAGTTCTTCTACCAGCTCAAGGGCAACATGCACGTCAAGATCATGGTGGACGGTAAGCCGCAGGACGTGCACATTCGCGAGGGGGAGATGTGGCTGCTGCCCGGCAACGTGCCGCACTCGCCGCAGCGGCCGGAGGCCGGGCTCGATCGGGCTGGTCATCGAGCGGGTCCGCGAAGGAGGGCACGCTGGAGAAGTTCCAGTGGTACTGCCCGCAGTGCCGCCACCTGGTGCACGAGGTGGAGCTCCAGGTCCGGGACATCGTGGCCGACCTCCCGCCGGTGTTCGAGGCGTTCTACGCCGAGCGAGCAGGCTCGCACCTGCGCCAACTGCGGGGCGCTGCACCCGGGGAAGGGCTGATGACCGAGCCCGTGCCGGTGGTGGACGTTCACGCCCACCTGGTGCCGAAGGGATGGCCGGACCTGGCCGCGCTCTGCGGCGGGTCCGGCTGGCCCTGGCTACGGATCGACTCCGAACGGGACGCCATGATCATGGTGGGCGAGACCGAGTTCCGGCCGGTCGGACCGCAGGCGTGGGATCCGCGGCGCCCGGCTGGCGGACATGGACGCCGACGGGGTGGAGCTGCAGGTGGTCTCACCCACGCCGGTGTTCTTCAGCTACGACCGGCCGGCCGACCAGGCGGTCAAGGTGGCGCGGATCTTCAACGACCTGACCCTGGAGCACGTGGCCGACTCCGAGGGGCGGCTGCTGCCGTTCTGCCAGGTGCCGTTGCAGGACCCGGACGCCGCCTGCGCGGAGCTGGACCGGTGCCTGGCCGCCGGGCACGTCGGGGTGGAGATCGGCAACCACGTCGGCGAGCGGGACCTGGACGACGCCGGGCATCGTCACCTTCCTGCAGCACTGCGCCGAGGTCGGGGCGCCGGTGTTCGTCCACCCCTGGGACATGCCCGGCGGGCCTCGGCTGGATCGGTGGATGGCCCGCTGGCTGGTCGGGATGCCGGCCGAGACCCATCTGTCCATGCTGGCGATGATCCTGGGCGGAGTGTTCGACCGCGTGCCGGAGACGCTGCGGATCTGCTTCGCGCACGGCGGCGGCAGCTTCCCGTTCTGGCTGGGCCGCGCCGACAACGCCTGGCACCGGCGTGGCGACGTGGTTCGGGGCAGCCTCCGCGCACCCTCCCAGCCACTACCGTGGACCGGTTCTTCGTCGACACGCGTGGTGTTCGAGCCGGCGGCGCTGCGGCTGCTGGTGGAGACGCTGGGGGAGGACCGGGTGATGGTGGGCAGTGACTACCCGTACCCGCTGGGGGAACGGCCGGTCGGGCAGGTGGTCCGGCGAGGCCGACTTCCTGACCGACCAGCAGCGGGCCAAACTGCTGTCCGGCAACGCGCTGCGGTTCCTCGGCCGGACCAGCTGAGTGGCCAGTCGGCCTCCGTCTCCCCATCCACCCGCCCAGGCCGTCCGTCCCCGCCTGCTCACTCCGGCGCTGGCGCTGCTGTTCGTCGCCACGTTCGGGGCGATGACCAGCTTCCAGCTGCTGATCCCGGTGGTGCCGCTGTACGCGGAGGCGACCGGCGCCGGAGAGTTCGGTGCGGGGGCGACCACCGCCGCCCTGCTCGCCACCACTGTGGCCGCCGAGCTGGTCACCCCCTGGCTGACCGCCCGGGCCGGGCCCCGGCTGGTGTTCGCGGCCGGGTTGGTGCTGTTGGGGGCGCCCGTGCTGGCGTTGCCGGCCGCGCACCACCTGGCCGCCATCCTGGCGGTGTGCCTGGTGCGGGGGCTGGGGTTCGGGATCGTGGTGGTGCTGGCCAGCGCCCTGGTGGCCGAGCTGGTGCCGCCGCAGCGCCGGGGCGAGGGCTTGGGGCTGCACGGGATATCGGTCGGGTTGCCCGGGGTGGTGGCGCTGCCGTTCGGGGTGTACCTGGTCGACCTGGTGGGTTATCCGCCGGTGTTCCTGGTGGGTGCGGTGGCGGCCCTGGCCGGGCTGGCCGCGGTGCCGGGGCTACCGGGCCGGCGCCACCGGTCCCGCCAGCCCGGCCAGACCGGCGGGGGACTGTGGAGCGCCCTGCGTACCCCCGCGTTGGTGCGGCCGGCGTTGGTGTTCGCCGCCGCCGCGACCGCCAGCGGAATCGTGCTGACGTTCCTCCCGCTGGCCGCGCCCGGGGAGGGCGGGACGTTGGCCGCGGCGGCGCTGCTGGGGTACGCGGTGACCTCCACCGGGTTTCGGTGGTGGGCCGGCCGGTACGGCGACCGGCACGGGCCGGGCCGGCTGATCCTGCCCAGCGTGCTGGTGGCCGCCGTCGGCATGCTGTTGCTGGGGTGGGTGAGCAACCCGGTGGTGCTGCTGGTGGCGATGCCGCTGTTCGGCATCGGGTTCGGGATCAGCCAGAACGCCAGCCTGGCGCTGATGTTCAACCGCTCTCCGGTCCAGGGGTACGGCGGCGCGAGCGCGTTGTGGAACATCGCCTACGACGGCGCCATGGGGGTGGGGGCGATGGGGTTCGGGGCGGTGGTCGGGTTGACCGGTTACCCCCTCGGATTCCTGCTCACCGGTGGGCTGATCCTGCTCGCGCTCCCGCTGGCCCGCCGGGCCTAGCGTCCGGGCGCGAGGCGGAGCTGGCCGGCGCACCAGGGCGGTCAGACGGGTGCTGCGGGGTACTTCCCCGCATCAGAATCGCGAAATTTACCTACCCGGCGCTGACCTCCACCGGAGGCTCCGCTACCGTGAAGCTCGGCTAGTCGATCTGCCTGCGGGAGTAGTGAGGTGTCTGGTACGGAGCAGCTGCTCTACCTGGTGGTGGTGCCGACCGTAGTTGTCGTGGTCGTCTGGGCGCTAGCAGCGGCCGGCGGTCCGCGGGCCAGTAAGCGCTACCGGCCAGGCCGCCCCTACGACTTCGTCCCGGTGTGGTACGTCGCCAACCACCAGCAGGGGCAGGGTGGCAGCGCCACGGGGCAGGCCCTGGAGGGGCGCGAGAGCCCCGCTGAGTTGACCGCGGGGGCCAACGGGCCGGAGGCGGGCAGCACGCTGCAGGGTACGACGGGAGGGGCAAGTGACCGCTGGTGAGGCTCGGGACGTGCACCCGGTGACCGAGAAGACCGGCCCGGACCGCCAGGCCGCGGAAGGGCCGTTCACGACCCGGCAGCTGGTCCGACTGGACGAGGCGCTGCGGACGGCGGACAACATCACCCGGCTGACGTTCAGTGTGTACGTCGGAGACTTGGACGAGCCCACCCGGGCAACGGCCGAGAAGATGCTGCTGCAGTTGCCGCGGCCGGCCGACTCGGTGCTGATCGCGGTCTCTCCCAACCAGCGGGTGCTGGAGATCGTCACCGGTTCCCGGGCGCGCCGCCGGCTGTCAGATCGGGAGTGCAAGCTGGCCGCCATGTCCATGACCGCCGCATTCTCCGGTGGGGACCTGGCCGGCGGGATCGTCACCGGGCTCGCCCAGTTGGCCGAGCGGGCCAGGCTGAGCTGATTCGTCCTAGCAGGAGCGGAGCGCCAGCCGACGCGCGTCGGCTGGCCGTACCGACCTAGCGGGGTAGTCCCCACGGGGTAATCGGACGATCCGGGTATCCGGTTCATAGTTCTACCGATGCGTTGACGGAGCGCTCACGTAGGCGTTACCGTGCCGAGGCCGACGGAAAGTGGGAGGTAACCCCCACCCCCGGGCAGGCCTGCGATTCCGTCGGTGCGGCAGGCCTCGCACTGCGCCCAAGGAGGACGCATCGTGAACCCCAGATTCCCCCGGATGGTCGCGGCGACCGCGACCGTCGGCGCCGTAGTACTGGCGCTGGCGGGACCGGCGCACGGACAATCCGTCTCCACATCGGATCCGCTGCTCATCCCCGACGGGCCGATCACGGCCGTCTCCCCCGAGGCCATGGCGCGGATCGCCCCGTCCCTGCTGTCCGCCAGTGGCCAGGTCACCGTCTCCCTGGAGCTGACCGAGCCATCGGTGGCGGAGGTGGTCGGGGAAGGAGCCAAGCAGCACGGCCCGGCCCTGAACCGCGCGGAGCAGCGGCGCCACGCCGAGGGCCTGGTCGACGCCCAGGAGGAGCTGATCGACCGGATCGCCCACACCGGCGCCACGGTGGTGACCACCACCCAGATCGCCTCCAACCTGGTGGTGGTCGAAGTGGACGCCTCGCAGGTGCCGGCGCTCGCCGCTGACCCGGCGGTGGTCGAGGTGCTCCCGGTGATCGACCACGAGCTGCACCTGGCGGAGACCGTGCCGCACATCGGGGCGGCGGCGCTGCACCAGGATCCGGGTCTGACCGGTGCCGGAGTCCGGGTGGCGGTGTTCGACACCGGTATCGACTACACCCACGCGGACCTGGGCGGCGAGGGCACCCTGGAGGCGTACCTGGCCGCGTACGGCACCAGCGTGGACGACCCGGCCAACACCCGGCGGGACGGACTGTTCCCGACCGACAAGGTGATCGGTGGGTACGACTTCGTCGGGGAAGCGTGGCCCAACGGTGACCTCGCCCCGGACCCGGACCCGATCGACTGCGGGCCCGCCGGCACCCCCGCACCCTGCAGCGGCGGGCACGGCACCAGCGTCGCCTCGATCCTGGCGGGGACCAAGGGGGTCGCGCCCGACGCCCTGCTCTACGCCTACAAGGTGTGCAGCTCGGTCTCCAGCAGCTGCAGCGGCGTGGCGATCCTGCAGGCGTTCGAGGCCGCGCTCGACCCGAACGGCGACGGGGACGTCTCCGACGCGGTGGACGTCATCAACCTGTCTCTGGGTGCCCTCTACGGGCAGATCGAGAACCCGAGCTCCGGCGCGGCCGCCAACGCCGCCCGGATGGGGGTGACCGTGGTCGCCTCCGCCGGTAACAGCGCGGACAAGCCGTTCGTGACCGGCTCCCCGGCGTCCACTCCGGAGGTCATCTCCGTGGCGTGGACCGAGGTGCCCAGCGCGGTCCACTTCAACCTGACCGTCACCGAGCCGGAGGACATCGCCGACATCTACCAGAACACCAACACCGTGGGCTGGGCGCCGATCACCGACGGGTTCGCCGGCCAGCTGCGCTACGGTGACACCCCCGCGGAGCAGCTCGGCTGCTTCGTGGACGAGAACGGGAACCCGATCGACACCACCGCCGGGGTCTCGCCGTATCCGCCGGGCTACTTCGACGGGAAGGTGGCGCTGATCGACCGCGGTACCTGCGCGGTCAGCTTCAAGGTCCACAATGCCGCGGAGGCCGGTGCGGTCGGGGTGGTCGTGGCCAACAACGTGGCCGGTGCCGCGCCGTCGTTCTCGTTCGGCGCGCTGGACGTGCCGTTCCACGAGCAGCAGACCCTGATCGTCGGGCTGGAGGTCGGCAACGCGCTGCGCGCCGGCCTGGCCGTCGGTACGGTGCAGGTGGCGGTCGACCCGGCCGACGGCACCCCGCTGGTCAACACCGTCAACCCGAGCTCGTCGCGGGGACCGAACCTGTCCGGAGTGGCGATCAAGCCGGACATCGGCGCGCCGGGCGCCTCGGTGGCGGCCGACGCCGGTAGCGGCACCGGGGGCTCCCCCTTCGGTGGCACCTCCGGGGCGGCGCCGATGGTGGCCGGTGCGGCGGCGTTGCTGCTGGAGGCGTACCCGGACCGGACGCCGCTGGAGATCAAGGCGGCGCTGATGAACAACGCCGAGACCGAGATCTACATTCAGCCGGCGCTGCGGCCGGGTGAGCTGGCGGAGATCAGCCGGATCGGTGGGGGTGAGGTCCGGGTGGACCGGGCCTACACCAGCCAGACCGCGGCCTGGAGCGCGGAGGACCACTCCGCGGGGCTGTCGTTCGGTTACCAGGCGGTGACCCGGACCACGGTGCTGCACAAGTGGGTGACCATCCGCAACTACAGCAACCAGCTGCGGATCTACCGGTTCGAGAACACCTTCCGGCACGCCGATGACGAGGCCAGCGGCGCGGTCCGGTTCGTGCTGCAGCCGGTGGTGGCGGTGCCGGCCGGGAAGACCGCCACCGTCCCGGTCATGATGATCATTGACCCGAAGAAGCTGCCGGAGTGGGTGCTGGACGGTGGTCCGAACGGCGCCGCCGGTGAGCTGCTGCGGGAGAACGAGTACGACGGGTACCTGGTGCTCAGCGACGCCACGGACCGCATCACCCTGCCGTGGCACGTGCTGCCGCACAAGGCCACCGACGTCAAGGCGCCGGAGCGGCTGACGCTGCGGCGGGGCAGCGCGGACGCCGTGCTGGTGAACACCAGCACCGCCGGTCTGCCGGCCAACGGTGAGGTGTTCGCGCTGACCGGCACCAGCGACCGGCTGCCGCCTGAGGCCCTGCCGGGCGAGGGTGACGGGTTCGCGGTGCTCGACCTGGCCGCGGTCGGGGTCCGAGCGAGCGACGGGGTGTTGCAGTTCGGGGTCCACACCTACGAGCAGCGGTCCCACCCGAACGCCCCCACCCAGGTGCAGGTGGAGCTGGACGTGGACCGGGACGGCGTCGCCGACTACCGGGTCTTCACCGCTGACCTGGCGTACCCGGAGCTGAGCCAGGGCCAGAACGTGGTCTGGGTGGAGAACCTGGCCACCGGTTCGCTGGGGGCGTACTACTACACCGACGCCAACCTGGTCTCCGCCAACGTCATCCTGACGGTGCCGCTGGCGGCGGTGGGACTGGCGGAGGGCAGCCAGTTCGACTTCAGCGTGGCGGGAGTGGACTCGTACTACGGCACCGGGGTCACCGACGCGATCGAGGACATGACGTTCACGATCGGGCACCCGCGGTACGCCACCGACGCCACGGTGGAGCTGCCGAGCACCGGGGCTGGGAAGCTGACCGTCACCGCCACCGACGGCGGTGCGGAGGCGTCCCCGTCCCAGTCGGGGGTGCTGGTGCTGTGGCGGGACGGCGTCACCGGTAACGAGGCCAGCATCATCACCGTCCGGTAGTCACCGGCCCTCTGTTCCTACGAGGGGCGCCTTCCTCGCGACCCGGGGTCGCGAGGAAGGCACCCCTCTGCTATGTGAAAGCAATTCGGGGGAGGGAGCGGGTAGCCCCCGCTCCCTCCCCCGGGTACAGCTATTCAGGTAGCTATGCCGCGGCCGCGTCCGTGGCCCGGGCGGTCAACGCCCGCACCACCGCGTCCCGCCCCTCGGCCACCAGGCGCCGCGCCTGCGCCGGGTGCTGCTCGTTGGCCAGCCAACGGTCGCTGGCGGCCACCGTGTCCGGGCTGACATGCATGGCCGGGTATCCGAGGGTGAGGAACTCCCGCGCCTGGTCACCGTCCCGCCGGGCGAACACGTCCGCGGCCACCTCGTGGAACGCGGCCACGTAGGGGGCGGTCACCGCGAGCTGGCGGGGGTGCCAGAACCCGAGCAGCACCGCCCGTTGCTGCCAGTTCGGGGGCGCGGTCGGGCCGGTCAGCAACTGCCACGCCTCCGCCTTGGCCTCCGGGGTCGGGCGCAGCGCCCGGGCGGTGGCGGCCTCCCGCTGCCCCGACGCGGTGGGGTCGGCGGCCAGCTCCGCGTTGATCTCGTCGTCACCGGCCTCCCCGGCGGCCACCAGGACCTGAAGCAGGTGCCAGCGCAGTTCGGTGTCCACTGTCAGCCCCGGTGGGACGTTCCGCCCGGCCAGCCAGTCCCGCAGCAGCCCCAGCTCCTCCGGGGACCGGGCCGCACCGGCGAACGCCCGCGCCCAGGCCAACTGGGCCCCGCTGCCGGGGGCGGCCGCATCGAGCGCGGCCCGGGCGGTGCGGGCCAGTTCCGCCCAGCCGGTCGGCGCCCAGGCCGGGTCGGCGTACATCGCCAGGGTGGTGCTGGCCTGCCGCAGGGTGGAGGTGACCAGGTTGATGTCCGGCTCGTGCGGCAGGCCCCGGCAGACCAGGGCCAGCCAGGACCGGGCCGCGAGTTCCCCGTCCCGCAGCATGTCCCAGGCCGCGCTCCAGCACAGCGCCCGCGCCAGGGGAGACTCCAGTCCGGACAGATGCTCCACCACCGTGGCCATGGACCGGTCGTCCAGCCGGATCTTCGCGTAGGTGAGGTCCTCGTCGTTGAGCAGCAGCAGGTCGGCGACGGGCTGCCCCACCAGCGCCGTCACCTCGGTGGTCGGGCCGGACACATCCAGCTCCCGCCGGTCCCGCCGCACCAGCTTCCCACCCTCCACGTCGTACAGCCCGACCGCGATCCGATGGGTGCGCAGGGTGGGGTGGTCGGCCGGCGCGGTCTGGTGGATCACCACTCGGCGGTACCGACCGTTGTCGTCCTGCGTCACCTCTGGCCGGAGGGTGTTCACCTGCGCGGTCTCCAGCCACTGGCGGGCGAACTCCCGCAACGGCTTCCCGCTGGCCTCCGACAAGGCGGACAGCAAGTCGTTGAAGGTGGCGTTGCCCCAGGCATGGGCGGCGAAGTAGGCCCGCAGACCCCGGAGGAACGCCTCCTCACCCACGTACGCCACCAACTGCTTGAGAACCCCGGCGCCCTTGGCGTAGGTGATGCCGTCGAAGTTCACCTCCACCGCCTCCAGGTCCGGCATGTCGCAGTAGACCGGGTGGGTGGAGGAGAGCTGGTCCTGCCGGTAGCCCCAGTTCTTGCGTACGGACAGGAAGGTGGTCCAGGCGTCGCGGAACCGGGTGGCTTCCGCGCAGCACCAGTGCGAGGCCCACTCGGCGAACGACTCGTTCAGCCACAGGTCGTCCCACCAGCGCATGGTGACCAAGTTGCCGAACCACATGTGCGCCAGCTCGTGCAGGATGGTGTTCGCCCGCTGCTCGTACTCGAAGTCGGTGACCTGGGAGCGGAACAGGTACAGCGCCTCCGCGTGCACCACGCAGCCGAAGTTCTCCATCGCCCCGGCGTTGAAGTCCGGCACCCACAGCTGGTCGTACTTCGGCAGGGGGTAGCGCACCCCGAACTTGTGGTGGAAGAAGTCGAACCCCTGGGTGGTGATCTCGTGGAGGTCGTCCACGTCCAGGTACGGCGCCATCGAGGCGCGGCAGAAGTAGCCGAAGTCGATCCCGTCGTACTCCCGCCGCACTTCGTGGAACGGCCCGGCGCACAGCGCGGTGATGTACGTGCTCATCCGTACCGATGGCTCAAAATGGACCGTCTGGTACGGATCGCCGGCGTCCACCGCCGCTACGGGGGAGTTGGAGACCACCCGCCAGTGCTTCGGCACGATCGCGTGCCACGTGAACACACTCTTGAGGTCGGGCTGGTCGAAACAGGCGAACGCACGCTGCGCGTCGGCGATCTCGAACTGACTGTGCAGGTAGACCTCGCCGTCGACCGGGTCGACACTGCGGGTGATCCCCTGACCGGTGTGGGAGTAGGCGAAGTCGGCGTCCACCACCAGGGTGTTGTCCTCCGCCAGGCCGGGGAGGAGCAGCCCAGCCTCCGCCGACCATCCGGACAGGTCGAGCGGGGCGCCGTTGAGGGTGGCCGACCGGATCGACTCCGCCGCCACCTCGATGGTGACCGTGGCCCCCGGCTGTCGGCAACGGAACCGCACCTCGGTCACCGAGCGGAAAGTCTGCTCCCCGGTGAGGTCCACGGTGATGTCGTATGAGGTCACGTCAAGCAGGCGGGCACGCTCCGCCGCTTCCGCTTGGGTGAGGTTGCGCACTCCGGCCACGATGCTTCTCCATCAAGTCGTTCCAGCCCGCGGCGGGGTGAGCCGCGGATTCGCCCCGAGTCTGTCATGGGGTAGCGGTCTCCGGGGTCGCCCCTCGGCGCACGGAAGTTTGTTGACTGCTCAACCAGCTGGCACCATGGACCCCATGGCAGAACGCGACGCGGTGGACATGTGGTTCGACCCAGCCTGTCCCTGGGCGTGGGTGACCTCCCGGTGGTTGCTCGAGGTGGAGAAGGTCCGCCCGGTAGAGGTGTCCTTCCACGTAATGAGCCTGTCGGTGCTCAACGAGGGACGAGAGGTACCGGAGCAGTACGCCGAGGCGATGAAGCGGGCGTGGGGGCCGGTGCGGGTGTGTATCGCGGCCGCCCAGCGGTACGGCGAGAAGGTGCTGCGGGACCTCTACACCGCCTTCGGCACGCGGATCCACCTGCAGAAGCAGGAAATGAACCGGGAGCTGTGCGCCGCCGCCCTGTCCGATGTCGACCTGGATCCGGCATTGGCCGCGGCGGCGGACTCGACCGAGTACGACGAGGCGCTGCGGGCCAGCCACCACGCCGGTATGGACCCGGTCGGCTTCGACGTGGGTACCCCGGTGATCCACGCGCCCGGTCCGGACGGGAAGAAGGTCGCGTTCTTCGGGCCGGTGGTCACCCCGGCGCCGAAGGGGGAGGCCGCCGGGCGGCTCTGGGACGGGGTGCTGCTGGTCGCCGGCACGCCCGGGTTCTACGAGCTGAAGCGCACCCGTGAGGTGGGGCCGAGCTTCGACTGACCGCACCCGGTGGGGGTGGTGTGCCCGGCCGGTGCGACCACAGCGTGAGCCGGCCGGGTGGGCCCCTACCGCGGCGGACCTCGCCGCCCGGTAGCGTCGCGGACATGGCAGAGCACAGCGAGGCAGCACCCCGGCCGGCAGCGGTGCACCCGATCGCCCGCGCGTGGGTGAGCACCGGCGGCACCGGCGCCCAGAACTACGACGAGTTCGCCGACGACCAGGAGATCACCGAGATCATCCGGGCGAACCCGCGCAGTGCGCTGGCGGTGGAGATGCCGCACCGGGCGCCGGAGTCGGTGGGCAGCACCTTCACCGAGGCGTTGCCGCAGGCGGTAGCGCGGTTGCGGCAGGCCAAGGACGCGGGCGCCTACCGTCCGGCCGCGCAGGTGGTGGTGCTTTACCGGATCACCGCCCCGGATGGGGCCGCCTCGTACGGCATGTTCGCCATGGTCGACACCGACCAGATCTCCACCCGGGCGGACGAGCCCGGCCTGGTGATCCGCAACGAGGACGTGTTCATCGAGAAGGTGCGGGAGCGGGTGGCGCTGGCCGAGACCACCGGGCACCTGCTCTCCCCCGTGCTGCTGCTGCAGAGCGGCCGCGGGGACGAACTGCACCAGGAGCTGGCGGCGGCGTGTGCCGCGGCCGGCGCCCCCGCCTGCCAGGATCAGGATGCGGCTGGGCGTCGCCACGAGATCTGGCCGGTGCCGGCCGGTCCCACCACCGACCGGTTGTGCGCGTTGGCCAGCGGCGGGGAGCTGGTGGTCGCCGACGGCAACCACCGCAGCCTGGCCGCGCAGATCGGGGGCCTGCCCCGGTTCCTCGCGGTGATCACCACCCCGGCGTCGGTCACCATCCAGCCCTACCACCGGCTGTTCACCGAGGTGCCGCTGCCGGTGCCGGAACTGACCGACCGGCTGGTGGCGGCCGGGGCGGAGGTGGAGCCGGTCACCGGCACCCCGGGCGAGCCGGCCCCGGGGGTGGTGCACCTGTACACCGCGGACGGGTTCCAGCAGGTGCGGCTGCCGGTCGATCCCGCCGCCTCCCGGGTCGACGCCCTGGACCACGCCCGGGTGGAGCAGGTGCTGATCCGCGGGATCTGCGGATACGACCCCGGGGACCCGCGGATCGGGTACGTGGGCGGCGACTACCCGGTGGCGTGGCTGCAGGAGCAGGTGGACCGCGGTCGGGCGCAGCTCGCGGTGCTGATCGCGCCGGTGAGCGTGGACGACTTCGTCGCGGTCAACCTGGCCCGGCAGAAAATGCCGCGTAAGAGTACCTGGTTCGTTCCGAAGGCCCGCGCCGGGTTGGTGCTCGCCGAGCTAGACTGACCTGCGACACTGCGCACGTGCGTGTCTACCTGGGAAGTGACCATGCCGGTTACGAGCTGAAGGTGCAGCTGGTCTCGCAGCTGACCTCGCTCGGATACGACGTGCGGGACATCGGCCCGCACAGCTACGACCCGGACGACGACTACCCGGCGTACTGCCTGCACACCGCCGCGGCGGTGGTGGCGGACCCGGGCAGTCTGGGGGTGGTGATCGGCGGCTCCGGCAATGGAGAACAGATCGCCGCCAACAAGGTGCCGGGGGTGCGAGCCGCGCTGGGATGGTCGGTGGAGACCGCCCGGCTGGCGCGGGAGCACAACGACGCCAACGTGCTGGGGGTGGGTGCCCGGATGCACCGGCTCGCGGAGGCGGTGGAGATCGTCACGACCTTCCTGACCACTCCGTTCTCCGGGGCGGAGCGGCACGCGCGCCGGATCGGCCAGATCCAGGCGTACGAGCAGGACCGGACCCTGCCGCCGCTGCCGTAACCGGTCAGAACACGTCCATCGCCCCGGGCGGTACCGGCCAGCCGAACCCGGCGCTGGCCGGTACCAGCGCGCCCGCGCGCAGCTCCCGCACCCGCCCCGCGGCCGCCAGCGCCGTCAACGGGGTGCCGCCCAGGTACGCCGCCCCCAGCTCGGTGATGCCGCAGGCCAGATCCGCGGGGGCGTCGGTGGGGACACAGCGGGCCTGGTCGGGGCCGCCGGTCAGCCGCCACCGGCCGGTGTTGGCGGGCAGCAGCGGATCGGTCACCTCCAGCACCACGTCCACCGGCAGCTGTAGCGGCGGGCCGCCAGCGCCACCGGCAGATCCACGATCCGCAGAAACAGGCCGTCGCTGTGGCGCATCCCGAGCCGGCGGACGTCGTCGACCAGGTGCACCAGCGGATCCCCCGCCCAGCCGCGTCGGATCCGCACCCGGTCGGTCAGGTCGACCGAGGTCAGGAACCGCCACAGCCCCAGCTGCGCGGTCGGGTTGGCGGCCACCACCTCCTCCAGCAGCACGTCCCCGGTGGGGCCGGTGTCGCTGTGGCCCTCCCGGACCCGCCAGGTCGCGTACCCGTCCGGACCGGTCCGGCCCTCGTGCACCACGATCCGCCGCTCGGTGGCGCCGTTGCGCAGCGCCGGCGGGTCGGCCAGCACCCGCCGCTCCCACCAGAGGTCACTCCGGCTGGACCAGCCGGGCCGGTGCGCCCGCACCGCCTCGTACAGCCGACGCAGCAGCGGCCCGGCCTCCTCGGGCGCCACCAGGCGCACCCGACTGGGTTCGGTGGGCTCCGGCAGCCGGATGTGGTGGGTCTCCACCGCCAGCGACAGCCGGGTGCTGGCGAGCCCGTACCCGAACCGGCCGTAGATCGCCGGTTCGCTGGCCCACAGCACCGCCACCGGCTCCGGTGCCTCCGCCAACTGCCGGGTGATCACCTGCCGGGTCAGTCCCCGGCGCCGATGGGTGGGCAGCGTCGCCACCATGGTCACGTGGGCGGCGGGCACCACCGCACCGGGCACGGTGAGGTCCCGGGTGTACGCGGTGGTGTGGGCGACCACCGGCGCCGGGTCGAGCGACTCGTCCACCACCAGCACCGACCGCTCCGGTTCGATCAAGTCTCCGGTCCGGTAGCGGAACAGCTCCCGATCGGTGACGTGGAACGCGATGGCCAGCAGGTCGAGGATGCGGGGCAGGTCATCGGCGGTACCGGTGCGTAGCACGAGGTCGCTCATGCGTCCTGTCTACCGGTTGGCGCCCACCGGCTGCCGGCGGGGTCGACAAGTCCGCCGCGTACCGCGGGATCGGATCAGCGGCGGAAGCCGCGGCGGGCGTCGGCGAGCTCGGCGGCGAGCTGGGCGGCGATGTGGTCCGGGACCGCGGCGGGTGGGCTCCCGCCCCCATGCGGTTGCAGAGCCACCTGCCGCAGATACGGGCGGACCACCCGGCGGACCGCTTCGCTCAGCAGCTCGTACCGGGGATCGACCGGGCGCGGGACGGCGGTCTCCACCACCTCCCGCACCAGGGCCAGGTAGGGGTGTTCCGCCAGCAGCTCCTGGTCCTCGTACACCACCCGGCGGGTGGGGACGAACCCGCCCTCGAACAACCGCTGTTGGCTGCGGTCACCGGTGAGGAACTCGATCAGATCCTGGGCGGCCCGCGGCTGGTCACTGCCGCGCGCCACCGCCAACGACTGGCCCCCCAACACCCCGGGGGCGGGCTGACCGGGCACGGCGCTCGGCAGCCGCGCCACCCCCACCTGCTCCGGGGACAGCCGGCTCCGATCACCGGACGGGGCCGCGGTCAAGTGCCGGTAGGCGATCGGCCAGTTCCGCATGAACAGCACCTGCCCGGCCCCGAACGCGGCCGTGGTGCCGTCCTCGCGATGCTCCAGGGAGTCCGGCAGGATCAACCGCCGCCCATTCCCGTCCGGGGTGAAGCCGGCGGCCAGCCGGGTCAGCGCGGAGGCCACCGTCGTGGGGTCGAACTCCCACGAGTTGCCCGAGAGCGCCTCGGGCTCCCCGGCCAGCATCGCCTCCAGCACGTTGACCGTGAAGCCTTCGTAGTCGGCGAACTGACCGGCGTACCCGGCCTGTAGCGACCCCTCGGCGGCGGTGGCCGCCTCCCAGTGCCGCCAGGTCAGTTCGATCAGCTCCGCCCAGGTCGCCGGGGGTGAGTCACCGACCAGGTCCCGGCGGTAGAACAGCAGCGGGGCGTCGGTGTTGAACGGCAGCGCCCACAGCCGGCCGTCGTACTCCCCGGCCGTCAGCGGCTGCTGCAGGTACCCCGCCTCATCCACGGTGGAGCGGTCCAGCGGACGGAGCCAGCCCGCCTCGGCGAACTCCGCCACCCAGGTCACGTCCAGGCTGTACACGTCCGCCCCGCCCCCACCGGCCTGCGCCCGGGCCACGAGTTCACTGTGGGCGGCGGTGGCCGACCCGGGCAGCTCGATGATCCGTACGGTGATGTCGGGGTGCAGCCGATCCCATTCCTCGATCAGCCGCTTGCGCTGTTGCCCGATACTCTGGTCCCGGTCCATCAGGACGACCAGTTCACCCGGTTCCGGGCCGGAGGGGCCGGTAACCAGCGGCGGCACCAGGAACAGCGAGATCCCGGCGAGGAAACCCACCAGGAATCCGACCACCTGGTAGCGGCGTAGGCGCTGCGGTGCCTGCTGGAGTAACCGGGCAAGCAGTTGTCGACCCCGCCGGCGGTCGTCAGTGGTCATCCGGGTCCCCTCCCCAGATCACTTCGGTCACTCCCGCCAGTGCCCGATCCAGGGTGTCGAATCCGGCGTGGACACAGCCGCCGCCGCTGGCGGTGATGATCTGAGACAGGTCCGGGTCGGCGCAGGTCGCTTCCCCTACCGCCACCACGAACACGCGGGGGCCACCGTTCCGCACCTGCGCCGCCAGCTCGGCGGGGGAGGGGCCGCCGCCGGTGTCCTCCCCATCGGTGATCACGATGAGGGCGGTGGTCCACTCGTCGTCACTCGGGCCCACCTCCTCAATCCCGGCCGCGATCGCCTGATAAAGGGGGGTGTTGCCGGCCAGCGAGGCCTCCGCCAACGCCCGGTCCGCCTGGGCGCGCCGGGCCGCCACCGTGGCGGGGTCGGGCGCCGCCGCCACCGGTAGGTGTTCGGTGAGGACGGTCTGGTCGCCGGGCGCGGCGAACGTCCAGAGGCCGAACGCGTCCCCGGTGATCGCCTGGCCGGCGGTCGCCACCACCGCCGCCGCGGCGACCTCGAACCGACTGTGCGTGGCGGTGGCGGACTGACTCATGGAACCGGAGGTGTCCAGGAGCACCAGCAGGCGCCCGTGCCGGGCCACCTGTCGCCGCAACCGGTCCGCCTCCGCTACCCGCTCCGGGTCGGCCGGGCCGCCCGGTCCCGCGGAAGGCAGCGCTCCCCAGCGGGCACTGATGGGATCGGTCAGGGTGGTCGCCGACCGTAGCCCCACGTCGAGCAGCGCGCGCTGCCCGTCCGGGCTGGCCAGCCAGGCCCCGAACTCCGCCGCGGCCGGTTCCGCCGGCCCGGTGCCGTCCTGCCAGTCAAATCGGACGAACACCCAGTCGGCCCGGAGCGTATCGGTGGGGTAGTAGGCCAGCAGCGCCGGGCTACGCTCCGCCGCGCGCTCCGATCGGGCCTGGTCCGGGTCCTGACTCGCGCCTGGGGACGTATCCGGGCTCGGAGAGGCATCCGGCGTCGGATTCGGCGCCGGCGGTGTCACCGCTTCGGTGGAAGGGGCGCAGGCGCTCCCCACCCCGACCCGGCCCTGGTTGTATCCGATCATCGTCTGCTCGGTGAGCATGAGGACAGTGCGCGAGGCCGCCTCCGGTTGGGAGCGGAACCGGCACAGCAGCGCTTCCTCATCGTCGGCGGGGTACGCGCCGGCGTCCAATGAGGTGGCGAACAGCCGCTCCCAGCGAGCGGCGGTGGCGGAGGTGACCACCCCACCGTTCGCGCCGTACACCGCGGCGGTGGCGAGCTGTCCGCCGGGGAGGGTGGGCTCCGGGCGCAGCACGTGCCAGCGGTGGTCCTGAGCCACTGACAGCAGATCCCCCCAGGTGGCGCTGGTCCGCAGCTCGGGCGGCAGCTCCTCCGCCGCCTCCGCCGCCTCCGCCGGCACCGCCAGCACCAGCGGGCTGCCGGCGACCACCGTCCGTTCCGCGATGGTGAACTGGGTACCCAGCCCGGTCTGGAACCCCTGCACCATGTCCACCTCGACCGACGAGTCCGCCAGCCACACATCCGGGCGAGGCCAGCGCGCCACCATCGCGTCCGGCCAGCCGTTGCGGAGCCCGTCGCGGATTTCTCGCGCCGGAACCGGGTACACGTACAGGCGGGCAGTGGGGCAGTCGTGGAATCGGGCGGCGGTCCACCGTTCGTACGTGTCAGCCACACTGCTGGCCGCTTCCACGCTGCCCGGGGAGGTGAGCACCCGTAGTTCCACCGGGCGTGGGCACCCTTCCAACTGAATCCGGACCGCCGCGATCGCCCCGGGCAGCACCAGGCTGCCCCACACGCCGATCGCCAATGAACTGGTCAGGACCGTGGACCACACCATCAGCCGCCGCCGGCGGCGGGGGCGGGGCGGCCCGGGATCGGGAGCCTGCGGGTCGTTGTCGTGACCGCTCTGGTAGAGGGTGCGCAGCCACGGCACCAGCCCCGCGGCCGCCGCACCGGCGGCCAGCCCGCCGGCCACCAGCAGGAACCAGCCCAGCGGATGGTTAGGGAGATCGATGGCGAGAACCGGAGCGACGGTGCCGACCTGCCCCAACAGGAACGCGACCACCCGGTCGACGGCAGGGTACGACTGCGACCTCTGCCAGGCGTCATTGCCGGGCTTCATCTACCGGGCCTCCCGGATCCACGGTCAGCTGGGGGACCGGCGTGGGCGGCCGCTCCGCCGGGGCATGTCCCGCTATGTGGTCTCACCCAGGTGCCCCCACACCCTATGACGTCTCCGGGCGCACCGCCACCGACCGGTCAGGGAGACGACAGCACGGTCGCTGCCAGGGGGTTCGCACTGGCTAACCTCGATATTGGGGGGTGGTGAGATGGCAGAATCGGCGGATCGGTCCCCACGGCGTCAGGAACATCCGGTGTTCCGGGGAGTGGCACCGGTGCCGCAACCGGGTCGGCCCCGGTTCACCGACACCGCCGATCTGCCGGTGGTGGAGCCGGCCCCGCCGGAGCGGGTGAGCGCCTCCCGACCGGTTCTGCCGTTCACCCCACCGCCGGGGATGGTGGTCCGCCGTCGTTGGCGATATGTCCGACGAGGTTCCGGGTGGACCTGGGCGGGCGTGATCGTACTGGTTATCTGCTGGGGGATCTGGGCGATCCCGCTGCGAGGCGGTGACGTGCTCGGGCCGCTGCTGGGCCTAGGGGTGGTGCTGGCGACCGGTCTGCTGCTGTTCGTGCTGGCGCGACTGCTGGGTCGGGCGGTGTTCGAGCGCGCGCTCGGGCGGGAACGCCACACCGCCTGGCCCTCCCACCTGACCGTGGGCACATTCTTCACCCTGGCCGGGGTCACCTTCCTGCAGCAGACCTACTGGATCCGCGACACGTGGCAGTGGGTCACCGGCGCGGACGAGTGGGCCGACCAGGCCTGGCGGTGGCTGGTCGACCTGTGGCCGATGTGACGGTGGCGGACGGTCACAGGGCGGCTATGCACGCCTCGGCGACCGCCACGTCCTGATCCACGGTCCCGCCGGACACCCCGATTCCGCCGATGGTCCGGCCTTCTCCGTCGGTGATCGGGATGCCGCCGCCGAACGCGATCAGGCCGCCGTTGCTCACCTCGATCCCGTACAGCGAGCCGCCGGGGCGGGTCTCCGCGCCGAGCGCCGCGGTGGACATCCGGAACAGCACCGCGGTGGTGGCCTTCTTGATCGCCACGTCGACCGATCCGAGCCAGGCCCCGTCCATGCGGACGAAATGAATCAGGCGCGCCCCGTCGTCGACGACGGCGATGTTCATCGGCACCCCCATCCGCTCGGCCGCGGCCATGCCGGCCTCGGTCAGCATCCGGGCGTCCCGCAGCGGCAACGTGGTGATCGGGGACAACGCGGTCATCTGGCTCTCCCCCCGTGGTGATGGCTGATGTGATCGAGCCTAGGGCGCTGCCCCCTCACCCCGGGGCGGTTCCGGGAAATAGGGGCGATCGGGCGGGGCACGGCTGGGCGCTCGCCCCGGGCGGCGCCGCGGCGGATCGCCGGAAGCGGTGGCCGGTACGAGAACGCCCAGGTCGCGCGGGGCGCGACCTGGGCGTTACGGAGCGGGTGACGGGAATCGAACCCGCACCACCAGCTTGGAAGGCTGGGGCTCTACCATTGAGCTACACCCGCGCGTCGCCTTCTAGGGTACAAGTACACTTCAGCGCAGACACCGGGGTGTGGCGCAGTTTGGTAGCGCACTCGCTTTGGGAGCGAGGGGCCGTGGGTTCAAATCCCGCCACCCCGACCAGATAGTCGTCTGACCTGCAAAGATGCAGATCGGACATTGATGGGTGACAGTTTGTGGCGGGTGTGCGGTCGGCAAGGGCCGCTCGCCGTCACCGTCAGAGCGGATAGCGCGACCCCGACCGCGGCTCTTCCCGCGGAGGAGACGGGCACCTATCAGGGAGCACCCGGTTCTGGGGCACGGTCACGGCCCACCTGCCTTCTCCGCTGTCAACGCCCTGAGCTGCGGAACTCGAGGAGCTCGGTGGCCTTAGTCGCGACGCGCCGCCGTCTGCCCGTTCCGGCCAGGCAGCGGAGCCTGGGGCGCGTCGTTCTTCGCTCCAGCCTGGACAGGCGCCGACCGTGAACCGCGCCGTCCTGCCTCACCCGATCACGTTGCGGCGTCAATCACCTGGCGGTGCCGACGTCAGCGGCGGTCACGGATGGGGCGATCAGCTAGCCCATACACACCGCGCCGGTGCGTCGGTGCCGCAACGCCGCACGCGGCCATCACATCGCGGCCATAGGCAGTCACCGTCCTTCGCGCGAAGCGTGTGCCGCTACAACCTTTCCACAACCTCCGCCACCAGGTCGCTGCTGACCAAAGCACAACGTGCGGGGCGAACCCTGATCTCCATAAGCACGCGGACGCAGGTACAGGCCACTGGGCCGGCGTCTGGCGACGAGCTGCGTCGAACGAGGGAGATGCCGTGACCGAGGTCCTCGCCCCGCCCCTGCTCCCCCAACGGGCGTCAATTCCGTCAGACAGACGACACCTGCCTGACGGCTGGCGGGCCCGGGCGGTCGACGCTCGCCGAGCGGGCCGCTCTGCCCAGCCGGCCGCGCGCTCCCGCCCCAACTGAGCGGGCACAGCGCCGGCTGGAGCGGTGGAAGAAGGAGTATCGACTGGCCGAGACGGGTCAGTTCGCGCGCCGGCGGCGGCCGTCGGACTGACCGAGGACGAATCGCTGGCCCTACTGTCCGAGGAGCCTGCGGCGCTGGCCGCCCGGGCGGGCTCCCCTCCCTGGTGGGCGGAGCTGACCGAAGCGGTGCTCGCCCAGATGCCGGAGGCCAGCCCGGTGCCGGTGCCCGACGGGCCGCAGGACCAGGCGCGGCGGTTAGGACTGGCGACGCGGCTCACCCTGTTCGTCCGGTATTCCTACCGGCAGCTGAAGGACACCGCCCACGCCGAGGGGCATGACGCCTATCGCGACCTGCACCAGTCCAGCCATCTTCACCTCCGCTCGTCTGCCACGCTCGTCTCCCAGGCCAGCCGGACCCTGGTACTGGAGCTCAACGTGCTGCGGCACCAACCGGTGCGTCGGCTACACCCCCGCCCGCGCTCTGGTCCTTTCGTGGAGCACTTCAGCCGGCGGGCTGAGTCGCGGCACTGCTCGACGAGTACCCAGTGCTGGCTCGAGTGTTGGCCCAGACCGTCGGCTAGCCCTGGAGAGTCGGCGAGAGCTGCTCCGCCGGCTCTCCACCGACCGGGCGGCCATGGTGGCGGAGCTGTCCGATGGGGTGGACCCGGGGCCGGCGGCGGAGGTGGCCGGTGGCCAGGGCGACACCCACCAGCGGGCCGGGCGGTGGCGCTGCTGCGGTTCGCTGACGGGCGGCGCATCCGTCTACAAGCTCCGCTCGCAGGCCGCCCACGGCAACTTCAATGCAGCGGTGGCGTGGCTCAAACCCAGATGCCCGGCCTGGACTTGCGTCGGCTGACAGTGCTGGAGCAGGACGGGTACGGCTGGGTCGAGCTCCGCCGAGCACCTGCCCGCCAGGACCGGTCGCAGGTGCGCCGCTATCACTACCGCCAGGGCTCCGCTCGGCTGCTCTACACGCTCAACGGCAGTCGATCTTCCACTTCGGCATCCGATCGCTCAGTGGGGACCAGCCGGTGCTGGTGGACCTGGAGGCGCTGTTCCACCCCCGGTCGCCGATGGGCGGCTCCGAGCTACTCGGCGGGCGACCCGCTCCCGCGGCGGCGCTGGACGTCTCGCTCAGCCGAGCTCGGCCTCCCTCCCCAGCCTGGGTTCGGTGAGAACGGCACCGTGCTGGACATGGGCGGGTGGTGGTGATGCCGGAGTGCTCATGCCGTTCACAGCGGCCGGCTGGGACGGCTGCGGGCACCGACGAGATGCGGCTCGTCCGCTCGCAACCCGGCCTTCCCCGGCAGCAAGAACCGTCCCGCGGTTGACCGAGGAGAGGCTCGATCCGGCTCAGACGCGGCCGAACTCGCCGACGGTTCCGCGCGGCCTACGAGACGATGCGGCGGCGGCGCGAGGATCTTCGCCGCGGCGATCCTGCCCCACTTCCGCGGTACCGTAGCTGCGGCTGGTGGCCGCGCCACCCAGGTCTACGCCGGCTGCTCCAGGAGTCGACCCACCCGGATGTGATGCGGACACTCTGCCGCGACCGCGTCCTGGATCTGCCGCGGGCCATCTCCTATCAGGACCCAGTGCGGGAGCGGCTGGGCCCACGGAGCAGGCGGACCTGTGGCAGAACCAGCGCCGATCTTCACCGTCTGCCCGGAGAGCCGCGCAGTGTGCCGACGAGCGCCGGCGAACGGCTGCCGGACATGCTCACCGGCACCGGGTCGGCGGATGTGCGCGAGAAGCTCGACCAACTATCCCCGAAGGATCAGGCGACCCAGGAAGGATCATCGAGGCGTCGTTCGCGACCAGGCGTGCATCGACGCGGCCTGGTCCTGCCGGCGGTCGACCGCGCCTATGGCCCCGCGGCCACCTACGGTGCCCCGGCGGAGGTCTCGACCGACAACGGGCGTTGGAGGCGGCGCGGGCGATCGGCGACCGGATCGCCGACAGCGCCTTCCGTAACGGTGACCGGTCGGCTGGCTAGGGATGACCTTCATCGAAGAACCCGGCGGCAGGTCCAGCAGATCAATCATGACCTCTACAGCGGATACGCCGGGTCGCCCTATTTCTCAGCCAGCTACGCTCGGATTACTCGGTGAACAGCGGTACGCCGAGCTGGCGCGCAACGCGGTCATCCCCTTGCGGTACTGACGACGAGCTGCCCGCCGTCGCCCTGGGAGCTTTCTGGCGGCGCGTTCAACGGTCTGGCCGGCACCGCCTACGCGCTGGTGCACGTGGCCACCAACCTGGACGACCCGGCGCTGCTGGCGCCGCTGGAGACGATCCTGACCGCGATTACGCCGACGGTGGCGACGACACCACCTACGACCTGATCGGCGTGCGCGGCGGCATCGCCATCGAGTTGGCGATTTATGAGACAACGGCTGCCCACCGCTCGCCGCTTCACCGGGCGGCGCCCACCACCTGCGCAGGCCGCGCAGCGCAGGAGCACGCGTGCCTGGTGACGACATGGGCGTCGCAACGCTGACTGGTTCTGGCACGGCGCAGGCAGGTGGCGCTGCTGCGTACGCGCGCGACGTGACCAGCGCCCGGAGATCGGCTGCTGCCTTCGCGTACGAGCGACCCTGTACCGCGAGACGCCGAATGCCGGATTACCGGTATGCTGGTCGGACCCCGTCGGCCGACGGGTCGGGTCTGCACGCCTGGTGCCACGGCTCCCCCGGCATCGGCTTGTCCCCGGGCCGATCTGCGGCATCTTGACGACCCGGACATCGCCGCCGACCTGGACCTGGCGGTGCGCGCCATGCTCGCCCGCGGTCCGCAGGGCCAACCACAGCCTGTGCCATGGTCAGCTCGGCAACCTGGAGCTGCTCACCACGGCGGTGGCCGCAGGCCGTCGCGATCTGGTACCGGTGTGGGCGGAGTGGGCCACCGCGGCGCTGGATGGCCTCGCACGCTTCGGCCCGGCCTGCGGCACGCCGGGGGGCGTCGCCACCCCTGGCCTGATGTCCGTCCTCGCCGGCATCGGCCACGGGCTGCTCCGCCTCGCCGCGCCGGAGCGGTCGCGTCGGTGCTGCTGCTGCCGCTCCGGGAAGGTGGTCGCGGTGAGCACGCGCCGCCGTCCACGCCGCCGGACCGTGCCGTTGCGGCACCAGTTGACCGTGACCGAGTGTGGGGCCGCGTGTCTGGCCATGGTGGCCAGTTACTACGGGCGTACCACCGCGGTGTCGGAGTGCCGCGAGATTCTGGGAGTGGGCCGGGACGGGGTGTCTGCCCGCCAGATCGCTCAGGCCGCATCGGCGCTGGGGATGGTGGCCGAGGCGGTGCACTGTCCCGACCCGTACGCCCAGCCGCTGGCAGGGCCGGTCATCGCCTTCGTCGCCGGTGGCCACTTTGTGGTGGTGGAGCGGATCGGTCGGCAACTGGTCCGGATCGTCAAACCCGGCGCCGGCGGGACTGTCACCGGGAGGAGTTCCGCGAGCGGTATCGCGGCGTCATGGTCCGACTGACCCCAGGCCCCGACTTCCAACCACGGCGGGCCAGGTGGCGCGACTCCATGGTCCGGCGTTACCTGCGCGAGTTCGTCCTGACCCAGGGCAGCCGCCGACTGCTCGCTGGCGTCCTGCTCGGGGCGATGCTGCTGCAAGGGTCGGCTGGCGCTGCCGACGGTGACCCAGTTCGCGGTCGACCGCATGGTCCCATATGGACGCGAGGATCTGCTCGGACTACTCGCGGCGCGGTGGCCGGAACCGCGTTGCTGTACGGGCTGTTGACGCTGGCACGCACCCGGCTGCTGCTGGCGGTGCGGGTACGCGCCGACCGACTCCTCACCAGACGCTTCGTCAGTCACCTGCTTCGCTTGCCGTTGCCGTACTTTCTGCAGCGGTCCCGTGGTGATCTGCTGATGCGCCTGAACAGCGTCTCCGGTACCCGGGAACAACTCACCCAACAGGCGCTCACCCTGCTGCTGGACGGAGTACTGCTGTCCGGCTATGCCGTGGCGCTGCTGCTGTGGGCACCGCAGTACTTGCCGGTGGTGTTCCTCCTCGCTGGCGCCCAGCTCCTGGTGATGATCCTCTCCTATCAACGGCTCCGGATGCTGGCGCGCCGGGAGGTGCAGGCCAAGGCGGAGGAGCACAGCTTCCTGGTCGAAGCCCTCGAGGCGATGACGCCGGTGAAGGCGAACGGCATCGAGGAGCATACCAACACGCGGTGGCGCGGGCTGTTCGAGACCGTTCCAGCAGTCGATGGTGCGCCTCGGGGAAGGTCAACGCGTGGGTGGAGGCGATGGAGGGCGCCCTGCGCACTCTGGCGCCACTCGCCCTGCTGTGGTTCGGCCTCTCGCTGGTCCTGCGGGGTGACCTAACGCTGGGCACCATGTTGGCCGCCAACACCCTGGGCCTGGCCATGCTGGCGCCGCTGCAGAGTCTAGTGGGGACGATTCAGTTCTTCGCGGTGCTGCGAGCCCAGCTGGAGCGAATCTACGACGTATTCGACTCCCCACCGGAGCGCTCCGGCACTGTGGTGCTTCCGTCGGATGAGCCGGCCGCGGTGGAGGTGGAGGGGGTGACCTTCCGCTACCACCCCAACGGCCCCGCGGTGCTCTCCGACATCTCGTTTACGGTGGCGCCGGGGAGCAAGCTCGGGATCGTCGGGCGCACCGGCTCTGGGAAGAGCACCTTGGCCCTGCTCATGCTCGGTCTGTTGCCGCTGGAGCAGGGCACGATCCGCCACAACGGTGTCCCGGTCGATGAGCTTGACCAGGTGGCGTTCCGTCAACAGTGCGGGGTGGTGCTGCAACAGCTCACGCTGTTCAACGGCACCATCCGGGACAACCTCACCCTCGGCCGCACCGACCTGACCGACGACGACGTGGTCGAGGCCGCTCGAATCGCCGGCCTACACGCCGATGTGATGGCGCTACCGATGCGCTATCAGACGAATGTCGGCGAGGCAGGCGCAGCGTTGTCGGCCGGCCAACGACAGCGCGTGGTCCTGGCCCGGGCGCTGTTGCATCGGCCCCGGTTGCTGGTGCTGGACGAGGCGACGAGCCACCTCGATCCGAAGACCGAGCGGCAGGTGGATGAGGCGCTGTCGAAGCTGCGGATCACCCGGATTGTGATTTCGCATCGACTGAACGCCATCCGCAATGCCGACCAGATCCTCGTGCTGGACCAGGGCCGTCTGGTCGCCACCGGCCGGCACGACGAGCTCGTCACGGAGGGGGGTGTTTACCAGGACCTGTTTGGCACCCCGCAGCAAAAGGCGGCCTGGTCTGCCAACGGTGTGACCCCGGGGCTACCCGCGCCACTGAATGGTGCGCGCCGTACCGCGGGGTCCGAGTTTGCCCATGTGGACAGCGCTGGCAACTAGCGTTCGTCCCTAGCCCATCAAGGAGGAGATATGAGCACTGAGGACATGATCCGCTACTGGAAGGATCCGGAGAGCCGTGGCGATCTGGGCATCGACCACCCCGCCAGCACCATCGACCTGCCGTCGGAGGCCGTCAGCGCCAGCACCACCATCACCACCGTCACCATCGCCACTGAAGCGGTCAGCTGCTGGCTGCACTGCGAGGCCAGCTTCCACAAGGGAACCTGCGCGTTTGTCAGCTACGGCTGCTGCGAAGAGGCTCAGTGACATCCTTCCCGACCTGATCAGGACGGTGCCCTGATAGACGACCGATCACGTGTCGGCAATCACAAGGAAGAATCATGAACCCGACCAACCTGGTTCGCATCTGGAAGGATCCCGACGCCGAGGGGCGCGCTGACCACCCGGCTGGCGAGATCGACCTGGCCGTCGGTGGCTTTGCGCAGATTCTGGCGACCGAGTACCTGAGCACGCTTCGGGTGCTGCAACGGTTTCACCCGGGACACCTGCGTCGGCTGCAACGGCGAGGAAGAGATCCAGTGATCTGATCTGGGTCCACCCGTGAACAGAGTGGGGTGGCGGTCCCGGTGGGGCCGCCACCCCACTCGTCGTAGTGATTTCGTTCACTTCGAGTGCCGGATCGGTGTGGCCGGGTCAGGCTGCGGGGGTGGACACCGCCGCAGTGACGATCGAGCCCATCGGAAGCGCGGCGTCGCGGCGGAGGATCAGTTGGTGCAGGTTGCGGAGTTCCCGGCCCGGCTCGGTCCCGAGCTCGCGGACCAGTCGTTGCCGGACCTGAGTGAAGCAGTGGAGCGCCTCCGCGATCCGGCCGCTGCGGTATAGCGCCAGCATGAGCCGCGTCGCCACCCCTTCGTGCAGCGGGTGCTCGGTCAGCATCTCGGCTGAGTCCGACACCAGGTCGTCGTGCATGCCGAGCTGAAGCTGCGCGTCACACCGGGCCAGCCACGCGCTCACTCGCTCCCCCTCCAGCGTTACCCTCATCCGCTCCGCCCACGGATTGTCGATGCAGGACAGGGCCGGTCCGCGCCACAGTGCGAGCGCGCGGTCGAGCAACGCCATCGCTGTCATCGGTGCGGCCACCACCCGGGCCTCACGGACCAGCCGTCGGAACCGGAACAGATCCACCGCGTCCGGATCCACGTCGAGGGTGTAGCCGCCCGGGTGTCGACGCAACAGGGCCCCACGGTCGGGGAGCCCGGCGGCGGCGAGCGCCGCCCGTAACCGCGCGACATAGCCGTAGAGGAGGTTACGGGCGGAGTCTGGCGTCTCCTGCCCCCAGACTCGGTCGATCACCCGGTCGACCGGCACCACTCGCCCTACCTCACACATGAGCAGGGCCAGCACGCAACGCTGTTTGGCGTAGCCCAGCGGGACCGCTCGGCCGTCTACGCGCGCCTCCACCGGTCCGAGCAGGCCGAACGTCACCGTCGTCATGGCCGCCTCCTTCCTCCGGTCAGTCCCACGGCTTGTCCGTTGGCTGGCTACCACCGCTGACCAGCATCAGCGGATCCAAGGTCGCCACGGCCGTGGGCGACGGGGGCACGACGGTGCCGGCGGCGACTGCCAGGGCGACGACCCTACCACCAGGGCGGATCGAATGGATGACAGCGCTGCTCGCATGACGGATCTCCCCTCCTGCGACTAGGAAACTTGGTGGTGAACTCACCGGTGTGAACATCATCTGCTGATCGGGTAACTACTCAGCGCATTACCGCTTAACCCGTCACCATCGACCAGCGGTGGCAGCGTTTAATCCGGACAGGCGTTCGGTGGGGAGGTCACGCCGGCTCAGTCGGTACCCTCCAGCCAGCGCCGCACTTGCTCCACCTGTGGTTGCCACGCCGTGACCGCGATCGCGGTGAAGATTGCCTCGGCCTGGTCGAGTTGGGCGGCCGCCAGCGTCGGTTGATTCTCCCGTTGGTGGAGCTCGGCAAGGGCCAGCCGGGCTCGGCCTTCCAGCAATCGGCTGTGTGCCCGCTGCGCCAACTCCAGCGCTTCCGTGATTGCCTGGACCGCGCCCGCCAGATCGTTCCATGCGAGTCGGACCGCACCGAGGCCGAGCAGCGCATATGTCTTGCCGACCAGGTCACCGGTGCGTCGACAACGGCCCGCACCTCCTCCAGCTCGGACTGCGCCTCCGCCAGCTCACCCCGGGCCAGGTGCAGTTCGCTGAGCCGGAACCGTACCTGCGCCATGCCTCGACGTTCTCCAATGGCGGTACAGATCGCCAGCGCCTGCCGTAGCAGCTCGTGTGCTTCGGGCAATCGACCTTGCGCGATGCTTATCTGCCCTAGGTTGGTGAGGACCTGCGCCTCCGCGGCCCGGTCTCCCACCGCGCGCAGATCGGTCAACGCGGCCTCGTACCGTTGGCGGGCCCGGATGTGGTCGCCGCTCAACCGGTGCGCTACGGCGAGGCTGCGCAGAGCCAGTCCCCGGCCGTGCCGGTGGTCGGCATTATCGAACCAGGTCAACGCCGCCTCCAGGTCGGACACAGCGTCGTCCAGCTGGTGTTCGGCCAGCGCCAATCCGGCCCGGGAGCACCGCACTGCGGCCTCGGAGCGCAGGTCACCGTAGTGGCGCGCCGCCGCCAGCGCCGCCTCATGCGTTTCCCGCCAGTCTGCTAGGTGCGCCTTGGTCTCGAACAGCGCTACCGCACCTACGGCAAGATCAGCGCATAATTCATGTTCGCCTAGCTCGGCGGCGCGCCGGACCATGGAGAGCAAGTTGATCCGCTCCTCTTCGAACCAGCGGATCGGGTCGGCGATTAGTTGATTGACTAGTTTGTCCGGTAGCGGCCACCGCGAAGCGGTCGATCGGACGATCGTGAAGTCACCGCCGTACTCGCGGCGGTGAGCCTCATCAACCAGGAACGTCCAGCACCGTAGTAACCGGACCTGCGCTTCCCAGCGCTCGGGGCCGGGACCGTCGCGGCCAGCCGCTGCCGCGCAAACATACCGATCAGCTCGCGGAGCCGATAGCGGGTGTGATGTCCCGTGCCACCGACCACATCCACCAGCCGCGCCTCCACCAGCTGCTCCAGCGCGTCTGCTCCCTCGTTGGTGTCGGTGTGGAGCAGCGGGCCGCAGACCCAGGCGGCGAAGTCGGCCATCCCCCAACCCGCCCAGCAGCGGCAACAGCCGGCGGGCCAGCGGGTCCAGCATCTCGTGCAGAAACTGCAGGCTCCCCCTACCGCGGTCCCCCGCCAGGGAGAGCTCATCCAGTCGACGCCCCTCGTCGGCCAACCGGTCGACCAGCTGGGAGATGGCCCAATGCGGCCGTGCCTCCAGCTTGGCTCCCGCCGCGATCTGGAGCGCCAGCGGGAGGTGACCACACATCTCGGTGACCGCCTCCGCCGCTGCCGGCTCCGCCTGGACCCGCTCCTCCCCGATCACCGTCGCCAGCAGCTGGAGGCTCGCCTGCGGGTTGAACCTGGAGGTCAACCGGTCCACCCCGCGCAGCCCCGGCAGGGTGCCTCGGCTGGTGACGATCAGCGCGCCACCGAACTCGGAGATCAGCGGCTCCACCTGCCAGGCGGCGGCGTCGCATCATCGAGCACAATCAGCATTCGCTGCCCGGCCAGGCAACTCGCTGGAACATTGCGGCCAGCTCGTCCAGTTCGTTGGGGAGCTCAGCCGGGTCCATGCCGAGCGCCCGCAGAAATTCATCCAGTGCACGCTCCGGCGGCGCCGGTCGGGCGTCGCTGTCCAGCAGCCGGGCATACAGGTGACCATCGGGGAGCGGTCGGCGAGGCGATGGGCGCAGTGCAGCGCCAGCGCGGTTTTGCCGACGCCCGGCGGGCCGCTGATCACCACCACGGTGCGTGAGAGCCGGTCGTTCCTGCTCAGCCGCCGGTCAACCGCCTCGACGATGTCGTCGCGTCCGACAAAGCCCCGGGCGCGGCGGGCAGCTGACGCGGTACGGTCCGCTCCACCAGTTCCGCCGGAGGGAGCCGGCCTCGCCCTCGACGGAGGGAGCCCGAGCGAGGATGGCGCGCTCTAGCGCCCAGCAATTCATCACTGGAGTCGAGACCGTGCTCCTCAACCAGCACTCGGTGAGCGTAGCGGTAGGCCGTCAACGCCTCCGCCTGTCGCCCGTCCCAGTACAGGCCGCATCAGCTGTCCGTAGAAGCGTTCCCGCAGTGGGTACGTCGCAGTCAGTTCGCGCAGCTCGCCGATCACCTCGCAGTGACGACCAGTCGTGACCTCCAGCTCGAGCCGATCCTCCAGCGCCGCCAGCCGCTCCTCTTCCAACCGGTGGCGGCCGCGCGGATCCACCGCCCCGACAGCCCAGCCAAGGCGTTCCCTCGCACAGGTCAAGAGCGGCGCGCAGCTGAGCGATGGCCTCCTCCGAGCGGTGTGCCCGGTCGCCTCTCGAGCGCGCGCCAGCAATCGCCGGAACCGGACCACGTCGAGGGGTCTTCCGGAACTTAGATCAGATAACCGGCCTCATGAGGACGATCGCCCCGGCAGTCGAGCTCAGCGAGCCTAGCGCGCAGCTTCGAGATGCCGATCTGCACCTGTACCCAGGCGTCGGAGCAGCTCACTGTCCCACAGCGCGTCGATGAAGCGCTCCGCCTGCACCACGTGTCCCAGCTCGAGCAGCATGCACGCGAGATGACCTGCTGTCGAGAGTTGCCGATAGCCACCAGCTCTCCATCGACCCTGACCTCCAGCGGGCCGAGCACGGAGTACACGACATTTTGATCTCGCACAGCGGAGCTCTCCCATTGAGGAGGATGGCACATCGCCGTACATAGTGGACTGCCCTGCTCAGTACTGCTAGCAGTCCATTCGGCCGATCCATCTTACGTCCGAGCGAGCTAGCGCGTAAATCCGCCGAGTGTCGGCTCAGCCGCTAGCGTCATTGCACCGGACCGCGAAGTACGAAGTCGGTGTGATCATGACCTGGAAGCGCACCCGCTCACCGGGTCGAACACCCGGAAAGTCATTTCCGCCGGTGAGACGCCGTTCTGTCCCCAACAGGAGTAGTAGGGCGGGTCGACTACCAGGCGTACCGCCCTGGTCAGCTCCTGCGCCAGGAGCGTGACTAGGCCGAACCGTAACCAGCCACTCGCGCGTAGTCCCACCGGAGTCCACTTCCTGCAGCAGTTGACGGAACTCCCTCAGCGAGATTCCCGTAGATGCAGTCGCAGATTTCTACTGAGATACCCAGCATCGAATCCAATCCACTGCCGTTATAGCAGCTCTAACCAATCGATAAGCTGGCCATCCCGCTCCGCTATCTCACGACGATGAACTCAGCGATCTCACCATCCAAAAAAAACACAAAAAAAAAAAAAAGCGTGCCCAGTCCGCATCCGCCGGACGCCCCAGCGCAGGCTGCCAGCCGCGAGCACGGCGGCGAGCAGCGTACCGGTGAGGACACCGATCGTCACGCTGTCGGCGCGGAGCGGATCCGAGAAGGAAAGCTCGGTAACCAGCAACGACACGGTGAACCCGACGCCGGTGAGCAGCCCGATCGGCAGGAGATCCCGCAGACCGATCTCGTCGGCCAGCCGTAGCCCAGTGAACCGGGTGGCCAGCGCCGTCACCCCGACCACGCCGATGAACTTGCCCGCCACCAGCGCGAGGATGACCGCGACCACGACCGGCTGTTGCAGCGTGGCGACGACGCCGGGGCCCTCGACCAGGGTGACGCCGGTGGCGAAGAACGCGAACGCCGGCAGCGCGAGCCATGAGGAGAGAGGTTGCACCGCGTGTGCGTACCGCTGGGTGCGCGCCGAATCCTCACCGTGGACGGGCCGGGCGGTGACGGTGAGCCCGAGCAGGACCCCCGCGATGGTGGCGTGCACGCCCGAGGTGTACATGAGCCCCCAGGCCAGCAGGGCGAGCGGCAGTAGCAGCCACCACTGTGGGCGCGCAGCGCGTACGACGAGCGCGAAGCCGCCGACCGCGACGAGGGCGAGCCCGAGCGCCACCCCGTTGAGCTGGTCGGTGTAGTACAGGGCGATCACCACAATCGCCAACAGGTCGTCCACCACCGCCAGGGTCAACAGGAAGGTGCGGAGGGCGGCCGGGAGCCCGCGACCGAATATCGCCAGGACCGCTAGGGCGAAGGCGATGTCGGTGGCGGTGGGGATCGCCCACCCGCGGAGTGCGGTGGTCTCGCCCAGTGTCAGCAGCACGGTCACGAACACCGCCGCGGGCACGACCATCCCGCCGACCGCGGCGATCATCGGGACCGCGGCCTGGCGGGGGTTACGCAGATTCCCGGCGACCAGTTCGTGTTTGAGCTCGACGCCTACCGCGAAGAAGAAGATGGCGAGCAGTCCGTCGGTGGCCCAACTTGCCACAGGTAGGTCCAGCCGGAGCGCGGCGGGACCGATGACCGCATCGGACAGAGCGGAGTAGGAGTCCCGCCACGACGAGTTCGCCCACAGCAGCGCCACCGCGGCGGCGACAAAGAGCAGCACCCCGCTGGTGGCCTCGCTCGCCATCCACTGACGGAAGCGGGCGGGCCAGGACCGGGGACGTAGATCGGACATCGGGCTCCTTCGTCGGCGGTTCATCCGCTGGCCGGGACGCCAACGGATGCGCCGACCAGACTTCCCGGCACACCCCGGCCCAACAGTGTAGGTACCCCGACTCGCTCGCCGAATGGCTGACCCGCAGGGTGCCTGCTTGGGCACGGTCCCGGCGGTGTGCGCCACACCGGGACGGGGTACCGGCAGGACGACCTCACCGTCAGGTCGACCCACCACCGCGGCGAGTCAGGAGTGACCGATGGGGTACGAGCTGCTGCCACACACCGCCGACGTGATGATCTCGGCGTGGGGCTCGACCGTGGAGGACTGTCTCGCCGAGGCGGTCCGAGGGCTCGTCGCACTGGTGGCGGATGTCCGCGCAGCCCGGCCGCAGCGGCTGGTCGGGTTCGCCTGTGATCCCGCCCCCGAATCGGAGTTGCTGGTGGAGCTCCTCGATGAGGTCATCTTCCGGCTCGACACCGAGGACGTGGTGCCGGCCGCGGTCGCGCTGGCGCGCACCACAGAGGGGGGCTTGGTGGGGGAGTTCGGGGTGGTGCCGTTGGCGGAGGTGCCGGTGGTGGGGGCGGCACCGAAGGCGGTCACCCGGCATGGACTGCGTTGGGAGCACACCGACGGACAGTTCCGGTGCCAGGTGGTGATCGACGTGTGAACCGGGGTCGGTCCGGGGCTCCCGGAGACGCTGCCGGTCAGCCCTTCACCACCCCGACCGGGACCACCCGGGCCACCGGCTCCGCCAACCGCGCGACCTGGCAGGCCCGTACCACCTCGTCCACGTCCTTGTACGCCCCGGGTGCCTCCTCCGCCAGCCCGCGCCCGGAGGCGCCCCGCACCAGCACCCCCGCGGCGGCGAGTTCCCGCCGGACCGCGGCGGCCGGGGCCTGCTTGACCGCGGCGTGGCGGCTCAGCACCCGGCCCGCACCGTGGCAGGCGCTGTGGAACGCCCGCCCGTCGGGCAGCCCGACCAGGATGTAGGAGGCGGTGCCCATGGAGCCCGGCACCAACACCGGTTGGCCGACCGCGCGCAGGGGCGCGGGCAGCTCGGGATGGCCGGGCGGGAAGGCCCGGGTGGCGCCTTTGCGGTGCACGCACAGCTCCCGGGTGGCCCCGTCGACCGGATGCGGCTCCAGCTTGGCGAGGTTGTGCGAGACGTCGTAGAGCAGCCGGAGGTCACCGAGGCCGGCGTCGGCGAAGCAGCGCCGGGTGGCGTGGGCGAGCAGGTGCCGGTTGGCCCGGCCGTAGTTCGCGGCGGCGGCCATCGCACCGAGGTATTGGCGCCCTTCCCGGGACTCGACCGGGGCGCAGGCGAGCTGCGGGTCCGGCACCCGGATGCCGTGTCGGGCCATGCTCTGGGTCATCGTCCGGACGTAGTCGGAGCAGATCTGGTGACCCAGCCCGCGCGACCCGGTGTGGATCATGACGCAGAGCTGATCGGGGTGCAGCCCCATCGCCTCCGCGGCCCGCTCATCGAAGATCCGGTCCACCGCCTGGAGCTCCAGGAAGTGGTTCCCCGAGCCCAGGCTGCCCAACTGACCCCGGCCCCGTTCCCGCGCCCGCGTGCTCACCGCGCCGGGGTCGGCGCCGGGGACCGTGCCGCGGTCCTCGCAGAAGGTCAGATCTTCGGGTACGCCGTAGCCCTGCTCGACCGCGTAGGTCGCGCCGCGCTGCAGGTACTCCTCAAGGTCGGAGTCGTCGACGCGGGGCAGGACGCTCCCGCGGCCCATGCCGCGCGGGATCGCCTTACCCAGCAGATCCATCAGCCGTTCCAGCTGTCCGGCGGCCTCGGTGCGGGTCACCGTCGCGGTGAGCAGTCGGACCCCGCAGGAGATGTCGAATCCGACCCCGCCGGGGGAGACCACGCCCCCCACCGCCGGGTCGGTGGCGGCCACCCCACCGATCGGGAACCCGTACCCCCAGTGCACGTCCGGCATCGCGTACGACGCCTCGACGATGCCGGGCAGGGTCGCGACGTTGGCCACCTGCTGGACCGCCTGGTCGCCGACGGCGGCCGGGAGCAGGCGCTCGGTAGCGAAGACGATGCCGGGCACCCGCATCTCGCCGGTCGGATCGATCCGCCACTGGCAGGGCCCGTCCGGGGTCAGCGTCACCATGCCGGGGTAGTTCCCCCCTAGCCGGCGCTCATGCCGGCATCAGGGGCGAAAGTGGGGGCGGTGACGTGTGAGCACGCGATGTTCCTGAATCCACTGTGGTGTGTCTTTTCGCGCTGCGGTGCCGCCATGCCCCGGCACTTCTTTGCTGGGGCCGGGGTACTGCGTGGCGGATGTGGTCAGGGCTCCACCACCGCCGGGCGGCGCGGGTCATCGACCCGGACCACCAGGTCGGCCACGTCGGCCGGCGATACCTCCACCTCGTACCGCGCAAACGCCGGCAGGGTCCAGTGCTGCTCCGATGGGGTGCGGCGGGCCAGCGCGGCCGGGGTCAGCGCGAGATGCACGGTCAGGTCGAACGGCAAGCCGGTCCCCAGGAGCAGCGGGCCGGCCACCAGCACCACCCCACCCGGGGGCACGGTCCGGTAGTCGGCCCGGGTGGCCCGGTCGGTCGCCGCATCCCACAGGGTCGGCAGGATCCGGGCGTCGCCGCCCGGTGCGAGTCGGTCCAGCACCTCCCGCCGGAGGGCGCGGTCGTCCCACCACCGCTCGTAGTAACTGTCAGGGTTGGTACGCCCCAGCTCCAGCCGCAGCGAGGCGGGGCGTAGGAAGTCGGAGGTCCGGATCACCTGTGCGGGCCGTCCCCGCACCCGCACCGGGTCGACGAGCTGCTCCGCCAGCGCGACCGGATCCGCGGCGTCCGCCCCGTCGATCGCCACCCGCAGGCGACGTTCCGGGTGACAGGCGGCGATCCGGTCAGCGAGCTCCGCCACCAGCCGCTCCGGGGTCACCGGGCGGGCGCGTATCCCTCCGGTCGCCGTCATGAACCTCACCGTAACCCGTGGGGTACTCAGGGAGCCCCGGAGCGGGGATTCGGGGCCCGCTCCTGCCAGAAACGGAGGTGACAGCCGCGGTGGGCGACGTACCGTCGCCGGTAGGGAGGGATCGCCATGACCATGGAGACACAGCGGCTGGTCCGACCACGGGACGACCGGTGGATCGCGGGTGTGTGCGCCGGGCTGGGGCGACGGTTCGGGCTGTCACCGAACCTGGTCCGGCTGCTGTTCGCGCTGTCGGTACTGCTGCCGGGGCCACAAGTCGTCGTCTACCTCGTGCTCTGGATCATCATCCCGAGTGAATAGTCCACCGTGTGCCGCTCAGTCGTGGTTGTCAGGCGGTGACACCGATCGGTAGATATGTTGTCCGCATGAAGTTGGTGGTACGACACACGCTCACGACCGAGTTGCGCGATTTGGAGCCTTCCGACGAGCCGGCGGTGCTGGCGCTGTTCGAGGAGTGCGTGGACTGGTTCGAGTTCGCCACCGGACAGCCCGCCGGGCCGGGGGATGTGCAAAGCCTGTACTACGCCGTCCCCGCCGGTGCCGACTTTTCCCAGAAATCCCTGCTCGTGGCGGAGACCGAGGGGCGGATCAGTGCCCTGGTGGATCTGGTCCAGCAGTATCCCACGGCAGACGAGTGGACCATCGGCGCTTTCCTGGTGGCGCCGAAGTTTCGCCGGCAGCGGCTCGGGACCGCGTTGGCGCAGGCTCTGGGAGAGGAAGCCCGCGCCCAGGGGGTGCGTCGGATACACACCACGGTCACCGCTGGTTGGGACAGCGGCATCCGGTTTCTGGAGAGTCTCGGCTTTAGCATCGACCCCGCCGCGGCCCGCCCCGGCGGCAACCGTAATCTCGGCCACCGCGAGCGACCGGTGCACCGAGCGACGCGCGACCTGAGCAGCGGCCCGACCGGAGCGTCAGGCTGACTTGACCGGTGGCGGTACGGCGTCGCCGCCGGAGGCGGAGGTCAGGTTCTTGATCAGCGGGTCGGCCGAGATCTGGTCGCCGTTCCAGGTGTGGAAGCGTACCGCCAGCACCACGGTGGCGAGGAAACCCAGCACACCCGCCAGGATGAACGGTGCCGCGAGGCCCGCGATGGACGCGATGACCCCGCCCAGCCCCGCACCCACCGCGAGGCACCCCATGGCGATGATCCGGAAGACTGCGCCTACCCGAGCCATCACCACGAGCGGAACGATCCGTTGGCGGAACGACACCGAGGCGACGTTCGCTACCACGACGGCGACGCCCTGCACCGTCAACAACGCACCCACGAGTACGCCGCTGTTGGCGATGGCGATCGCGAGGGTGCACAGGGCGGCCGTCAACGTACTGGTGATCCATGCCGCCCGGGTCCCCATCAGGGCGGTCACCCGACTCGCGGCTAGTCCACCGAGCACTCCGCCGGCTCCCATGCCGACAAACAGCAACGAGTAGCCGAGTTCGGACAGGCCCAGCCGCTCGATGGCGAACAGCACCAGCACCGCTTCCGCCGCGCCGGCGGAGAGAGTCAGCAGCAGGAGGACGATGGCGATCTCCCGGAGGGGAGCGTGCCGGGCCACGAGCCGGATGCCGAGGCGCCAATCGTTGTCCCGGTTCGCCTCGGAGGCGGCAGGAGCTGGCTCGTCACGTTGCGCGTCCTGGTGCGCGTCGGAAGCGGCGTCCGGCGACACCTTGGGTTGTCGGCGGTGCAGGATCAGTGCGCTGATCGCGAACGTGATGGAGTTGGCCCAGAAGGCCAGGGCGGGAGCGATCCGGAAGAGCAGAGCAGCTGCGGGCGGCCCAGCAAACTGGAGCGACACGGTCTGGGCCGCTTGCAGTCGCCCGTTCACCTTCTCCAGATCCTGGTCCGGTACCACCTGGGGCACCAACGCGAACACCGCCGAGTCGTAGGCGGTCTCCAGCGCAGTGATCAAGAAAACGAACAGGTAGAGCAGGACGATCCCTGACAGGTTCAAGGAGAGCAGGAGGGCGAACACGGCAGCGAGCAGCAGCCGGATCGTCTGCGCAATGGCGGCCAGCCGAAGTCGATCTTTCCGGTCGGCGAGGCTCGCGGTGTACGGGGCTATCAATAGCCAAGGAATCCGCTCGACCACGATGACCCCGGCCACCAGGATCGGGTCGGTGGTTATGCTCGCCGCCAGCAGTGGTACCGCTGTCAGTCGGAGCCCATCACCAATGAACGACGTCGAGGCTGCGGTGACCAGCCTGTTTGGAGTGATCATACGTTTTCGGATCTCTCATAGACGGAGACGCAGTTGGTGTGGGAGGGATTGAGCGGTACGCGCTGCCAGTCGCCATAACGAGCTACCAATCGCAGGCCTGCCAGTTGTGCCATCAGATCGAGCTCCGAGGGATAGACGTAGCGCATCTGTACCGGAAAGAATTGTGGCCCACTCTCAGTGATCGACACAATCTGAGAACGCACGACTTGCTGCAATGGATCATGTAGCGAGCACTCCAGACGGACCTCCGGCGGATCAGTACTCAGGAATGTGGTGGTGGTCGCCTGTCCGAAGCGGAAAGCATCTCGTGACGGTGGCACGAATCCCTCGATCACGAGCCGGCCACCCGGCGCAAGATGCTTGGCGCTGGCGCGGAGGCAATCGACCTGTGCCTGCTGGTCAGGCAGGAGATAGAGCCCATTGAGTAGCAGGGCGATCAGGTCGAATTGGCGGTCAAGATCAAAGTTCCGCATGTCGGCCAGGAGCGGCTCGACTTCCCCAGAGGCCTCCTGCTCCCGGAGCCGTTCGAGCATGCGGGGGGACGAGTCGAGGCCCGAGACGAGGAAGCCACGATTCGCCAGCGGGATCGCGATGCGGCCGGTGCCGACGGCCAGCTCGAGAATCCGCTTGCCGGGGCACAGCTCGGCTAACGTATCGACTGTGGCCTTAGCCTCCTCCGAGCGGGGAATCAGGTCGTCGTATCGGTCGGCCCACCGGTCGAAGACGCGCTCGTCGATCCGGAACGCCTGCTGGTTGTACTCCCACGCCATCTCGATCTCTCCCGTACGTTCACGTGCATGGGTCGGTCATATGGTTGCCACCTGGGGAGCAGGAGCAGCGGGATAGATGAACCCCAGGCTGGAGAACTCTGCGAGGGATGCCACTGCGGCCTGCCGCCAGTGCAGGGGATCCGGCAGATCTGCCACGATCTCGTCCACCGAGGTGCCGTCCTGGCACAGGTGCCAGATGAGTTGGCCGAGGACGTTGGCGCGTACGGTATTGCCGGTCACCGGCGAATGCAGGATGACAGTCTCGTCTTGGGTCGAGTCAATGACCGCGGGCTCTTGTTTCCACGTCCATCTGTCGATACCCGTGTCGGTGATCAGGGTGAGGCGGGCCGGCTCCACCGTCACGAAACCGTGCCTGACCAACAGGTGGACGAGTGGTGCGCCAGTGACCTGACCCCAGTTCACGCCATTCTCGATGAACCAGGTGGCGAGCGAGGCGACCTGATGACGCTGCTGCAAGATGTCCGCGCTGACTTCGCGGGGCCAGGTGAGTTGGACGAACCGGTCACCGTCGCCGTGGTAGAGGGCTAGTAGTGCGGCTCCGGAGCCATCGTCGGCAGGCCAGGGCAGCACCTGTGCGGCCGCGGTGAGCACCACCTGCGCATCATCCGAAAACTCGCAGTAGTGCGGCGTACCTCGTAGCGGCTCCGCGTTCGGTGCCTGCAGACAAGCCCGTAGGAACGTGAACTCCTCCACTTCCGAGATCGCCAGCTCGCCCTTTGTGCGGAACCACACTGTTCGGTTGACTACCGGCGCGGAGCGGGATTGCTCAGCGATGGCGCGGACCTCCGCCTGGCCGACTCCCGACCGGACGGAGTAGTCCCGCACCAAGGAGAGGTCCTGGTCCGGTGGCGCGGGGTGGATCTCGATACCGAAGCGAGCGGGGTCCTGCGCGATAGGGGAGTGGACATCGAGGATGAAGGGTGAGCCGCCCCAGGTCGTGTACTTGTTCCCGTATCTCGTCTCGGCCTCGCGGACCTTCTCCTGGGCATAGGTGATGGTCCGCTGAGTCTCCTCCGCGGTCTCGCCTGGGAAGCCGTGGATGACGAACAGGTGCGGCGAGATTCCCGCCGCTAGCACATTGTCCAGGGTGCTGTCGATGTCTTCAATTTTCGTGCCCTTGTCCATGAGGTCCAGCACTCGCTGGTTGTAGGACTCGAGGCCGAAGTTGAGGCGACGGCAGCCTGACTGGTAAAGCAGATCCGCCAGCTCACGGGTGAAGCCACGGGCGAAACGTGTCTCGCCATACCACCACATGTCCAACCCTTGGTCGACAATTTCTTGCGCCACCAGGCGCATCGACCGGAGGGTGAGGATTTCATCCACGAACATGAACGTCTTCGTGTTGTACTTCGCCATCAGTTGCGCAAGCTGCGCCACTGTCTGAGCCGCAGGCCGGGCCCGGAAGGAGTTGCTGGCGAAGGGGATGGAGCAGAAAGCGCACTGCCACGCGCAGCTGCGGGATGCGTATACCGGCAGGATGGGGCCGGGGGCGAAGTACTTGTCCAGGGGGAGTTCGTCAAATGACGGGGCGGGAATGTTCTCCAGCCGGACCGGGCGCTCCGGCACGGACACCAGCGCGTCATCTACGGTGGTGACCACCCCGGGTATGTCGGCGACCGACTCTCCGCGGTGTCATCGCTCGACGATCGCCAACAGCGCCTCTTCACCCTCGCCCATGACGAAGGCGTCCACCCAGCGGAAGAAGGGGTGGGGTTGCCGCCATCGCTTCACCATCCGGGTGGTGAAGTTGCCGCCCATGACAATCTTGACGTCGGGTCGGTGGCGACGGATGTGCGCCGCCGCCGTCATCGCCGCGATCAGCTGGGTGTCGGCCGATACGCTGATGCCGACGATAGCGAGGTCGGGGTCAGCGAGCAGCTCCGCGGGGGCCAACAGATCGACTGTCCACCGATAGATATTCCGTGCGGGGTCATCCACCGCCTCGACCACGGCGCGGGTCGACGTCGCGGAATAGTACAGATCGTTCGCGGCGAGGTCGAAGTTGAGATGCTCGAAGGCGGCCGACACCAATAGCAGAGCGTTCCGAAGCACCCGACGGGCCCACGCCTGATACTGCGGATCGAACAGGCTGTCCATGCTCCGTAGAGCGGCCTTGGCCTCGTCAACATTATCCTCTGTGTATGCGGAAACGAGCCGAGCGGTCGCGAGGAGATGTGGGTCGGTCGTGACGGCCTGACGGGTGCGTAACGCGCGTAGCCCTTCACCGCTGAGCAGCCAATCCAGGACCTCGACGCTCGCGTCGTAACAACGCACCGGCAGCCCGCGCTCCTGCAGGACACCCGCGAGCAGGGGCACCGCCAAGTGGGGCGCATAGGCGTTCCATAGCGGCGGGTTTATCAGGAGGGTATATCCGTGCTTCATGCGGCCACCGATCTCGAACCATTGGATATCGACAAGAAGCATGGTGCGGGTGCACCTGGATCAGGCACACCCGCACGCGGTGCTAGCAGGCTGCCTGATCACGTTGATCAGTCAGCCGTACGGTCGTCGTCAAGCAGGAAGCCGGACCGCATCGATGCCTTCGCCGCGTACTGCGCCGCAGTACGGATCTCAGGCTGGACGGTCTCGACCGCGGGTGCGTCGAACTTTGTCTCGCGGAGCTTCCGCTTGAGACGGGCGACGAGCTCCTCGCTCATTCAGTTTCACCTCCCTTCCGGGAAAACTGATTGACCGGGATGGCGGTTGAGGCCACCCGCTTTAGGCAGCTGCGCTCTGCGCGGCTGCAGTTCTTGTGACGATGCCCTTGGCTTCTAAGGTGGATATGGCTTCGGTGACTGCCCGATGTATGTCGTCCCGAGGAGTGCCATCCGGGACAGCCTGACTGAATTCGTCCACCACCTCAGCAAAGGTCCGTCCGTCACAGAGCTCGAACAGAAGCCAGGACCGCGCGTCCAGATAGTGGATGTCGGGGTGGGCTGGCGTGTAGACGAGAAGGCTTCCCCATTCGGGGAGCTCACGCACGCGGATGTCAGGCGTCTTCTGAAAGGAGTCGTTCGGGGAGTACCGCAAGGTTGACACCTCTGTTCGTCGTAGTGCAGAAGGGATCAGGCGCGTCCCAGTTCCCGGTGAAGGCGTAGGCGGTGGAGCGGCAGCCGCCCTCGGAATCCTGGGTCTGGGCGCACTCAGGGCAGTGGTCAGGAACATTCCGACTACGCAGTCGGATATACAGCGGGTGGTTCCAGGTTTCCAAGAATGGCTTTTCCAACACGTTGCCGAAGTCGACATACTCACGGAGGTACGAGCAGCCGACCGAGCGGCCCTGGTAATCCACCCCAGCTGCCTGCCAACAACAGTTGCCGTCTCGTGGGTGCCAGGAGCGCATCAAGTGCACTCCCGCTGGGGCCGAAACCTGCTCGAGCGCCGCCATCTGCTCCTCGAGCGTCAAGGCGAGTTCGCCCCAGTGTTGTTTGGCGCGCCCCAGCGGATAGAGCCGGAGGATGCCTACACGGGGTACCCCCTCAGCGGCCATCAGGTCGACGAATTGTTGTAGTTCATTCGCGTTCCGCTTCGTCATGATCATCAGGCCCACGGTCTGGAAACCGGAGGCGACCGCTATGCGAAGACCGCGGAGCGCCTTCTCGAATGCACCGGCGGACTGAAGGTGCCAGTCATGGGTGTCCGGGGTGGCTCCCATGAAGTCGATGCAGACGTTGCGGACGCCGGCCTGGAGCAAGCGGTGGGCAGTGGCGTGGTCGAGCAGCGTCCCGTTGGTGCGTAGGCGCACCAACATGCGGCGCGTGGCATAGCTGAGGATGTCCAGTAGATCCGGTCGATGGAGCGGTTCTCCGCCTTCCACCAGCAGGTCGACCACGCCAGCGTCGGCTAAATTGTCGATGACCTGCCGGAGCTGCGCCGCGGTCATCTCCTCTGGCTGCGGCTCGGCCGTGCAGTCGCCGTAGCACTGGCGACAGCGCATGTTACATGTGGCGGTTACCTGCAGCCAGGATTTGATCGGTTGCAGCAGGATCGGCTTGCGCCTCTCCCGACCGTTGGTGTCGTGAGATTCTGACATGGTCCACCTTCTCTATGTGCCAGCCCTGACCGGAGACTGCGGCTCGACCGCGGAATGGAATGTTTCGCGCAGCCAGTGAATGAACTGGGCGCCGGATGGGGTGACTTCGCCCGGGAGTTCGGCGACCGCGTCGAGGAGGAACCGGGCGCGTACGCTGGCACGTTCGCGCCCTTCCTGAATGATGTCCGCTGATACCGGCGTATCTGGGTCCGCTGCTAGCGCGTGGTAGAAGGCGGCTAGGTGGACATAAACGTGTGCGGCCGAGAGCGCGCGGTCGAAACTCCAGGCAGCACCGTTGTGCCACGGGGGGCGTACCAGCTCCGCCTCGGATACGTCGTACCCAGGACGGTATATGGCATGGGTGGCCTGGATGTCGTAGAGCTTTTGATGGACACACTCGTGCAGCACTGCCTCGGCGGTCCGGGTGGCGTCGGTAAATGCCTCGTGGTTGATGAAGATCGCGCGCGGTACCTCTTCCGGTCGGATGCGCTCTCGAACACGTCAGGTCCAGCGGCTACGGCGATGAAGGACAGGTGTGAGAGGGCGGAGTGATAGGTGCGCGGTAAGGTGCGGGCGAGGAGGCTGAGCGCCTGTCGGGTGGTCGTGACCTCCGCTTCGGTGGCGGGGATGATCCCGTATCTGCTGTCGGGTTCGGTGAGCGCTCCTTGGAACTGCTTCAGGAATGAGGCGGTCCAGTCATCTTCCTCGTTCAGAGACCGCAGTACCCGAATGTGTCGCCCGGCCGCGTTGATGGTGAAGAATCGGGAATCCGCGCGATCGGAAGTGGGGGAAGGCGGGCGTACGGTGCCGCTGCGGAGCAGTGCTGAATCAGGATCAAAGGGTTCTTGGCCTCGCCGTAGTCGTTCGAACGCCACCTCGATGCCACGCCGCAGGACGGTGTCCTCATAGAAGGGGGAATCGCCGGCGGAAAGGATCCGACGGGTGTCTGGCGGGGCGAGGTCGAGGACTGCCTCCGCCATCAGGGAGAAGAGGGCCGCGGTTTTGCTGGTTAGTTCGGAGGAGTCGGCGAACGACGATCCTTCCGTCAGTCTCCTATCGGCGATCTCGCGACGCATCAAACCTCCCCGTGCCCGCATGCGTCGGCCATGATTGAAGTAGGCCGATATTGGCACGAGTCAAGGTAGAAGGAGCGTCGCTGACTGTCAAGAGGCGACTACACCGTTTTCGGTGTGGCGCATGGTGAGACGAGGCACCGGGGATGGCTCATCCGGCGGGGAGGCACCACACCTCAGCGTCGGCCAGGAACGCGCTGGAGGACACCGGTAGCTCCGGCGAGTCCAGATTGCGTAGGCGCGGCGCGCCTGGCAGAGGAGTGCCGTCGATCCGGATCACTCCACGCCGACACGGCATCAGCACTGTGGACAGCTGGTAGGGAGTGCCACCGAGGTCGAAATCGTCCACCCGCACCAGCCGGCGATCCAACGGATCGGTGATCTCCACCTCCACATTGGCCGCTACCGCTCGCACGCCATGGGACAGGTCCTGCTCCAGGGTCACCGGCGCGACCGTGACCTCCGGCTCCGGCCACGGCAGACCCCGCACCTCTGGGAAGTGGCGGGTGAATTCATCCGCCAGCCAGCGGCCAAGCTCAGCGGACGGGCTGATCACGCGGGGGCGCTGGTCGTACCAGGTCACCACCGCGGGACCGGTGCCGTACGGGGACCAGTCCACCCGCCACACTGATGCGTATCCGAGCAGCTCTCCCTCGCCGTCATCGGCGAAGACGCGTAGACCTGGGTTGGCTCCAATGAGGCGTACCGTCATGGAGACCTGTATATCGGACGGTCGAGTCAGGTCTATCCCCGGCCCGGGCGCCGCATCAGCAGATGGGGCGGCTCCCCCGGGTATGCGGTGGGGATGAGCCGATCCACGACGAACCCGAGCTTCCGGGCCAGCGCTTCCGCCTTCCGGTTGGCGGTGTGGAGGTAGCTGTCGCCCCCGGTGGCGTCGACGATGGTCAGCCCTTCTGTCATCAGCGCGCGGCCGATCCCACGCTGCTGTACGGCCGGGTCGACCGCCATCGTGTGCAGCAACCACCAGTCACCGGGCTCCGGTAGTACCTGTCCGCGGATCCGGGTCGAGCGCCGCGTCAGCGAGAAGGCGCGTGGGGCGAGCATCGCTGCCCGGAGGTTGGCGGGGGCGCTGCGTAGCCGTCGGCCGAGGCTGGGGGGCATGGTGCGGGAGGAGACGAGTAGCAGCGCTCCCAGCACCCGCTCGGATGACCCGTTGGTGTCCAGCGCCACCAGTACGTGCCCGTGTTGCGCCAGGTCCCGGGTGGCATCGGTGAGGATGCCGCGCAGGATACGGACCCGGCGCGGGTACGGCACCCGGGCCATGGCGGGGCTGGGGGTGGCGGCGAACGTCTCCGCTAGCAGGGAACCGACCGCGGCGATCCGGTCATGGACCGGCTCGATCCGGACGGCCAGGTCGGGTTCACTCATGGCGGGGAGCGTAACAGCCGGCCAAACGGCTACATGATCATTGGCTGTCCGGTTGGGTCGGATCGGCCACCTCGACCGTCAGCCGGGCCAAGGTCTCCTGCCGCAACGGACGCTCCCCCCTGGCCAGATAGGCGGCCAGCGCATCCACCACCTCGTCGGTGGCGTAGGCGCGGAGCAAGGTGGACAGGCTGGGGCTGCTGTCGACACCGAACAGCGCCGCCAGGGCGGCACGGCCGGTTTCCAGGTCCGGGAGCGCGCCGGACCGCAGTGCGGCCACCGCGGCCTCCACCGCCGCCCGATCCGGTTCCACCAGCCCCTCCGGCGGGTGGCGGTCCACCCAGCACAGGGCCCGGGCGTGGCGGGCCAGCCACCGACGGGCGTGCTCGACCCGTTCCCGCAGCGCCGCTGCGGCCTCCTCCGCCGGCGGGTCGCCGCTGGCCAGCAGCTGGCGGACGGCCCGCTCCACGTCGTAGCAGGTGTTGTGCAGCGCGCTCACCACCTGGGGGAACGACGGCAGTCCGGGCTGGACCGGCGGCTCGCCGGGGTTGGCCAACGCCGCCACGTCCGCCGGGCTGAGCCGGCGCAGATGCGCGTCCCATTCCCGGTACCGCTGGTAGACCACCGCCTTGCTGTACGGGGGAGGCAGGCCCCGACGGAACCGGGAGTGGATCCACCGCACCATCGCCGGCGGCATGAACTCGGTGGGGTCCGCCCCGGTCGCCGCCGCGGCCGAGTCCGGTGCGGCCGTTCGGTCGGGGATGGCGGAATCCGGGTGGGTCGGGCGCGGCGCGGTGGCGGCTTGCCACTGTTCCCGAGACCGGATCTCCGCCAACGCCTGCCGCCCGCGTAGCTGCCCCAGCGCGCCGCAATGACCGCACCAGTACCGGGCCGACCGGGGGCTGAGCCGGAACAGGGTCACGGTGTCCCACCGTCCGCATTGGCGGCACGGGGTCGCCATCCGCTCGCGCTCCGGGTCCTGCCCGGACCAGCGGCGCAGGGTCGACCACCACCGACGCGGTCCCCGGGCCCCGCCCGCCGGCTCGGCCGGGGGGAGCGAGGGGCGGGAGTCGCCGCCGCGAGTCGGGGCGTGGTCTCGCGGCCGACCGTCGGGGTGGGTCCAGAACGGGGCGAACACGTTCCAGCGGGTAATCGGATGGGCCCCGAACCGGGCCTTGATCCGCTCCATCCCCGCGCCCAGCACCATCCGGGGCCGCTCCAGGTCGATCATCAGCTCGATCGCCCGTAGATACTGGTCGAAATAGAGGTTGGCACGGCGACCGTCGCCGTCGGCCCGGCTGCCCCACCAGATCAGGGTGAGTTCGCTGCCGGTGTCGTAGAGCGTGGAGTAGCCCAGCAGGCGGCCGGATCGCTCCCGGTAGGTGATGAACCGGGTGCCGGGCAACTGGGCGACCTCCGCGATCGCCACCGCCGGCAGGGGCGGCATCGGCGGGAACCGGGGGGTGTACCGCTGCCGGATCACCTCCGCCAACCAGGCCGCCTCCTCCGGGTCGATCTGCGTGGTCAGTTCCACCTTCACCGAAGAGTCGGCGTCCACCTCGGCCCGGATCCGTTTCAGCTGGGAACGCCACTTGGCCGGCAGCGAGCGCCAGTACTCGGCCGCATCCGACCACTGGTTGTCCAGCACCATGCGGGGGCGCAGCCGCTGTAGCCGGCGGCCGGGACCGGTCACCAGCGCCAGGTGCTCGCTGCTGAGATTGCGGTAGGCGATGCCAAGGTGGCCCGGCCCGAGCCGATCCCGGATTGCCCGCTCGAACGCCCGGACCGCCGCGACCCGGTCGGCGTGTGGCAGGCCGTCGACGAAGGTGAACCCGGGCTCCATCGGCACCGGGACGGTCCGGCACTCGGTGAGCGCCAACCGGGTCGACCGGCCGGGGCGGACGTACCGGGCCGGGTTGCCCACCCCGAAGTGCCGGGCGTGGAACAACGCTACCGGCCCGGTGTGACCGGGGGCCTCCACCAACACCATCGAGGACGGCACCGGTACGCACCAGTCGATCACCCGGGTCGGGCCGGCGAACCAACCGGGACGGAGACGGTGGCGGGTGGCGAATTCGTCCCAGGCGGGGGGGATCGGGTCGCGGAGCGGGTCGATGACGGTCGCGGTCATGGCCTCGGCCGGAGCGATGCTGTGGGCAGTGGTGATCATCGGGGACCGACGCTAGTCGCCGGCCCGCGGTCAGGCAACGCCGGGGCCCGGTCGGCGACAAGTTGTGGGAAGGGATCACTTGCGTCGGCGGGTCGGTCCGTTCACAGTGTCTTTAACTTTGTCGATCTGATGAGGAGGCGTCCATGCCCCATCGTCATCCATCCCGATCCCTTCCGTGGACCGCTCGCATCCGGCGAGCGGTCGGGGCGGCCGCGGCCGCGGTCCTGTTCCTCCCCCTGGCGGCGGCCCCGGCGACGGGCGCCCCCTCCCTGGGCCACGCGGCGCCGGAGAATTCCGTCCAGGCCGTGTCCCACCAGATGCCGTTCCCGTGTGGGCAGACCTGGAGCGGCCAGACCCGCACCAACCACAGCCCACAGCGGGCGATCGACCTGAACCGCGCCAATGACCACGGCGACATCGTGGTCGCCAGCGCCGCCGGCACGGTGGTGCACCGTGGCACCATGGCGGGCACCGGGTACGGCCGCCTGATCGTGATCCGGCACGCCGACGGCAGCGCCTCGTACTACGCCCACCTGAGCGCCTACCTGGTCAACCTCAACCAGTACGTGACCCAGGGGCAGCCGATCGGTCGAGTCGGCAACAGCGGCAACTCCTCCGGTTCCCACCTGCACTACGAGCAGCGGACCGCCTACCGGGGCACCGTGGTGCCGATCGTGTGGAACGGGTCGCAGGTCTACTACTACGGCACCCGGAACTACACCAGCCGTAACTGCGGCGGCAGCAGCAATCCGTACACCCCGACCCAGGTGTGCGGCAGCGGCTACAAGGTGATCAACTCCCACGCGTTGGGAGACGCCGGCCGGGTGTACCTGCTGTACAACTCGAACAACGGCTACAACTGCGTGGTCACCCTGAAGACCCGCAATGTCGGCACCCCCACCCAGACCACCGCGTTCCTGGAACCGCAGGGCAGCAACCGGACCACCGATTCCGGCAACTTCAGCTACTACGCCGGGCCGGTGAAGCGGTACGCGGCCGGCACCTGTGTCCGCTGGGGCGGTAGCACCGGCGGTTACTCGTACACCAGCCCGTTCCAACACTGCGGCGCGTAGCCGCCGGGGCCGGGGCGGGGCCGGCTCCGCCCCGGTCAGAGGCCGGTGACGGCGGCCAGCGACACGCCACGGTACGCGGCCAGTCGGCCCGCCTCGGCCTCGATCCGGCGGCGGGTGGTGGCCGGCACCCGCCGCCACAGCTCGACCTGGACGGTCAGCTTCCGCCCGGCCGCCCGGGGACGCCAGGTGCCGACGATCCGATTGCGATCCAGCACCGCGCCCGGGCGGCCGAGCGCCGGCCACAGGGCTTTGGCCTGGGCGGGATCCGGCACCAGGGTCGGCCGGTCCTGTGCCTGCAGGAACAGGTCGTACGGGCCGAGCAGGCGAATGGCCGACGGTGGGTCGGCGGTCAGCCGGTCGGTGTCGCCGGCCAGCACCCACCGGACCTCACCGTCCACCCGGACCTCCGCCACGTCCTCCGGCCAGCGGGCGCGGACCTCGGCGACCGGGGAGTCCAGGAACCGGGCCACCATGGCCGGAGTGGCCGGGCCGAGCAGTCGCAGATAGGCCCGGATCACGTCGTGCTGCGGCCGGGGGCGGCGCGCCGGCCGAGGTAGCCCCGGCCGCAGCACCGGCGGGGAGGTGCCCGGCTCCAGCTCCAGCCCGGCCCGGGTGGCGCCCAGCCGGAACGTCTGCTCGTACGAATGGGTGGCCCGGCAGCGCCGGCAGTAGCGCAGGTAGGGCTCGTCCAACAGGCGGGTGACCTGGGTCGACACCTCTCCTTTGCTCATCGGGGAGGTCACCACCCGGCGCATCCGGTCCGCCACGGTGTCCAGCGCCGCCAGCGGCGTGATCCCGGCGCGTCGAAGTGGGGTGGCCGCGTCGAAGATCCGCTTGCCAGCGTCGTCATCGGAGAACGGGGCGACCGCCGCCAACACGGAGGGCAGGTCGGTGCGCCGGTAGAAGTGGGGTGCGCCCCGCAGGGTCCACAGCAGCACCAACTGGTCGGACCGGGGCTCGGGTGGAGTCAGGCCCCGGATCGCCAGCGCCCAGCCGCCGCCGTCCGGGCCGGTGTCCTGTACGCCATAGTCCAGGATGGCGGTGTCGGTAACCGAGCCGCCCTGATCCCGGTCGAGCTGCTGCGCCCGTGCCCGGAACCCGAGCACCGCTGCCGGTGTCAATCTGGTGGTCACCGCCTCACGGTACGACCAGGATCTGACCGTGGGGTCGATTTCGGTGACCTAGCGGGGGTGAATCGCGCTGTTCCGCACGGTCAGCGGAAACCTACCTCCCCGGAAGATGCGGAAACAGTGTGACATGTCTTATATCAATCAGTTGACAGATATCACTTGCGCTGTAAGCATCGCGGCAACTCCGTTAGGTGCGGCAGTGCCGGCGGAGTCACGGGTCCCTGGCCCGTTTCCTGGCCGTGCCCCCGCCGCGGTCGGGTGCCCCCGTGATCCTCCGACGGAAGGCCCCCATGTCGACCCCGATCGTGAAACCCGAGCGACGCGCTCGTCGCGTCCGGAGCATCCTGGTGGCGGGCCTCGCGCTCGCCCTCGTCCTCACCGGAGCCGGCATCCCGGCCCACGCCGTGGCGCCGGATGACCTACCTCCTGCGCTGCGCCCCGCCGGCCCCGCACTGGCTGATCTGGACACTCGCGCCGCCGTTCCCGCCGCCGCTCCGACCTCGGCGGCGCAGGAGCTCGCCGAGGCCCTCGACGCCACCGTGCGCTGGACCGCGTTCGGCACCGCCGCATCGGTGATCCGCTCCGAGGGGTACCTGGCTACCGGCGTGCCCGGGGCCACCCCGGCCGACGCCGCCTTGACCTGGCTGGACCAGCACCGCGCACTGTACGGATTGGAGTCGGCGGCCAACCTCGCGGTGGACACGGTGGTGCCGCTGACCGACACCGCCTACGCGGTGGTGCTGCGGCAGTCGGTGAGCGGCCTACCGGTCGCGCCGGAGGGAGTGGCCACCGTCGGCCTGTCCGTCGATCCGGACGGGGGATGGCGGGTCGCGTACGCCTCCAGCACCTTGGTGCCGGAAACCACCGCCCGGCTGACCGCGGGGATCAGATTGACCACCGCCCAGGCGGTGGCGCAGGCGGTCGACGACGCGGGCGGCGACGCCGCTCCCACCGACGTCCGGTCGCTGGGCCGGCGGGGCGACTGGCATGTGGTGCAGGTGGCCGGACTGGTGCCGGAGCAACTGGTGCGGTGGGTAGCGTTCCCCACGCCAGACGGGCGGATCCACCCCGCGTACGAGGTGCACTACCTGGCTGGTCCCGAGGAGGGCTACCGGTACATCGTGGACGCGAGCACCGGCCAGGTGCGATACCGCGAGAACATCGTCCACCACCTCGACCATGAAGGCACGTGGGACGTCTACCCGTCCCACCCGCCGGCTATCTCCAGCGGGCAGCCGCCGTGGCGCTACCTCGACGCGGATCTGCGGGAACGGTGGTGCTGGACCGCGCAACCGGGCTGCGACCGGGTCATCGCCAACGACGCGGCTCGGGTGCCGTGGGACGTCGACGCCCGTACCGGCGAGCCCACCTACACCACCCGCGGCAACGCGGTGGAGGCGGCGGAATACTGGAGCGGCACCTGGGGGCAGTATCCGACCAGCCCCACCCGCGACTACCAGTTCCCGTGGACCAACGTCTGGTACACCACCGGCTGCCATCCCACCAACCTGGTCCCTGGCGGCAACGACATCTACGCCTCGGTCACGAATCTGTTCGTCGCCAACTGGCGGATGCACGACTGGGCCTACCACCTCGGCTTCACCGAGCAGACCTGGAACGCCCAGACATACAACTTCGGAGTCAATCCGGCCGGGGAGGGCGACCCGGTGGTCGCCCTCGCTCAGGCCGGCGCGATCTCGCCCGGCTCGCGGAACAACGCCACCATGGCCACCCGCCCGGACGGGACCCCCTCGGTGATGAGCATGTTCCTGTGGGAGCCGGCGGCCGCCAGCTTCTACGGCCCGTGCGCGATCGGCGACTTCGACATGTCGGTGATCGGCCACGAGTACACCCACATGATCGAGAACCGGCTGATCGGCAAGGGCAACACCCGGTCCGGGTTCCACGCCGGCGCCATGGGGGAGAGCTGGTCGGACTTCATCGGACTCGAGTACCAGCACCAGTACGGTCTGCCCCGGGGCTTGGACGCGTGGACGGTCGGCTCCTACGCCACCGGCAACCCGTTCCGGGGCATCCGGAACTACAACATGGCCTTCCCGTCCGCCGGGCAGTTCCCCCAGCCCGGGCAGGACGTATGGATCAACACGCTCAATTTCGGATCCATGGGCTACGACATCACCGGCCCGCAGGTGCATTCGGACAGCCAGATCTGGAGCGCGGTCAACCACGATCTGCGCAAGCTGTTCCTGGAGCGCTACCCGAACGAGGGCGGCACGGTGCAGCGCGAGTGCGCCGACGGCGCCCGGCCGGTGGAGCAGTGCCCGGGCAACCGGCGGTGGATCCAGCTGGTGTTCGACGCGATGCTGCTGATGCCGACCGCCCCCACCATGCTGGACGCCCGGGACGCCTACTTCGCCGCGGATCTGCTGCGCTTCGACGGCGCCAACCACGACCTGCTCTGGCTCGGGTTCGCGCGGCGGGGCTTCGGGGAGCACGCCAGCGTGGCCGGGCCAGCGGACACCGACCCGGTGCCCAGCTTCGAGTCGCCGCGGCACGAGCCGGCCACGCTGCACTTTGTGGCGGTAGCCAAGGACGAGGGCGGGCAGCCGATCGAGGCCGAGGTGTACGTGGGTAACTACGAGGCGCGGGCCACCCCGATCGGTCAGGTGGAGCGGTTCGTGCCCCATCCGCACGGTTACCAGTTCGTCGCCCGTGCCGACGGGTACGGGCACGTGCGGTTCCTCGTCACGGACCTGCAGCCGGGGGAGGAGCGGACCATCACCATCCACTTCCCGACCAACGTGGCGTCGGTAGCGCAGGGCGCCACCGCCACCGGGGACGGGGTACGGCACACCGACCTGATCGACGACACCGAGGCCACCAACTGGCAGCGGGCCGGCGACCTGCCGCACCTGGTGACCATCGACCCGCCGTCGGCGGCCGCCGGTCGGTACGGCGCCAGCGGCGCCACCTTCGGCCCGGACCCGGACGAGGTCGGATTGGCCGGTCCGGTGGTGTTGGTCAACGACGGCAGCGCCAACCCGACCGAGGGGTGCGGTCCGCTGGTGGACTTCCCGGCCGGGGCGATCGCGCTGGTCGATCGGGGCAACTGCGCCTTCACCGAGAAGGTGCGCTACGCCCAGGACGCCGGCGCGGTCGCGGTCATCGTGATCAACAACGTGCCCGGTGCCCCGATCGAGATGGGCGGCAGCGACCCGGAGGTGGCCATTCCCGCGGTGATGGTGTCGCTGGCCGACGGCGACACCATCCGGTCCGGGCTCCCCGCGACCGGTCGGGTGGCGACCCCGAGCACGCAGCCGGTGGCCGGCACCACCGTGGTGGTCGCACTGGACGGGGAACAGACCATCCAGCGCGCGAACGTGAGCGCGATGCTGCTGCCGGACCAGAACCGGTTCACGGCGGTGCGGCAGTTCGAGCTGTACGCGTGCACGGCCGGCGACCCGGCCAACCCCACCTGTGACGCCGACACCGACGCCGGCTGGCAGCGGATCCTGCGCTCCCACCCGGACGCGTTCCCGGGGCCGAACCCGCGCCCCTCCTCCCCGGATCTGCTGCTGCGGTCGTTCGCGCTGCCCACGACCACCGCCACCCATGTGAAGTTCGTGGTGCTGACCAACCAGTGCACCGGTAACCCGGACTTCCAGGGTGGGCCGCACTACCCGGAGGCCCTCGACGCCGACTGCCGGGACACCGCCGTCGGGTCGAGTGAGGTACGCGCCGCGGAGCTGCAGTTGTTGACCAGCCAGCCCGTGGTCGACGGCGCCGCGCGGGTCGGCTGAGCGCCGCGGCGGGCCGGTTCCGCCACCCGGCGGGGCCGGCCCGCCGACGCGGTCAGGCGGACAGCCGTTCGTCCACCACGCGGGCCAGGGTGATGCAGGAGTCGTCCCCGGCGCCGGTGGTCAGCACCTGCGCGACGTACTCTCCGTGCTTGAAGATCACCGTGCAGACGCCCTGCCCCGCGGGCCAGCGGTGGGCGGTGTCGCCCAGCCCGGACACCGGCTCGAACCCGGTCACCTCCGCGCCGGGCGCGTCCGGGCTGTAGAAATCGTCTCCCTGCCAGACGGTCAGGGTGGCCGGCATCTCGCCCAGGTCGGTCGGGTAGTACCAGTCGCAGTGGATGCCCAGGAACTCTTCCCGGGGACCGTCGACCCGGGCCACCTCCTGGCCTACCGCCGCGGCGACTTCCTCCTCGGAGAGCAGCGCGCAGGGATCGATCCCTTCCGGGACCGCGGCGTCGATCTGCGCGGAGTCGTCGAAATCGACCGGGCCGTCCGCCCGGTCGGGACTACCGGAGGAGTCACCGGCGGGAGCGTCGTCATCGTTCCCGCCGCAGCCGGTCAACGCCAGCACCAGCAGTGGTGCCGCCAGCGTCGGTAGCAAGGTCCGGATTCGTGATGTCCGCATGGCGACCTCCTCCTCGACCATGCGGACGATAGCAGCGGGCGGCCGGTCAGGGTACCCCTCACCGCGTGCCACGCCTGCCCACCGGGTAAGGGTCCCGTAGGTTTACGATTGGTCGGCGATGTATTGGCCGGCGAGGTAACGGTCCGGGATGACCGGATCGTGATCGACCGGGCCGGAGCGAAAGGCGCCGGTCGCCGGTGCGCCGTCCTGCCAGCGCGGAGAAGCCGCCCAGACAGTTGCGAGGAGTAGCGTGAAGAGCACGGTCGAGACGCTGGGTCCGACTCGGGTCAGGCTGGCGATCGAGGTCCCGTTCGCGGAGTTGGAGCCTTCCCTCAAAAAGGCGTACCGAGAGATCGCGCAGCAGGTCAACATCCCGGGCTTCCGGCGCGGCAAGGCTCCGGCGGCGGTGATCGACCGCCGGATCGGCCGGGAAGTGGTGCTCAACGAGGCGGTCCAGGAAGCGATCCCGCAGCAGCTCATGGCGGCGATCCAGGAGCACGAGGTCCGGTCGATCGGCCGCCCGCAGGTGGACAACGTCGAGATCAAGGACGGTGAGCCGCTGCGCTTCACCGCGGAGGTGGACGTCCGGCCGGAGATCGAGCTACCGGACCCGGCGGAGCTCACCGTGACCGTGGACGAGATCACGGTCACCGACGAGGAGATCGACAAGCAGCTCGAGTTGCTGCGGGAGCGGTTCGCCACCCTCAAGAACGTGGAGCGGCCGGTGGCCGAGGGGGACTACGTCCAGATCGACCTGGAAGCCACCGTGGACGGCCAGCCGGTGGAGGGGGGCAGCGCCACCAACCTGTCCCACGAGGTCGGCAGCAAGTCGCTGCTGCCGGGGCTCGACGAGGCGGTGGTGGGCCTGTCGGCGGGGGAGAGCACCACCTTCACCGCCCCGCTGGTGGCCGGCGAGCACGCCGGCCGGGAGGCGGAGGTGACGGTGACGGTCAAGACCGTCCGGGAGAAGGAGCTCCCCCAGCTGGACGACGAGTTCGCCCAGCTGGCGAGCGAGTTCGACACGCTGTCGGAGCTGCGGGACGACACCGCTGAGCAGGTGCGTCGGATAAAGCACAACCAGCAGCTGGTCGAGGCCCGGGACAAGCTCATGGAGCTGCTGCTGGAGCGGACCGGGGTGCCGGCGCCGGAGGGCGTGGTCCGGGACGAGGTGAACCACCGCAAGCAGCACCTGGTCGAGGACCTGGAGCGGATGGGGCGCGCGCTGGAGGAGTACCTGTCCCTGGAGAACAAGACCGAAGAGGAGCTGGACCAGGAGCTGACCGAGGCGGTGTCCCGCGGGGTCCGGAACCAGCTGGTGCTCGACGCGGTGGCCGACGCCGAAGAGGTCCAGGTCTCGGACGAAGAGTTCGGGCAGGAGATCGTCATGCGGGCCCAGCAGGTCGGGATGGCGCCGCAGCAGTACTACGACCAGCTGGTGCGCGCGGGCGCGGCCGGCTCCGTGTTCAGCGACGTGCGCCGTAACAAGGCGCTGCGGTTGCTGATGGAGCGGGTGACCATCACCGACACCGCCGGCAACCGGGTGAGTGTGCCGACGGCGACCACCGCGGAGGCCGGTGAGACGACCGGGACTCCTGATCAGGGGGAAGGCGCGGGCCCCGACGGTGACGGCGACTGAGGCGGGGACCGGCCCTACCGGTATCGGCTGCGCTGTCAGCGAAACCGGGCCCATGCCGGCTCTGTGGGCCGCTTGGGCGGTTAGGGTCGGATCAGGAACGTGCACGCGTACGGGAGGGTGGCAATGATTGCACAGGCGCGCGCTGATAGCGCGGGGTTGAGCCTGGACGACTCTATTTACAGCCGGTTGCTGCAGGAACGGATCATCTTCCTGGGCAGTGAGGTAACCGACCGGGTCGCCAACCGGATCTGTGCCCAGCTACTGCTCCTGGCCGCGGAGGATCCGGAGCGCGACATCAACCTGTGGATCAACTCTCCGGGTGGCTCGGTGCACGCCGGCATGGCCATCTACGACACCATGCAGTTCGTCGAGAACGACATCGTCACCACCGCGATGGGGATCGCCGCCTCCATGGCGCAGCTGCTGCTGTGCGCCGGGACCAAGGGCAAGCGGTACGCGCTGCCGCACGCCCGGATCATGATGCACCAGCCCTCCGGTGGGATCGGGGGTACCGCCGCCGACATCGCGATCCAGGCCGAGCAGATGATCTACACGAAGCGGATGTTCCAGGAGCGGGTCTCCTTCCACACCGGCCAGTCGGTGGAGCAGATCGAGATCGACTCGGACCGCGATCGGTGGTTCACCGCGCAGGAGGCGCTCGAGTACGGCTTCATCGACAAGGTGATCTCCGGTGCGGCGCAGGTTCCCGCCGGTGCCGGCACCCGCAACTGAGGAGGGCGAACTATGAGTGACCTGTACACGCCCGGCGGGTTCGCGCCGGTGCACAACCGCTACGTGATTCCCTCGTTCGTCGAGCGCACCTCGTACGGGATCAAGGAGTCCAACCCGTACAACAAGCTGTTCGAAGAGCGGATCATCTTCCTGGGTGTGCAGATCGACGATGCCTCCGCCAACGACGTGATGGCCCAGCTGATCACGCTCGAGGGCAACGACCCGGACCGGGACATCATCATGTACATCAACTCCCCGGGTGGGTCGTTCACCGCGATGACCGCGATCTACGACACCATGCAGTTCATCCGCCCCGACATCCAGACCTTCTGCCTGGGGCAGGCGGCCAGCGCGGCGGCGGTGCTGCTGGCGGCGGGTACCCCGGGCAAGCGGGGCGCGCTGCCGAACTCGCGGGTGATCATCCACCAGCCGGCTACCGAGGGTGGGTACGGGCAGAGCTCGGACATCGAGATCCAGGCCCGGGAGATCATGCGGATGCGGACCCAGCTGGAGGAGGTGCTCGCCAAGCACACCGGCCAGCCGGTCGAGCGGATCCGGCGCGATATTGATCGCGACAAGATCATGACGGCGCAGGAGGCCAAGGAGTACGGCCTGATCGACAACGTGATCACCAGCCGGAAGCGGTCGCTGTCGACCTCGGCCGCCTGACATCGGCGGTGGCCCCGGCGCTCGGGGTGACTCAGACCAATTGAGGACGGGGCGGGTCGGATTCACCGGCCCGCCCCGCTCCGAGCCTGCCTCCTTGGCCGGGGCGGGCTCGACACGCCGCCGGGGCGAGGTGGACCACACCCCCCCGGATACCGAGCGGAGCGGGTAACGTCGATTCTGTACCCCCGGCAAGGTAGGCGGGGGAGGGCCCGATGGCCCGGCTCTGGGATCCGTGACCGCGGAGAGTGGGGAGAGACTGCGTTGGCACGCATCGGCGACGGCGGCGACCTGCTGAAGTGCTCCTTCTGCGGGAAATCCCAGAAGCAGGTCAAGAAGCTCATAGCGGGACCCGGGGTCTACATCTGCGACGAATGCATCGAGCTCTGCAACGAGATCATCGAAGAGGAGCTGGCCGAGTCCCACGAGGTCCGGTTCGAGGAGCTGCCTAAACCCAAGGAGATCAGCGCGTTCCTGGACCAGTACGTGGTCGGTCAGGAGCAGGCGAAGAAGGCCCTGTCGGTCGCGGTTTACAACCACTACAAGCGGATCCAGGCGGAGCCGGCCGGGCGCCACGGCGACCGGGAGCCGGTGGAGCTCGCCAAGTCGAACATTCTGTTGATCGGCCCGACCGGGTGCGGCAAGACCCACCTGGCGCAGACGCTGGCCCGGATGCTCGACGTGCCGTTCGCCATCGCCGACGCCACCGCCCTCACCGAGGCGGGGTACGTCGGGGAGGACGTGGAGAACATACTCCTCAAGCTGATCCAGGCGGCCGACTACGACGTCAAACGCGCCGAGACCGGGATCATCTACATTGACGAGATCGACAAGGTCGCCCGCAAGTCCGACAACCCCTCCATAACGCGGGACGTCTCGGGTGAGGGAGTTCAGCAGGCGTTACTGAAGATTCTGGAGGGGACGGTGGCGAGTGTCCCGCCGCAAGGCGGGCGTAAACACCCCCATCAGGAGTTCATCCAGATCGACACCACCAACATCTTGTTCATCCTCGGCGGGGCGTTCGCGGGCCTGGAAGAGATCATCGCTAATCGGATCGGTTCCAGTGGGCTCGGATTCGGGGCCACGCTCCGCTCCATCACCGAGCAGAACACCGACGACACGCTGGCGCAGGTGATGCCCGAGGACATGCTCAAGTTCGGGCTGATCCCCGAGTTCATCGGCCGGCTGCCGGTGATCACCACGGTGCGCAGCCTGGACCGGGAGGCGCTGGTCCGGATCCTCACCGAGCCGCGCAATGCCTTCGTCAAGCAGTACCAGCGGCTGTTCGAGCTGGACGGGGTGGCGCTGGAGTTTGAGGAGGAGGCGCTGCTGGCCATCGCCGATCAGGCGATGAAACGCGGCACCGGCGCCCGGGGGTTGCGGGCGATCATGGAGGAGGTGCTCCTCCCGGTGATGTACGAGGTGCCCAGCGATCCGAACGCCGGTCGAGTGGTGATCACGCGCGAGGTGGTCCTGGAGAACGTCAATCCGACCATCGTGCCCCGCGATTACCAGTCCCGACGGGTGGCGTGACCGGCCCGGGGCCGGTGGTCGGCGAGGTGGCGGGCCGCCGCGGTCACTCGTATCCGCTGGTGCGTCGGTCCCATTCGCCCGGCGGCATCACCACCACCATGAGCAGCCGGGTCCGGGCTGTGCCAGGGTTGTGATAGCTGTGGGGCCGGTCGGCGCGGAAGTCGATGGTCTGGCCGGCCGACGCCCGATATTCCGTTCCCGCCACGGTCACCGCGAGCTCCCCGGTCAGCACGTGGAGCACCTCCCGGGTGCGGGGGGCATGATTGGGGGAGTCGTGCCGGTCCCCGGGGGCGAGCTGCCACTCCCACAGCTCGACGAAGTCCGGCTCGTTCATCCCTCGGAGCAACCGCGCGAGCCCGCCGTGTTGGCCCCGCCACAGGAGTGGGGCGGCGTCGGCGTCGGTGACCTGGACCGGGCGTTCGGGGGCCGGCTCCAGTAGCCGGGCCACGGTCACGCCGAAGGCGTCCGCTATCCGGGTGAGCGTGCCCACGCTGGGGTTGGTGCGGCCGCTTTCTACCTGCACCACCATGCCTTTGCTGACTCCGGACCGGCCGGCCAGTTCGTCTAGTGACCAGCCACGACTGGTCCGGAGCGCCCGCACCTGCGCGGCCACCACCGCGGTGACCTCCCCGACCCGTCTCGCCGATGTGTCGGTCAACACATTGTCCTTTACGGTCAATATTGTGTTACATACCAATGGTGACCCCTATTCTCCTCGCCACAAGCGCTGCCCTGGTATGGGGCACGTCGGATTTCTGCGGTGGGAAAGGCGCCCAGCGCGCCCACGCCCTGACCGTCACCGTGATCTCGCAGTTGGCGGCCCTGCCCTTGCTGGCGGTCGGGTTGCTGGCGATCCCCGGGGTCGCCCGCGTGGCCGACCTCGGCTGGGGCATGGTCGCGGGGGCGGCCGGGCTGGTCGGGGTGCTGCTGCTCTACCGCGGACTGGCCGGCGGCGCGATGGTGGTGGTCTCCCCGGTCACCGCGGTGACCGCCGCGGTGGTGCCGCTCCTGGTCGGCCTGGTGACCGACGGCGGCCTGCACCCGCTCGGCCTGCTCGGGTCAGCCTGCGCGATCGGCGCGATCGGGCTGGTCAGCGCCGGGCCATCCGGCTCGGCGCGGATCCAGTCCCGCATCGGCCGGCTGGTCGGGCTGGCGTTACTGGCGGGCACCATGTTCGGGATCTTCTTCATCATCGTTGGTCAGGCCCACCCCGACAGTGGCTTGTGGGTGCTGGTGGGGGCCCGGCTCAGCTCGATCCCGCTCGGCCTGCTGCTGCTCGCGCGGCGTGGACTCGACTGGCGGCTACCGCGGACCGAGCTGGTGTGGGCGGTGCTCGCCGGCACCCTTGACCTGACCGGCAACGTGTTGTTCCTGCTGGCCGCGATGGACGGCCACCTGAGCCTGGTCGCGGTGCTCGCCTCGCTCTACCCGGCCAGCACCGTCCTGCTGGCGTTGACAGTGGACCGGGAGCGGGTCCGGGGCACGCAGCTGCTGGGGCTGGGGCTGGCCGCCGCGGCGCTGGTGCTGACCGCCTCCTGACCGCGCCGCCCGTTGCACCGGGTGGCGCGGGCCGTAGGCTGGCCGGCATGAGGGTCGCCGTCTGCCAGCTCAACTCCCGTACCGACCGGGCCGCCAACCTCGCCACCGCGCTCGAGTTGCTCGACCGGGCCGCGGCCGCCGGGGCGGATCTGGCGGTGCTGCCGGAGTACACCGACTATCTCGGCCCGGCCGCCCAGGCTCCGGCCCCGGAGCCGATCGACGGCCCGTACGCCACCGCACTGGCCAAGGCCGCGGCCACGCACCAGATGTGGGTGGTGGGCGGGTCGTTCCGCGAAATCGGCCCGGACCCGGACCGGATCTACAACACCTCCCCGGTGTTCGACCGCACCGGCGCGCTCGCCGCCGCGTACCGGAAGATCCATCTGTACGACGTGGAGATCCCCGGCCGAGTCTCCTTCCACGAATCGCGGTCGGTGGCCCCCGGGGAGCAGACCGTGGTGGTCGAGGTGGAGGGCGTGCCGGTGGGCCTGTCCATCTGCTACGACCTCCGGTTCCCGGAGCTGTACCGACGCTTGGTGGCCGCCGGTGCGCAGGTGCTGGTGGTGCCGGCGGCGTTCATGCTGCACACCGGCCGGGACCACTGGGAGGTGCTGCTGCGCGCCCGGGCGATCGAGAACCAGTGCTACGTGCTGGCCGCGGCCCAGATCGGCGACCACGACCCGGGGCGTACCTGCTACGGCCGCAGCCTGGTGGTCGACCCCTGGGGGACGGTGCTGGCGCAGGCGCCGGACCAGATCGGGGTGACCGTCACCGACCTGGACTTCACCCGGCTGGCCCAGATCCGGGCGGAACTGCCGAGCCTCGCCCACCGCCGGCTCTGACCGGTGGCCAGCCGATTTTTCGCGGACAGGCGGATCAGAGCCGCTCCAGCATCACCCCGAGCGCGCAGATCCCCAGCACCGCCCCACCCGTGATCAGCAGGGCGGTGGTCACCCGGGAGGGCCCGCGCGCCAGCAGCCGGATCCCGGCCACCACCACCGCCGCCAGCACGCACACCCCGATCGCCACCTGCCAGAACGGCAGCAGCAGGTTCAGTAGCGCATCCTGGGCCAGCTGGGTACCCTTCACTCTGCCAACTCTGTCACGCCCTGCGCCCACGCGGGTGCTCCGCGGCGGGGAATAGTCAGCCGCAGGGCGTTTCCGTAGGTTCTGTCCCGTAAGAGATGCTTCCCGCCTCCAGGGCACGCCGAAGGGATAACCGGTGTGACCCGCGGGAGGCGGATTCGTAGACTTGCCGGGTGAGCGAGATGACAACCCTGCCGTCGGCCTACCAGCCGAGCCAGGTCGAAGAGCGCCGGTACGCGCAGTGGCTCGAGGCTGGCTACTTCACCGCCGACGCCCACAGCGACAAGCCCCCGCACACCATCGTCATCCCGCTGCCGAACGTAACCGGCTCCCTGCACATGGGCCACGCGCTGGACCACACCATCCAGGACGCGATCACTCGCCGCCGCCGGATGCAGGGGTACGAGGCACTGTGGCTGCCTGGCATGGACCACGCCGGGATCGCCACCCAGAACGTGGTGGAGCGGCAACTGGCCGCGGAGGGCCTGTCCCGACACGACCTGGGCCGGGAACGGTTCGTGGAGCGGGTCTGGCGCTGGAAGGAAGAGTCCGGTGGCATGATCACCGGGCAGATGCGCCGGCTCGGTAACTCGGTGGACTGGAGCCGCGAGCGATTCACCATGGACGAGGGCCTGTCGCTGGCGGTCCAGACCATCTTCAAGCGGCTGTACGACGACGGCCTGATCTACCGAGCTGAACGGATCATCAACTGGTGCCCGCGGTGCATGACCGCGCTCTCCGACATCGAGGTCGAGCACCAGGACGACGAAGGCGAGCTGGTGTCGATCCGGTACGGCGACGGTGACCGGTCGATCGTGGTGGCGACCACCCGGGCCGAGACCATGCTCGGGGACACCGCGGTGGCGGTGCACCCGGACGACGACCGGTACCGGCACCTGATCGGCACCGAGGTGGAGGTGCCGTTGACCGGGCGGCGGGTGCCGATCGTCGCCGACGACCACGTGGACCCCGAGTTCGGCACCGGCGCGGTGAAGGTCACCCCCGCCCACGACCCGAACGACTTCGAGATCGGTCAGCGGCACGGGCTGCCCAGTCTGACCATCATGGACGAGCGGGGTGTGATCACCGCCTCCGGGCCGTTCGAGGGCCTGGACCGGTTCGAGGCCCGGCCGGCGATCGTGGCGGCGCTGCGGGAACAGGGTCGGATCGTGGCCGAGCGGCGCCCGTACGTGCACGCGGTGGGGCACTGCTCCCGGTGCGACACGGTGGTGGAGCCCCGGCTGTCCCTGCAGTGGTTCGTGCGGACCGGGCCGCTGGCCAAGGCGGCCGGGGACGCGGTCCGGGACGGTCGGGTGCGGATCGAGCCCCCGGAGATGACCAAGCGGTACTTCGACTGGGTCGACAACATGCACGACTGGTGCATCTCCCGCCAGCTGTGGTGGGGGCACCGGATCCCGGTCTGGTACGGCCCGGACGGGCAGATGGTCTGTGTCGGCCCCGGGGAGGAGCCCCCCACCGGGGAGGGCTGGCGCCAGGACGAGGACGTGCTGGACACCTGGTTCTCCTCGGCGCTGTGGCCGTTCTCCACCCTCGGCTGGCCGGAGGACACCCCGGACCTGCGCAAGTTCTATCCCACCAGCGTGCTGGTGACCGGTTACGACATCCTGTTCTTCTGGGTGGCCCGGATGATGATGTTCGGGCTGTACGCGATGAAGGACCGGGCCCCCGAGGACGCGGTGCCGTTCCGGGTGGTGGCGCTGCACGGCATGGTGCGGGACGAGCACGGCAAGAAGATGTCGAAGTCGTTCGGCAACGTGATCGACCCGATGGACTGGATCGAGCGCTACGGTGCCGACGCCACCCGGTTCACCATGGCCCGCGGCGCCAACCCGGGCAGCGACGTGCCGGTCAGCGAGGAGTGGTGCGCCGGCTCCCGTAACTTCTGCAACAAGCTGTGGAACGCGGTCCGGTTCGCCCTGCTCCACGGCGCCCACACCAACGGGCCGTTGCCGGAGCCGTCGCAGTGCACCGCGGTGGACCGGTGGATCCTGTCCCGGCTGCAGCAGGTGATCACCGAGGTGGACGCGCAGTTCGAGGCGTTCGAGTTCGCCAAGGTCTGCGACCTGCTCTACCACTTCGCCTGGGACGACGTCTGCGACTGGTATCTGGAGCTGTCCAAGCCGGTGCTCACCGGGGACGACCCGGCCGCGGCCGAGCCGGTCCGGCGGGTGCTGGGGCACGTGCTGGACCAGCTGCTGCGGCTGCTGCACCCGATCATCCCGTTCGTCACCGACGAGCTGTGGACGGCGCTGACCGGCGGGGAGTCGGTGATGATCGCGGACTGGCCGACCGCTGACCCGCGCTGGCAGGACCCGGCGGCCGAGGCCGAGGTGGCCACGCTGCAGAAGGTGGTCACGGAGGTGCGCCGGTTCCGCGCCGACCAGGGGCTGCGGTCGGGGCAGCGGGTGGCGGCCCAGCTGCACGGTCTGGCGGAGGCCGGCATCAGCGACCACGAGCCGCTGATCCGGTCGCTGGCCCGGCTGGACCAGCCAGGCGAAGGGTTCACCGCTACCGGCACGCTCGCCGTCACCGACCAGGTCACGGTGGCGTTGGACACCCGCGGCGCGATCGATGTCGCGGCGGAACGGGCCCGCCTGACCAAGGACCGGGCCGCGGCGGAGAAGGAAGCGGCCGGGTGCCGGGCGAAGCTGAGCAACGAGGGCTTCCTCGCCAAGGCCCCGGAGGAGGTGGTGGCCAAGGTGCGGCAGCGGTTGGCGACCGCCGAGGCGGAACTGGCCCGCATCGACGCCGCCCTCGCCGCCCTGCCAGAGTCGTGAGCCGGACAGCGGAGGGTGGCATGACCACCGCGGAGGAGTTCGCCCAGGTCGAGGCGGAGCTCGCTGAGCGCGGCTTCACCCGGATGGTGTTCGACCTGAGTCGGATCGAGGAGCTGCTCGACCTGCTGGGTGCGCCCCATCGGACGTACCCGTCGATCCATCTCACCGGCACCAACGGCAAGACCTCCACCGCCCGGATGGTCGACTCGCTGCTGCGGGCGCACGGGCTGCGGACCGGCCGGTACACCAGCCCCCACCTGGAGACGGTCCGGGAACGGATCAGCCTGGACGGGGAGCCGGTGGACGAGGAGCGGTTCGTGGCCACCTACCGCGAGGTGGCCCCGCTGGCCGACCTGATCGACACCCGCAGCCCGGAGTCGCTGACCTACTTCGACATGACCACCGCGCTGGCGTTCGCGGCCTTCGCGGACGCCCCGGTGGACGTCGCGGTGGTGGAGGTAGGGCTCGGTGGCGCGGAGGACTCCACCAACGTGCTGCACGCCGGGGTATGTGTCCTGACCCCGATCGGGCTGGACCACACCGAGTGGCTGGGAGACCGGCTCAGCGACATCGCGTACGCCAAGGCGGGCATCATCCACCCCGGCGCCACCGTGGTCACCGCCGCCCAACCGGAGGAGGCGGCCCGGGCGATCCTGGAGCGCTGCGCGGAGGTCGGGGCGACCATCGCCCGGGAAGGCGACGAGTTCGGGGTGCTGCGGCGCACCCTGGCGGTCGGGGGCCAGGTGCTCACCCTGCAGGGGCTGGGAGACACGTACGAGGAGGTCTTCCTGCCCCTGCACGGGGCCCACCAGGCGCAGAACGCGGCGGTCGCGCTGGCCACGGTCGAGGCGTTCCTGGGGGCCGGCCCCGGCCGGGCGTTGGATGCGGACGTGGTCCGGGAAGGGTTCGCCCAGGTGACCACCCCGGGACGGTTGGAACGGGTGCGGACCGCGCCGACCATCCTGCTGGACGCCGCCCACAACCCCCACGGGATGGCCGCCACGGTCACCGCGCTGCAGGAAGAGTTCGCGTTCCGGCGCCTGGTGGCGGTGGTGGCGATGTTCCAGGACAAGGACGCGGCCGGGTTGCTGGAACTGCTCGAGCCGGTGACCGACGCGATCGTGGTGACCCGCAACAGCAGCAGCCGGTCGATGTCGCCGCGGGCGTTGGGTGCGGTAGCGGGCTTGATCTATGGAGAGGACCGGGTGTCGGTGGCCCGGGACCTACCGGACGCGATCGAGCACGCGGTCGCCTTGGCCGAAGAGGATCTCGACGAGGAGCTGGGTGGGGTAGGGGTCCTGATCACCGGTTCGGTGGTCACGGTCGCCGACGCTCGCCGCCTGCTGGTCAAGAACCGGTAGACCCGGGTCGTCGACGGCGACCACTCGACGAAGACGCACCGGGGCAGCCCGGAGAAGGAGGCGGGATAGCGCGCCCGGACCATGCCGTCGAGGTGCCGCACCCCGTCGGCGAACGTCCGCCCGCCCCGCGCGGTCGCCCTACGTCACCGAGGTGGTGATGCGCCTCGACCGGTGTGGGTCCGGAGTAGTCCCCGGTGGTATTACACCCGTGCCCTGGGAGGGGCACCGGGTGCGAACGGTCGCGTAGCGTCGAGGTGCTGCCAGGCGTCCAGTAGGGAGAAGCTGGTGGCCGGGATCTCGCTGAGGTGTGCGGGGCGAGAGCACGTCTGGAGGTCGCGCAGTCCGGTGTGGATCAGCTCCCGGGTCGAAGTGGGGGAGGCGGTCAGGCGTCGCCGGTGGGGTGGCGTGAACCAGTGGCAGAGATCCCCGAACGTGGCCTCCGAGATCGGGGCGGTGGTGGCGTGAGCCGGAGCGGCGGGGGGTATCAGCGTGGCAGCGACCACCGCACGACCTCCCTGTCCGTGACCAGTTGCATGGTGCCCGTCAAGGAACGCTCCTTTCCGTAGTCGGCCTCGTGGGCGGTTCGCGATGTCGAGCCAGGCGCTCTACTGGAACTACGGTGCAGACCGGGCAGCTCGACAATTTTTCGCGAGACCGGGCCGAACGGGGTGGAATGGCGGGCGGACGGCGGCTCAGGCCGACGACGCTGACGTACTGACCGGGCGCCACTGGGTGAGGGCGATGCCGTGGCCGTCCGGGTCCCGGAACGCCGCCGCCCACTGCTCCAGGCGAGTGGTCCGGTTGGTCACCCGGGGCGGATAGGTGAAGCGCACTCCGTCGGCCTTCAGCGCGGCATAAGTGGCGTCGATGTCATCCACCTCCAGGTTGAGGTGGACCAGCCGGAGTTTGACCGCACCCAGGTCAGTGGCCTGCCGCAGGACCAGCCGGGTGGCGCCGGAGGCGAGCACGCTCGCCTCCTCGCCGCTGTCCACTTCGGTGAGGCCGAGGGTGTCCCGGTAGAAGGCGACCGACCGCGCGAGGTCGGAGACCAGCACGGTGACCCCGAGGCTGTGGAAGTCACGTGGGTCGGCCGGATCGGTGACGGACGACGCCGCAGCGGCCCGTTCCGGAGGACTGGGGCGGGGCCGGGGCAGCACCCGGGGGAGGTCCTCCGCCGGCGCGGCGCCGGGCTGGTCGTCGCGGTCGGGGCGGCCCGGGACGGCCTCCTCCGCCGCCAGCGCCGCCTCCTCCTCCGCGGACTCGTCTGTCGGCGCGGGCTCGTCCGGCGTGGTGGCCGACTCGACCGGGGCCGGGGAACGCGGCGGCGGGGTCACCGCCCCGGGGGTCAGCGGCCCGGGCGGGTCATCCAGGTCGAAGTCGATCGGTGTGGTGAGCGAGGGCGCCCCGCTCGCCGACGAGGCGGTGGCGGAGCGCGCTTCCGGCGGCGTCTCCCCCGGAATCGCGGTGACCGGTGGGGTAGCGGCCGGCGAGGCGGTCGCCTCCACCGGATTGATTTCCTGCCACAGCACCCGCACTTTCCGGATGTTGTCGGCGGCTACCTGCAGCGGCAGCAGCTGACCCGGCCGAGGCCAGACCTCCACCGGCACCCGTGACTCGTGCACGGTCACCTGTTCCCCGACCACACCCGGGGCCTCCACCACCAGCCGTAGCGAACACCGCCCGTACCGGAACTCGACCGGAGGCGCGGATACCTCTATCACCTGGCCGGTGCCGCGTAGCCACTGCCGCGGTGGGCGGCGCAGCCCGCTGAACCACAGCCGGGTGCCCCCCGCCACCACCAGCAGCGCGCCCCCGAGCACCAGAACCGCCTGGCTGCCACTGCCCAGGCCGTAACAGAGCACGAATAGACCGCCGAAGGCGAAGATACCGGTGAGCGCCTGACGTACGAGGACGTACCGGGATTGTCTGCCGGTCACGCGTGCTCCTTTCGGCCCAGATGTCTGCTTCCGCATAGCGTAGTCGTGCGCGGCTGCGCTAGCGCGGTCCGCTAGGCTGGCCGTCGCCGGAGAGTCTCGACAAGCGGGAGGCGGCGTGTCCCACGGTGAGCGCACACTCGTACTGATCAAGCCCGACGCGGTGCGCCGGGGGCTGATTGGTGAGATCATCAGCCGGATCGAGCGCAAGGGGCTGGTGATCGAGGCGATGCAGCTGCGCACCATGGATGGCGCACTGGCCGACCAGCACTACGCCGAGCACGTGGACAAGCCGTTCTACCCGCCGCTGCGGGAGTTCATGACCGCCGGGCCGCTGGTGGCCATGATCGTCTCCGGGGACAGCGCGATCGAGGTGGTCCGGGCGATGTGCGGGGCGACCGACGGTCGGAAGGCGGCGCCGGGCACCATCCGCGGTGACCTGTCGCTGTCCAACCGCGAGAACCTCATCCACGCGTCGGATTCCCCGGACAGCGCCAAGCGGGAGATCGCCCTCTGGTTCCCCGACCAGGCCTGACCGGCTCCGGTGCGCAATCGGCCGGTACGCGAGACCGGGTCGGGCCCGGTGGAGGTCCCGGCCGCGGGAATCTCCACCGGGCGTACCGGTTCCACGCTGGTTACGCGGTCGGGGGCGCCATCCGGGTCGCCACGGCGAGGCGATTCCACACGTTGATGGTGGCGATCGCCAGCAGCAGGTGGGCGATCTCCTCTTCCGACCAGACCTTCCGCGCCTCCTCCCAGGTCTGGTCGGTAACCCCGGCCTCGCCCAGCCGGGTCACCTCGTCGGTCAGCGCCAGGGCGGCGCGCTCCCGGGCGGTGAAGAACGGCGCCTCCCGCCACGCGGCCACCGCGAACAGCCGCCGACTGGATTCGCCGTTGGCCAGCGCGTCTTGACTGTGCATGTCCACGCAGAACGCGCAGCCGTTGAGCATCGACGCGCGGAGCTTGACCAACTCCAACACCTTCGGGTCGACCGCCTTCCGCACGTACTGCTCCAGTTGCAGTACCGCGTGGAAGCCCTCGGGCGCAACCTCCGCTACTGACATCCGCTGGGACATCCGTCACCTCCGTACCTCGCAGGACCGTCACCCCGTACGACGGGGCGCAGGCGGCGGATGTGACGAGTACCGGTGTGACCTGTGTTACGTAAGAGGTGCGGGGGCGCCGGATGCGGCTCCCTCCTCGAGGCGCTCCGGTGCCGACGGACACGGAACGCGGGGAATGGATAGTTGGTCGCTGCCCCTCCTGTGGTGCGCTAATCTCAAGGGCACAGGCGACGACCCGGCCATCACCGGCGAGCCTCCGGAAGAAAGGGCCTGTCAGGCCTGAGTAGAACCGGACGGGTCCGGCCCGTCACAGCCGGCAATGAGTGGTCCGGCGCGGTGCGCCGGGCAAGCGAGGTGGTACCGCGGGCGCGTGCGCGCTCGTCCTCGCACCCAGGGCGAGACACCGCGAGGAGTGCGACCACCAATGGCCTATCCATTGCACGACCCTGCTGCCACGGGCGTACCCGCAAGCCCTGACCTGCCGCGGATGGAGGAGCGGGTGCTGGCCTACTGGGAGGAGGACGGCACCTTCCAGGCCAGTGTCTCCCAGCGCCCCGCAGGTGAGAAGGGCAGCAACGAGTACGTCTTCTACGACGGCCCACCGTTCGCCAACGGCCTGCCCCACTACGGGCACCTGTTCACCGGCTACGTCAAGGACGTGGTGCCCCGCTTCCACACCATGCGGGGCCGGCGGGTAGAGCGGCGGTTCGGCTGGGACACCCACGGTCTGCCGGCGGAGGTGGAGGCGGAGAAGCAGCTCGGCATCTCCACCAAGGCGGAGATCCTCAAGATGGGGGTCGACAAGTTCAACGAAGCGTGCCGCACCTCCGTGCTCGCGTACACCCAGGAGTGGCGGCGGTACGTGACCCGGCAAGCCCGGTGGGTCGACTTTGACAACGACTACAAGACGCTCGACCTGGACTACATGGAGAGCGTCATGTGGGCGTTCAAGACCCTCTACGACAAGGGTCTGATCTACGAAGGGTTCCGGGTGCTGGCGTACTGCTGGCGCTGCGAGACCCCGCTGTCCAACACCGAGACCCGGATGGACGAAGGCACCTACCGGGACCGCACCGACCCGTCCGCCACGGTCTGGTTCGCGCTGCACCCGGACGACTCCGCCCCCGAGCTGGTGCGGGGTCCGGTCCGGCTGCTGGCCTGGACCACCATGCCGTGGACCCTGGTGCCCAACCTGGCGTTGGTGGTGCACCCGGAGGTCGACTACGCGGTGCTGGAGCACACCGACGGCCACCGGTACGTGCTGGCCGAGGCGCGCCGGGAGGCGTACGAGCCGGAGCTGGGGGAGGCCCGGCACCTGGGCACGGTGAAGGGCGAGGCGCTGCTGGGGCGCCGCTACACCCCGATCTTCGACTTCCTGGTGGAGCAGATGGCCGACGTGCCGGCCGCGTTCACGGTGCTGGGCGCGGACTTTGTCTCCACCGAGGACGGTACCGGGATCGTGCAGGTGGCCCCTTCGCACGGTGAAGACGACCACGAGGTCTGCACCGCCGCCGGTATCCCGACCGTGCTGACCGTGGATGACCACACCCGGTTCACCGCTATCGCGCCCCCGTTCGAGGGGATGCAGGTGTTCGAGGCCAACCGGCCGCTGCTGCGCCAGCTGCAGGAGCGCGGAGTGCTGCTACGGGAGCAGGCGTACGTGCACCCGTACCCGCACTGTTGGCGGTGTGAGACCCCGCTGGTCTACAAGGCGGTGTCGAGCTGGTTCGTGGCGGTCACCAAGTTCAAGGACCGGATGCTGGAGCTGAACCAGCAGATCAACTGGATCCCCGGGCACGTCAAGGACGGCTCGTTCGGCAAGTGGCTGGCCAACGCCCGGGACTGGTCGATCAGCCGGAACCGGTTCTGGGGCTCGCCGATCCCGGTGTGGAAGTCCGACAACCCGGAGTATCCGCGGGTGGACGTGTACGGGTCACTGGCCGAACTGGAGCGGGACTTCGGGGTGAAGGTCACCGACCTGCACCGGCCCGGCATCGACCAGCTGGTCCGCCCCAACCCCGACGACCCGACCGGCAAGTCGATGATGCGGCGGGTGCCGGAGGTGCTGGACTGCTGGTTCGAGTCCGGGTCGATGCCGTTCGCCCAGGTGCACTACCCGTTCGAGAACCGGGAATGGTTCGAGCACCACTACCCGGGTGACTTCATTGTGGAGTACCTCGCCCAGACCCGGGGCTGGTTCTACACCCTGCACGTGTTGGCGACCGCGCTGTTCGACCGGCCGGCGTTCCGCAACTGTGTGGCGCACGGGATGGTGCTGGGCGCCGACGGGCGGAAGATGTCCAAGAGCCTGCGTAACTACCCCGACGTCTACGGGGTGTTCGACTCGTACGGCTCGGACGCGATGCGGTGGTTCCTCATGTCCGCGCCGGTGATGCGGGGCGGGGACATGTCGGTCACCGAGGCGGGGATCCGGGACACGGTCCGGCAGGTGCTGCTGCCACTGTGGAACGTCTGGTACTTCTTCTCGCTGTACGCCAACGCCGACGGCTATCAGGCGAAGTTCCGTACCGACAGCCAGCACGTACTGGACCGGTACGTGCTGGCCAAGACCCACGCGCTGGTGACCGAGGTGACCGCCCAGCTGGAGGCGTACGACATCTCGGGTGCCTGCCAGACGGTACGGTCCTATCTGGACGCGCTGACCAACTGGTACGTCCGCCGTTCCCGGGACCGGTTCTGGGCCGGTGACGTCGACGCGTTCGACACCCTCTACACCGTGCTGGAGACCCTGTGCCGGGTGATGGCGCCGCTGGCGCCGCTGACCACCGAGGAGGTGTGGCGGGGGCTGACCGGTGGCCGGTCGGTGCACCTGACCGACTGGCCGGAGGCCGATACGTTGCCGGCCGATCCCGAACTGGTGGCCACCATGGACGCGGTGCGGGAGGTGTGCTCGGCGGCCCTGTCGGTGCGTAAGACCAACGGGCTGCGGGTGCGGCTGCCGCTGCCGAAGCTGACTGTGGCCACGCCGGACGCCGCCGCGCTGGAGCCGTTCGCGAACCTGATCGCCGACGAGGTCAACGTCAAGCAGGTGACCTTCACCAGTGACGTGTCCGCCTACAGCCGGCAGGTGCTCACGGTGGTGCCGCGGGCCCTGGGCCCCCGGGTCGGCGGCGTGGTGCAGCAGGTGATCAAGGCGGTGAAGGCCGGCGACTGGCGGCTGGTGGACGGGGTGCCCGAGGCGGCCGGGGTCCGCCTGCAGGAGGGCGAGTACGAGCTGACCCACGTGGCCAGCGACGCTGAGCACACCGCGCAGTTGTCGATCGGCGGGGTGGTGCAGTTGGACGCCGAAGTGACGCCGGAACTCGCCGCCGAAGGGGTGGCCCGGGACGTGGTGCGGGTGATCCAGCAGGCGCGGCGGGATGCGGGGTTGAACATCACCGACCGGATCCAGGTGGTGGTGGAGGCCTCCCCCGAGGTGACCGAGGCGGTCCGGGCCCACCGGGAGTTCGTCGCCCGGGAAGTGTTGGCCGAGCAGATGGAGTTCGGGCCGGTCGGGGCGGACGCGTTCGCCGGCGAGGCCGGCGACGCCGAGCCGGTCCGGGTGACGGTCGCCCGGGTCTGACTGACGGTTGCCGTTCCCGTCCCGGGCCACCCGGGACGGGAACGGCAACCGCCCAGGTGTCGGGTGTCGGGGTGCGGCCCGCCGGGTATCAGCTGTGGTGGCACGCCGGCAGGTACCGACACGACGACGGGGAGGGGCCATGGGTGACGCGAGGAGCACCATGGACCGGTTGACGCGGGCGGTGACCGAGGAGCGTGATCCCGGGGCGGTAGCCGACTGCTACGCGGACCACGCGGTGATCGTCACGCCGGACGCCGGGGAGATCCGGGGGCGGGACGACATCGTGGCGTACTGGCGGCCGTTCATCGAGGCTTTCCCGGACGTGCGGTTCGAACCGATGCATCAGTACGAGGTCGGGGACACCGCGATCGATGAAGGCTGGATGGTGGGCACCCACGAGCAGCCGCTACCGCTGCCCGACGGCGGGACCCTACCGGCCACCGGCCGGCAGATGCGGGTCCGCGAGTGCGATCTCGCCACGGTGCGGGACGGCAGGATCACCGAACACCACGTCTACTTCGACACGATGTCGTTCCTGGAGCAGCTCGGCGCCGCCCCCTCACCGGCCGGGTAACCAGCCCGGCCGGTCGGGGGCGGTCCCCGGCGCTGCCCCGGCGGCCTCTCGTACGCTGACAACCGGTCGGGACACCGCTTGAGGCGGGTGGTGCTCCGAGCGGACGGACATCGACGCGGGAGGTCGCACGGGTGGACCTGCTCTACCGAGCCGGGAAACTGACGGTCGCGCCGCTGGTGCGGCTCGGCTGGCGGATCCACGTGACAGGGCTGGAGCACGTACCTGCGCGGGGCGGGGTGATCCTGGCCGCGAATCACTTGTCCGTAGCGGATCAGCTGTTTCTCGGGGTGGTCGTGCCCCGCCAGGTCCATTTCTGGGCCAAGTCGGAGTATTTCCAGCTGCCCGGCCTCAAGGGGGCGGTCATCAAAGGGGTGGTGAGCGGGCTGGGCGCCATCCCGGTGCATCGCGAGGGGGGCCGGGCCGCGTTGGGCGCGCTGGACGCGGCCATCCCGGTGCTGCGGTCGGGGGCGGTGGTCGGGATCTTCCCCGAGGGCACCCGCTCCCCGGATGGTCGGCTCTACCGGGGCCGCACCGGCACCGCCCGGCTGTCGGTGGCGGCCGAGGTGCCGGTGGTCCCGGTGGGGATCATCGGCACCGATCGGGTGCAGCCGATCGGGCAGCGGTTCCCCACCCCGGGCAAGCGGGTGACGATTCGGTTCGGGGAGCCCCTGTCTCCGCAGGGCCGGGGGAAGGACATCTCCTCGCAGCGGGCGTACACCGATGAGCTCATGAAGGAGATCCAGCGCCTGACCGGCCAGGAGTACACCGGCCACTACGCCCCGCCGAAGCGCACCTGAGGGACCGGTCCGGTCGGGCGGCGGGGCGGGAACGGTGGCGAGGCTTTCGCGGGTTTTCCGGAAGAGATCAGCGGTTGGTTCCGGGCACGCGTGCCCGTGCTCATGATCACGCGCGGTGACGGGGCCCACCCGTGGGGGGAGGCCCGGTCCGGCCGTTAGGCTGATGGTTTGAGGAGGAGGGCACGCATGAGCGAGAGCGTCGAGTCGGTATGGCCCCGGCTGGAGCCGCTGCTGCCGCGGGTCAGCAAGCCCATCCAGTACGTGGGGGGCGAGCTGGGCGCCCAGGTCAAGGGCTGGGACACCGCCGCGGTGCGCTGGGCGCTGATGTACCCCGACGCGTACGAGGTCGGCTTGCCCAACCAGGGGATCCAGATCCTGTACGAGGTGCTCAACGAGCAGCCGGATGTGCTGGCGGAGCGCACCTACGCGGTCTGGCCGGATCTGGAAGCGCTGATGCGGGAGCACGGCGTCCCGCAGTTCACGGTCGACGCCCACCGGCCGGTCGGCGCGTTTGACCTGCTCGGGGTCTCGTTCGCCACCGAGCTGGGGTACACCAACCTGCTGACCGCCCTAGACCTGGCCGGTATCCCGCTGACCGCCACCGACCGGGATGAGCGCCATCCGGTGGTGATCGCCGGCGGGCACGCCGCCTTCAACCCGGAACCCGTCGCGGAGTTCCTGGACGCGGTGGTGCTCGGGGACGGCGAGGAAGCGGTGCTGGAGATCACCGCGATCGTGCGCCAGTGGAAGGCTGAAGGGCGCCCGGGCGGGCGGGAGGAGCTGCTGTCCCGGCTGGCCCGCACCGAAGCGGTGTACGTGCCCCGGTTCTACGACGTGGACTACCTGCCCGACGGTCGGATCCAGCGGGTGGTGCCGAACCGGCCGGACGTACCGTTCCGGGTGCACAAGCGCACCACCATGGACCTGGACCAGTGGCCGTACCCGAAGAAGCCGCTGGTGCCGCTGGCCGAGACCGTGCACGAGCGGTACGCGGTGGAGATCTTCCGCGGTTGTACCCGGGGCTGCCGGTTCTGCCAGGCCGGCATGATCACCCGGCCGGTACGGGAGCGGTCGATCACCACCATCGGACAGATGGTCGCCGATGGCTTGGCCAACTCCGGCTTCTCCGAAGTCGGGCTGCTGTCGCTGTCCTCGGCCGACCACTCCGAGATCGGGGACATCTGCTCTGGTCTGGCCGACCGCTACCAGGGCACCAACATCAGCTTGTCGCTGCCGTCCACCCGGGTGGATGCGTTCAACGTCGAGCTGGCCAAGGAGCTGTCGCGGAACGGCCGGCGGACCGGGTTGACGTTCGCCCCGGAGGGGGGTTCGGAGCGGATCCGTCGAGTGATCAACAAGATGGTCACTGAGGAGGATCTGATCCGGACCGTGGTCACCGCGTACACCAACGGCTGGCGGCACGTGAAGCTGTACTTCATGTGCGGTCTGCCCACCGAGACCGACGAGGACGTCCTGCAGATCGCCCGGCTTGCTCACGAGGTGATCCGGGCGGGGCGGGAAGCCACCGGCAGCAAGGACATCCGGTGCACGGTGTCGATCGGTGGGTTCGTGCCCAAGCCGCACACCCCGTTCCAGTGGGTCGGTCAGACTCCGCCAGAGGTGATCGACCGCAGGTTGCAGTTGCTCAAGCAGGCGATCAACTCGGACCGGTCGCTGGGGCGGGCGATCGGCTTCCGCTACCACGACGGTGAGCCGTCGCTGATCGAGGGCCTGCTCTCCCGGGGAGACCGGCGGGTGGCCGCGGTGATCCGCAAGGTCTGGGAGGAGGGCGGCCGGTTCGACGGCTGGAGCGAGCACTTCTCGTTCCAGCGGTGGGTGGACGCGGCCGCGGCCGTGCTGCCCGCTTACGGCGTGGACCTGGATTGGTACACCACCCGGGAGCGGGACGAGCACGAGGTGCTGCCGTGGGACCACCTGGACTCTGGCTTGGACAAGGACTGGCTCTGGCAGGACTGGCAGGACGCCCTGGCCGAGGTGGAGCAGGATGACTGCCGGTGGACCCCGTGCTTCGACTGTGGGGTGTGCCCGAGCATGGGCACCGAGATCCAGATCGGTCCGAGTGGCCGTAAGTTGCTGCCAGTGACTCCGGTGTGAGGAGCGTGACGATCAACAGGAAGGTAGCCCGACCGACGCCCCCGGGTGGGCAGGCGCCGGTGGTGCAGAAGGTGCGGCTCCGATACGCCAAGCGGGGCCCGGTGCGGTTCACCTCCCACCGGGACTTCGCCCGTGCCCTGGAGCGGGCCTTACGCCGGGCGAACATCCCGGTCGCGTTCTCCCAGGGCTTCACCCCGCATCCGAAGATCTCTTACGCCAGCGCGGCACCGACCGGCGTCGCCAGCGAGGCCGAGTATGTGGAGCTCGGCCTGCAGGCCCCGATGGATCCGGCGGAGCTCGCCACCGCGTTGGACGCCGCCCTGTCCCCGGGGCTGGACGTGGTGGAGGCGGTCACCGTCACCACCACCGACAGCCTGGCCGAGCGGCTGGTCGCCTCCCGCTGGCGGATCGAGCTGCCGGGGGTGGAGCCGGCGGAACTGGCCCGGGCGGTGGCCGCGTTCGAGGCGGCCGAGGAGGTGGCCGTAGCGCGGCTGACCAAGCAGGGCCGCCGCCAGGTGGACGTACGCGGCGCGGTGGTGGCGATCACCACCGGGTCGGCCTCCGTACCTTCCGGGGTTGATGACGTACCGTGTGCGATAATTGAATGTGTCGTGCGGCAGGTGACGCCGTCCGTTCGACCCGATGACATCCTGTCCGGCCTGCAGGCGGTGGCCGGCCTGACTCCGCCGGTGCCCGCCCGGGCGACCCGGCTAGCCCAAGGGCCGCTCACCGCGCAGGGGGAGATCGCCGATCCGCTGGCGGCGGACCGGCGCGGGATGACAGCCGAGCGGGTTGGCTGAGATGTGTGGAGCGGCGTGCTCCGCGAGTCAGCCCGGCGGTCATCGGTTTTCCGACTTCGGCAGCCGTCGGCCCCGTTGGGTGGGCGTGCTGCCGGCCACAACTGAGGCGACCCTGCGTGGCTGCGAATCGCCGCCTCCCGCGCATCGCAACATGTGCCGGCGGGACGGAATCCGCGCCCGGGGAAGCCGGAACTGGAGATTGCCCGGATGCTCGAGCACGAGCCGACTGGCGGAACCGAACCATCCGCCACCGACCCCATTCAGCCAGAACCCGGGCCGGATGATCCATCGGCCCGGCGTAACGATAAATCCACTCGGTCCGACGCGGCAGCGGCTGAGCAGCCCGCCGCGAGCGAGGACAAGTCGACCGAAGAACCACCCGCCGCGAGTGAGGAGCGGACCACCCCGGTCGGGGAGTCGCCGACTGAGGGCGGGGTAGAAACCTCCGGAGGCTCGCCGCCGGCCCGACCGCCTGAGCCCCCTGTATCGCCCATTCAGCCGTTCGGCGCCCCTCCGCCGCCCCAGGAGCCGGTGACCCCTTCCCGGCAACCCACCTCCACGGTGCTGTTCATGCCCCCCACCCCTCCGCCACCAGCACTGGAGCCGGAGCCGGAGCCGGAGGCGGAAGCGCCGCGGCGTCGACGCCGGACCCGCCGGTCCGCGGAGGAGCCGGCCGCCGCGCCCGACTCATCGGAGGCGGAGAAATCCGTCGAGCCCGCGGAGCCCGCCGCCGAGGAGTCGGCCGACGCGTCCGCGTCGACCGACCAGTCGGAGGAAACCACCCCGGGAGAGGGGCGCCGTACCCGTCGGCGCGGCCGGCGGGGGCGTGGCCGGGGCAAGGGGGCGCAGGAACCCGCCGCCACTGACCAGGAGTCCGAGCCGGGGGAGGAGGCGCCCTCCGCGGAGGAGACCGACACCGGTGCGGAGCCGGCGCCGGAGCCGGCCCCTGAGCAGCCCGCGCGGGCAGAGGGGGCGGCGGGGGAGCCGACCGACACCGCTTCGCCGGAGGGGGAGACCACCGCTGAGGGGGAGACCACCACCGGGGTCACCCGGCGGCGCCGTCGGCGGCGGCGCAAGAGCGGTGCGGCCACCACGGAGCCGGAGACCACCACCGAGGACGGCATCCCCACCGTGGTCAAGGTGCGGGAGCCCCGTCCGATCGAGGACGAGGTCCGGGGGGTGACCGGCTCCACCCGGCTCGAGGCCAAGCGGCAGCGCCGGCGCGGCGGACGCGACCAGCGCCGGACCCGGCCACCGGTGTTGACGGAGTCGGAATTCCTGGCCCGCCGGGAGGCGGTGGACCGGGTGATGGTGATCCGGGACAACGGGCCCGGCCGCTCGACCCAGATCGCGGTGCTGGAAGACGGCATCCTGGTGGAGCATTACGTCAGCCGCGCCAATGCCGCCTCCATGGTGGGCAGCGTCTACCTGGGCAAGGTGCAGAACGTGCTGCCCAGCATGGAGGCCGCGTTTGTGGACCTGGGGCGGGGCCGCAACGCGGTGCTGTATGCCGGGGAGGTCAACTGGGAGGCGTCCGGGCTGGCGGGGAAGTCCCGCTCCATCGAGCAGGCGCTCAGCCCCGGCGACTCGGTGTTGGTGCAGGTCACCAAGGACCCGGTGGGGCACAAGGGGGCCCGGCTGACCAGCAACCTCGCCCTGTCCGGGCGGCACCTGGTCTACACCCCTAACGGCAGCGCCTCGGGGATCAGCCGGAAACTGCCGGAGAACGAGCGGCGGCGACTCCGGGGGATCCTCAAGGACCTGGTGCCGGAAGGGGCGGGGGTGATCGTGCGGACCGCGGCCGAGAACGCCACCACCGAGGACCTGTCCCGGGATGTGAAGCGACTCCAGGCCCAGTGGGAGGACATCCAGGCCAAAGCCGCCACGGCCACGGCGCCGGCGCTGCTGTACTCCGAGCCCGACCTGGTGGTACGGGTGGTGCGCGACCTGTTCAACGAGGACTTCCGGGAACTGGTCATCGAGGGGGACGAGGCGTACGAGACGGTCGAGGCGTACCTGTCGCACGTCTCCCCGGATCTGGTGCCGCGGCTGCGCCGGCACACCGGCACCACCGATGTGTTCAGCCATTACCGGATCGACGAGCAGATCCTCAAAGGGCTGGACCGTAAGGTCTACCTGCCTTCGGGCGGGCACCTGGTGTTCGACCGCACCGAGGCGATGACCGTCATCGACGTCAACACCGGTAAGTACACCGGCACCGGCGGCAACCTGGAAGAGACGGTCACCCGTAACAACCTGGAGGCGGCCGAGGAGATCGTCCGGCAGCTGCGGCTGCGGGACATCGGCGGCATCATCGTCATCGACTTCATCGACATGGTGCTGGAGTCCAACCGGGAGCTGGTGCTGCGCCGGTTGATCGAGTGCCTGGCCCGGGACCGCACCAAGCACCAGGTCACCGAGATCACCTCGCTCGGTCTGGTGCAGATGACACGGAAGCGGGTAGGCGCGGGGCTGCTGGAGGCGTTCAGCGAGCCGTGCGAGTGCTGCAAAGGCCGCGGCGTGGTGGTCCACACCGAACCGGTGGGGGACAAACCCCGGAACGCCAGCAACGGGGAGAAGGTCCGCGCGGTGGCGGCCGGCGGCAGCCGGCGCCGGAGTCGTCGCAGCGAGGCCCGGGCCGGCCAGGACACCGAGACCGAGTCGACCGGGAAGAGCGCGGACGACGACACCATGGGCTACGACCTGTCCCGGTACGAGGAGGCGCAGGCTCCGGCGCCGGAAGTGGTGCGCCGGGATCAGGTAGAGCCGGTCAACCCGACCGGTGCCGCCTCCGCCAATGCGGTGACCGCGGTCAACCTCGGGGAGGAGAACAACCAGCGACTGGTGCCGCCGGAGGAGGCCGGGTTGACCGGGATGTTTCGCCGCCTGCGGCGGCGGGGCGGCAAGCACCGCGCGCCCTGACCTGGTGGCGGTGAGTGATCAGAGTTGAGCTGGCCGGGACCGGCGCAGTTGTCCGGTCCCGGCCAGACTGGTCTCTGGTTGCGCCTGGCGCGTACTCTCCATGGGCATTGTCCGATCGAAGGAGGAGCGACAGGATGCGGCGGACAGCGGTGCTAGCGGCGCTCGCGGCCGGGGTGCTGGCGGTGGCCGGTTGCGGAGGCGACGAGGGCAAGGACAGCGACGGCAGCGTCGAGGCGATCTGCACCTCGATGCAGAGTGTGGCCGAGCCGCTGGATGACGAGTTCGGGCCGGCGCTGACCGAGGCCGGCATCGCGGGCGCTCAGGGTGACCAGGAGGCGCTGGCGGAGGCGATGACGAAGCTCGACCAGGTCACTGAGCAGATCACCACTGCGGCCAACGAAGCCGCCGATCGCGCGGATGACCCGGAGTTCGCGCAGGCGCTGCGGGACTGGGGGACCGCGCTGGAGAACCTGGTCGCCAACGTCGGGGAAGGCAACATGCCGGACCTGGCGGAGCTGGAGGCGGCCAGCACCGCGGTGGGTCGCTTCTGCGGGGAGTTTGAGTCCACCAGCTGACCAGGGTCAGCAGGCCCGGGGGGCGGGCGGGGCCCCCCGGTGCCGGGGCGCGCCCTCGGGTGGGCGCCCCGATTGGGCATGTCGTATCCTGTACCACGGCGCACTGCTGTGCGCCGGGCTGTCCGGGTGCGCATACCCGGTCATCGAGCCAATCCGAACCACCAGCGTGACGTTGACAGGGAGCCGCGTGGCTATGTACGCGATCGTCAAGACCGGCGGCAAGCAGTACAAGGTCGCCGAAGGCGACGTGATCGAGGTCGAGAAGCTCGCCGGGGAGCCCGGTGAAGCGGTGTCGCTGCCCGCGGTGTTGCTGGTCGACGGCGACCAGGTGGTGACCGACGCCGAGCAGCTGGCGAAGGTCTCGGTGACCGCCGAACTGGTGGCCCACCGTAAGGGGCCGAAGATCCGGATCCACAAGTTCAAGAGCAAGACCGGCTACCACAAGCGCCAGGGGCACCGGCAGCGGCTGACCCAGGTGAAGGTGACCGGCATCTCCGCGGGGAAGTAGGGGACTACCGAGATGGCTCACAAGAAGGGTGCGTCCAGCTCCCGGAACGGTCGGGACTCGCGCTCCAAGCGGCTGGGTGTGAAGCGGTTCGGCGGTCAGTACGTCAACGCCGGTGAGATCCTGGTTCGCCAGCGGGGCACCAAGTTCCACCCCGGTGATCTGGTGGGGCGGGGCAGCGACGACACGCTGTTCGCCCTGGCCGCCGGGCAGGTCAAGTTCGACGTGCGGCGGGGACGCCGTACCGTCAGCGTGATCGCCAGCTGAGACTGGCGGGCCGCCTCCGACCGGGGCCAGGCGACCGGATCACGGGTACCAGCCGAGGTGACGGCGCCCACCGGGGACTGGACCGGAGGAGGTTTCAGCACCGATGACCACCTTTGTCGACCGCGTGGTCCTGCACGTGCAGGCCGGCAACGGCGGCAACGGCTGTGTCTCCATCCACCGGGAGAAGTTCAAGCCTCTGGGCGGCCCGGATGGCGGCAACGGCGGCCGCGGTGGCGACGTGGTGCTGATGGTCGACCCCGGGGTACACACTTTGCTGGACTTCCGGTATCGGCCGCGGGTCAAGGCCCCTAACGGGGGGCACGGCGCCGGCTCCCGGCGGGACGGCGCCAATGCGGAGGACCTCATCCTGCGGGTGCCGGATGGCACGGTGGTGCAGACCCTGGACGGTGAAGTGCTGGCTGACCTGGTCGGCGCCGGCACCAGGTACCACGTAGCCCGGGGCGGCCGGGGTGGGCGCGGTAACGCGGCGCTGGCCAACGCACGACGCAAAGCCCCAGGGTTCGCGGAGCTGGGCGAGCCCGGGGAGCAGCGGGACGTGGTGCTGGAACTCAAGAGCGTGGCCGACGTCGGCCTGGTGGGTTTCCCCTCCGCGGGCAAGTCCTCGCTGATCTCCGCCATCTCCGCGGCGAAGCCGAAGGTCGCCGACTACCCGTTCACCACCCTGACCCCGCACCTGGGGGTGGTCCGGGTCGCTGACACCACCTTTACGGTGGCGGACGTGCCGGGTCTGATCCCTGGCGCCGCCACCGGGCGGGGACTTGGGCTGGAGTTCTTGCGGCACATCGAGCGGTGCGCGGTGCTGGTGCATGTGATCGATACCGCCGCGCTGGAAACCGACCGGGATCCCTTGCGGGATCTGGACGTGATCGAGGCGGAGCTCGCCGCCTACGGGGGGATGGAAGACCGCCCCCGGTTGGTAGCGCTGAACAAGGTGGACATCCCGGACGGTCGTGAGCTGGCCGAACTGGTCCGACCAGATCTGGAAGCCCGAGGGCTGCGGGTGTTCCCGGTCAGCGCGGCTACGCGGGAGGGGCTGCGGGAGCTGGTCAACGCGATGGCCGAGCTGGTCGCCGACGCCCGCGCCACCCGGGTGGTCGAACCGACCCGGCAGGTGATTCGCCCACCGGCGGTCGACGACACCGGATTCACCCTGGAGCAGGTCGACGACGACACGTACGTCGTCCGGGGGGCCCGTCCGGAGCGGTGGGTGCGGCAGACCAACTTCGACAATGACGAGGCGGTCGGCTACCTCGCCGACCGGCTGGCCCGGCTGGGGGTGGAGGAGGAGCTGACCCGGATCGGTGCCCGCCCCGGCTGTACGGTCCGGATCGCCGACTGGGAGTTCGAGTGGCAGCCGGCGATCCCCGCCGGCACCGGCTACGTCCCCCCGATCCGGGGGCAGGATGAGCGGCTGGCCGAGGATCGGCCGCGTCGGCGGACCGCGGCGGAGCGGCTCGCGGCCCGCAAGGCCCGACGCCGCCCCACTCCCGATCTGCCACCGCGGTCAGAGTCGCCTGAGCAGGTTGAACCGGATTAGGCACAGGATTCCCTGACATCGAGGGATGCGCGGGGGCAGAAGGTGTGGCACTATCACCGCCTATGACCGAAACCCCGGTTCTGGATTCCCCTGAAGCCATTCGTGAACATTTGGAGCTCGCACTTGATCCGGCCGAACGCAACCAGCGCGGGGTCCGGTTCGTACTCTGCGATGCCAACAACCGGGTGATGGTGCACTGTCCGGTCGATGATGTCCCCGCCGAGGTGGATGCCGAAGACTGCGCGCAGTTCATCGGGGTCTTCGCCGCCGCGTTAGCGGAAGGGGACAAGGGCGGAGGCATTCTGGTGGCGCTGACCCGCCCCGGCACCGCCGCCATCACCGACGTCGACCGGACTTGGTTCCGGGTCACGCACCAGGTGTGTGCGCAAAAGCGGGTGCGCGTGCTCGGGGTGCACCTGCTCACCCCGGCGGAGCATCGTGAGATTCACCCGGACGACGCCATTTGAGATGACCGTCACCTCGTCCCTTCGCCCCTGACCGCGGGGCTCGCTGGCAGGGGCCGACCCCGGCGGGTGGAGCGACCCGACCGCAGCGTGGTGGTCATACGCACCGGCGGTGTCACCACCTCACACCAGTCGCGGTCGGTGACCACCAGATGGCCCAGGAAGCGCAGGCCGGTCGTGGCCGCCGCCTGGCGAACCGCGAGGGTGGCCGCGACATCGGCGGGGCTGGCCACCGCCGGCCCGGCCGGATGGTTGTGGGCCAGCCAGAACGCCCGTCCGTCCCGGCGGAGCACGGTCACCAGCGCCTCCCGGACCGGCAGCAACGTGTGATCGGCCGCTCCTTCGGTCAGCACGTCGTGCCCGAGCACCTGGCCGGCTCCGTCACAACTGACCACCACCATGCGTTCGCGACTGCGGCCCCGGAGCAGCGGGGCGACCACCGCCACCACGTCCGCGGGCCCGGTGATAGTGACGGGCGGCGAGCCCGACCACATCCGCCGCCCCAGCTCGAACGCCGCCGACAGCACCGCGGCCTTCGCAGGGCCGATCCCCGGCACCGCCGCTAATTCCGCCGGATGGGCCCGAGCCAGTCTCGCCAAGGACCCGAATCGAGTCAGCAGCCCCTCCGCCAACCGGTGCGCCCCGACGCCGGGGGAACCCCCTGTGCCGAGCACCACCGCCAGCAGCTCCCGCTCGGTCAACGCCCCGGTGCCCAGCGCGGCCAGCCGCTCCCGTGGTCGCTCATGCACGGGCAGGTCTGCGATCCGCATGCCGGCACGGTAGGGCCTGGCTGTGACATCTCATCCAGCCCAGTGCCACCCCATCGCACCCGTATCGGGCAGGATGGCCATGTGCGTAGTCTCACCATGCTGGAAGCCCGCTCCCGTGCGGGACTGTTGACCGTGGACGGGTATGAGCTGGATGTGGACCTCACCGGTGGCCCGGACACGTTCCGCTCCACCACCACGGTGCGGTTTCGCGCCACTCCGGGGGCGGACACGTTCATCGAGCTCCGACCCCACACCCTCCGGGCAGCCCGCCTGAACGGCCGCCAGTTGGATCCGGCCACCCTCGCGGAGGGGCGGTTGCCGCTGCCGGGGCTGGCCGCCGACAACGAACTGGTGGTGGAGGCGGACTACCCGTACTCACGGTCCAGCGAGGGTATGCACCGGTTCGTCGATCCCGCCGACGGGAAGGTCTACATCTACGCCCAACCTTCCATCACCCAGGCTCCTCGGTTCATGGCCTGCTTCGACCAGCCGGATCTGAAGGCGCCGGTCACGCTGCGGGTGACCGCTGATCCGCAGTGGCTGGTACGGGCGAACGGGGCCGGTCGGCAGGTCGCGCCGGGGCGGTGGGAGTTCGCACCGACCCCGCCCCTGGCCACGTACCTGATCACGCTGGCGGCCGGGCCGTACCACGAGCTACGGGCAGAGCATGACGGCATCCCGCTTGGGCTGTACGCGCGGGCTTCGCTCGCGGGGCACCTGGAGCGGGAGGCTCCGGAGCTGTTCGAGGTGACCGCTGCCGGCCTGGACTACTACCACGACCGGTTCGGCATCCGGTATCCGTTCGGCGACTACGATCAGGTGTTCGCGCCGGAGTTCAGTTGGGGAGCGATGGAGTTCCCCGGCTGCGTCTTGATCCGCGACGAGCTGGTGTTCCGGTCGGCGGTCACCGACAGTGAGCGGGAGCGGCGGGCGGTGCTGATCGCCCACGAGATGGCCCACATGTGGTTCGGTGACCTGGTCACCATGCGCTGGTGGGACGACCTGTGGTTGAACGAGTCGTTCGCGGACTATCTGGGCTGGCGGGTGACCGCGGAGGCGACGCGGTTCCGGACCGCCGCGGCCAGCTACATCGTGTCCCGCAAGAGCTGGGGGTACGCCGCTGACCAGCGGCCGTCCACGCATCCGGTGGCCCCGACCGAGGTGGCCGACACCGCCCAGGCGCTGGCCAACTTCGACGGGATTTCGTACGCCAAGGGATCGGCGGTACTGCGGCAGCTGGTGGCCTGGGTGGGGGACGAGGCGTTCTGGGCCGGCCTGCGTTCCTACTTCCAGACGCACGCCTACGGCAACGCGACCTTGGCCGATCTGCTGGACGCGTTGTCCAAGGCGAGCGGCCGGGACCTCACCGAGTGGGGGGAGCAGTGGCTGCGTCGGTCCGGGGTGGACACGCTCCGGCCGGAGGTGGAGATGGATGATGCCGGCCGCTGGCGTACGGTCCGGATCACCGCCACTGGCCCAGACGGCCAGCCCGCCACCCGCCCGCACCGGGTGGCGGTGGGGGTGTACGACGAGGTCGATGGCGCCGTCACCCGCCGCGCGCAGGTGCTGGTGGACGTGCCCGGCACCCCGGGCCCGGTGGAGGTACCGGCGCTGGCCGGCGCACCGGCGGGGCAGTTGTTGCTGGTCAACGACGACGATCTCAGCTACGCCAAGCTGCGACTGGCGGGGTCGGGGGACCCGTTGACGGTGCTGCCTCGGTTAGCGGACCCGCAGGCGCGGGCATTGGTGTGGGGAGCAGCGTGGGACGCCTGCCGGGACGCTGAGCTGCCGGCCAGCCGGCTGGTGGAGCTGGCCGCGGCGGCGCTGCCGCACGAGACCCACCTGCCGCTATACGAGACCATGTTCGCCACGGTGTGTGATCAAGTAGTGGACCGGTATCTGCCCCCGGTCCGCCGGCCGCTGGCCCTCGCCACCATGGCGGGCGTGGCCCGGCAGGTGCTGTCGGCGGCCGAGCCTGGGAGCGCGTGGCAGCTGGCGGGCGCCCGCGGCCTGATCCGGTGCGCCGGCGCGGAGGACGTGGACTGGCTGAGGGAGTGGCTGGCCGGGCAGGTGCCGGACGGGTTGGCGCTCGACCCCGACCTGCGGTGGTTGATCGTGGGGCGGCTGGCGGCGCTGGGGGCGGCGGCGGAGGAGCTGATCGCCGCCGAGGAGGCGCGGGATCCCAGTGCGCGCGGCCAGCAGCAGGCGCTCTGGTGCCGGGCGGCCCGCCCGGAGCCGGAGGCCAAGGCGGAGGCGTGGCGGCTGATCACCACCGACCGGACCTTGTCCAACCGGCTGTTGACGGCGGCGGCCGAGGGATTCTGGCAGCCGGGGCAGGCGGAGCTCACCGCCCCGTATGTGGCACGCTACTTCGACGAGATCGGCGCGACCGCGGAGTGGCGGTCGGAGCAGTTGCTGGAGGCGGTGACCCGGGCGGCCTACCCGCGGTACGCGGTGTCCGAGACCACCGTGGCCACTGCTACCGCGGCGCTGGCCACCGAGGGGCTGCACCCGGTGGTACGGCGGGAGATCGTCGACGCGACCGACGACCTGCGTCGGGCGCTGGCCGCGCGCGGGCGGGAGACAGAGGGGGTGGCGGGCCGGTGAAGCGGCGGATCGGGATCATGGGCGGTACGTTCGATCCCATCCACCACGGTCATCTGGTCGCGGCCAATGAGGTGGCCGATCTGTACGAGCTGGATCAGGTGGTGTTCGTGCCCACCGGACAGCCGTGGCAGAAAGGTGACCAGGTGAGCCCAGCCGAGGACCGGTACCTGATGACCGTGATCGCCACCGCCTCCAATCCGCAATTCCACGTCAGCCGGGTGGACATTGACCGGCCCGGGCCCACGTACACCGTCGACACCCTACGGGATCTGCGGCGGGAGTACGGCCCCGACGCGGAGCTGTACTTCATCACCGGGGCGGACGCGTTGGCGCGGATCCTGTCCTGGAAGGACGCGGAGGAGGTGTTCGGCCTGGCCCACTTCATCGGGGTCACGCGTCCGGGGTTCCCCTTGTCGGATGCCCACCTGCCGGCGGATTCGGTCAGCTTGGTGCAAGTGCCCGCGATGGCGATTTCTTCTACCGATTGTCGGGCCCGGGTGGCCGCCGGTAAGCCGATCTGGTACCTGGTGCCGGACGGGGTGGTGCAGTACATCTCCAAGCGGAAACTGTATCGGGCAGATACTGAATGATCCGACAAACCGGGCGGCTGTCGATCGGTCGCGTGTGAGAGGCTGGAGACCCGAGGACGAGGAGGGAACCCATTGCCCGCATCCGAACGCGCCCGCTTGTTGGCGCTGACCGCGGCCAGTGCCGCCGCGGACAAAAAGGCCGAGGAGATCATGATCATCGACGTGTCGGAGCGGCTGGTCATCACGGATGCGTTCGTGATCGCTTCCGCCGCCAACGAGCGCCAGGTCGCCGCGATCGTCGATGAGATTGAGGCGCGGATGCTGGCCCTGCCGGAACCGGCCAAACCGGTGCGCCGGGAGGGGGAGCAGGAAGGGCGGTGGGTGCTGCTGGATTACGCTGACGTCGTGCTGCACATCCAGCATCGAGAGGACCGAGAGTATTACGCGCTCGACCGACTCTGGAAGGATTGCCCGACCATCCCGTTCTCCGCTGATCCGAGCCTGGCGGGGACTGGCCAGGGGGTGGAGGGAGCCGAGTCGTGACCACCCTGCTCCTCTGGCGACACGGCACCACCGAATGGAACAGTGAGCGTCGGGTACAGGGGCATACGGATGTAGCGCTCAGCCCCCTCGGGCGCACCCAGGCCGAGCAGGCGGCGCCGCTGCTGGCGGCGCGCCGCCCCGCCGCGATCATCTCCAGCGATCTGCGCCGCGCGCTGGACACCGCCCGGCCGCTGGCGGAGCTGACCGGGCTGCCGATCCAGCGGGATCCGCGGTTGCGGGAGCGCAGCTACGGCGAGTGGGAAGGCCTGACCATGACCGAGATCGCCGAGCGGTTCCCGAAGGCGCACGCGCGGCAGCGGGCCGGTCACCACGATCTCGGCCACGGGATCGAGCAGCCGACCGACGTGATGAAGCGGGTGGGGGAGGCGCTGCGCGAGGCGGCCGAGGCCAACCCCGGCCGGACGACGGTGGTGGTCACCCACGGCGGAGCTGCGCGGTACGGCATGTTCGACTTGTTGGGGTGGCCGGTGGAGCAGCTGGGAGCGGTGGTGGTGCTGACCAACTGTCACTACACCGAGCTGCGGCTGGACCCGGTGCGGGGATGGATGCTGCACGCGCACAACGCGGGCTGGGCTGAGCAGGGGTTGGCCGGGTACGAGTGACCTACCCGGCGCCCGACGGCCTCGGCGGAACCGTTCCAGACAGTGATACGTCTCATCATCGTGCGACCTCAACCCCTCATCCTCGGTGTCGTCGCCGTCCTCGCCGCCAGCCTCCTGACCGGCTGCGGGGAAGGGAGCGACGGCTCTACCGCCCCGTCCCCGACCAGCGTGACCTCGGTCCCACCCACCGAAGCCCTTCCGGGGACACCGCCCACCCTGCCCAGCCCGGAGCCGATCCGCCCCGGCGACCCGTCGCTGTCTCCCCAGCCCAGCGGGGAGGTGGTGGTGACGGGAGAGGTGTTCGCGGGAGTCGAGCCGGGCTGCACCCTGCTGCGTACCGACACCGGTGACTACCTGGTGTTCGGTCCCGTGGCCGAACAGTTGCGGGTAGGCAGTACGGTCACGGTCCGTGGCCAGGTACGGTCCGATCTGCTCACCACCTGTATGCAGGGCACGCCCCTGGAGGTGCAGGAGGTCCTTGACTGACCGGGCCGGCCGGCCGGTGCGTTACCGTGCCAGGCATGGCTGTTGCCGTGGTGACCGACTCAACCGCGTACTTACCCGCTGACCTGGCCGACGACATCACGGTGGTGCCGCTGACCGTGATCATTGACGGGGTGGAAGGGCTCGAAGGCGAGCAGATCGGCCCGGCGGAGGTGGCGACCGCCCTGGCGGAGCGCCCGGCCGGGGTCACCACCTCTCGGCCGGCCCCGGAACAGTTCGCGGCCACCTACCGGCGGTTGCTCGCCGCCGGCGCCGACGGGGTGGTGTCGGTGCACCTGTCCGCTGAGCTGTCCGGCACGTACGAGGCGGCCGCCCTCGCCGCCGCGGACGTGGCTCCGGACCGGGTGGTGGTGGTGGATTCCCGCTCCACCGGGATGGGGCTCGGATTCTGTGCCCTGGCGGCCGCCCGGGCCGCGGCCACCGGCGCGGAGCTGACGGCGGTCGCGGAGGCGGCGCGGGCCGCGGTCGCCGCTACCACCACCTTCTTCTATGTGGACACCCTGGAGTTCCTGCGCCGGGGTGGCCGGATCAGCGCCGCCTCCGCGCTGCTCGGCACCGCGCTGTCGGTCAAGCCGATCCTGTATGTGGCCGATGGCGCGATCGCGGTCCGGGACAAGGTGCGGACCGCCTCGCGCGCGCTGAGCCGGTTGGTGGATCTGGCGGTGGCCGCGGCCGGAGAGGGGCCAGTGGACGTCGCCGTGCACCATCTGGTGGCCGGCGAGCGGGCCCGGTGGGTGGGGGAGCAGTTGGCGAGCCGGCTGGGGGAGCGGCTGGGTCAGCAGTGGACCTCAGAGGTGGGGGCGGTGGTGGCCGCCCATGTCGGACCCGGGCTGGTCGGCGTGGTGGTCCACCGGCGCACATAGCACATTGGTGGGGTGCGCCGGTGGTTGTCCACAGGCGCCACCGTTATCCCCAAAGTAGAGGTGATCCGGTCCACGCTCCGTCACCGCGGCCTACGGTCGCGCTGTGTCTGCACCGTCACCACTGTCCGTCTCCGCACGGGACCGCCTGCGTCGCCTACTTCCGCCGACCGTCGAGGCAGGGGCGATCCTGTCGCGCAGCCCGCTTGCCCCGGCCGACTCGGTCGAACCCGCCGACCCTGGGGAGCCGGTGGATGCCGGCTCACCCGGCGTCCTCACGCGATTGACCGGTCGGGCGTTCGACCCCGGCCGACCGGGGCTGCGGGCGCTGGCCGTGGTCGCGGTGGTCGTGGCGGTGCTGGCCGGTGGCCTCGCGTGGTGGTCCCGTCCCCGGCCGGAGCCGGTGGAGCCGCCCCGAGCGGCGCCACCGGCCTCGGCCAGCCCGACCACGCCCGCCACGGTGGTGGTGGCGGTGACCGGGCTGGTGCGTTCCCCCGGCCTGGTGGAGTTGCCGGAGGGAGCGCGGGTGGCGGATGCCATCGAGGCCGCCGGCGGCGTGCTACCAGAAGCGGAGATCGATCACCTTAACCTGGCGCGCCGGCTCACCGACGGTGAGTTGATCGCGGTGGGAGTGCCACCCCCACCGGACGCCGCACCGGTGGGGGCGGGGCCGGGTGGCCTGGTCAATCTGAACACCGCTACCGCCGCTGAACTACAGACCCTGCCGGGGATCGGGCCGGCGCTCGCCCAGCGGATCATCGATTACCGCACCAGCCACGGCCCGTTCACCTCCGTGAGCCAGCTGCGGGAGGTGCCGGGCATCGGGGAGGTCCGGTTCGCCGAGCTGGAAGAACTGGTGACGGTATGACCGGCTTGGCCGCCCGGAGGGAGCTAACCGGACGGTGGGACCTGCGGTTGGTGGGGGCTGCGCTGGGGTGCTGGCTCACCGCGCTGGTGGGGCTGCGGCTGTCCGCCACCGCGGGATGGCTCGTCGCCGGGGTGGCGGTGCTGGCCGCCTTGATCCTGGGGCGGCGGGCGGCCGCCGGCATGGTCTGGGCATCGGTGGCGGCCGCGGTACTGCTCGGGGTGGCCTGCGGGGCGGCCGCTACCGGTGCGCGGGTGGTGGCGCGGGACGCGCCGGAGGTGCGCGCACCCGTCCAGCAGCGGGCGCTCGTCGTCGCCGAATTGACCCTGCGGCGCGACCCGCACCGGTTGGACCGCCCCGCGGCCGGCCCGCCGGTCTGGCTGGTACCGGCCTGGCTGCATCGGCTCGCCCCGGCCGATCGGGACCGCGCCCAGGAGAGTCCCGGCGAGGCCGAGCAGCAGACCCGACTGCGGGCCCGGGTGCTGGTATTCGCCCATGATCCGATGTGGCAGGACCTGCTGCCGGGGCAACGGATCCGGGTCACTGGGCGGCTGGGACCGCCTCGGGGTGGAGATCTGACCGCGGCCGTGCTGTCGGTGCGCGGCCCGGTGGAATTGCTCGGCGAGCCGTCCTGGATACAACAGGCGGCCGGGACGGTCCGGGCCGGGCTGCGGCGGGCCGCCGCACCGCTGCCGGATCGGCCCGGCGGACTACTCCCGGGACTGGCCGTGGGGGACGACAGCCGGTTGGATCCGGGGCTGGCGGCCGACTTCACCGCTACCGGCATGACGCATCTGCTCGCGGTGTCCGGGTCCAACGTGGCGATCGTGGTGGGGTTCGTGGTGCTGCTCGCTCGTGCGCTGCGGGCTCCGCCTTGGGCGACCACCGTGGTCAGCGGGATCGTATTGGTCGGCTATGTGATCGTGTGCCGGGCGGATGCCTCGGTGATCCGAGCCGGAGTGATGGGTGCGGTGGCACTGGTGGCCTTAGCCGCCGGTCGCCCTCGGGCGGCGGCCCCCGCGTTGGCGACCACCGTGTTCCTGTTGGTGATCGCCGATCCCGACCTGGCCGCTCACGCGGGGTTCGCCATGTCGGTCCTGGCCACCGGGGCGCTGTTGTGGCTCGCACCCCGGTGGCGAGACGGGTTACGCCGCCGCCGAGTCCCACCAGGGGTGGCGGAGGCGCTCGCGGTGCCGGCCGCCGCCCAGATAGCGGTCGCCCCGGTCCTCGCCGGACTGTCCGGCTCGATCAGCGTGGTGGCGGTCGCGGCCAACCTGCTCGCCACCCCGGCGGTGGCGCCGGCGACCGTGCTGGGGGTAGCGGCCGCGGCGGTGTCACCACTGTGGCCGACTGGGGCGGCGTTCCTCGCCTGGCTGGGCAGCTGGCCAGCGTGGTGGTTGGTGTTGGTCGCCGAGCATGGTGCCCGGTTGCCGGGGGCGGTGGTGCCGTGGCCGGCCGGGGTGGGCGGCGCGCTGCTGTTGGCCGGCCTGACTCTGGCCGGACTGGGGCTGGCGCGCCATCGCCGACTACGAGTGCTGGCGGCGGTGGTGGTGGGAGCCGCGGCGCTCGGGGTGGTGCCGGTCCGGGTACTGGCTGTCGACTGGCCACCTGCCGGGGCGGTGGTGGTGGCCTGCGCGGTGGGGCAGGGGGACCTGATGGTGGTGCCGGTCGCGGCCGGCTCCGGAGTGGTGATCGATGCCGGCCCGGACCCGGTCGCGGCCGACCGCTGCCTCCGTGACTTGGGGATTCGGACCGTTCCCTTGCTAGTCATCACCCACCTGCACGCCGATCACGTAGCGGGGGTGGACGGAGTGCTGCGGGGCCGGCGGGTGGGGGCGGTCCTCATCAGTCCGTGGCCCGAGCCGGCCGACAGTTATGCGCCGCTGCGGACGGTGGTGGCCAACGGGCAGCCGCCGCTGTGGCCGGCCCAGGCCGGGGCCACCTATCACGTGGCGGATGAGGTGACCCTGACCGTGCTGGGGCCGCTGGCCCCGCTGACCGGCACCCGCTCCGACCCGAACAACAACTCCGTGGTCCTGCTGGCCACGGTGCGGGGGGTGCGGGTGCTGTTGACCGGCGACGCCGAGGAAGAACTGCAACGGACGCTGCTCGCCACCCACGGCCCCGCGCTGCGGGCGGAGGTGCTCAAGGTGCCCCATCACGGCAGCGCCTACCAGGACCATCAGTTCCTGGCGGCGGTGGACCCGCTGATATCCCTAATCCCGGTCGGCCAGGACAACGGCTACGGTCATCCGGATCCGGCCCTGCTGGCCCACCTGGCCGCCGAAGGGCGTCGAGTGTGGCGTACCGACCTCGACGGGGACGTGGCGGTGGTGCGACTAGCCGACGGCCGGTTGGCCGTGGTGACCCGCCCACCGCCACCCGGGGCAAGGCGGTAGCGTGTCGGCCTGACGGCCGCAGGCCTGGCTGAGGCGACGGACGGTGTGTGCGGCGAGCCGATTCGACCCGTGCGACCATAGCGGCGTGGCCCTGCCGACCCCTGTGTTGTTGGTGCTAGGTGAGGAGGAGTACCTCGCCCACCGGGCAGTGACCGACGCGATCGCCGCTGCCCGAGCCGCTGACCCCGCGGTGGAGGTGCGTACCTACGAGGCGGGTGGGCTGTCCGCCGGTGAAGTGTCCGAACTGTTGAGCCCCTCGCTGTTCGGCGGTGCACGGGTGGTGGTGATCCGGCAGGGGCAGGACGCCCGTAAGGATCTCGCCGCCGCGTTGCTGGCCTACGCCGCCGCTCCGGATCCAGAGGTGGCATTGATCGTCACCCACGCGGGTGGGGCGAAAGGCCGGGCGCTGGCGGATGGGCTCCGCAAGGCCGGTGCCACCGTCGTGTCCGCGGCCCGGCTCACCCGGCACCGGGATCGGGTGGAGTTCGTCCGGCAGGAAGTGCGCCGACTCGGCGGCCGATGCGGAGAGGACGCGGCCGAGGCGCTGCTAGCGGCGGTGGGGAGCGACCTGCGGGAGCTGGCGGCCGCCTGCTCCCAGCTGGTGGCGGACACCGGGGGCCGGATCGACGCCGACACCGTCGCGCGGTACTACCGCGGCCGGGCGGAGGTCAGCGGGTTCACCGTCGCGGATGCGGCGATGGTCGGAGACAGCGCCGGGGCGCTGGAGGCCCTGCGGTGGGCGCTGCAGATCGGGGTGCCGGTAGTCCCGATCGCCGACGCCTTGGCTGATGGGATCCGGACCGTGGCCCGGGTGGCTTCGGCCGGCCGAGGCAGTCCGCAGGCGCTGGCGAGCAAGTTGGGGATGCCGCCGTGGAAGGTGGAGCGGGGGCAGCGGCAGGCGCGTGGCTGGACCCCGGAGGGGCTGGTCGAGGCGATGCGGGTGGCGGCGGAATGCAACGCGGCGGTCAAGGGCGGCGGTGAAGACAGCGCCTACGCCCTGGAGCGGGCGGTGCTGGCGGTGACCGCGGCCCGGAATGGTGGTCGGCGGTGAGCAGCTTCGAGAACCCGGCCCCGAGCAACAGCGCCGCACGGCGGCTTCCGCTGTACGCGCGGGTGTTGAGGCTACGGCATCTTCGGCCGTCCGGCCTGCTGTGCTTCCTCTACTTCGAGGGAGCGGCCGCGCTCGGGGCCCTTCTCGCCCTGGCGGAGATGGTCAGCTGGTGGGCGGTGGCGCTGCTCCCGCTCACGGTCGCAGCGATGGTCAAGCTCCACGACATACTGGCGGGAGCGCTGCCCCGATCGACCCCGGCGGCACCGTCGACCGATCCCGAACCGGAGGGACTGTCCACCGGAAGTGACCGGTCGCGCGATCGGGGGGAGGAAGCATCAGAAGATCGGTGGGAAGCGCCCCTACCACCTGTGGGCCGGCAGGTGAGCCGGGATGTGGTGGAGGCGCTTGACCCGGTCGATTCTGTCCGGCAACGGGTCCGCCAGTCCGCCCAGTGGCGTTACCATTACCGGGAGTAACGGCGGACCCGAGTAGCCGGGTGGTCAGCTGCTGCGGACCAGCTGGTCCAGGCGGCGGGCGATCGCCGACTTGCGGTTCGCGGCCTGGTTCTTGTGGATGACGCCCTTGCTGGCCGCCTTGTCCAGTGCCCGCGCCGCGGCGCGCTGCAGGGAGGTGGCGGTGTCGACGTCACCGGCGTCCGCTGCGGTGTGGAACTTGCGGATCGCGGTCTTCAGCGACGACTTGACGGACTTGTTACGCAACCGACGCTTCTCGTTCTGCCGGTTGCGCTTGATCTGCGACTTGATGTTCGCCACGCGACAGCCTCGTCCTGCTCTGCTCGGTCTGGTGTGTATCGGACGGGCAGGGCAGACTGCGACGCCACTACCCGCAGCGAGTCAGGATAGCAGGCCGTCGCCGCGCTCGCCCCGGCCGGTCACGCGGGTCGGATCGTCCGACCGACCCCGGTGCTGGCCACGGTGCATGGGATCATAGAGGGGTTCACCGGACCGACCTGAACGGATCACTGTGCCTGCTTCGTTCGACCATGACAGCCCGGCTCCGGGCGCGACCGACCCGGGCCGCATCCGCAACTTCTGCATCATCGCCCACATCGACCACGGTAAGTCGACGCTGGCCGACCGGATGCTCCAGCTGACCGGCGTGGTGGATGAGCGGCGCATGCGCGACCAGTACCTCGACCGGATGGACATCGAGCGGGAGCGCGGCATCACCATCAAGAGCCAGGCGGTGCGGATGCCCTGGCGGGGGCATGTGCTCAACATGATCGACACCCCTGGGCACGTGGACTTCTCGTATGAGGTGTCCCGGTCGCTGGCCGCCTGTGAGGGCGCGCTTCTCCTGGTCGATGCCGCCCAAGGGGTGCAGGCGCAGACCTTGGCCAACCTCTACCTGGCCATGGAGCACGATCTCACCATCATTCCGGTCCTCAACAAGATCGACCTGCCAGCGGCGATGCCGGACCAGTGCGCAGAGGAGCTCGGGCACCTGCTGGGGGTGGACCCGGACAGCTGCCTGCGGGTGTCCGGCAAGACCGGGGCGGGAGTGACCGAGCTGCTGGATGAGATCGTCCGGCAGGTGCCGCCTCCGACCGGGGAGGCGGACGCGCCGGCCCGGGCCCTGATCTTCGATTCGATCTACGACGTCTACCGCGGCGTGGTCACCTACGTGCGGGTGGTGGATGGGCGGATCGAGTCCCGGGACCGGATCCAGATGATGTCCAGCGGGGCCGCCCACGAGTTGCTGGAGCTGGGGGTGATCGCACCGGAGCCCACCGGCACGACCGCGCTGGGGGTGGGGGAGGTGGGCTACCTCATCACCGGGGTCAAGGACGTGCGGCAATCCCGGGTCGGTGACACCGTGACGCTGCAGACCCGGCCGGCGGCGGAGCCGCTCAGCGGCTACCAGGACCCGCGCCCGATGGTCTACTCCGGCCTCTATCCGATCGATGGGTCTGACTATCCGGTGCTGCGGGACGCGCTAGACAAGCTCAAACTGAACGACGCCGCGCTGGTGTACGAACCGGAGACCAGCGCCGCGCTCGGGTTCGGGTTCCGGTGTGGGTTCCTCGGCTTGCTCCACCTCGAGATCATCCGGGAGCGGTTGGAGCGGGAGTTCAACCTGGATTTGATCTCCACCGCACCGAACGTGGTCTATCGCGTGGTGATGGACGACGGCACCGAGCACCAGGTCACCAACCCCAGTGAATATCCCTCAGGCAAGGTGGCCGCGGTGTATGAGCCGGTGGTGAAGGCGACCGTGCTGACCCCCAGCGACTTCGTGGGGGCGGTGATGGAGCTGTGCCAGGGGCGGCGCGGGGAGCTCCAGGGGATGGATTACCTGTCCACCGAGCGGGTGGAGTTGCGGTACATCCTGCCGCTGGGTGAGATCATCTACGACTTCTACGACCAGCTGAAGAGCCGGACGCGTGGCTTCGCCAGCTTGGACTATGAGCCCAGCGGGGAGCAGGCCGCCGATCTGGTGAAGGTGGACATTCTGCTGCAGGGTGAGCAGGTGGACGCGTTCAGCGCCATCGTGCACCGGGACAAGGCCTACCGCTACGGCGTGAGCATCACCGAGAAGCTGCGCAAACTGATCCCGAGGCAGCAGTTTGAGGTGCCGATCCAGGCCGCGATCGGCAATCGGGTGATCGCGCGGGAGACCATCCGCGCGTTGCGCAAGGACGTGCTGGCCAAGTGCTACGGCGGCGACGTGTCCCGGAAACGGAAGCTGCTGGAGCGGCAAAAGGAAGGCAAGAAGCGCATGAAGATGGTCGGCCGGGTGGAGGTGCCCCAGGAGGCGTTCATCGCGGCCCTGTCGACCGATGAGGGTGACAGCAAGGCGACCAGCCGGAAGAGTTGACCTGTCTGCCCGGATTGCCCGGAGTGCACGTTTTACGACCATATGAGTCGTAACTGGCTACGATACGCATCGTTACCAAAATAGATAGTTCGCCGCTTTCGCCCGAATCGGGAGATGGCGACTCACGGGCAAACCAAGGAGTGACGATGCAGGTCAGGAAAGTCGCAGTCGTGGCGACCGGTGCGTTGGCGACCGCGGCGGTGATGGGGTCGACCCCCGCGTTCGCGGCGGACAGCCACGGCGCCACCGAGGTCGCCCCGGCTGTCACCGGCGTGTCGGAGTACCAGGACAAGCACCGGGCTAGCGACGAAGAGATGCGGCAGCGTGCGGAGCAGTGGCTGACCGGTTCGCCGGAGCAGGGGTCGGTGATCTACCAGCCGCAGCCGCTCCTGTCGATCGGCAGCGGTTCGGCGATCAGTCTGGGCGCCCAGCAGGATTGTGGTAGCGACTTCGGGTACGGACCATCGGTCTGGTCGCCGAACGTGGTCCGGGGCGACTGCGACAACGGCAACATCCTGATCAAGGACAACGGTCAGCGGGCGCTGATCTCGATCCTGGACCGGACCGCGATCAGCCTGTTCCCGTCCCAGGCGTGCGGCAGCGACTTCAGCGACGGGTACTCCCTCGGGTCGCCGAACGCGGTGCTCGGGGACTGCAGCAACGGCAACATCGCGATCGGGGCCGACTACACACCGCCGCGGAAGAAGCACCACAAGAAGCACCACCGCTACGAGACCGGCGAGGCCGAGGGCGGTTCACGCAGTGAGCAGGTGGTCTACCGGCCGCAGTCGCTGCTGTCGATTGGCAGCGGGTCGGCGGTGAGCGCGGGCGCGACCCAGGCCTGTGGCTCGGATCTCGGCTACGGTCTCCCCAGCGATTTCATCCCGCTGCCGCCGGTGGTGCCGCCGCCGGTCGACCTGCCGGAGCCGATCGAGTCCACCGAGCAGTTCGGCTTCGGGGACGGCAACCTGGTCAAGGGTGACTGCGACAACGGCAACATCCTGATCAAGGGTCAGGGCGGCGCGCTGGTGTCGATCCTGGACGGCAGCGCGATCAGCCTCCACCCGACCCAGGCGTGCGGCAGCGAGCTGCCGGGGGGTCTCCCGATCAACGACGGGCTCGTGGACGACGTGCTGGACGCGCTGGGTGACCTGGTCGGTGGGCTGCTGCCGATCATCGGTGACCTGCTGCCCGGCCTCGGTGATCTGCTGCCCGGCCTCGGTGACCTGCTGCCGCTCGACGGTACGGGCGCCCTGCCGGTGGCGGAGTCGGAGAGCCCGCAGACCGAGCAGTTCGGCTTCAGCGGCAACCTGGTCAAGGGCGACTGCAGCAACGGCAACATCGCCATCCTGGACTGACGAGTTCCACCCGCAGGGTCATCCCTGCGACGACCGGGGACGTGGTGGGGCCGGTGAGCGCAAGCTCACCGGCCCCACCACGGTTTGGCATCAGTCAGCCATGTCAGCCCGGACGTGGTCGAGGACGGTGTCGACCGCGTTCCAGGCCCCGGCGGCAGCGCGCCACTCCTGGTCGGCGAACCGCACCCGGGTCACCCCGTAGGTGTCGGCGTGGGCGACCAGCCAGTGGGCGTACCGCCACCCGCTGGGGGTGTCCGGGGCGCTGACCGTCAGCCCGGCGGGTTCGGCGGGCGCGTACCGCACCTGCTCTCCCCAATCCCGGGCCAGGGCGATGCCGAGCGCCGCGGTGCCGTCCGGGAGGTCCTTATCCGGACCAGCCCCTCGGCTGCGACAGTGCACCGCGGCCGGCTCATGCCCCAGCAGGGCGGTGGCCAGGATCTCCGCCTCGGTCTCCCACTGCTGGTAGGCCTCGGGGTAAGCGGACCGCTGCACACTCTGGGCGGCATCGGTGAGCCGCATGTCCTGCCAGCCGGGGACCTGTTGCAAGGCGAGGTAGAACTGCTCCGCGGCGTACCGGGGGTCGCTGATCTGGTCCACCGACCCCCAGCCCTGGCTGGGCCGCTGCTGGAACAGCCCGATCGAGTCGTGGTCGTTGGCGGCCCCCAAGTGGGGTAGGTTCCGCAGCTTCGACTCTTGCAAGGCGGTGGCCAGCGCCACCACCACGGCCCGGTCCGGCATGCCGAGTCGGACCCCGACCGCGACGACGGTGGCGGCGTTGGCGACCTGTTCCCGCTCCAGCCCTACCTCATCCCCGACCAGGCATTCCGGCCCTAGCCGCAGGTGCGGAAGGTCCGGGCGGCGCTGCCCCAGCCACCAGCCGAATCCGGCCACCAGGCTGAGCACCACCAGGACCGTCAGTACCCGGCGTATCTTCACGTCCGGGGAGCCTACTGCCGGACCGCTACCACCCAGCGGGGGTCGCGCTTCTCGCGGAACGCGGCGATCCCCTCGGCGGCGTCCTCGGACCGGAAGTATCCGACCGACAGCTCCGACAGGTACGCCAGTTCCTCCCGCAGATCGTCGGCGATCGGGCGGCGGAGCAGCTCCTTGGTGCCGGCCAGCGCCGCCGGCGCGCCCCGGACCAGCGCCTCACACGCGGTGGTGACCGCCTGGTCGAGCTGGCTGGCCGGGACCGCCTCGGTGATCAGGCCAACCTGGGCGGCGTACTCGGCGTCGAACACCTCCCCGGTCAGGTAGAGCCGGGTCGCCGCCCGGGGCAGCAGCCGGCGCCGGACCGTGGCCGAGATCACCGCGGGGATCACCCCCAGGCGGACTTCGGTGAACGCGAACGTGGCGTCGGTGGCGCTGATCGCGATGTCGGCGGCGGCCACCAGCCCGATTCCGCCGGCGCGCGCGGGACCAGCGATCCGAGCCACGACCGGTTTGGGGCATTCCCACAGTTCGGCCAGGACGTCCGCGAGCATCGCCACCGGCGGTTGCCCGGCCCGCCGGGCCTGCTCGGTCTCCTTCAGGTCAGCTCCGGAGCAGAACACCGGGCCGGTGTGGTCCAGCACCACCACCCGGACCGCCGGGTCGGCGATCGCGTCCGCCAGCCCGGCGCGTAGCTGGGTCATCAGCGGGGTGGACAGCGCGTTGCGGTTGTGCGGGCTGTCGAGGGTAAGGGTGGCTACACCGTGTGCGGTGGTAGCCCGCACCAAGGGTCGGTCTTCGGTCATGCCGCGAGACTATTGGGGGAGTAGCGCTCGCGGGAGAGCAGGCGGAAGAAGGACAGCCGCCGGCGGTGCGCCGCCGGCGAGGAGGAGAGGTTCGGTGCCGGGTCGGTTGCCCGACGGTGCGCCCGCGCCCCCGGACGGGGCGTTGCCGCCGGCCGCGTTGGCGGAGATGAGCCGCCGACGCTTCGGGGTGTACGTACATGTGCCGTTCTGCGCTAGCCGGTGCGGCTACTGCGACTTCAACACCTACACCCCGGGGGAGCTCGGGGGTGCGACCAGTGCGGAGGCGTACGTGACGGCCGCCCTGGCCGAGCTGCGGCTGGCGGGCCGGGTGTTGGCGGACACCCCCCCGGCCACGGTGGACACGGTGTTCTTCGGCGGCGGCACCCCCACCCTGCTGCCGGCGGCGGAGCTGGCCCGGATCCTGGCCGCGATCGACGACCAGTGGGGGCTCGCCCCGGACGCGGAGGTGACCACCGAGGCCAATCCGGAGTCGGTGGACGAGGCGGGACTGGCCGCGCTGCGGGCGGCCGGGTTCACCCGGATCTCCCTCGGGATGCAGTCCAGCGCCCCGCACGTGCTGGCGGTGCTGGACCGGCGGCACACCCCGGGACGGGCGGTCCAGGCCGCACAGCAGGCCCGGGCGGCCGGGTTCGCGCATGTCAATCTCGACCTGATCTACGGCACCCCGGGGGAGCGGCCGGAGGACTTCGCCGCCTCGTTGACGGACGCGATCGCGGCCGGGGCGGACCACATCAGCGCGTACGCGCTGATCGTGGAGGACGGCACCGCGTTGGCGGCCCGGATCCGGCGGGGGCAGCTGCCGGCGCCGGATGACGACGTGGCCGCCGACCGCTACCTGGCGGCCGAGGCGGCGCTGACCGCGGCCGGGTTCCACTGGTACGAGGTGTCCAACTGGGCCCGGTCGCCGGAGGCGCGCTGCCGCCACAACCTCGGCTACTGGACCGGCGGTAACTGGTGGGGGATCGGTCCGGGGGCGCACAGCCACGTGGGTGGGGTGCGGTGGTGGAACGTGAAGCATCCGGCGCACTACGCCCGGCGGCTGGCGGAGGGGCTCTCCCCAGCGCAGGGCCGGGAGGTGCTCACCTCCGAGCAGCGGTGGCTGGAGGAGGTGATGCTGCGGCTGCGGCTGGTGGAGGGGCTGCCCCTGGCCGAATTGGGTCCCGCGGGGCGGGCAGCGGCGGGTCAGGCGGTGACCGACGGGCTGCTGGTGGCGAGTGACCATGCCGCCGGCCGGGCGGTACTGACCCTCCGGGGGCGGTTGTTGGCGGACCGGGTCACGCTTGATCTGGTCACCGCTGGGGGTGATGTCGGATAGCTGACAGTTGGCGTTCGGTGCCGCGTTTCCCCTGATGGGGCGGCAATCATGCCTTCCCGTGAAATGCGTGAAGCCGGTCGCGTCGACCATCGCGGTGGTTGACGCGACCGGCTCCGGTACACGTCGATGACGCGGTTACTTCACCATCTTGATGGCGGCCGGGTAGTTGTAGAGCTGGCCCTCGTTGGCCTTCACCCCGGCGATGACGCCGAAGACGACCCCCATGATGACGGCGGCCAGAATCCCGAGAATCCCGATCACCAGGCACACCAGCAGCAGGCCGATCAGCCCCACGATCGACCAGGTGAGCTGGAAGTTCAGTGCGTTCACCGCGTGCTGGCGGACGGTCGGAGACTCCTTCCCCTTGGTCACCAACGCGATCAGGGGAGCCACCCAGCCCAGGATGCCACTGCCGATGAACATCCCGGCCGCCCCACCGAAGTGGGCCACCAAGGCCCAGGTCTTCTCATCGTTGTTGGCGTAGCCGGGTGGGGGGAACCCCGCGGGCGGGACGCCCGGGGGCGGAGGTTGAGGTGGTGTAGTCATGCGGCACACCATAAACCGCCGACCCCAGCGGGGTGGTCAACCGGTCAGCCAGGAAAAACTGATCTCGCCAGGCACCTGGTGGTCGGCGTAAACTGGCACTCAGCGTTCACGAGTGCCAGCGGGTGTCGCCCGCAGGCACCCTGTCTTGTTCCCCTGGGAGGTGCCATGCCGCTCGACGACCGCAAGCTGGAGGTGCTGCGCGCCATCGTCGAGGACTACGTGGCGACCCGGGAGCCGGTCGGGAGTCGAGCCCTGGTAGAGCGGCACAAGCTGAACGTTTCGCCGGCCACGGTCCGTAACGACATGGCGGTGCTGGAGGAGGAGGGGTACATCCGGCAGCCCCACACCAGTGCCGGTCGCGTGCCCACTGACCGGGGATACCGGTTGTTCGTGGACCGGTTGTCCAAGATCAAGCCGCTGTCGGCAGCGGAGCGGCGGGCGATCGAGCGGTTCATGGTCGGCGCGGTGGACCTCGACGACGTGGTGCACCGGACGGTTCGGCTGCTGGCACAACTCACCCAGCAGGTGGCGGTGGTGCAGTATCCGAGCCTGACCCGGTCGGCGGTCCGCCACCTGGAGCTCGTCTCGATCTCCACCACCCGGATGCTGCTGGTGGTCATCACCGACACGGGCCGGGTGGAGCAGCGGGTGGTGGAGCTGCCTGGTCCGACCAGCGATGACGACATCGCGGAGATGCGTCGGCTGATCAACGCCCAGTTGGGTGGTCGCCTGCTGAGCGAGACCCCCCAGCTGGTGCAGACGATGGTGGACGAGGCCGAGCCGAACCTGCGGGCGCCGATGGCGTCGCTCGGGTCGGTGCTGCTGGAGACGTTGGTGGAGCGGCACGATGAGCGGATCGCCATGGCCGGCACCGCCAACCTCACCCGTAACGGGCTGGTCGACTTCCCCGGCTCCATCCGCCCGGTGCTGGAGGCGCTGGAGGAGGAGGTCGTCCTGCTGAAACTGATCGGGGAGGTGGAGGGCGAAAACGCCACCCCGCGGGTGCGCATCGGGGATGAGAACGAGTTCGTTGATCTGCGCAGCACCTCGGTGGTGAGCAGCGGTTACGGCCCGGGAGACACGGTGGTCGGCGGGCTGGGCGTGGTGGGCCCGACCCGGATGGACTACCCCGGCACCATCGCTACGGTGCGGGCCGTGGCACGCTACGTGGGGGATCTGCTGGCGCAGAACTGACCTGCACCAGTCCGCAGGACGGGCTGCACCAGACTGACGTGACGACGGACGGATGAGGACACACGGGGCAGTGGCCAGGGACTACTACGGAATTCTCGGCGTGTCGAAGGACGCGACGAATGAGGAGATCAAGCGCGCCTACCGCCGGCTGGCCCGCAAGTACCACCCGGACGTCAACCCGGACCCGGAGGCGGCGGAGAAGTTCAAGGAGATCAACGCCGCCTACGAGGTCCTCTCGGATCCGCAGAAGCGGCAGATCGTCGACCTGGGTGGGGACCCGAACGCCCCGGAGGGGGCCGGGTTCGGCCCGGGCGGCGCCGGCAGCCCGTTCGTCGGCTTCCAGGACATCATGGACGCGTTCTTCGGCGCCGCCACGGGAGCCAGCCGTGGGCCCCGTCCCCGGACCCGACCGGGCGCCGACGCGGTGCTCCGGCTGGATCTGGACCTCACCGAGACCGCGTTCGGGGTGGAGGCCCCGCTCACCGTCGACACCGCGGTCCTGTGCAACAGCTGCGGCGGGGAGGGCACCGCGCCCGGTACCTCCCCGGCCACCTGTGAGGTCTGCGCCGGCCAGGGCCAGGTGCAGACGGTGCAGCGCACCTTCCTGGGGCAGGTGGTCTCTTCCCGGCCGTGTGTGGCCTGCCAGGGCACCGGGACGGTGATTCCGAACCCGTGCCCGAGCTGTGCGGGGGATGGCCGGGTGCGGAGTCGCCGGACCATCACCGTCAAGATCCCGGCGGGGGTGGAGGACGGGATGCGGATCCGGCTCGCCGGCCAGGGTGAGGTCGGCCCGGGCGGGGGGCCGCCGGGCGACCTGTACGTGGAGATTCACGAGCGGCCGCACGACGTGTTCTCCCGGAAGGGCAACGACCTGCACTGCCGGGTGACCCTGCCGATGACGTCGGCGGCGCTGGGCACACGGGTGACCATCAAGACCCTGGACGGCGAAGAGGAGCTGGAGGTGCGCCCCGGCACCCAGCCCGGCGCCACGCTGCGGCTGCGTGGTCGAGGGGTACCGCACCTGCGTGGCAGCGGTCGCGGTGACCTGTACGTGCATCTGGATGTGCGGACCCCCACCAAGCTCGACAGCGAGCAGGAGCGGCTGTTGCGGGAGTTCGCCCGGTTGCGCGGGGAGGAAGTCGCGCAGCTGACCAAGCAGGGCGGCTTCTTCGCCCGGATGCGGGACGCGTTCAACGGTCAGTGAGCCCCCTGGGACGGCGCTCCTGTCGGGTGGTGGTTCCCCGATCGGGTACGGGGCCGCCTCGTAGGGTGTCGACGTGAGCGTGCCTGTGTTTCTGGTGGACGAGCTGCCCGACGACGACCACGCGACTCTCACCGGCCCGGAGGGGCACCACGCCGCGGACGTACGGCGGCTGCGCCCGGGGGAACTGGTGCGGATCTCGGACGGGCGGGGCGGGGTGGCCGACACGGTGGTCACCACGGTGGGCCGGGGGCGGCTGGAGCTGCGGATCACCGCCCGCCACCAGGAGCCACCGGCGGACCCCCGCCTGGTGGTGGTGCAGGCGCTCGGCAAGGGGGAGCGGGGCGAACTGGCGGTGCAGGCCATGACCGAGGTGGGGGTGGACGAGGTGGTGCCGTGGTCCGCCGCCCGCTCGGTGGTGCAGTGGCGGGGGGAGCGGGGGGAGCGCGCCCACCAGCGCTGGGTGGCGACCGCCCGGGAGGCGGCGAAACAGTCCCGCCGGGCCTGGCTGCCGACGGTCACGCCCCTCGCCGACACCTCCGCGGTGGTGGAGCGCCTGGCCGCGGCCGAGGCGGGGTTCGTGCTGCATGAGGAGGCCGCCGACCGGCTGGCCACCGCGGAACTACCGACCACCGGTCAGATCGTGTTGGTGGTGGGGCCGGAGGGAGGGGTGGCACCGGCCGAGGTGGCGGCGTTCACCGCCGCCGGTGCCCGGGCGGTCCGGCTGGGCCCGACGGTGTTGCGGACCTCCACCGCCGGGGTGGCCGCGTTGGCGGTGCTGAACGCCCGGCTGGCCCGGTGGTAGGGGCCCCGGCGGTAGCATGCGGGCGTGAGTGACTGCCTCTTTTGCCGGATCGTCGCCGGGGAGATTCCGGCGACCGTGGTCCGGGAAACCGACCAGATCCTTGCTTTCCGGGATATTTCCCCCAAGGCGCCGGTGCACGTGTTGGTGATCCCGAAGGCCCACCACACCGATCTGCCCGCGCTGGCGGCCGCCGATCCCGGTCTGGCCGGCCAGCTGCTGGCCGAGGCCGCCGCGGTGGCGGAAGCAGAAGGGGTGGCGAGCAGCGGGTACCGGACCATCTTCAACACCGGGCCGGACAGTGGGCAGGAGGTCTTCCACGTCCACGCCCATGTGTTGGGGGGTAGGCCGCTGGGGGCGTTGGTGGGCTGAGGGGCCCTCGGCCCGGTGGGTCGCCTGTCCGCACCGGGCCACCCCCCGCCGAGGCCGGTCGGTGATGCGTGGGATCCGTGGCTCCGCGTGATCCTCGGTGATTAGGAGATGCCCCTGGGCAGGGCAAGCCGGTACCATGGAGGACAGACCGCAACCATGGGATCCATCTATGGATCCAGACCCGGAAGAGGTGGCAGAGGCCGTAACGGCCAGCGTATGACCAGCCTAGAGACACCCACTACGGCGTCGCCCGCCCAGCCGCACGCTCAGGCCAAGATCACGGTCGAGGATCCGCAGGTGATGGTGCGCCTCCTGGGCGCGGCCGACGAAATTCTCAAGCTCGTCGAACGGTCGCTGGCCAGCGACATCATGGTCCGCGGCAATGAGATCACCATCACCGGTGCGCCGGCCGACAACGCGTTGGCGGAGCAGGTGTTCGCCGAGCTGATCGAGTTGATCCAGCGCGGGGAGACGCTGACGGTCGACAGCGCCCGCCGGATCGTGGAGATGCTCCAGGCGGGCACCACCGAGCGACCGGCCGAGGTGTTGACGCTGAACATCCTGTCCCGCCGCGGGCGCACCATCCGCCCCCGCACGCTGGGGCAGCGGCGGTACGTGGACGCGATCGACGCCCACACCATCGTGTTCGGCATCGGGCCGGCCGGGACCGGGAAGACCTACCTGGCGATGGCCAAGGCAGTGCAGGCGCTCCAGGCCAAGCGGGTCACGCGGATCATCCTGACCCGCCCGGCGGTGGAGGCGGGCGAGCGGCTCGGGTTCCTGCCCGGCACCCTGTACGAAAAGATCGACCCGTACCTGCGGCCGCTGTACGACGCCCTGCACGACATGGTCGACCCGGAGTCGATCCCGCGGTTGATGCAGAGCGGCACGATCGAGGTGGCCCCGCTGGCCTACATGCGGGGCCGTACCCTCAACGACGCGTTCATCATCCTGGACGAGGCGCAGAACACCACCCCGGAACAGATGAAGATGTTCCTGACCCGGCTCGGGTTCGGGTCGAAGATCGTGGTGACCGGCGACATCACCCAGGTGGACCTGCCCGGAGGGGCGCAGAGCGGTCTGGCGGTGGTCCAAGAAATCTTGGACGGCCTGGACGACGTGCACTTCAGCCGGCTCAGCAGCGCCGACGTGGTGCGTCACCAACTGGTCAGCGACATCGTGGATGCGTACGCGAAGTGGGACGCCCAGCAGGACACGCGCGCGGTGCCGGGGCAGGCCGGCGGGCGGGCCGGCCGGGGTAATCGGCGACGGTGAGAGGCAGGCTACGAGCACACCCGTGTCCATCGAAATAGCGAACGAGTCAGGGATGGAGGTCGACACCGACGCCATCCAGGACGTGGCCCGGCACGCGTTGGACGAGATCGGGGTCAGCCCGCTCGCGGAGCTCTCGATCTTGCTGGTCGATGTCGACTACATGACCGACCTCAACCACCGCTGGATGGGTGGGGACGGCCCCACCGACGTACTCGCCTTCCCGCTGGATGAGGGCGGATTCGACCAGGGGCCGGGCGAGCACGGTGAGGAGCCCGCGCTGCTGGGCGACATCGTGCTGTGTCCGGAGGTGGCCAGCCAGCAGGCCACCTCCGCCGGTCACAGCGCCGCTGACGAGCTGGCGCTCCTGACCGTGCACGGCGTTTTGCACCTGCTCGGTTACGACCATGCGGAACCCGAGGAGGAACGGGAGATGTTCGCGCTGCAGGCGCGCCTGCTGGAGAGCTGGCGGCAGGCGCGGACCGGGTGAGCGCCATGTCTGGTGAAGGGTCTTCTTTACCCGACCTGGTCCTGTTGGGGTGGGCGGCCGGTCTGGTGGTGGTGGCCGGCCTGATGGCGATGGCCGACGCCGCGATCGGGGCGGTGTCGGCGGCGCGGGCGCGTGCCCTGGCCGCGGAAGGGGTACGGGGCGCGAGCGCGCTCGCGGCGGTGGCCGCGGACCGCCCCCGCTACCTCAACCTGTTGCTGCTGATCCGACTGCTGTGTGAGTTGACCGCCACCACCTTGGTAGCGCTGGTGGCGGTGGACACCTACGGGGTGGGGTGGGTCGCCGCCTTGATCACCGCCGGGGCGATGACGCTGGTCAGCTTCGTGGTGGTGGGGGTGGCGCCGCGGACCGTGGGTCGACAGCAGGCCTACCGGGTGGGTCGGGTCACCGCCCCGGTGGTGCGGTGGTTGGGGCGTGCCCTGGGGCCGCTGGCGTCGCTGCTGATCTGGCTCGGGAACGCTCTCACGCTCGGCCGAGGCTTCCGGGAGGGCCCGTTTGTGTCTCCCGGACCGGACGGGCACGAGACCGACCGCACCGTGGAGCTGCGGGAACTGGTCGACCTGGCTCGGGAGAGCGGCGCGGTCGAACAGGGCGAGCGCGAGATGATCTACTCGGTGTTCCGACTGGGGGAGACCGTCGCCCGGGAGGTGATGGTCCCCCGCACCGAGATGGTCTGGATCGAGGCGGACAAGACTGTCCGGCAGGCGTTGGCGCTGGCGCTACGGTCCGGTTTCTCCCGTATTCCGGTGATCGGTAGCGGGGTGGACGACATTCGCGGGGTGGCCTATCTCAAGGACCTCGCCCGACGGGTGTTGCGGGCGGACACGGATGAGGCCGACCGGGTCACCGTTGACCAGGTGATGCGGGAGGCGGTGTTCGTCCCCGAGTCCAAGCCGGTGGACGACCTGTTGTCGGAGATGCAGGCGGCCCGGGTGCACCTGGCGGTGGTGGTGGACGAGTACGGCGGCACCGCCGGTCTGGTCACGATCGAAGACATCGTGGAAGAGATCGTCGGCGAGATCACCGACGAATATGACGTGGAGCTGCCGCCGATCCAGGAGTTGCCGGACGGCGCGGTCCGGGTTTCCGCCCGGCTGCCGATCGAGGCGCTCGGGGAGCGGTTCGGGGTGACCCTGCCGGCCGAGGAGGTGGATACGGTCGCCGGGCTGCTCGCCCAACTGTTGGGGCGGGTACCGATTCCGGGGGCGACCGCCACCATCAACGGGCTACGGCTGGTAGCCGAGGGCACCACCGGGCGTCGGAACCGGATCGATACGGTGCTGGTACGCCCAGTGCAGGATGAGACGGAGCCGACACGGACTGAGGAGAGGCAGGCAGCGGATGCGTGAGCCGGCGGCGCGGAGCCGGGACGGGGCGGCCGGAGTGGGCAACGGAGTCGAGCTGGACAGCGAGGACACCAAGCTGGTGACGTTGGCCCGGGCGGCCCGCGCCCGGATCGGTGCGGTGGAGGGGGCGGCGGTCCGGGACGGGGACGGCCGCACGTACGCGGCGGCGAGTGTGGCGCTGCCGTCGCTGCACCTGACCGCGCTGCAGCTAGCGGTGGCCCAGGCGGTGGCGGCGGGGGCCAGCACGCTGGAGGCCGCCGCTGTGGTCACGGAGGCGTCGACCCTGGACGCGGCCGGGCGACAGGCGGTGCGGGATCTGGCCGCGCATGCGCCGATCCACGTGGCCGGTCCGGACGGGCGCGTGCTCGGTACGGTCCAGGATTGACGGGGGCGGAGTGGCTACCGAACGCACGCCGTACCGGGCCGGGTTCGCCTGCTTCGTGGGGCGCCCGAACGCCGGTAAGTCCACCCTGATGAACGCGATCGTCGGGCAGAAGATCGCCATCACCTCCACCAAGCCGCAGACCACGCGGCACGTGATTCGGGGGGTGCTGCACCGACCCGACTCGCAATTGGTCCTGGTGGACACCCCCGGGATGCACCGCCCCCGGACCTTGCTGGGGCAGCGCTTGAATGACCTGGTCCGCGCCACCTGGAGCGAGGTGGACGTGGTGGGGTTGTGCCTGCCGGCCGATCAGCGTGTGGGGCCGGGGGACCGGTTCATCAGCGGGGAGATCGCCTCGCTGCGGGCCACCTTGATCGCGGTGGTTACCAAGATCGACTTGGTGAATCGGGCGCGGCTGCTGGAACAGCTGGCGGCCGTGGCGGAGCTGGGTGACTTCGCCGCGGTGGTACCGGTCAGCGCGGTCTCCGGCGAAGGGGTGACCGAGCTGGTGGACGTGATGATCTCCCACCTGCCGGAGTCGCCCCAGCTGTATCCGGACGAGATGATCACCGAAGAGCCGGAGCAGGTGCTGGTGGCCGAGCTGATCCGGGAGGCGGCGCTGGAGGGGGTGCGGGACGAGCTGCCGCACTCGATCGCGGTGCTGGTGGAGGAGATCCAGCGGGAGGAGCACCTCACTCGCATCTACGCCGACGTGTACGTGGAGCGGCCCAGCCAGAAGGCGATCGTGATCGGGCGCCAGGGATCCCGCCTGAAGGAGGTCGGCACGCGGGCTCGGGCCGAGATCGAGCGGCTGCTCGGCACCCGGGTCTATCTGGACCTGCACGTACGCGTGGCCAAGGACTGGCAGCGTGACCCGAAGCAGCTGCGCAGGCTGGGGTTCTGACCGGTCGCTGGTACGGCGTCCCGGGGAGTGGGCGCCGGCGGTCCAGGCGACGGTGGGGACAATGGCCGAGTGACCGGGTATCGCCGCCAGCTCTACCGCGACGACGCGGTGGTGTTGCGTACGCAGAAGCTGGGCGAGTCTGACCGGATCATTACGCTGCTGACTCGCCGCCATGGCCGGGTCCGGGCGGTGGCCCGGGGGGTACGGCGGACCACGTCCAAGTTCGGCGCCCGGTTGGAGCCGTTCGGGCACGTGGAGCTGCAGTTGGCCGCCCCGGTGGGGGAGCACGCCAACCGGTCGCTGCACACCGTGTCGCAGGCGGTCGGGATCGCGCTGCTGGGTGGGCGACTGATGTCCGACTATCCGCGCTACACCGCGGCCAGCGCGATCACGGAGACCGCCGAGCGGCTGACGCCGGAGGAGGGGGAGCCGGCGCCGCGGCTGTTCCGGCTCACCCTGGGGGCGTTGACCGCGTTGGCGGCGGGTCGGCACCCTTCTCCGCTGATTCTGGACGCGTACCTGCTCCGGGCGATGGCGCTGGCGGGGTGGGCGCCGGCGTTGACCGAGTGCGCGGTGTGCGGCACGCCCGGCCCACACCGGGCGTTCTCGGTGCCGGCCGGCGGGTCGGTGTGCGGGCAGTGCCGACCGCCGGGGGCGGCCCATCCCGCTCCGGCTACGTTGACGTTGATGGCGGCGCTGGCCAGCGGGGACTGGGAGACCGCGGAAGCCGCGGAGCCGGCGGTGCGGCGGCAGGCCGCGGGGCTGGTGGCGGCGCACCTTCAGTGGCACTTGGAGCGCGGGTTACGATCTCTGCCGCTGGTCGATCGAGGGGAGGATCGGTGACCCGCAAGCCTGTCCGGCCGCCGTCACCGCACCCGTCCGGTGCGCGCCCACCGGCGCTGCCGCCGGAGGCGCTGCCGCGGCACGTCGCCATCGTGATGGACGGCAATGGGCGGTGGGCCAAGCAGCGTGGGATGCCCCGCACGAAAGGCCACGAGCGGGGTGAGCTCGCGCTGTACGACACCGTGCACGGCGCGTTGGAGCTGGGGATCCCCTACCTCTCGGTGTATGCGTTCTCCACCGAGAACTGGCGTCGGTCACCGGAGGAGGTCCGGTGGCTGATGAACTTCAACCGGGACACCATTCGCCGCCGCCGGGACGAGCTGGCCGAGCTAGGGGTACGGGTGCTGTGGGCGGGCCGGGAGACCCGGCTGTGGAAGAGCGTGCTGCGGGAGCTGCGCGCGGCGGAGGAGATGACCCGACACAACTCGACCCTGACGCTACAGTTCTGCGTCAACTACGGCGGGCAGGCGGAGATCGCCGACGCCGCGGCGGCGATTGCGCGGGAGGTCGCCGCCGGCCGGCTGCGCCCCGAGCAGGTGGACGAGAAGCTGTTCGCCCGGTACCTGTACCAGCCGTCGATGCCGGAGGTGGATCTGTTCCTGCGCCCTTCCGGCGAGCAACGCACCTCCAACTTCCTCCCCTGGCAGTCGGTATACGCCGAGCACGTCTATCTGGACACACTGTGGCCGGACTTCGATCGGCGGCATCTGTGGTACGCCTGTGAGCTGTTCGCCAAGCGGGAGCGCCGGTTCGGGGCGGCGTAGTCACCGGGTCGGGTGCCGGTGCGCGCACCGCTGCCAGGAGGCTCGACCGGGGCGCCCGCGCCGGTCCGTGCCCCGGTCGGGGGACAGGGCGGTGTCAGCGTTGACTACTACGTAGTTAGCGGTCAATGTGTACCCCTAGTGATCGTGGCTGGTGGGGCGGGGTAGTGAAGCGATGACCAGGTAGTTCGTGGGAGCGCTTCATAGACGATCTTTTTTTATTAGTGGTACGAATCGACCAGAGTGGTCTAGACACATGTGGCTATGTCACTTAGCTTTTCTCCATACGATCTAGATCACATGGCTCGTGGAGGCTCCCGTGAACCGGCCGGCCGTCTCGCTCCGATCCCGACCTACCCGCCTGCGGTACATCGTGCTGGCCGCGGTGCTTCTGCTCGCCAGCGGAGTGGTGGCCGCTGGCCTGTCCGGCTCCACAGCCACGCTGGCCGCCGCGCCGGCCGCCTGTGAGGTGGACCCAGCTACCCCCAAGCGTCAGTTCCGCGCCATGTGGATCGCCAGCGTGGCCAACCTCGACTGGCCTAGTCGGACCGGCCTCAGCGTCGCGGCGCAGCAGGCCGAGTTCCGGGCCTGGCTGGATCTGGCGGAGGCGCACCACTTCAACGCGGTGATCGTCCAGGTGCGCCCCACCGCGGACGCGTTCTGGCCTTCGCCGTACGAGCCGTGGTCCCACTGGTTGACCGGCACCCAGGGCGCCCATCCCGGGTACGACCCGTTGGCCTTCCTGGTACAGGAGGCGCACGCCCGCAACCTGGAGCTCCACGCCTGGTTCAACCCGTACCGGGTCGCCACCCACACCGACCGGAGTCGGCTCCACGCCAGTCACCCGGTGCGGCAGAACCCGGACTGGGCATTTGCCTACAATGGACAACTTTACTACAACCCGGGTATCCCGGCGGTCCGGCAGCACGTCCGCAACGCCATCATGCACGCGGTCACCAACTACGACATCGACGGCGTCCACTTCGACGACTATTTCTACCCGTACCCGGTCTCCGGGGTGCCGATCCCGGACGCGGACACCTACGCGCGGTACGGCGGCGGATTCAACAACATCGGCGACTGGCGCCGTCACAACGTCAACCTGCTGATCCAGGAGCTCAGCCAGAGCATCCACCAGGCCAAGCCCTGGGTGAAGTTCGGCATCAGCCCGTTCGGGATCTGGCGCAACAAATCCACGGACCCGCTCGGGTCGGCCACCAGCGGGCTACAGTCCTACGACGCCATCTACGCCGACTCCCGCCGGTGGGTCCGGCAGGGGTGGGTCGACTACATCGCCCCACAGATCTACTGGCACATCGGCTTCTCCGTAGCGGACTACGCGGTGCTGGTGCCCTGGTGGTCGGAGGTGGTCTCCGGCACCCACGTCCAGCTCTACATCGGGCAAGCCACCTACCGCGCCGGCGGGGCGGGTGAGGATCCGGCCTGGCAGAACCCCGCGGAGCTCTCCAACCACCTGTACCTCAACCGCCGACTATCCCCAGGTGCGGGGGGACATCCACTTCAGCGCCAAGGACGTCCGGGCTGACCGGATCGGGGCGATGACCCGGCTGTCCAACGACCACTACCCCCGGCCGGCGCTGATCCCCGTGGCCAGCCACCTGGGTGGAGCGCGCCCCCGACCCCGACCATCACCTCCGCCACCCGCACCAGCGCCGGGGTCCAGCTCCGCTGGCAGGGCAGCGGCAACCCGACCTACTACGCGGTGTACCGGGTGGACGGCAGCGGACCGACCGATCCGTGCGCGTTCGCCGACGCCAGCAATCTGATCGCGACCGTCCGCGGCACCTCGTACACCGACCGGACCGCCGACCCGAACGGCACCTACACCTACCATGTGACCGCCCTGGACCGCCGCCATCACGAGAGCAACCCCAGCGCTGGTCGCACGGTGGGCGGTGGCGGTGGTAGCTACGACGAGATCGTGAGCACCACCACCCCGGGCCGGTTCACCGCGAGCGGCAACTGGGGCACCTCCTCCTGGTCGCCGGAGAAGTACGGCCCGAGCTACCGGTTCGCCGATCCCGTCTCGGCGAGTGACCCGGCCTGGTACCGGTTCACCATCCCGCAGACCGGTACGTACCGGGTGCAGGTGTGGTACCCGTCCAACTCGGGCTACAACTCCCAGACCCCGTACCTGGTGGTGACCACCACCGGTACCGAGGTGGTCCATGTGGATCAACGTTCCGGAGGCGGCCAGTGGGTCGACCTGGGCACGTTCCAGTTGGCCGCCGGCGACCGGAACGTCGTAGGGGTGAGCCGGTGGACCGCCACCAGCGGCTACGTGATCGCTGACGCGGTCCGGATCACCCGGGTGTGACTTCTCATCCCCGGCCGGGCCGGCGCCCTTTCGAGCCGGCCCGGTCCACCCCCCGTCCCCCGTCGGAAGGAGAATCCCCCATGTACACGCCGGAATTCGATCCGGAATGCGAGGAGAGAGCGGCCGCCGTCTCCCGCCGCGCGATGCTGCGGGGCGCGATGCTGCTCGGTGTCGGTGCCGCCGCCCTCGGCAGCGGGGCGCTGGCCGGGGCCACCCTCGGCCCCGCCTCCCCGGCGCAGGCCGCGGTGTCCGCCCCCACCATCTACAGTCGGAGCGCCTGGGGCGCCCGCTCCCCCCGGGGCACCATCCCGATCCTCAACTACCGGCCTGACAAGATCGTCATTCACCACACCGCCACCGGGAACGTCACCGACTACTCCCAGTCGTGGGCGTTCCAGTTGTCCCGGGCCATCCAGAACTGGCACATGGACAACAACGGCTGGGCCGACTCCGGCCAGCAGTTCACCATCAGCCGAGGCGGTTACATCATGGAGGGCCGGTATCAGAGCCTGTCCCGGTTGCAGGGCGGCACCTCCTTCCCGCAGGGGGTGCACGCCCCGGGCGCCAACACCTCCTCGATCGGGATCGAGAACGAGGGCACGTACACCTCGGTCGCTCCCACCAGCGCACTGTGGAACTCGCTGGTGCACATGTGCGCCTACATCTGCCAGCAGTACGGCATCTCGCCCAGCCGGATCTACGGGCACCGGGACTTCAGCTCCACCGCCTGCCCGGGCAACGTGCTGTACAGCCGGTTGCCGCAGCTGCGGAGCGAAGTGGCGGCCAAGATGAGCGGTGGCGGCGGTGGCGGCTTCTCCACCATCGTCGACTCCACCTCCTCCCGGTTCACCCGTGGCCAGGACTGGAGCACCTCGTCCTACTCCAGCCAGAAGTACGGGTCCTACTACCACTTCGCCAACCCGGTGCTCGCCAGCGACGCGTCCTGGTACCGGGTCAACATCCCGTCCTCCGGCCAGTACTACGTGGACGCCTGGTGGCCAGCGAACTCTGGTTACAACGACCGTACGCCGTACGTGATCGTGACCAGCAGCGGCAACCAGACCGTCCACGTCAACCAGCGCACCAACGGCGGCCGGTGGGTCAACCTCGGCCGGTTCCACCTGGCGGCCGGTGACCGCAACGTGGTGGGGGTCAGCCGGTGGACCTCCGGCACGGGCTACGTCATCGCTGACGCGATCCGGATCCGTAGCTGAGGGTCTCGGTAGGTGCCCTTCCGGTCGGCCCGGCCGACCGGAAGGGCACTCGCATGATCAGGCCGGAGATCGGGGCTGCCCGGATGGGTGTCTGAAGCGGGTTCCGGCAGAGGGTGCGCGCTAGGCGCACTCCGGACAGATACCGAAGATTTCCACCGTGTGGTCGACCTCGACGAACCCGTGGGTCTCCGCCACCCGGCTGGCCCAGCTCTCCACCGCCACCCCCTCCACCTCCACCGTGCGGCCACACTTGCGGCACACCAGGTGGTGGTGGTGGCCACGGCTGCACCGACGGTAGAGGTGCTCGCCGCCGGGCGGACGCATCACGTCCACCTCGCCGGCGTCCGCCATGCCCTGCAGGGTGCGGTAGACCGTGGTCAGCCCGACCCGCTCGCCGCGCTGCCGCAGCATCGCGTGCAGCTCCTGCGCGGAGTGGAAACCCTTCACCTCGTTCAACAGGGCGGACACCGCCGCCCGCTGTCGGGTGTGGCGCATCGCCGGCCGGGGCGCGGTCATGGCGCGATTACCTCCTCGGGGGTGTCGACCGGGACTGCGCGAGGGCTCGCGTGGGCCGCCGTGGTACCTCCGGCGCCGCGGCTCGCTGGGGGACGGGCGACTCGCGTGGCCGGGTCTCCCCGGCGTGGCTGATCGCGTCGGCGACGATGTGGGCGACGTGCTCGTCCACCAGGGAGTAGGCGATCTCCCGGCCCCGCCGAGAGCCCCTGACCACCCCGGCTCCCCGCAGCACCCGCAGGTGCTGGCTGACCAGTGGCTGGGCTACCCCCAGCGCGTCCACCAGCTCGTGCACGCAGCGGTGGCCGTTGGCCAGCTCGGTCACGATCGCCACCCGAACCGGCGCCGCCAACGCCCGCAGCAGCTCCCCCGCCGCCTCGTACGCCTCCTGCCCGTTCACGTCCCCCACCGTAACCGCCTGATCGCGCTCAACGGCTACCAGCACCACCTCGGGCGGCTCGCTCCGCGCTCCGGTCGCCGCTCCGGCGCCCGGGCGCCGCCGCCGCCGCCAGAGCCGCGCCAGCCGTGGTGACCAGCGAACGCCGCGATCGCCAGCAGCACGATGGTGGCGCCGGGAGCGGTGTCGTACACGCCGGCGATCACCACCCCGCCGCCGGCGACCACCAGCCCGATCAGCATCGCCAGTCGCTGGGTGGAGCGGAACCCCCGGGCCACCAGCTGCGCGGTCGCCACCGGCACCACCATCAGGGCGCTGACCAGCAGCAGCCCCACCGCCCGCATCGCCACCGTGACCGTGACCGCGGTGGTGATCGCGAGCAGCAGGTTCAAGCGCCCGGACCGGCAGCCCGCTCACCCGGGCGTACTCCTCGTCGTGGCAGACCGCGAACAGCCACGGCCGCAGCCCCAGCGTCACCGCCAGCACCAGCCCGCCGAGCACCGCCATCGCCAGCAGATCGGTGCGGGAGGTGGTCAGCGGCGAGCCGAACAGGTAGGCGTTGAGGTTGGCGGTGGTGTTGCCGGCGGACAGGCTGACCAGGAACACGCCGCCGGCGATGCCGCCGTAGAACAGCACGGCCAGCGCCACGTCGCCGGAGGTGCGGCCTCGGGCCCGGACCAGCTCGATCGCGACCGCGCCGGCGGCGGCCACCAGCATCGCGGTGAGCACCGGCGAGCTGGCGGTGAGCAGCCCCACCGCCACCCCGGTCAGCGCCACGTGCCCGATCCCGTCGCCGATCAGCGCCAGCCGCCGCTGCACCAGGTAGGTGCCCAGCGCCGGCGCGGCCAGCCCGGTGATCAGCGCGCCCAGCAGCGCGTACTGCATGAACGGTAGGTGAAGACGCTCATCGGGCGCCCCCCGCCGCACCAGTGCCCGGTCAGGCTCGGCCGGCGCGTGCGGGTGGACGTGGTCGTGCGTCCGGTCGGCGTGGTGCCCGGCCGGCGGGCACCGCGCCGTCGTGCGCCATCCGGCCCTCGTGCAGCACCACCGCCCGGTCCACCAGCGGGGCCAGCGGGCCCAGCTCGTGCGCCACCAGCACCACCGTGCCGCCGCCGGCGACGAATCCGCGCAGCACCGCGGCGAACGCGCCGCTGGCTCTCGGCGTCCACCCCGGCGGTGGGCTCGTCCAGCACCAGCAGCTCCGGCTCGGTGGCCAGCGCCCGGGCGATCATCGCCCGCTGCTGCTGCCCGCCGGAGAGGGTGGCCACCGGGTCACCGGCCCGGTCGGCCAGCCCCACCGCGGCGATCGCCCGCGCCACCGCCGCCCGGTCGCCGGCCCCCCAGCGGCGCAGGCGAAGCCGGCGACGGGCCAGCCGACCGGAGCTGACCAGCTCGGTGACGGTGGCGGGCACGCCGCTGCCGGCGCCGAGCCGCTGGGGCACGTATCCGATCCGGTCCGCGGTGCCGGAACCGCGGCAGCGGGGCGCCGAACAAGCGGACACTGCCGCTGGTCAGCGGCAGCAGTCCGAGCAGGGCCGCAGCAGGGTGGACTTGCCGGAGCCGTTGGCGCCCAGGATGGCCACCACCTCCCCCCGATGCGACCCGCAGCGAGACCCCGTGCAGCACCGCCCGGTCGTGGTAGCCGGCGACCGCCCGGTCCACCTCGACGACCGGTGCGCTCACCGACATGGGCTTGGAGACCATGGGAATGGTGGAGACGCTCACGAGCACTCCAACGCGGATCGCAGCGCGGCCAGATTGGCGCGCATGAGAGCAAAGTAGTCGTCGTCGCAGTCGGGGGCGAGCCCCTCGATCGGGTCCAGCACCGCCGACTCGGCGCCCACCTCGCGCGGCGATGACGCTCCGCCACCGCCGGGCTGGCCAGGCGTCTCGAAGAAGATGGTGGTGGCGCCGTGCGCCTTCGCCTGGGTGATCACCTCGGCCAGCCGGCCGGGGGTGGGCTCCGCCTCCGGAGACAGCCCCGTGACCGCCACCTGGCGCAGGTCGTACCGGTGGGCGAGGTAACCGAATGCGGCGTGGCTGACCACGATCTCCCGCCGCTGACAGTCGGCCAGCCCCTCGGTGTACTCCTGGTCCAGCGCGGTCAGCTCGTCCCGTAGCCGCGCGGCGCCGGTCCGGTAGTCGGCGGCGTGCGTCGGGTCCAGCGTGGCCAGGCGGTCCGCCACCGCGTCGGCGAGGTCGGCGAACCGGAGCGGGTCCAGCCACACGTGCGGATCCGGCCCCATGGACTGGTGGCCGTGATCGTGGCCGTGGTCATGGTCATGGTCGTGGTGGTCGGAGTCCGGGGCCGGCGCGGCGTCATTGCAGCAGGCCGGGTACGGTGCCCACGTCGAAGCCGGCTTCACCGGCGTGTTCGGCGACCGCGGCGTCCACCGCCGGCTGGAACCCGGACAGGTAGAGCACCAGTTCGGCCTGGCTGACCTCGGCCACCTGGGACGGGGCGAGCTCCAGGTCGTGCGCGTCCACCCCGGGAGCGGTCAGCCTGGTCACCGTGGTGTGCTCTCCGCCGACCTGCTCGGCCACGAACTGCAGCGGGTAGAACGCCGCCACCACCGGCAACCGGCCGTCATCGGCCGCCCCTGGGGAGCACGCCGCGGCACCGATGAGCAGCGCGGCCGCCCACGCGACCGGCAGGGATGCTTTCGCCATGGCCCTACCTTGCCCCTTGTTGATAATGATTGCCAAATTCGCATAGGTCCGGAAAAGGCGGTCCGACTCAGCCGAACAGCTTCGTTCCGGCGATCAGCAGCAGCAGCGCGATCACCGCTAGGCGTAGCCCGCGGGCCGTCGGCCTCAGCACCGGCCAGGTCTTGGACAAGAGCCACACCAACCCCGCCACCAGGAGCAGGATCAGGATCGCCCCGAGCTGGTCCGGTAGCAGCAGTACCCCGATGAACAAGGCCAGTACCGCAAACACCACCATGGTCGGGTTCAGGCGGGACAATCGCCGCAGTAGGTCCGGGGGTTCGTTGTCGTTCGTCGTCATCTTTGCTCGTTCGTTAGGCTCGGCTGGACACCCGATGGTCGTGACTACGCGAGGGGGGATTGTGCTCGCGCTCAACCGGTTCGTCGTAGCGTCCGAGCGTACCGCTGAGTTCACGGCGCGGGCACACGCGGCACTGACGGCGTTGGCGGCCCAGCCGGGTTACCTGGGCGGAGAACTGGTCCGCGCGCTGGACGACCCCACCCGGTGGTGCCTGGTGACGCGGTGGGAATCGGTCGGCGCCTACCGGCGAGCGCTGGGCAACTTTGACGTCCGGGTGGAGGCGGTGCCGCTGCTCGCGCAGGCCGAGGATGAGCCGTCCGCGTACGAGGTGCTCGCCGACGCGGACCCGGGGGGCGCCGTGGCGGTCCATCGCAGCGACGTGGCGGACGCGGGGAGCCGGTCATGACCGCCCCGGAGCCTGCGGTCCCCCCCACCGCCTCCGCGGGGCCGCCGGGAGGGTGGGGTCCACCGGGAGTCCCGCCCCCTCCGCCGGGAACCCCGCCCCCTCCGCCGCCCCCGCCGGGGCCGGGGGTGCAGCCGCCGTTCGTGGCGGCGCCGGTCGAAGGCCGACAGGCCCGGATGTGGCTCCGACTGGGAGTCGCCGGCGGGCTCCTCGCCGCCTGCTGCGGGATCGGCGGGGTGGCCGTCGGCGGCCTGGTCGTGCTGGGGCAGCACGCGCTCAACGAACAGGCCCAGCGAGCGGTCCGGGACTACTTGGAGGCTCGCCGGCAGGAGGACTGGGAGCGGGCGTACGAGCTGCGGTGTGAGGCCGATCAGCGGGCTTCGTCCCTCCCGGAGTTCATCCATCGGGTCTCGACCGCCCCCCGGATCCAGGAGTATGAGATCGGTGATCTGCAGGTCACCAGCGGCGACGACCCGTTCGACCCGGACAGCGGGGAGCTGGATGTCCCCGTGACCATCACCTACGTCAACGGGGACACGGAGCAGTTCCAGATCCCGCTGGCGCAGAACACCTCCACCGGGGAGTTGGAGGTGTGCGGCCGGGTACCAGACGAATGACGGCTGGCGCGGGATGCGTAACCCGAGTGCGTTCGCGGTGCGGCGGCCCGTACGCTACAGCCGTACCCATGACCAGACTGACCAGACCAGCGCCGGCAGCCAGCCGGCGGTGACTTGAGGAGCGTTCCGTGGCGGAAAACCGTGTCGACGCCGTCGTCAACCTCGCCAAGCGGCGGGGGTTCGTGTACCCGTCCAGTGAGATCTACGGCGGAAGCCGGTCGGCGTGGGACTACGGACCGCTCGGAGTCGAGCTGAAGGAGAACATTCGCCGCCAGTGGTGGCGGGCGATAGTGCAAGAGCGCGAGGACGTGGTCGGGCTCGACTCGGCGGTGGTGCTGAACCGAGAGGTCTGGGTGGCCTCCGGGCACGTGGACGCGTTCGTCGACCCGCTCACCGAGTGCCAGTCCTGCCACAAGCGGTTCCGCGTCGACCACCTGGAGGAAGCGTTCGAGGCCAAGCACGGCCGGGCTCCGGAGGGGCTGACCGAGGTCGCGTGCCCGCACTGTGGTACGCGAGGCCGGTTCACCGAGCCGCGGCTGTTCAACGGCTTGATGAAGACCTACCTGGGCCCGGTCGACAGCGAGGAGGGGATGCACTACCTGCGTCCGGAGACCGCCCAGGGCATCTTCATCAACTTCCAGAACGTGATGAGTTCGTCCCGGCGTAAGCCTCCGTTCGGCATCGCCCAGGTGGGCAAGAGCTTCCGGAACGAGATCACTCCAGGCAACTTCATCTTCCGCACCCGCGAATTCGAGCAGATGGAGCTGGAGTTCTTCGTCGAGCCCGGCACCGACGAGAAGTGGCACGAGTACTGGCTGCAGCAGCGCTGGGACTGGTACGTCGATCTCGGCATCTCCCCGGACAACCTGCGGCTGTACGAGCACCCGAAGGAGAAGCTGTCCCACTACTCCAAACGGACCGTGGACATCGAGTATCGGTTCGGGTTCAGCGGCGCCGAGTTCGCCGAGCTGGAGGGGATCGCCAACCGGACCGACTTCGACCTGGCCACGCACTCCAAGCACTCCGGAGTGGACCTGTCGTACTACGACCAGGAGGCGGGTCGGCGCTGGATCCCGTATGTGATCGAGCCGTCCGCGGGGTTGACCCGGGCGCTACTGGCGTTCCTGCTTGAGGCGTACGATGTGGACGAAGCGCCGAACACCAAGGGCGGGGTGGACAAGCGGACAGTGCTCCGGTTCGACCCGCGGTTGGCGCCGGTGAAGGTGGCGGTGCTGCCACTGTCGCGGAATCCTGAGCTGTCGCCCAAGGCGCGGGATCTGGCGGCCGCGCTGCGTAAGCGGTGGAACGTCGAATTCGACGACACGCAGGCGATTGGGCGGCGCTACCGCCGGCAGGACGAGATCGGCACCCCGTACTGCATCACCGTCGACTTTGACACCCTGAACGACAACGCGGTCACCGTCCGCGATCGGGACAGCATGGCCCAGGAGCGGATCTCCATCGATGCGGTCGAGCGCTACCTGCTCGACCGGCTTCCCTGACGCCACGAGGCCATAAGGAAGGTGCCCTCCCGGCGATGGTGTGCCGGGAGGGCACCTTCGTCAAGGCGCACATTAGGCCGGGATTTGGTACGTGGGCCGGATGATCGCCCGGGCGATGGTGTGGAAGGTGAGGTGGAAGCCCACCTGCCCCGCCGGGGTATCCGGAGTGACCGGTAGGTGTGCGGTGTTCAGTGCGTGGACGACGAAAATGTAGCGGTGGGGGCGGTCGCCGGCCGGCGGCGCGGGCCCTCCGTACTCCGGGTCACCGAAGTCGTTCCGGGTGCAGAAGGATCCGCTGGGTAACGGCCCACCGGTGGGTAGTTCGGTGACCGATGCGGGCACGTTGAGCAGCTGCCAGTGCCAGAACCCGCTGCCGGTGGGAGCGTCCGGGTCCAGACAGGTCACGGCGAAGCCGGCGACGTCCTCGGGGAAGCCGGCCCAGGCCAGGTGGGGGGAGAGGTTCTGGCCGCCCGCACTCTTGTGCGCGAACTTCTGGTCCATCGGTTGGCCGTCGGTGACGTCGTTACTCGTCAGCACGAAGGTCGGCACCACCGGAAGGAGTGCGTACGGATCCGGTGCCATCGGACGATCAAGATTCATTCCGTGATGGTCCCACACTGGCCGCGCAGGCGCACGTAGCATCGCCCGATACCACACCGAGTACCGGAAGTGCCGCCATATCGTAATAATGCGATTTTATGAAAGAATCTCGTAAGAATCGGTAACCTCAGCCTCGGACCAGCGGTTTTAGGCACGCCCCCTGGTGAGGACGCTTCGGCTTCCATCGGGTGGGGCGGGCCGGCGGTCGGTTCACGGCAGCAGGCTGAGGAGCCGGTATGGACGCAACACGGCGGTTGGCTCGCGGTGCGGCGGCGCTTGGATACGGCCCCGGCGCATCGACCAAGCGGGCCCTGCTGCTGCTCATGGCTGTGACCGTGGCGGCGCTGGCGGTGTTGGCGGCGGTAACCGCCGATTCGCCGGCGGGGGAGCCGCCCGCGGCTGATCCGCTGATGCCCGATCCCGCTGGCGCGCGGGCGGAGTGGGACCCACGGCGGTCGCGCTGGTCGGCATGTTGCGAGTGGACCGGTCTGGGGAGCCGTTCCCGGCCCGGCCCACCCGCCGCACGTGAGGGGGAGGACAGAGCGATGCACGAAGGGACCACGTCCCACAAGCTGGACCGCCGGAGCGACCATCGGTCGGAACCGGATGACCGGGACCATCACCGGCCTGAGGCGGATCCTGACTGGGCAGTTGACGAGGTGCTGGCCACCGCCGGTGGTCCCTCGGACGAGGTACCGGTCAGCCAGGAGGTCCGGCTGGAGGACTTCGCGCTGGAGTTCTGGGGATACAACCGGCAGCAGGTGGCGGACGCGTTACAGAACTTGACGGCACGACTGGCCGCGGTCACCCAGAAACTGGCGGCGGCCGCGCAGCTGCGGATCGAACTGCGGGAAGCGCGGCAGGAGATAGCGCGGCTGCGAGCACAGGTGGCTCACCCCCCGGAGTGGCCGGGTCGGCTGGTGGAGTTGATTCAGGAAGCGGAGCGGCTGCGGGAGCAGGCCGAACGCGACGTCCATGTGACGCAGTCCAAGCGGAGCCGAAGGAGTTGACCATTCGGGTCAGAAGCCTTCCTAACCTGGTGTGGAAGCCCAAACTAGGCGGCCTGCTCGTCTAGAGTTGGCCCCTGTAACTGGACCGCAGCACGCGGTAGCGCCGGTCGATCAGGTAGTCGAAACCGGTCGGCAGGTCTTGCGAACCCGTAACTGCGCCGTGGCAGCACACCGTGGGAGGCCGCAGGATGCCGAAGTACGTGTACGACTTCGCGGAAGGCAACAAGGACCTGAAGGATCTGCTCGGGGGTAAGGGCGCCAACCTGGCCGAGATGACCAACCTGGGTCTGCCGGTACCTCCCGGGTTTACCATCACCACCGAGGCGTGCAAGGTCTATCTCCAGACTGGCCAGGCTCCGGCGGAGCTGGCGGAGCAGGTCAGCCAGCAACTGGCCCGAGTGGAAGAGAAGATGGGCAAGCGGCTGGGCGACCCATCCGATCCGCTGCTGGTGTCGGTCCGCTCCGGTGCCAAGTTCTCCATGCCCGGGATGATGGAGACGGTGCTCAACGTCGGTCTCAACGACCGGAGCGTGCACGGCCTGGCCCAGCAGAGCGGTAACCCGCGGTTCGCTTGGGACTCCTACCGCCGGCTGGTGCAGATGTTCGGCAAGACCGTCTCCGGGGTGCCGGGGGAGCTGTTCGAGCAGGCACTGGACGCCGCCAAGCTGGCCAAGGGCACCACCAACGATTTGGACCTGACCGCGGAAGATTTGCGGGCGCTGGTGGACACCTACAAGAAGATCTACTCCGAACAGACGGGGCGGGACTTCCCGCAGGATCCGCGGGAGCAGTTGGACATGGCCATCGAGGCGGTGTTCAACTCCTGGAACTCCGAGCGGGCGGTGCTGTACCGCCGTCAGGAGCGGATCCCCGCCGACCTGGGCACCGCGGTGAACGTACAGACCATGGTGTTCGGCAACCTGGGGGACGACTCCGGTACCGGCGTGGCGTTCACGCGGGACCCGGCCACCGGTGCCCAGGGGGTGTACGGGGACTACCTGGCCAACGCGCAGGGCGAGGACGTGGTGGCGGGCATCCGTAACACCGTGCCGCTGCAGGAGCTGGAGCGGCTGGACAAGCGCTCGTATGACCAGCTGCTGTCGATCATGCAGACGCTGGAGAACCACTACCAGGACCTGTGCGACATCGAATTCACCGTGGAGCGCGGCAAGCTGTGGATGCTGCAGACCCGGGTGGGTAAGCGGACCGCGGCGGCCGCGTTCATCATCGCCACGCAATTGGTCGACGAGGGAGTCATTGACCTGGATGAGGCGATCCAGCGGGTCAACGGGGCGCAGCTGGCGCAGCTGATGTTCCCCACCTTCGACTTGTCGGCCAACCCCACCCATCTCGCTACCGGGGTGGCGGCTTCTCCGGGGGCGGCGGTCGGCAAGGCGGTGTTCGACTCCCAGCGGGCGGCGGAGCTCGCCGCCTCCGGTGAGCGGGTGATCCTGGTACGGAAGGAGACCAACCCGGACGACCTGCCCGGGATGATCGCCGCGCAGGGCATCTTGACCAGTCGGGGTGGTAAGACCAGCCATGCCGCGGTGGTCGCCCGCGGCATGGGGAAGACCGCGGTGTGCGGCGCGGACGCGCTGGACGTGGACGTGGTCAACCGGCGGTTCACCGTCGACGGCCAGGTGGTCAACGAGGGAGACGTGATCTCCATCGACGGCTCCACCGGTCGGGTCTACCTGGGAGAGATCCCGGTGCAGCCGTCGCCGGTGGTGCAGTACTTCGAGGGCAAGGTGGCGCCCGAGTCGGATCCGCTGGTGGCGGCGGTGCATCGACTGCTGCAGCACGCCGACTCCCGTCGGACCCTGGGGGTACGCACCAACGCCGACACGGCTGAGGACGCGGCCCGGGCCCGCCGGTTCGGGGCGACCGGGATCGGCCTGTGCCGCACCGAGCACATGTTCCTCGGCGACCGGCGGGAGCTGGTGGAGCGGCTGATCCTGGCCACCACCGAGGAGGAGCGGGAGCAGGCGCTGGCGGCGCTGCTGCCGCTGCAGCGGGGTGACTTCGTAGAGATCTTCGAGGCGATGGACGGGCTGCCGGTGACGGTCCGTCTCCTGGACCCGCCGCTGCACGAGTTCCTCCCGCCCCTGACCGACCTGGCGGTGAAGGTGGCGGTGGCGGAGGCGCGGGGTGAGGACCCGGGCCGGGACAAGACGCTGCTGGCGGCGGTTCACCGGATGCACGAACAGAACCCGATGCTGGGGCTGCGCGGGGTCCGGTTGGGACTGGTGATTCCCGGGCTGTTCGCCATGCAGGTGCGGGCGATCGCCGAGGCCGCGGCCGAGCGGATCCGCGCCGGGGGAGACCCACGGCCGGAGATCATGGTGCCGTTGGTCGGCGCGGTGCAGGAGCTGGAGACGGTCCGGCAGGAAGCCGAGCAGGTGATCGCGGATGTGGCCCGCCAGACCGGGGTGGAGTTGGCCGACCGGATCCTGATCGGCACCATGATCGAGGTACCGCGGGCGGCGCTGACCGCTGGTCAGATCGCGGAGGCGGCCGAGTTCTTCTCCTTCGGCACCAACGACCTGACCCAGATGGGGTGGGGCTTCTCCCGGGATGACGTGGAGGGCTCGTTCTTCACCCAGTACCTGGAGCGGGGGATCTTCGGGGTGTCGCCGTTCGAGTCGCTCGACCGGGAAGGCATCGGCCGGATGGTCCAGCTGGCGGTGGCCGAGGGCCGGCAGACCCGTCCGGATCTGAAGATCGGGGTGTGCGGTGAGCACGGTGGCGACCCGGAGTCGGTGCACTTCTTCCACGAGGTCGGACTGGATTATGTGTCCTGTTCGCCGTTCCGGGTGCCGGTGGCGCGGCTCGAGGCCGGCCGGGCGGCCGGTCAGGCCAGCAGCGCCGACAGCCGGTGAGCTGAGCGGTGCGGATGGGGCGGGTCGGGGTGCCGGCCCGCCCCACCGGTAGTGGCCGGTGGTCCACCGCGACGAGCTGACGCGATTTCGTCTCACCGTCGGTGCGGGTGGATAGGCTCGGACCACCATGACCGACCAGGATCTGGACCGCGCCCGGTGGGTGGCGGAGCCGCCCAGTGACACCAGTGTGGGGCGGGGGCCGTACCAGCGCGACCGGGCGCGGGTGCTGCACTCGGCGGGGTTCCGACGGCTCGCTACCAAGACCCAGGTCCACAGCGTGGGGTGGGGAGCGGAGGCCGGCTACGGCGGGTCGGACGACTTTCTGCGTACGCGCCTGACCCATTCGCTCGAGGTGGCGCAGATCGGCCGGGAGATGGGGCAGCGGCTGGGGTGCGATCCGGATGTGGTGGAGACCGCCGGGCTCGCTCATGATCTTGGGCATCCGCCGTTCGGTCACAACGGGGAAGCGGCGCTGGACGCGGTGGCCCAGTCTTGTGGGGGGTTTGAGGGCAACGCCCAGACCCTGCGGGTGCTTACGCGGCTAGAGGCGAAAGTGCCCGGTGCGGGGCTCAACCTGACCCGGGCGAGCCTGGACGCGGTCTGCAAGTATCCCTGGTTTCGCACCAGCGATCAGCGGAAGTTCGGGGTCTACCCCGATGACGCGGCGGTGTTCGGCTGGCTGCGCGTCGGCGCCCCGGTCACGCGGCGGTGCATGGAGGCCCAGGTGATGGACTGGGCGGACGACGTCGCCTATTCCGTCCATGACGTGGAGGATGGCATCCATAGTGGATTAATCGCGTTGGGTCCGCTTCTATCCAATAGGGATGAACAGGCGGCGCTGTGTGAAGACGTGGCCGCACACTACTCACCAGAATCCCCGGACGACCTGGCCGAAGTGTTGCGCGACCTGCTCGCCGACCCGGTATTGGCGCCGTTGCAGGCGTACGATGGCAGCCACTCCGCCCAGGTCGCGCTCAAGCGGTTTACCAGCACCCTGACCGGACGCTTTGTGACCGCCGCGGTGACCGCTACCCGGGCCCACGCGGGGGAAGGGCCGCTCCGGCGCTACCGGGCCGACTTGGTGGTGCCGCGGGAGATCCGCGCCCAGTGTGCCCTGCTCAAAGGGATGGCGCTGCGGTATGTGATGCGCCGACCGGGCAGCACCGCCGGGTACGCCCGGCAGCGGGAAATACTGATCGAACTGGTGGAGGCGCTGTGCGCGCGGGCACCGGCGGCGCTGGACCCGGTGTTCGCGCCGATGTGGACGGCGGCCACTGACGATGCCGCCCGACTCCGCGTGGTAGTGGATCAAGTGGCCAGCCTGACCGATCCGGCCGCGGTGGCCTGGCATCGGCGCCTGTGCACCCGTTGACACCACCGCCGAGAGCGGCAGGATCCTCGCGTAGCGCCGCCGGTGCCCCTAGGCTGACGACATGAACGCGGACCAGCGGACTTTCGTGATCGTCGGAGCGGGCCTGGCCGGGGGACGGGCGGCGCAGACCCTCCGAGAAGAAGGGTTCGCCGGCCGGATCGTGCTGGTGGGGGAGGAGACGGAGCCCCCGTACGAGCGTCCACCACTGTCCAAGGGATATCTGCTCGGGGCCGAACCTCGGCAGCGGGCCTTCCTGCAGGACGAAGACTGGTGGGCCGGCCACGGGATCGATCTGCGCCTCGGCTGTCGGGTCACCGGTCTCGACCCGGCCAATCACACCGTCACCCTGAACGGGTTCGAAGACCTCCGGTACGACCGGCTGCTGCTCGCCACCGGTTCCCGGCTCCGCACCCTCACCGTGCCCGGGCACGACCTGCACCGAGTCCGCTACCTCCGCACCCTGGACGAGGCTGATCTACTGCTGGCTGATCTCCAGAATGACCAGGTCCAGCGGGTGGTGGTGATCGGCAGCGGCTGGATCGGGATGGAGGTCGCGGCCGCGGCCCGCCACCACCGGAAAGACGTGACGGTGGTGGCCCGAGGGCAGCTACCACTGTCGATGCTCGGCCCCGAGGTGGGAGCGCTGTTCCGCGATCTGCACCGCGCGCACGGGGTCCACTTCCGGTTCGGCACGGAAGTGACCCGGTTCCGGGGTACCGGGGAAGGAGTGTCCACGGTCGTCCTCACCGACGGCACCGAACTACCGGCGGACCTGGTGGTGGTCGCGATCGGAGTCACTCCGGCCACCGAGTTGGCGGAGATGGCCGGCCTGGCGGTCGACGACGGCGTGCTGACCGGCGCCGACCTGCGTACCTCCGATCCGGACATCTACGCCTGCGGTGACGTGGCGCGGATCCCCAGCTCCCTGGCGGGTGCGCCGATCCGGGTCGAGCACTGGGCCCGGGCGTATGACAGCGGCCCGGCCGCGGCGCGGGCGATGCTCGGGCAGCCGGTCACGTTCGATGCGGTCCCGTTCTTCTTCACCGACCAGTACGACCTCGGCATGGAGTTCTCCGGATGGCTGCCCCCGGGGGGATACCGCCGGGTGGTGTTCCGCGGGGATCCCACGCTGGTCGATGGACGAGTCCCGGAATATCTGGTGTTCTGGCTGGATGCCGACCACCGCGTCCTGGCGGGGATGAACGTGAACATCTGGGAGGTGGCGGACCGGATCCAAGCGCTGATCCGGGGACGCCGGCCGGTTGACCCGCAGGCCCTGGCCGACCCGACGGTCCCGCTGGATCAGCTGATCCACTGACTCACCGCCCCCGAAGGGCCTCCTCGCCCAGGAGCGCCGCCACGTCCGCCGCCGGCGGCGGTACCGCTCCGCGGCGCGCGCAACCCGCCGCCGCGAGCGCGGTCGCGTACCGCAGCGCCGCCACCAACCGGGGACGCTCCAGCGGCTGCTCCGGCCGCCAGTCGGCCAGGCGGGACAGCAACCCGGCGGTGAACAGGTCACCGGCCCCGATCGTGTCGACCACCCGCACCCGCGGCGCAGCGCACTCGACCACGCCTCCCCGGTACCGGGCCACCGCCCCGGCGGCCCCGCGGGTGACCACCACCAGCGCAGGGCCGCGCTCAGCCCAGTCCGCGGCCACCGCGAGGTCGGGGACCCCGGGATACAGCCAGGCCAGGTCTTCGGCGCTGACCTTCACCAGGTCGGCCGCGGCCACCCACCGCTCCACCACCGGTCGGGCCGTCGCCGGGTCCCGCATCAGCACCGGCCGCACGTTCGGGTCGTACGACACCGGGATGCCGGCGCGCCGGGCGGTGTGCACCGCCTGCGTCACCGCCGCCGCACCCGGGTCCAGCACCGCCGCCAGCGACCCGGTGTGCAGCCAGTCCACCCCGGTCAGATCCACCGGGCCGGGCCAGGTCCAGCTCAGCCGGAAGTCGTAGTGCGCCGCCCCGGCCGCGTCCAGGTGCGCGAACGCCAGGTTGGTCGCGTCCCCGGTGTCGATCACGTCCCTGGTGTCCACCCCGTACCGGGTGAGGTGGTCTCGGAGCAATTGACCGAACAGGTCATCGCCGGCCTGGCTGGCCAGGCGGACCGGATGCCCGGCGGCGGCCAGCGCCACCGCCACATTCAGCGGACTGCCCCCGCAGACGGCCTGGAAGCGCCAGGATCCGGGCTCGCTGATCAGATCCACCAACGCTTCCCCGACCACCAGGTACGACCCGACCTCCATCCAAGTACGGTAACCACGAGAGGAGGCTGCCGTGGCGGGCCGGATCCGGGACGAAGACATCGCGCTGGTACGGGAACGCACCTCGATCGCGGATGTGGTGGGGGAGCGGGTCACCCTCAAGCCGGCCGGTGCCCAGACCTTCAAGGGCCTGTGCCCGTTCCACGAGGAGAAGACGCCCTCGTTCACGGTCCGGGTGGACAAGGGGGTGTACTTCTGCTTCGGCTGCGGCAAGGGCGGCGACACGATCGGGTTCGTGATGGAGGCCGACCACCTCACGTTCGTGGAGGCGGTGGAGTATCTCGCCTCCCGGGCCGGCATCCAGCTGCGGTACGAGCAGACCCCCGCCGGGTCGCGGCGGCCACAGCAGGGGCAGCGGCAGCGGCTGGTGGCCGCGCACGCCGCCGCCGCCGAGTTCTACGCCGAGCAGCTGCTGACCCCGCCGGCCCGGGGGGCCCGGGAATTCCTGGCCCGGCGCGGGTTCGACCGGACCACCGCGGAGCGGTACGGGTGTGGGTACGCCCCGGCCAGCTGGGACGCGCTCACCCGGCACCTACGCGGACGGGGGTTCACCGACCAGGAGCTGGTCACCGCCGGCCTGGCCCGGGAGGCCCGCTCCGGGTCGCTGATCGACCGGTTCCGGGGCCGGCTGCTCTGGCCGATCCGGGACATCTCCGGGGACGTGATCGGGTTCGGTGCCCGCAAGCTCGCGGATGACGACGACGGGCCGAAGTACCTCAACACCCCGGAGACCCCGATCTACAAGAAGTCGCAGGTGCTGTACGGCATCGACCAGGCCAAGCGGGAGATCGCCAAACAGGGCCGGGTGGTGATCGTGGAGGGCTACACCGACGTGATGGCCTGCCACCTGGCTGGGGTGCCCACCGCGGTGGCCACCTGCGGCACCGCGTTCGGTGACGACCACATCCAGGTGTTGCGTCGGCTGCTGATGGACACCGACGTCTTCACTGGAGAGATCATCTTCACGTTCGACGGGGACCAGGCGGGGCAACAGGCGGCGCTGCGGGCGTTCGACTCCGACCAGAAGTTCGTGGGACGTACCTTCATCGCGGTCAGCCCCGACAACCTGGACCCGTGCGATCTGCGGTTGACCAAGGGGGACGCGGCGGTACGGGATCTGGTGGCGCGGCGGGAGCCGCTGGTCGACTTCGCCCTGCGGCAGGTGATCGCCCGGTACGACTTGGACACCGTCGACGGCCGCGTGGACGCGATGCGCCGGGCGGCGCCGCTGGTGGCCCGGTTGAAGGACCGGGAGAAGCGGCCGGAGTACGCCCGTAAGCTCGCCGGTGACCTGGGGTTGCCGGTGGAGCAGGTGATGCGGGCGGTGGCCGCGGCGGCCAAGGGCGCCGACCTCACCGAACTTGCCCCGCCCCCGGAACACCCCGGCGGTCAACCCCGCCATGCTGGTCGAACGGGAAGCGCTCAAGTTGGCGATCCAGGAGCCGGTACTGGCCGGGCCGGTGTTCGACGCGCTCGGTCCGGAGGTGTACCACCACCCGCTGCATCAGGTGATCCGGCGCGCGGTGGCGGAGGTCGGAGGGTGTGCGGCCACCACCGGTGGGCCGGAGTGGGTGGTGCGGATCCGGGAGGCGTGCCCGGACCTGGCCGCCGCCGCGCTGGTGACCGAGCTCGCGGTGGAGCCACTCCAGTTGGACCGGGATCCGGACCCCCGGTATGTAGCGATCACCATGGCTAGGCTGGAGCTGGTCACGGTCGAAGCCCGGGTGGCGGAGTTGAAGTCGCGGGCGCAGCGGGTCAATCCGGTGGCCGACAAGACGCAGTATCTCGCGTTGGCGGCGGAGTTGTTCTCGCTGGAGCAGCATGCGCGCGCCCTGCGGGAACGGGTGTCGGGGGAGCTGTAGTGGGGTTCTTCAAGCGACGGCGGCTGCCGGCCCGGCTGCGACCTGCGCTGGCCGCGAACGAACGGGTGCTCGCCTGGGCGACGGTGGCCGACGACCAGGCGGTAGTGGTGACCAACCTCGGCCTGCACCTGCCCGACCGGACGGAGCGGCTGGGGTGGCACGAGATCCACAAGGCCACCTGGACGGGGCGGGAGCTCATCATCGTCCCGGGGGAGGTGCGGGAGCCGGACGCCGGCGGCTACCAGGTGGTGGCGGATCTGCCTCCGGTGACCATCCCCCTGTCGGACCCGGGGGACGTGCCGAAGGTGGTACGGGCGCGGGTCACCAAGTCGGTGTCGTTCTCCGCGCACGAGGCGGTGCCCGGGGGCGCGGTCTGGGTGGTGGCCCGCCGGGTGCCGGGGGTGGATGGGTTGCGGTGGATGGTCCGGTACGACCCGGGCACCGACCCGGCCGCACCGGGGGTGCGGGATGCCACCGCCACGCTGGTGGCCACCTACTCCGCGGCCGGTGGGGCGGAAACAGCTTGACCTGATCCCCGACGACTAGGCAGGGTGCGGACATGACCGACAGCGCGCCGTTGATCCGGGCTCGTGGGCTGGTGAAGCGGTTCGGAGATTTCGTGGCGGTCAACGGCATCGATCTGGATGTGTGGCCTGGGGAGGCGTTCGGATTCCTCGGTCCGAACGGAGCCGGCAAGAGCTCCACCATGCGGATGATCGGTTGTGTGTCCCCACCCAGTGACGGCGAGCTGACCATCCTCGGTATGGACCCGCGCCGGCAGGGGCCGGCGATCCGGGCGCGGCTCGGGGTGTGTCCACAGGAGGACAACCTCGATCCGGACCTGACGGTGCGGGACAACCTGGTCACCTATGCCCGGTACTTCGGCATCCGCCGGGCGGAAGCACGCCGCCGGGCGGCGGAGCTGCTGGAGTTTGTGCAGTTGACGGAACGGGCCGACCAGGATGTGGAGCCGTTGTCCGGTGGGATGAAACGGCGGCTGACCATCGCCCGGGCCCTGGTCAACCAGCCCGATTTGGTGCTGTTGGACGAACCCACCACCGGGCTGGATCCGCAGGCTCGGCATCTGGTCTGGGAGCGGCTGTTCCGACTCAAGCAACGCGGCACCACCCTGGTGCTGACCACCCACTACATGGACGAGGCCGAGCAGCTGTGTGACCGGCTGGTGGTGATGGATGGGGGACAGATCGTCGCGGAGGGGTCACCCCGGGCGCTGATCGAGCGGTACGCCACCCGGGAGGTCGCCGAGCTGCGGTTCGGGGCGGATGCCCCGCTGGATTCGTACGCGGAGAAGTTGGCGGGGATCGGCGAGCGGTGCGAGGTGCTGCCGGACCGGATCCTGTTGTACGCCGACGATGGGGACGCGGCGGTGGCGGCGGTACAGGCCCGGGAGTTGTCTCCCACGCAGGTGCTGGTGCGCCGGGCCACCCTGGAGGATGTGTTCCTCCACTTGACCGGCCGCAGCCTGGTGGAGACCTGATGCGCGCGATCCATCCAGCCTGGGCGGTGTTTGAGTACTACCTCACCACCTACCGGCGGGTGTGGCGCGGCACCGTGTTCAGCTCGTTCGTGCTGCCGGTGCTGTTCTTCCTCGGCATCGGCCTGATGGTGGGGGAGTACGTGGACCGGGGCGGCGCGTTGCCGGTGCCGTACACCCAGTTCATCGGTCCCGGGTTGCTGGCGTTCACGGGAGTGCAGATCGCGTTGATGGAGGCCGGGTATCCGGTCATGGGCGGCTTCAAGTGGAACAAGACCTACTACGCGATCACCGCGGCGCCGCCGCGGGTGCGGGACATTGTGGCCGGGCAGTTGTGCTACATCGGGCTGCGGACCGCGGTGGCGACCGTGGCGTTCCTGGTGGTGATGTTCCCGTTCGGGGTGGTCTCCCAGGGCTGGGCGGTGCTGGCGCCGCCGGTGGCGCTGCTGATGGCGTTGGCGGTGGCGGCACCGATGATGGCGTTCGCCGCCACGGTGGAGAAGGACACGTCGCTGGCGCTGCTGTTCCGGTTCGCGCTGCTGCCGATGATGCTGTTCTCCGGGGTCTTCTTCCCGTTGGAGCAGTTGCCGGAGCTGCTGCGACCGGTGGCGTACCTGCTGCCACTGTGGCATGGGGTGGAGCTGTGTCGGGCCGCGGTGGTCGGGTTGGCTCCTAGCTGGCCGGTCGGGCTGCACCTGGCGTACGTGGTGGTGTGGGTGCTGAGCGGATTCCTGGCCGCGGTGGCCCGGTTCCAGCGTCGACTGGTGCGTTAGGGGGTGCGGCGACGGTGATGACCACGGCCCTGACCCGGGGGGCGCTGAGCCGCGCGTTGGTCGGTGACGAGCTGGCGTTCTCCCGGGTGGCGGCGGTGTTGCAGCGCAGCATGACCGCGCTGGGCTCCGGTGGCTCCTACTGGTGGTTGGTGTTGTCCGGGCTGGCGGAGCCGCTGCTCTACCTGTTCGCAATGGGGTGGGGGTAGGGGCGCTGGTCGGTGACATCACCCTGGCCGACGGGCGCACCGTGCCGTACCTGGTGTTCATCGCTCCGGCGCTGTTGGCCTCCGCGAGCATGAACGGGGCGGTGGCTGAGTCGACGATGAACTTCTTCAGCAAGCTCAAGTTCAGCAAGATCTATTACCCGATGCTGAACACGCCGGTCACCCCGGTGGAGATCGCGTTCGGCGAGCTGGGCTGGGCGATGATGCGTGGGGCGATGTACACCGTGGCCTTCCTGGCGGTGGCGGTGGGGATAGGGCTGACCAGCCCGCTGCTGGCCGCGCTGGCGGTGCCCGCGGCCCTGCTGGTGGGGCTGGCGTTCGGGGCGGCGGGGATGACCCTGGCCACGCTGATGCGGACGTGGCAGGACTTCGACTACGTCAGCATCCTGTTGTTCGCGCTGTTCCTGTTCTCCGGCACGTTCGTGCCGGTGGACACCTATCCGGCCGGGCTGCAGGTGGTGGTATGGGCCACGCCGCTGTTCCACGGGGTGGAGCTGCTCCGGGGAGTGATGTTGGAACAGTTCCACCTGGGCCTGCTCTGGCATGTGGCCTACCTGCTGGCGGTGACTCTGGCGGCCATGGCGGTGGCGTCGCGCCGGATCGCCCGGATGCTGCGCCGTTGACCAGGTCCGGTGGCGCCGCGCGAGCGCACCGGCGCGGTACCGACAGGGAACGGCACCCGGCGTGGTGCCGGGTGCCGTTCTGGTGGAGTGCGTAGTGGTGAAGTCGTTGGTCGCTACAGGGTGCTGCCGGGAGTGGGGCGCTGGCTGCCGGCGAATGGATCCGGCTCGCCGGCCATCGGATCGGGCTGCAGCGGCTCCGGCTGGACCGACTCCCGGTGGGACTCCTGGTTCAGCTTGTCGGTGAGCTTGCCGCGCTTCAGGCGCCCGTTCACCATGTCTTTGCCTTCGGTGTAGATCCGGCTGGCTTGGGCCTGGATCACTCCCGCGGCCTCCTGCACGGTCGGGTTGTCCCGGAGCTGACGGGCCCGTTCGAGCAGCTGCTCGTATCGTTCCCGGCCGGCTCGGGCACCCAAGACAAACCCGACCGCCATCCCGCCGAGAAACATCAGCTTGCCGCGCATGACGGCTCCTTCCGGTCGCTCGTCCCTCCAGGGCTGGTCGCACGGATGACCTTCATCACAGACGTGATGGTGGTCACGTTGCGACCCACCCAGGATATCCGCACGACGCCCTCTGTCAGGGCAAATCGCCCAGACTTGCTGGATTCCCTCCCACATTGCCGGTTACCCGGGCGCCGCTAACGCCAAACCCTGTCGCCACTACTCCGGAGGTTTCCGGTACTCTAGGGGAGGTCCTCCTCATGCACTTCCGTGTGAGGTGGGGACTGCCTTCCCCCGTAGCTCAATCGGCAGAGCGTCCGGCTGTTAACCGGCAGGTTATAGGTTCGAGTCCTATCGGGGGAGCTTCGCTACCGCGGCGCGGTCGCCATCCGCGCGCCCCCGGGTCGCGGACGGGCGGGGCGGTAGCTCAGCAGGTTAGAGCAGGGGACTCATAATCCCTGGGTCGCGGGTTCGAGTCCCGCCCGCCCCACCAGGCTCTACCTGCGAAACACTCCCCGCCCTGTAGATGCCCGTAGCTGATTTGGGGCCGGGCCGCTTATGTGCGTTGACTAGAGGTTCAGCCCGGCAGCTTCCGTCGGAAGAACTCGGCGACCCGGCCGTGCGTGGAAGGGTTGAGGACCCGGCCGGCGGCGGCATGGCGGGCAATCGGCGGCCGCCGACCGGGTGCGACCCTGCCCCGCCTGCGCCAACAGGTGGGCAGGGGGTTACCCGGGGAGGGCTGGGGCACGTGAGGCCCACTGCCCCGGGTGGTGATGTGCCGGTCCCTCGGGACTCAGGTGAGACGGGGCCGGCACCGGTTCAGACCAGAGATCCTGGGAACGGGACACGTACTGGGCGGTCACCGTCTCCTGCCACAGGTGGCGGCCAAGCTCATCCGGGCGGCCAACGCACCGCTGTTGCAGACGATCCCGCTCGACACTGCCTGGCCACGCCGGCCACCGGATCCTTGCCGGGCAGCGACGCCTTTCGATGCGTGTCGCCGACGTGGGCGGGCACCGTTGCCAGAATCGTGGTTGCCTCCTCTCTCCTTTTTGAGGTTGCTACTACCGCAAACTTCTGATTTGGGATTAACCACCTCAGCAAGTGACGGAAGTCTTTGATAGGTGGTAGCGTGCCGCTCACATAACAGGATGGGAAGACCGGAACCGTCTCCAAATGGTCTCCAACACCTCAACCAAGATCAAAAGGGCATACTCCGGTGAGTGGGATGAGCGAGATGACCGGTGCCACGCTTCGGGCAGCGAGGCAGGCGGCAGGGCTGAGCCTGGCGACGATGGCGCGCCGCACCCGTTACGGCAAGGGATACCTGTCAAACGTCGAAACCGGGAGACGGCGTGCTACACCCGAAGTGGTGCTGGCATACGAGCGGGTGTTAGGGGACGAGATGGACCGGCGCGGCCTGTTGACGGGACTGGCGGCTTCCCTGGTGGCCCCGACCGCGGTGAGTGAGCTGATCCGTCGGGGATTCGTCGCCGCGTTAGGACGCCGCGATAGCCGCGATGAGTGGCTGCATCGGGCTGACACCTACGGCCAGGATTACATGGTGGTGGGAGCTGGTCAGCTACAGCAGCGGCTAGCCGGTGATCTGGTGGTGCTGCAGCAACAGCTGGAAGATCCGGTCTTGTGGGGGGTGGCGGCCCGGCTCTTGACCGTCTATGGCAAGACCACGTCGGATGCCAGGGAGGCGGCCCGCTGGTATCACCTGGCGGTAGCAGCAGCCGACCGCAGCGAAGACAAGGCGGTACGGGTGTGGGTGCGGGGCCGGGCAGCATTGGCGCTGGCCTATGAGGGCACCGGTTTGTCCACAGCGCGGACACTCGCCGAGCAGGCGTTGGCGATTGGCGACACCCCCGATCTGGGGCTCTTGAACGCGCATATGGCGCTGGCGCATGTGGCCGTTCACCGCGGCGACGAGGTCACCGCCTATAAGCAATTGGAGCAGGCCCGGCGGGTGTTCGACCGAGCCGGCTCGTACGAGCAGATCAGTGACTTTGCTGTACCGGAGTGGCGGATGGCGACGTTCACCAGCATGTTGCTGTCGCGCATGGGCGACCCGGCCGCGGTACAGGCCCAGGACGAGGCTGACCGCACCCGTCCGAAAACCCTGACCCGGTTCGCTACTCATATCCAGCTGCACCGCGCGTTGATGCTGGTGAATTCCGGAGACAGCTCCGAAGGAGTGGCGTTGGCACGGGCTGCCTGGCAGGCACTTCCTCCGCAGCGGCGATCGCAGTCGCTGTCGCTGATGCTGGACGAGATCATGCGTCGGGCTGGTGTCTCCACCAGCCGCACATAGCTTGCGGGCCAGCAGTGTCGCCTCAGGCACGCCCAGGGGCGCACGCCGACGACGTGGTCACCAGTCCAGCGCGATGAGCGGTCACCTGGGCTAGGGGCGAGCCTCACTAACCGGTCGGCTGTTGTGGGAAGGCGGGGCCGGTTCCCGGAGGATGGGGACATGGCTCGGCTGTGGCGTCTCGCGCATCGGTACTGGGTCGTCACGCTGACCCTCGCGCTCGGGTTGCTCGGGATCGTGCTCGCCCTCGCCGGCGCCGAGGACGTGGTGCGGTGGCTCTTCAGCGCGTACGCACTCGGGATCGCGGGCTGGCACGCCGTCGGGATGGTGCGTGACCTGCTCCGCGGTCATTACGGACTCGACATTCTGGCGGTCACGGCGATCGTCGCGACCGTGGCGGTGGGGGAGTACGTCGCGGCGCTGATCGTGGTGTTGATGCTCACCGGCGGTGAAGCCCTTGAGGACTATGCGGGCCGCCGCGCGAAGCGTGAGCTCGACGCCTTGCTCGACCGGGCGCCGCAACGCGCCCACCGGATCGACGGTTCGCAGATCATCGACATCCGGGCCGACGACGTGCGCGCCGGGGACGTGCTGCTGGTACGCCCGAGTGAACTGGTGCCGGTCGACGGGACGCTCCGCTCCGAGGAGGCCGTGCTCGACGAGTCGTCGCTGACCGGGGAGAGTCTGCCGGTCGAGAAGCGCGCCGGGGACACGGTGCTGAGCGGGTCGGTCAACGGACCGCACGCGATCGAGATCGTCGCCACCGCGGTGGCGGCCGACAGCCAGTACCAGCAGATTGTTGCCCTGGTCCGGGAGGCGGCGGAGAGCAAGGCGCCGATCGTCCGGCTCGCCGACCGGTACGCGGTGCCGTTCACGCTCTTCTCGCTCGCGCTCGCGGGGCTGGCGTGGTGGCTCTCCGGCGACCCGGTGCGCTTCGCGGAAGTGCTTGTGCTCGCCACTCCGTGCCCGCTGCTCATCGCCGCGCCGGTCGCGTTCATCGGAGGGATGAGCCGGGCGGCCCGTAACGGCGTGATCGTGAAGGGCGGCTGGGTGCTCGAGCGCCTGGCGTCGGCGAAGACGGCCGTGTTCGACAAGACCGGCACGCTCACCTACGGCACCCCGGAGCTGGTCGAGATCCGGCCTGAGCCCGGATTCACGCAGGACGAGCTGCTCGCCGCGGTCGCCTCCGCCGAACAGTACTCCTCCCACGTGCTCGCGACCGCGCTCATCGAGGCGGCGAAACAACGAGGGTTGCCGCTGACTGAAGCGGAGTGGGCGCGGGAGGAAGCGACCAACGGTATCCGGGCCAAGGTGGGCGGTCGGGAGGTGGTGGTCGGCAAGTTCGCTTTCGTCGCCGACCGGGCCCCGGAGGCTACCCGTACCGCGATCGGGCCTGGTCAGCTCGCCGTGTACGTGGCCGTCGACGGCCGGTTCGCGGGCGCGCTGCTGGCGAGCGACCGCCTGCGCGACAACGCGCCGGACACCCTGGCGCGCCTGGACGCGCTCGGAGTGCGCCACACGATGATCCTCACCGGCGACGCGTGGGAGACCGCGGAGCACATCGCCGCGGAACTCGGAGTGACGTCGGTGCGGGCCGAACTGCTGCCCGCCGACAAGGTGGACGCGGTACGGGCGGTCAGCGAGCGCCCTGTGATCATGGTGGGGGACGGGGTCAACGACGCCCCAGTGCTCGCGGTCGCGGACGTGGGCGTGGCGATGGGGGCGAAGGGTGCGACCGTGGCGAGCGAGTCGGCGGATGCGGTCATCCTCGTCGACGACCTGTCCCGCACCGCGAAGGCGGTCCAGATCGGGCACGACACCGTACGGATCGCGCTGCAGAGCATCTGGCTCGGCATCACCGTGAGCGTGGCCCTGATGGGCGTGGCGGCGTTCGGGGCGATCCCCGCGACCGCGGGCGCGCTGCTCCAGGAGCTCATCGATCTCGCGACCATCCTCGCGGCACTCCGGGCGATCGGTGGTCGGCTCGACCGTCGGGACGCCCGGCGGGCGGAGGGGAGCCCACGGCCGACCAGAGTCGCGTAGATCGCCCCGTCCCGGTGAACCCGCGCTGCGGCGGCGGGCCGAGCGGGAGTCTCGCTCGATGCAGGAGATAACCCGGCAGGGTGCGTTGATCGCCTTCTATGGTCTCAACGGGACGCCTGACGCTCACCAACGACGCCGCCTACCACCTGGTCATGGACGTGGCCGCTGGGGTCCTCGACGAGGTGTCCGACATCGCCGAACTGCTCGCGCCCGCGACCGCCTCGTGGCCCTGAGCGACCCATGTTGCATAGATCACACTGGTTTCGGTGAACCCGCGGGTGGTTCCGCGCTACCCAGCAGGTAGTCGCTACGTCAGGAACCAGATGGACGACACCGACCGGTCCACGCTCGCTCGGGTCGCCGCCGGAGACCAGCGCGCGCTTGCGGAGCTCTACACCCGGCATGGGCAGGCGCTGCTTGCGTACGCCGAGGGGCTGCTCGGGGAGCGGCAGGCGGCTGAGGAGGCGCTGCAGGACACCTTCCTGGCGGTGTGGCGGGCGGCGGCCAGCTTCGAGGGGCGGTCGGCGGTGCGGACCTGGTTGTTCGGGATTTGCCGCCGGCAGGCGCTCACGCGGCTGCGCCGGCCGGGACCAGGGACGGTGCCGGTGGACAGCGCCGGGGAGCTGCCAGCCGGGGAGCCGGGGCCGGAGGCGATCGCGCTCGCGCGCGCGGATGCCCGAGCGGTCGGGGCGGCGATCTCCGCCCTGTCCCCGCGACATCGGGAGGTGCTGGACCTGGCGTTCGGGGCGGGAATGTCCTACCGAGACATCGCCACAGTGCTTGGTGTCCCCGAAGGCACAGTGAAGAGTCGCCTGTTTCAGGCCCGTAACCACCTGGCCCGTGCCCTGGCCCCGGTATCGGAGCCGGTGCCGGGACCACGGCGCGGCTGGTCGGAAGAGGAGCCGGGATGAGCCATCCACGTGACCTGCTGCCCGCGTACGCCGCGGGCACCCTGCCACCGGGTTCACACCGCGCGGTGTCGGCGCACGTAACCGGGTGTCGGGCCTGTATGGACGAACTCCAGGCGTGGCGGATGGTGGCACAGGCGACGCGGGCGCGGTCGGCCGCGGTGGCCGCACCGCCACCGTTCGCGGCCATCCAGGCCCGGCTGCGATCAGCGAGCCCGGTGGTCGCGCCTTACCGAGGGCGGGTGGGGGAGCGGCCGTTGGTGCGGGCAGCCCGGCTGCTGTGGCGGCAACCGCGACTGATCGGCTGGCCGGTATGGCTGGTCTGCGGGATCGTGCTGGCAGTGGGCATCGGGCTGGCCGCGGTGGCGCCGCCAGGGATGGGGGGCCAGCTGCTGGCCGAGACGGTGCCGCTGGCGGCCGCGCTGGCGGTGGCGGGGGCCTGCGGGGGTGGGGACCCGGCCGCGGAACTGGTGGCGGCCTCGCCCACGTCGGTCCGGGCGATCCTACTCGCCCGGCTGACGGTGGCGCTCGGGGCGGTGTTCCTCGTGGCTTTCGGAGCGTCCGGCCTGCTGGTCGGGTTGCATGGAGGCACGGCCGCGGGGGTGCTGGCGTTCTGGCTGGGGCCGATGGTGCTGCTGTCGGCGATTTCGTTCACGATGGCGGTGATCTGGCGGCCGATGCCGGCGGTGGCGGTGGCGGTGGGATTGTGGGCGGGGAAGGTGATGGTGGGCACCGGCGGCCTGCATCCCGTGGTGGCCTACGTGTTCACGGCCCTGTGGACTGACAGCGTGCTCGGGATGGCGGCCGCGGCCGGGCTCGTGGTGGCCACAGTGGTGCTACTGCCATGGTTGTCTTCCCGACCACTGCCGCGGTACGGGCCAGCTGGTGTGAGGTAGCTGACATGAACCCGGGACCGCGCCGCGGCCACTCAGTGGCGTGACGATGAGTCTGCGGTTGCGCTATGAGGCGCGGCGAGCGGGACCGATCGGCTGGGGCGCGCCGCTGGCGGCGATGGTGGTCACCAGCGGGTTGGCGGTCCTGGCTAGTGGCGGCGGGGCCGCCGCGCATCAGGTGGATCACCTGGTGATGGCCGGCCTGGAAGTGGTGCTATCGCTCGCGGTAGGGGTGGCGGCGATAGCGGTGGTGGCGCGGGAAAGTTGTCGGGAGCTGCACCTGTCGCTGCCGGTATGGTACGGCGGCACCCTCGCCCGGCGGGTGGGGGTGATGGCCGGCTGGGCGGTCGGCTGGGCGGCTGGGGGATGGGGGGTGCTCGCGGCGACCGGCCGCTGGGGTGGCCCGGCGGGGGTGAGCGGGGCGCTGGTGTGGCTGGCGCCGCTGGTGTGGCTGGGCGCGGTGGGGATAGTGGCGGTACTGCTGTCCCGCAGCGTTGCCTTGGCCACCTCGGTGGTGGCGGGCGTGTGGCTGGTGGAGTTGCTGTTCTCCGGCCAGCTGATGAGTCATCCGGTGGGGCGGGCGCTGTTCCTGTTCACCACCACCATGGTGGGGCACGGCGACGGCTGGCTGGCCAATCGGTTGTGGCTGTTGGGTAGCGGAGTGGTGCTGCTGGGGGTGGCCGGGGCGCTACTGGCGTGGCCACAGCGGCTGCTGGCGGGGGAGGAGGACTGATGCTGGGCCAGCTGTGGGGGATCTGCCGGTACGAGTTCCGCATGCAGCTCCGCAAGCGTTCACTGTGGATCAGCACCGTGCTGCTGCTCACCTTCGCGGTGGTGACCCAGGGGGATCGGGGGCCGCGGCATGTGCCGATGGAGGCGACCGCCCGGGAGGTGATGGGAAATTGGACGGTGCTGTTCTGGATCATGTTGCCGTTGGTGTTCGGGGTGGTGCTGGCCGATCGGGTGGTGCGGGATCGTCGCCTGGGCGTGCGGGGGTTGCTGCTCGGGCTTCCGGTGGGTGAGGGGCGGCTGCTGGCCGGTAAATACCTTGGCGGCATCGCCGCTACCGGGCTGCCCGGGCTCCTGGCGCTGCTGGCCGCCGCCGGATACGAGGCGGTCCACCGGGGGACCATCGCCACCTTCGGATGGGCCCTGGTGGGATTCCTGACGGTGATGCTGCCGGGGTTGGCGTTTGTGGCGGGGTTCGCACTGGTGTGCCCGCTGCTGGTGTCCGCCCCGTTGTTCCGGGTGTTGTTCGTGGGCTACTGGTTCTGGGGCAACTTGACCGCGCCTCGGTTCCTGCCGTCCCTGACCGGCACTCTGCTTACTCCGGTCGGGGCGTACCCGGCCAGCTGGCTGCTGGGCGAGCCGGTGATGCACGCGGGGGTGCCGGGATGGCTGGCGATGCTCCGCCCGGAGCCCACCGGCGCGGCCGCGCTGGGGAGCGTGGCCCTCCTGCTGGTCATCGGCGTGCTGCCGCTGGTTGTCACCGTTCTGCTCCGGAAGGAAGGGCGAGCTTAGGGCATGGACATTCAGATCACCGGTCTTCACCAGCGGTTTGGTCGAGTGGTGGCGCTGGACTCCGTCGACCTGAGCATCCCGGGAGGGATGTACGGCCTGCTGGGCACCAACGGTGCGGGTAAGACCACATTGATGCGGATCATCGCCGGAGTGCTTGCGCCCACAGCCGGGCAGGTCCGGGTCGGTGGTCACGACTTGACCACTCGCAAAGGGCGGGTCGCGGTCCGGCGTCGGCTCGGCTATCTCCCGCAGGACTTGGGGCTGTACCCCGATCTGTCGGCGCGGGAGTTCCTCGACTATGTCGGGCTACTCAAAGGGCTGGACGAAACCGCCGCGCGCCGCCGGCAGGTGGGGGAGTTGCTGGAGCTGGTCGGCTTGGCGGATGTGGCCGATCGGCGGTTGAAGGGGTTCTCCGGGGGGATGCGTCGGCGGGTGGGGATCGCGCAGGCGTTGCTGGGCGATCCGGCGTTGCTGGTGGTGGATGAGCCCACGGCGGGGCTGGATCCGGAGGAGCGGGTGCGGTTCCGGACCCTGCTGGGCAGTCTGGCCGGGGAGCGGACGGTGCTGCTGAGCACCCACATTGTGGAGGACGTGGCGCAGACCTGCCGGCAGGCGGCGGTACTGACCGCGGGGCGGGTGCGGTACACCGGGCCGGTGGTGGAGCTCGCCCGGTTGGCCGAGGGGATGACGTGGGAGGTGAACGCGCCGGCCGGTGCGCCCCCGCCGGCCGGGGTGGTGGTGTCGGCGATCAGCCAACCGAGCGGCACCCGGTACCGGGTGGTCAGTGAGGCGCCGCCCGGTCCGGACGCGGTGGCGGTGGCGCCGTCGTTGGAAGACGGGTACGTGGCCCTGATGCGTCGTCCCGCGCGGTAGATCTGTCTGACAACGATTGGTCCTTTCCCGACGCCATACCGACGGACGGCGGCCGCGCCCCGATCGTCGCGGTCCTGCGGCTGATTCGGAGTCGCTGGCCAGGTTGTGGCCGGCCGCCATGGGCGCGACACTCATGAGTGTGACAGCGGCGCGAGAAGGGGCCCCCACCATGACCGATTCCGTCGACCGCGAAGCGGAGGAACTGATCACTCCGGAGGAGGTCGTGCCGTTCCAGGTGGACCGGGACGAGGCGGTCACCGCGCTGCGTACCTGGGTGACCAGCCGGCGGTTCATCCCGGCGCGCCTGAGGAAGATTCAGGAGATCGGGGCGCTCACGAAGACCTTCTTTCCACATTGGGCTTTCACTCTGGATGCCGTCGCCACCTATCGCGGTGAGCGAGGCGAGCACTACTGGGCGCTCGAGCGGCATCAGACGCGGGCCAACAACCGGACGAGGACCGAGCTCCGCCGGGTCCTCAAGACCCGCTGGCGCCCGGCGAGCGGGGCGATGCGGCGCCGCTTCGACGATGTGCTCGTCCCCGCCACTACTCAGTTCACTCTGCTCCAAATGGAGCGATTGGCCCCGTGGCCGCTCACGCGCGCGGTCCCGTGGCAACCGGACCGTCTCGTCGGTTGTCACACCCCGCGGTATGACATCGCCCCGGAGGAGCGGCTGGGCGCGGTCAAGATACGGCTGGGAAAGACCCTCAGGCAGAGCTGCTACGGCGAGATCGGTGGGGACACGCAGCGGCTCCACTCGGTGGACATCCGATACTCCAATGTCACCCACAGGTTGGTACTGCTGCCGGTGTGGGTCGCCCACTACGGGTACGCCGGTAAGAGCTGGCAGGCACTGATCAACGGTGTCACCGGCGAGGTCATCGGGAAACGGCCGTACAGCCTCTTCAAGATCGCCCTGGCGGTCGTCGCGGCCCTGCTGCTGGGGTCGGCGATCGTCGCGGGTATCTCCCTCATCAGCTAGGCGCCGAGGGCACGCCCCGTCGCATCCAGGTAGGGCGGTGACGGTGAGGTGCGGCGGGCTGGGCGAACCGTTGTCTTCGTCAGGCAGGACTCCTAATGTGAGCGTTACACAACGCCGGCAGCGGATGTGGGGTGCTCCAGGGTCGGCGATCGTAGAGCTGTCCTATGGCAACACAAGGAGTCATGGAGTGCTTTCATTACGCCATCAACGGCGGTCCGCGCGGGGGCGGTCGCTGGTTGCGGTGGTGGCGACCGGCGCCATCACCGCAACCACGATGCTGCTCGGTGCCGCCCCGGTAGCCGCCGCCCCCGCGAACCCGTCGAGCGCGCCGCACGTCGCGTCGCCCCCCTCATCGGAATCGGATAGCGGATTGTGGTTGGTGCGGCTGACCGAGCCGTCACTGGCCGCTGCCGTGGCCGCGGATCAGGTGGCGGCGGCCACCGCTACCCATGGAGGGGTGGACGTGACCGCGCCCGGCAGTCTGTCCTATCTGGATCAACTGGCGGCGCAGCAGGAGACGGTGCTGGCCGAGATCGAAGCTTTGTTGGGGCGGCCGGTGGAGGTAGCCCACACGTACCGGAACGTGGTGAACGGGTTCGCGCTTGCGGTCACCGCCGCCGAGGCAGCGCAGCTGACATCGCTGCCGCAGGTGGTGGCGGTGGAGCCGGACGAGACCTTCACCCTGGCCACCGACGTCAGCCACGAGCTGATCCACTCCGACGCGGTGTGGCAGGGCGACACCGGTGCCGGGGTCGACACCGGGGGCGAAGGGGTGATCGTCGGGGTCCTCGACAGCGGCATCAACCCGCACCACCCGTCGTTCGCCGCGATGGACGGGGACGGCTACCGCCACACCAACCCGTACGGCGCGGGCAACTACGTCGGGGTGTGCGATCCCGCGCACCCGTTGCACGACCCCATCTGCAACGACAAGCTGATCGGGGCCTGGAGCATGGTCGGCGGCAGCGCCCGGGACGACAACGGCCACGGCAGCCACGTCGCGTCCACGATCGCCGGTAACCGGCACGACGCACACGTCACCGTCGGCGACGACACCCACACGCTCACCGTCGCGGGGGTGGCTCCGCGGGCGAACATCATCTCGTACAAGGTCTGTATCGGTACCTTGTGCCTGTCCTCGGCCGCGGTGGCGGCGGTGGATCAGGCGATCGCCGACGGGGTGGACGTGCTGAACTACTCCATCTCGGGGCCGGACAACCCTTGGAACAACCTGGTCGATCTGGCGTTCCTGGAGGCGTTCGGCGCCGGCATCTTCGTCGCCGCCTCGGCCGGCAACGACGGTCCGGGCACCGGCACCGTCGCCAAGACCGCACCGTGGAACGCCACGGTCGCCGCCACCACCCACCATCGGGTGGTCGCCCATCGACTGGCGGTGACCGAACCGGCGCCGGTGCCGGAACCATTGACCAGGATCGCCGCGGTCGCCGGCGAAGGGTCACCGGTCGCTCCGATCGAGGGAGAGCTGCGGGACGTGGGCACGGTCGATCCGGGTAACCACCGGGCGTGCAGCCCGCTGCCGGCCGGCTCCCTCACCGGCGCGGTGGCGCTGATCGAGCGCGGCGACTGCAACTTCTCTGTCAAAGTGGACTATGCGCACGCCGCCGGCGCGACCGGGGTGGTGGTCTACAACCAGTTTGCCGGGCCGCCGGTGACCATGGGCGGACTGGAAGGGACGGCCATTCCCGCGGTGATGGTCGGGCTCACCGATGGGCAGCGGCTGCGGGACCACCTGGCCGAGGTGGATGAGCCGGTCACGGTGGTGGTGGGCACCGGCAGCGAAGTGCTGCGGGATCCGGCGTGGGCCGACGTGGTGGCCGACTTCAGCTCCCGGGGGCCGAGCCGGTTCGACCTGCTGGCGCCGACGTTCGCCGCGCCGGGACGGAACATCCTCGCCGCCTCCATGGCGGTCGGGGACGACCCGCTCCAGTACCGCTTCATGCAGGGCACCTCGATGGCGTCGCCGCACGCGGCGGGGGCCGGGGCGCTGCTGGCCGCGCTGCACCCGGACTGGTCACCGGCGCAGATCCGCTCGGCGCTGGCGGTGACCGCGGATCCCGACGGGGTGGTCAAGGAGGACGGGGTCACTCCGGCGGACCCGTTCGATGTCGGCTCCGGGCGGATCGATCTGGCGCGGGCGAGTCGCGCGGGGTTGACGCTGGAGGAAACCTACGACAATTTCGCGGCCGCCAACCCCGCCACCGGGGGTGATCCGCGGACGCTGAACCTGCCCGCCGTGGTGGACCAGCACTGTGACCAGGTCTGCATCTTCACCCGGGAGGTGACCAGCGTGGCCGCGGTGACTGCGACCTACACCGTGGTCACCACCTCGCCACCGGGGGCGACGCTCACGGTGGCGCCGACGGAGTTCACCCTGGCGCCGGGCGGTCGTCAGACCCTGGAGATCACTGTGGATGTACAGGGGCTGATCCGCGAAGACTGGTTGTTCGGCGCCATCGACCTGGTCACCGACGCCCGCCACGGGTCGGACGGGCCCGCGGTGGTGGGGGCGTACCTGCCGGTAGCGGTGCTGCCCGCAGCGCCGGAACTGACCGTGGCGCCCTCGTCGTTGGCCTCGACGCTGGACGTGGCCCAGACCGAGACGCATGTGGTCACCATCGGCAACGAGGGCGGCGCCACCCTCACCTGGGAGGTCGTCACCGCGTCGGCCGACTGCCGGCTGCCCGACTGGGTGACGGTGCACCCGATGTCGGGGGTCCTCGACCGGTTCAGCCAGCAGCAGATCGAGGTCACCTTCGACAGCACCGCGCTGGCCGACGGCGGCGAGTTCACCGCGCGGCTGTGCGTGGCGAGCAACGATCCTCACCGGCCGCAGGCAAGCGTGGAGCTAGCGCTGACCGTGGTGCCGGTACCGGTGATCGAGGTGCAGCCGTCGGCGCTGGCCTCCCAGCAGCCCGCCGGGGTGGTTACCGGGCACGAGTTGACGATCCACAACGCCGGATATGGGGTGTTGGAGTGGACGCTGGCCGATGAGGACGCCGGCCCGTCGGAGGAGCGGCTGGAGCTGCTGCGGAACGGGGTGCTGCTGATCCCGAACTCCACCACCGCTTATCGCGGAGTGATGGCGTTCGACCCCCACACCGGGGATCTGATCGATCCGCAGTTCATTCCGCACTACCCATTCGAGCCCGGCTCCACCCTGTACACGCCGTTCAACATCATCCCGAAGCCGGACGGCACCGGGTTCCTGATGTCCGATCAGGTGCGTTGGGTGATCACCGAGTACGACTTGGAAGGTAACTTCCGGCGGGTGTTCGCCCCGATCGGTGGGGAGAACCCGGAGATCATGGGGAACACCCGCGGCATCACCCTCTCGCCGCACGGCACGGTGCTCGTGGCCACGGCCGCCGGCGGCAATGCCAATTCCGTGGTGGAGCTGGACCTGGAGGGCAACTACCTGGGCACCTTCATCGCGCCGGGGGTGGACGGGCTGAACGGTCCGTGGGACATCCTGTTCCGCGAGGACGACGTGCTGGTGTCAGCCAGCGGCAGCAGCGCCATTCACCGCTTCTCGCGCGATGGGCAGGAGGCGTATCCGCGGTTCGCCGAGGACTTCAACTGGCCCGGCCAGTTGAAGGAGCTCCCGAACGGCAACATCCTGGCGGCGAGCTGGGGTGGCGGTGGCTCCACCGCGGGGGTCTACGAGTTCACCGCCGACGGCGAGTTGATCGGGATCTACACCGGTGGCGGCAGCGGCCACCAGGGGGTGCATCCGCTCGGCAATGGCAACATCCTGACCACCAACTCCGGTGGGGTGCACGAGATCGACCGGAACGGCAACCTGGTCGAGACCAAGCACAACCAGGGGCAGGCGCGGTTCATCACCCATGTCCAGTTGCCGGACGCGCAGCCGTGCGTCACCCCGGACGAGGTGCCGTGGCTGTCGGTGAGCCAGGACAGTGGCGGCACCGGTGCCGGGCAGGCCACCCGTCTGACCGTGTCGCTGGACAGCACCGGACTGGCCGCCGGCACGTACCGGGCGCAGCTGTGCGTGGTCAGCAACGACCCGGTCACCCCACTGGTGCCGGTGCCGGTGACGTTGACCGTCACCGCGCAGACCTGCGACCAGGTCATCTCCGGCCGGCACGCCGGTCCGCTGACGGTCCGTAACGGCACTACCTGCCTCGCGCCCGGCGCGACGGTGCAGGGACCGGTGACGGTGACGGCCGGGGCCGGTCTGGTGGTGCGAGAGGCCACCGTGTCCGGCCCGATCACGGTCACCGGTGCGGACACAGTGGAGTTGATCCAGGCCCGGGTGTACGGCCCGGTGTCGGTGACCGGGGTGACCGGCGCGGTGTGGCTCGCGAATTCGGAGATCTCGGGTCCGGTGTCGGTGACGGACAACCGCACCGGGGATGCCCCGGTGGTGATCGCGGGCAACCGGATCGGTGGCCCACTGCACTGTGGTGGCAACACGCCGCCACCGGTGGATCACGGGATCCCGAACACGGTCGCCGGCCCCACCGCCGGTCAGTGCGCGGGATTCTGATCGATGTCGGCTGCTGGGTTGGTGGGCAGGCCTGATCGGGGCTTACCCACCAACCCGGTGGGCCGGGCGGCGTGACATTGATAGCCACGCTTACATATATGAATGTCTTTCGCTCCGTGGGTGGGGGTATCACGCCCGGTCATTAATTGATACATATAACCTATTGATAATGATGTCCATCGATCAATAGCGTGCCTGAGACGAGTCTCCTCACACTCGTCCGTACTGAAAGGTGACTATCATGATCGATAGGACACGGCGACGGGCCCGAGGGGTACGGGCATCGCTCGCCGGCACTGCCGCCATGATGCTGGCGGCAGGTCTCGTGGCCGGAGTTCCGGCCCAGCCGGCAGTCGCCACCCCCGCTGGCCCCGATGCCACGGTGACGGTCGAAGCCGCCCTCCACGACCAGTTGGCTGAGTACGGCACCGCCGACTTCTGGGTCTACCTGAAGCCGCAGGCAGATCTGACCGGCGCCGCCAGCCTCGCCGACCGGTCCGCCCAGGGCTGGCACGTGTACCAGGAACTGACCAGCACCGCCAAGGAGTCCCAGGCGGGACTGCTGGCGTTGCTGGAGCAGCACGGTATCGACTACGAGTCGTACTGGATCGCCAACACCGTGAAGGTCATCGGTGGTGACGCTGACCTGCTGGCGAAGATCATCGCTCGGCCGGAGGTCGACCAGGTCACCACGGACAAGATCTACTCGATCCCCACGCCGATCGCCGCGGTCGACGAGCCCAAGGTCGATGCGGTCGAATGGGGCATCGCCGAGATCAACGCCGATGAGGTGTGGAGCGACTTCGGTGCCACGGGTGAAGGCATCGTGGTGGCCAACATCGATACCGGAGTGATGTTCGATCACCCGGCGTTAGTGGAGCAGTACCGTGGTAACAACGGCGACGGCACGTTCGACCACAACTACCACTGGTGGGACCCGTCGTCGATCTGCTCTCCGGGCGTGCCCTGCGACAACAACGGACACGGCACCCACACCATGGGCACCATCCTCGGCAGCGACGGGGGCGAGAACCAGATCGGGGTCGCGCCCGGCGCTACCTGGATCGCCGCCAAGGGGTGCGAGTCCAGCAGCTGCTCCCAGTCAGCGCTGCTGTCGTCGGGACAGTGGATCGTGGCCCCCACCGACCTGGAGGGCAACAACCCCGACCCGGACCGGCGGCCGCACATCGTGAACAACTCCTGGGGCGGCGGTGCCACCTCCGACCCGTGGTACCAGGCGACCGTCCAGAGCTGGGTGGCAGCGGGAATCTTCCCGGTGTTCTCCAACGGCAACTCGGGCCCCGGCTGCGCCACCGCCGGTAACCCCGCCAACCTGGTGGAAAGCTACGCCGTCGGCGCGTACGACAGCAGCGGCAACATCGCCAGCTTCTCCAGCCGCGGGCCGTCCGCCTGGGACAGCAGCCTGATCAAGCCGAACATCGCCGCGCCGGGCGTGTCGGTCCGGTCGGCCTGGAACAACGGTGGCTACAACAGCATCAGCGGTACCTCCATGGCCGCTCCTCACGTAGCGGGTGTGGTGGCGCTGATGTGGTCGGCGGCGATCAGCCTGCAGTGGGACATCGACGCCACCCGGGAGCTGCTGGACACCACCGCCCGGGACACCGCCGACTCGCAGTGCGGCGGTACCGATGAGAACAACAACGTCTGGGGCGAGGGCAAGCTGGACGCGTACGCCGCGGTCGAACAGTCCCCGCGCGGCCCGATCGGTACCCTGACCGGCGCCGTCACCGATGCCGACACCGGTGACCCGATCGCCCGGGCCACGGTGGAGGTGGTGGGGGAGGTCGAGCGGAAGCTCACCACCGGCAGCGACGGCACCTACCAGACCACCCTGCCGGCCGGTGACTACACCGTGACCGCCTCGGCGTTCGGATACGGCGAGGCCACCACCACCGTCACGATCTCCGAGGACGCCACCACCGTCCAGGACTTCCCCCTGACTCCGATGGACAACGTGACGATCAGTGGGCAGATCACCGACGGCTCCGGGCACGGCTGGCCGCTGTACGCGAAGGTGACTGTGGACGGCACGCCGGTGCAGACCTACACCGACCCGTACACCGGCACCTACAGCCTGCGGCTGCCCAGCGAGGCGGAGTACACGCTGTCGATCAGCGCGGAGTACCCGGGCTACCGCACTCGCAGCCACACCGTCGAGGTGACCGACGAGGACGTCACCCTGGACGTGGCGTTGACCGCCGACGGGTGCGCGCTCGCGCCGGGGTACGAATTCGGCAGCAGTGTCGGGATCATGGGAGACTTCAACGGCAACCTGGCCGCCTTCCTGGCCTCCCGTGGAATCCCGAGCAGCACCCTGAGCTGGGGTGACGACGTCTCGTCGTACGACGTGATCATCGTCAACCGGGCGGGTGACCCAGGCGCGGCGACCTTCCAGCAGTTCCTGGCCGACACCGACGCGGCCGGGGTAGGGGTGGTGTTCCTGGACACCTGGTCCAACTCCGGCAACGGGATCTACCTGTTGACCACCCACCTGGGCAACCCGGCTACCCGGGGGACCGGCTTCGCCTCGTCGAACCCGTACCTCGCCTACCAGGTGACCCAGGAGCACGAGATCTTCGACGGGTTCTCGGTGGGGGACGAGATCATCCTGGATGAGCTCTCCTCCTTCAAGGACTACGCCTACTTCACCGACTACACCGGAGAGGGCCGGGCGATGATCGCTGACGCCGTCCGGGCCGACCAGGGCGTGGTCGGTGGCGGCGTGGGGGTGCAGGAGCGAGCCAACAACCGGCACGTACTGCTGTCGATGCACGGCGCCAGCAGCTACACCAACCCGCTGGAGTGGCACCCGGACGGGGCGCAGCTGTTCATCAACGCCCTGCAGTGGGTCAGCGATGGCAGCTTCGAGTGCGAGGTCATCGAAGGTGGTCTGGTGGTCGGGCACGTGACCGACCTCAACGCCGGCAACCCGCTGGACGGCGCCACCGTGACCAACGAGGCGGGTGAGTCGGCCACCACCGCTCCGACTCCGGACGATCCGGCGCTGGACGACGGCTTCTACTGGATGTTCTCGTCCGGCTCCGGTGAGCAGGAGTTCACCGCCAGCCGCAGCGGCTACGCCAGCGACACGCGCACGGTCAATGTGGTCGCTGACGCGGTCACCGAGGCCAGCTTCGCCCTCGGTGTCGGCCAGCTCGAGGTGACCCCGAGCGAGATCGAGGTGGAGCTCCATAGCGGGCAGACCGCGAAGCGGCAGGTCACCATCACCAACACCGGTACCGGTGCGGTGGAGGTGGAGCTGACCGAGCGCGGGGGCGACTTCGAAATCCTGGGCGGCGGGGCGGTGGCCTCGACCGGTCAGGTGCAGGAGTTGCCGGGAGTGTTCACTCCCGCCGCCTCGCCGAGCGGTGGTGCCGAGTTCACGCGGGCGTCGGCGCCGCCGGTGGCCGCTGAGCCCTGGGAGACCATCGCGGACTACCCGGTGAGCATCATGGACAATGCCGCGGTCGAGCTCGACGGCATCGTCTACTCGTTCGGTGGGTACATCTCCGGCGCGGTGGCCAACGCATACGCCTACGACCCGGCCACCGACGAGTGGAGCAGCATCACCAACCTGCCGGAGCCTCGGCAGAAGCCGGGCGTCGCGGCGATCGACGGGCTGATCTACGTGGTGGGAGGCTGGCCGGCGCCGGCGCAGACCACCACGTACATCTACGACCCGGCCACGGACACCTGGTCGCAGGGGGCGGACATGCCCGCCGGCCGGGCCGCGCCGGGCGTGGCGGTCGTCGACGGCCAGCTGTACGTGGTGGGCGGCTGCACCGACGGCAGCTGCGCCACCTCCAACACGGTGTTCCGGTACGACCCGGCCACCGACAGCTGGACGACCCTGGCCAACTACCCGCTGAACACGGCCTGGCTGGGCTGCGGTGGCCTGGACGGCAAGGTGGTGTGCGCGGGCGGCAACGCCGGTGGCACCGAGTCCACGGTGCAGACGCACATCTACGACCCGGCCACCGACAGCTGGACCCGGGCGGCGGACCTGCCGTACGACAACTGGGCGATGGCCGCGGCCGTGGCCAACGACCAGTTGGTGCTCTCCGCGGGGGTCACCGACGGCGCCAGCACGGTGACCAACCGGACGGTGGCCTACGACCTCGCGTCGGACACCTGGACCGAGCTCGAGCCCGCCAACCGGGCGGTCTACCGCACCGCGGGTGCCTGCGGGTACTACAAGGTCGGTGGATCGACCGGTGGGTTCAGCCCGAGCCCCGGCTCCGAGGTGCATCCGGAGTGGAGCAACTGTGAGGCGCCGGCGACCGACGTGCCGTGGCTGAGCCTGGACACCACCAGCTTCACGCTGGCCCCGGGCGAGAGCATCACGGTGACCGTCACGCTGGACAGCTCCGCGGTGGAGCAGGACCAGCCCGGCACCCACACCGCCGCGATCCGGATCGGCCACAACACCCCGTACCCGGTGGATCCGGTGGCGGTGAGCATGACGGTCAAGGCGCCGCTGACCTGGGGTAAGGTCGAGGGCACCGTCACCAGTGTCAGCTGCTCCGGTGCGGAGGCCCCGCTGGCCAACGCGATCGTCCAGATCAACACCCGCACCGATCAGATCACCCTGATCACCGACCGCAACGGCGAGTACGCGTACTGGCTGCCGGTGCTGTCGAACCCGGTGCAGTTGATCGTGGCCGGCAGCTGGCACGTGCCGCAGACCCGGACCGTGATCGTGCTGCCGGGTCGGGCCACAGAGGCGAACTTCGCACTGGCCGCGATCTGCCTCGGTGGCGTCAACCACCGACCGGTATAACAGGTAGGTTCCAACCCCCTTACGGTGCCTCCCCCACCCACGGGTGGGGGAGGCACCCGCCGTTCGGCACCCTGGTAGCCATGGAACAGACGTTCACCTACCCGGAGGTGGGGGCGACCGCCGCCGACCAACTCCCGCCCGGTTATCGCCACCTGGAGCACCGGGTCCGGCTCGCCGGCACTGACCTCGCGGCCGCGGCCGAGCCGCTGTTGACGTGGCGGATGCATCGCGCCGCCGGCCTGCGGATCGCGGCGTCAGCACCCCGCGCCGCCGTCGGGGTGCAGGTGCGGCAAGTGGTGGGGTTCGGTCCGATCCAGATCGTCGCCCCCTGCCGGGTGGTGTGGACGGTGGCCGATCTCGACCGGATCGGGTTCGGGTACGGCACTCTGCCGGGGCACCCGGTGAGTGGGGAGGAGGCGTTTCTGGTGAGCCGGGATCCGGACGGCGCGCTGTGGTTCACCGTCCGCGCCTTCAGCCGGCCCACCCGATGGTTCACCCGTCTGGCCGGGCCGGCGGGGGCGGTGGTGCAGCGGGTGATGGCCCGCCGGTACGCCGCGGCCATGCGTCGACTGACCCGAGCCGCGCACCCCTGACCGCTGTCGCGCCACCCGGCCCGGGAGCCCCGGCCGCCCGAGCCGGTGCCGCCTCGCCGCGCTCGTTTACCCCGCGGGCGCGGCGGCAACTGTGATCCCGGAAGTCGGTGGGACCAAGGGCGACAGGAGGAACGGCCGTGAAGGTGCAACAGTTACTGAACACCGCCGGGGAGTCGATGACGGTCAAGCGGGTGTTCGCGGAGCCATACCAGCAGGACGGGGTCACGATCATCCCAGGGGCGGTGGTATCAGGCGGTGGCGGCGGTGGCACCGGCCACGACGGCCAGGGGCAGGAAGGAGAGGGCGGCGGGTTCGGCATGAGCGCCCGCCCCGCCGGCGCCTATGTGATCAAGGAGGGGCGGGTCTATTGGCGTCCTGCGGTGGACCCCAATCGGCTGGCCATGGTCATCGGGATGGTGGCGATGGTGTGGCTGCTGACCCGGGCGCGCATCCGCCTGCGGGGGTGACGCCGCTGCCTGACTGACGGCTACGGTGGGTGGGGGTCCGTAACCGGGAGGGAGCATGACCAGCCCACCGCCGCTTGAGGTTCGTATCTGGGTCGACATCGCCTGCCCGTGGTGTTTCATCGGTAAACGCCGGTTCGAGCGCGGGGCGCGGGAGTACGGCGGAGAACTCCGCGTCGAGTACCACTCGTTCGAGTTGGCGCCGGACACCCCGGTCGACTTCGCCGGCAGCGAGGTCGACTTCCTCGCCGACTACAAGGGCCTGCCGCGCGCGCAGGTGCAGCAGATGCTGGATCAGGTGACCGCGATCGCGGCTGGGGAAGGGCTGCGGTACGACTTCGCGGCGCTGCGCCACACCAACACGTTGCTGGCGCACCAGGCTCTCCAGTACGCCAAGGAGCAGGACCGGCAACGGGAACTGCTGGAGCGGCTGTTCCAGGCGTACTTCGAACAGGGCCGGCACCTGGGGAAGGTGGATGAACTGGCCGCGCTCGCCGCCGAGGTGGGCCTGGACGGCGATGCGCTGCGACAGGCGCTGATCGACCGCCGGTACGAGTCAGCGGTGCGGCAGGACATCGACACCGCGCGTCGACTCGGGATCACCGGCGTGCCGTTCTATGTGATAGACCGGCGGTACGGGGTGTCCGGTGCGCAACCGCCGGAGGTGTTCGCCTCCGCGCTGACTCGGGCCGCCGCCACGCGCGTCGAGGAAGAGGGGGCGGCCTGATGCCCCGGTTCGAGCCTTCCCGATTCGAGTCGGTAGTGGATCAGCAGATCCGGGCTGCGCAGGAGCGGGGAGAGTTTGACAACCTGCCCGGCGCGGGCAAGCCGCTACCCGGCCAGGGGCGGCCCGACGATGAGCTGTGGTGGGTGCGCGGTTACCTCAAGCGGGAGGGGCTGCCCACCGAGGTGCTGCTGCCGGTCGGGCTGCGGTTGGCCAAGGAAGCCGAGCGGCTGGTGGACGGGCTGGCTGGCTTCACCACCGAGCAGGCGCTGCGGCAGGCGGTGCGTGATCTCAACGGGAGGATCGCGGAGTATCTGCGGGCGCCGGAGGGGCCGCAGATCCCGCTCCGGCCGCTCCGGGTCGACGATCTGGTGGCGCGCTGGCGGGCCATGCGGTCAACCGAGTGAGCCGGTGGTGAGGAACCGCCTCCCGTGACCGATCTCCCACCTTTCAGTGATGATCATCATCAATAGCGAGATATTTGCGTATAGCATCTTGTCTGTACCATGAGAACTGGACCGGCCCGGTGACCGGTGACCGCGGACGACCCAGGGGGCACCCGGGCCGGGGTGAGGTGGGCATGGTCGGACAACTGCCGGAACTCCCGGTCGGGATGGCCGCACTGGCGGTGCTCGGGCTGATCATCGTGGTCGCCTACCCGGTGCAGCGGTTCCTCCGTCCGATCGCGTGGCTGGTGCCGGTGGGCGCCGGTTTGGCGGCCCTGTTCGTGGTCGTGGCCCTGCCGGACGAGCTGGTGCGGCTTGGCCTCGGTGACACCATGGCTCCCTGGCTCCGGATCGCACTCACGGCCGGGATGCTGGTGGTGGTGGCCAAAGTGGTGCTGCTGCACCGCCACGCCGCTCGGGCCGCCACCCGCCAGGCGGGGCCACCGCCACCTCGGATGCTGCCGTCACAGGAGCGGGCCCTCGCCGACCTCAAAGCACTCATCGACGACCAGTGCCGCACCGGGGCCGGGCACGTGCTCCCTGTGGACGGTCGGCCGGGCGACGGGAAGTCGTTTCTCCTCACCCGCCTCACGTATGACCTCAACCGCGACCGGAAGTCCCGGTACGTGGTGGTGGTCGTCGACGTCTGGCAACAACAGACTGAAGCCGATCTCCAGGTGGAGATCCTGGAGGCGCTGTACTGCCATCCGGCCTATCTGCGACGCTACCGGTGGTTACGGGTGCCGGCGAGCTTCCTGCTGGCGCGGCAGCTGGCGGCGCTGCGGCGGCTGCGATCGTCGTTGCGGGTGAAGCTGCTCAACACCTCGCAGACCGGGGTCGAGCTTGATCTGGAGCTACCCACGCTGCGCTGGCAACACCACTTTGAACGCGTGACCGCTGCTCTGTCCCGGCGCGCCCGGGTCGTGGTGGTGCTCGACGAGCTCGACCGGGCGGTACCGTCGGTGACCCAGGCGGCGCTCACCCTGGCGCGCCGGTCCGTGGACGTCCCCGGAGTCACCGTGGTGTTGGCGTACGCCCGCGCCCAGGTGCGTTACAAGGCGTTCAACCCGCTCCTGCCGTCCCTACCGGATCTCGGCTCCACCATGGAGGCGGTGCTGTACGAGCACCACCTGCGGCTGCCCTCGGCCAAGACCGGCGACGGACAGATCCTGTCCTCCTGGCAGGAACTGTACAAGGTGCCGGCGGCGCGGGCCGCCGGATTCCTGGCGGATCCCGGCACCAGCCCCGATGATCCGGCCGAGGCCCGCGCGGGGCGGGACTCGACGCTCCAATCGTGGCTTCGCCTGGGCGTCTATGCGCAGGCGGATCCGGTGCTGCGTGAGCAGCTGCAGACCCGGTTCGAGGAGAAGTACCTGGGGGCACCCGCCATCACGATGCGGGGCGCCACCCCCGACGATGTGGCGCACATGGTGACCGAGTTCGACAGCACCCGGCGGCTGGTGGAGCAGCTGTGTGCGGGCCGGATCGCCGCCGCACCGGTGCCCGATCCGCCGCGGCAACAGGCGAACCCGGAGGTGTCGCAGGAGCACCCCGATCTCGGTGCACAGCTCCGGGAGGCGGTGATCCACGGGATTGACCGGTGGCGTCACGTGATCTCCCAAGGGAGACGAGGGATGGCCTCCCCACCCGTGCGGGTGCTGGAGGGATACCTGCACCGCGCCCTGGAGAACGCCGTCGAGCTGAAGGGGAGCAATGGACCCCCCTTGGCCCCGGAGGACGTGGCGACGCTCGTGGTGGGGGTGTACGACATGGCGGCACTTCTGTACGGCGGGGAGGAACATCAATGACCGGTGACGACGGAGCCGGGCGGCTCCCCGATGAGGGCGCCTTCAAACAAGCGGAGCTCACCGAGGGCGCCGAGCCGGATCTGCTCGACAGCCTCGCGAAGACCCCTGAGCTTCCGCGTAAACCAGAACCCGTCCCCCTCTTCCCCGGGCACTCCGCCGACAGCCTGTTCGAACAGCACCTGCAGCGGATCTGGGAGACGATGCACGGTCGGTACCCGACCACTGACGGGGACGACAGCCACGCCTGGCGAGTCGTCCGGGGGGCGCTGTTCCAGATCCGGGGCGTGGAGCTGATCGGACAGATCATCCGCAGTTCCCCTTCGTACGGTCGCGTGGACGCAGAGCCCCTGCCGGCTGATCCCCTGACGATGCCGATGTTGGTGGCCACGGCGGTCGAGCAGATTCCCCCCGGTCAGCTGGTCGATTTCCTGGAACAGCGGTTGATCGCCACGGTCGTGCGACTGGAGCAGGACGGGGTCGCCACCCGGGAACAGATCGCGGACACGCTCATCGCGGCGCTGAACCCGTTGCGGGGCGAGCCGGTGACCGCGGGACTGCTCACGGCCTTGTGTGGATACGTGCTGCGGGAGGAAGCTCGGGCAGATTCGGCGGGGTTCTATCTCACCATCGCCCAGATCGGGCAGATGCTGAGCAGCCTCGGGCTGCCGGAAACGAGGCGGCAGGGTGCGATCGCCTACCACACCGCCCTCCGAGGGATCTGGTCAGGACTCACCGACGACACGCTGACATTCGACGCGCCGGTGCAGAGCACCGTCTCCCAGCTCACGTCCAATCTCGGGATGCTGCTGTGGCGCATGGTCACTCCCCCCGGACGCCCCAGTCCCCGCAAGTCCCCGGGGGAGGTCCTCGACAGCCCCGGGGTCCTCGTGGTCCGGACACTGCGCAGCATCGCCGCCGTGACCTCGCGCGGCCCGACCGGGATCGACGACAAGTTACGCCGTGACCTGGTGGCCGCCCTGGGGATTGAGGGATACGCGCCGGAGTTGCTCCTGGCGGTGTTGGAGAACATCGGCCCATTGGCGCAGAGCTGGGAGCCCGATCTGTTACGGGTGGCGTGGCTGGAGGCGGTCGGTGGGGTGGTCGCCGCCGCCGCCGGGGACGAGGAGACGGTCGCCCCCCGGCTCTACAACGCGGCGGTGACGCTCCGCTGGCCGGCCGAGTCCGGCGCCGCGCAGTACATCCGGACCCGGATCGCCCTCAACGCGCTCGGGGTGCGGTTCGCGCTGATGCACATCCACCAAGACGACCTGGCCGACACCTTGGGGGAGCGGGACGCCATCGACTCGGCGACCAGCATGTTCACCGACGCCGTCAATCTGCGCGACTCCGGCAACGCCGACCCTTCCCTCTGGAACGCGATCGCGCGAGTGGCCGCGCTCCTGGGTGGGCTCTCCGCCTCCCAGGAGAGCGGCGAACTCCTCGTCATGCTCGCGCGCCTCCAGCAGGCGACCAAACCGTTCCAGGTGCAGGCCAGCGCGCAGGTGGAGCTGTGGGAACTCACCACCGCGCTGGACCGGTTGTTGGCTGAGCTGAGTCCGGGATGGCGGAAGTCCACCTCCCTGGAGCACGACGAGCTGGTGATCGCGGGGGCGAAGCTGCTGAGAAGGCAGTTCGACGCGTTGATCGGGGATACAGAGTGGTCACTACCGGGCTGGATCGATGACCTGGTCGAGGCGCGGCGTGATCCCAGAGACGCGTTCGTGCAGCGCTACCGGCAGTTCGTCGGACTGCCGGGTGGTCCGCTAGCCGCGGCCGGAGTGGACAGTGCGGCGGACTGGCGGGCGTGGGAAGAGGAGCTGCGCCGCGATCCGGGGACCATGGTGCCGTACCTCATGGACCTGGTGGCGCAGCTGCGCGCGGCTCGGAGCGGGTAGGGTGGCAGCCTGCCCTGACCCCATGGAGGTGTTCCATGATCGCGATGATCTTCGAGTTCCGGGTGGATCAGGAGACACCGGGGGTCCGGGAGGAGTACCAGCGGGCCTCCGCCGAACTGCGGGAGCTGCTGCAGGGCGTGGCCGGACTGCACAGTGTCGAACGGTTCGAAAGCACCATCGATCCTGGCAAGTACGTGACCATCGCCTACTTCGAGTCGGAGGAGGCGGTGGCGGCCTGGCGTAACCGGCCGGAGCACCGGAAGGCCCAGGCGTTGGGACGCTCCCGGTTCTTCCTCGACTATCGCTTGGTGATGGCCAAGGTCGTACGGGACTACGGTCCACACGACCGCACCCAGACACCGGCCGACAGCCGCGCCGTCCACGGTTGACGAGGAGCTGTCTTCACCCCATGGGGCGGGCATGAGAAAGGCCGGCTCTCTCGATTAAGAGAAGGGTCCCCTGGACCTCTTGGCACCGGCCTCTTCCACGCAAACCGCTACGGCCTAGACCGTCAAGGCCTCGATGGGGATTTTCATCCCACTATCTAAGCGGTCGTCATCAGCCTGCTGAGGGATTGACGTCGCCGACGCCGCCGAACCAATCTGCGGTCACAGGTGACGCAGCTCTGGTAGCGGTGTGACAGAGCCATCGGGGGCCACAGCAGCCGACAGCGTATGGCCTGGATACGCGGATAATGGGAGAGGTTTGATCATCGCACCAGGAAAGGCGGCTCATGATCCCGCTATCCGTGCTCGACCTCGTCCCGATCCCCGCGGGGGGCACCCCGAGGGACGCGCTGCGTAACAGCCTGGAGCTCGCCCAGCACGTCGAGCGGCTCGGCTACCGCCGGATCTGGGTGGCCGAGCACCACAACTTCCCGTCCATCGCCAGCGCCGCCACCTCGTTGGTGATCGGTTACCTGGCCGGCGGCACCTCCACCATCCGGGTGGGGGCCGGGGGGATCATGCTGCCCAACCATTCCCCGCTGGTGATCGCCGAACAGTTCGGCACCCTGGCGGAGCTGTACCCCGGGCGGATCGATCTCGGGCTCGGCCGTGCCCCGGGCACCGACCCGGCGACCGTCCGCGCCCTGCGGCGGGACCCCATGGCCGCCGAACGGTTCCCGCAGGACGTGCAGGAGCTGCAAGCGCTGCTCGGCCCCGTGCTGCCGGGCCAGCAGGTGCAGGCGATCCCGGGCGCCGGCACCGAGGTGCCGCTGTGGATCCTCGGTTCCAGTCTGTTCGGCGCCAGCCTGGCCGCCGCGTTGGGCCTGCCGTACGCGTTCGCCTCCCACTTCGCCCCGGACGCGCTGCACCAGGCGCTGGCCGTGTATCGCCAGAACTTCCATCCTTCGCCGCAGCAGGCGGAGCCGTACACGATGATGGGAGTGAACGTGGTCGCGGCCGACACCGACGCGCAGGCGCGGCGGCTGTTCACCACCATGCAGCAGTCGTTCACCAACATCCAGCGCGGGGTCCGGGACGCCTACCCCGAGCCGGTGGACGACATCGACTCCTACTGGACGCCGCAGGAAAAGATCCGCGTGGAGCACATGCTGCGCTACTCGGTGGTGGGCGGGCCGGAGACGGTCCGGAAGGGCCTGGCGGAGATCGTGGCCGATACCGGGGTGGACGAGCTGATCGTGGTCACGGTCACCCACGACCACGCCGCCCGGCTGCGGTCGTACGAGATCCTCGCCGAGGCGGTCCGCGACCAGTAGCCGGGCCGGGCGGGCGGTCTCCCTGATCAGTCGCCCACGATCCGCTGGTAAGCCTCCGGATCGGTGGGCCCCTCGGTGGCCACCCACACCACGTGGGTGTCCGGTCCCCACCCGACCGCCGCCCGCAGCGCCGCCGCGTCCGGCGCGTGCGCCAGCGCCCGCAGCGCCGCCAGCGGGGCCGCCCCGCAGTCACCGATCGCCAGGCCGTAGCCGGCCAGCTCCCGCATGGCGGCGAACACCTCCGGGTCGGCCACGGTGACCGTGCCGGTCAGGCCGGCCGCCAGGGTCGGCCAGGCCACCGCGGACGGGGTGGCGCAGTCCATGCCCGCCATGGCCGTCCCGGGAGCCGCCACGGTGACCGGTCGGCCAGCCAGCAGGGACGCGGTCACGCAGGCGGCCGTGGTGGGCTCCACCCCGACCACCGCCGGCCCACGGTGGCCGGTGGCCTCGTGCACCGCCCACCGCACCGCCGCCGCGGCCAGTGACCCCACCCCCATCGGCACCAGCAGCACGTCGGCCGGCGCGGGTAGCTGGTCAGCCAGCTCCCGAAACAGGGTGGCGTAGCCGTCGGTCACCCAGCCCGGTGAAGGGACATCCGGGGTCTGGGCCACATCCGCCACCAGGACGGTGCCCGGGGCGTCGGCGGCGCGGGCCGCGGCCGCTACCGCCGCGTCGTAGTCGCCCGCCACCTCGACCACGGTCGCCCCCTCCGCCGCGATCGCCGCTTTCCGGGCCGGGCTGGCCGCTGCCGGCAGGTAGATCCGACTCGTCAATCCACGTTGTACGGCGTATCGCGCCACCGCCCGACCATGGTTGCCGGCGCTGGCGGCGAGCACCGTGGTGACGTCCGGGTGCTGCGCCAACGCCTGCTCCACCGCCCAACTGGCCCCCAGCACTTTGAACGCCGGCATGCCCAATCGGTCCGATTCGTCCTTTACCCACACGCCGGCCACCCCCAGGGCGGCGGCGACCGCCGGCAGTGGCCGCAGCGGGGTGGGGGCGTACCCCGGCAGTCCGCGGTGGAACGTGTGTACCTGCTCCGATGGCGGGGCCGGCACCCCGGCCGGGTCCCGTCGTTGGTTCACTGTCACCCGTGGCACCGGTCGCTGATCAGCCATCTGCCCAGTGTCGTCCACCGGGCACCGGCGGGACCGCCCACCCTCACCGGGGAGCCCGTGCGGACCGGGATCTCGCGGGGCGTACCAACCGGTTGGCTAGGCTCCGGCCGTGGCCTCCGCATCCAGTGAACCTTCCACCACCCCCACCGCGGTGACCCTGGCCGGCGTCGACGACGCCGCGGTGGGGTACGACGCGGTAGTGATCGGCTTGGCCGCCGGTCCCGACGGTCCGCAGCCGGTGCCGGTGGTCACCCGTCGGTTCGGGCGGCGTCCATGGGCGAGCTGGCGCGGCCGGACCGGTCCGGACGCCCGCCCGGGGGTGGAGCCGTGGCCCAGCGGCACCTCCGGTCTCGGCAGCCCCGCGGTCCGGGCGGCGCTCGTGGCCGCGGGCGCGCAGGGACACCTCGGTGAGGCCACCACCCTGGCCATCCCGGCGGGGGAGGAGGGGATGCCGGCGGTGGTGGTGGCGGTCGGGTTGGGCGCCCCACCCGAGGGGGTGCGCGGGTACGAGCGGGAGGTGCTGCGCACCGCCGCCGGTACCGCGGTACGGGTGTTGGCGGGTAACCGCCGGGTGGCGCTGGCGCTGCCGCTGGCGGACCCGGACGCGGTCCAGGCCGCCGCGGAAGGAGCGCTGCTGGGGGCGTACACCTTCGATCGTTACCGGGCGACCACCGCCGGGGCGGTACCGGCGCCGGTGGCCGAGGTGACCCTGCTGGTGCCCGACCCGGACGACCCGGATACCCAGCGCGCGTTACGGCGCGCCCGGGTGGTGGCCGGGGCGGTCTGTTTCGCCCGGGACCTGGTCAACACCCCGGCCGCCGACCTGCCACCGGCCACATTCGCCGCGCTGGTGGAGGCCGAGTGCCGCAGCCGGGGGATGAGCGTGGAGGTGCTGGACGAGTCGGCGCTGTGGGCGGGTGGATTCGGGGGGATCTGCGCGGTCGGGCAGGGATCGGTCAATCCGCCCCGGCTGGTGCGGCTGACCTACCCGGGCAGTGGGACCGGTCCCCGGGTGGCGCTGGTCGGCAACGGGATCACGTTCGACTCCGGCGGGCTGTCGCTGAAACCGGCGGAGGGGATGGCCCGGATGAAGTACGCCATGGCGGGGGCCGCCGCCGTGGTGGCGGCCGCGCGCGCCGCCGCCGAACTGGAGTTGGCGCCCCGGCTGGAGGTGTGGGTGCCGCTGGCGGAGAACCTGCCCGGTGGGGGTGCGCTCCGTCCCTCCGACGTGGTCACCATCTGCGACGGCACGCGGGTGGAGGTGGTGGACACCGACCATGAGGGCCGGCTGGTGCTCGCCGACGCGATCGCCCGCGCCTGCGCCGACCGGCCGGACCTGCTGCTGGACGTGGCCACCTTGACCCAGGCCCAAATCGTCGCGTTGGGGAGCCGTACCACCGGGGTGATGGCCAACGACGCCGGCCTGCGGGAGCGGGTGGTGGAGGCGGCGACCCGGGCGGGGGAGTCGGCGTGGGGGATGCCGCTCCCGGAGCACCTACGCCCAGCGTTGGATTCGACCGTGGCCGATCTGCGGAACTACTCCCCGCCGGAGGGGACGATGCTGGCCGCCGGCCTGTTCCTGCGGGAGTTCGTCGTCCCCGAGGTGCGGTGGGCGCACCTGGACATCACCGGGCCCGCCTGGCACGACGGCGACCCCTACGGTTACACCCCGCGCGGCGGCACCGGGGCGGCGGTGCGCACGCTGGTGCAGGTCATCGGGGAGTTGGGCGCGGTCGGCCCGGGTGGGTTGGCGTCGGGGTAGCGGTCACCCGGGCCACCGCGTCAGGCCGGGGTGTGGACCGGCCACTCGTCGACGATCGCGCCGTCGGAGACCACCAGCAGCTGCCGGCCCAGGTTGACCGCGGGGCACACGTGGTTGGGGACCACCGCCACCAGCTCACCCACGCGCGGCGGGTTGGTCAACCCCGTCACCACCGCGTGCTCCTCGTTCAGCGTGACCACGCGCGCCTCCGGGTGGTCGGGCAGCCAACCGTGGCCCTCCAGCCACTGCGGGCGGTCGGCGGACAGCGTTTTGGAGCCGGCGTCCAACACCACCTCGCCGGGGCGGGGGGCGCTCACCACACGGGCGGCCACGACCAGCGCCACCTGTTCCGGTGCCATCCCCGCCAGGTGCATCTGCTGTCGGTCACCGAACACGTACGTGCCGGGGCGGACCTCCGTCAGCGGCTGCCCCAAGCCGGCCAGCGCGGTCGGGGTGGAGCCGCCGGAGAGCACCGGCGGCTCCCCGGTGAGGGCCGCCAGCGCCGCCCCCGCGACCGACAGGGCGGTGCGTTCGTCGGCGGCCGCATCCTCCACGCTGCCCGGGTCCCGGTAGGCGTGGCCGGGGTGAGTGAACGCCCCCACCACCTCCAACCCCAGCCGCATGCACGTCAGCGCCAACTCTGGGACCGCGGCCGGCGCCACCCCGGTCCGCCGGAGGCCACACTCCACCTCGATCAGCACCCGCAGCGGGGTCGCGGAGCCGCGCACCGCCGCCGCCAGCATCTCGGCCGCCTCCGGGCTCTCCACCCCGACCTGCAACCGGACCTGCTCGTGCAGCGCCCGCACCCGGGCCGCGCGCTCCGGACCGGCCCACAACGGGTAGGCGATGAACAAGTCGGACACGCCGCCGGCGGCGAACAGTTCCGCCTCGGCGAGTGTGGCCACGGTCAGGCCGGTCGCGCCGAGTGCGATCTGGCGACGCCCCAGCGGTACGCACTTGTGAGTCTTGGCGTGGGGGCGTAGCGCCACCCCCGCCGCGGCCGCAGAATCGGCCATTCGGCGTAGGTTCGCCTCGAGCCGGGCAAGGTCGACCACCAGGGCCGGGGTGTCCAGGTCAGTGGGCAGCCGGAACTGGGGTGGGGAAGGTTCCAGGTTCAGCACCGAGTCGTTCTGCACAGAGTCAGCGTACGGGTAGCCCTCCGCCGCCCCGGTGGGGGCGCTGGTAGCGGGTGGGGTGTCGTCCGGCTCCGGGGCGAAGCCGTCGGGGTCAGTGTGGACCACTGCGCCCCTCTGGGGAGGGCCGAGGCGGGGTGCCGCCCAGCGGGGCCGTGGGCTCTTCGGTGAGTTGTTCGCCGTACCGCTCCCCTGAGCCCGCCTCGTTGCCGGTCGGGTCGTCGAACTGCCCCTCCTGACCGGAGGTAGCGACCGCCCGGGTCAGGTCGTCCAGCGGGAGCTGCTCCTCATCCCGCCACGTCCCTTCCTCCCGTTGGATCTCGGCGAGTACCTGATAGGCCTGCCGGGGTTCGTAGGTGCCGTCTGGTAGCGAATCCACCGGAGTGCGTAGTCGTGCCGGCAGCTCCAGCCGGGCGGCCCGCTGCTGGATCTCGCCCCGGGTGAGCCGGTCGTCATCCCCGAACACCTCGATCACCAGCTCCCGCAACATGGTCGGCCGGGATGCGTCGTTCACGTCGGTCACTCCCTTCCGGGTTTTCCCGGTTATTGCCCCCTGACAGCCGGGTAAACCGCCGGCAGGCGACCGCGAGAAGGAGCAAGGATGATCGACGAGATCGGCCGGGTGACGTTCATCGGGACCGCCACCACCCTGCTGCGGCTGGGTGAGTTCACCCTCCTGACCGACCCCAACTTCCTGCACCGAGGGCAGCGCGCCTATCTGGGGTACGGGCTGTCGTCACGACGGTTGACCAATCCCGCCGCGCGGATTGAGGACCTGCCGCCGCTGGACGCGGTGCTGCTGTCCCATCTGCACGGGGACCACTTTGACCGAGTGGCCCGGCGGAAGCTGGCCCGCTACGTACCGATCATCACTACGCCGCCGGCCGAGCGGCGATTGCAGCGGTGGGGATTCCAGGGCGCGGACGGTCTGGCCACATGGGAGTCTCGGGAGTTGGCCCGGGGCCGACAGCGGCTGCGGATCACCGCGGTGCCGGGTCAGCACGGCCCGACCGGGGTACAGCGACTGCTGCCACCGGTGATGGGGTCGGTGCTCGACTTGGAGCAGGACGGGCAGCGGCGGTTGCGGCTGTATCTCACCGGTGACACGCTCTACCGGCCGGCGTTGGCGCAGATCCCTCAACGGTTTCCGGACATCGACGTGATGCTGCTCCATTTGGGCGGGACCCGGATTCTCGGGGTGCTGCTGAGCATGGACGCCCGGCAGGGGTTGGACCTGGTGCAGATGATCCGTCCACAGTTGGCGGTGCCGATCCACTACGACGACTACCGGGTGTTCCGCTCCCCACTACGGCACTTCTTGGCCGGGGCCGAGCGGTGGGGGCTGCGCGGGGTGATCCGGCCGATCGCCCGGGGACAGACCATCACGCTGCCGGCCCGGTCCCTGGCCGGGTCCGGTTAGGGAAGGCTGTCGATGGTCGGGGCAGCGGCTTCACCGGGCAGCGGCTGCCCCGACCATCGGGCCCGCCGGGAGGGAGCGGCGGGGGAGGCTCGGTCGGTTCGGGTGCGCCGACTATCGCCGGATCGTGATGCAGTTGCCGGTGGTGTAGCCGCCGTGCGTGTCCTGAGTCAACCAGTGCCGACTGTCCGCGATCCGGGCACACACCAGTGGATGGTCACCGATCACCTCAGCGACCTGGTCCGCGCTCAGAATCGCCGGGTTCTCGTCCTTGATCACCCAAGAGCCGGCGCTCGGCGAGTGGACCCCCATGATCTCGTCCGGTGGGTTGCTGCCGTCGGAGCCGTAGATGTGCAGGTGATAGCCGCCGTTGATGTTCGGGATGTCACCGTTCCACTCCGCCTCGTACTGGATCACCAGCGAGCCGTCGGGCTGCATCTCCGCGGAGGTCAGGCACACCCAGCGGGTGTTGCTGCGGATCTGATCCGTGCACTGCTCCCCCGGCGGCACCTGGTCCGCCGGTTCCTGGGAAGGAGAGGGGTGGCGGGCCTCCTCCTCGGTGCCCGCTGTCTCCTCTGGGGCCGCGTTCGTGGCGGAGGAAGAGGCGGGGGGAGAAGTCTGGGTGTTGCCCCCGAGAGCGTCGGGATCGACCGGATCGTCACCCCCGTGGCGCAACGCCCACACCGCCATCCCACCGCCGAGCAGCACCAGCAGGACGGCCCCGGCGACCAGCAGTGCGAACCGACCGGGCGACCTGCCCGCGCCAGAGGGGTACGGGTCGGCGGGCGGCGCCACGTCGTCGGGGTCGTGGTCGCGCTTGGGCGGGGGAGGACTGGCCACCCCGATGGGAGGGAGCACCGCGGTCGGGGGGACGTCCGCGGCCGGGGCGGAAGGGGCGGGGGTGGGCTCCGGCGGAACCGGGGGGCCGGGCTGGACCGGGGCGGCCGTCTCGGCGCCACCGGTCGGCACGCTGGCGCTGCCCACGAACGACGAGCTCGATTCCGGCGGCGGTACCGCATCGGCCGAGGGCTGCTGCGGGGTGACCCCGGCGGCCAACAGCGCCGCGCCGAGCGCGATCGCGTGCTTGGGGTGGGCGTCCACCGCCACCGGGCGGCCGAGTTCCGCCCCCACCAGTTGGGACACCAGCGGGATCCGGGACGAGCCGCCGACCAGCAGCACCGAGTGCAGCTGGTCGGCGGTCACTCCGGCCGATCGGAGCGCCCGCTGCAGCGCCTCGATGGTGCTGTGCAGGGTGGGGCGCACCATCGCCTCGAACTCCGCCCGGGTCAGCCGTACCTCGGTGGCCAGGTTCGGCAGCAGCACCGGAATGGACGTATCCGTGTCGGTCGACAGCGCCTCCTTGGCGGCGACGCACTCCTCCTTGAGCCGGGCGACCGCCGCCAGGGTGGCCGGATCCTCGTCGTCCAACTCCTCCAGCTTGCCGCCGAGCGCCTGCCGGACGTGGTTGAACACGGCCGCGTCGAAGTCAATCCCGCCCAGCCGTTCGATCCCCTCCGGCTGCCCCAGGATCTCGAACCCGTCCGCGCTTTTCCGCAGCACCGCCGCGTCGAACGTGCCGCCACCGAGGTCGTACACCGCCACCAGGGCGCCCGGCTCCACCCGCTGCTGGTGGGCGTAGAACACCGCCGCCGCCTCAGGTTCGGTGGTGTACCGGACCGGCTGGTCGATATTGGCCAGCCGCACCGCCTGGGACAGCAGATCCTGCTTGTAGGGGCCCCAGTTGGCGGGGTGGGAGATACACAGCCGCTCGGGCTCCCCACCCTCCCGCTGGGCGATCTCGTCCACCACCCAGCGCAGCAGCTGACTCATCAGCGCCTCTGCCGAGTACGGCACCCCGCCCAGGAGGATCGGGGTAGGATCGCCGATCCGGCGCTTGAACTCCCGGGAGACCCGATGCGGTTCGGTGACGCCACGGCGGTGGGCGCTCTCCCCGGTGAGGATCTGTTCGTCCTCGCGCAGCAGGACCACCGAGGGGATGGTCGCCGCCCGGCTGCCCAGCGACGCGATTTCGACGTGCCCGTCACGCCAGGTCGCCGCCGCGGTGTAGGTGGTGCCGAGATCAATGCCGAGTGCATACATAGCTACCGGTGCTCCTGGGGCTGAAAAATGATCCGAGGGATTGGTGGAACGTACGGGATGAGGCGCCGCCGTCGCTAGCCAAGACGGTTAGGGGGTGGTCAGGGGACTTCCCCCATGTCGCCAGACCAGCGTGAGCTCCTACAGTGGTCGCATGAGCGCCGCCCGACCGCTTCGAGACGTTTTCGACGAGCTGGCCAGTGGCGGGGCCGCCGCGACCGGACCGGCCGACCTGCGCCAGGTCATGGCCGCCAGTGGGTATGACGATCTGCCGGACGCGCTGCTGGCCGAGGCGATCGTCAATTACGCCGACAGTGCGCCGTTGCCGGTGGCCGAGCAGCTGGCCCCGTTCGTGCAGGCGCACAGCCCGGTGTCGGGCGATGCGGTCCCGGAGGAGTGGGCCGACCCGGAGCGGGGATTGCGGCTGTTGGAGGCGGTTTCGCCGCTGGAGCCGGCCGGCGAAGCGCTGGGAGCGGAGCCGGAGTTGACCGCCGCCGAGGCGGAGCTGCTTCCGCGCGCCGGCGACCAGCCGGCGGCCGGGCCGGCGACCGGGGAGGGGTGGGAGCTCGACCCGGCCGAGGGGGAGTCGGCCGCGCGTGATCCGGCGTTCGGCGCGGGGCAACTGGCGGAGACCGCCCTCACGGCCTCGCCCGACTCTCCGTCCGATCCATACGAACTGGACTTCGGCCAGGGGCGGGAGCTGGGGACCGACTGGGAGGAGCCGGCCCCACCGGCGCCCAGCCCGGCGGAGGGCGACTACGACTTCACCGTCCCTGACGCGGCTGGTGAGGACCTGCCACCACCGGAGGAACCGGTCACTGACTGAGCCAGCCCGGCTCGAGCTCACCGGACACCCGCCAGCCAGGCCAACATCCCTTCACAGGACCGGACCGCTACCCGCGCTGCGATCGCCAGTTCGTGGCTGGTGAGCGGATTCTCGGCCCGACGTTGCCAGCGGGTCAGCGCCTCCATGGCGGCGGCGCGGAGCGCGGCCATATCCGCGTCCGGTGTCAGTCCCAGCCGGACGTACGGGGCGCCACCGGCCCCGCCGATGATCTGCTCAAGCTCCTCGATCACCGCGGGCTTCCCCGTGACCCAGCCAGCCCGGAGGGCGGACAGCACCCGCAGCTCCTGGAACGGGTGGGCGGAGGCGATGATCTCCTCCACCTCGGCGGCCACCGCGCCACTGCCCGGGCAGGGCTGGGTGCGGGTGAGCGCGTCCAGCGCCAACAGCGCGGACCGGCTCTTGAGGACACCGCGGCGCTCGAAGAACAGCGACCCCAGCACCGCGCGTAGATCACTGACCCCGCTGCGTTCGGTCAGCTGGGTGGCCAGCTCGGTGGCGGTGGTAGCGACGTGGCGGCGCAGCAACGTGGTGGCCAGCCGGATCCCGAACAGCCCGAACCGACCCAACAGCTCCTCGCGCTCCAGGTCGGTCAGGCCCAGTTCCGGTTTCATGGTCAAGAATCGGTCGGTGGACAGGAGCAGCGGCTCCGCCTCCGCCGGCGGCAGCTCCGCCACGGTCCGCAACCGCCGTACCTCGGCCTCGGTGAGGGTGGCGGCGGTCTCGGCCAACAGGCCGGCCACCGGCACCACCGTCTGCACCACGCGGCGGACGTTCGGGTCGGTGGCCATCCGCGCGGCGATCTTCCGGGCAGAGGCCATCGCGTCCAGCCGCCCCACGCCGATCTCGTCCGCCCGCGACAGCACCCCGATCGCGTTGATCGGATTGGGCTGGGACACCTCGGTGTCGTGGAACGCCCGCAGGAACTCCAGATCGTTCGCGTGCAGGTGCCGCATCAGGTACAGCACCGCGTCGGCCGGAGTCTCCTCGTCCTCAGCGGTCAGCAGATCCCACGTGCGCCGGGCCACCTGCTCCGACAGCGACCCGATCCCGGGGGTGTCGATCAGGGTGACGGTGCGTAGCACCTGGGAGGGCCACATCACGTCCAGTTGCCGCACCCGCTCCGGTGCCAACCCGGCCAGATCCACCTCCAGCGCGCCGTGGTCGCGGTGGAAGCGCAGCGGCCGGGGCTGACCGACGACCGGGTGGGCGGTCACCTGGTAGGTGTGGCCGTCCCGGTACCAGGTGACGATCCGGGTGCACTCGCCCGCGTCGGTGGGGGCCAGCCGCTCCCCGACCAGGGCATTGAGCAGAGTGGACTTACCGGCTTTGACGCGTCCCGCGACCGCCACCCGCAGCGGCTCGTCCAGTCGCCGTTGCAGTTCGACCAACCGCCTGGCCGCGTCGGTGCCCCGGTACACCTCGATCGCCCGACCGAGCACGCTCCGGGTGCGTTCCAGCAGATTCATGCCCGTACCGCCTCCGCCTGCGCCCGCAGCTTCCGCAGTCGGGCCAACTCGGCGTCCAGGTCGCGCAGTCGCTTCTCCCGCTCCGTCTGGGTGCGTCTGGCCGCCTCGGTGGCGCTGCTCAGCGCCTGCTGGTTGGACCGCTGCAGTTCCTCAGCCAGCCCGGTGTAGTGGTCCCGCAACTGTCGCTGGATCTTGCGCAGGGTGTCCCGGGAATGTTTACCCATGACGAAGCTGACCTCGTCGCAGTAGCGGCGTACCGCGTTGCGGGCCTGCTGTTGCCGGCTGGTCCGCTGGCGGCGCTTCTCCTCCCGCAACCCTTTGCGGCCCATCACCAGCCCGATCCCGAGCGCCAACGGGCCGAGCGAGATGCCGGCCATCGTTCCCAGCATCATGAACATCAGGCCGCCGCCGTAGGCGCTTTTGAGCGCCACCATCGCCTGTTTACCGACCTTCATCTTCTCCAGGTCGACCTTGTGCTCCACGACCGCAGCGGCGAGCTGCGGGGTCGGGTTGGGCACCGCCAACCGGTGGAGCACCTCCCCGGAGGCCTGCTGGAAATGCTCGGCCACCTCGTGGCTGAGTGCGGTGGCCCGATCCCGCAGCAGGGTGTAGTTGGCCAGCAGCTCGTGGGCGACTCGGGACTCCAGCCAGGACTGCATCTCGGACCAGGTGTCGGCCGGGTCGCTCTCCTCGATGGCCGCGTCCGCCTCCTGGATCACGTCCCGGATCCGGCGGCGCAAGTCATGCTCTATGTCGGAGTTGAGGTCGGCGACCCCGTCGCTGAGAGTCTGCTGCCACCGCGCAGCGGCCTGCTTGAGCGCTTCCACCCGCTGTGTGACACGGGTCAGTTCGTCCACCACCTGCTGGGCGGCGGCCGGGTCGGCCAGCGCCGCCCGTTCCGCCTCGAACTGGGCCTCCAGCTGGGTGCACACCGCCACCACTTCGCCGGCCGCCTCCCCGGCCAGCTTGTCCGCGGTCCGGTCACCGATCCGCTCGGACAGGAACTTCACCAACTCGGTGAACCCCGACTCGCGGTTCAGCGCCGCGTCGTTGGCGGCCACCGCGCGGGCCCGCAGGCTGGAGGAGACAGCGATCACCGGTGCAGCCAGCTCTCCCCGCAGATGCCCGGCGGTGAGGTCGCGGATCTTCCGCCAGAACGGATAGAAGTCGATCTTGGTGAGGACGCACACCACGGTGTCGCACATCTGCTTGGCCTGCCGCAGGAACTCCAGCTCGCTGCGGGTCAGCTCCTGAGAGGCGTCGGTGACGAACAGCAGCGCGTCGGCCATGGAGGCGGCGGCGAGGCTCGCGGCCGCGTGCGTCGAACCGAGCCCGCCCACCCCGGGGGTGTCCACCAGCACCAGCCCGCCGGCGAGCAGCTTGCGGGGGAGCCGGATCTCCACCCCGTCCGGGACCGGCTGGTCGGTCCCGGCGGGTTCGGCGCGTTCCGTCACCCAGGAACGGACCTCCTCCAGTGGGATCGGCTCCCGCCGAGGGGGCTCGGTGTCGAACAGCAACTGCGCCGCCGGCTGCTCACCATGCCGGACGTAGGTCGGCACCGCGGTGGCGATGTCGTCGTCCACCGGGCACACTTTGGCCCCGACCAGGGCGTTGACCAGTGAACTCTTTCCTTGTTTGAACTCACCGACCACCACCACGTGGGTGCTGGGGTCGGTCAGTGTCCGCCGGGCGGTGCGCAACCGAGTGGCGAGGTCGGGCCGCCCGTACGCCTCGCAGGCACGCAGCCCCAGGTCCACGACCGTGATGGCCTTGGCCACCGTAGGGGTGGCGGCCGCCGGGGGTGACACGGTGAACCTCCTGGGGTAGGCAGTCGCGGAGAGGACAGCTGGAGCGGCAACGGGCTCACTGGTCTACCAGGAAGCCCGTTGCCGCGGCTGATCGTACTCGGTGGACCGATCAGATCCCGTTGCCGTGCGCACCGTACTCGTTCTCGACCTCCACTTCGACCTCGATCTCGAGGTCCGACCGCTGCTCCAGGTCGCCGTAGCCCTGCTCGGTGGCCACCTGCGAGTGGTGCGCCTCCACGCTGGTCTCTTCGTAGCTCTCCTCGTAGCTGGTGGTGGCGTCGCCGCCGACCGCCAGCGCGGAGCCGTCCTCCACCAGGTTGTCGGCCACGTTGCTGACATCACCGCCACCGACCGAGACCGCGCTGTTGTCGAACTCCGCGTTCCCGAAGTTGGTGACGTCCCCGTCCCCGAAGTTGAAGGTGCCGCTGTCGGCGTCGCCGTCCACGTTCACGGTCTGGTTGCCGTCTCCGACCACCGTGTCCGACACGTCTCCGTCGGCCTGCACCCCGGTGAACTCCCCGGTGTTGACCGGCGCCTCGATGTCACGCCCGGCGAGCACCGCTCCGTCACCGGTGTTGACCTGACCGTGGTTGTCACCGTCGACCACCACGCCACCGCCGGTGGCGGCGTTCGTGATGTCGTCGCCGGCGGCGACCGCTCCGTCGCCGGTGGCGTTCACATTGGTGACGTCCAGCTCCAGGTCGCCGTCGATGCCACCGTCCACGTTCACGTCCACCGAGTTGTCGATGTGGGTGGAGTAGTCGTAGACCTCTTGGTTGATCAGCTGCTGGGTGATGTACTCGTCACCCTCGTAGGTCTGGTAGGTGATGTAGTTCAGGTGCTGCACTACGTCCTGAGGCGTCTGTGGGTGGCTGCTCGCCGGCGGGGGAACCGGCCCGGTCGCGGAGCCGCCGCTGCTGGGGTAGTTCTGCAGTGACTGCTGTACGTGCGGGGGCAGGCCCGCCTCGGTGGCGCAAGAGCCGGCCAGCTCCGGAATGTTCACCTGGCTGACATCACCGTCGGTGATGCCCTGTGCGGTCAGCGTCCCGTACGGGTCGGCAGCGTACTGAGCGGCGGTGTCCCGGTCGCCGAGAATCCGCTGGATCAGTTCCTTCAGCGCGGCGTAGACGTCGACTGCCATGGTTACTCCTTAGATTGTGGGGCCCATCCGGGGGGCGGATCAGGTGATGGGATAAGCGTGCGGCTTCACCCCCCGATCGCGCATCGGGAACTTCCCCATGGCTAGAAGATCTTGTTAGGGGGGGAGGGGCAAGTCTGCGTCAAATACCTGACAGCAGGTCTGACCGATTGGGCGTTTCCGGGTGCGCGTCCAGCACTCGCCGTAGCGCGGCGATCAACTCCGCGCGGCTGCTCGCACCGAGTTTGGTGCGAATCCGGGCGATATGGTGCTCCACCGTCTTAGGTGACAAAAAAGAGCTGGGCCCCGATCTCGCGGTAGGTCCGGCCGTCCAATACCAGTCGTCCGACCTCACGCTCGCGATCAGACAGGCCGCCATGGAGCGACTCGCCGCCAGGGGAGACCAGTTCGGTGGTGGCCAGCTCACGAGCCCGCTCCAGTAGCCGGCGGGCGGTCCCGGGGTCGCCGGTCCGAATCGCGGCGTGCCCCACCAGCCGGGAGCCCTCCCACGGCAGCTGCGCCTCGGCCAGCGCGGCCGCAGCGGCCAGCACCTCGGCCTCGACCACCTCCCCGGCCAATGCCCGTGCCCACGCCCCGGCCGCCTGGCACTGGGCACGCTGCCGCCGCCCGATGGGGGTGGTGAGGAGTCCTGCTGAGGTGCCGCCGGTCCGGTCCTCTTCCTGAGCGGAGGACAGGCAGCCGGTCAACACCTCGGCGGCCTGGGTCGTCGCCGGTACGTCCTCGGTGGCTACCGCTACCTGCAACCGGATCCAGCCGATAATCACCCGCCAGGCTGGTGGATCACCCAACCCGGCCACCTGCGAGTCCAGTATGGTCAGTGTCGGCTCGAGGTGGTGGCCCTGCTGCAGGCGGGCCGCCGCCACCAGCAACTCCTCCAAGGGTTCTGCCAGGAACAGGTCCACGGTGCGGCGCACCAGCGCCGGCTCCGCATGCGCCCACGCCTCCCGTAATCGGGCGATGTCACCGGAGCGGCGCGCGATCCCCGCCGACAGGGCGGCCAGCAGCAGCCGCTCCCGCCCCGGTAGCGGGGTGTCGGCCAGGCGCCGCAGCTCCGCCAGAGCGGTGTCGTACCGGCCGGCCCGTAGCCGGGCCCAGGCCCGCAGCAACCGGTGCCGGTGGACCGCCACCGGCCCCCCGGTCCCGGCCTGCTCCGCGGCCCGCAGCAGCTGTTCGGCGGTGGCCACGTCGGCGGCGGCTACCGCCATCACCGCGCCGAGGGCGTGCGGGGTGTCCGGCAGCACCATCTCCGGGGGAGTGGCCTCCACCGCCTCCGCCGCCTCGATCAGCAGCGGCAGGGCCGCCTCCGGGTCGCTGACGTGCAGCACCGCCTCGGCGAATCGGCGGAGCACCGTGGGGGCGGCGGTGTCGATGGCGCTTCGCGCCTCGCCCAGTCGACCGGCGGCCACCAACGCCGGCACCGCCAGCACCGGTCCGGGCGGCTCCGCGGCCAGCAAGGTGTCCGCCGCCCGGTTGGTCCGGGCCTGCTGCGCGGCGGCCGCGCCACCCGCCAGCACCACCCGTGTCCGCTCCGCCGGTGCGAGCCCCGCGGGCGGGTCCAGCTCGACCGGTCGCCCCAGCAGCGCCGACACCTCCGCCACGCCCGCGGCGAGCTCCGTCGGCGCCACTCCGGCGGCCGAGGCGTCCTCGTACCAGCTCAGCGCGGTGGCAGGGTCGGTGAACCGGAGCCGGTCCGCCGCGGCCCGGTACACCTGGCCGGCGCGGTCGGTGCGGGCATGGGCGGCGGCCAACGCGGTCGCCGCCGCCACCAGGTCTCCGCCGGCGGCCAGCAGGGCGCCGGCCGCGTCGTCCAGCAGCCGGCGCCGCTCGGTCGGGGTCAACGTGGCGACGATCGCCTGCGCCACCGCCGGAATCATGCCGTCGCCGTCGGGCACCAGCAGGCCGTGGTCACGCAGCTCTCGGGTCGCAGCCGCGAGCTGATCGGGCGCGAGCCGGGCGGCCGCCGCCAGCGCCGCATCCGGCAGGCCCAACCGCAGCGCCAGCACCCGGGCCAGGTCGGCGGTGGTGGCCGGCAGCAGCGCCAACTGCCGCTGTACCCAGGCCACCAGCTCAGGGGGAGGGATGAGCTCGGGGGAGCTGGCCAGCGCCACCGCCACCACCGGATGCCCGGCCGAGGCCTGGCGTAGCTCCACCACCCGCTCAGGTGGGGGGTCCGGTGACAACAGTGCGGTCAGCTCGGCGTCGGTGAACGGGTGCAGCTGTTCGATGCCGCCGGGGACGATCCCGGCCGGCTGATTGGCCACCTCCCGGTCGAGCGCGGCCAGGGTCGGCCGATCAAGCGTGGGGCGGCGGGTGATCACCATCGCCACTCCGCGGCGGGCGACCTCGGTCAGAAGCTGGAGGGTGTCGTCCGGAAGCCGGTGGGCGTCGTCCACCAGCACCAGGCAACTGCCCGGTGCGAGGGTGGCCAACTGGTCACCCAGGCTGTCACCGGTGCGGCCGTCCACCGTGACCACCGACAGGTCGGTCGCGGCGGCGAGTTGCCGGAGTCGGTGACTGCGCCCAGCTCCGTCCACTCCCACCACGACCGTCACGACCACTCCCTCCCGCGTCGCTGGACAGGGAGCTTACCGCTGCCGGGACCGGGTCCGGGGGGCGTACGGCAGTGACCGGCAGATCCCGCATCGGTGCCCCGCTCCGGTCGACAGCTGTCGACCGGAGCGTCCGGTTGGCCACCGGGGTTCCTCCGGGGAGACTGGAGCGGTGGCACGCTCCACATCGGCGGACGGTCATGTCCGGATAGGTGGATTACCTCCGATTGATCGGAACCGCCTGGTGAAGAGCGTCACCGCTTCCGTCCTGGCGCTGTACTTCCTCCTGCTCCTGGAGTACGGCATTTGGCGAGGAGCGCTCATCGCAGCGGGGTTAGGGGCGACCGCCGCGCTCCTGGCCAGTGTGTGCGGGATGCGGCGATCGGGGTTCCGGGTGACGAGGCGCCGCTGGTCACGGCCCCGGTGGCGACACCTCACCCGGGCCGGGAGAGTGATCCTGCCGGTGGTCACCGCCGGATACGCAGGCTACCACGATGAGGGCGTCGCCCCCGAGGAACCACAGGAGTCGAAGGCGGACCGGTGGATTCGTCGGCTGCGCGCCACCCGGATCTACCTGACCGCGGGCGGGCTGTGGGCCTTGGCCTGGTGGCTGATGCACCGGTGGGGATTTCCCTCTGGCTGGCCGCGGTGATGATCACGGGACTGGCCTGCCTGATCGAAGTGGTCCGCCAGTGGGGGGTGTCGGCCTGGAACAGCGGGGCGCACGCAGCCGGTGGCATCGGCGGACGGCACCTGCGAGGAGTAACCCGTCCGGGGCAGCAAACCTGCCGGTGGCCCGCCGATCAGCCTCGGTCGCGGAAGAACCGGGTCAGCACCGGCGCGAGCTCCTGCGGCGGAATCTCGTGGAACTGGCCGGCGAGCGACCGGTGTGCCCCGGCGGGCAGCGCGGCGGCGGTGGCTTCCGCGGCGCGCCGCAGCCGGGGGCTGCTAGCGGCGCTGTCCAACACCAGGGTGGGGACGGCCACGGCCGCCATCCGGTCCACGGGCACCCGCCCATCCCCGACCACGGTCAGGTCGTAGACCAGGGTGTGCGCCAGCGCCTCCAGCGCTGCCCACATCGGACCCTGCTGCATGCTGGCCACGGTTTCGCTCGGTAGCCCCACCGCCTCCCGCAGGAAGTACTCCAGCGCCTCACCGCGACGGTCCTCCGCCAGCAACCGCTGCAGGTGCTCGCGCTGCGCCGCCGGATCCGGATCCTCCGGAGCGAAGACGTACGGCGGTTCGAACATGGCCAGCCGAGGAACCGGCAGCCCGGCCGCGACCGCCTCGAACGCGAGCACCGCTCCGGAGGAGACGCCGTACAGAAAAGCTTCACCCCCGGCCGCGTCGCACAGCGCGGCCAGATCTTCGATCTCCCGGCCCAAGGCGTACGGAGGCGTGTCCCCGCTGTCCCGACGGCCGCGCCGGTCGAACACATAGGTGGTGAAGTGGTCGGCGAGCGCGGTAGCCAGCGGCTTGCCGGCGGACCGGTCGGTGAGCGCCCCGCCGACCAGGATCACCGCCGGCCCGTCGCCGGTGTATTCATAGGTGATCTGCGTGCCGTCGGCGGAGGTCACCGTCCCCTTGGTCATGGTCAGCACCACGCTGTCCTCCCTGCTGATCGGTCCACCCTTGTCCGTACCACGCCCATGCTAGGCGGAAGGGCTGACACCGATACCGACTCGACGCGCGGGTCGGAGCAGTTGAGCCCCGGGGGGTGAGCGTGGCACTCTTCCATAAGTGACCAGCACCTCCGCTGCCGCGGCGCGCCTACGCGATCTCGCCCGTCTGCGCCGGGTGCGGGACCGGATCGACCGGGAGTACGCGCAGCCGCTCAACGTCGAGGCGCTCGCCCGCGGCGTGAACATGTCCGCCGGACACCTCAGCCGGGAGTTCCGGCGCGCCTACGGCGAATCTCCGTACAGCTATCTGATGACCCGGCGGATCGAGCGGGCGATGGCGCTGCTGCGCCGCGGCGACCTCAGCGTCACCGAGGTCTGCTTCGCGGTCGGCTGCTCGTCGCTGGGCACCTTCAGCACCCGCTTCACCGAGCTGGTCGGGGTTCCGCCCAGCGTCTACCGGCGGCAGGCGATGTGGGAGGCGGCGGAGCTGCCGCCGTGCGTGGCGAAAAAAGTCACCAGACCGGTCAGGAATCAAGAAGCACGGGTCGCGGCGCCGTAGTTAGCGTGAGGGCATGAACATCCTCATTCACACCACTTTCCTGCCGCATGCCGATCCGGAGGCGTCCCTCTCCTTCTACCGGGACGCCCTGGGCTTCGAAGTTCGCAAGCAGGTCGAGTTCAACGGGATGCAGTGGAACACGGTCGGGCCGCCGGACCAGCCCGACGTGAACATCGTCCTGTACCCGCCGGGCGCCGACCCCGGCGTCACCGAGGACGAACGACGGATGATCACCGAGATGATGGCCAAGGGGACCTTCGCCAGCATCCTGCTGGCGACCAAGAACCTGGACGCGGTCTTCGAGCAGGTGCAGGCCAGCGGCGCGGAGGTCATGCAAGAACCGACCGAGCAGCCGTGGGGAGTGCGTGACTGCGCCTTCCGCGATCCGGCCGGGAACATGGTCCGGATCCAGGAGCTGCGGTGACACCCGTAGAGACCGACGTGGCGCCCCCTCGCTTCCGTGCGCAGCGGCGACGCGACACCGAGCGTCGGCTCACCAATGATGTCGACGTCTGGGTAGCCAGCGCCTCGCCGGACGGTACCCCGTACCGGCCCACCTGAAGACATCAGACCGCAGCGCGGAAGTCCCGCGCGAACGAGCTGGTGACTGCGATGCCGCCTCGACCGCGGCCCATCCCATCGAGAGGTGACCAACAGTATGGCAACGGACGTGAAGGCGGCCCATCCCGCCGACAGCCACGACGTCATCCGCGTGCAGGGCGCGCGAGAGAACAACCTCAAGGATGTTCACGTCGAGCTCCCCAAACGCCGACTGACCGTCTTCACCGGGGTCTCCGGCTCCGGCAAGAGCTCGCTGGTGTTCAGCACCATCGCCGCGGAGTCACAGCGGCTGATCAACGAAACCTACAGCGCGTTCCTGCAAGGGTTCATGCCCACGCTGGCCCGTCCCGACGTGGACGTCCTCGACGGCTTGACCACCGCGATCATCGTGGACCAGGAGCGGTTGGGGGCCAACCCTCGCTCCACGGTCGGGACCGTCACCGACGCCCACGCGATGCTCCGGATCCTGTTCAGCCGACTCGGACAGCCGCACATCGGCTCGCCGCAGGCGTTCTCCTTCAACGTCGCTTCGATCAGTGGGGCGGGCGCGGTCACGTTCGAGCGCGGTGGCCGACAAGTGAAGGAGCGCCGCGAGTTCAGCATCACCGGCGGCATGTGCCCACGCTGTGAAGGCCTGGGCCGGGTGAGTGAGTTCGATCTGTCCGCGTTGTACGACGAGAACCTGTCGCTCAACGAAGGCGCGCTCAAGATTCCCGGCTACAGCATGGACGGCTGGTACGGGCGGATCTTCCGGGGCTGCGGGTTCTTCGATCCCGACAAGCCGATCCGTACGTTCACCAAGCGGGAACTGAACTACCTGCTCTACAAGGAACCGACCAAGATCAAGGTCGAGGGGATCAACGTCACGTACGAGGGACTGATCCCGAAGCTGCAGAAGTCGATGCTGTCCAAGGATCGGGAGGCGATGCAGCCGCACGTGCGCGCGTTCGTGGATCGCGCGGTGACGTTCGGCACCTGCCCGGAGTGCGACGGTACTCGCCTCAACGAGACCGCCCGGTCCTCAAAGATCAAGGGGAAGAGCATCGCGGACGTCTGCGCGATGCAGATCAGCGACCTGGCCGAGTGGTTGCGCGGCCTCGACGAGCCGTCGGTGGCGCCGCTGCTCACCGGTCTCCAGCGCACACTGGACGCATTCGTGGAGATCGGCCTGGGCTACCTTTCGCTCGATCGGTCATCAGGCACGCTGTCGGGGGGCGAAGCGCAGCGCGTCAAGATGATCCGGCACCTCGGGTCCGCGCTGACCGATGTCACCTACGTGTTCGACGAGCCGACCGCCGGCCTGCACCCGCACGACATTCAGCGGATGAACGACCTGCTGCGGCGCCTGCGGGACAAGGGCAACACGGTGCTGGTCGTGGAGCACAAGCCGCAGATCATCGAGATCGCCGACCATGTCGTCGATCTCGGACCGGGCGCCGGGACGGCCGGTGGCGAGGTGGTGTTCGAAGGCACGGTGGAGGGGCTACGGAAGAGCGGCACGCTCACCGGACGGCACCTCGACTACCGCGCCGAACTGAAGCCGTCGGTACGTACCCCGTCGGGGGTGCTGGAGGTGCGCGGCGCCACCACCCACAACCTGAAGAATGTCGACGTCGACATTCCGCTCGGGGTGCTGGTGGTGGTGACCGGGGTGGCGGGGTCGGGCAAGAGCTCGCTGCTCCATGGCTCGGTCGCCGGCCGCGAAGGGGTGGTGGCGGTCGACCAGACGCCGATCAAGGGCTCCCGGCGCAGCAACCCCGCGACGTACACCGGTCTGCTCGACCCGATTCGGAAGGCGTTCGCCAAGGCCAACGGCGTGAAGCCGGCGCTGTTCAGCCCCAACTCCGAAGGCGCCTGCCCTACCTGCAACGGCGCCGGGGTCGTCTACACCGACCTGGCGCTGATGGCCGGGGTCGCCATCCCGTGCGAGGAGTGCGAGGGGAGGCGGTTCCAGGCGTCGGTGCTGGAGTTCACCTTCGGGGGGGCGCAACATCGCCGAAGTGTTCGGGATGCCGGTCGAGGAGGCGTTGGAGTTCTTCGGCTCCGGGGAGGCGAAAATCCCCGCCGCGCGTACCATCCTCCAGCGCCTCGCCGATGTGGGGCTCGGCTACCTGACCCTGGGGCAGCCGCTCACCACCCTGTCCGGTGGGGAACGACAGCGGCTCAAGCTGGCCACCCACATGGGGACCGATGGCGGTGTCTACCTCCTCGATGAGCCCACCAGCGGGCTGCACCTCGCCGACATCGCGCAGCTGCTCGGCCTGCTGGACCGCCTGGTCGACTCCGGGAAGTCGGTCATCGTCATCGAGCACCATCAGGCGGTCATGGCGCACGCCGATTGGATCATCGACCTCGGCCCGGGCGCCGGTCATGACGGGGGACGGATCGTCTTCGAAGGCACCCCCGCCGACCTGGTCGCCGCCCGCTCCACTCTCACCGGCGAACACCTCGCGGCCTACGTCGGCGCGTAACCAGCGTCGGCGCGTAAGGCCGGACAAGTGGGCCTGATCCCCGGCCGGGGATCAGGCCCACGGTCGTGGGAAGCGAGACCAGCGTGGCGACCTTCCCAGAACTGGCGGAAATGTGATCCGCATCGCAGGATGAAATCAACCGTCATTTCTGCCTAAATCGGGAAGGAGCGACATGGAGGCCCTCAATGAGACATTAGATCAAGTTTCAGGTTTCATCTGGGGTCCCTGGCTGCTGATCCCCCTGCTGCTGTTGACCGGGGTGTATCTGACCATCGTGCTGCGGGGAGTGCAGTTTCAGCGGTTCGGGTACGCGTTCTGGCTGGCCTTGATCAAGCGGAAAGAGCCGGGCGCGGAGGGGGACATCACCCACTACCAGGCCCTGACCGTGGCCCTGGCCGCCACCGTCGGGGTCGGCAACATCGCCGGAGTCGGGACCGCGATCGCGATCGGTGGCCCGGGCGCGCTGTTCTGGATGTGGATGACCGGCCTGGTCGGGATGGCCACCAAGTACAGTGAGGCGTTCCTCGGGGTGAAGTACCGCCGCACCGACGCCAAAGGGGAGCAGAGCGGCGGCCCGATGTACTACCTCAGCGAAGGGCTCAAGGCGCGGTTTGGCCCGGGCATGGGCAAGTTCGGACTGGTCCTGGCGTTTCTGTTCGCGCTGTTCGGCGCGGTGGCCGCGTTCGGTATCGGCAACATGGTGCAGTCCAACAGCGTCGCCGATGTCATCCACAGCGAGTGGAACATCAGCACCTGGAGCACCGGGCTGGTGCTCACCCTGGTGGCCGGGGTGGTGCTGATCGGCGGGATCAAGTGGATCGGCCGGGTCAGCGCCGCGTTGGTGCCGTTCATGGTGCTGCTGTACTGCCTCGGCGGCGTCGCGGTGCTGGCGTTCAACGTGGGCGAGCTGCCTAACGCGCTGCAGATCATCTTCACCGACGCGTTCACCGGCACCGCCGCCACCGGTGGGTTCATCGGCGCCGGCTTCCTGGCGGCGCTACGGTACGGCGTTGCCCGGGGCATCTTCTCCAACGAGTCCGGTCTGGGCACCGGCGGGATCGCCGCGGCCGCGGCCAAGACCACGCACGAGGTACGGCAGGCGCTGGTGTCGATGACCCAGACCTTCCTGGACACCCTGGTGGTGGTCTCCTTCACCGGGTTGGCGATCGTGGTCACGGGCGCCTGGACGTTCGTCGACGAGGCGGGTAACGCCCTCGAGGGCGCGACCCTGACCGCGGCGGCCTTCCGGGACGGCCTGCCCGGGAACCAGGGCGGGGTGCTGGTCACGCTCGGGGTGATCCTGTTCGCCTTCTCCACCCTGCTGGGTTGGGCGTACTACGGCGAGCGGTGCATGGAGCGGCTGTTCGGGCGGGGTGCGGTCACCCCGTACCGGGTGGTGTTCACTGGATTGATCTTCGTTGGTGCGGTCACCGAGCTGCGGACCGTCTGGATAATCGCCGACATCCTCAACGGGCTGATGGCGCTGCCCAACCTGATCGGTCTCATCCTGTTGTCCGGTGTGATCGCTCGGGGCACCCGGGCGTTCTTCCAGCGCTCGGACTGGCGCATCGTGATGGAGCGACCAGAGAAACCCGCACCCGGCTTGACCGGGTGAGGTATCGGTGGGTCCGGGGCGGACCGCGCTCCGCCCCGGACCCACCTACTCACCCGCCGGACTGGATCACTTTGAAGAAGTTGCTCTGGCGACCATCCTCGGTGTGCTCCTGGTAGATGAACTCCAGATCCCGCTCGTCAAAAGTCCGCAGCCAGTCTTCCCAGGAGACTTCGGTCAGCGTGCTGCCGTGATAGCCGGGAAAGTCCAGCCGGAGTACCCCTAGCTCATTGTCGAAGTCGGTACCGGCCACAGTCGCCGGTTTGGCTCCGCGCTGCTCGGCCCACGCCCGGATCCGGTCGTGATCGCGGGTACGGAGCGTCTGCCCGGCATATTCCTCGTGCTCTGCCATCCGACACCTCCGAATTCCGCGGTTGTCGACTGCGGTACCCCGGTCGGCGCAGCCCTAATCTGGCCACGGAGTGAGTTCGCTCACGCGAAGGGGCCGGCGACCCCCGCCAGGGCGGTGCCGACCAGGTGAACACTGGTCGGCAGGAATCCATCACCCTAGCGGTCATCGCGTCGGCGAGTAGAACCACGGGTCGGTCAGGTCGTAGAACCGCGGCTCCCCCCAGAGCTGCTGCTCGTCCTTCATCAGGTCGACCAGCTCCGGAGGCGGCTGCTTACGCTCCCCTTCCCGCGCGGTTGCCTCGTCCGTGAAGTACACGGCCTGGGTGAAATCACCGGCACCGTCGTCGTGCTGTGCCAGCACCCCGCCGATGATCTCCGGCCGCCACTTCCGGAGGATCTCTTCCGTCTCCCGGTTGATCTCCACCAGCCGCGGCAGATCATCGCTGTGCCCCTGGATCACCTGCACGAAGCCGGCCTTGTCGGAGCCGCCCGCGAGGAACGTCTCACACCGCCGACAGTCGTAGAAGGTGGCAGTACCGGTGAAGAGCTTCGCGGTCTGCATCCACCACTGGTGCTGCTCCGGGCGATCGCTGTTACGTCGGGCCGCTTCCGGCGACTCGAACCGCACCAGCATGATCAGTTCCTGGTCGGCGGTCACCCCGGCGGTGGTGCCCAGCCACCCGGCGGCGCCGGGGGCCAAGTCCCGGTACCAGGTGTCCAGCGCGTCCCGCATCTCAGTCGGATCGGTGATGTGGCCCTGGATGACTTGGATGAACATGGCTTCTCCCATGTGCCCGGGCCGGGGTGCCCACCGGCGCCCCGGCGTGTCCCTGGTTACCTACCCGCGGTGACGGGTGTCGGTAACCACCCCGCGCCACCGGGTCAGTTTGAGAGCGGAGCGGGCCGGGAAAGCCGGGCAGGTGTCGCCCGCCCCGCCGCCTGATCGCACCGCCCCCACGGGGGAGACTGAGTGGCAGCGGTGGCAGCGCAACTTCCTGGAGTTGCTGCAGGAGCTGCGGGTGGCCCAGACCGGGGTGCAGATCCTGTTCGCGTTCTTGCTGATCCTGGCGTTCAGCCCCGGATTCGATGGTCAGGAACCGTTCACCCAGGTGATCTACCTCGTGGCGCTGCTGTCCGCGACCGGTGCCACTGCCTTGATCATCGCACCGGTGGCGCACCACCGGGTGTTGTTTCGGCGGCAGCAGAAGCCGGAGTTGGTGCGGTACGCCCACCGGATGGCCTACGCCGGGCTGATGCTGCTGATCGTGGCCATGGGCAGCGCGGTGCTGCTGGCCACCGACGTGGTGCTGCCCCGGTCGGCCGCGGTTGTGGTCAGCGGGGCCACCGTCGTGGCGTTCACGCTGCTGTGGGTGGTCCTGCCGCTGATCCGGCGGTGGCGCAGGTGATTCCCGGGTTGATTCCCGCGCCTGAGCCCGCCCACCGGGGGCAGCGAGGGGCCGCCGGCGACGGGATCATCCGGCGAGCCTGGGCGAGCGCGGCCTACTGATCGGGTCGGACCGGCAGAATCAGGGCATGGTGAACCAGTACGTGACCCTGCCGCGGAATGTGTCCATGCCGATGGTGGGGTTTGGTACCTGGCGGTTGCATGGTGAGGAGGCCTATCGGGCCACCTTGTACGCCTTGCAGGTCGGCTACCGGCACATCGACACCGCCACCATGTACCGCAATGAGGCGGAGATCGGTCAGGCGGTCCGGGACAGCGGGGTGCCGCGGGCGGAGGTGTTCCTGACCACCAAACTCCAGCCGTCGGACGCGGGCCGGGAGCGGGAGGTGCTGGAACGCAGCCTGACGGCTCTCGGCACCGACTACCTCGACCTGTGGCTGATCCACGCCCCGCCTCGGCGGCACGACGGGGCGGCGACCTGGCGGGAGTTCCTGGCCGCACGGGACGCCGGCCAGGTGCGGGCGGTCGGGGTGAGTAACTACGAACTGAGCCAGCTGGACACCCTGATCGAGGACAGTGGCGAGGCGCCGGCGGTGAACCAGGTGCCGTGGGGACCCCGCTGGCACGACCCCTACCTGTTGTCTGAGCACCAGCGGCGGGGGGTGGTGCTGGAAGGCTACAGCCCGCTGGCCAACACGCGGTTGAGTGACCCGGCGCTGGTGGAGATCGCCGAGCGGCACGGGGTGACCCCGGCGCAGGTGGTGCTGCGCTGGCATCTGCAGCATGGCGTGCCGGTGATCCCTAAATCCGCCCACCCGGAACGGATCGCTAGCAACTTCGATCTCTTCTCCTTTACGCTCTCCGAGCACGAGTTGGATCAGATCGACGCGATATGACCCGCCCGGGACATTCCCTGTCCGGGTGACCTCACTCCGGCGCGTAGGGAGAGAGCATGCAGGATCGGCCGCCAGGCGAGGTGGTGATCGACCTCGGGCTGCGGGAGCCGGTGGCGCCGCCGAGCGATCCGTACCCGGACTGGCGAGCCTGGTGGCGACGGGCCGCCCGCCGCAGCGGGCGGCTGCGGTGGGCGCTGGCGGTGACGGCGGCACTGATCGGCGGGTTGCTGGCCGGAGCGGCCACCCCGTCGGATTCCGCCAATGTGGCCGTTGTGGAGGTGATGATTTTCGACGATCGCCAGATCCAGCTGGTGGGGGACTTGGTACTGCTGCCCAACGGCTACACCACTTGGGGAGCGTATGACGCGTTCACGGGGGAGCATCGCTGGACGGTCACTGCGGGGACCCACTCTCCGACCATGCTGGAGGTAGGGGAGCTGGTGCTGCAGCTGCCCGCAGGGATTGCCCGCGACGCCGAGACCGGGGAGATAGTGTGGCGGCGCACCTGGTTGGAGGCGGTGCCGGAGCTACCGGTGGGGATCTGGCCCCGGCCGGAGCAGGCGTCGCCGGACGGGGCGAGGGGCGCCGTGGTGACCGGGGTGGACCTGGCCACCGGGGAGGAGCGGTGGGAGTTCCGCCTCGCCCAGGGCCGAGTGTGGTTGGTGGCGGGGGACCAGCCCGTGGTGGTGGTCACCTACCCGGATGGGCGGGTGGAGCTCCGGGATCCGCTCACCGGGCAGGTGCGGGTCTCCCGGGAGCTGCCGCCGGAACAGGTGTGGCTGGCGGCGGAGCCGCTGCTGGTCTCCGGTGACCACCTGGTGGTGGGCGGCTACCGGCGGGAAGGGGTGCGGCTGTCCGGCTTTCGGATGGCCGACCTGGCGCCGGCGTGGGACTGGGCCGCTCCCAGCCCGCTGATGGCGATCCAGCCGTGTGGTCAGGCGGTGTGCCTAGGGACCGCCTCATTCCTGGTGGGAGACCCCGTCACCCGGCGGGCCGTCACCTTCGATCCGGAGACCGGGGAGCTGGTCGAGCTGCGGAAACCGGACTGGGAACTCGCCGGCCTGGTGGTCGCGGCGGACACCGGAGCCGTGCTGCCGGTGAACTCCCCGGACACTCTGCTCTTGGCTGCGGGGCGACTGTTGCGGCTGGAGGCCGCCACCGGGCAGCTGCGTGATCCGGTCGCCCCCACGGACACCGCCCCGGTCGCGGACCTGACCGGGTGGCGACCGGCCGTCCCTGACACGTACTGGGCGGATGAGGTGCGACGGGTGCCCCGGTTCGTGGCGTTACTACCCGAACCGGCCGACCGGCCCGGTGCCTCCGTGGCGGTGCTGGACACCGTCACCGGGGAGATCACCGTGCACCCCTGGGTGCCGGGGCGGCCGGAGCACTGCCTGGCCGCCGAGCGTCGGCTGGTATGCCGGTACGGCGCCGAGCTGCACGTGTGGAGCTGGTGAGCCGCACGCTAGGTTGGGCGCATGCGAGTGCTGGTGGTGGAGGACGAGCGCGACCTGGCCGACGCCATCGCCCGCGGTCTGCGCCGGCACGGGATGGCGGTGGATGTGGCGTACGACGGCGACACCGGTCACGAGATGGCGTTCGTGACCCGGTACGACGTGGTGGTGCTCGACCGGGACCTGCCCGGTAGACACGGGGACGAGATCTGTACGGAGCTGGCCGCCTCCGGGGCCTTGACACGGGTGCTGATGCTGACCGCTTCCGGGAGCGTGGACGACCGGGTGGAGGGGCTGCACCTGGGGGCGGACGACTACCTGCCCAAGCCGTTCGCGTTCAACGAGTTGGTCGCCCGGGTGCGGGCGCTGGGCCGGCGCGCTACCCCGCCCACCCCACCGGTGTTCACCGTCGGCGACCTGGTGCTCGACCCTGCCCGGCGCACCGTCACGCGCGGCGGTCAGCCGGTGGAGTTGACCCGGAAAGAGTTCGGGGTGCTGGAGGTGCTCTTGGCGGCCCGGGGAGCGGTGGTCTCCAGTGAGGAGCTGCTGGAGCGGGTGTGGGACGCCAACGCTGACCCGTTCACCACCACCGTCCGAGTGACCATGCGGAGCCTGCGCCGCAAGCTCGGAGATCCGCCGTTGATCGAGACCGTGGTCGGCTCCGGTTACCGGGTGCCGATGGACGGATCGTGACCGGTGCCAACCCCGCCGGGCAGAGTGATCGGGCCGCCCGGCGGCCCTCGTTGCGCCCGACCCTGCGGCTGCGGCTGACCCTGCTGACCGGGGCGCTCCTGCTAGCCGCCGGGTTGGTCCTGATTGGACTGAGCTGGTGGCGGTGGGGTGATCCGATCCCGCTGGTGGTCTCGGCGGTGCCGGCGCTGTTGGTGGTCACCGCGGTCGGGATGCTGGCCGCGTGGGTGTTGGTGGGGCGGGCTTTGGAGCCGTTGCATCAAGTGACCGCCACCGCGCAACGGCTCGGGGAACAGAACCTCGACGAGCGGATCAACTACGCCGGTGCCGACGACGAGGTGGCGGAGCTGGCCGACACCTTCGACGCGATGCTGGACCGGTTGGCGCAGGCGTTCGACAGCCAGAAGCGGTTCGTGGCCAACGCTTCGCACGAGTTGCGCACGCCGCTGGCGGTGATGCGCACCGAAGTGGACGTGACCCTCGACGACCCGCAGGCCGATCTGGCGGAGTACCGGCGCATGGCCCAGGTGGTCCGGAGCGCCTCGGAGCGCGCCAACAGTCTGGTGGATGCGCTGCTGGTGTTGGCCCGCAGCGAGGCCCAGTCCGGGCGCCGGCTGGCCCGTAAGGTCGCCATCGACCTGGCGGACGCGACCGCGACGGCGTTGAGCGCGGCCGCTCCGGAGGCCCGCCGGATGAGTCTGCAGATCACCACCGACCTGCGGCCGGCGCCGGTGGTGGGGGATCCGAGCCTGCTGGAGCGGCTGGCCGGCAACCTGGTGGAGAACGCGGTCCGATACAACCATCTGCACGGCCAGGTGTGGGTGTACACCGGCTCCGACCCGCGGACCGCGTGGTTGATGGTGGCCAACACCGGATTCGAGGTGGAGCCGGCGGATGTGCCGGGGCTGTTCGAACCGTTCCGGCGAGGCGGCCGGGAACGCACCGGCGCGCGCGGAGCGGGGCTCGGGCTGGCGATCGTCCGGGCGGTGTGTGACGCGCACGGCGGCACTGTGCACGCGGTGGCCCGCCCCGACGGCGGGTTGGAGGTGACGGTTCGGCTGCCCACCGGCGATCAGGCCACTCGCCGCCCCGACCACCACCGGTCCAGCGCGCGACCGGCCGGAACCGGGCAGTAGGGGAGCGAGACCGGGCTAGGGCGAGGAGCCGGTGGGCCGGGGTGCCGCCACCTTCGACCGCACCCCGGCCCACCGGGTCAGTTAGCTACCCACGCCCTCCGGCAGGAACCGGGCACCGGTGACCCGCTCGGAGATGCCGGTGCGGTCCAGATACGGGATGATCCCGCCGAGGTGGAACGGCCACCCGGCGCCGAGGATCAAGCACAGGTCGATGTCCCGCGGGTCGGAGACCACCCCCTCGTCCAGCATCCGCCGGATCTCGTCGGCCAACGCGGTCAGCGCCCGCTCCCGCACCTCCTCGGCGGAGCGGGGGGAGTCCCCGGTGACCAGTTGGGCGGCCAGCTCGGGGTCCAGCTCACCGTCCTCGGTCAGCAGCTTGCTCTTGCCCGACTCGGCTAGCCGGCGCAGGTTCTCGCTGACCGGGAACCGGTCCGGGAACGCCCCGTGCATCACCTGGGCAATGTGGTAGGTGACCGGCGCGCCCACCAGCTCCAGCAGCCGCAGCGGCCGCATCGGCAGCCCGAGCGGATCCAGCGCGGTGTCCGCCTCGGTCAGCGGCGTGCCGGCGTCGATCGCGGCGAACACCTCCCCGAACAGCCGGAACAGCAGCCGGTTGACCACGAACGCGGGCGCGTCACCGACCAGCACGCACGACTTCTTCAGCTGGGCGCCGACCGCGAACGCGGTGGCCAGGGTCGCGTCGTCGGTGGTGGCCGCGCGTACCACCTCCACCAGTGGCATCACCGCCACCGGGTTGAAGAAGTGCAGGCCGACCACCCGCTCCGGGTGCCGGAGCCCCTCCGCCATGGCCGACACCGACAGCGAGGAGGTGTTGGTGGCCAGGACGCACTCCGGGCTGACCACGTCCTCCAGTTCCGCGAACACCTGCCGCTTGACCGCCAGGTCTTCGAACACCGCTTCCACGACCAGGTCGGCACCGGCGTAGGCCGACTTGTCCACCGACCCGCTCACCAGGCTGCGCAGGGTGGCGGCCTTGCCGGCGCTCAGCCGACCCTTGTCCACCAGCTTGTCGATTTCTTTGTGGAGGTAGGCCAGTCCCTTGTCCACTCGCTCCTGGTCCAGGTCGGTCAACACCACCGGGACCTCCAGCCGGCGGGCGAACAGCAACGCCAGCTGGCTGGCCATCAGCCCCGCGCCCACGATGCCGACCTTGCCGACCTCGCGGGCCAGGCTCGCGTCCGGCGCCCCGGCCGGGCGCTTGGCCCGGCGCTGCACCAGGTCGAACGCGTACAGGCCGGCCCGTAGCTGCGGGCTGACCGCCAGGTCGGCCAGCGCCTCGTCCTCGGCGGCGGTGCCGTCAGCGAAGCTGGCGTCCCGGGCCATCGCCAGCAGATCCAGCGCCCGGTACGCCGCGGGGACCGACCCGTGCAGCCGCTGGTCGAGCTGCTGGCGGGCGAAGAACACCACCTGCTCCCACAGGTCCCGGTCCACCTCCGGCCGGGACACCGTGACCTCGCCCCGGACCACTCCGGCCGCCCACTCCAGGGAGCGCTCCAGGAAGTCGGCCGGCTCCAGCAGCACGTCGGCGATCCCCAGTTCGTGGGCCTGTTCTGGGCGCAGCATCCGGTTCTGCTGCAACGGGTTCTGGATGATCACCTGGGCGGCGCCGGCGATCCCGATCAGATTCGGCAGCAACTGGGTGCCGCCCCAGCCCGGTACCAGCCCGAGCATCACCTCCGGCAGGGCCAGCGCCCGGGCCCCACTGGAGAGGGTGCGGTAGTGGCAGTGCAGGGCCAGCTCCAGACCGCCGCCCATGGCCGCGCCGTTGATGAACGCGAACGTGGGCACGGGCGAGTCCTTCAACCGGGCGAACACCCGGTGCCCGAGCTGCCCGACCGCCCGGGCCTGTTCCCGCGTCCGCAGCAGCGCCAACCCCTTGAGGTCGGCACCTACGCAGAACACGTACGGCTTGCCGGTCACCGCGATGAACGCGGGCTCGCTGGCCAGCACCTCCTCGATGGCCTGCTCCAGATTGGCCAGGCCGGCCGGCCCGAACGTGTTCGGCCGGGTGTGGTCGTGCCCGTTGTCCAGAGTGATCAGCGCCGCGGGGCGCTCCAGCCCCGGGACGTCCACCCGGCGCAGCAGCGCCCGGGTGACCACTTCGTCGGGAAACTCGAGGTTCACTTCGCCCCTTCCTGCCAGTGCGGGTTTTCCCAGATCACGGTGCCGCCCATGCCGATGCCGATGCACATCGCGGTCAGTCCGTACCGGACCTGCGGATTCTCGGCGAACTGCCGGGCCAGCTGGATCATCAGTCGGACCCCGGAGGCGGCCAGTGGGTGCCCGACCGCGATCGCCCCACCCCACGGGTTGACTCGTGGGTCGTCGTCGGCGATCCCGAAGTGGTCCAGGAACGCCAGCACCTGTACCGCGAACGCCTCGTTCAGCTCAAACAGGCCGATGTCGTCGATGGACAGTCCCGCCAGCCGCAGCGCCTTCTCGGTGGACGGGATCGGCCCGATCCCCATCACCTCCGGCTCCACCCCGGCGAACGCGTACGACACCAGCCGCATCCCCACCGGCAGGCCCAGCTCGGCGGCGGTCTCCTCGGCGGCGATCAGGCAGGCGGTGGCGCCGTCGTTGAGCCCTGCGGCGTTGCCGGCGGTCACCCGGCCGTGGGGCCGGAACGGAGTCCGTAGCCCCGCCAGCGCCTCCAGTGAGGTCTCCCGCGGCGCCTCGTCGACGGTGGCCAGCCCCCAGGCGCCCTCCTCGTCCCGCACCGCCACCGGCACCAGGTCCGGAGGGATCTTGCCGTCGGCGTACGCCTTGGCGGTCTTCTCCTGGGACGCCAGGGCGAACGCGTCCGCCCGCTCACGGGTGAGGTGGGGCAGCCGGTCGTGCAGGTTCTCGGCGGTCTTGCCCATCACCAGGGCGGACGGGTCCACCAACCGCTCGGCCAGGAAACGCGGGTTGGGGTCGACTCCTTCCCCCATCGGGTGGCGGCCCATGCGCTCCACTCCGCCGGCTAGCGCCACGTCGTAGGCGCCCATGGCGATCCCCCCGGCGACGGTGGTCACCGCGGTCATCGCACCGGCGCACATCCGGTCCATCGCCAGCCCGGCACGGTCTGGGGGATCCCGGCCAGCAGCGCCGCGGTCCGGCCGATGGTCAGGCCCTGGTCGCCGATCTGGGTGGTGGCCGCGATCGCCACCTCCCCGAGTCGCTCAGGGGGAGGTGCGGATGGCGCCGGAGCAGCTCCCGGATGCACCGGACCACCAGGTCGTCGGCGCGGGTACGGGCGTACATGCCGCCGGCCTTGCCGAAGGGCGTCCGCACGCCGTCGACGAACACCACGTCCCGGACTGTTCGTGGCACAGCGAGCCTCCTCACGGATCTGGTTCCTCCCGCTGATGCTACCCGCCAGTAACTGTCCCCGGTGGGGGAGGAAGGTGCCCGACAGCCGCGTATAGCCTCAGAAAAGGCGTCTTCTCCATGGTTGCGCCGAAGAGGGGACCTCCCCTTAAGAGGGGATCAAAGGATTAGTCCGGTATATCGGAGACCTCCCGGCAATTTTGATCTTCCATACCTCAGAGTCTTCCGGTTCAGGAGAAATAGCCCTACCGTCTCGGCCATGAAGCTGGAGCTGCGGCACCTGCAGATCGTGTGCGCGATCGCTGACCAGGGAAGCCTGTCCAAGGCGGCGTCGGCGTTGGGCATCGCGCAGCCCGCACTTACCGCCCAGTTGCAACGCATCGAGCGGGCGCTCGGGGGAGCGTTGTTCGAACGGGACCGGCGAGGCGCCCGCCCCACCCCGTTGGGAGAGCTGGTCCTCAGCCGAGCCCGGGTGGTCTACCCGCGGTGCAAGGGCTACAGGCCGAGGCGGCGCGGTTGGTACGCGGAGAATCCCCCCGGCGGTACCGGATCGGCTCGGTCAACGGCCCCATCCTCAGTGGCCTGGTACACCGGATCGCGACCTCGGAACCCGGGGCGGAGCTGGCCATCGACGCGTCCTGGTCCGCGACCGAACTCAGTGACCAGTTGGCCGCCGGTCGGCTGGACTTCATCCTGATCGGCACGTGCGGCGACGCCGCTCCACCCACCGACCACGAGCTGGCCTGGCAGGTGATCGCCGTGGACGCGGTGTTCGTCCTGCTGCCGGAGAGTCATCCGTTGGCGGGCGGAGACGAAGTGGATTTGGCGGACCTGGCCGATGCCCAGTGGGCGGCGGTGCCGGGCCGCAGCTGCCTGCGGGACTGCTTCACCGCCTGCTGTGTGCGAGCCGGATTCACTCCCCGCGCGGTGTACGAGGGGGACCCTCGCACCTGCATGGAACTGGTCGAAGTGGGGGAGGCGGTGGCGCTGTGCCAGTCCAGCTTTCGGCCGCCGCCCGGCTTGGTGGCGATGCCGATCGCCGGCGCGCCGTTACGGTGGCGACACCTCCTGGGCTGGCATCCGCAGTCGTCCATGGCGGCGATGTCCGGGCAGATGGTGCGGTTCGCGGTCGAGTCCTACCAGGACGCGGCCCAGCGATCGCCCCGGTTTGTCAAGTGGCTGGAGGGGCGGCCGGGATTCGGTGCGGTGACGTTATAGCTAAATTGATATATCCCCTGATGGCTATGACTCCCATACGGTGACAGAAACCCCCGAGGAGGACTTCCTCCACAACCCCCGTGAGGAGTCGCACTATGGACCGAAGACTGGCCAGGAAGCTGGCAGTAGTCGCGGCCGGGGCCGGGATGGCGGTGGCGTTCACCGCCCCCTCGGCCGCCGTCGCCACTCCGAGTATGGGCACCGCTGACACCCCGGACTCCGCGGTCAGCAGCGGCGCCGTCGATGCCGCCTCCCCGGAAATGCTCGCCGCGATGCAGCGGGATCTGGGGTTGTCCGCCGACCAGGCCCGGGCCCGGCTGGCCAAGGAGGACCTGGCCTCCCGCATGGCCACGAAGCTCGAGACCCAGCTGGGAGAGGACTTCGGCGGCGCGTGGCTGTCGGACACCCAGGAGCTGGTGGTCGGCGTGACCGACCCGGACCACGCGGCGGTCCTGCGGGACCTCGGTGTCCACCCGGTACTGGTGACCCACAGCCAGGCTGAACTGGACACCGTCAAGGAGCAGCTGGACCAGGCGGCGCGTCCGGACCACCGGCAGATCACCGGCTGGTACGTGGACGTCACGGACAACACCGTGGTTGTGCTCGCCACCCCCGGTTCGGAGGCGGCCGCGGCGGAGTTCATTGAGGCCAGCGGGGTGGAGGCGGACGCCGTCGTGGTGGAAGTCTCCGAGGAACAGCCCCGGACGCTGTACGACGTGCGCGGCGGTGACGCGTACTACCCGGGCAACAGCCGTTGCTCGATCGGGTTCGCCGTCACCGGTGGATTCGTGACCGCCGGCCACTGCGGCGGGGTCGGCACCACCACCCGCGGCTACAACCAGGTTTCCCAGGGGACGGTGCGCGGCTCCAGCTTCCCGGGGAACGACTACGGCTGGGTGCAGGTCAACTCGAACTGGACCCCGCGGCCGTGGGTGAACAACTACAGCGGCGGCAACGTCACCGTGGCCGGTTCGCAGGAGGCCGCGATCGGTGCGTCGGTGTGCCGGTCCGGTTCCACCACCGGCTGGCGCTGCGGCACCATCCAGGCCAAGAACCAGACCGTCAACTACGCCCAGGGCGCGGTGTACGGCCTGACCCGGACCAACGCCTGCGCGGAGCCGGGTGACTCGGGTGGCTCGTGGCTGAGCGGTCAGCAGGCGCAGGGGGTCACCTCCGGCGGCTCCGGTAACTGCACCTACGGTGGCACCACCTACTTCCAGCCGGTGAACGAGATCCTGCAGGTCTACGGCCTGACGTTGACCACCAGCGGTGGTGGTGGCACTCCGCCGCCTCCGCCCCCGCCGGGCACCGACTGCACCACCTACAACAACGTCTTCAGCTGGTACCTGACGGGCACCGGCGCCCGGGACTACGAGCCGAACGGCAGCTACTGGTACGAGTCGGACTCCGGCACCCACCAGGGTTGCCTGAACGGCCCCAGCAACGCCGACTTCGACCTGTACCTGCAGAAGTACAACGGCTACAGCTGGGTGACGGTGGCGAGCTCGTTGAGCCCGACGAGCAACGAGACCATCACCTACAACGGCACGCCGGGCTACTACCGGTACATGGTGTACTCCTACTCCGGCTCCGGTAACTACATCGTCGGTATCAACGCGCCGTAGTTAACACCGGTAAGGCGGTACCCGGCTGGGGGTGGGCGCACCGCGCCCACCCCCAGCTCTGCTCTGGTCGACCAGTGCTCCGGCCGGTGGCCTCACCACGAGGCGGGGCAGGGGCGGCTACGCGGCGGTCAACGCCTCGGCGAGCCGCGCGGCGGTCAGGTCCACTTGCCACGGACGCGCCCCCAGCCCCGTCAACGCCTCCGCCACGGTCGCCGTGGTCACCGGCTCCGGTGGATCCCAGGACAGCCGCCGTACGTACTCCGGGGTGAGTAGGTTTTCTGGCGGCAGCCGGTGAGTGGCGGCGAGCTCAGTCACCACCGCCCGCGCCCGGGCCAGCCGGTTGGCCGCGACCGGATCGCGCTCGGCCCAGCGATGCGCGGGGGGCGGGCCCTCGGTGATCGGTGGGGTGGGAAGCTCTTCCTCGGGCAGCTCCCGGGCCTCGGCCAGGGCCGCGAGCCAGGTGCGGGCCAGCCGCCGCCCGGAGCGGCCCCCGAAGCCGGGTAGCCGCAGCAGCGCCGAGATGTCGGTCGGGTCCGCCTCGGCGGCGGCCACGATCGCGGAGTCCGGCAGCACGCGGCCGGGGGCGAGGTCACGGCGGGCCGCGATCTCGTCGCGGGCGTACCACAGGGCACGGACCCGGGCCAGAGCCCGGGCGCCGCGGATGCGATGGATGCCGGAGGTGCGGCGCCAGGGGTCCGGGCGTGGCCGGCGCGGGCGGTCGGCGGCAGCCACCAGCGCGGCGAACTCCTGCCCGGCCCACTCGTCCTTACCTTGCCGGCGCAGCTCTTCCGCCAACAGGTCCCGCAGCGGCACCAGCAGCTCCACGTCCAAGGCCGCGTAGGTCAACCAGGTCTGCGGCAGGGGCCGGGTGGACCAGTCCGCGGAGGAGTGGTGCTTGTCCAGCGTGTAGCCCAGGAGCTGCTCAGTCAGGGAAGCGAGACCCACGCGCTCAAATCCCGCCAGCCGGGCGGCCAATTCGGTATCGAACAGCCGGCGGGGACGGATTCCCAGCTCCGCCAGGCACGGCAGATCCTGCCCAGCGGCGTGCAGCACCCACTCGACGTCGGCCAGCGCGCGATCGAGCGAAGACAGGTCGGGCAGGGGGAGCGGGTCGATCAGCACCGTCCCGGCGCCCTCCCGACGGAGCTGCACCAGGTAGGCCCGCTGCGAGTAGCGGTAACCAGAGGCCCGTTCGGCGTCGGCCGCCACCGGACCGGTCCCGCCGGCCAACCGCTCGACCGCAGCGGCGAGCGCGGTGGCGGTGGTAACCGGGACGGGGACGCCGTCTCGGGGGGCGGTCAGCGGTTCGGGCACCTGAAAACTGTACGGTGCCCGGCTGGCCGGGTGCGGTGCAGGTACCGGAGTAACCGCCAGACGCTGCGGATGCCGAGGTTGCGGCAGTGTGGTTTCCTATGGCGTACGGCGTGACTGACCGTTTCTAGCACCAGAAAGGGCGAAACCGCATGACCAGCTGGGGTCCGCCGGGGAACTACTCATCCCGGCCACCGGGGCAGCATCCGGTCCCCCCACCAGGGGTGATTCCGGCCCAGCCCGGCTCGACCCCGGGTGGGGTCCCCACTCAGCCCGGCCACCCCACGGCCGTCCCAGGTCAGGCCGCTGCCCCCCGTCCACCGGGAGTCGGTCAGCCGGTGGGGCCGGTCCCGTCGCCCACGCCGCCCCACGCCGGCGCGGCCACGCCGCCCTCCGCTGGCCGGTCCCCGAACCGGTGGGTGGGCGTACTGGCCCTGGTGCTGGCCGGCGTGTTGATGGTGGTCGCCGGGCTGCAGACCTGGCAGTTGCTCAGCCTCTCCGGCCGACTGGCGGAGGTCAACGACCAGTTGGCCGAGCTGCGTCGCGACCAGGCGTACGGGGGAGAGCGGCTGGACGCCCTGGAAGAGCGCGCCGGGGAGCTGGAGCGAATCACGGGGGAAGCGTTCAATCCCGAGACGGTCGCGGCCGCAGTGCTTCCCAGCGTGTTCATGGTGGTGGCCGGAGACTTCACCGGCACCGCGTTCGCGATCGGCCCGGCGGCCCCGGATGGGGGCACTCATCTGCTCACCAACTTCCACGTCATCGCGCAGGTGTGGGAGCGAGGCGATGACCAGGTGGGCCTGGAGCGGACCAACCAGCGTTACCGAGCCACCATCGTGGACGTCAGCCCCGAGAACGACTTGGCTTGGCTCCACACCACCACCTCTTTCCGCGGACTGACCGCCAGCGAGGAGGAGGTCCGGGCCGGGCAGCCGATCATCGCGGTGGGCGCCCCGCACGGGTTGACCGACACGGTTACCACCGGAGTGATCAGCAGCCCGTCCCAGAGACTGGAGGACGGTTCTGGTCCGTGGATCCAGTTTGACGCCGCGGTCAACCCTGGCAACTCCGGTGGGCCGGTGGTCAACGGAGCCCAGGAGGTGGTGGGGATCGCCACCGCAAAACGGGAAGAGGCAGAAGGGCTCGGGTTCGCGGTCCCCATCGAGGTCGCGTGCCGCCTGTTCCGCATCTGCTGATCCCGCCTCCCCCGCATAACCATCACCAGAGCGAATGGAGAATCCGGTGTCTCACCCCGAGCAGCCGGCTGGCCAGCCGCCCGACGTCCCGTATGCCCGTGGGTCCGCGTCCGTGCCGCCGCCCCCACCTCCACCACCGCCGAGTGAGTCGGCGGAGCCTCCGACCACCCCGGTTACCCCGGTGAGTGAGTCCACGGAGCCCCCGACCACGCCGGTGTACCCGGTAGCCATGGATCCGCCCGCGCCGGTGTCCCCGCCGGCCGCGCCCACGTCCCCGCCGGCCGCGCCGCCGCCACCGCCCGGGGCGGCGCCGATGGTGCCGATGCAGGCCAGCGGAGCGCATGACGGGACGACCCCGGTCGACCCGTTCGCGCCGCCGGCCGGAGGCGGGGTGCCCAACCCGCCGGGGGCGCTCCCGCCCCCGGGGACGGACCCCTGGCAGCCGCCCGCGCCGGACGGCAGCCTGGCGGCGCCGGGCGGTGTCCCTCCCGGGGGTGTCCCACCCACCGCCAGCACCGGGTCCGGTCGGGGCCGCACGATCGGGCTGGTGATCACCTCGATCACCACCGTGCTGCTGCTGGCCACCAGCGGGGTGCTGGGTTACCTGTGGCACCGCACCAGCAACGAGCTGGAGCAGACCCGGACCGACCTCAACGCCCGGATCGATGAGCTCAGCTCCACCGTGGAGGACCGGGACGAGGAGATCGACCGCCTGTCCGATCAACTCGCGCAGACCCAGGACGCGCTCGCCGACGCCGAGACCGAGCTGGAGGGCACGGCGAACATGGTGGAGCTGCTGGAGGAGGAGAAGGAGACCATCCGCGAGTGCATCGTGCTCCTCAACGAGGTCTACCTCGCGATCGAGGACGGTAACCTCCGCCGGGCCGAGCGGCTCAACGAGGAGGCCGACAAGGTGTGCGCCGAAGCCGACCGCGCGCTCGGGTTCTGAGTGGGTAGGAGCGACGGTGGGGCGGTGTCAGCCGTCCCACCGCCGCTCGGACCGATCCGGCAACACCCTCACCCCGGGGGGAGGCAGGCCGGCGGTGGAGGCCAGCAACGCACACCACGCGGCCAGGTGCGCCGCCAGATCGTCCCCGGTAGGCGTCCATGAGGCGCGGATCTCCACCTCCGCACTGGGGGGTGGACCGGCCAAGGTGCCGAACCGGGTGGAGGAGGTCTGGGTGACCGTGCCGGCCAGCGCCGTGTGCTCCGGGGCGTGGCTCGCCAGCGCGTCGGTCAGCCAGCTCCAGCCGACCTCCGCCAGCAGTGGATCAGCGGCCAGATCCGGCTCCAGCTCCGCGGTGACATAACAGACCATCCGGGTGGTGCCCTGCCAGCCCGGCTGCCCATCCGGGTCGTACAGCATGATCAACCGGCCGGAGGCGGCGTCGTCACCGGTGAGGGGAAGGGTCACGCTGCCTCCCATCGCATACGTGAACGGTGCCAGTCGCCGGGGTGGAGCCACCTCGCACAAGGTGATCTCCGGGCGGGGACGGAAGCCACGCAGCGCCGCCACCGCCCGCCGGAATGGTTCCGGGGGGACGGTCGACGGTCCCGGGACGGTCGCCTCCCACGGCGCCCCCGGGGCCCGCAGCCCCCGCGCGCGCCGGGGGGTCAGCGCTCGCTCCCGGCCGGTCGGGCGAAAGGGGTCGAGGGTGTCATGCTGTCGAGCCTAGGCGCCCGGGAGCGCCACTTCCGGCAATGACGCGACCCAATGCGCCCCGGCGCCGGTGAGACCAGGACCCCACCGGTCACCTTTCCGCCCCGACCAGCAGCGCCGATCCGGGGCGATGGCACGATGGGGCCTGATGAGCACTGAAGCTAACGCCACCAGGTCCGATATTTCCGGCTCCGACCGGGAGGCCCCGCTGTTGGTCCGGGCGTGTCGCCGGGAGCCGGTCCCCGTCACCCCGGTGTGGTTCATGCGTCAGGCTGGGCGCTCGCTGCCGGAGTATCGGCGAGCCCGGGCCGGGATTCCGATGTTGGAGGCGTGCCGTCGGCCCGAGCTGGTGTGCGAGTTGACTCTGCAACCGGTGCGGCGACACCGCGTGGATGCGGCGATCCTGTTCAGTGACATTGTGGTCCCGGTGGCCGCCGCCGGGGTGAGCCTGCGGATCGAGCCGGGTGTCGGCCCGGTCATCGACCATCCGATACGCGACCTGGCCGATCTGCGCCAGCTCGACGGTGAACCCGATCTGTCGTTCATCGACCAAGCGGTCCGGCTGCTGGTAGCCGAGTTGGGGGACACCCCGCTGATCGGGTTCGCGGGCGCCCCGTTCACCCTGGCCAGCTACCTGATCGAAGGGGGACCGTCCCGCACCCATGCGGCCACCAAGGCGGTGATGCACGGGCAGCCGGAGCTGTGGCACGGGCTGTGTCAGCGGCTGGCGGAGCTCGCGGTGACGTTTCTGCGCACCCAAGTGGCCGCCGGCGCCCAGGTGGTGCAGCTGTTCGACTCCTGGGCCGGGGCACTGTCGGAAGCGGATTACCGCCGGTTCGTCCAGCCGTACTCCACGCACGTGCTGACCGCGCTGGCCGATACCGGGGTGCCCCGGATCCACTTCGGGGTCGGCACCGGTGAGTTGCTGGCGGCGATGGCCGAGGCCGGCGCGGATGTGGTGGGGGTGGACTGGCGGATCCCACTGAATGTCGCCGCCGCCCGGGTCGGCGGTGACCGGGCGGTGCAGGGCAACCTGGACCCGGCCCTGCTGCTCGCCCCATGGGAAGTGATCGAGGCGGAGGTGCGGCGGGTGCTGGCCGAGGGGGCGGCCGCCCCCGGGCACGTGTTCAACCTCGGCCACGGCGTGCTGCCGGAAACCGACCCGGGGGTGCTGACCCGGGTGGTGGAGCTGGTGCACCAGATCAGCGCCGCGGAGGCGAGTCAGTGAGCCCCCGCCCGCCCCGGGTGGCGGTGGTCGGGGGTGGGATCGCGGGCCTGGCGGCGGCGCTCCGGCTGCGGGAGCGACTGGGCCCGGCCGCGGAGATCGTGGTGTATGAGCAGCAGTCGGCGCTCGGAGGCAAACTGCGCACCGGTGCGCTGGCGGGGCGGCCGATGGAGTACGGCGCGGAGACTTTCCGGATGCGGGACCCCGCCGGTGGGGAGTCGAGCGCGGTGGCGTTGGCCCGCCGGGTAGGCCTGGGGGACCAGCTGGTGCACCCGGCCCCGGTGCCCGCGGCGCTGGTGCTGGACCGGCGCCTCCACCCGATCCCCACCGGCACCTTGCTGGGCATCCCCGCCGATCCCGCCCAGGTGGCGGAGGTGGCCCCGGTGCCCGCGGGGCAGGACCGGGACGCGGGCCGGCCGCTGCTGGGTCCGGACGAGGACGTGTCAGTGGGTGAGCTGGTCCGGCCCCGGCTGGGAGACCCGCTGGTGGACCGCCTGGTGGACCCGCTGCTGGGGGGCGTGTACGCCGGCCGGGCCGACACCTTGTCGCTGGCGGTCACGCTGCCGGGGCTCGCCGCCGCCTGCCGCCAGGCGCACACCCTCACCGAGGCGGTCCGACAGGCGCTGGGCGCCGCCTCCTCCGCCGCGGGCAGGGGCCCGGCGACCGGGCCGGTGTTCGGCAGTATCCGGGGTGGGCTGGGGCGGCTGGTGGCGGCGGTGGCCGCCGCCAGTGGGGCCACGGTGCGGTTGGGGCTCCCGGTGCGGGAGCTGGTCCGGGTGCAGGGGCGGTGGCGGCTGACCGTCGGCTCCGCCTGCCACCCCCAGTCCGACGACGTGGACGCGGTGGTGCTGGCGACCCCGGCCCGCCCGGCCGCCCGGTTGCTGGCCGAGGTGGCTCCGGCCGCCGCCGCGCCGATCGGGGAGCTGGACTACGCCAGCGTGGCGCTGGTCGGGTTCGCGCTACCCCCCGGCACCGTCCTGCCGGAGCAGTCCGGGTTCCTGGTGCCGGCTACGGAGGGGTTGACGGTGAAGGCGGCCACGTTCCTGACTCGCAAGTGGCCGCACCTGGCGGACTCGGAGGGGCCGGTGCTGGTGCGGGCCTCGGTCGGCCGATACCAGGAGCCGGAGCCGCTGCAACTGTCCGATCAGGCGTTGGTCGCCCACGTCCACGCCGAATTGGCGGAGCTGCTGGGTGGGTTGCCGGCGCCGCTGGCGCATTACGTGCAGCGGTGGGGTGGGGCGCTGCCGCAGTACCGCCCCGGGCATCGGGACCGGGTGGCGGCGGCCCGCGCGGCGCTGCCGGGGACGGTGGCGGTGGCGGGGGCGGGCTACGACGGGGTCGGTATCCCCGCGTGTGTCACCTCCGGGCAGGCCGCTGCCGAGCAGGTGGTGGCGGCACTGCCACAATCAGTGGCATGAGCGAGCAGACCAACGCGGCCCGGCTACAGGAGTTGAACAACACCATCCGATACACCATGTGGTCGGTGTTCCAGGCCACCGATCCGCTGCCTGGCCGGCGGGATGAGCTGGCCGCCGAGGTGGAGGGGCTGCTCAGCCAGCTAGCCGACAAGGATGTGGTGGTCCGCGGCACGTACGACCTGTCCGGGATGCGGGCGGACGCGGACCTGATGGTGTGGTGGCACGCCAGCACGACCGACGCCTTGCAGGAGGCGTACGGGCGGCTGCGGCGCACCGCGCTGGGGCGGCACCTGCGTCCGGTCTGGTCGCAGGTGGGCCTGCACCGGCCGGCCGAGTTCAACAAGAGCCACATTCCGGCGTTCCTGGCCGGGGAGGAGCCACGGTCCTACCTGTGTGTGTACCCGTTCGTGCGCTCCTACGAGTGGTACCTGCTGCCGGATGACGAGCGGCGGGCGATGCTCGCTGAGCACGGGCAGATGGCCCGGGGTTTCCCCGACGTGCGCGCCAACACGGTGGCCTCGTTCGCGCTCGGTGACTACGAGTGGCTGTTGGCGTTCGAGGCCGACGAGCTGCACCGGATTGTGGACCTGATGCGGCACCTGCGCGGGTCGGCGGCGCGGCGACACGTCCGGGAGGAGGTGCCGTTCTTCACCGGGCGGCGTCGCCCCGTGGCCGAGATCGTGGCTGACCTCCCCTGAGGAGGCGCACGCGCGACGATCGCGAGTGGTCAGCCCGGCCGCCGCATCGAGATGTGCGGGATGCCGTCCTCGAGGAACTCGTCCCCGACCGGCGCGAAGCCGAACGAGGCGTAGAAGTCGACCAGGTAGGTCTGGGCGGCCAGGACACACCGGTGGCCGGAGAGCTGCGCGAGCGCCTCGGTGAGGAGCCGCCGGGCCAGTCCCTGCCCTCGATGGGCGGGGGCGACCACCACTCGGCCGATGCGGGCGGCCCCGTCGGGCTCGGTGAGGATCCGCAGGTACGCCACGGGTGTCCCGGCCCGTTCCAGCCAGAGGTGCCGGGTGTCCGGCTCGAGGTCCCGACCGTCCAACTCCGGGTAGGGGCAGCGCTGCTCCACCACGAACACGTCCACCCGCAGCCGCAGCAGGGCGTACAGGGTGGTCGGGTCGAGGTCGGCGAATCGGGCTGTCCGTACCACCTCGGCGCTGTCCACGCCGCGATGGTAGTGCCGGTGGATCGGCGACGGCTGGTGGCCCGGTCAGGCCGGGTGGGCGCCGACGGTGTCCCGCAGCTGCGTGCCCTGCTCATCCACCATCCGGGCGCAGTGGGCACAGCAGAAGAACCTGCCCGACACCTCCACCCCGTGGCCGATGATCTTGACGCCGCAGTGCTCGCAGATCGGGGCCAGCTTGTGGGCTGCGCACTCGAACGAGTCGAAGATGTGGGTGTCGCCGCTAGCGGTCCGGACCTCGAACGCCAGCCAGTAGTCGTTGCTGCAGACTTCGCAGGTCGCCATGCCTATCCCCCCGTGTGGTGTCCTGCCACCATCATGGGGCGGGGGGTGGGACACCGGCAGCCGAATCGATAGATCAGCCCCTGGAGGGGTGATCGACCGCGCGGCTGCTCACGGGACTACTCAGCCGGATCGAGCCGCATGCTGATCGAGTTGATGCAGTACCGCGCATTCTTCGGAGTGAAGCCCTCTCCGTCGAACCGGTGCCCCAGATGAGAGTCACAGTTGGCGCAGCGCACCTCAGTGCGCACCATCCCGAACGACCGGTCCTCCAGGTAGCGGACTGCTCCCGGTAGCGCTTCGTCGAACGACGGCCAGCCGCACTGGGCGTCAAACTTGGTGTCACTGCTGAACAGCGGGGCGCCGCACGCCCGGCAGCGATATGTCCCCTTGGTGGTGGTATCGACATATTCGCCGGACCATGGAGGCTCGGTGCCGCCCTGGCGCAGTACCCGGAACTCCTCCGGGCTCAGTCGCACTCGCCATTCTTCCTCAGTCAGTTCCACCCTTCCAGGGTACGCCGATGTCGGCGGGGCGACCGCTACGCCGCAGCAGCGGCGGCAGGCATCATGACGAGGCATGATGACGCCGAGGCAGGCCGCGGTCACCGCCCTCGCTCGGCCACCGCGGCCCGCCCCAGCAGCTTCAGCACCAACCGTTGACCGGATTGTTCGACCCGGTGTACAGGTAGGCGTCGGAGACCCAGGTGCCGTCGCTCAGCCGGTTCCACAACGAGGTGGAACCCCAGCGCCCGGAGTGGGTGGTGCCCCACGCGGAGCACGAGATGGTCACGATGGCCCCGTCGCCGACCGAGCCGACCACCGGATATCCGGTGCCGGGGCCGGAGCGTTTGTTCAGGGTGCCGCCACCGTAGGTGTCGACGACGCCCTGGTTGAACCCGATCACCCCGTAGTTGTAGAGGTAGCCGCTGCCGGCGTACTGGATGGTGCTGCCGTGCAGGGCGTGCCCGTAGTACTGCTGGCTGCCGTTCATGAACACCCAGCCGCCGATGAGGTGGTAGGCGATCGGAACGAAGACGCCGTTCTGCTCCAGCGAGAAGTGCACGTGCCGCCCGCTGGCGGCACCGCCGCAACCGATCTCCACCCCGGTGTAGCCGATGAAGGTGCCTTCGGCGACCCACTGGCCGTTGTACCAGGGGTGGCTGACCAGGTGGTAGTAGCGGGTGGAGTAGCCGCGGTCATGCACGATCCGGACCAGCCCGACGCAGGGGGTGTACGCGGTGCCGGCCCGGGCGGCCCGGACCATCTCATCCCCACCGGAGAGGTCCACGGAGCTCCACGGGCCGCTGCCCGCGTCGTACGCATGCGGGCCGCCGCGCAGATACCACGACTGCCCCACGGCGAACGGCAGCCGCATGCCGGTCCGCCAGTCGCCGTTGGCCTGGGTGCGGGACTGGGAGCCGAGGTCGGCGAACAGTGGCCGTTCCTGCGCGGTGACCACCGGGGCGTGGGCGGACATCTGCGCGAACTCGTCCTGTCCGTCCAGGCTGACGTGCCAGGTGCCGTCCCGTAGTTCCGCCAGGAACAACCAGTCCCGCGGCTGGGCGTGCTCCACCCGGGGCGCTACCAGTACCACCATGCCGAAGGCCCAGCCGTCCTCCTGGCGCATGATCTCCACCTTGGTGTCGGCCCAGGCGGTGCCGGCCAGTTCGGAGGCTTCCACCGTCTGGTGGGCGAGCGCGGTGACCTGCTGCCGTAGGGCGGCTTCGCTGTCGCCGGCGAAGCCCGGAGTGGCCTGGGCCGGGGCGCCCGAGATCGCCACCGGTATCAGCAGCGCCGCCGCGGCCGCGACCGCGGTGAACAATCTGGATCTGGAGAGAGAGCTGCTCATAGTGACTCCTCGATGGAGGAAAAGGGGGGCCTCCATCGTGGGCATGATCATAGTTTCATGTCAACACGTCTATTTATTGGGAGCGCGCCCGAACTGATCCCGGTCCGGCCCGGCTTCGCGCGTCCACCCCACTTGGGGCCGGTCCTGACATAGGGTCGGTACGTGGCAGCAGAGGAGTACGAGGTCGCTGGCCGGACCATCCGGTTGACCAACCCGGACCGGATCTACTATCCGGCGCTCGGACTCACCAAGCGAGACGTGTTCACCTACTACCTGTCCGTGGCCGATGGGATCATGCGGGCGCTACGGAATCGGCCCACCACCCTCGAACGCTGGCCCCAGGGGGTGATCGAAGGCGCCAAGCTCGCCACCCGGCAGGACAACCGAGGGGACGCCTTCTACCAGAAACGGGTGCCGAAGACCGCCCCCGCCTGGCTGGACCGGGCCACCATTGCCTTCCCCAGCGGCCGTACCGCCGACGAGCTCTGCCCCACGGACCTGGCGCATGTGGCGTGGGCGGCCCAGCAGGGCACGATCGTCTTCCACCCCTGGCCGGTGCGACGCTCCGATCCGGAGCAGCCCGACGAACTACGCATCGACCTCGACCCGCAGCCGGGCACCGACTTCGCCGACGCGGTCGCGGCCGCCCGCGAGGTCCGCGCGGTGCTGGAAGAACTCGGCGCGGTCGCCTGGCCCAAGACCTCCGGCGGCCGGGGAGTCCACGTCTATCTCCGCATCTACCCGCGCTGGACGTTCACCCAGGTGCGCCGAGCGGTGATCGCGCTAGGGCGGGAAGTGCAGCGCCGCCGCCCCGACCTGGTGACCGTGTCCTGGTGGAAGGAGGAGCGAGGACGAGCGGGTGTTCCTGGACTACAACCAGATGGCCCGCGACCGCACCATCGCCTGCGCATACTCCCTGCGGGCCAACCAGCGGGCGACCGTGTCCACCCCGGTGGACTGGGACGAGCTGGCCGACTGCGACCCGGACGACTTCACCCTGTCCACGGTGCCGGAGCGGCTGGCGCGCCGGGGCGACCCGCATGCCGGGATCGACGACCACCCGTGGGACATCACCCCACTGCTGGAGTGGGCCGACCGGGACGAGCGGGACGGGAACGGGGAGCTGCCGTACCCGCCGGATCATCCGAAGATGCCGGGGGAGCCGCCGCGGGTGCAGCCGTCCAAGGCCCGTCGCCCGGGCAGCTGACCTGCCCGGGCGACGGTCACGCCGCGCCGCCGGCGGGCATCATCCTTGGCACGTGGTGCCGTCGGTGGGCGCCGCCAAGTCGATCAGATAGGCGTTGACCGCCTCGGCCACACACCGGTTCTCCGGGTAGGCGGTGTGCCCCTCACCCTCGACGGTGATCACCACCCCCACCCCGAGCAGCTCCGCCAACCGTTCGGTCGCCTCGTACGGGGTGGCGGGGTCACCGGTGGTGCCCACCACCACGATCGGCGGGGCGCCGGTGGCCGGGCCGGTGGGGTAGGGGTCGGCCGGAGCCGGCCACTCGGTGCAGGTCACCGCCCCCGTCGCCAGGGGGGCGCCGAACAACGGGTACTTCTCCCGCCACTCTTCCTGTAGCTGCCGGATCTGCGTGAGGTTCACCCGTTCCCCCGCGTCCGCGCAGTTGATCGCGGTGTTGGCGTCGAACATGTTGGTGTATTCGCCGTTCTCGTCCCGGCTGGCGTAGCTGTCGGCCAGGTCGAACACCCCGGTCGCGTCCCCGTCCTCCAGTTGCAGCAGCGCCGCCGCCAGCACCGGCCAGAACTGTTGGGAGTACAGCGCCGCCACCACCGCGGTGAAGACCCACCCGGCGGTGGCTTTCCGCCCGTCCGGGCCGGTCACCGGCGCGCGGCGCGCCTGCGCGAGCGCCTCGGTGACCGCGGTGCGGGCGTCCGGCTCCAGCGGGCACTGTTGCGGGTGCTGCGCACACCAGGTGGCGAAGTTGTCGAACGCCCGCTCGAACCCTCGGGCCTGCTCCTCGGACGATTCGATGAACGACTCGGTCGGGTCGACCGCCCCGTCCAGCACCATCGCCCGAATACGTTCCGGATACAGGTGGGCGTAGACCGCGCCGATCAGGGTGCCGTAGGAGAAGCCGAGATAGGTGAGCCGGTCGTCGCCGAGCGCCCGCCGCAACGCGTCCAGGTCGTGAGCGGTCTGGCGGGTCGAGAACAACCCGAGCGCCGGTCCGTACTTGTCGGCACAGATCTGCCCGCTCCGGCGGGCCTCCGCCACCATCGCCTCGAACTCCGCCTCTCCCGCCGGGTCCGGGTCGGCGGCGAAGCTGGCGTCCAGGTCAGCGTTGCTGAAGCACTCCACCGGGCTGGAGCGCCCCACCCCCCGCGGATCGAATCCGATCAGGTCGAACCGTTGCATCACCCGGTTGGACAGCCCACCGAACGCCGGACCGAACGACAGGTAGACCGCGCTTTCGATCCCGGAGGCGCCCGGCCCGCCCGGGTTGATCAGCAGCGAGCCGATCCGGTTGGCCTGCTGCGCGTGCCGGATCCGGGTCAGCGCGATCTCGAACTTCTCCGGCCGGTCCGGTTCATCCCAGTCCTGCGGCACCTCGACCGTGCCGCACTCGTACGTCAGGTCGGCGGTGAGCTGCTCGAGCATGCCCTCGGGCAGCAGATCACCCAGCAACTCCTCCACCAACTCCGGGCAGTCCCGCCAGGCGATCGTGCTGGGGCCGTCGGGGGCCGAGTCGTCGGAGCGGCGGTCGAAGATGCAGCCGGTCAGCAATAGGGAAGTGAGTACGAGAACGGCCAGCAGCCGGTACGTAGCACGGACAGTCACTGGTACGACGTTACTGGTTACCGGCAAGCACCTGGTCGACATCGAACCGGATCGGCTGCTCCAGTTGCTGATAGCCGCAGGAGCGGGGATCCCGGTCCGGCCGCCATCGTTTGAACTGGGCGGTGTGCCGGAACCGGTCGCCCTCCATCGCGTCATAGGCCACCTCCACCACCAGCTCCGGCCGCAGCGGCTGCCACTCCAGGGTCTTGCCGGCGCTCCAGCGGCTGATCGTCCCCGGCATCCGGTTGCCCGGGGCCGGGCTCTGATTGGCCCAGTCCGCCCACGGGTGCCCCTCGAACGACTCCATCCGGTACGGCGCCAACTCGTCCAGCAGCTCCTTGCGGCGGGCGGCGGTGAAGCTGGCCGACACCCCCACGTGCCGCAGGGTGCCGTGCTCGTCGTACAGGCCGAGCAGCAGCGACCCCACCACCGGCCCGGACTTGTGCCACCGGAAGCCGGCCACCACACAGTCGGCGGTACGCGCGTGCTTGAACTTGAACATCAACCGCTTACCCGGCTCGTAGCGCAGGTCGGCCGGCTTGGCGATCACCCCGTCCAGCCCGGCGCCTTCGAAGATCTCGAACCAGTGCCGGGCGGTGTCCGCATCGGTGCTGATCGGGGTGACGTGCACCGGTGGGCGCACCTGCGCCAGCGCCTCGGTCAGGGCGGCCCGCCGCTGCGGGAACGGGGTGTCCAGCAGGGAACGGTCGTCCAACGCCAGCAGGTCGAACGCCACGAAGTCGGCCGGGGTCTGTTCGGCCAGCAGCGCGATCCGGGAGGCGGCCGGGTGGATCCGCTGCTGCAACTGCTCGAAGTCGAGTCGGGGCAGCTTGCCGTCTTCGCGCCGGATCACCACCAGCTCGCCGTCGACCACGCTGCGAGGCGGCAGTTGTGCCTTCGCCTGCGCGATCACCTCGGGGAAGTAGCGGCTCAACGTCTTGCCGCCCCGGCTGGCCAGCTCCACCTCGTCGCCGTCGCGGAAGATGATGCAGCGGAAACCGTCGAACTTCGGCTCGTACGTCATGCCGTCGGCGACCGGCAGGGTCGGCACGCTCTTGGCCAGCATCGGTTCGACCGGCGGGTTCACGGGTAGCTCCACGGTGTCAGTGAACCACCTACCGCCGACGTCCGGTGGTAACTCCTCGCCGACGGGGTGCCGTCGGCCTGGTGCTGCGCGCGTCGTCGCCGAGGTCAGTGCTGGAGGACTCGGCCCCCTTCGTCGCTGACCAGGAACGCGCGGTCGGTGTCGCAGCCGCTCCGCGCGGCCACGTCCGCCGGGAGGTCGATCGTGCCGCCGCTGAGGCTCACCCGGTCCCCCTCGAGCAGGGTGGTGCCACCGAAGCGACCCAGGAACGCGTTCACCCGGACGCCCCGACGATTGTCCACTACGACCGGAGTGGTGCCGCGCGACCACACCAGGTGCAGCGCGGAGTCGGATTCCAGCCCCTCCAGCATCAGGCAGCCGGTCTCGGTATCAAAGTAGAGCGTGCCCTCGGCGAGGGCGTCCATGCCCTCGTGCCGCTTCTGCCACACCAGGATCGTGGGGTTACTACCGACCACGTCGATCCGGTCGTTACCCGGCCACAGGTGGTACCAGGCGATGTACCCGCCGACAGCGAGTAACTCCACCAGCACGACCACGATTACCACTGTGCGGATCAAACGGCGCCGCGCCATTGGGTTCTGCTTGGCCATCAGGTACACCCCAGTCAACGATCACATGTAGCGTCCACACTCCACGCTAGCCCGTAGGGCAGGTAGGGCTAGCCTCTGATTCGTCCTTGACAGGGGAACCATGTACACAGCCCGGCCACGGTTATGGCGACAGTCCGGTCGATTCCATGAGGCGCATCGATTGGTGAGACGGACGGGAGAGGTGGGACTCGCCTCTGGTAGTTGCGCTGAACTGCGATGATGCGCACCGGCGAGCGCGCCCGGCGGGCCATGGCACAATCCGCGATCACCAGGGGAAACCCTCGGGCGTTCCTGGAGCGCTAGCTTGTCGTTGTCACCGACCCTGGCGGAATCGCGACGAGGTCTTTTCTGGCCGGTGAAACTGCCGGTGTTCAGGTGGTTATCACACCTAGCGGATCGGCTCAGGTAACGACCGTTCCGCCGAGGTGATGTGGTAGAAGAGAATGAATTCGTTGCTGAGTGACAGGCAGGTGTCGAGGTCACGCAGCACCTGACCGACGTCGCTCGATGGCTCGTTTTCCTCGACCACAACAGCAGGAGCACCCACCCCCGCGTCGGTGATGCGGTCGCTTTCGCGGATGAGCCCGACGTCAGGCACCCGTACGCCGCGCCGGCCGTCCTCAATCACCGGGTGGGCAGGCGAGCGGCTGGCCAGGCGGTCAGTACGTGGCGAACGAGCGGAGCGGCCGGCGGGGGCCGAACTTCGGGGCAGCGTAGCCGGCGGTGGTCAACAGCAGACACACCCGCCCCCGGTGCGGAGCGAACGGGGCGAGTAGCTCCAGCATTCGGGCGTCGGTGGCACGGGGTTCGCCGGCCAGCGCCCACGCCACCGTGTGCGGAAGGTGGAAGTCACCGACGCTGACCGCGTCCGGGTCGCCGTAGACGGTCCGGACCACCTCAGCGGCGGTCCACGGGCCGATTCCACGGATCGCGGTCATCCGGGCGGTCGCCTCCGCGGAGTCGGCGCAGCGCTCCAACCGGGCCGCCTCGGCCGCGGCCCGGCGCAGCGTCTCGGCCCGCCTCTGCTCGATACCGAACCGGTGGAACACCCAGTACGGGGTGGCCGCGACCGCCTCCGGCTCCGGCGGTAGCAGCAGCGAGGTCAGCGGACCGGGCGCGGGTTCGCGGAAATACCGGACGGTGGCGGCGTAGCCGCGGTACGCCTCCGTGCCGGTGACCTTCTGTTCGATGATCGCCCGCAGCAGCCGGGGGAACAGGAACCCGGTCCGAGGCAGCCGCACCCCGGAGTAGCGGCGGGCCAGGCGGGCCACCAGCGGGTGGGCGGCGGCGAGTGCCGCGAACCTGGTCAGATCGTCCCGCAGCCCGGCCACCGCGTCCGCCCGGTCCAGCACCAGGTCGGCGCCGGGGCCGTAGCCGGTGGCCACCAGCGCGTCGCCGTCCCGGTGCAACGCCAGGGTGGCGGGGCCGTCCGGGGTACGGACCGCCCACCAGAACCGACCACCCTCGAACCGCGCGCACGGGTCGTACCGGCTCAACCCGAGCTGTCGGAGCGTAGCGGCGAACCGGTATCCGGGCGGCACCCGCAGTCGGCGGGTAGCGCCCGGAAGACCACGACGGGGTGGGGGTGGGCCCGGTACCGGACCCACCCCCACCCCGTTACTGGGTCTCTCTCCGGTCAGGACAGCCCGAGCTCCGACTCGAAGTTGCCGGCCTCCAGCCGTTCCTTGATGGTGCCCAGGAACCGGGCCGCGTCCGCGCCGTCGACCAGCCGGTGGTCGTACGTCAGGGACAGGTAGACCATCGACCGCGGCACGATGACCTCGCCCAGGTCCGGGTCGTCCACCACCACCGCCCGCTTGACCACCGCACCGGTGCCGAGGATCGCCACCTGCGGCTGGTTGATGATCGGGGTGTCGATCAACGCCCCCCGGCTGCCGGTGTTGGTGATGGTGAAGGTGCCGCCGGACAGCTCCGCCGGGCTGATCTTGTTGGTGCGGGTGCGCTCCGCCACGTCCGCGATCCGGCGGGCCAGCCCGGCCAGGTTCAGGTCACCGGCGTCCCGGATCACCGGCACCAGTAGACCCCGCTCGGTGTCTACCGCGATCCCCAGGTGCTCCGCGTCGTAGTAGGTGACCGTGTTCTCCTCCATGTCGATGGAGGCGTTGAGCTGCGGGTGCACCCGCAGCGCCTCCACCGTGGCGAGGGCGAAGAACGGCAGGAACGACAGCTTCACCCCGTGGGTGGCCAGGAAGTCGTGCTTGACCCGGTCCCGCAGCTTGGCGATCTTGGTGACGTCCACCTCGACCACCGTGGTCAGCTGGGCCGAGACCTGCAGCGACTCCATCATCCGCTTGGCGATCACCGCCCGGATCCGGGGCAGCTTCATGGTCTGGCCCCGCAGCGGGCTGGGCTCCGGCTTGGCCGGGGCCGCCGGCGCCGGAGCGGCCTTCGCGGCCGCCGCCTGCTCCGCGGCCTTCTTCGCCTCCGCGGCGGCGAGCACGTCCTGCTTGCGGATCCGCCCCCCGACCCCGGTGCCGGTGACGGTGGCCAGATCCACCCCGTGCTCCGCGGCGAGCTTGCGCACCAGCGGAGTGACGTAGCCGACTCCCTTGTCCGCCGCCGGCTTCGCGGGCTCCGGTGCCGGAGCCGGCGCCGGAGCGGGTGGCGGTGGCGCCGCCTCAGCCGCCTTCGCCGGTGGGGCCTCCACCTTCGGTGCCGGCGCCTCGTACCCAGCCGGGGCCGGAGCCGGGGCCTCCGCCGCGGGCTCCGGAGCCTTGGCCGGCGCAGGCGCCTCGGTCGGGGCGGGGGCTTCCGCCGGCGCCGGGGCGCCGCTGCCGATCACCGCCAGCACGGCGCCCACCTCGGCGGTCTCGTCCTCGTTGACCCGGATCTCCAGCAGGGTGCCCGAGGCCGGGGCCGGCAGCTCGGTGTCCACCTTGTCGGTGGAGATCTCCAGCAGCGGCTCGTCCGCCTCCACCTGGTCGCCGACCTGCTTCAACCAGCGGGTCACGGTGCCCTCGGTGACGCTCTCACCCAGCGGCGGGCAGGACCACCTCGGTGCCGGCGGCGGTGGTGCTCGCCGCCTCCCGCACGGCCGCGCCGGCCTGCTCCTCCACGGAGCGGTCATCGCCGGCCGGGGCGGCCGCGGGCTCCGCCGCCGCCGCGGGCTCCGCGCTTTCGGCCGGCGCCGCGGCCGCCGCACCCTCCCCGTCGATGATCGCCAGCTCCGCACCCACCTCGGCCACCTCGTCCTCGCCGACCAGGATGCGGGTCAGCACCCCGCGGTCGGGGCTGGGATCTCGGTGTCGACCTTGTCGGTGGACACCTCCAGCAGCGGCTCGTCCGCCTCCACCCGGTCGCCCTCTTGCTTGAGCCACCGGGTGATGGTGCCCTCGGTGACACTCTCGCCCAGCGCGGGCATCTTGACCGATTCCGGCATTCGGACCTTCTCCTTCAGGTTCTCGCGGTGGGGCGGTCAGTCGTGGGTGTGTAGCGGCTTGCCGGTCAGGGCCAGGTGAGCCTCACCCAGCGCCTCGCCCTGGGTCGGGTGGGCGTGGATCAGCTGCGCCACGTCCACCGGGAACGCTTCCCAGTTGTAGATCAGCTGAGCCTCGCCGACCAGCTCGCTGACGCGGGCGCCCACCATGTGGACCCCGACCACCGGCCCGTCGGCCACCCGTACCAGTTTGACGAAGCCTTGCGTCTTCAGGATGGTGCTCTTCGAGTTCCCACCCAAGTTGTACATATACGTGGTGATCTGGTCGGCGCCGTACTGTTCCCGGGCCGCGGCTTCGGTCAGCCCGACCGACGCCACCTCCGGGTCACAGTAGGTGACCCGCGGGATCCCCCGCTCGTCGGCCACCGGCGGCTGCTGCCCGGCGATCTCCTCGGCCACGAAGATGCCGTGCTGGAAGCCACGGTGGGCCAACTGCGGGCCGGGCACGATGTCGCCGATCGCGTACACCCCGGGCACGTTGGTGCGCAGCCGCTCGTCCGTGAGCACGAACCCGCGCTCCATCTTGATGCCCTGCTCCTCGAAGCCCAGGCCAGCGGTGTTGGGGCCCCGGCCGACCGCCACCAGCAGCAGGTCCGCCTCCAGGGTCTCGCCGCCGGTCACGGTCACCCGCACCCCGGTGTCGGTGTGCTCCACCCGCTCGAACGGCTTGCCCAACAGCGCCTTGATGCCGCGCCGCCGGAACGCCCGCTGCACCTGCTTGGAGCTGTCCTCGTCCTCGGTGGCCAGCAGCCGGTCCAGCGCCTCCACGATCGTGACTTCGGCGCCGAACGAGCGCCACACGCTGGCGAACTCGCAGCCGATGATGCCGCCGCCGAGGATCACCACCGAGCTGGGCAGGCGGTCCAGCGTCAGCGCGTGCTCGCTGGTGATCACCCGCTCACCGTCGATCTCCAGCCCGGGCAGGGTCCGCGAATACGAGCCGGTGGCCAGCACCACGTTGCGGCCGGTCAGCGTCCGGCCCCCGACCGAGACCGTGTTCCGGCCGGTCAGGCGCCCCTCACCCTCCACCAGGGTGACGTTCTTCGCCGCCTTGATCAGGCCCTGCAGGCCCTTGTACGAGCGGTTGACCACCCCGTCCTTGTAGGCGTGCACCTTGGCCAGGTCCACACCCTGCAGCTCGGCCTTGATCCCGAACTGCGCGGCCTCGCGGGCGGTGTCAGCAACCTCCCCGGCGTGCAGCAGAGCCTTGGTCGGAATGCATCCCCGGTGCAGGCAGGTGCCGCCGACCTTGTCCTTCTCCACCAACGCGACCGACAGGTTGAGTTGGGAGGCGCGCAGGGCTGCCGCGTACCCCCCGGGACCACCACCCAGGACTACTACGTCGAACTCGTCACTCACCAGAACTCCCAACAACGCACCCCGCAGCCGGCGGCTGCCGTCGCTCTCATCTTGTCACTGTCCGCCCCCGCTGACGCAGCCAGGTCAGTTTCCGCCCCGGAACGGGATCGGTGACTGTGGTGACTCATGGGGCGCGCGGGACGGATGATTCGACGTACGCTGGCGGACAACACATCGGCTCGCCCGGGCGGGGGTGTCCGTGCCGGTGGGTCCGCCACCGGGCGCCGATCGCGCAAGGTTGAAGGTAAGGAGAGGTCGCGGTGGCCTGGTTCAGGCGACGCAAGCAACGGCAGTCGGAGGGTTCCTCCGGGGACCGTCCAGCCACCAGACAGGATCTCGCGCACCTGGAGGAGTTTGTCCGGAGCCGGCGGGGAGTGGAGGCGTTCCTCGAACCCCGCACCGCAGTGACGGAAACCACTGTGGTCCTGGTGGCGCATGACGGCGAATGGACCCGGCGGCGGGTGGAGGGTCCGGAGGCCGCGCGCCGGTTCGCCCACCGCATGGCGATCCCGATCTACGACGTGGCGCTGATGGGCTATCCGAAGCGGATGCGGGAGTACAACGAGCGGCGTAAGCGGGCCGCCCAGGGTGGGGAGGAGCCGACCACCCGCGGTGGCGAGGGGTCGGCCGGCTGACCGGCCGCCCACGATCACGGTCCCGGGGCGGCCGGTCAGGTCGGTGGTCACTCCTCGGCCAGCTGCTCGATCAGGTGCAGCAGGGTGCGCACCGGCACCCCGGTACCGCCCTTGGTGATGTAGCCGTACGGCTCCCCGGCGTGGTAGGCCGGGCCGGCGATGTCGATGTGCGCCCAGGACACACCCTCGGCGACGAACTCGGACAGGAACGTGCCACCCTGCAGCATGGTCCCGACCCGGTCCATGGCCGAGTTGACCTGGCAGATGTCGGCCACCGCCGACTCCATCCCCTGCCGGATGTCGTCCGGCAGCGGCATCGGCCAGTTCGGTTCCCCGACCGCCTCCCCAGCCTGGCGCACCCGCTCGCACAGCTCGGGCGTGCCCATCACCCCGGAGACCCGCTTGCCCAGCGAAACGATCTGGCCACCGGTGAGAGTGGAGGTCTCCAGCAGGTAGTCCGGCTCCTCCTCACAGGCCCGGGCGATCGCGTCGGCCAGGATCAGCCGGCCCTCGGCGTCGGTGTTGAGCACCTCCACCTTCTTGCCGTTGCGCATGGTCAGCACATCGCCGGGCCGGTAGGAGGTACCGGAGGGCATGTTCTCCGCCATCGGCACCCAGGCGGTCACCGCCACCTGCGGGGCCCGGGCGGCCACCGCCAGCATGGTGGCGACCACCGCCGCAGCGCCCGCCATGTCGGACTTCATCTCCCACATGCCCTGCGCCGGCTTGATCGACACCCCGCCGGTGTCGAACGTGATGCCCTTACCGACCAGCGCGATCCGGGCCCGGGGAGTGCCGGAGGGGGTGTAGCCCAACCGAACCAGCCGGGGCGGGGCCGCCGAACCGGACCCGACCGCCAGGATCCCGCCGAACCCACCTTCCCGCAGCGCCTCCTCGTCCAGCACCTCCACCGCCAGGCCGGCTTCCTGCGCCACCTCGGCGACCTGCGCCGCGAACTGTGGCGGCCGGAGGTCATTGGGCGCGGTGTTGACCCAGTCGCGGGCCCGCCGGACCGCGCGGGTGACGACCGCGGCCCGCTCCAGCTCCGCGGTGGCGGCCGGGTCAGCGGCGTCCGGGACGTGGATCGAGACCTCCTCCACCACCGGCCACGGGCTCGGGGTGCTCTTGTAGTGCTCGAACCGGTAGGCCCCGAGGTTGGCGCCCTCGGCCAGCGCCCGGACGGCCGCCGACAACCCGGCGTCGTCGGGCACCGGTAGCGCCAGCGCCACCGACCGCTGACCGGTCAGGGCGCGGACCGCCGCACCCGCGGCGCGGCGGAGAGTCTCCGGCGAAGGAGCAGCGCCGGTAGGTTCCGGACCGAGGCCGACCGCGACCACCACGGGTGCGGTGATGGTGCCGAGCGTGGCCACCTTGGTCACTTCGCCGGGGTTACCGGTGGCGCCCAGCAGCCGCAGCGTGTCGGTCAACCGGCCGTCGAAGGCGGCGACGATGCTCTCACTGCCGGTGCTGACCAGCAGCTCAGCCGGGTCGTCCTCGGCCCGACGGTGGACTCCGATCACGACCGCGTCGACGGCGAGCTCGGCCGGATCGGTGTCGAACAGGTTCAGACGGGGTTCTGTCACAAGCGCCGATCGTAGTCGGGTCCGGTCGATGGGGGTGGAGCACGGGCAAGATCCGTACAGACGGTGGTGACCACACGTGGATCGAGTGAGTTCGTCGCAGGTGACCGGGTAGCCTACGGGAACCGTCACCCTGACCGCAGGAGGTCCTTAGGTATGGCTGACACCTCGTTGCGCCGTTCCCCGCTGCACGACCACCACCTGGCGCTCGGTGCCAAGTGCGCACCGTTCGCGGGCTGGGAAATGCCGATGGAGTACGCCAACGGGGGCGTGATCGCCGAGCACACCGCGGTCCGGGAGTCGGTAGGGGTGTTCGACGTCTCCCATTTGGGCAAGGTGCGGGTGACCGGGCCGGGCGCGGCGGCGTTCGTCAACCGCTGCCTGACCAATGACCTGGACAAGCTCACCCCCGGGCAGGCGCAGTACACCCTGTGCTGTGACCCGACCACCGGTGGGGTGATCGACGACCTGATCGCGTACCGGATCAGCGACGACGAGATCTTCCTGGTGCCGAACGCGGCCAACGCCGCCGAGGTGGTGCGTCGGCTGACCGAGGCGGCCCCGGAGGGGATCACCGTCACCGACGAGCACGACCGGTACGCGGTGCTGGCGGTGCAGGGGCCGGCGTCGGAACGGGTGCTGGAGGCGATGGGGCTGCCGGCCGCCCACGACTACATGAGTTTCGTGACCGCCCCGTACGAGGGAGCGGATGTGCTGGTCTGCCGCACCGGCTACACCGGGGAGCACGGGTACGAGCTGATCGTGCCGACCGACCACGCGGTCAAGGTGTGGGACGCGCTGTTCGCCGAGGGGGAGCCGTACTCCATCCGGGCCTGCGGCCTGGGCGCCCGGGACACCCTGCGGACCGAGATGGGCTACCCGCTGCACGGGCAGGACCTGTCGCCGGAGATCACCCCGCTGCAGGCGCGGTGCGGCTGGGCGGTGGCCTGGTCCAAACCGGAGTTCTGGGGGCACGAGGCGCTGCGGGCGGAGCGGGCCAACGGGCCCCGGCGGCAGCTGTGGGGGCTGGTGGCCACCGGTCGGGGCATCCCCCGTCCGCAGATGCGGGTGCTGCGGGGGGACGAGCCGGTGGGAGAGGTCACCAGCGGTACGTTCTCGCCCACCCGCCAGGTGGGGATCGCGCTGGCGCTGTTGGACACCGCCGCGGGGCTGACCCCCGGGGATGCGGTGGAGGTGGAGGTGCGGGGGCGGCGGCTGCCGATGGAGGTCGTCAAGCCGCCGTTCGTGACCCCCTCCTCCACCCGCTAAGGGGTACAGCCCCGGGCGCCGGGTCACTCCGCGGCGGACTCCGCCGCGGAGGCGGTCTCCGCCGACGAGGCGGCGAGCTCCAGCGCGGTCCGCAGCAGCGGCAACGCCGCCAGGGCGGTCGCCCCCTCGTCCAGTTCCAGCTTCAGCTCCAGCAGCGGACGCAGCCCCAGCAGCCCGGCGGCCCGGGCAACCAGCGGATGCCCGCTGGTGTCCGGCATGAGCACCCAGTGGCGCGCCGGGGCGGCCAGGTTGCGAGCCGCCACCACCGCGGCCGCCCCCACCGGCCCGTCGATCAGCACCGGGGTGCGGCGCGTGGCCGCGGCCAGCACCACGCCGGTGGCCACCGCCAGATCCGGGCCCCCGAGCGCGGCCAGCATGCCCCGGGCCCCGGAGCGGCCCGCCCGCCGCGCCTCGTACACCGCGTCCCGGATCGCCTCGCACCGTCGGATCCAGGCCGCGTCGTCGATCCGGCCCGCCTCGGTGCGTACCCGCCCCAGCAGCCCCGCCGGCTCCGTGCCGGCGATCAATCCCGCGGTGAGCGCCGCCGCGGCGGTCTCCGCTCCGGCCCCGATGGAGCCGAGTACGAGCAGATCAGCGCCTTCGTCGACCGCCCGTTCCACCAGCCGCCAGCCGGCGGACAGGGCCGCGTCCACCTGCGCGTCCGGCATCGCCGGACCGTCCTCGAGCGGCGCGGCCGCCTCCGTGGGCACCAGCTCCACGCGTGCCCGGGCCGCGGCGGCGAGCCGGGCCAAGGGGGAGGTACCGGCCTGCAGCTGCCGGGCGCGGGTGGCGGAGTCGCGGGCGCCCGCCGCCTGCGCCCCCGGGTGGTCTCCCTGCAACACCAGCACGCGCACATCGGTCCACGGTCGAGGCACCGGCACCCCCTGAGTGCCGGCGGCGAACCGGACCACCTCCGCCAATCCGCCCAGCCCCACCGGCCCGAGCGCGGCCAGGTGCGCGGTGGCAGCGGTCCGGGCGGCCTCGTCCGGCATCGGCACCCCGGGCACGGTGAACCCACCGGCCTCGTCCGGCCCCACCGGGGTGGTGGCCACCGGCGCCAGCGCGCCCTTCAGCCAGACCGGCTGGCCGGCCACCACCAGCACCACCCCGTCGACGACCTCGGCCAGGGCCAGGTTCACCGCCCCCAGCTGCTCCGCCAGCTTCCGGTTGGCCGCGGTGGTGGGTGGGGTGGACAGCCCCACCTCCGCGCTCACCAGCACCAGCCGGGTCGCCGGGCTGCGGCGTACCGCCGCCACCAGCTCCTCGAGCGGGGCGGTGCCCGCACCTCGGCCGGTGCCTAGCCAGTCGGTCAGCTCCGGCACCAGCAGTACCTCCCCGGGGGCGGCGTCGGCCAGGTGCCGCGCCAGGGTGGCGAGGGTGTCTCCCTCCCCGGGCTCCAGCCGGCGCACCCGGTCTCCGGCGGTCGCGCCCCCGGCAGCCGTGACTCCGGTCAGGGTGTGGGCGTACGGCAGCTTGCCGGAGCCGATTCCACCCAGGACAAGCAGCGTGTGCGATGCCATGCTCGTTACCCTATGGCGCGCCGGGTAGGCTCGGGTGGCCGGATGCGATAAGGATGGTGACGATGGTCTGGAGTTGGCGGTACGAGGCGGCCGACGGCGCAACTGTGGAAGGACCAGCGGAGACGTTCACCAACCAGTCCGACGCGGAATCATGGTTGGGTCAGCACTGGCGCCAGCTCGCAGAGCAGGGTGTCACCACGGTGGTGCTGACCGAAGGCGACCGGGTCGAATACCGGATGAGCCTGCTGCCCGCCAGCGACCACTGACCAGGGGTTAGAACGACCGCCGAGCGCGGCGGTCGCGGGCGCCCCTGCGGAGCCCTCCCACGACCGCCGCGATCAGAGTCGGTTACGGCCGTTCGGCCGGCGACTCGGTCTTCGCCGGGTCGCGCTCCACCACCGAACCCAGCGCCTCGTCGATCGCCTTCATCAGGTCGGCGTCCAGCGTGACCCCGCTGGCCTTGACCGTCTCCTGCAGCTGCTCCGGCCGGGTAGCGCCGACGATCGCGGAAGCCACGTTCGGGTTCTGCAGCACCCAGGCCACCGCCAGCTGGGCCATGGTCAGCCCGGCCTGCTCCGCCAACGGCCGCAGCTTCTGGACCGCGGTCAGGATCTCCTCGGTCATGAAGGCGCTCATCGCTTTGCCGATCCGCTCGTGGGCCCCCCGGGATCCCGGCGGCGGGGCCTGCCCCGGCAGGTACTTGCCGGTGAGCACCCCCTGGGCCATCGGCGACCACACGATCTGGCTCAGGCCCAGCTCTTCACAGGTGGGCACGACCTCGGCCTCGATCACCCGCCACAGCATCGAGTACTGCGGCTGGTTGGAGATCAGCGGAATCCGCAGCTCCCGCGCCAGCTCGTGGGCCTGCCGGATCTCCTCCGCGCGCCACTCGGAGACCCCGATGTAGAGCGCCTTGCCGGACCGGACGATGTCCGCGAACGCGGTCATGGTCTCTTCCAGCGGGGTGAACCGGTCAAACCGGTGCGCCTGGTAGAGGTCCACATAGTCGGTCTGCAGCCGACGCAGCGAGCCGTTGATCGACTCCATGATGTGCTTGCGGGAAAGTCCCCGGTCGTTGGGGCCGTCCCCGGTCGGCCAATAGACCTTGGTGAATATCTCCAGCCCCTCGCGGCGCTGCCCCTTCAGCGCCCGGCCCAGCACCTCCTCGGCCCGGGTACGGGCGTAGACGTCAGCGGTGTCGAAGGTGGTGATGCCCAGGTCGAGGGCGGCGTGCACGCAGGCGGTGGCCTGCTCCTCCTCGATCTGGGAGCCGTGGGTCAGCCAGTTGCCGTACGAGATCTCGGTGATCTGCATCCCGGAACGGCCAAGGTATCGGTACTTCATGCATCTGACCCTAACCAGCCGGGTGCGGGGCGGGCGCAGCCCGATCCGTCGGCGGGGCGGACCCGCCCCGCCGACGGAGCAGCGAGGTCACAGCACCGGTTTGGTGTCCGCCAACATCCGGTCGATCTGCTCGATGACCGCCAGCCGGCTGGGCAGCTCCGGGTCGATCAGCGGCCGTCCCCGGCGGTCCAGCGCCCCCCACCCGTTCGGGCCGCTGATCAGGAACGCCACCGGGTGGATCACCAGGTTCGGGTGACCGGGCGGAACGATCACCCGGCCGTTGCGGTCCACCACCCCCTTGCCCTGGGGGGTGTCCACGATCGCCAATCCCTCATCGGTGAAGCCGTCAATGTAACGACCGTCGGTCAGCGCGGTGGAGTAGCTGAGGTACTGGAACGGCAGCAGCACACGACCCGTGTTGTCCACCGCCCCCCACCGGCCCCGGCGGACGGGAGCCACCCCGCGGCGGAACGGCCGGACGTCGTCGAACCCGGTGGAGATCACCACCCGGTTGCTCTTGTCGATCGCGATCCAGTTGCCGACACCGTCCCGGGAGACCCACGCCAGCCCTTCGGAGAAGGAGCCGACCCCGTACCACCCGGCGCTGGCGTCGATCAGCTGCTGGCCGCTCTCATCGATCAGTTCCCAGGTTTCATGCTCCGGACGGCGTACCCAGGCCACCGAGTCCCGGAATGGTTGCGCGTCGGCGTACTGGGGTGGAATCACCATGTTGCCGTCCTTGTCGGCGTACCCCCAGGCGCCGACCTCCTCGTCGAACGTCGGGGTGGGCGGCCGGTGCAGCTGCAGGATCTCCTCCATGGTGCGGGGGTACGGGCCGATCCCGTGCTCGGCGACCTTACGGGCGACCGCCTGCAGTGCGAGGTCGGTGCGTTCGATCAAATCTGGATCCTCCACTTTCCGGAGATCCAGTGACCGCTCGAAGTGGAGGCACGCTTCGATGTATCGGCCTTGGTCGTAGCAGGAGCGGCCGGCGTGCTCGTGCATGGTCGCCCGCAGCCGGTCGGGTAGCTCGGGGGAGTTGGCCAAGGCGAACAGCCGATCGGCCTCGGCGAAGTCTCCCCGCCACTGCAGCACATGCGCCAGCCGCGCCTGCGCGATCGCGATCCGGCGCAACTGCCCGGTGGCCTCCGCGTGCGCCAACGCCAACTTGGCGTCGGCCAATGCCTTGTTCAACTCGCCGAGGATCCGGGAAACGACCGCCCGCAGGCTCAGCAACCGCGCCCGGGTGGCGTTGTCGGTGGCACCCTCCAGTTTGGCGGTCAGCTGGTCCCGCAGGTCGCGCAGCTCATCCGGATCCTCCACGATCTCTCGCAGGGTTTCGTGGTGGAACCGCCACTTGTAGTTGGCCAGCACCTGCTCCGGGTCGGGCCGTTGGTCTTCGGTGCTCGCGGTCTCATCCGGGGTGTCCGCTCCGGACTCGGGTGAGTCGCCGCTCGGTGCGGTCGCCGAGTCCGGCGACGCGGCGGCCCCGGGCGCCCCGGAGGTGGGCGCCCCGGGTGGGGGAGCGCCCGGACGCTGCCCCGGTATCACCACCGGGGTGAGCATGGTCGGGGCGGACAGGGCGGTGGCGGCCCCGGCGGCCGGGCCGGAGGGCGGCCGGACCGTGTCGGTGGTGCCTCGGCTCGGGGGAGGGGCGCCGGGGCTCGCCGCTGCCGGAGAGGTCGGCGCGGGCGAGCTGGGAGCGACCGGCGACCCGGGAGCGGGAGCCGGATCGGCTGCAGGCGACTGTGGACGGTTGGCCATCGGAGGGGGACTCACAGGCTCGGGGGTCGGCATGGAGTTGTTCGGTGGCAATGGTGAATGAGGGGTAACGGAACTTGACGTGGTGGGCGCCGGGGCCGTCGTCGGCTGGCCCGGTGCCCCAGCGGGCGGTACCGGTCCGGGTGGACTGGATGGCGCCACCGGCCCGGGTGCCCCCGGTGGAGGCGCCGGCGGCCCCATCCGGGACGCCCGCTCCAGCGGTCGCGGAACCAGCGGCGGTCCCGGTCGCCCGGGTGGGGGAGGAGCCGGTCGACCAGCACCGGGCGGCGTTCCTCCGGGCAGGGGCGGCGCCGACCGCGGGTGCGGTGGCCCCGCGTGGGGGTGCCCAGGAGGCATCGGACCAGGGGGCGGTGGCCCGCCGTGGGGAATTCCAGCGGGCGCTCCCGGCTGCGGGGGCCGGGGATATGGCACCCCGGAACTTGGGCCCGGCGGGGGCGACCCGGCGGGTGGCACCGGTGGTCCCGGGTAGGGCCGCCCGGGGTGGGCGGGCCCGGGACGGGGATACCCCGGGTAGGGCGGTCCCGCGGGGCCCGGATACGGGCCCGGTGGGACCGGCTGCCCGGGAGAGACGGGGGCGGGCCGGTGTCGCTGGCCGCCGGCACCGGCCGGCGGGGGCGCAGGTGGTCGCGGCGGTGTCCCGGGCGGTGGGGCGACGGGCCGCGGAGCGGCGTGCGGCGCCCCAGGCGGGGCCCCGGTCCGCCCCGGAGGTGGGGAGAGGGGAGGAGCGGGTCGGGTGGGTGGCTGCCCCGGGTGGGGTGGTGTCCCGGAGTGCGGTGGCCGGGGATGCGGCGGCCGCGGATAGTGAGGGCCGGGCCGGGTCGGGTCATGTGGCGCCGGCCCGGGTGGGTACGGCCCGGGCACGGCGGACGCCGGCCGGTAATGCGGGGGAGGGCCGCTGGTGGGTGGGGCCGAGCGCGGAGGCGGCACCGGCGCACCACCAGGAGCCGCTCCCGCTCCGGGGGGCGCCGGCAGCGAGCGGCCGGGATCCGTCAGCGCGTTCTCCTCCGTCGGGTCGGCTGGCTGCCGCCGACGCCAGGCGTCGTCACTCACGCGGAGCCACCTCCCCTACGCCAGGAAACATCAGCGACACACCACTACCCGAACGGACAGCATCATCTGTCCATAACGGCGGTTCGCATGGAGGGTACGGCGTGGGCTTCGGTACTGCCACGGCGGCCCACGACACCAGGCAACCTCCTTGTATCCATCCGCACCCTCACCGCATTGCGGCGTGCGGGATGCCGCCGCTAGTGCGACCTACCTCAGGCTACCGTCGCCAGAGCGATCATCGACACGGTCGTCGGGGGTCCCTACGCCGCTCCCGTACGGTGCGCGGTGGCAGCTGGTGCCGGCAGGGTGGGGGCCGGCTACCAAGGCGATCAGCTTGCCACATATGTCTGGTTCGGACAAGGCCTGCCGCCTTGGCGGGGAGGTCCACTACCTATTCGCGATGCTCACTGTGGGTGTTCCATGATTAGCACTGCCCAGGTGCCGGCGGCCAAGCGCCTCGTAGCGGTGCGGCACGTCGCCGGGGAAGCGTGGCGTAGTCGCCCGGCCGCAGCTCGACCGGTGACGTCCACCGGCCCGGCCCGCAGGTGGCCGGCGCCGCACCACCACATGCTCGACCGTGCCGGGGATGTGCGGCACCGCCTCGCGGGCCGTACCGGCCCCTGTTCGATGAGGTAGAGGTCCCGGCGCGCGTGGCGGGAGCCGGCGGCGAGCAGGGTGCCGACGAAGTCGGCGCTGTTCGGAGTGGAGCCGCGGGCCCTCGCCCGCCCGGATCACCTGCACCGGCGGCGGCGGGGCGGCGACCAGCTGGCTGAACGGCACGCCCAGCGCGACCGCCAAGCGCCCACAGCGTCTCCACGCTCGGGATTGCCGGTGCCGGCCTCCAGTTGGGACAGAGTCGACTTGGCCAGGCCGGCGCGCCGCGCCAGCTCGGTCAGGCTCAGGCCGGCCCGCTCCCGCTCCCGGCGCAGCGCGGCGGCGATCAGTGGCGTGCGGGGAGGACGCATTCGTGCTGGTGGCATGTTCACTCCGTGGCCTAGCTTGTTCGGTTTGACGAACGGCTCCGGCTGTCGTTCACTATATCGAACCGTGGGGACGCTCTAGCCGAACCATCGACCGGGCGCTGCTGCGCGACATCGCCGCGCTCGGCCGTCGCAGTCGGCGTTCATCGGGGTCTCGTTCGGCGCGATCGCGGTCGCGAGCCGGCGCTGCCCGGCCTGGCTGGTCGCTGGTGATGTCGATGGTGGTGTTCGCCGGCGGCTCGCAGTTCATGGCGGTCGGACTGCTGGCCGCCGGCAGCCCGGTCGGGGCGGTGCTCGGCGGACTGCTGCTCAACGCCCGCCACCTGCCGTTCGGGTTCGCGGTCGCGGACGTGGTCGGGCCGCCGCTGGCCCACCCGGCTGCTCGGCAGCCACCTGCTGATCGACGAGTCGGTGGCGTTCGCGCTGGCGCAGTCCGACCCGCGACGGCGGCGGCGCGGCGTACTGGCTCACCGGGGTGACCCTGTTCGTGACCTGGAACGTCGGCACCGCGTCGGCGTGGCGGCTGGGCGGGGCGGTCGCGGACCCGGCCGTGCTCGGGCTGGACGCCGCCTTCCCCGCCGGCCTGTTCGCGCTGCTGATGCCGAGCCTGCGGGACCCGACCACCCGCCGGGTCGCGCTGGTCGGCGGCCGTGGTAGCGCTGCTCACCACCCCGTTGCTGCCCGCCGGGGTGCCGGTGCTGCTGGCGTTGCTCGGGCTGGTCGCCGCTCGTCGCGCTGCGGCGACGGACCGGGAGGGGAGCGATGACCGTGAGCGGGTGCATGGCTGACCGTGGTGACGGTGCTGGCGCGTCGGCGACCTACCTGCTGCGGCTGGCCGGCGTGGCGCTGGCCGGACGGATCACCCTGCCCGAGCCGGTGCGGGCGGTTGCTGCCGCTGGCGGCGGTGGCACTGCTCGCGGCGCTGGCGGCACCGCCGCGCTCACCGAGGCGGGAGAGGTCGGCCGGGGTGGCCCGCCCGGCCGGCGTGCTGGTCGGGGTGGTGCTGGCCTGGCGCCGGCTGCCGTTCGCCGTGGTCGTGCTCGCCGCCGCGGCCACCGCGGCCGGGCTGCGCCTGCTCGGCGTGCCCTGACCCGCGTCAGCGCTCAGACCCGGGTCGACCGGGTTCCACCCGGGGCTCCGGGATGCGCATCCGGCGGAACGTGATCGCCCGCATGACCACGTAGAAGTAGAGCGAGCCCATCCGCTCCTCGGTGTTCGGGAACCGCTCGCCGCACCAGCCGCTTGAGCGTCCGGCACAGCAAGCACGCTGTCCGACGATCACCGCGACGGCCAGCAGCGCCCACAGCATGTTGGCGGCCAGACGGACCGGCTCGGGCATGCCGGGCGAGGAGCCGAGCAGCACCACCAGCGCACCGCCGAAGAACCAGGTGCCGACCGTACGGCGCCGGTCCACCATGTCCCGCGCCAGCGCCCGCTCCGGCCCCCGGTCGCGGGCGGTCGAGGTACCTCGGGTCCCCGCGGCGCATGCCCTCGGTGATCTCCCGGCGGCGCTCCCGCCGCTCCTCCCGCAGCGCCCGCCGCTCCTCCTTGGTCATCGCCTTGCGGGCCGGACCGGCTGACCGGCTGCGCGTCGGGGCGGCGCACCCGCGGACTGGGCCGCTTAGGGGTGACGACCCCCCGCTCCTTCTTGCTCGGGGTGTAGCCCTTCGGCCGGCGCGCCTCCTGCGACGACTCCGGCTCCGGCTCCTGCACCGGCTCGGTCACCGGCTCCTCGACCACCCCGGACTTGCGACGGAACAGTGATGCCACGCGCCAAGCCTAGCCGACCCGCCCGGCGGGCGACCTCCTCGCCAGCCGTGGGCAACCCCGGCCAAACCGTGGGCACATCGTGGCATCGGGGACACCCGCGGACAGCCCGGCAATCGGCTCGACCCGGCTGCTCAGCGCTCGACCCGCGCCCCCAACGCGGCCAGCTTGTCCTCGAAGTCCTCGTACCCCCGGTTGATCAGGTCGACCCCGTACACCCGGGAGGTGCCTTCGGCGGCCAAGGCGGCGATCACGTGGCTGAATCCCGCCCGCAGGTCCGGGATCTCCAGGTCAGTCCCCTGCAGCTTGGCCGGGCCCGCGATCACCGCCGAATGGTGGAAATTGCGCCGCCCGAACCGGCACGGAGTGCCCCCCAGGCAGTTGCGGTAGACCTGGATGGTGGCCCCCATCTGGTTCAGCGCCTTGGTGTAGCCGAGCCGCTGCTCGTACACGGTCTCGTGCAGGATCGACAGCCCCCGCGCCTGCGTGAGCGCCACCACCATCGGCTGCTGCCAGTCGGTCATGAACCCCGGGTGCACCCCGGTCTCGAGCGCCGTGGCCCGTAGCTCCCCACCCGGGTGCCAGAACCGGATCCCGCCGTCGGTGGAGTCGTCGACCTCGTAGCTGCCCCCCACCGAGCGGAACACGTTCAGGAAGGTCATCATGTCGACCTGCCGGGCGCCCCGGACCGTGATGTCCCCGCCGGTGGCCAACGCCGCCGCCGCCCAGCTGGCCGCCTCGATCCGGTCCGGGATCGGCCGGTGGTTGAACCCACCCAGCCGCTCCACCCCTTCGATCTCGATCACCCGGTCGGTGTGCACCGTGATGATCGCGCCCATCTTCTGCAGCACACAGATCAGGTCAATGATCTCCGGCTCGACCGCGGCGTTGCTCAGCTCGGTGACCCCCCGCGCCTTGACCGCGGTCAGCAGTACCTGTTCGGTGGCCCCGACACTGGGGTAGGGCAGGGACACCTTGGTGCCCTGCAGCCCATTGGGCGCCGACAGGTGCAGCCCGGTCTCGGTCTTGTCCACCACCGCGCCGAACTGCCGCAGCGCCTGCAGGTGGAAGTCGATCGGGCGCGGGCCGATGTGGCAGCCACCCAGGTCCGGGATCACCGCCTGCCCCAGCCGGTGCAGCAGCGGCCCACAGAACAGAATCGGGATCCGGCTGGAGCCCGCATGCACGTTGATCTCGTCCACCGCGGCACGCTCCACGTTGGCCGGATCGAGCACGAGCGCGCCGTCCTCCTCGTACACCCGCACACCGTGCAGCGCCAGCAGATCCCGGACCACTTCCACATCCCGGATCCGGGGCACGTCGTACAACCGGCTCGGGGCGTCACCCAACAGGGCCGCCACCATCGCCTTGGTGACGAGGTTCTTGGCACCCCGCACGCGAATCTCGCCGTGCAGGGGAGTGCCGCCATAGACCGTCAGTGGGTCCGCCGATGGTGTGCGCATTGGGCAACCTCCAGCCCATCGGGGCACGCGGCCCCAGGAAGTGAATTGTGGTCGTGTCGGTGGCTGAGCATAGCCAGCCGGTCGACACCGCATTGCCGATGGTCGCCGACCAATGCCCAACCGGGTGAGGCCGGCGGGATTTGTGGGCAGGACCACCGTCCTGGCTGCTAGCGGCGTGCCATCCGGTCGCCGGAACCGCGGGCGGCGCCTGGCCGAGGAGCTCCGCCAGAAGCGGCCGGCTCCGGGACCTACGGCAACGCCAGCATCCGGTCCAGCGCCTGGCGGGCGTACTCGGCGGTGACCGGATCCACCGTGATCTGGTTGACCACCCGGCCGGCGGCCAGCTCCTCCAGCGCCCACACCAGGTGCGGCAGGTCGATCCGGTTCATGGTCGAGCAGTAGCACACGGTGCGGTCCAGGAACATGACCTGCTTGTCGGGGTGCTGGTGGGCCAGGCGCCGCACCAGGTTCAACTCGGTCCCGATCGCCCACGCCGAGCCGGCGGGGGCCGCCGCCACGGTCTGGATGATTTTCTCGGTGGAGCCGACGTAGTCAGCCGCGGCGACCACCTCGTAACGGCACTCCGGGTGCACCAGTACGTTTACGCCCGGTACCCGCTCCCGGACCTCCTGGACACAGTCCAGAGTGAACCTGCCGTGCACCGAGCAGTGCCCACGCCACAGCAGCATCCGCGCCTGCCGTACCTGTTGGTCGGTCAGGCCACCCCCTGGCTTGTGGGGATCCCACAGTGCGCAGTCGGTCAGGTCGAAGCCCAGTTCCCGTACCGCGGTGTTGCGGCCCAGATGCTGGTCGGGGAGGAACAGCACCCGTTCTCCCCGCTGATAGGCCCACTCCAGCGCCCGCCGGGCGTTGGACGAGGTGCACACCAGCCCACCGTGCCGGCCCACGAACCCCTTGATGTCCGCAGAGGAGTTCATGTAGGTCACCGGTACGGTCGAGTCGGCCAGCCCGAGCTCGGTCAGCCGCTGCCAGGCATCCTCCACCTGGGACAGCGCCGCCATGTCCGCCATGGAGCAACCGGCCGCCATGTCAGGTAGGACCACCCGCTGATGGTCGCCGGTGAGGATGTCGGCCGACTCGGCCATGAAGTGCACGCCACAAAAGACGATCCACTCCGCTTCCGGCCGGGCCGCGGCCTGCTGCGCCAGCTTGAAGGAATCCCCGGTCACGTCAGCGAACTGGATGACTTCGTCGCGCTGGTAGTGGTGGCCGAGCACGAACACCCGGTCGCCGAGGGCGGCTTTGGCGGCGCGGGCCCGCTCGACGAGATCCGGATCACTGGGTGAGGGCAACGCACCCGGGCACTCGACCCCGCGTTCACTGGCAGGATCGCTGCCTCGGCCGAGCAGCAACAGAGCGGTGGCGGTATGGGATGGTTCCACCCAAGTCACGGGCACATCATGGCACACCAGAGGGGAACTTTCTTCAAGTTGTGAGGTGGCTCGCTCACCCTGTGAGGTCTGGCTCGCTCACCCGGTCAGGTGCGGTGGGGAAGTGCCCTGCGCAGGGGCGATAGGGCAGACTGCCAGGTATGCGGGTGCTGATCTGCCCGGACAAGTTCGCCGGTACCGCGACCGCGGTTGAGGTGGCCGCCGCCCTCGCCGAGGGCTGGCGATCGGTGGCCCCGACCGACGAGCTGACCGCCCGGCCCCTGGCCGATGGCGGACCGGGGTTCCTGTCGGTCCTCGAGGCGGCCCAGGGCGGACGCCGGGTGCCGGTGAACACGGTGGACCCCCGGGGCGACCGGTGCAGGGCCATGTCCTGCTGGTCGATGGCGTCGGGTACGTGGAGAGCGCGCAGGCGTGCGGGCTGCATCTGCTGCGCAAGTCCGAACAGGATCCCAAGGTCACCACCTCGTACGGGCTGGGCCTGCTGCTCGTGGCGGCGGTGGAGGCCGGTGCCCGGGAGATCGTGGTGGGGCTGGGCGGCTCCGCGGTCAACGACGGTGGCGCCGGGATGCTGGCGGCGCTCGGGGTGGCCCCGGTGGACGCTGCCGGATACGCCCTGCCGTACGGCGGGGCGGCGCTGATCGGAGTGGCGGGGTTGACCGGGGCGCCGCAGCTGCGGCAGGCGCGCCTGGTGGCCGCCACCGACGTGGACAACCCCCTCCTGGGGCCGACCGGCGCCAGCGCGGTGTTCGGGCCGCAGAAAGGCGCCACCGACGACGACGTCCGGCTGCTGGATGCGGCACTGGCCCAGTGGGCGGAGGTGCTGGAACGCCAGCTGCCGACCTGCCCGCCCGGGCTGGCCGGGCTGCCCGGGGCCGGGGCGGCCGGTGGGATCGGGGCCGCGTTGCTGGCGCTGGGCGGCCGGTGCGAGTCGGGGATCGGGCTGGTCCAGCGGTTGACCGGGTGGGACGCGGCGTTGGCCACCGCCGACCTGGTGATCACGGGGGAGGGGTCGTTCGATCAGCAGTCGCTGCGCGGCAAGGTGGTGGCGGGGGTGGCCGCGGCGGCGCGCCGGCGAGGGATTCCGTGTCTGGTGGTGGCCGGACGGGTAGCGGTGGATCCGGCCGCGGCCCAGGCGGCCGGGGTGACCGGGGCATACTCCTTAGTGGACCACTTCGACGGGGACGTGGCCGCGGCGATGGAGCGGACCACCACGGGTCTGCGGGAGCTGGGGGCGGAACTGGCGCGGGAGCACCGCCGTCCGTGAGCGACGGGTGGCGGTGCCCACGCCCGGCGGGCGGTGAGCACCGGGTAGCCACTCGTCTGAGTGAGCAGGGTCACCCAGGTGAGTAAGGTCATCCGACCCGCCGGAGTGTTTTCTTGACTGATTCCAGACTAGGTGATGGAGTATTCGGTGGAGCGGTGGCGCCGCTAGCGGGGCTGCCGCCGTGACGTGCCGTACCGCCATTGGAGGAGGAACCGTGTCCGATCAGCCGATCTCCACGACCGAGACCGGCGCACCGGCCCCAAGCGACGCGTTCACGCTGTCGGTAGGGGCCAATGGTCCGCTGCTGCTGCACGATCACCACTTCATCGCGCAGATGGCCCACTTCAACCGGGAGCGGGTGCCGGAGCGCAACGTGCACGCCAAGGGCGGCGGCGCGTTCGGGTTCTTTGAGACCACCGAGGACGTCTCCCAGTTCACCAAGGCCGCGCTGTTCCAGAAGGGCGTCCGCACCGAGGTGCTGCTGCGGTTCTCCACCGTCGCCGGCGAGCAGGGCTCGGCCGACACCGTCCGGGACCCGCGCGGGTTCGCGATCAAGTTCTACACCAGCGAGGGCAACTACGACCTCGTCGGCAACAACACCCCGATCTTCTTCATCCGGGACCCCATGAAGTTCCCGCACTTCATCCGCTCCCAGAAGCGGCTGCCCGACAAGGGGGTGCGGGACAACAACATGCAGTGGGACTTCTGGACCCTCTGCCCGGAGTCGGCCCACCAGGTCACCTGGCTGTTCGGTGACCGGGGCACCCCGCGCACCTGGCGGCACATGAACGGGTACGGCTCGCACACCTACATGTGGGTCAACGCCGCCGGCGAGAAGTTCTGGGTGAAGTACCACTTCAAGACCGACCAGGGCATCGAGTGCTTCACCGCGGAGGAGGCCGCCGCCATGGTGGCCCAGGACCCGGACTTCCACCGCCGGGACCTGTTCGACGCCATCACCCGGGGTGAGCACCCGTCCTGGACCCTGTACGTGCAGGTGATGCCGTACGAGGACGCCAAGACCTACCGGTTCAACCCGTTCGACCTGACCAAGGTGTGGCCGCACGGCGACTACCCGCTGATCAAGGTCGGGCGACTGGTGCTCGACCGGAACCCGGAGAACTTCTTCGCCCAGATCGAGCAGGCCGCGTTCGAGCCGTCCGCGCTGGTGCCGGGCATCGGGGTCTCCCCGGACAAGATGCTGCTGGGCCGGATGTTCGCCTACGCCGACACCCACCGCTACCGGATCGGCCCGAACTACCTGCAGCTGCCGGTCAACCAGCCGAAGGTGCCGGTCAACACCTACACCTTCGACGGGCCGATGCGCTACCAGCACACCGGCAACATGCCGGTCTACTCGCCGAACTCCTACGGCGGGCCGGTGGTCGATCCGAACCGGGGCGAGGACTACGGCTGGCACAGCGACGGGGACATGGTCCGGGCCGCCTACGAGCTGCACGCCGAGGACGACGACTTCGGGCAGGCCGGCACCCTGGTGCGGAAGGTGATGGACGACGCCGCCCGGTCCCGGCTGGTCAGCAACGTCGCCGCCGCACTGAAGGACGGGGTGTCCGCCCCGGTGCTGGAGCGGGCCCTCAACTACTGGCGCTCGATCGACAAGGAGGTCGGTGACCGGATCGCGGTCGCCGTCCAGGGCTGAGGCCCACCGCGCCCAGGGGCGACGCCCCTTCGCGCAGACCTCGTGCAGATCACGGCCCGCCCCGGGCACCCGCCCAGGGCGGGCCGTGACCTACGACCCGCCGCGGTGACTTCCCGCACTCGGTTCAGGAATGCCCGGCCGGTCAGCTAGCGTTGACGACGACGGAAATCAACCGCGTTCAGGGAGCCAGACGTGACCACACCGACCGATACCGACAACGCGGGCGCCGGCAGCGCCACCGACCAGGTAGTCACCCTCACCGACGTGGCCGCCGCGAAGGTCAAGGCCCTGCTGGAGCAGGAGGGGCGGGACGACCTGCGGCTGCGGGTGGCGGTCCAGCCGGGTGGCTGCTCCGGCCTGCGCTACCAGCTCTTCTTCGACGAGCGGTCGCTGGAGGGTGACCACGTGACCGCCTACGACGGGTTCGAGGTCGTGGTGGACCGGATGAGCGCCCCGTACCTGACCGGAGCCACGATCGACTTCGCCGACCGGATCGACGCTCAGGGCTTCACCATCGACAACCCGAACGCTTCGGGTTCCTGCGCCTGCGGCGACAGCTTCCACTGATCAGCGGCGGCTCGACCGCTGCCCGACGCTCCTCGACCGCCTCCGGCAGGGGCGACCATCGCCCCGGCCGGAGGCGGTCCGTCGTCGACACGACCGGCGGCCGCCGGCGTCGCTCAGCCGACCAGGTGGGGGCGGACCTCCGCGGCGGCCACGTCCCCGTACACCTCGGCGAACCGCTTCAGGAAGCTGTCGGCGTGCACCACGTACTCCTGGGTGCCGACGGTCTCCAGCACCTGCGCGGCCAGCAGACAGCCGACCTGCGCGGCCCGTTCCAGCCCCAGCCCCCAGGAGATGCCGGCGAAGAACCCGGCCCGGAAACCGTCCCCCACCCCGGTGGGGTCCTCCGCCCGTACCTCCGGCAGCGCCGGCACCCGGATCGGATCCAGCCCCCGCCCGGCGATCTCCACCCCGTCCTTGCCGAGGGTGGTGACCTGCACGTCCACCAGCTGCCGGATCTGCTCCTCGCTGCGGCCGGTCTTGGACTCCAGCAGGGACTTCTCGTACTCGTTGGTCAGCAGGTACCGGGCACCCTCGATCAGCTGCAGCGCCTCCTCCCCGGACATCCGCGCCAGCTGCTGGGACGGGTCGGCGGCGAACGGGAGCCCCAGTTCCCGGCACTCCTGCGAGTGCCGCAGCATCGCCACCGGGTCGTTGGCGCTGATCAGGACCAGGTCGACTCCGGACAGTCGCTCGGCGATCGGGGCCAGCGTGATGTTGCGGGCCTCACTCATGGCGCCGGCGTAGAACGAGGCGATCTGGTTGAGGTCGTCGTCGGTGGTGCACACGAACCGGGCGGTGTGGGCGGTGGGGGACACCAGCACCGATTCGCAGTCCACTCCGTGTGATTCCAGGAAGGAGCGGTATTCGGCGAAGTCCGCCCCGACCGCTCCGACCAACACCGGCCGCAGCCCCAGCTGGCTCATCCCGTACGCGATGTTGGGGGCGATCCCGCCCCGGCGCACGGTCAGCGTGTCCACCAGGAACGACAGTGACACCTTGTGTAGCTGGTCGGCCACCAACTGTTCGGTGAACCGCCCGGGGAAGTGCATCAGATGGTCGGTGGCGATGGAACCAGTAACGACAATCTTCATGACAACTCTCAGGGGTAGGGGTCTCCGGCCGGTTCCGGAGCTTACCGGCCAGCCCGCATCGCCGCCTGGCGAGCGAGCCGGCTGTAATTGGGGTAAGCGAGCCGCCCGTGGCCGTTGTCGCTGGTGGAGCGGGATCTCACTGGGTCCGGCGCACCTCGAACGTGTGCGGGGCGGGGGCACCGACGTACTCCTGGCCGCGCATCCGGCACCAGGCGGGGATGTCGTTGGCCGCGGCCGGGTCGTCGGCCAGCACCCGCAGCACCGTCGCCGACCGGCACCTCCGGCAGGCGGCGGGCCAGCGCGATCACCGGCAGCGGGCAGCGCTGGCCCCGGCAGTCCAGCACCTCGCACTGTCCAGCTCGGTCACATCCCCGCCTCCGCGCGCAGGTCGGCCACCACGCCCGGCAGCACGGCCAGGAACCGGTCCACCTGCTCCTCGGTGGTCTCGCGGTGCAGCGAGACCCGGACGTTGCCGTGGGACAGCACGCCCATCGCCTCCAGCACGTGGCTGGGCTGCAGGGTGTCGGAGGTGCAGGAGGAGCCGGACGACACCGCGAAGCCGCGCCGGTCCAGCGCGTGCAGCAGCGCCTCCCCGTCCACGTACAGGCAGGAGAACGTCACCAGGTGCGGCAGCCGGTCGACCGGGTCGCCGACCACCTCGACGTCCGGGCACCGTCGCCGCCACCGTGGCGCGGATCCGGTCCACCAGCGGCGGACAGCCGCGCGGCCTCGGCCGGCGGCCTCGGCGGCGGCGGCGCGCAGCGCCGCCGCGGCCGCCACCATCGCCGGCAGGCCGGCCACGTGCGTGACCTGTGCGGTCGACGGCGGGCGACCAGCGCACCGGTCCCTTGCGCACCACCAGCACGCCCACCCCGGGCGGGCCGCCCCACTTGCGCGCGCTGGCCGGTCAGCATCGACCAGCCCGCCGGCACCGGCACCCGGCCCGACCGACTGGGCGGCGTCCACCAGCAGCGGCACCCCCGCCGTCGGCGCAGGCCTGCGGCCGCCTCCGCCACCGGCTGCACCGTGCCCACCTCGTGGCTGGCGCTGATCAAGCGCGGCCAGCGCCACCCCGGGCTGGTGGACCGCGGCCCGCCAGGCGTCCAGGTCGATCCGGCCGAGCCGGTCCACCGGTACGGACACCGCCTCGCCGCCGGCGGCGACGTGGTGCTCGGCCACGTGCAGCACCGCCGAGTGCTCGATCGCCGAGTGCACCAGGACCTGTCCGGCGCGCGGCCGGCCGGCCAGCCTGCCCAGCACCGCCGCGTGCACGGCGCTGGTGCCGCTGGCGGTGAACGATCACCTCGTCGGGGCGTACCCCCAGCACCTCCGCGACGGCGGCCTGGGCGGCGTCGAGCAGCTGGCGGGCCCGCCGGGCCGGCGGTACAGCTTGCCGGGGTCGGCCCAGCCGTCGTCGAGCGCGGCCAGCACGCCTGCCGCGCCACCGGATGCAGCGGCGCGGCGGTCGCCGCGTCGAAGTACGCCATCCGTTTCCATCCGACTCGAACGGTAGGCCAGTCACCCGCCCCACGTCAGCGCGGTCGATCGCCTGGTCCGAGTAATCTGCTGCCGTACGGGATCGCTGCTAGGGAGGCGGGAGCTGGTGGGCGCGAGAAGTGCGCGAGGCCGGAGTCGCCACGACGGGCCATCGGCTTGGTGGCCGCCGGTCGCCGCGGTGGTGACGCTGCTGAGCGGCTGCCTGCGGGACGTCGGCGACGCCTTCGGCGGCTTCGGCTGGCCGCAGGGCGGCATCACCGACCAGTCGCAGCGGATGTACGACCTGTGGATCGGCGTCGGTGATCGCCGCGCTGGTCGTCGGCGTTCTTCGTGTGGGGCCTGATCTTCTGGTGCGTGATCCGGTACCGCAAGCGCGGGCGACGAGCTGCCGGTCGCAGACCCGGTACAACCTGCCGATGGAGGTGCTCTACACGGTCGCGCCGTTCCTGGTCGTCGCGGTGCTGTTCTACTACACCGCGGTCATCCAGACCGACGTCGACCAGATCTCGGCGAACCCGGACGTGACCGTCGAGGTGGTCGCGTTCAAGTGGAACTGGCAGTTCAACTACCGCGACGGCACCGGGCCCGGACGCGCGAGACCGATCGCCTCGACCGTGGGCACGAGCGACCACATCCCGGTGCTGGTGCTGCCGACCGGGCGGACGATCCGGTTCGAGGAGCACCGCCAGGACGTCGATCCACTCGTTCTGGGTGCCGGAGCTGCTGTTCAAGCGGGACGTGTTCCCCGGCGACGTGCGCAACGTGTTCGAGGTGACCATCCATGGACAAGGAGGGCCGCTACGTCGGCCGGTGCGCCGAGCTGTGCGGCACCTACCACTCGATGATGAACTTCGAGCTGCGGGCGGTCTCGCCGCAGAGGTTACGAGCAGTACCTGGCCGCGCAGCAGTCCGGGCATGTCGCACGCCGGAGGCGCTGCAGCGCGATCGGACGAGGAGCCGTTCGCCACCACCACCGAGCCGTTCGAGACCCGACGCGCACCGAGCGCTCGAGCAGACGCCGGGAGGTAGCTGACGATGAAGACCGAGTGGCGGATCTTCGTCCTGGCGTCGCCGCGTTCCTCTTCGTCGCCTCGCGCCGTCTACGGCTGGTGGACCTGCGTACGAGCTCGGCGCACATCGAGTGGATCGGCACCGTCGCGCTGCTGCTGTGCTTCGCGCTGCTCTGCCTGATGTGCGGCGGGTTCTTCTGGTTCGTCTCCCGCCGGATCGAGCCGCGGCCGGAGGACCGGCCGGACGCGGAGATCGCCGAGGGCGCCGGCGAGGTCGGCTTCTTCAGCCCGGGCAGCTACTGGCCGTTCGGGATGGCGCTGGCCGCCTCCGTCGGCGCGGTATGGGCGTGGTCTTCTGGCAGTGGTGGCTGATCATCGGCCGGGATCATCGCGGTGATCGTCGACCACCGCCGGGCTGCTGTTCGAGTACTACACCGGCACCCGCCGCACCGCGGTCGAATAGCCGGCCCGGCGGCTCCGCCGGTCTACCCCGGTACGAGCCCTATGGCGTAGGACCGCTCCCCGGTGACGGGGAGCGGTCCTTTTTCGCCGGTCGCCGGTCAGCCGCTGATTTCGACTGTCAGCCGTGGAACCATCCCGGACCTCGGTCCCTGGCATCCGTGGCCCGGTTCGGGGCGCTGAGAGCGCGTCAGACCCCCGAGAACGATCCCGGGGTGTCTGGGGCCCTAACGGCCGTCTACGCGGTCCCGGGCCCCCAGCGTCGGATCAGGCCTGCGCGGTCGCGACCCGGCGCCAGCGCTCCAGCGTGGCCGCGGCGGCACCCGAGTCCAGCGACTCGGTGGCGCGCTCCAGCCCCACCCGCAGTCGCTTGCGCAGATCACCACCGTCCCCGTCCTGGGCGGCCAGGGCCGCCGCCGCGTTGGCGAGCACCGCGTCCCGGACCGGTCCCCGCCGGCCGGACAGCAGTCGCCGGACCACCTCCGCGTTGAACGCGGGGTCACCGCCGCGCAGGTCTGTTGCGTGCGCCCGCGGCAACCCCAGGTCGGCCGCGTCCACCACGCTCTCCCGGACGTCCCCATCGGTGGCCCACCACACCCGGGTCGGCCCCCCGATGGTGAACTCGTCCAGTCCGTCCTCGCCCCGCATCACCAGTGCGGACTGGCCGCGGCTGGCGAACACCCGCGCCATCACCGGGGCCAGCCGCGCGTCGGCGCACCCGATCGCCGCCGCCACCGGTTGGGCCGGGTTGGTCAACGGGCCGAGGATGTTGAACGCGGTCGGCACCCCCAGCTCCCGGCGCACAGCTCCCGCGTGCCGCATCCCCGGATGGAACCGGGGGGCGAAGCAGAACCCGATCCCGGCCTCGGCCACGCACCGCGCCACCTCCGCCGGCCCCAGGTCGACCGGGATTCCCAGCGCCTCCAGTACGTCCGCGGCGCCGCAGGAGGAGGACGCGGCCCGGTTGCCGTGCTTGATGACCGGCACCCCCGCGCCGGCCACCACCAGCGCCGCCATGGTCGAGATGTTCACGGTGTGCGCCCCGTCGCCGCCGGTGCCGACGACGTCGACCGCCGTCTGCCGCAGCTCGGGCGGTAACTCCACCCGGACCGCGTGGGCGAGCATCTCCGCCGCCAGGCCGCTGATCTCGGCCGAGGTCTCTCCTTTGGCGCGCAGGGCGATGATGAATCCGGCTAGCTGGGCGGGGGAGGCGCGGCCGGACATCACCTCACCCATCGCCCAGGCGGTATCAGCACTAGTCAGGTCGGCACCACGCAGCAGCGCGGTGAGTAGGGTCGGCCAAGTCCGTTCAGCCAACGGTGGCCCTCACTTCCGGAGCGTGAGTCTGGAATGGGGCGCGCTAGTGGGTGGGCGCGGGGTCGTCGGCCGGCTGCAGCAGCGCGGCGATGGTCTGCCCGGTGGTGACCGGGTCGAGTGGGTGGACGAGGGTGGCGTCGGCCTCAGCATAGGCGGCCAGCCATCGGTCCGCAGGCCGCGCCACGACCAGGCAGATCAGGGGGCAGTCGTCCCGCTCGTCCCGCAACTGCCGGGCCACTCCGATCCCACCGGCCGGCTGCGCCTCACCATCCAGGATCAGCAGGTCGACCTCGTAGTTGTCCACGATCGAGAGGCACTCCCGGTAGCTGCTGGCATCCACGAACCGCAGCGTCAGCCCCGGCGCCGGATGGGTGCCGATCGCGAACCGCATCTGGTCGCGGGTTTCCGGTCGGTCGCTGTAGAGGAGCACCGTGCGCATCACGCCGCCATCCTAGCCGGTCGGCCCGGACCCGTCGGGCGTGACCGCCCCGCGGGGGCTGGTCGCCGCATCCGCGGCCTGCGCTGCCTCGAGCCGGTCCAGTTCCCGGTCGACCCGCCGGGCCTCCCGTTCGGAGGCCCGCAGCCACTGCATGGCCACGACCCCCAGCACCACCACGGAGATGAACTCACCGCTGGCCCACAGGATGCCGCCGGCCAGATGCTGGTCGGCGTACGGGTCGGCCCAGGTCAGCCCGAGGGACGGGTACCAGTCGCCCCCCAGCAGCTCCTTGGCCTGCATGATCACCAGGCCCAGCACGGTGTGGAACGGGACCATCGCCACCATCAGCAGCACGCGGCCCGCGTGCGGCCATCGGTTCGGCAGCGGATCCAGCCCCACGCAGCGGCCAGAAGAACAGGCAGCCGGCCACCAGGAAGTGGACATGGACGAACTCGTGGAACAGCTCGTTCTCCAGGCTGAGGCGATACAGCCCGGTGAAGTAGAGCACGAACGGGGTGACCACGAAGTTGGCGAACGCCACCAGCGGGAAGGTGTAGAACCTCGCCACCGGGGAGTGCAGGACCCGCAGCAGCAGCCGGCGCGGCCGGCGCGGGAGGACCCGTAGGGCCAGCGTCACCGGCGCGCCCAGGGCCAGGAAGATCGGCGCCACCATCGACAGCACCATGTGCTGCACCATGTGGGCCGACAGCAGCACCGTGTCGTACGCTCCCAACCCACCCACGGTCACCGCGGCGAGGCTGCCGAGCCCCGCCCCGAGAAACGCCACGGTCCGCTGGACCGGCCAGTGGTCTCCTCGCTGGCGCAGCCGGTGGACGCCGTATAGATAGAGGCCCGCCACCACCAGCAGGACCGCGGTCAACCAGTAGAAGATCTGCGCCTCGGTCACCAGCGTGATCGGTGACAGCGGCGGCGGCAGCTCCCCCTCCGGCGCGTGCGCCAAGACATCGAGGTTCACGCAGGTCAGGCTAGCGTGACGCCCCTGCCGTCCGGGCGTTGGGCCACGGTCGGTAGGGGCGTGGTTCAGCGCTGTTTCCCGCTTCTACCTCCCCGCTCGGGTGGCCGATACCCACCCCCGCGTCCCTTCGGAACCGCAGGTAGCGATAATGAGCGCGTGACTGCGGCCCCAGCTCTTGCCAGAAGCCAGATACACTCGCTCAATCGGCCGAACATCACCAGTGTCGGCACGATCGTGTGGCTCTCCAGTGAGCTCATGTTCTTTGCCGGCCTGTTCGCGATGTTCTTGTCGACCCGAGCGGCCGCACCGGAACTGTGGGCGGAGAAGCATCCCGAACTGAACGTGGCGTTCTCGCTGCCGTTCACCCTCATCCTGGTGGCCTCGTCGATCACCTGCCAGTTGGGGGTGTTCCGGGCTGAGCGGGGTGACGTCCACGGGCTACGGCGCTGGTTCTTCCTCACGTTCGTGATGGGAGCGGTGTTCGTGGTCGGACAGCTCATCGAGTACGCGAACCTGGGCCGGCACGGCATCACGATCGACAGCGACGGGTTCGGCTCGATGTTCTACCTGACCACCGGATTCCACCTGCTGCACGTGATCGGTGGGCTGATCGCCTTCGTGATCTACCTGATCCGCACCACCATGGGACGGTTCACGCCGGCACAGGCCACCTCGGCGATCGTGGTCTCCTACTACTGGCACTTCGTCGACATCGTGTGGATCGCGCTGTTCGCGATGATCTTCTTCCTTCCCTGATCCTTGAAAGGCTGGCGATGACCTCTGAGACTCCCCGCCGTCGACCGCGCAGTCGCGGCAGGCGGCGGCTCGGCGCGTCCCTAAAGCTGGTGGGTGCCCTGCTCCTTGCCGGGTTCGTCTACACCGCATTCGCACCGGGCCTGGCCGCCCAGGACCAGCTGTCGCCGACCGCGGTCGAGGGCAAGCAGCTGTACGAAAACAACTGCATCAGCTGCCACGGCAGCAATGCTCAGGGGGTGGAGGGACGCGGCCCCAGCCTGATCGGGGTCGGCGCCGCCGCCGTCGAGTTCCAGGTGGGCACCGGGCGGATGCCGATGGCTCGGCAGGAAGCCCAGGCCCCCCAGAAGCCTCCGCTGTGGGAGGGGGAGGAGCTCGAGCGGGTAGTGGCCGCGATCTCCGCCTACATCCAGGAGCTGGGTGGTGGCCCGGAGGTGCCGGACAACCTGCCGGCCCTGCTGGCCAATGCCGACCCGGCCGTGGGTGGTGAGCTGTACCGGATCAACTGCTCCTCCTGCCACGCCTACGGCGGTGGTGGAGGCCCGCTCAGCTCCGGCTCGGACGCCCCCTCGCTGCTGGAGACCAGCGAACGACACATCTATGCGGCGATGCTGCACGGCCCGCAGAACATGCCGGTGTTCGGCGACAACCAGCTGACCCCGGAAGAGAAGGCCGACATCATCGCCTACCTGCAGACGTTGCAGAGTGAAGAGACCGACCGCGGCGGCCTGTTCGACCTCGGTCGGTACGGTCCCTCCACCGAGGGTATGGCCATCTTCCTGGTTGGGATCGTGGCGCTGACCCTCGCTTCTCTCTGGATTGCGGGCAAGTCATGACCACACCGACAACCTCTCACCGTGAGCCGGCCCGGTCAGAGGAGGCGGCCGAGCTCGACGTCAACGACCCTCAGCTGACCCGATTCGATCTGGTGCGGGAAAGCGCCCGACGGAACGGGATCGAGATCGTCCTCTACGAGCCCCGGCTGCCGGCGGGCAGCCGGGCGGAGCGCCGGGTGGAGCGGAGCATCGCCGGCCTGTTCCTGCTGGCCGGGCTGTCCGCGACCGCGTTCCTGGTGGCGTACATCTGGTGGCCGTGGGAGTACGACGCCGGGAACGACTTCCTCAGCTCGTTCTACACCCCGGCGCTCGGGATCACCCTGGGTCTGTCGCTGTTCGCGATCGGTGCCGCCATCACCGTGTGGGTGAAGAAGCTGATGCCCCACGAGGTGGCGATCGAACAGCGGCACGACGGTCCCTCGAACGAGGACGACCAGAAGCTGATGGTGGCGACCCTGGCCGGGGCGCTGGACGACAGCGGGATCAAGCGGCGTCCCCTGCTGAAGGGGGCGTTGGCCCTGGGGCTGGCCCCGCTCGGGGTGGTCGCGGCCGCTCCGCTGATCGGTGGGCTGATCAAGAACCCGCACGCCAAGGTGGAGCCGGTCGGCCAGTCCCACCTGACCTTCACCGGATACAACTCCGAGCTGAACAACGGGCGGCCGGTGCGGCTGGTCCGCCAGGACGGCACCCCGGTCCGGCCGGCGGACATCAGCGTCGGTGGGCAGATCACGGTCTTCCCGGGGATCCCTGGCGGGACCACCAACCAGTACCCGAACGGCCCCACGCTGCTCATCCATCTCCGTGAGGAGCACGCGCAGGAGCTGCGCGAGAACCTGTACGAGATGAACAAGGGCAGCATGGCCGGGAACTTCGTGGCGTACTCGAAGATCTGCACCCACGCCGGTTGCCCGGCCAGCCTGTACGAGCAGCAAAGCAACCGGCTGCTCTGCCCGTGCCACCAGTCGCAGTTCCTGATCACGGATAACGCCCGCCCGGTCTTCGGTCCGGCCGCCCGGTCACTGCCGATGCTGCCGATCGCGGTGGACGACGAGGGGTTCTTCGTGGCTACCCGCGACTACAAGGTGCCGGTCGGACCTTCGTTCTGGGAGCGGTAAATGACCACGACAGTCAAGCCGAGCGCACTGACCAAGCGCAAGCAACAGCTGAAGGGGCTGCCGGCAGCCACCGCGCGGGGGATGGACGAGCGGCTGCAGCTCGCGGACCCGTCAGTCCGGACCCTGCTCAACAAGGTCTTCCCCGACCACTGGTCGTTCCTGCTCGGGGAGATCGCGCTGTGGTCGTTCGTGATCCTGATCCTGACCGGGACCTTCCTCACCCTGTTCTTCGAGCCCTCCATGCAGGAGGTCGTGTACGACGGCAGCTACACCGCCCTGCGCGGGGTGGAGATGTCCGCCGCCTACGCCTCCACGCTGGATCTGTCGTTCGACGTCCGGGGTGGGCTGTTCATGCGGCAGATGCACCACTGGGCCGCGCTGCTGTTCGTGGCCTCGATCGTGGTGCACATGCTGCGGATCTTCTTCACCGGGGCCTTCCGGAAGCCGCGCGAGATCAACTGGATCATCGGCGTGCTGCTGTTCTGGCTGGCGTTCCTGCTGGGCTTCACCGGCTACTCGCTGCCAGATGACGCGCTGAGCGGCACCGGACTGCGGATCGCCCACGCGATCGTGCTAGCGGTCCCGGTGGTGGGCACCTGGGTGGCGGAAGCGCTGTTCGACGGCCCGTTCCCCGGGACGTTGATCATCTCCCGGTTCTACATCATCCACGTGTTCATCCTGCCGCTGCTCACGGCGGGGCTGATCGGCGCCCACCTGGCCATCATGTTCAAGCAGAAGCACACCCAGTGGCCAGGGCCGGGGCGGACGAACACCAACGTGGTCGGGGAGCGGTTCTTCCCGCGGTACGCCCTGAAGCAGGGGGCGTTCTTCATGATGGTGTTCGCGGTCATCGCCCTGATGGCGGGGCTGTTCCAGATCAACCCGGTCTGGCTGTTCGGCCCGTACCACGTGGCGGTGGTGTCCGCCGGTAGCCAGCCGGACTGGTACGTGCTGTTCCTGGACGGCTCGACCCGGTTGTTCCCGGCCTGGGAGATCCGGTTCTCCCTGTTCAACGAGAGCTACACGCTGTCGCCGCTGTTCTGGCCAGCGGTGCTCATGCCCGGGATCCTCACCGTCATCCTGCTGATCTACCCGTTCGTGGAGGCCCGGGTCCGCAAGGACCACCGCCTGCACAACCTGCTGGAGCGGCCGCGGGACGTGCCGGTGCGGACCGGGCTCGGGGCGATGGGCATCACCTTCTTCCTGATCCTGACCATCTCCGGCGCCAACGACGTGCTGGCCCACGCGTTCGACATCAGCTTGAACGCGATGACCTGGGTGGGGCGGATCGGGCTGATCGTGCTGCCGCCGATCGTCTACTGGATGACCCACCGGATCTGCCTGGGACTGCAGCAGCACGACCGGGAGGTGCTGGTCCACGGCGTGGAGACCGGCATCATCCGGCGCCTGCCGAACGGTCGGTTCGAAGAGGTGCACCAGCCGCTCGCTCCCCGCGGCCAACAGCTGGAGTACACCGGCTGGGTGGTGCCGAAGAAGATGAACCGGCTCGGGGCGCTGCCGCCGGCGGTGCGCGGGTTCTTCGTGCCGATCGAGGAGCCGGCCCCGCCGACCCGACCGGCTCCGGAGCTGGAGCGCCGGAGCGAGGCCGAGGAGGCCGGGGTCGGCGGCGAGAGCCGCTGATCCCATCGGTCCGACCCGAAGGCGCCCCCGCGGGAATCCGCGGGGGCGCCTTGTCTTGTCGACCGTTATCGGGTGTGGACGAATCTGGCCACCAGGTCCGCTACCGGTTGAGCGGTCCGCGCCCAGGTGAAGTGGTCGCCGGTGGGGAGGTGTTCCCGCTGCACCGGTGCGGCGGACAGCCGGCCGACCAGATCGTCGACCGTGCTGGCCGGGGTGTAGTAGTCGTCGGCCAGGCTGATCCCGAGGGTCGGGGTGGTGACGGCCGCCATCGCCGCCGCTAGGTCCGGGCCGAGCGACGGGGGGAAGTCGTTGCGGCGGACGGTGTACGACCAGTCCCGGATCACCCCCCGGGATTGCCGCCCGCCGAAGCCCCACCCCGGCCACATCCCGACCAGGTTGGTGACCAACCGGAGCCCGGCGGCCCACGGCCGCAGACCCCACCGCAGGATTCCCCGGTAGTGGCGCCAATAGGGCAGCCCGGAGGCGACGAGCACGAGGCCGTCCACATCGGCCCCGCCGGTGCGGGCCAGGTGCAGTACGCACAGTTGCCCGCCGAGTGAGTGGCCGAGCAGCACCACCGGTCGGCCGTCCCGCCACGGCTTCACCATCGCCAGTACCGCCGCCACGTCCTCGACCAGTTCGGCGTACCCGTGCCGGGAGGCGCGGGAGATCGGGGGTGTGCTGCCGCCGGTGCCGCGGAGGTCGGTGACCAGTACCGCTACGCCGGCGGCGTGCAGCGCGGTCGCGAATGGGCGGTAGAACCGGGCTGGTACGCCCATCGCCGGCCAGATCAGCACGATCGGGCCGGCGGGGCGGTCGTACCAGTGGAGGCTGAGTCGGTCGGCGCCGCGGTCGAGCCAGAGCTGCTGGTACAGGTCGGTCACGGCACCAGGGTACCAACAAAGCTACTAGCCAGTAACTTAGGTGGAGTAGAGTGCCGGAACATGAAACCCTCCGACATTTCCGCCCTACGCGTGCCGGGCCGGCCCACCCTCAGTCCGGACGGCCAATACGCCGTAGTGTCAGTCAGCCACCCTGACCTGACCGCTAATGACTACACCGCCTGTCTGTGGCTGGTGCCCACCGACGGGTCGGCCCCCGCCCGCCAGCTCACCTACGGCTGGCGGGACACCGAGCCCCGCTGGTCCCCGGACGGTCAACATCTGGCCTTCGTGCGGGCCACCCGCGATGAGAAGAAGGGGAAAACGGGGCGTCCCCAGTTGTGGGTCATGCCGGCCCACGGAGGCGAGCCCCGCCAGTTGACCGACCACCCGTTGGGGGTGAGCGCGCCCGTGTGGAGCCCAGACTCCACCCGAGTGGCGTACCTGGCGCGGGTACCAGAGCCAGGGCGGTACGGCACGGACGAACGGATCTCGCCCGAGGCCGAGCCGCCGCGACGAATCACCACCCTGCGGTACCGAGTGGACAATCTCGGCTTCCTGATCGACCGGCCGGCGCACGTCTGGCAGGTCGGCCTGGACGGCACCGAACCGGTGCAGGTGACCGACGGGGAGTACGAGCACAGTGGCGTGGACTGGAGCCCGGACGGTGAGCTGCTCACCTTCGCCGCCGCCCGGCACCAGGGCGCCGGTGACGACCTACGTACCGATGTGTGGGTGTGCCGGCCGGACGGATCCGGACTACGGGCACTGACCGACGGGGGGTTGAACGCCGGCCAGCCCCGGTTCGGCCCGGACGGCCGGACGGTCTACTTTGTCGCGGTGCCGCTGGAGAAGGACGAGCGCTCCTCAGTGGTGTGCCGTAACAACGGGCTATGGGCGGTGCCGGTGGACGGCTCCGACCGACCGGTCCGGTTGACTGATCCCGAGTGGTACAACCTGGCCCGCCCCAGCGGCATGATCGAGCCGGTGGCCGACGGAGTGCTGTTCACCGACGAGTACCGCGGCGCGATCCGGTTGGTACGGGTGCCGTACGACGGGGGTGAGCCGACCCTGGTGGTCGACGGACCCCGGCAGGTGATCGGGGCGGCCCACGCGGCCGGGGTGACCGTGGTCAGCGTGACCGATCCCCACACCCCGGGGGAGCTGGCGGTGGTCCGCGGTGGCGACCTGACCACGTTGACCTCGTTCAACCCGGAGTTCGGGGACACCATTCCGGTGCGGCCGATGAAGGAGCTGACCGCCACCGCCCCGGACGGCTACCCGGTGCACGGCTGGCTGTTGACCCCGCCCGGAGACGGCCCGCACCCGGTGCTGTTGAACATCCACGGCGGACCGTTCTTCCAGTACGGCTGGAGCCTGTTCGACGAGGCCCAGGTGTACGTCGGGGCGGGGTACGCGGTGCTGATGGGCAACCCGCGCGGCTCGGCCGGCTACGGACAGGCGCACGGGCAAGCGGTGCTGGGCAACGTCGGGGAGGTGTCCGCCACCGACCTGCTGGCGCTGCTGGACCACGCCCTGGCCACGCACCCGGAGCTGGACGCGTCCCGAGTCGGGGTGATGGGCGGCTCCCACGGTGGATTCATGACCACCTGGCTGGCGGCCCACCACGGCGACCGGTTCCGGGCCGCGATCAGCGAGCGGGCGGTGAACGCGATCGACAGCTTCAGCGGCTCGTCCGACATCGGCTGGTTCTTCGCGGACGACCTGTACGGACCGGACCCGGCCCGGCAGGCCGCCCAGAGCCCGCTGACCTACGCCGATCAGATCAACATCCCGATGTTGATCATCCACTCGGAGCACGACTGGCGGTGCCCGGTGGAGCAGGCGCAGCGGCTGTTCGTAGCGCTGAAGCGGCGCGGCGTGCCGGTGGAGATGCTGTTGTTCCCGGGGGAGGGGCACGAGCTGTCCCGCTCCGGGCGGCCGCAGCATCGGCTGGCGCGGTTCGAGGCGATCCTGGAGTGGTGGTCCCGGCATCTGTAGCCCGGAGCGGTCCACTGCGGAACGTCGTCCCGGTCTGACGGTCAGGGTGCCGCCACCCTGACCGTCAGGTCCCGGCCGACTCGGATCGCATCGGTCAGCTCCTCACCCGGGGCCACATACCCGCCCGGCCACACCACCGCGCGGGTCAGTCGACCATGCACCTGCGCACCGGCGCCGACCACGGATTCCTGGCAGGCGCCGGTGACCAGCGCGTCGGGGGCGATCAGGTTGCGGCCCCCGGCGGCGTGCAGGTTGGCGGCCAGATAGTCGGCGGGGGTGCCGGTGTCGAGGAAATGGCCGCGGTAGGGGACCACCGTCAATTGCCCCGCCGCCTCCGCCGGCCGCCACACCGTCCGGACCAGCTCGGCGCGCGTCACCGGCAGGTCCCGTACCCACCGCCACGGCAGCAGCGAGAACCCCGCGAACCGGTAGCCACTGAACCCGTCGACGATGCCCGGCGGCGCCGGTACCCCCAGCAGCCGGACCGTCTCGCCGTCCCAGTCCGCCACCAGCGGCGCTAGGTGGCCGCCGGCCAGGTAGGCGTCGACGTTGCCGACCAGCACCGGCCGACCGTCGATCCAGTCCCGGAGCCGGGCCAACCCGCCGGAGGTCCCCCAGGGTGGGGGCGGTTCGGTGGAGAGATGCGCCGGCCAGCCGGCGGCGGCCAGATGCGCCGCGATCTGGTCCCCGAGCCAGCAGGCGTTGACCGCCACCCGGTCCGGCCCGGTCAGACCCAGCTCCGCCACCGCCGCCAGCGCGCGGTCCAGCAGCGGTTGGTTGCCCACCGGGCACAGCGCCTTAGGACGGTGGCCGGTCAGCGGCCGTAACCGGGTGCCCTCTCCGGCGGCGAGCAGCACCGCACACAGCTGGTCGGTCACTCCAGCTCCCGCAGATCGCCCGTCGGTGGCTTCACCAGCCCGTACTGGCTGAGCAGATAGGCGGTGGCGCGGGTGAGCGGGGGCGGATCGGTCAGGTCGTACCAGGCCGCCTCCAGCACCTCCGCCCCGTCGACCCGCAAAGGGGTGGTCGCCGGCACCCGGGCCTCGAACACCATGTCCACCCACCGACCGCGGTGGTGCACCACCGCGTTGGGGACGGCGGGGCGAAGCTGCGCGGGATCCAGTCGCACCCCGGTCTCCTCCGCCAACTCCCGCACCGCCCCGTCGATGGGGCTCTCTCCCCGGCCCAGCAGCCCCGCCGGCAGACTCCACCCGCGGGTGCCAGGGGGTTGCCGAAGGAGCAGCAACCGGTCGGTCTCGTCCCGCAGCAGCACCACCGCCCCCACCGTGTAGGTGGGGGTCACCCGGCGTACCAGCCACCGCCGCAGCCGACGAGGTAACCGGAAGTAGACCGGATAGGCCGCAGCGTGGACCACACCGCGCAGCCGGGCGCCGAGGTGAGACATGTGCCTCAGCGTAGAGGGGCAGACGGTGGTCTGGGTCGGCGCGGGCCCCGTCCGGTCGAGATGATGCGAGACTTGAAGCATGTCCGCACCGCCGCAGCCTGAGGCCACGCCGCCGGAACCGACCTTGCCGGAGCCGGTGCGTGCTCGGGTGATCACCCTGGTCGCCGCCGCCATGACCGAGATGGCGGCCGACGAGCTGCCGGCGGCGTTGCGGAAGGTGGCGCGGTTCGCCCCACACCGGCGAGCCCGGTTGGGAGGGGCGGCGATCGCGACCCACTTGGCCGCCGATGCCCTGTTTCGGCAACGGGCGGCGGCCCGGGTGCGGACGGCGGTGGGGGAGTTGGCCGACGCGGTGGCCGACGGCACCAGCCCCGGAGCGGCCGACCCGGTGGAGGTCGCGGCCCTGGCCTACCTGCTGCGGCCGGCCAACTGGCGGGAGCTGCTCGACGAGGCCGAGGCCGCGCTCCAGGCGGAGGCGCAGCGGCAGCAGACGGCGGAGCGGTTGGCGCAGGCCGAGGCGCGGGCCGCCCGGGCCGAGCACGACCGGACCGTGGCCCGGGTGGAGGTGGACAAGCTCCGGGCGGAGCTGGCCCGGGTCCGAGACGAGTTGGCCACCTTACGGCAGCAGCACCGAGACACGGTGCGGCGGCTACAGCAGGCGGAGGCGGCGCGCCGGCGCGCGGAGGAGCTACTGGCTACGGAGCGTGGCCGCGCCGCGCGAGCCGCCGCCGACCAGGAGGCGGAGCTGCGGCGGCTGCGGCATCGACTGGACGAGTCCGAGGCGGCGGTGGGGGCGGCCCGGGCGGCGGCGCGGGACGCGCGCAGTGTGGACGACGCCCGGTTGTGGCTGCTGCTGGAGACGATCAGCCAGGCGGCGGTGGGGTTGCGCCGGGAGCTCGCCCTGGAACCGACGGAGATCCGGCCGGCGGACCTGGTCGCGGACCGGTACGCCGAACGCCCCCACGTGATGGAGCGGCAGCCGGCCCGGGCGATGTCCGCCGACGACCCCGCCCGGCTGGATCAGTTGCTGGCGCTGCCCCGGGTGCATCTGATCGTGGACGGTTACAACGTCACCAAGCGCGGCTACGGCGAACTGGATCTGGAGCAGCAGCGCAACCGGTTGGTCACCGGGCTGTCCGGGCTCGCCGCCCAGACCGGGGCGGAGGTGACGGTGGCGTTCGATGGCGTGGGGCGGCTGCTGGGGCCACCCCCCAGTTCCCGGCGGGTCCGGGTGCTGTTCTCCCCGCAAGGGCAGACCGCGGACGAGCTGATCCGGCGGCTGGTGCGGGCCGAGCCGAACGGGCGCCCGGTGGTGGTGATCTCCTCCGACCGGGAGGTCGCCGACGGGGTCGGCCGGGCGGGAGCGTACCCGTTGTCGGCCGATGCGCTGCTGCGGCGGCTGGCCCGTACCTGAGCTCCGCTATCCTCGGGCCGATGCGGACGCTGCTGGTCACCAACGACTTCCCACCCCGGCCCGGGGGGATCCAGTCGTTCGTGCACAATCTCGCCCTACGGTTACCGGCCGACTCCCTGGTCGTCTACGCCTCGACCTGGCGAGGGGCGGCCGAGTTCGACGCCCGGCAACCGTTCGAGGTGGTGCGGGAGGACACCTCGGTGCTGCTGCCGACCCCGGCGGTGGGGCGGCGGGCGGTGGAGTTGGCCCGGGCGTACGGGTGTGACGCGGTCTGGTTCGGGGCGGCGGCGCCGCTGGGGGTGCTGGCGCACCGGCTCCGGCGCCAGGCGGGCGTGCGGCGGGCGGTCGCGTTGACCCACGGACACGAGGTGGGGTGGGCGGCGCTGCCCGGCGCCCGGGCGGCGTTGCGGCGGATCGCCCGCGGCCAGGACGTGGTCACCTACCTCGGGGAGTACACCCGGATCCGGTTGGCGCGGGCGATCGACGGGTTGACCGACCTGCGCCGCCTCGTGCCGGGGGTGGACGTGGACCAGTTCCATCCCGGGGTGGACGGGGGAGAGGTGCGCCGCCGGTACGGGCTGGTCGACCGGCCGGTGGTGGTGTGCGTGTCCCGGCTGGTTCCCCGGAAGGGGCAGGACATGCTGATCCGGGCGCTGCCGGCGCTGCGGGCACGGGTGCCGGACGTCGCGCTGCTGGTGGTCGGCGGGGGGCCGTACCGGCGCCAGTTGACCCGGTTGGCCCGCGAGCTGGGAGTGGAGTCCGCGGTGACGTTCACCGGCTCGGTGCCCACTGAGGAGCTACCGGCCCACTACGCCGCCGGGGACGTGTACGCGATGCCGTGTCGGACCCGGCGGGGCGGGTTGGACGTGGAGGGGCTCGGCATCGTCTACCTGGAGGCCTCCGCCACCGGGCTGCCGGTGATCGCGGGGGATTCCGGGGGCGCGCCGGACGCGGTGCGGGACGGCGAGACCGGGTACGTGGTCAACGGGCGGGACGTGCCGGCGCTGGTGGAGCGGCTGACCGAGTTGCTCACGGACCAGGGGTTGGCGGCCAAGCTGGGAGCGGCCGGTCGGGCCTGGGTGGAGGCGGAGTGGCGGTGGGAGACGCAGGCCGCCCGACTCGCCGAGTGGTTGACCCCGGCCGGCTGACTCCGACCGGACTGTCCGCGTCGGTGGGCCTCAGCGCCGGATCAGGCGCTCCGCCAGCTGGTCGGGCGGTACCGGTGGGCCGAAGTACCAGCCCTGCCCGAAGTCGCACCCCAGCTCCTGTAGCTGTTGGGCCTGCGCCTGGGTCTCCACCATCTCCGCGGTGACGGTGAGACCGAGTTCGTGAGCCAACGTGATCAGGGTGGACATAATGCGCTCGTTGACCTGACTGGTCGACAGCAGGTCGCCCTGGGGAAGTCCACCGGTGAACAGGCCGGCCAGTTTGAGTTCCTGCGCCGGGATCCGCCGCAGGTACGCCAGGTTGGAGTAGCCGGTGCCGAAGTCGTCGATGGCCAACCGGACGCCCATGGTCACGAGCCGACGCAGGGTCCGCAACGGCTCCTCGCCCCGGCTGATCGACGTGTCCTCGACGATCTCCAGCTGTAGGCGGTGCGGTGGCAGCTGGGCCTCCTCCAACGCCTGGGTGACCAGATCGATCAGGCCGGAGTCGCGTACCTGCCGAGGGGCCAGGTTGACGCTTACCAGCGGTGGCTGGTCGGTGAGGGCGTCCCACGCCCGGGCCTGTCGGCACGCCTCGGTGAGGGTCCACTCTCCGAGCCGGAGGATGAGCTCGGTCTCCTCTGCGAGGTCGAGGAACTCTCGCGGCATGAGGACCCCCCGGGTGGGGTGGCGCCACCGCACCAGCGCCTCCACGGCCTGGACCGTCCCGTCCCGCAGGTTCACGATCGGTTGGTACTCCAGGAAGAACTCCTCCTGGTCCAGGGCGCCGGCCAGGTCGATGGACAGCTCGTACCGGGCTAGCTGTTCTTGTTTGCGCGCGGGGTCGAACACCGCCCACCGGCCCCGGCAGGTCGATTTGGCCCAGTTGAGGGTGAGGTCGGCGTCCTGTAGCAGTTGTTTGGGGTCGGTCTCGGTGACCGCCGCCTCCACCACCCCGACGGTGGCCCCGATGGACAGATCGTGTCCGCCCACACGGATCCGCCTGGCCACCGCCGCCAGCGCCTGCTCCGCCACTTTGGTGGCATCGGCTACCGAGTCGGTGCCCTCCACCAGGATGACGAACTCGTCACCGCCCCACCGGGCCACGAGGTGATTACCCAGCCGCTGCCGGAGCCGATCGGCGACCGCGGTCAGCAGCAGGTCACCCATGTAGTGCCCAAGCGTGTCGTTGATCTGTTTGAACCCGTCCAGGTCCAGGTAGCACAGCCCCACCCGCTGGTGGGGGCGCGGGTTGGCGGTGAACAGGTCGTTCATCCGCTGCTGGAACAGGGTCCGGTTGGGGAGAGACGTCAGCGGGTCGTGGTTGGCCTGGTGGCGGAACCGGGCCTCACTCTCCCGGAGCGCCTCTTCCGCCCGCTGCCGAGCGGTGAAGGCCGCGCGTCGGATGGCCGACTGTTCGTCCAGGGTGCGGTCCCGTAGCGCCCGGGTGTAGCCGGTGGCCATCGCCGCTATCAAGGAGACCAACCGGTCGCGGTGCTGCTCCCCCGGTAAGTCGAGATCGGCCAGCAGCCGGTTGCACATCACTTCGATGGTGCGGCCGAGCGCCTCGGGGGAGGCGATGTGGGCCTGGACCAGTTCGGCGCCGAGCGTCTGCCCAGCGGTGACGTCCAGGGCGTCCGCCCGCAGCAGCTCTCGGATCCGGGTGACGAACCGGGCCAGGAACTCGATCAGCTCGGCGTGCTCCATCGGCAGGTAACTGGTACCTGCGATCGCCGTGGCCCAGGCGTCGGCGAACGCGACCGCGCCTGGGGGAGCGGTGGGGTCAGCCACGGAGCTTGCCCACTCCCGCCAGCATGATCGAGTCCTCTGGGCGGGCGAACGGGGAGGGGGAGTCCGGTCGCCACTCCGGCGCCCACACCAGGCCCGGCGGCACCAGCTCGAACCCGGCGAAGAATTGGGCGATCTCTTCCCGGGACCGGGAGTAGAACCCGGTGTCCTGTCGGTACACCTCGTGCCCGGGAGCCTGCTGGGCTTCCGGAACCCAGTCGAGGTTGCCGTGGGTCAGGGCGAGGTAGCTGCCGAACGGCAGTTGGTCGCGGATCGTCGCCACCAGCTGGTGGGGGTGGGCGTCATCGGGCAGGAAGTGCAGCACCGCCACCAGCAGCACACCGATCGGCTGCGTGAAGTCGAGCAGGCCTCGGACGTCCGGATGGGCCATGAGCTGCGCGGCGTTCCGTAGGTCCTCCTGGATGATGGTCGCCTGCGGGTTGTCCCGGAGCAGTTCCTGACTGTGCGCCACCGCGATCGGGTCCACGTCGACGTACACCACCCGGCAGGACGGGTCGGCCCGTTGCGCGATTTCGTGCACGTTGCCCACGGTGGGGATGCCGGATCCGATGTCGAGGAACTGCCGCACCCCGGACGTCACCAGGAAGCGCACCGCCCGGCGCAGGAACGCCCGGTTGGCCTGGGCCCGCAGCGGTACCTCCGGCATCGCGGCGATCACCTTCCGAGCCGCCTCCCGGTCAACCTCGAAATTGTGGGAGCCGCCCAGGAAGTAGTCGTACATTCGGGCGCCGCTAGGCTGCCCTAGCTCGATGGTCTCTGGCGCCCAGTCGGGTCGGTCCATCACGCCCCCCTCCGACGCGCCTCGGCCTCGCGGGGCCGGGCGTAGCTTACAAAGCTAGCCGATCAGGGGCTGAAGCGCACAAAAATCCCCCATCGGGCGTGCCAGGTAGGCAACCGAGGAGATCAGCGGGCGCCCCTGGTCAGTAGCTTTCTGCCAGTACCCGGCTGAGCTCCCGAGCGATCGCCTCCAGCAATCGATCGTGGGCCGGCCCGAGGGCATGGGCCGGATCCTGCCACCGGGACGGGGGATGCAGCCAGGCCGAGCCGTACCGGACAGCCGCCGGCTCCCAGGCGTAGCGGGGGAGGACGTGCGCCTGCAGGTGGCGCTGGGGATGGCTGGTGATCTCGTAGTCGATCCGGGAGAAGGCCGGATCCCAGGCCGCGCACGCAGCCGCCACCGCCTCCCCCAGCAACCCGAGATCGGTCAGGAACTGCACACGGGCCGGGCGCGGCAGGTCAGACAGTTGTCCGACCCGCTCGTCGTCGGCGAGCAGCAGACAGTGCCCGGGGAGAAACTGGGTCTCGCTGAGCGCCGCAAAGCCACCCCGCAGCTTGGCGATCACCGTCGGGTCCTCACCCGCGCGGGCAGCAGCCAACCGTTCCCGGACGGTCGGCCATCGGTACCGCCCCGCCGGGTTGGCCGGGTGCGCTCCCATGCGGGCTAGAACTTAGGCGCGTCCGGAGCCTCCAGCAGCCCCAACCGCAGCGCTGTCATGAGCGCCTGCGCCCGGTTAGCGGCCCCCAGCTTCTCGTACAGCTTCGAGATGTGGGTCTTGGCGGTGGACTCGCTGACGAACAGCTGCTTGGCGATGCCCGCCACGCTCATCCCGTCGGCCAGCAGCTTCAGCACCTGGCTCTCCCGGGGGGACAGCTGCGGACCGGTCGGGGCCAGCCGCCGCTTCATCGCCTCGGCCAGGTCCGCGGCGGTGAACGCCTGCGGAGCCGAGGCGGCGTGCCGGGCGGCGGCGACCACTTCGTCGGCCGGAGCGGTCTTGGGCACGAACGCGCTCGCCCCCGCCTCCAGTGCCCCGAACAGCTGGTCGTCTCCGGCGTACATGGTCAGCACCACGATCCCGATGGTGGTGCTGTTCTTGCGGAGGGTCCGGGTAATGTCCAACCCGCTGCCATCTGGCAGGCGCAGGTCCGTGATGACCACGTCCGGGTTGAGTGCGCTAGCCAACCGGAGCGCCTCAGCGACCGTCCCGGCCTCTCCGACTACCTCGAACTGGCGGTCCCGGTCGAACGCGTGCCGCAGGCCCTTGCGGACTAGGTCGTGATCGTCAATGAGCAGCACCTTGGTGGTGCGTGCCGTGTTGTTGTTGGTGGACATACCCGGTGCCTTCCCAATTCCGAATCAGCCTCACGACACTCGTGAGTCAGATTAAGTTACCGCGCCGGTTCCCGACCTCCGAGCACCACCGCCACCGTTGTGCCGCTCGGATGCCGGGGCGTGATCTCCAGCCTGCCTCGGATACGTTCCGCTCTCTCCTTCATGATCGCAAGGCCGTAGCGGCCGTCCGGTTGGTGGTCAGGGATGCCCTGTCCATCATCCGACACCACTACTTGTGCCATTGGTGGGTCAACCGTACAAGTTACCCACAAGTTTGCCGCACCCGCGTGCTTGCGGGCATTGGTAATCGCCTCCTGGGCGATCCGCAACAACTCCGCTTCGGTCGCCGCCGGTAGCCGGGCAGTGGACTCATCCAGGGACAAATGCACCCGTAGCCCCGCCTGGGCGCCCACGGTCCGGGCGTAGTCGGCGATCGCCGCCGCCAGCCCACCGTGGCGGTCCACCTCGCTCCGGAGCTCGAACAGGCTCATCCGCAGCTCGGTGACCACCCGGGTGACCTCCCCGCGCAGGCTACGGAGCTCCTCGGCGGCCTGATCGGCCCCCTCCGGCAACGCCGCCATGGCGTTGTCGATGCCGTAGCCGACCATCACCAGCTCCTGGGCGACCCCGTCGTGGATCTCCCGGGCCAGCCGCTGCCGCTCCTCGTTGGTGGCGATCGAGCGGACCTCGTCGAACAGCAGCGCCGCCTCGAGCCGCAGCGCCGCCGGCTCCACCACCGCCCGGACCTGCTCCACCACCGACGGTGGGTAGGCGCCGGGGGTGTCGGTCTCCACGACCACCAACCCCACCGTGCGTACCCCGGACACCAACGGCAGCACCAAGGCGCTCACCTCGGTGCCCCCGTGGGAGCGGGTCTGGGAGCGGGAGTCGGTCTGGGGCTGCTGGCTGGCCCAGGCGTCGGCCAGGGCCGAGTCCGCATCCAGCGCGGTCTCCCAGTCCACCCGCTTCTGTCCGGCCTGGGCGAGCAGGACCAGCCGCCCTCCGCCGCTGGCGGACAGCACCGCGGCCCGGTCCACCTGGATCTGCGCCCGCACCTCGTCCAACAGGTGCTCGGCGATGCCGCCGGGGTCGAGGGTGGCTCCCGGCAGTTGCCGGGCGATGTTGCGCAACTGGGTCAGCAGTCGGGTGGCCTCCGCGTACGGCTGCGGAGGCGGCAGCTGTGCCTGTACCAGTCGGTACACTGCTCCGGCGGCCAAGGCCCCCAGCCCACCGAGCAGCAGCCACTGGGCGGAGGCCGCCAGGTAGCCGTAGCGGAACAGCAGCGGCTCCCCCTCGACGGTGGTCAGCGCGCCCGCCCCGGCCAACGTGAGGATCGCGGCCAGCAGGAGCCCCAGCGCCTCCCGGGTGTGCCGGCGGAACGCCACCATGGCCAGCGGAACCGCGAGATAGGGCAGGACCGGATAGGCGCCGAACCCCATCTCGATGGTGCCGGCCCGGTCAGCGGTGGCCGCCACCCCGGCGGCGGCCACGCCCACCGTCACCACCTCGGCCAGCCGGCCGGCCGGCCCCCACCAGCGGTGGCCGCCCCCGACCGCGGCGGCGACCGCGGCCACGGCCAGCGGCACCAGCCACCACAGCACCGCCACCTCACGAGTGGCCAGCACGCTGAGCCCCGCCACGATCGCCAGCAGCATCCACCGGACCGCGAGCAGCAGTGCTCCCGGAGCGGGGCGGGGGGTCGGTGTGGTGGTAGACGGGTCCATGACGCTCCCCAGCAGAATACGGGGCCGAGGCGTGGTCAGGTCGGGGTAGCCTGCCCTGCATGGCGGACTCCTCGACCAGTTCAATTGTGATCGGCGCGGACCCGGCCACCGTAGCGGACGTGATTTGCGATTTCCGGCGGTACCCGGAGTGGACCGGCGCGCTGCGCGAAGCCGAGGTCGTAGAGGAGTACGAGGACGGCTACGCCCGCCAGGTCCGGTTCGTGCTGGAGGCCGGCCCGCTGCGGGACGAGTACACCCTGATCTACGAGTACGCCGAGGACCTGTCCCGGATCGAGTGGCGGTTGGCCGCACCATCCGCGGTGCAGCGGGCGCAGACCGGTTCGTACGAGATCACGGACAATGGTGACGGCACGTGCACCGTGACTTACACGCTGGAGGTCGAGCTGTCGATCGCCATGCTGGGGATGTTCCGGCGCAAGGCCGAAAAGATGATCATGGACACGGCGCTGAAGGAGCTCAAACGCCGGGTGGAGTCGATCACCGAGGGGGGCGCGCGATGACGGACCAGCAGGCCAACGGCCGGGACCGCGGCGGCGGGCCGGACCTGTCCGCCGCTCGGAGGGAAGCGGAGCGCCTGGTGGCCACCGGGCTAGCGGCGCTGTCGCTGGCCGCCGATCGCATCGGGGCCCCGAGCCGTCCTCGGGGAGGGGCGGCCGCCGCCGGATACGACGCCCTGGGGGACATGCTGTTCGGGCCGGCCCGCCGCCACACGGTGGCCAACGGCAGCGACGCCTGCTGCCACTGCCCGGTCTGCCGGTTGATCGCCGCCGCCCGGAACCCCAGCCCGGAGCTGGCGGAGCGGCTGGCCAGTGGCGCCGGCCTCCTGGCCGAGCAGGCGGCCCGCGTACTGCGGGCGGTGGCGGGAGCCGGTGGAGACGCCGGCCGGGCCGAGCCCCGGGAGCGGTCCACTGCGGGCGCCGACCAATCCGAGGTCGGTGATCCGTGGGCGGCCGCGACCGCCGAGTCGGGGCCGGCGACCGAGTGAACGCGCTCACGGTCGGCATCGACGTCGGAGGTACCAAGCTCGCCGGGGGCGTGGTGGATACCCAGGGGCAGGTGCTGAACCTGATCCGGGCGGAGACCCCCAGCCAGGACGCCGGAGAGACGGTGGCCGCGATCGTCGACACGATCCAGCGGCTGCGGCGGGAGCACCCGGTGGCGGCGGTGGGCATCGGCGCGGCCGGCTGGGTGGACGGCACCCGGGACCGGGTCCGGTTCGGGCCGCACCTGCCGTGGCGGGACGAACCCCTGCAGGAGCGGGTGGCCGAGGCGGTCGGGTTGCCGGTGGTGGTGGAGAACGACGCCAACGCCGCCGCCTGGGCCGAGTTCCGGTTCGGCGCCGGCCGCCGCTGCCGGGACTCGATGGTGCTGATCACGGTCGGGACCGGGCTGGGCGGAGGACTGGTGCTCGGTGGGCGGCTGTTGCGGGGCGCCCACGGGTACGCCGGCGAGCCCGGCCACCAGTTGGCGGTGCCGGAGGGGCGGCCGTGCCGCTGCGGCCAGCGCGGCTGCCTGGAGCAGTACGCCAGCGGCAACGCGCTCGTGCGGCTGGCGCGGGAGGCCGCGGAGCGGGAACCGGAGACCGCCAGCAGGCTGCTGGCCGAGGCCGGGTCGGTCGACCAGATCACCGGCCCACTGGTCACGGAGTTGGCCGCGGCCGGGGATCCCCTGTGTCGGCGGGTGTTCGACACCGTGGGCCGGCGGCTCGGCGGGTACGTCTCGGACCTGGTCCGGCTGCTGGACCCGGAACTGGTGGTGCTGGGCGGCGGCGTGGCCGAGGCGGGAGAGTTGCTGCTGGCCCCGGTGGAGGCGGGGTATCGGCAGACGCTGGGAGAACGAGGCCGGCTACCCACCGCGCCGGTCCACTTGGCGGAGCTCGGTAATCTCGCCGGGGTAGTCGGGGCAGCGGATCTGGCGAGGTGGAACGGAGCGTGACGGAGCAGACCGGCACCAACCTGCGGGTAGTGACGTACAACGTGCACGGCCTCGCCGACGACCGGCAGGCCCTGGTCACGCTGGTGCGGGAGCTGAAGCCGGACGTGCTGGTGCTCCAAGAGGCGCCGCGGCGGTTCCGGTGGCGCCACAAGTGCGCCGCGCTCGCGCACGACCTCGGCATGGTGGTGGCGGTCGGCGGTGGGCCGGGGCTGGGCAACCTGATCCTGACCGACCTGCGGGTGTGGGTGACCGACACCGGGATCCGACGACTGCCGCACACGCCCGGCCGGCACCTGCGCGGGGCGGTGGTCGCCCACTGTCGGATCGGCAGCACCCCGTTCACGGTGGTCGGCACCCATCTCAGCTACGACCCGGTGGAGTTGCCGGAGCACGCCCAACAGCTGTCCAGGTGGTTGACGCAGCTGCCCGGCCCGGTGATCCTGGCCGGTGACCTCAACGACCAGCCGGGCGGGCCGGCCTGGGAGATCCTGCAGCCCGGTCGGGTGGATGCGGCCACGGTGGACGGTGCGGTGGCCGCCGACACGTTCCCGGCGGTCGCCCCGGATCGACGGATCGATGCGATTCTGGTGGATCCGGAGGTTACCGTCCGTAGCTGCTGGGTGGTGGACTCCGCCGCCGCGCGCCGAGCCAGTGACCATCTGCCGGTGGTAGCCGACCTGCAACTGTGACCGGTGCCCGATGGGCACTGGACAGTCCGGCCTTCACCGGGAAAGATGCCACCGGTGAACATGTCCGACTCGTACGACCGGGGCGAGAACGTCTGCGTGATCGGTGCCGGCGCCAGCGGCCTGCTGGCGGTGAAGAACCTGCTGGAACTCGGGTTCACCGTGGACTGCTACGAGCGGGAGACCGGGGTCGGCGGGTTGTGGAACTGGCGGCACGACCGCAGTCCGGTTACCGCCACCACGCACCTGATCTCCTCGCGGGCCACCAGCGGGATCCCCGATTTCCCGATGCCTGACTCCTGGCCGGACTACCCGGACCACCGGCAGGTTCACTCCTATCTGGAGCGATACGCCGACCATTTCGATCTGCGCCGCCACATCTGGTTCGGCACCGAAGTGGTGCGGGTACGGCCGCTACCCGGTGACCCGCTGGGCCGGTGGCAGGTGACCACCCGCAGCACTGGCGGGGGCACCGAGCGCACCCACCAGTACGGGGCGGTGGTGGTCGCCAACGGTCACCACTGGTCACCGGTGCGGCCGGACTACGAAGGGATGGACCGGTTCACCGGAGAGGTGCTGCTCGCCGGCGCGGTGAAGGACCCCACCATCCTGCGCGACCGTCGGGTGCTGGTGATCGGCGGAGGGAACACCGGCGCTGACCTCGCGGTGGAGGCGGCCCAGCGCGCCGCCGCCTGCTGGCACTCCACCCGGCGCGGCTACTGGTACGTGCCGAAGTATCTGCTCGGCCGCCCCATCGACCAGCTGAATCAGCAGCTGGTGGGGCTACGGTTGCCGACCCGGGTCCGGCAGTGGCTGACCCAACGGACGCTGCGCCTGACCGTGGGTGACCTGACCCGGTTCGGGTTGCCCGCCCCCGACCACCGGATCGGCCAGTCCCACCCGATCGTCAACAGCCAGCTGCCGTACCTGCTGGGGCACGGTCGACTCACCCCGGTACCGGACGTGGCGCGGTTCCACGCCGACGAGGTGGAGCTGGTCGACGGTCGCCGGATCGCCCCCGACCTGGTGGTGCTGGCCACCGGTTACCAGCCGCGGTTCGACTTTCTGGAGCAGACCGTGCTGGACCCGGACCCGGCGGGCCGTCCGCAGCTGTCGCTGCACATGTTCACCCGGCACCCGACCCTGGCGATGGCCGGGCTGGTGCAGGCGGACACCGGGGTGTTCGGGCTGGTCCACTGGCAGACGGTGGTGTTCGCCCGATGGCTGCGGCTCCGGCAGGTGTCGCCGGGCCGGTCGGCCGGTTTCTGGTCCTGGGTGGACAGCCAACGGGGGCGGCGACTGCACGACACCCGCCTGCTCGATTCCCCCCGGCACTGGTTTGAGGTCAGCCGGGATCGCTACCTGCGCATGTTGGAGCGTGCGCTGGCCCAGCTGGAGGTCGACCGATGATCCGGATCGTACGGCGGCGGGAGATCGCTCGGCCGGTGCCGCCGGTGCACCGGGAGGTGCGCGCGGCCGCACCGGTGCCCGCCGATGACTCACCGTCCGGCGGCGCGTCGGACCAGCAGCGACCGCCGCTGCTGATGGTGCCCGGGTTCGGCGCCGGAGCCTGGGTGTTCGCCGAACACTGGCTGCACCACGCGGCCGACCGAGGCTTCCCCGCGTACGCGATGAGCCTACGCGGACACGGGCAGAGCGGATCCGCCCGGCGGGCCACGCTGCGGGCGTACGTGCACGACGTGGTGCAGGTGGCGGCGAGCCTACCGCGGCAGGCGGTGCTGCTGGGGCACGGGGCCGGGGCGCTGGTGGTGGCCCAGGCGCTCGCCCGCTACCCGGCGCGGGCGGCGGTGCTGGCCGCGCCGGTGTTGGGCGGGTTCAGTCTGCTGGGCCGGGCGTTGCTGCGTAACCCGCTCGGGACGGCGCCGGCGTTGGTGGGGGGCCCCTTGCGGCTGCACCACCGGCAGTTGTTCAGCCGGGAGCTCCCCACCGAGGCCGCGGCGGAGTACGCCCGCCGAATGGGGCGGGCGAGCGCGCGGGCGCAGTGGCAGCTGCTGCTGCCCCGCACCCTGGAGCCCCCGGTGGGGGAACCGCCGGTGCTGGTGCTGGGCAGCCCGCACGACCCGGTGGTGCCGCAGGCGGCCTTGACCCGGGTGGCCCAGCGGTACGGCGGAGCACCGCTGCTGTTCCCCGGGATGGGGCACGCGCTGATGCTGGACGCCCGCTGGCGGGAACCGATCGACGCGATCCTGGATTGGCTGGAGAAGCTACCCCACCCCGGGGGTGGGCGCGGTTAGCCGTGTCCGCTGGTCAGACTTGGGCGCCGTCGTCGCCGCGGAAATCGTCCGGGTCGGAGCCGGGGCGCAGCCGCATGATCAGGGCGACCGCGCCGCCGCAGACGCTGGCGAACCCCACCAGGATCAGCGTGGTCCGGTCGAACGGGAGGACGCTCGGGCGGCTCAGCAGGAGCAGCAGGCCGAGCACGATCGCCACCGCGCCGAACACCGCCTGCCGGGACAGCCGGGGCAGCGGGGGTGGGGGTGGGGGAATGAACCGCTCCGGGGGCTCCTCGTCCGGTAGGTGCGCCCCGAACGTGTCCAGGGCGTCCAGCAGGGACGGTTCGGTGAGGTCACGGGCGTCGACCGGCTTGCCCGACCGGCGCACCGGTGAGGGCGGCTCGGCCCGCTCGGGGGTCGACTCCTGGCCGGCGGGCAGGTTCTCCGCCGCCGGCCAGGGGGCCGAATCCGGATCGACCGGCTGGTTGAACCCGGCCACGATTCCGGCGAACGCGCTGTCCAGGTCGGAGTCTGTCCGCTCAGTCCCCACGCCAGAGTCGTGGTCGGACGGTCCGGCGCCGGTGTCGTTGCGGCGGCGTTCCCGCAGCGCCCGCAGGCATTCCCGGGCCGCGGCCACCTGGTTCCGGTCCACGTACAGCCGGTCGGTGGGCCGATCCGGCACCGTGGCGCTGCGGGTGATCGGATCGATGTCCATGGTCGGCTGTACGTACGCGGCGATGCCTCGGGTGGCCAGCAGATCGAGCACCTCGTCCACCAGCCGAGGGTCGAGGTCGTCAATGGCGCGCCAGTCTGTCGCGTCGAGCCCGTTGTCGCGGCGACCACGCCGCCGCTCGGCTGCTGCCACCGTGCGCTCCTTCCCGCCCGCGCTGTGCGGGGCCCGCCGGATCCAGCACCTGTTCGGCAATGGTGACACGTCCGGCGGCGGGTCGGCATCTGCCTGGGAGCGTGTTGAGGTGCGCGCCCCAGGTTCGTAGGCTCGCAAGGGCGTCCACTACGAGGTCGGAAGGAACCCGGTGCTCTACTGGTTGCTCAAGTACGTGCTGCTCGGCCCCTGGCTGTGGCTGATTTACCGGCCCCAGGTGGAGGGTCGCCACTACGTACCTGACCGGGGGCCGGCGATCATCGCCAGCAACCACCTGTCGTTCTGCGACTCGATCTTCATGCCGCTGGTGGTGAAGCGGAAGGTCACGTTCGTGGCCAAGGCCGAGTACTTCACCGGTCGGGGCCTGAAGGGGTGGCTGGTGCGGATGTTCTTCCTCGGCACCGGCACCATCCCGGTGGACCGCACCGGCGGTCGGGCCGCCCAGGCGGCGCTGGACACCCAGCTGCGGGTGCTGCGGGAGGGGAAGCTCGCCGGCATCTACCCGGAGGGCACCCGCTCCCCGGACGGTCGGCTCTACCGGGGCAAGACCGGGGTGGCCCGGCTGGCGCTGGAGAGCGGCGCACCGGTGGTGCCGGTGGCGATGCTCAACGCCGACGAGATCCAGCCACCGGGCAAGCTGCTGCCGAAGATCAAGCGGGTCAAGATCCGGTTCGGGCCGCCGTTGGACTTCCGCCGCTACGCCGGCCTGGCCGGCGACCGGTTCGTGGAGCGCGCGGTCACCGACGAGATCATGTACCAGTTGATGGAGCTGTCCGGGCGGGAGTACGTCGACGTGTACGCCCAGAAGATCAAGGCCGCGCAGCAGGCGGCAGCGCAGTCACCGTCCGGGAGCGCTCAGTAGGGCGGGCGGTAGCCGAGCTCCCCCGCGCGATCCGCAGCAGCCCGGGGGCGCCGGCCTGAACCGCGAACGCCTGCACCTGGTGGTGGGCCGGGGCGGCCAGCCCCGGCCGTCCGGCGTGACCGAACGCGGCCGCGGCGAGGGCCAGGGCCATCATCCGATCGGTGACCGCGGGAGTCTGGGCGTGGATCCGGGCCGCCGCGAGGTATGCGGCCCCGGCCCAGGCGGGGTACCCGTCGGCTAGCGCCACGGTGGCGGTGACGGTGTGCAGGGCCGCGCGGGACCAGCGGGTGTGGTGCCGCAGTTCGGTCAGCGGCACCCGCAGCGCCTCCGCCGGCTCCGGGCCGGTCAGCGCGGCGGCCGCGGCCGCCTTGCACACCCACTCCCCGCTGGGGAGCACCGCCACCTTCCCCCACTCCCCGATCAGCTCCGCCAGCAGCTCGGCCGCCTGGTCGGGGCGGCGCCGGAGGGCGTGGCACAGCGCCGCCCCGGCCAACGCCGCCCACAGCGGCCGGTGGAACCCGCTGGCACGGGCGTCGGCCAGCGCCGCGGCCGCGTCGGCGTCGGCGGCCGGCTCCTCCCGCAGCGCCCGGGCGTAGGCGCGCAGGTCCCGTCCCTCCTTCCACAGCGAGACCAGCTGCTCGTCCACCCGGGCCAGGGTCTCCAGGTCGCCGGTGAAGTAGGCCCGCATCGCCTCCCCGGCGTAGTCGGCCAGGATGTTGTGCCCGCCGGGGCCGTCCAGCCGCCGGCTTTCGGCCAGCAGCTCCTCCGACTGCTGCCAGTCGCCCTCTTCCCGGACCAGGTGGGCCAGGTTCCGGGTGGCGCGGGTCAGCATGAGTAGCCGGTCGCGGCGGCACTGCGCGGTCACCTCCCGCAGCTCCGCCAGCCCGGACGGGTCGCCGGACTCGTACCGGGCGGTGGCGATGGTGATCCGGGCGCTGGCCAGCGCCTCCACCAGTCCCAGCCGGGCCGCGATCTCGGCGGCGGTGCCGGCCGCGGCGATCGCCGGCTCGCGCTCGTAGTTCAGCATGTGCAGCCGGCCCAGCTCGGCGTACGCGTCGACCTTCTCGGCGCTGTCCGGCAGCGGCTCGAACAACGCCACCGCCCGGCCCAGCGCGGCCAGGGCCTCTTCCCGATCGGTCCGCAGCCAGGCGGCCTGCCCCACCAGGGTCCAGGCCCGGGCGGCGTCCCCGGTCCGGCCGGGGTCGGCGGCGCCGGCGGTCAGCTGCTCGGCGAGTCGCCGCAGCCGCGCGGCCCCGTCGGCCGCCAGGAACGTCGACCGGTCCCGGTAGAAGTCCAGTTCGGCGGCGAACAGCTCCAGCCGCAACCGTTCGTGCTCCGCTGCCGGCGTGGTGTCCTCCGTCGCCGGCAGTAGCGAGATCGCCCGGGCCACGTGGGTGCGGGCGGCGTCCAGGGCGTGCAGCGCGTACGCCCGCCGGGCCGCCAGGTACAGCGCCCGCCGGGCGGCCTCGGCGTACGTCTGCACCGGCAGGTTCAGCGACTGAGCGATCTTGTGGGCGGTCCACCGGTGGTGCGCCAACACCTCCGCCAGGTCGGTGCCTTGCCGCGGGGACTGGGCTTCCAGCCAGTCGGCGGTGCGCTCGTGCCGGGCGGCGCGTTCCCGCCGGGGCAGGCGCTGGTAGCAGACGTCGCGCACCAGCACGTGCCGGAACCGGAACTCCCGCTCCCCGGCCATGATCGATTCTGGTTGTTCGACGATGAACTCCCGCTGGGCCAGTCGGCGCAGCGAGGCCTCCACCAGTCCGATCGGCTGCGTCAGAGCCGAGGCCACCGCCCCGGGCCAGAACGCCATCCCCACCACCGCCGCCGCCTGCAACACCGCCCGGTCGGCTGGTTCCAGCAGGTCCACCCGGTTGGCGATCACCGCGTGCACGTTGTCCGGCATCGGCAGCGGCGCCGCCTGGGGATCGGCCGGCAGCATGGTGCGCCGCTCGGCCAACATCCGCACATACTCCTGGGCGTACAGCGGAATGCCGTCGGCCAGCTCCACCAACGGCTGCAGCGTCTCGAGGGCCACCTGCGACTCACCCAGCATGTGCCGGTACAGCGTGGCCATGGCGTCGGGTCGCAGCGGCGGCAGGGTGATCGTCACCGAGCCGGCGATGGTGCCGGGCCAGCCGGGGTAGCGGTGGATCAGCTCCGGGCGGGCGGTGGTGAGCACCAGCAGGGGGACGTTCTGGGCGCTGGCGGCGAGCAGCTCGATGAACCGCAGCATCGGCTCGTCGGCCCAGTGCAGATCCTCGAACACCAGCACGGTGGAGTGGCGGTTGGCGAGCGCCACCAGGAACCGCCGCCACGCCGACGCCGCCTCTTCCGCCGGCAGCACCGGTCCGGGCAGACCGACCAGGGGGGCCAGCGCCTCGGCCAGCCGGTCTCCGTCCGGACCAGGCACCAGTTGGTGCACCGCGTCGCGCAGCCGGCGCTCGGCGGTGGTGGTCGGGTCGGTCTCCAAGATGCCGGCCTCGGCCCGGACGATGTCCGCCAGCCCGGCGTAGGTGACGTTCTCCCCGAACGGTCGACAGTGGCCGGTGTGCCACACCACCGGGGTGTCCACTCCTAGCGCCTCGAGCCGCCGGTGCAGCTCCCGGACCAGTCGGCTCTTACCGATGCCGGCCTGCCCGTACAGGGTCACCAACTGCGGGGTCCGATCCATCAGGGCCCGGCGTAGCGCCCCGGACAGCAGCTCCAGCTCGTGTTGGCGCTCCACCAGCGGGGTGGGATCCGGGTCTGGTCGCCCTTGCTGCCGGGGCACCGGGGCGACCGCCAACCAGAGTTCGGTGGGAGTGGACCGACCTCGCAGGATCATCGGAGGCTGGGCTTGGTAGCGGATCGCGTCCGCGGTGCGGGCGTGGGTGCGTCCACACACCAAGACCCCGTCGGGTGGGGCCACCGACTGGATCCGGGCGGCGGTGTTGACCACGTCTCCGGCGACGATCGCCTGTCCCCCGTCGCGGGCGGCGGCCAGGTCCACCAGCGCCTCCCCGGTGGCCACGCCGATCCGGAACGACAATCCGGACCCGGGCCGCTGACGGGCGAGCGCCCGCTGGAGTTCCAAACCGGCCCGGACACACCGTAACGGGTCGGTCTCGGTGACGACCGGGGCGCCGAACACGGCCATCACCGCGTCGCCGATGTACTTCTCCACCACGCCGCCGTGCTGGCTGACGATCCGCCGGACCGTGGCGAAGAACTCATGCTGCATCGCCCGGATCAGTTCGGGGTCGGAGCGCTCCGCGTACGGCGTGAAGTCGACCAGGTCCACGAACAGCACGCTGATTTCCCGGCGATCCTCCGTGGACACCACTGGCGCGGCGGGGGAGCGGGCAGCCCCGCAGCCGGTGCAGAACGCCGCCCCGGATGGCCATGGCCGACCGCACTGTGGGCAGGCGCTGGTGAGCGGCGCGCCGCAGCCACCACAGAATCGATCGCCGTCGGCCGCCGGTTGGCCACATCGAGGACAAGCCATTTTAAGAAGTATGCCCGCTGGTGGAAGTGTCGGAAACCGGTCTATCGGCTAGCGCGGGCTCCGCCGGTTGCGGCATTCTGACCACGTCGTTGCCCGCCAAGATCAACCGTCCACTCGCAAGGTGGGCACCGATGCATCTTTATGAGCGGAAAGGGCGGATTAATGGTGTACGTGCGACTGGCGCGCGACTGGACCGACGCCGACGGCGCCCGTCACGCCGCCGGAGCCATGGTCGATGTGGACGCCGCGACCCTGGCCGAACTGGAGGCGGCCGGGACGGTGTCGGAGCCGGCTGATCTCCCCGGCGGGCTGGCGGGCGCGGGCGCCCGGCTGTCCACCGGCGGTGGGGGCACCGGTGGGCAGGGCGGCGAGACCGGCGGTGGCTCTGGTGGTGGCTCCGGCGGTAGTGGGGGCACCGGTGGGGGCGGCGGTGACTCCCCGGACGGGGGCTGGGCCGGGCCGAGCTGATCAGGGTTGATCCGGGGGGTAAGGGCTGACCGGGGGGTATACCGCGCCGGTGGGCTGGTCACCGACCAGCCCACCGGCGTCGTCACTTGTCGGGGATGCCGGCGCGCCGACGGAGCGCCGCCAGGTCGGTGACGACGATCCGGCGGCCCTCCGTGCGCAGCCAACCCCGGCTGGCGAACGAACCGATCGCCTGGTTGACGCTTTGCCGGGAGCCACCGGCCATCTCCGCCAACTGGCTCTGATTCAACTCGATGGTCACCATCGGGGCGGGACTGTCCCCCGCCAGCCGTACCAGCGCCTTGGCCACCCGCCCCGGCAAGTCCAGGAACACGTGGTCGGCGTTCTGTTCCGTCAGGCGTCGAATCAGGCTGCCCAAGGAGCGCATCACCGCGTCCAGGATGGCCGGGTTGGAGTGCACCAACTCCAGGAACGCTGCCCGGGACAGCAGCAACGCGCTACAGTCCTCGATCGCCTCTGCCGAGGCCGAGCGGGGTGAACCGTCCAGCAGCGACACCTCACCGAACACGTCCGGCGGCCGGACCACCGTCAACACGGCCCGTTCCCCCGCGGGGGAGGTCCGGTACACCACTACCGCGCCCCGTTTGAGCACGATCAACGAATCACCCGGGTCATCCTGCTCAAACAGGACCTGGCCCTTGCGGTAGCTGCACGGCACCGCCGCCGCGATCACCCGCTGGCGGGCCTCCGGGCTCAAGCCGGCGAACATCTCCACTCCGGTCAGGGCGTCCGGGCGGTCCGGCGGCAGACGTACCTCCACAGTCTTCTATCCCTCCTCCGCGCAGGCCCGTAGGTGGGCGAGCACGCGTAGGTCGATCATGCCGGGTGTCACCCGTTCTTCCAGATTCTGTCCTGCTGCCCAGTCGGCCAGCGCGGCGTCCAACGCGCGGACCGACTCGTCCTCCGGGGCATGGCCCAGCCGGGTCAGCAGGTCGCGTACCTCCTCGGCGACCGCGCCGGTCAGCTCGGACCGGCTGGTGGACGGCGCGAACAGCAGGTCGTGCAGGTCCAGCAACCGCCCCAGCTCCGTCACCGGGTCGGGGTGGTCGTCGACCCGCAGGTCGACCTGGGTGTCGCTGCCGCCGTACCCCTGTCCGGGCGCCACCACCAGCAGCGCGGCGCTCTGCCGCCCCCGCCGGTCACCCCCGGCGGCGTCCCCGGCCCGCAGCGCGGCCAGCAGGCGATGGGCCAGGGGCGTCTGGGGGTCGCTGGCCAGCCAGGCATCCCGCATCGCGGTCACCACCTGCGGCCCCGCCAACAGGTTGCCCTGGATCGCCCACCCATCCCCGGCCTCCCCACCGGCCCAATCGTGGCAGCCGGCGCCGGTGAAGGTAGCACCGGGGCCGGTCGGCCCCACCACCCCCAGCTGTCGGCGGTCCCGATCCGGGTCGGCGGCGGTCAACCCGGCCACCACATCCGCGGCGGCCACCCCGGTGCGGAGCAGTGTCAACCCTTGAGGGCGGTACGCCACGTTTGCGTACGACTGGGTAGCGATCGCCCCGGTCGCCACCTCCGCCGCCGGAACCACCGCCCCGACCGCCAGGAACCGGCTGGCTACCGCCACCCCGAAGGCGTCTCCGGCCCGCGCCACGATGGAGTAGGTCATGGCCGGCAGACTAGTCCTGCCTGGCCACCGACGCAGCCGGAGCAACGTCGATCAGCGATGATGAGGGCGATGGTCTACCGATACTTCTACGACTGCGAGTTCATCGAGGACGGCCGGGTGGTTGACCTGGTCTCCATCGGGGTAGTCGACGAATACGGGCGGGAGTTCTACGCGGTCTCCACCGAGTTCGACGACTCGGCGGCGGTGCCGTGGGTCCGTAAACACGTACTGAGCAAACTTCCCTCGCCCGGGGATCCGGCGTGGCGGTCCCGGGCGCGGATCCGGGACGACCTGTGGCAGTTCCTGATCGAGCCGGTGCGCGATCGGCCCGGCGAACAGATCGAGTTGTGGGCGTGGTTCGCCGCCTACGACCACGTGGCGCTGGCCCAATTGTGGGGAACTATGCCGCAATTGCCCCGGGAGATCCCGAGATTTACGAAGGACCTGCGGCAGTTGTGGGACGATCGGGGGCGGCCCAAGCTGCCAGAAGCACCACCCGGCCGGCACGATGCGCTGGTCGACGCGCGCCACAACCTGGCCCGGTGGCGGGCGATGACCGGCGCCTCCGTCCCTGCGAACGAATCCGGGCGGTAGCGCCTGACCGGCGTGCCCAGCAGCGGTTAGGGTGTCCAGGTGCGGCCCCCCCGGGCCGGCAACGGCGCCGAGGTGTGTCCCGGGGACTTCGTAGGGCTGGTTCTCGCAATCACACCCTGGATCGAAGGGACGACCAATCATGCGAATTGGCGTGCTCACCGGTGGCGGTGACTGCCCAGGCCTCAACGCGGTGATCCGAGCGGTGGTCCGCAAGGGGATCACCGAATACGGCCACGAGTTCGTGGGCTACCGCAACGGCTGGCAGGGACCGCTGGAGAACCTGACCATGCCCCTGGACATCGCTGCGGTGCGTGGCATCCTGCCGCGCGGCGGCACCATTCTCCGCTCCTCCCGGACCAACCCGTTCAAGATCGAGGGCGGGGTGGAGAAGGTGATCAAGAGCATGGAGGACAACCGCCTGGACGCTCTGATCGCCATCGGCGGCGAGGACACCCTCGGGGTGGCCGCCAAGCTGCACGAGCAGGGGGTCCGGGTGGTCGGGGTACCGAAGACCATCGACAACGACCTGAACGCCACCGACTACACGTTCGGGTTCGACACCGCAGTCAACATCGCCATGGAGGCGATCGACCGGCTGCACACCACCGCCGAGAGCCACCACCGGTGCCTGGTGGTGGAGGTGATGGGCCGGTACGCCGGGTGGATCGCACTGCACGCCGGTCTGGCCGGCGGCGCCAACGTGATCCTGGTGCCGGAGCGGCCGTTCGACATCGAGGAAGTGGCCGCGTACGTGCGGAAGCGGTTCGAGACCCAGTACGCGCCGATCGTGGTGGTCGCCGAGGGGGCGACCCCCAAGGAGGGGCAGCGGGTGCTGCAGAGCCAGGAGCGGGACGCGTTCGGCCACGTCCGACTCGGCGGGATCGGCCAGTGGCTGGCCGGGGAACTGGAGACGCGTACCGGCAAGGAAGCCCGGACCGTGGTGCTGGGGCACGTGCAGCGGGGCGGCACCCCCACCGCGTTCGACCGGGTGCTGGCGACCCGGTTCGGGCTGCACGCGATTGACGCGGCCAACGACGGCGACTGGGGCAAGATGGTGGCGCTGCGGGGCACCGACATCGTCCGGGTGCCGTTGGCCGAGGCCACCCAGGAAATCAAGACCGTGCCGCTGGAGCGGTACGCCGAGGCTGAGATCTTCTTCGGCTGACGGCCAGGTCCACCTCGGTGGTCCGCCGCCGGCGGACCACCGAGGCCCGGATCAATGGGAGAGGAGTAATGTCCTGCTCATGGGGGTGGGGGCACACACGGTCGCCGTGATCGGCGCCGGGAAAATCGGAGAACTACTACTGGCAGGACTGCTACGCGCCGGTTGGCCGGTCGACCGGCTGCGCGCCACCACCCGGCGCGCCGAACGCGCCCAGACGCTCCAGGAGCGGTACGGGGTGCGGGTGGTCGACAACGTGACCGCGGTAGCCGAAGCCGAGGTGCTGGTGATCACCGTCAAGCCGCAGGACGCCGGCTCCCTGCTGGCCGAGTTCGGCCCGAAGGTGACGCCCGACCGGCTGGTGGTGTCGCTGTGTGCGGGGCTGACCACCAGATACTTCGCGGTCCGGCTGCCGGAAGGCACCCCGGTGGTGCGGGTGATGACCAACACCCCGGCGGTGGTGGATCAGGCCATGAGTGTGCTCGCCGCCGGCCCCCACGCCACCGGGGAACACCTGGCCCTCGCCGAGGAGCTGTTCCAGCCACTGGGCCGCACTCTCCGGCTACCGGAGTCGCAACTGGACGCGGTGACCGCGCTGTCCGGGTCCGGACCGGCGTACTTCTACTACCTGGTGGAGGCGATGACCGACGCCGGGATCCTGCTCGGCCTACCCCGGCAGGTGGCGCACGACCTGATCGTGCAGACCGCCATCGGCTCGGCGATGATGCTGCGCGACTCCGGCGAGCACCCGGTGAAGCTGCGGGAAGCGGTCACCTCCCCGGCCGGTACCACCATCGCCGCCCTCCGGGAGCTGGAACGGCACGCGGTGCGGTCGGCGGTGATCGACGCGTTGGAGGCCGCCCGGGACCGAGCCCGCGAACTGGCCGCCTCCGACGACTGACCGCTGGTGCACGGCCCCGTGGTCCGCACCCGAGGTCTAACAGGACCGTGGTGAGATTTCCTCAGTGCCGCCGTGGCGACCGGTTACGCCAGCGGGTACGCAGCCCGCACCGGCGGGAAGTCAGCAACGTCACAGTGTTGTGCTTGGCTTGAGCGCATCCTGCCCGCCGACGCCATTTGCACTGGCCTAGGCTTGATGCTCATGAGCCGGCCATGGCACCAGTTCAGCAACCCCGGGATCACGTCCCCGGCTTTTTCCGTCGCTCGTCCCGCCACCGATCCGGCCGAGGCCGCGGCCCTCGGCCTGGATGTGTGGCGACAGCTGCCGCGTGCGCAGACGCCGCCGTGGCCGGACCCGGCCGAGGTAGACAACGTGTGCCGGGTACTCGACAACGTGCCGTCGATCGTGGCCCCCTACGAGGTGGACCAGCTCCGAGAGCGGCTGGCGCTGGTGTGTGAAGGCAAGGCGTTCCTGCTGCAAGGCGGGGACTGCGCCGAGACGTTCGCCGACAACACCGAAAGCCACCTGCTGGCCAACGCGCGCACCCTGCTGCAGATGGCGGTGGTGCTCACCTACGGCGCCTCCATGCCGGTGGTGAAGGTGGCCCGGGTGGCGGGCCAGTACACCAAGCCCCGCAGCAACGACACCGACGCGCTCGGACTGCCGGTCTACCGCGGCGACATGATCAACTCGCTGGAGGCGACGCCGGAGGCGCGGGTGGCCGACCCGCAGCGGATCATTCGGGCGTACGCCAACGCCTCCAGCGCCATGAACATGCTCCGGGCCTACCTCGGCGGCGGCATGGCCGACCTGCACGCGGTGCACGACTGGAACAAGGGCTTCGTGCGGGAGTCGCCCGCCGGGGAGCGGTACGAAGCCATCGCCCGCGAGATCGACCGGGCGCTGGCGTTCATCAAGGCGTGCGGCATGACCGACGACGAGTCGCTGCGCACCGTCACCCTCTACTGCTCCCACGAGGCGCTGGCCCTGGAGTACGACCGGGCGTTGACCCGGGTGGCCGACGGCCGGGCGTACGGGCTGTCCGGGCACTTCCTGTGGGTGGGGGAGCGGACCCGGCAGATCGACGGAGCCCACATCGACTTCGTGTCCCGGATCGCCAACCCGATCGGGGTCAAGCTCGGCCCGACCGCCACCCCGGACGACGTGGTGGCGCTGTGCGAGAAGCTCAACCCGCAGAACATCCCCGGGCGGCTCACCCTGATCACCCGGATGGGTAACCACCGGATCCGGGAGCTGCTGCCGCCGATCGTGGAGAAGGTCACCGCCGCCGGTCACAAGGTGGTCTGGCAGTGCGACCCGATGCACGGCAACACCGTGGAGTCCTCCAACGGGTTCAAGACCCGACACTTCGACCGGATCGTGGACGAGGTGCTCGGGTTCTTCGAGGTGCACCGGAACCTAGGCACCCACCCCGGCGGCATCCACGTGGAGTTGACCGGGGAGGACGTCACCGAGTGCCTGGGCGGCGCCCAGTCCATCGAGGACACCGATCTGCCGGACCGGTACGAGACCGCCTGCGACCCGCGGCTGAACACCCAGCAGTCGTTGGAGCTGGCGTTCCTCGTCGCCGAGATGCTCCGCGGCTGACCCGCCACGGTACGGCGGCGGGGTAGCCGGCTACCGCCGGGTTGACCCCCGCTAGGCGTGGACCGGAGTCACCGGGGGTACCACCTGCCCGGCAGGGAGGTGGGTACCGCCGTGACGGATGGAACTGGTCGCGCTGGCGGGAATGGTTCACCGGCCGCCGCCTGATCGTGGTGGCGGCGGTGGGCGCCGCGGTGCTGGCGCTGTGCTGCTGCGGGCTGGTGCTGCTGGTCAGCGGTCGGGATGATCCGGAAGGCGACTCCGAGGAGCCGGATCGGCAGGTGTCCCCGGGTACCCCGGGGAGCCCGCCCCGGGTGGCGCCGCCGAGTAGCCCGACCGGGGACGAACCCGACAACGGGGGCGGTGGCGGTGGGATACCGCCGGGAGACTGCGCCGCGTACGTCGACTCCGAGGACTGGTGTGTCGACGGCATCGGCGACTATGACTGCGAAGGTGGGAGCGGTGACGGCCCCAACTACGCCCCCCGGGGAGTCCGACTGGTCGATCCCAAGGTGGACCCGTTCGGGCTGGACCGGGACGGCGACGGGGTGGGCTGTGAGGAGGAGCCCCCGACCTCGGAGGCGGAGACTCCCCGCCCTACCGAGTCGGAGGAGCCGAGCCCGACTGTTCCGGAACGCGTCACCCCCACCCCTTCCCCGGCCCGATGACGCCGACGCAGTGTCACCTCTCGGCTGATCCGGGCCACCCGATCATTCCTGGTGGGGCCGGAATGATCGGCGGCTGGTGGTTGCTGATTGGGCGTGCTCTTTGTCCAGTCAGATAGAACATTGCGCCGATTCGGTTCTTCTGACCTTGGGTAGCCGGTGATTCACTCTCTACCGTCATCAGGACCGTCCGCGCACGGACCGATACCGTCTGGGGTCAGATCGGAGCCGCCACGGTGTCCTCACACCATCGCCAGCCGTCCTCGTGGCGGGTTGCCTGGGCTGAACAAGAAAACGAGCGTCGTCGTCGGCCATACCGCGAGGCGGTGCTGACCTGGCAGTGGCGCCGCGAGGAGTACCAACGCCAGCTGGAGGTGGTGCGGACCGCCCAGCCGGTCGACGCCGCGACGCACCCCTGGTTCGCGCTCAAACCCGGCGAGGTCTGCTACTGGGTCGGGGCAGGGGTGAAGCTGGTGGAGCGCCGCGCCGCGCTGGCGTTGCCCACCCCGGTGCCGGACAGCTTCTTCCGCGAACAGCACCTGCCCGCGGAGCTGCCGAAGGACGTCGGGATGGCCGCGGTCACCAACCAGCGCGTGGTTTTCCACGGTGCCAAGCGCCGCGAGTGGGTATTCCTCAAGCTGACCGGGATCGCGCACACGGTCGGGAACGGGCCGACCTGGATGCGGGTCAGCAACCGGAAATGGATCTCCGGGCTCAGTGTTCCCGCCGAGGCGGTCGGCGATTTCCGCCTCGCGGTGGCGGTCGGGGCCGCCGAGGCCACCGGGCAGCGGTCGATGGTGACGCAGTGGCTGCGCGAACAGATCAGCGCGCACGAGCGCCTCAAGCCGGTCGCGCCGGCGGTTGCCCAACCCGAGCAGGCACCGTGGACGGCGTGGTTCACCGGCCCCCGGATGGCGTTCAGCGTGACCGGGGTGGTGCTCGCGCTGGTGTTGGGGTGCTGCGGGTTCGGGGCAGTGCTCAACGCGCTGGACCCGGGCCCGGAGACCGGGGCGCAGACCGCCCAGACCGCCCCGGCGCCCGAGACGTCGCCCCCCTCGACGGTCGAGCGCCCCGCGCGCCCGGTCACCCCGCGTACCTCGACCAAACCGACACCGGCCACCCCGACCCCGTCGACGGCACCGACCAGCGCCACCGCCGTCGCCCGGGATGCGCCTGTCACCAGCGCCGCCCGCCCCGGAGACTGCGCCGCCTATGTCGACTCCGGCAGCTGGTGCGTCGACGGCATCGGCGACTACGACTGCGAGGGTGGGAGCGGCGACGGCCCCAACTACGCCCCCCGGGGAGTCCGACTGGTCGATCCCAAGGTGGACCCGTTCGGGTTGGACCACGATGGGGACGGGGTGGGCTGTGAAGGGTCGGGTCGGCCACCGGCGCCTGCGCCACCGCCACCCCCGCCGCCGGACCCGGGCACCGATCCCCGCTTCTCCACGTGCCGGGAGGCCAAGGCCGCCGGGTACGGCCCGTACTACCGCGGGAAAGACCCGGAGTACCACTGGTACCGCGACGCCGACAACGACGGGGTGGTGTGCGAGTAGGCTCACCCGCTCCGCCGTCCCGGGCGTACCATCCCCGCTGCGTACGATGGTCGGGTGGCCGAGTTGGTGGATCTGCGCAGTGACACGGTGACCAGACCGACCGAGGGGATGCGGCAGGCGATGGCCGCGGCGGAGGTCGGGGACGACGTATACGGCGAGGACCCCACCGTGGCCGCGTTGGAGGCCGAGGTCGCCGAGCTGTTCGGGCACGAGGCGGCGCTGTTCACCCCGACCGGGTCGATGGCCAACCAGATCGCGCTCCAGTTGCTGGTGGAACCGGCCACCGAGCTGCTGTGCGACGCGGACGCGCACGTGGTCGCGCACGAGATGGGCGCGGCCGCCGCGTACGGCGGCATCTCCACCCGCACCTGGCCGGCGGCCGGCGGCGCGATCGATCCGGCGCAGGTGGCCGCCATGATCCGCCCCGATGGTTACTACGCGGTGCCCACCCGGGCGATCGCGATCGAGCAGACCCACAACCGGGCCGGGGGAGCGGTGATCCCGCTGGCGACCATGCGGGCGCTGCGGGAGGTGGCCGACGCGGCCGGGATCGGACTGCACTGCGACGGGGCTCGGATCTGGCACGCGCACCTGGCCGACGGGGTGCCGCTGGCGGAGTACGGGCGGTTGTGCGACACCCTGTCGGTGTGCTTGTCCAAGGGCCTGGGCGCCCCGGTCGGATCGTTGGTGATCTCCACCCGGGAACGGATCGCGCGGGCCCGCGAGATCCGGAAACGGCTGGGCGGCGGCATGCGGCAGGTAGGCATCCTCGCCGCCGCCGGGCGGTACGCGCTGACCCACCACCTGCCGCGACTGGTGGAAGACCACGCCCGGGCGGCCCGGTTGGCGGAAGCACTGGCCCCGTACGGGGTGGTGGACCCCTCGACGGTGCGGACCAACATCGTGCCGCTGGACCTGTCCGGGGCGCGGCTGGACGCGGCCGGGCTGGCGGCGGCGGCCCGGGCCGAAGGGGTGCTGATCTCGGTGTTGGGGCCGCGGTTCGCGCGGCTGGTCACCCACGGGGACGTGGACGACGCCGGGATCGACCGCGCCATCAAGGTGTTGACCGCTCAGCTCGCCGGCTGACCTCTCCCATCGGCCAGCCCGCTGCGTTCGCGGCTGTCCGGTTGGTCGGAGCATTGGACACTTTCGTCGACGATCTCGCGGAAAGCGTCAGCGAAAGTGTCCAACGCTCGGGCGGCGACCGAGGGGCGCCGGCCGTGGAGCGGCGATTGTGGCGCGTGCGGGTACGGCCGCGGCGGGGCGCTCTCCTACGATGAGCGTCGACTCGAACAGCAGCTGACGAGACGGAAGGGACGGCACCACGCGGTCGGCCAGGTCCCTTCCGGAAGGGATGGCGGGTGGCCCGGTCTGATCCGCTGCGGACATCTGCCCCAGGGCTCATCCTGGAGGACGCGTACTACACCATCCCTAAGTCCCGACGCGGCAGTGCCCGGCCGATCCTCACCGGCGCCTGTCTCCGGGTGCGGCCGGGGGAGCGGGTAGGGATCATGGGGCCAAACGGGGCGGGCAAGTCGACGCTGTTGAAGGTCCTCGCTGGTCTGCTGCGGCTGGACTCGGGACGGCTGATCAACGATGGGTACGCCGTGACCGACCCCCGGTGGCGCTATCAGCGCTCGGTCCACTTGGTAGCAGGGGCGCCGCTGGGGTTCTATCCGCGGCTGACCGGAGCGGAGAACCTGCGGTTCATGGCCGGGCTGTGGGGGCAGGATGTGAGCCGTGCCCAGGCTCGGGAGGTGCTGGCCCGGGTCGGGTTGGCGCCCGAGGCGGCCGAGATGATGTACGCCAAGTACTCCCTGGGGATGCGGCAACGCCTCCACCTGGCGGCCGCTGAGCTGGACCACGCCGCGACGGTGTGGCTGTTGGACGAACCCACCACGGGGTTGGACGCCGACGGAGTCAGGCTGCTCCACGACCTGGTGGCCGACCGGCCGGACCGCACGTACCTCGTGGTGAGCCACGATCGGGCCTTCCTGGAGAAACTCTGTCCGCGGATTGTCAGGTTGGACGATGGTCGGCTGGTCGGTTAGATATCTTCGGCTGCTGATCTGGCTACAGTGGGTCGACCGGCGCGCGACCTCGTCCTTCATCGTCGGCATCACCATCCAGACCGCGGTGCTCAGCCTCGGGCTGGTACAACTACGCACTCTGGACGCACCTGCGGTGTTGCAGGCGGCGGTACGGGCGTCTTTTCTGGTGGGGACCGCGCTGTGTGCGTTGTCGGCCATGTCCGCGTTCCAAAACGAGTTCCGCTACCAGACGGTGTGGCAGACGGCCCGGGACCAGCGGGTCTTCGCCCGCCTGATGCTGGCCCGTGCCTTCGCCATGGTGATCATCACCGCGCCGGCGTTGCTCGTCCCGTTCATCGTCGCCACGGTGCTGCTGGGCGCCACCGTCTCGGTCGGAGTGGTGGCCGCGATGGCGTTCCTCAGCGTGGTGGTGCTCGTCGCCTTCACCCATCTGCTCACCACCGGCCTCGCGCTCACCTACGATCCGGCGCGGCTGGTTCCCTGGATCCGGCAGGTGGTCATGGTGGTGGCGCTGGGTACCGTGGCGTTCCTGTCGCCGGAGCCGGTGCGGAACGTTTTCCCGTTCGTCTGGATCGAACGGATGGCGGTGCCGGGGGAGCTGTGGCGGTCGGCCGGGCTCACGATCGGGATCACAGGGGCGTGGTGGCTGGTGGGGCAGGCGCTCCTGCGGCGACCGGCGCGGGAGATCCTCACCCGCCGCCTCACGGACAGTGTGGAGTCTCGCTGATGGTCCGGTCGCTGCGGCTGCTGACCCGCATCGGTACCGTCCCGCTGGTGGCCCTGGCCCGCAAGCAGCGGGTACGGGGGCTGCTCAGCGGTCTGGTAGCGCTGCCGGTCCTGAACGCGCTGGTCCTAGGCGGTCTCTACCAGACGCTCGGGGGTGCGGGGTTCGACCTGGCGCGGTTCGGCGCCTACTGGCCCTACTTCATCGCGGTGACCGGATTCGTCGCCGGAGTGGCCTCATGGGAACTGGAGTTGCTCTCCGGTCTGCTGCCGGCGTATGCGGGGCGTCCGCTGCGGGCGCTGTGGTCCCGAGGCGCGTACGTGCTGCTCAGCAGCGCCCCCTTGGCGGGGCTGTTTCTGGGGATCCGGGTGGCTACCAGCCCGGAGACGTACGTGCGGGACGCCGCGCTGATGCTCGTCGCGACCGGCTGCCTGGCGGTGTTCGGCAGCGGGGTAGCGCTCACCTGGGGTTTCCACAGTGACAAAGGCATCAACAACCTGGTCCAGGTCGCCCCGTGGGTGTTCGCCCTCGGGGCCAGCCCGTTCTTCCCCCAGGGGGTGGTGGGGCTGGCGTGGCTCTTCCCCACCGGGGCCACGGACCTGGCGGTGGGGCCGGAGTTGGTGCGGTACGGGATCTACCTGGTGACAGGGCTGCTGCTGACGCACATCGCGTTGGGGCCGCGGCGGCGTCCGGTGTTCGTCCCGTGACGTTGAGCGGCGCCGTGGCCACGACCGGAGAGACGGTCCGGGCTGGCGGCGAACAGCCCACCTGAGCAGCGAATGACCGCGGCGTCAGAGAAGACGCTGCTGGGGCGGCACTGACGGGTGTGGCCCCGGCGACCACGGTCGCCGGGGCCACCGTCATGAGGTACTCCCGTTAGGAACTACCAGGGCCGGTCAGGGAGCCCGTACCAGCCCAGGCCCCAGCTGGCGACCCCACCGGCGCTGGTGAACTGGCCACCCACCAGCAGCCCCGGCACCACCCCCGGCTGGTCACCAGGGCCACCAGGCCCACCGGGTCGACCAGGGCCCCCGGGGCCACCGGGTCGGCCCGGGCCGCCACGGCCACCGTCGACCCGGTCGCCCGGCCCGGGGCGCTCGCCACTGTCGGGATAGGCCGCCAACATCCGTACCGGGCCGTCGGTGCCCACCCCGGCCGGTCCGGTCAGCGGCCACCACCGCTGCCCGTCCCAGCTGGCGACGTGGTTGACGGTCTGCCCACCGGCGGTGGTGAAGTCACCTCCGACCACCAGGGTGCCGTTGAGGACGGCCACGGTAGTGACCCAGCCGTCCGGACCATCGGACAGCGGCGACCAGCGGTTTCCGTCCCACCGGGCGATGTGGTCGACCGACACCCCGTCGGCCTCGGTGAACCGGCCACCGACCACCAGGTCGCCGTCGTGCACCACCAGGGCGTGCACGGTGTCGTTCACCCCGGAGCCGGGCTCGTCCCCAAACGGCGCCCACTGCTGGCCGTCCCACCGGGCGAGGTTCCGGGCCGGCACCCCGCCGGCCTGCTGGAACGAACCCCCGACGATCAGGTGCCCATCGTGGACCAGTAGCGCCTCCACCGTGGGGTACCCGCCGTTGACGCCGGTGCCGTTCGGGCCGGTCAGGGGCCGCCACTGCTCGCCGTCCCAGGCGGCGATGCCGTTCACCGGCACCCCGCCGGCCTGCCGGAAGTCACCCCCGGCGATCAGCTGGCCGTCGTACACCGCCAAGGCGGCGACCCGGCCGTCCAGGCCGCTGCCCAGCGGCCGCCACTGCTCGCCGTCCCAGGCGGCGATCCCGTTCACCGTGATGCCCCCGGCCTGCCCGATCATGCCGGCCGCGATCAGCTGGTCGTCGTACACCACCAGCGCCTCGACCTGTCCGAGGAGCCCCGGCAGGAACGGTCCGGTCAGCGGTCGCCACTGCTGTCCGTCCCAGCGGGCGATACTCTGCACCATCTCGGTGCTGGCGTAGGTGAACTGCCCAGCCACCACCAGGTCGCCCCGGAACGTGGTCGCCGCGGAGACCTGACCGCTCAACCCGGTGGGAATCCCCGGCAACGGCGCCCATTGCTGGCCGTCCCAGGTGGCGATCCGGTTCACCATCTGACCGCCGGCTTCACCGAAACCACCGCCCACATACAGCCGACCCTGGTACGGGGTGATGGTGTAGACGGTGCCGCCGGTGCCGTCACCCAGTGGCGACCAGCCGGTGCCGTCCCAGCGGGCGATGTTGGCCGCCGCTACCTGACCGGCCATCGGGAAGTTCCCACCCACCAGCAGGTCACCGTCGTGCACGGTCAGGGTCTGTACTGCGGCGTACCGCCAGCCACCCGCGCCGTGGTCCATCTCCCGCCACTGGGCGCCGTCCCAGGCGGCGATCCGCTCCACCATCACCCCACCGGCGTGGGTGAATTCGCCGCCGGCGATCACCTGCCCGTCGTAGACCGCCACGGTGTGGACGATGCTGTCCACCCCGATCCCGTCCGGGCCGGTCAGGGGGGACCAGTCGGTGCCGTCCCAGCGGGCGATGTTGTCGACGATCACCCCACCGGCGGTGGCGAACAGCCCCCCAGCGATCAGGTCACCGTCGAAGACCGCCAGCGAGGTGACGGCGTAGCCGTCCACCCCGACGTGGCCGTCCGCGCTGGTGATGGGGGACCAGTCGGTGCCGTCCCAGCGGGCGATCCGGTTGGCGGTCACCCCGCCGGCTTCGGTGAACGCCCCCGCCACCACCAGGTCACCGTCGAACTCGAGCAGGTCCATGACCTCGCCGTCGGTGCCGGGTGCCCCCAGCGCCCCGGTCAACGGCGACCAGTCGGTGCCGTCCCACCGGGCGATGTGCATGGCCGGCCGCCCGCCCGCCTCCGTGAACCGTCCACCGACGATCAGCTGGCCGTCGTAGACCCCCAGGGTGGTGACCGGAGCGTTCACCCCGGTGCCGTGCCGGCCGGTCAGCGGCTGCCACTGCTGTCCGTCCCAGCGGGCGACATAGTTGACGTGGTGCTCACCGGCGGTGCGGAAATCACCACCGACGTAGAGTGCGGGACCGTTACCGTCGTCCCACACCACCGAGGTCAGGACGGTGTAGCCGTCCACGCCCGGGCCGAAGAAGGTGGGCTGCCAGTCCAGCCCCGGCATCGGCGGCTGCGGCTCGGGACGGGGTTGCCCCGGCGGGGTGACCGGGCGACCGGTGACGTGGTAGTCCGCCTCTCCGACCTGCGCGCCGAGGGCGGCGGTGATGGTGGCGCGCTGCCCACCCACCGTGGTGGCCAGCCCCTGCTGGTCCACGGTGACCACCTGGTCGTCACTGCTGCGCCACTCCGCCCAGTCGGTCACGTCCAGGGTCGTGCCGTCGGCGAGCCGGCCGATCGCCTGGTGCTGCTGGGTGTGGCCGGGCCGGGCCCGGACGAAGTCCGGGATGACCTCGATGCCGGTCAATTCCGGTACCTGCAGTGTGATCGGCAACTCCACCACCGGCTGCCGGCCGCTGTTGGACGTCACCGACAAGACCAGCGGGTAGGTGCCCGGCGTCATCCAGGTGGTGTCGAACGTCACGGTCGCCCGAATGCTGCCTCCGGGCGGCAGGACCCCGTTGGTGACGTCGATCGACGCCCAGGGCCGCATCGGCAGCCGCACCTGGATGGCGGCGTCCGCGCTGCCCCGGTTGTCGATCCCGATGGTGTACGCCTGGCGCGCACCGACCGGAAGCACCGGGTCGAGCTGCGGCGGCGACACCGTGACCCGGGGGGTGCGGAGCATGAAGTCGGCCCGGACCACCGTCTGCGCGGTGTCGAGGGTGACGGTCGCCTGCTCCAGGTGGTAGTAGGTCTTCCCTACCGTGAGGCGGTAGGTCCCCAATGGAAGATCCAGCCGGTACTGGCCCGCGGCGTCCGTCTCGACCTGCCCCACCAGCCGGTCGTCCAGGTAGACCTGCACCTCCGCTCCGGCCACGGGGGCGGAGTCGTTGGCGTCGGCCACGATCCCGGTCACGGTCGCCCGCGGTAGGCGCGGCAGCACCACCGGGACGTCGGTGGTCTGCTGCGCGGCGACCAGGATGTCCGACACGGTGACGAGTTCGTAGCCGAACGCGGACGCGGTCACTTCGTACTCGCCCACCGGCAGGACAACCGAGAAGGTCCCGTCCGGGCCGGTGGTGCGGTGGCGCCGGGTCGGCCCGGTGATGGTCACCTCCGCGCCGGTGACCGGCTCGCCGCTGACCGCGTCGGTCACCACCCCGGCCAGGGTGCCGACCGCGCCGCGCGGCGCCTCACTGACCGCGGCGTACGCGTTCAACCGGCCCTGTCCCCAGATGTTGTTGTTACCGGGTTCGCCACCGCAGGTCAGGTCCTCGGTGTCGATCGCGGTCAGGTCCAGGATGTCGCGGGTGCTCTGGACGTCCCGGCGGGTGGCTTCGGAGGCCGACCACATCAGCGCCACCACCCCGGCCACATGCGGTGAGGCCATTGAGGTGCCGTCGCGGGCGCTGTAGGTGTCACCGACCTCCGCCGACCGGATCGCCACCCCGGGGGCGGCGATGTTCGGCTTGATCACGTCGTTGCCCCAGGCCGAGGGACCCCGGTTGGAGAACGGGGCGATGCTGCCGTCCGGGCCGTACGCCCCGGCGGTGTAGGTCTCCGGCAGGTTGCCGGGGTTGCTGGCGGATCCGCACGGCGCGACCCCGTACAGGGTGTTGCCGCTGGCGAACTGGGGGAAGATCCCCGCCTGGATCCACGCCTCCACCATGGACCGGTACCACGGCTCGGCGGTGGGGTTACCGCCCCAGGAGTTGTTGACGATGTGGGGGCGCAGCTCCGGCCGTGGGTTGTTCCCCTCCAGATCGGTGGGGGCGAGCATGAACTGGCCGGCCGACAGCAGCGCCTCCCGGGAGCAGGTGGTGCCCTCGCAGCCCTTGGCCGCGATCCACTGCGCACCCGGCGCCACCCCGATCCGGTTGTCACCGCCGTCGTCCCCGAGGATCGTGCCGGTCACATGGGTGCCGTGGCCGGTGTTGTCGCACGGCACCAGCGAGGGGTTGCCGCACACCTGCGACGGGTCGTGCCAGTGGTAGTTGTGATCGAATTCGCCGTCGCCCAGGTAGCCGCGGTACTGCCGGACCAGCGCCGGGTGATCGAACTGGACCCCCGTGTCGATGATCCCGACCACGATCCCTTCCCCGGTGGTGTCGAGTTCGTCCCACACGCGTGGCGCCTCGATGTCGTGCAGGTTCCACTCGATCCCGTCCCGCTGCGGTACGGCCTCCGCCGGTGCCGACGGCTGGATCCGGTACTCCCGGTCGGCGGTGACCTCCGTGACCTCCGGCAGGGTCAGGATCTGCTCCAGCAGCTGCCGGTCACCGGTGACCCGGACCGTGTTGGCGATCCAGAACGCCTGGTAGTCGACGCCGGCCGCGTCCAGTAGGGCGAGCAGCGCCTGTTGGCTGCGGCTGCGGTGCGGGTCAGCTGCTGGTGTACGTACCGACCTTGGGCCGCCCAGTCGGCGATGCCGGCGGCCGCGCTCAGCTGGGGCGCGGCATGTAGGTGGACCCAGAAGTCGACCTCGCCGTCGGCGGCGAGCTGGTGGTACAGCTGCGCCTCCACCGTGGGGGAAGCGGAGGTCTGGTCATAGGTCACGGGTTGGGCCGCGGTCGGCGCGGCCGGCCCGGCCAGTGCGAGCCCGGTGACCAGCGCCAACGACGCCGTGGCGGCGAGGCCGGTCCGGATCCGGTGGGACCAGCCTCGCCGTCGGGTCGCCCGGTCGAGGGCAGGATGGGGTGCGATCATACCGTTACCCTGGGCGGGCTACGCGCCGCTCGCTATTAGCAAGATCAGCTATTTTTGCTGCCCAGTCGGTCAGCCGCGTGGCGCGTACATGATCACTGCGACGCCGAGGAGGCACAGCCCGGCGCCGATCAGGTCCCACCGGTCGGGGCGGAAGCCGTCTATCGCCATGCCCCAGGCCAGTGATCCGGCCACGAAGACTCCACCGTAGGCGGCCAGGATGCGGCCGAAGTGCGGATCCGGTTGCAGCGTGGCCACCACCCCGTACAGGCCGAGGGCGATCACACCCGCACCCACCCACAGTAGACCCCGGTGTTCCCGCAGGCCTTGCCATACCAGCCAGGCCCCACCGATCTCGGCCACCGCCGCCATCAGGAACAGCATGATCGAACGCAGCACGGTCACGACCGTGACCGTAGCGCGCGGGCTCAGGACAGCCGCGGCCTGCGGGACCGGCGGTCTAGGAGACGCTGGTGAGGATCGCCTCACCCAGCTCCGTGGGCCGGGTGAACTGGGGCCAGTGGCCGGTCGGCAGGTCGAGGTAGCTGACGTCGCGGATCTTGGAAAGTTCCTGCGTCAACGGGTGCCCCTGCGCCACCCACTCCCGCAGTAGCGCACTGGGGAATTCGCAGGCGATGATTGTGACCGGTACGTCGTACCGCCGTTCATCGGTCAGTCGCTGTGGATCCCGCGCGACCCGGGCGGGGGAGGGGACCGCGCGGGCCCGGAACTCTGCCCGCAGCTCGTCGGTGAGGTCGACCAGGTCGGCGTCGTCGAAGAACGACCAGTCCGGTAGCGGGACTTCTCCGTCCACCACCGGCAGCGCGTCGTTGATGACTCCACCCTCGCCGAGCGGACCGGCGTCGACGTAGACCACCCGGGCGACCCGGTCCGGCCGGGCGTCCGCGGCAGCGTGCGCGATCGCTCCGCCGGCGGAGTGGCCCACCAGCACCACCGTGTGGTCGGCCGGCTCGCACGAGTCGATCGCCTGGACGACCGCGTCGACGTGGTCCTGCAGGGTGATCCCCGTGCGGTCCGCTTCCGGGGAGGCCATCCCGGGAAGCGTGAGCGGGTGGACGCGGTGCCCAGCGGCGGTGAGCACCGGCACGACTCGGTCCCAGGACGAACCATCGAGCCATAGGCCCGGGATCAAGATGAGATGCATGGCGCGAGGCTAGCGCGCCCCACCGACATCGAGGCCGGGATCGAAGCGATCATCGGACATGTCGCGGAGGAGTTCACGAGAACCTGTGGCGGCTCTGTCCAATATGGCTTCGTAGATGCTCGGTCTGCCGCACCTGGTCCCGGTCCGCCGGGAGCGTCAGGAACTCCCAAAGAGGGTTCCGATGAACACGGCGCTGATGATCGCAAACACGCAGCTCACCAGGGCGCCGACTATCGCCGCGGCTACGAGCGCGCCCAGGAAGCCGAAGAAGCCGGCCTTGAAGGCGGTGCCGGCAGATACGGTCACCTGAGCCGGTCCCATCGGCACGGGGACGGCGCCCGGAGACGTCGGGGTCTTCGGCGGTGGCGGTTGCTGCTGCCGCGGGACCGGTGGGCCCGTCGCCGACCCAGACGGCGGGGAGGCACGGGAGGAAGACGCAGCGCCGGGTGGCTGGTTGCTTGTGGGGAGATTGTCACTCATGGCGAGATATTAATGGCTTATCCCTGCCATCGCCTAGTGGAGTAATTGTCGGTTTCTTCAGTGGTCGGTAGCCGAACGTGTCCGGTCAGGCGCGCGCAGGCGAGACGTACCGCAGATGGCGGTAGCGGAGACCGGTGCGGGAAGTCTGCCAGTCTCCGGTAGTCACCAATTGCCATCCGGTCAGCGGCGGGGCGTACGTGTCCCCGGACACCGTCGTGTCCACTTCGGTGATCTCCGCGACCGTGGCCACGGCCAGCGCCGCCGCGTACACCTCGGCGCCACCGATCACCCACACCTGCTCCGCGCCCTCCCGCGCCCGCGCGAGCGCCTCATCCAGCGATCCGAGCACCTCGGCGCCCGGGGCGGCGAGGTCCGAGCGGCGGGACAGCACCAGGTTGCGGCGCCCGGGCAGCGGTCGGAACCGGGGCGGCAATGATTCCCAGGTACGCCGTCCCATGATCACCGGGTGGCCGTGGGTGACCTGCCGGAAGTGGGCCAGGTCCTCCGGAAGGTGCCAGGGCAGCGTCCCCTGGTGGCCGATCACCCGGTTCCGGGACTGGGCCCAGATCACTCCGATCGTCACACCGCCTCCTCGGGGGTCCATTCTGATCACATTCGGGGACAGGTCAGCGCACCATGGTGCGGGAACAACCGACCCGGCGCCCCCGCCGGCGCCCAGGATGATGCTGAGCACTGGACACTTTTGGCGACGCGGAGCGGCCATGCGTCCACGAAAGTGTCCAACGTGGAGCAGGGGCGGGCACGACTGAGCCAGCGATAGGCCACGCGCTCACACTGCGACCGGAGCCTTGATGGCCGGGTGGTGTCGGTAGCCGATCACCTCGATGTCCTCGTACCGGTAGTCGAAGATCGAGTCCCGGGGGGCCAGCTTCAGGGTCGGGAACGGGTAGGGCTCACGGCTCAGCTGCTCCCGCACCTGGTCGAAGTGATTGTGGTAGATGTGGCAGTCGCCGCCGGTCCAGATGAACTCGCCCGGCCGCAGCCCGGTCTGGGCGGCCACCATGTGGGTGAGCAGCGCGTAACTGGCGAGGTTGAACGGCACCCCGAGGAACAGGTCGGCACTGCGCTGGTAGACCTGGCAGCTCAACTTCCCGTCGGCCACGTAGAACTGGAACAGGAGGTGGCAGGGGGGCAGGGCCATCCGGTCCAGATCGGCCACGTTCCAGGCCGACACCACGATCCGGCGCGAGTACGGGTCGGTGCGGATCAATTCGATCGCCTGGCTGATCTGGTCGATCCGCTCCCCGGACGGGGTGGGCCAGGAGCGCCACTGCACCCCGTAGACCGGGCCGAGGTCACCGTCCGGCCCCGCCCACTCGTCCCAGATGGTCACTCCGTGCTCCTGGAGCCAGCGCACGTTCGAGTCGCCGCGCAGGAACCACAGCAGCTCGTAGATCACCGACTTGAGATGCACCCTCTTGGTGGTGATGACCGGGAAACCGGCGGACAGGTCGTACCGCAGCTGGTGACCGAATACGCTGCGGGTGCCGGTGCCGGTGCGGTCCATCCGGTCGGTGCCGGTCTCCAGCACCAGCCGTAGCAGGTCTTCGTACGCCTGGTTGATCACCGGCCCAGGGTACCGGGCAGGAGGGGTCTATAGCTTTGTGTCAGGCTGGGGGCATGGCGACTTCTACATCCGATTTCGACCATCCGGTAGACCCGTCCGAAGGGTGGCAGGCCGAGCACGTGGCCCGGTACGTGGCCACCAACGGGGCCGAGGGGCACATCTGGAACGGGGTGCCGACCCTGCTGCTGACGACCCGGGGCCGCCGCACCGGGATCGCTCGCCGGATCGCCCTCATCTACGGCCGCTACGGCGAGTCGTACGTGGTAGTCGCCTCCAAGGGGGGATCGCCCACCCACCCGCACTGGTACCTCAACCTCACCGCCGATCCGCGGGTACGGGTGCAGGTGGCCGCCGACGTGTTCGACGCGACCGCCCGGACCGCCACCCCGGAGGAGAAGACGCAGCTGTGGCCGCAGATGGTGCAGCTGTTCCCTCGGTACGCGGAGTACCAGGCCGCGACCGACCGGGAGATTCCCCTGGTGATCCTCACCCGCGCCTGACCGGGGGCGGTGGCGTTAGCGAGCCGCCGGTAGGGCGGCGGCTCCGCCGCGGGCTCACCACCGGCGGGCGCGCTGGTGCAGCCGGTTGCGGACCTCGGCGAGGGCGGGGTGGGCGGGTGCCCCGGCGCGTACCGCCAGGAAGAGGGTGTTGATCGGCGGGTCGGCCGGTTCGTGCAGAGGGACCAGCCGGCCGGTGGCCAGCGCGTCCGCGCACAGGTAGCGGGGCAGGACGGTGATCCCCGCCCCGGCGAGGGCCGCGGCGAGCACTCCGCGCAGGTCCGGTAGGACGAGGTCGGCCCGTCGGGCGGGGCGGACCCCGAACACGTGCCGCCAGTAGCGGCGCACGATCGGCAGATCTTCGGCGTACGCCAGGACCGGGACGCCGGCGAGGGCGGCGGTGCCTTCGGCCGCCACCTGGGCGGCGGGCAGCCGGGCCGCCCACGACGGCGCTCCCACCAGGACGAACTCCTCGTCGAACAACGGTTCCGCGACCACCCCTCGGCGGCGGGGCCGGATCGGCGAGATCACGAGGTCCAGTTCGCCGGCGGCCAACTGGGCCAGCAGCGGCTCGGCGAGCCCCAGCGAGAACCGCAGCGGCAGGCCACCGGCGGCCAGGGGCGCCAGGGCCGGGGCCACCAGGAGGGTGGTCAGCTCCGCCGGGCCGCCGAGGTGGAGCGGTCGGCCGGGCAGGCGGGTCTCCTGGCCGAGGGCCCGGAGCAGCTCGTCCAGGGGACCGGCGATCCGGCTGGCCAGCTCGTCACCGGCGGCGGTGGGGGAGACGCCGCGGGCGTGCCGGTGGAACAGGGGGCGCCCCAGACGGCGCTCCAGAGTCTGCACCTGCCCGGTCACCGCGGGCTGGGACAGCCCGAGCAGGTGGGCGGCGGCGGAGAGTGATCCCGCCCGGTGGACCGCGAGGAACGTCCGGAACAGGTCGAGCGAGATCGGCGGCAACTCATTGAGATCCTGATAACTCATATCAGCTTTCATATTGGTATTTATGGGTGCCGGGCTGTCATCCTCCCCTGGGGGAATCCCCTGAGGAGCGATGATTTCCACAGGAGGCACTGTCATGAGCCGACGGGTCCTGATGGTCCTGACCAGCCACGGTGATCTCGGCGGGGTACGCCCGACCGGCTTCTACGTCCCGGAGGCCGCCCACCCGTGGCGGGTGTTCCGGGACGCGGGGTGGGAGGTCGACCTGGTCAGTCCGAAGGGGGGCGAGCCGCCCCGCGACGGACTGGATGAATCCGACCCGGTGCAGCGGGAGTTTCTGGCGGACGCGGAGATGGCCCGGCAGTTGGCGGACACCCGCCGCCCCGACCAGGTGGATCCCCGGGCGTACGCGGCGATCTTCTATGTGGGCGGGCACGGGGTGATGTGGGACCTGCCCGACGATCCCGGGCTGGCCCGGCTCGGTCGGGAAATCTACGAGCAGGGCGGGGTGGTCGCCGCGGTGTGCCACGGCCCGGCTGGTCTCGTCAACCTGACCCTCTCCGACGGTCAATACCTGGTGGCCGGCAAGCGGGTGGCGGCGTTCACCAACGCGGAGGAGGAGGCGGTCGGGCTCACCCACGTGGTGCCGTTCCTCTTGCAGACCCGGTTGGAGGAGCGAGGGGCGACGCACGTCAGCGCCCCCAACTTCGAACCGTGTGTGGTGGTGGACGGGCGGCTGGTCACCGGCCAGAACCCGGCCAGTGCCGTCGGCGTGGCGCAGCAGGTGGTCACGGTGGTGGCGCAGGGCGGCGACCGCGCCGCGTGACGCTCGGCCGGCCCGCCGGGTCCGGTCCGGCTCCCATGTCGGACCGGACCGGCGGACGCGAGCGGAGTCCTGAGCATTGGACACTTTCGGTGACGCGGAACGGCCATACGTCAGCGAAAGTGTCCAACACGTAGGACCGAACTTGCCTGGCTCGACCCGGATACGGGCGGCTAGGGTGAGGCGCCCTGGGTCGATCGACGGAAAGGCCGCCTCCATGCGCATGCGCCCAGTTGCCCGTGCCGAATGTGACCTTTTCGGTCAGGAGCGGTCCGGCTCGGCTTCTTCTGCCTGCGCGACCCGGCGCAGTTCGACGACACCGACGCCCGGTCGGCGCTGCCCTACACCTTGGGCATCTTCGGGCTAGGGCACACCCCCGACCCCGCGGGGAAGCAGGCCGCCATCGACGTGATTCGGTACGCGGTGAGCCAGATAGCGGCGCCACCGGACGCGGTGATCGATGTGCGCACCAACAACGAGGTGCACGCCGACCCAGAGGTGCGCTGCGCCTCGTCTCGATCGCGCAGACCGGGTGGACCGGTTCGCTGAGATCATGGCCGCGGCCGCGTACGCGCAGACGCGGGACCGCAGTGACCGGTACGCCGTGGGACGGTGTGGCCCGCGGAGTTGGGCCGAAGCCGTCGTCGCCGACTACTTCACCCCCGGCACGGATGAGCCGACCTGGAACATCGTGCAGGACGACGCCGGTCAGGACGTGGGATTCTTCGCGCTGTCCGCGTTCGACGAGCCGGAGACGGCGACGATCATCCAGATCGGGGTGCTGCCGCAGCACCGGGGGCAAGGCTGGGCGGTGCGGCTACTGTGGGCCGCCGCTGGAGTCGCCCACGCGGCCGGGTTCCGCGCCATCATGTCCGATGTGGATGTAGAGAACACCCCGATGATCCGAGCATTGCGGGCCGCGGGGCACCGGGGCGACCTCCGGCCGTGGCACGTGTGGCACCATCGATACCCGCTTTCCGAGGTGCCAGGTTCCGCAAGGGACAGAGCTTGATCGGCGTCGGCCACGGTGCTGGCCGCCGCTCCCGGGTCTACGCTCCCGCTGGCGCATGACCGCGCTAGCGGGGTCTATTCCGACCCATGCGTGGTCAGTGCGGGAGACTGTGACCCGGCCGGACGAGGTGGGTCTCGTACGCGATGACGACCAGGCCGGCGCGGTCGCGGGCCTGGAGTTTGGCCATGATGCGGCCGACGTGGGTACGGACCGTTTCCGGGCTGATAACGAGTTTTCGGGCGATTTCATCGTTGCGGAGCCCGCGGGCGACGTAGGTGAGCACTTCACGTTCCCGTTCGGTGAGGTCGGCTAGCCGTTCCGAGGTGTCGGCGGGGGCCGGCAGCTGGTCCCCGAGCCCGGCGATGAGGTGCTTGACGATGGTGGGGGAGAGCGGGGCGTTGCCGGCGGCGGTGTCACGCACCGCCTGGCGGAGCTGTTCGGGGGTGGTGTCTTTGAGCAGGTAACCCGAGGCGCCGGCCCGGATAGCTCCGGTGATCAACTCGTCGTGATCGAAGGTGGTGAGTACCAGGTAGCGGGTGGCGCTGAGTTGCGGGTCCTGGGTGAGCTCTCGGATCGCCGCGATGCCGTCGAGCGTCGGCATACGCAGGTCCATCAAGGCGATGTCGGGGCGCGTCTGCCTGATCACCTGGAGCCCGGCCTGCCCATCTGCTGCTTCTCCGACCACCTCCAGGTCGTCCGCTGCCTCGAGTATGAGACGAACACCGGAGCGGATCAGTGGCTGATCATCGACGATGACGACCCGGATGGGGTTCACCGTTCCCCCCGGGAGGCGAGACGTGCATGGACCTCGAACCCGCGGTCACTGCCGCGACCGTAGGTCAACGTGCCGCCGAGCGCTTCCACCCGTTCACGCATGCCACGTAGTCCAAACCCCTGGTGCAGTCCGGTCTCACCGCCAGCCGGCCCTATCCCGTCGTCGGTAATCACGATGTTGAGCATGCCGTCCTCGTCGCGGATCTGGACTCGGGCGTGGGTGGCCTTGGCGTGGCGGAGCACATTGGTCAGGGACTCTTGCACGATGCGTGCGGCGGTGATGCCTTCGGGGCCGGTCAGGGGCAGGTGGGAGGGGGTGAGCTGCAGATCGACCGACAGCCCGGCGCTCCGGGTCGCCTCGACGGCGCGTCGGATGGCGCTCAGGGCGTCGAGGGGTGGGGGCTCGTCGCTGCGGAGCAGTCCCACGAGCCCTCGCAGCTCTCTGGCCGCCTGCCGGCTGGTCTCTTCGATCGTCAGCAGTGACGCCTGGGCAGCTTGGGGATCGTGGACAAATCGTTCCCTGGCCACACCGGCATGCAGCGAGATGATCGACACGGTGTGCGCGGTCAGGTCGTGCAGGTCGCGGGCGATCCGGAGCCGTTCTTCCGCGATACGTCGCTGGGTCTCGTGTTCCTGCCGCTGCTCTTGCAGCTCGAGGAGGGTGCGGGCAGTTTCGGCCTGCAGCACCCGGCTCCGTACCACCTCGCCCAGCAGCAGCGCGCCCGCCATCAGCAGCCCTTCCTGGGCAGCGCCGTGCAGTAACGCCAGCCCGTTACCCGCCGTATCGATGATCCACCGGTGGGCGAACACCGTGCCGAGATAGACTACGGCAAACCCGGCACCGATCCACAGCTGCCCCGCACGCGCCACGCCGAAGATCACGACCACCAGCGGCCAGGCGAGGCCCAGCGGGGCGTTGACGGTGACGTGGTAGCCGACCAGCGCCGCCGCGCCGATCAGCAGGCCCACCAGCGGCGCGGTGCGGAAAAGCGCGGTCGCCACGACGACTCCCGCGACGGCGACCCAGGCCATAGCGGGCAGCGCTGCTGGTGATTCGGTTCCGGCGGCGGCGGTCACCGTGAGCAGCATGCTGCCCCCCATCGTGATCGCCAGGCCGGCTTCCACCCACCGGGCTATGGCGACGCTCCGGAGGAGCCGGAGTGGTGCGATGCGCCGAGCAGCGAGGTCCACGGCACCTACCGTAGCCGGCGGAGGAGGCTCTGACCTGCGGCTACGTTGTAGCGCGTAGGCCGCTGGGTAGCAGCCTTCGGTGGCTACGCCTCCCAGCGTAGGCGAGGTTGCGTTGTCTGGGTGACGACAGCGCCCGGTGGGTTCATTACCGTAGACCCGTCGTGCCAGCGGCGGTGTCCAGGCGCGTCTCTGTGCTCGTGGAGGAATGAATGGAATCTCTCACCGACCCTGTCCGCGGGGCCCACGGCCTCCCTCTGGGCTCCGCAGGCCCCCTGCTGGCGGTTGGTCGCGGCTTTGGTGGGGTGTGCTGAGCGGTGTTCCTCGCGCTCCGGGAGCTACGTTTCGCCAAGGGACGCTTCGCCCTCGTCGGTATCGTCATCGGCCTGATCGCCACGCTGGTGGTGCTGCTGTCCGGCCTGGCGACGGGCCTGGTCGACGACGGCATCGCCGGGCTGCGCGCCCTGCCCGCCACCCACATCGCCTTTGACGAAGACGCGGACACCTCGTTTTCGAGCAGTGTCATCGAGCGATCCACGTGGGAGGCTCTCGCCGAGGCGCCGGGTGTGGAAGCGGCCGCGCCGCTGGGCAACACCCTGTTCAACGCCCGAACAGACAAGGACCTGCCGGTCAACCTCGCACTGTTCGGGGTTGAGCCGGACTCATTCCTGGCGCCTGCGGTGACTGAAGGGGAACCCCTGGGCGCGGCACCGGACGGCATCGTGATCGCCGACACGATTGCCGACCTCGGGGTCGGCATCGGCGACCAGATCCGGCTCGATGTGGTCGGGACCACGCTGACCGTCGTGGGCATCGCGCCTACCGGTACCTACGGGCACGTCCCGGTCGTCTATGCCCCGCTCGACGTGTGGCAGCAGGCGTCGTTCGGCCACACCGACGACGCCGCGGACCGGGTCAGCACCGTGGCGCTGCGGTTGACCGACGACGCCGACGTGGCGGCGCTCGACACCGCGCACCACGTCCAGGTCGTCACGCTGCGCGAGTCGTTCCACTCCTCCCCGGGCTACACCGAGGAGACCCGGACCATGCAGATGATCCAGCTTGCGTTGTACCTCATCTCGGCCGTGCTCGTCGGGGCGTTCTTCGTCGTGTGGACGGTGCAACGTCGCCAGGAGATCGGGGTGCTCAAGGCACTCGGTGCCACCGACCGGCTCCTGCTGCGGGAAACGCTGGGACAAGGCGCCATCATCATCGGCGCCGCCGCCGGGTTCGGTTTGCTCGTGGGTGTGCTGCTCGGCAGCGCTGTCGGTGATCAAGTGCCGTTCACGCTGTCCCTTGGACCGGTGCTCTCCTCGATCGGGTCGCTTGCGCTGGCAGGGATGATCGGCGCGGCCTTCGCTATCCGTCGCATCACCACGGTCGACCCGCTCATCGCTCTCGGAGGATCCCGATGACCCTACGACTGGACACCGTCTCGCTCACCTATGGAGACGGTGACGAACAGGTCCGTGCCCTGGATGAGGTGTCCCTTGAGGTGCACCCCGGGGAGCTGGTCGCGGTGGTGGGGCCGTCGGGGTCCGGTAAATCCAGCCTCCTCGCGGTAGCGGGAGCATTGCAGACCCCCGACGCCGGGCAGGTCGTCATCGACAGCGTCGAGGTGACGCGCGCGTCCAAGACCGAGCGGGCACGCATCCGGCGCGAGCGGATCGGGTTCGTGTTTCAGAGTGACAACCTCATCCCGTCGCTGACCGTGCTGGAACAGCTGCTGCTCCCGCTCTACTTGCGAGGAAAACGACCCCGACAGGGCCGTGACGCTGCCCTGCGTCTCCTCGAGGAGGTCGGGCTCAGTCACCGCGTCCGCCATCGCCCTCATCAACTTTCCGGTGGCGAGCGCCAACGGGTCGGCATCGCCCGGGCCCTCATGAACCGCCCCGCCGTGCTCCTGGTCGACGAACCCACCTCTGCGCTTGATCATCGGCGCAGCCGGGACATCGTCGAGCTTCTCGCCAAGGAAACCGCTACCCATCAGGTCGCGACGGTCATGGTGACCCACGACCACAGCATCCTGCACCATGCCGACCGCATCCTCAGCATGGAGGACGGACGGCTGAGACCACTCGAGTCACGAACATCAGCCGCGGCTGTCGATCCGCCGCGCGGTTGATTTCCCGGGTGCCGCCCCGCCGGTGAACACCGACCGCCGCCAAAGGGCGGTGGTTCACACCAGGCCGGCGTCGTGGACCAGCAGCGCGATCTGCACCCGGTTGGTGAGCTCCAGCTTGGTCAGAAGCCGGGACACGTGGGCTTTCACCGTGGCCACGCTCATGTACAGCTCGGCGGCGATCTCGGCGTTGGACTTGCCCTGTCCGATCGCCACCGCGACCTCCCGTTCCCGGTCACTGAGCCGGTCCAACAGCTGCCGGGCCTGGTCCCGCCGCGGGTCCTGGGAGGTGCCGGTGCTGGCGACGTGGTCGACCAGTTGCCGCAGCACCTGCGGGGACAGCATCGGTTCGCCCGCGACCACCCGCCGGATCGCGTCCACGATCTGCGGCGGGGGAGTGTCCTTGAGCAGGAACCCGCTGGCACCGGCGCGTAGCGCCCGCAGCACGTACTCGTCGGCGTGGAATGTGGTCAGCACGATGATCTGGGGCGAGTCACCCCGGCGGCGCAGCAGCTCGGTGGCGGCCAGCCCATCCACCCGCGGCATCCGGATGTCCATCAGCACCACATCCGGTCGGGTCCGCGCCACCGCGGCCGCGACCTCGTCCCCGTCGGCCGCCTCACCGACGATCTCCAGGTCAGGGGCCCCGCCCAGCATGAACGACAACCCGGCCCGGACCAGCGGGTCGTCGTCGACGATCAACACCCGGATCGGTGAGGCAGGCTCCGCACTGGTCATGCTGGCCAGGGTAGCCATGCCCGGAGCCGGTAACCGCCGTCAGGAGTCGGCCCGTGCTCCAACCGGCCCCCGGCCAGCGTGGCGCGCTCCGTAAGCCCCACCAGTCCGGTGCCGCTGCCCGGGATCTGGGGGATGGTGTGCTCCCTCACCGGGGCGGGGTTACGCAGCTCGATGGTGAGGCCGTCCCCCGGCTGACCGGTGAGCAGCAGGTCCACCACGGCGCCGGGGGCGTGTTTGCGGGCGTTGGTGAGCCCTTCCTGCACGATCCGGTACGCGGTCCGGCCCACGTGTTCGGGGACGGCCGACAGGTCGTCGAGCTGGTTGTCCCACCGCACCCGGGCGCCGGCCTGCCGCGCCTCATCCACCAGCGTCGGTAGGTCGCTCAGGACGGGTTGGGGACGGGTCTCCCCGCCCGTGGTCCCGCCCCGCAGCACCCCGATCACCTCCCGCAGGTCCTGCAGCGTCTGGTGCGCGGTGCTGCGGATCACCCCGGCGATCCGGGCGACCTCCTCCGGGGGTGCGTCGGTGCGGTACTCCAGCGCGCCCGCGTGCATGCTCAGCAGCGAGATCCGGTGGGCCAGCACGTCGTGCATCTCCCGGGCGATCCGTTCCCGCTCCAGGTGGCGGGCCTGCTCGGCCCGCAGCTGCTGTTCCGCCTCCGCCCGTACCGCCCGCTCGTGCAGCGACTGCAGGAGCTGGATGCGGGCCCGGGCGAACAGCCCCCATCCGATCACCAAGGTGGTGATCAGGCTGGCCCACAGCACGTTCCACCAGTAGGGCGCCTCCGGCTGCAGCGGGTTGATCTGGTAGCCGTAGTACGGCACCGCGCTGGCGGCGTACAGCGCCGCCAGCAGCAGGGTGATCGCGGGCCGCCGGCGTACCGCCACCGTGAACAGCGCGATCGTCGCCGACATGCCGGCGGCGGTGGAGAACACCCCGGTCGGCAGCAGCGCCACCGCCAGCCCCACCGGCCAGCGCCGCCGCAGCCATACCAACCCGGTGGACAGGACCCCGACGACGACGTCGGTGATCAGGAGGGCGGGTGGGGCCGAGAGCTCCCCGAGGTGATGGAGCGCCCACCACAACCCGGCGGTCAGCGCCACCCAGGCGGCCGCGAGCAGGAACGCCGCCGTGTCGACCAGCCAGTCCCGTACGTCCCGCCGGGTCGGACCGGTGTTCGGCAACCGTGGCCCCCCACCGCTCATGATCGCCATCGTACGGGCAGGTACGCCGCGCGGATACCGACCAAGGTCTACCGCGGTGATCGCCCAAAGATGGACGGCGGCGGTGATCCAAGGTCGTGGCCAACCATGGCGCAAAGTCACGCGATATCGACCGCCAGCCGAAGCCGGAGGGCCGGGCGGAGCCGCAGGCTTGGTCACATGATCGTGGTGAAAGACCTGACCAAGCGGTACCGCGGCCGCACCGTGGTCGACCGGGTCTCGTTTACCTGCGAGCCCGGCACGGTCACGGGTTTTCTGGGGCCCAACGGTGCCGGCAAGTCCACCACCTTGCGGATGTTGTGTGGGCTGACCACCCCCAACGGTGGTACCACCGCCATCGGCGGGGTCCCCTACGCGGCGCTGCCCAACCCGGGCCGGGAGGTGGGGGTGCTGCTCGACGCCTCCGCGTGGCACCGGGGTCGGACCGGGCGGGAGACATTGCTGCTGGCCGCCGCGGTCCTGGGTGCGCCGCGAGACCGGGTCGACCAGCTGCTGCGGTTGGTGGGGCTGGCGGAGGCCGCCGGGCGGCGAGTCGGGGGCTACTCGCTGGGGATGCGGCAACGGCTCGGCATTGCGTACGCCCTGTTGGGTGACCCGCGGGTGCTGGTCCTGGACGAGCCGGCCAACGGCCTGGACCCGGAGGGCATCGTCTGGCTGCGGACCCTGCTACGCCAGTTCGCCGACCGGGGCGGCACCGTACTGCTCTCCTCCCACCTGCTGCGGGAGGTGGAGGCGGTGGCCGACCGGCTGGTGGTCATCGACCGGGGGCGCATCGTCGCCGAGGGGGACAAGGACCACCTGCTCGCCGGCTCCGGGGTCCGGGTGCGCGCCCGGGATCAGCAGGCGTTCCAGGAGCGGCTGGTCGCCGCCGGACTGTCGGTGACCAGCGCCACCGACGGGGCGCTGGTAGTGCAGGCCACCGCCGACCAGGTGGGGGAGATCGCCGCCGCCTGCGGGGCGGTGCTCACCGAACTGCGTCCGTCCGTCGACGGGCTGGAAGAGCTCTTCCTCACCATGACCCGCACTCACACACCGCAAGGGGGGAATCGATGACCGCGACGCTCGCTTCGCCCACCACATCCGCGCCGGCAGTTCCGCTCCGCCGGCCGTCACTGGCCCGGTTGACCATGGTCGAGCTGCGGAAGCTGGTCGACACCCGCGCCGGGGTGTGGCTGATGGTGGCGATCGTGCTCAGCTGCATCGGGTTCGCGACCATTCAGCTGTTCGCGCTCGACCCAGCGCTGCGCCGGTTCGAAATCTTCTTCCTCGGCACGCTGTTGCCGATCGGGATCCTGTTGCCGGTGCTGGGCATTCTCACCGTGACCAGTGAATGGTCCCAGCGCACGGCGTTGACCACGTTTGCGTTGGTGCCGGCCCGCAGCCGGGTGGTGGGGGCCAAATTGGCCGCCGGCATGATCATCGCGCTCGCATCGCTCGGTGCGAGCGGGCTGATCGCCGCCGCGGTCAACCTGGTGGCCATGGCCATCGGCGGCGACGCGGCGTGGGGGATCGGCCTGGCCCAGGTGGGCGCGGCCGCGGTCATGCAGCTGATCAACGTCACGATGGGGATCGCGTTCGGCATGCTGCTGCTCAACACCCCGCTGGCGATCGTCAGCTACTTCGTGTTGCCGACCATCTGGTCGGTGCTGGGTGGGCTGGTGAGTTGGTTGGCGACCGCGGCGCGGTGGCTCGACTTCAGCCTCACCATGGCGCCGATCCTGAACGGGGCGACGTTGACCGGGCAGCAGTGGGCCCAGTTGGGCACGACCACCGCCGTCTGGGTGGTGCTGCCGCTGCTGATCGGGACGCTGCGGGTCCTCCGGGCCGAGGCGCCGTGAGAAGTGGGGAGAGGCGATGACGGTCGGCCTGGGGCTGCTCCTGCTCGGATTGGCGCTGCTGGACAGCACCAGCTTCGGGACGCTGCTGATCCCGATCTGGTTACTGCTGTCCGCCGGCCGACTCCGCATCGGACGCATCCTGGTCTACCTGGGGGCGGTCGCGGGATTCTACTTCGCGGTCGGGGTGCTGCTGGTCGCGACCGCGGGCGCCCTCCGGGACGGAGTCACGGCGGCGTTGGCGGACATCCCAGAGCCGCCGCTACGGATCGGGCAGCTAGCCGTCGGGGTGGTGTTGTTCGGGTGGAGTTACCGGCTGGAGGCGCGCGCCAACCAGGCCGGCGGGCGCCCCGGCCGGATCCAACGGTGGCGGGAGCGGGCGATGTCCGGCCAGGGCGGCTACCTCGGACTGATCGGATTGGCGCTGCTGGCCGCGGGGCTGGAGGTGGCCACCATGCTGCCGTACCTCGGGGCGATCGGGGCGCTGGTCGTGGCCGACCTCGCGTGGCCCACCACCGTCGCCGTGTTGGCGGGATATTGCGTGGTGATGTGCCTACCGGCGGTGATGTTGGCCGGGGGGCGGCTGCTCGCTCACCGCTGGATCGACCCGCTCCTGCAGCGGCTCAACGCCTGGCTGACCCGTCACAGCGGCAAGATGCTCGGATGGGTGGTCGGTGCCCTCGGCATTTTCCTGGGGCTCAACGCGATCGGGAATCTGACCATCAGCTTTGGATGAGTATCGCCGGATAGGGAGCGCCGCCGCCCCACCTAGACTTGCCGGGGCGGCGGCGCTGGCCGTCAGCAGTGGCCCGCAGGAGAAAGGGATGCGCCAAGGTGGATGAAGGGAACGCAGCCGGCCGCCATCAGTCGTGGCGGTGGTGGATCGCGGCGCTGGTGGCGAGCTTGCCGTTCCTGTTCGTCATCGGGTCCTATCTGCTGTGGCGGGACCGGCTACCGGATCCCCTGCCCTCGCACTGGGGGGCTGACGGCAAGGTGGACGGCACCACCTCGCTGACCGGGACGGTCACCGCCATGGCGGTGATGGCCAGGGTGGGGAGTCTGCCGGCCTGGGTCGGGGCGTTGGCGCACCGGCTGAGCTGGAACGTCCGCCGGGTGCTGATCGCGGTCGGTGCGGCCGCTGGCGGGTTCGCCGCCGGCCTGTGGCTGACGGTCGCCACCCTCGCCCTGGATCTCACCGACCCCTATCGGGCACCGGAGCCCACCTGGCAGATTCCCGCGCTGCTGGTGGCGATGACGGCGGTCCCGGCGGTGGCGGTGGGGCTGCTCGGTCGGGCCCCGGAGCGCCGGGCCGCCCCCGATCGGCCCGCCCCCGATCTTCCGCGGACCCCGCTGGGGGCGGGGGAGCAGCCGGTGTGGCGGGAGACGTTCCCCCCTCCCCGAGGGTTCCTGGTGGTGCCGGCGCTGCTGCTCGGGCTGGCGGCGGTCATGGCGGCCGTCGTGAACATCTGGGCGGCCAGCCCGGTACTGGTCGTCGCGGTGGGGTGCGGGCTGTTCGCCAGCGCCCGGCTCACCGTGGACCAGCGCGGCCTGCACATCGCGCTGGGATGGTGGGGCTGGCCGCGGTTCACCGTGCCGTTGGCGGAGGTCGCCGCGGCGGAGGTGACCGAGGTGAGTCTGTTCGAATGGGGTGGTTGGGGGTACCGGGCCCGCCCCGGGGGGCGGGCGCTGGTGTTCCGGAGCGGGCCGGGGATCCGGCTGACCCTGTCGGAGGAGCGCGAGTTCGTCTTCAATACCCGCGACCCGGAGCGGGTGGCGGGTCTGGTCAACTCACTGATCGAACACGCCGACGGTGATCGCCGGCCACTGACCCACCACCGCGGCCCGGGCGGGCGGCCGGAGGACGTAGCCTCGAGCGGGGGGCGCAACGTGGAAGGATCGGATGGCCAACCTCATCAGCCTGGACCGAGTCAGCAAGACGTACGACGCGGCGGGTGAGCTGCTCACCGAGGTGTCGATCGGGTTGGACGACACCGACCGGATCGGGGTGGTGGGGCTCAACGGCGCCGGTAAGAGCACCCTGCTGCGGCTGGTGACCGGTGAGCAGAGCCCGGACTCCGGTCGGGTCACCCGCCGCCGGGACGCCCGGGTGGCGGCGCTGCCGCAGCAGCTGCGGCTGCCCCCGCAGGCCACGGTCGGGGACGTGGTGCTCGGGCAGGCGTGGCTGCCGGCGGAGTTCGAGGCCGAGCACGAATGGGCCGGCGACGCCCGGGTCCGGGGGGTGCTGGCCGGGCTGGGCATGCCCGATCTGGGGCTGGACACCCCGGTCGGGCCGATGTCCGGTGGGGAGCGGCGGCGGGTGGCGCTGGCCGCGCTGCTGGTGCGCCGGTCCGACCTGCTGGTGCTGGACGAGCCCACCAACCACCTGGACGTGGCCGGGGTGGACTGGCTGGCCCGGCACCTGCGGCAGCGGTCGGGGGCGCTGCTGGTGGTCACCCATGACCGGTGGTTCCTGGACGCGGTCTGCACCCGTACCTGGGAGGTGGCCGACGGCACCGTCCGGGCGTACGAGGGCGGCTACGCCGCCTGGGTGCTGGCGCGGGCAGAGCGGCAGCGGCAACAGGCCGTGGCGGAGGCCCGCCGGCAGAACCTGCTGCGGAAGGAGATCGCCTGGCTGCGACGGGGGCCGCCGGCGCGGACCTCCAAGCCGAAGTTCCGGATCGAGGCCGCCAACGCCCTGATCGCGGATGTGCCCCCGCCGCGGGACCAGGTGGCGTTGCGGCGGCTGGCCACCGCCCGGCTGGGGCGGCAGGTGTACGAGCTGGAGTCGGTGACCCGGACTGTTGACGGTCGGACCATCCTGGACCGGGTGGATTGGTTGGTCGGCCCGGGGGACCGGGTGGCGATCGTGGGCGCCAACGGCGCCGGCAAGAGCACCCTGCTGCGGCTGCTGGCGGGGCAGATCACCCCTGATTCCGGGCGGATCCGGGTGGGGCAGACGGTCCGGCCGGCGTTCCTGTCGCAGGAACTGGCTGAGTTGCCGAACGAGCTGCGCACCCTGACCGCGGTGGAGCAGGTGGCCCGCCGGTTCACCCTGGGGGACAAGGATCTGTCCGCGGCCCAGTTGGCGGAGGTGTTCGGCTTCACCGGCGATCGACTGTGGACTCCGGTGGGGGACTTGTCGGGTGGGGAGCGGCGGCGGTTGCAGTTGCTGCGGCTGTTGGCGACCGAGCCGAACGTGCTGTTGTTGGACGAGCCCACCAATGATCTGGACACCGACACCCTGACCGCGTTGGAGGATTTGCTGGACGACTGGCCCGGCACGCTGATCGTGGCCAGTCACGACCGGTACCTGGTGGAGCGGGTGGCGGACCAGGTGTACGGGATGTTCGGTGACGGCCGGCTGACCCATCTGCCCGGGGGAGTGGACGAATATCTCGCGCGGGTGGCCGAGTCGACACCGCCCAGCGGGGAGGGACGCACCGGCGCGGACCAGCCACCGGGGGAGCGGGCACGTGGCCGCCCCCCGGGGGCGGGCGGGGCCCAGCGGGCGGCCCGCAAGGAGCTGGCCCGGCTGGAGCGGCAACTGGACAAGCTCACCGCGCGGGAAGCGGAGTTGCATGCGCAGTTGGCCGCGCACGCCACCGACTATCCGAAGCTGACGGAACTGACCGCGCAGCTGACGCAGGTGCGGGCCGATCGGGAGCGGGTCGAGGAGGCGTGGCTGGCCCTGGCGGAGCAGCTCGCCGACGCGTGACCACGCTTCCGCGCCGCCCGGGTGGGGAGCCCGAGCCACCTCCGCTTAATCACCACGAGTGGTGAGTTGATTTCGTACAGTATTGCCCAGGTGGGTACGGCAGGGGTGGCGGGGACAGGTCGGGATGGCACGAGAATTCCACATCACCACCGTGTACGGGACGACCTGGCGGGCCGAGCACGCCGGGACCGAAGCCGGCTCCCTCGCCGCTCACCTGCCGTTCGGCCCCCTCGCGTCGTACTACGGGACATCGACGGACCAGTTTCCGGAGGTGCGCGCCGCTCGACCGATCGAGGTGGAGACGGCCCAATTCCACCGCTGGCGCGGCGGCAGGCTGACCTGCGGCCAGTTGCGGCTGTTCGTGCTGCCCTCCGAGCAGGTGGTGGTGGGGTTGACTCTGCAGGTCGACAGTGCCCTGCCGGAGGTGGCGGACCTGCTGGCCGACTGCCACGACCAGCAGGTCCGGTTCGCCGATACGGAGGTGGCGGCGTGGGCGGTCGCCGTCGCCCAGTCCTGCGGGATCCAGGTCGACCAGGCCGAGTTCACCCCGGAACGACACCAGTTGGTCTTCGCCGCTGACCTGCCCACCGACGACCCGAAGGAGGCGGTACCGCGCCTCAGTTACCGAAGCGACCTCGACTACCGCCCGGAGTTCTCCCACCTCACGTACCCCGCCGAACTCAATCGGCACCGTCACGCGATGGTGGCGGTGGGGCCGTACCTGAGCATCCTGTTCGGGCAGCCAGAGTACGTGGCAAGCTGCGCCGTCGTCTCGGCCACACAGGCGGTGGCCAGCGCGGTGCGGCTCCGGGAGATCCGGCATGCGCTGTACCACATCCTCCGGGAGTTCCAGGCGGTAGAACACTCCCCGGACGACACCCGTAGCCGCCGGCTGGTGCTCGAGGGGATCACCGGGGAACTGACCCGGCTGGAACTGGACCTGTCCGTAGCGGTCGAAACCCCGGTCGACCTCGGGATGCTCGTGCCTTCCCCGCGGGTCGTGGAGTACCACCTCCAGCTCTACCGGAGCATCGGGGTGGGGAAACCCGCGGAGAACGTGAGCCGCATGCTCCGGAGGCTGGAGGCCACCGGGCGGGCCGCCCTGACCGCGGTCGAAAGCGTCGAACGCCGCGTGGATGAAGACCGGCATCTCCGTTGGGCGGTGGCGGTCGGGTTCATCAGTGTCGTGGCCATCCCGCCGTCGCTGATCCTCGCCTTCTTCGGCGGCAGCGCGGCGGAGGTCGACGCGACCCGCTCCATGCTCCACCCCTCCTACTGGTGGCTCTACCTCATGGTGGGCCTCATCATCCTGATCGCGGTCGGGCTCGGCCTCACCCTCTACGCCATTCAACGCCGCCGGAACGCCGCGCAACGCGCCGCCTGGCGGGTGACGCAGTCGGCGGCGCGGACCTAGTGCGCGAGCGTCGCATCCCGCAGGTGCTTGAGGGTGGCGATGTCCGCGGCGTGACCGGCGTGCCCCCGGGTCGGGGTCTCCACCACCATCGGCACTCCCGCGGTGGCGGGATGGGCCAGCAGTTCCCCGAACGCCTTCTCCCCGATCATGCCGGCGCCGATGTTTTCGTGCCGGTCCCGCCGCGAGCCACACCCGTCCTTGGAATCGTTGGCGTGCACCAGCCCCAGCCGCCCCGGACCGCAGCTGGCCACCAGCGCGTCCAAGGTGGCGGCCATCCCGCCCGGGGTGGCCACGTCATGACCGGCGGCCCACGCGTGGCAGGTGTCGAAACACACCCCCAACTGCGGATGGTGGTCGACCGCCGCCAACACCGCGGCGAGCTGCTCCACCCGGGCGGCCACCGACCGGCCCCCGCCCGCGCTCGGCTCCACCAGCAGCCGCGGCCCGCCACGCTCACCGGACCAGTCCAGTAAGGGGAGCAGGGCCTCGCGGATCTGCCGCAACGCCGCCGGGTAGTGCTCCTCGGTGACGGAGCTGCCGGCGTGGAACACCACCGCGCGGGCGCCGATCTCCGCCCCCCGGTGCAGGCTGTGTCGTACCGCCGCGGCGGAGCGCTCCACCGTGAGCGGTGTCGGGGAGCCCAGGTTGACCAGCAGCGGGGCGTGGACGTACACCGCCAGTCCGCGTTGCTGGCAGCCGGCGCGGAACGCCTCATCCTGGGCCGGATCACCGGCCGACAGCGCCCAGCCGCGCGGGTTGCTCACGAACACCTGCACGACCTCGGCCCCGGTGGCGTCGGCGTACGGCAGGGCCGCCTTCGCGATCCCACCCGAGGTGGGGGCGTGGGCACCGATCAAGCGGTCCGGCCGGGTCATACGCAGATGATGGTGACTTCGCTGCCCGGAGGCAGACCCGTGCCCGGGCTGGGGATCTGAGTCCGGACCCGACGGTTACCGATCGATGAAACCTCGAAGCCCTCCTGCTCCAGGATCTGCCGGGCCTGGCCGCACGGCCGGCCCTCCACGTGCGGCACCGGCTTGGTGGGCGGCCCCTTGCTGACCTGCAGGGTGACGGTGGCGCCCTCCTCCACCCCCGCCCCGGGGCGGGATCCTGCACGAGCACCTGCCCGGCCGGAGCGTCGTTCTCCACCTCCTGCACCAGGGCCACCAGACCGAGCTGAGCCAACTGGGCCTGGGCCTGGTCAAGCGGCAAACCGATCAGCGCCGGCACCTCGATCGGTGCCCGACCCTTGCTGACCACCACCGTGACCCGGTCACCGGGGCGGACCTGCTCCCCAACGGACGGCTCCACCGCCATCACCCGCCCGGCCGGCACCGTGTCGCTGTAGCGCTGCTCGCCCTCGACCACCTCCAGGTCGAGCTCCTCCAGTTGCCGAATGGCCACCGGTAGCTCGGCGCCGATCACGTCGGGCACCGCGCGGATCTCCGGACCCAACGACAAGGTCAGTGTCAGGACGCCGCCTTTCCGGATGCGGTCGTCGGGGTGCTGCGCCAACACATGTCCGGCGGCGATCTCGTCGTGGTAGCGGGGCTCGGTGAACTCCACCCGGAGACCGTTCTGCCGCGCCGTCGACACCGCTTCGGCCTCCGACAACCCCACCACCTGGGGAGCCGGCATCCACCGGCCCACCCCCAGCCACCAGGCTCCACCCCCGGCCAGCAACACCGCCACCACCGCCACGCTGGCCAGCAACGTCCACCGGCGGACCCGCGCGGTCTGGGCTGGTTCCGGCCGCCGCCGGCGGTTACCTCCGCTGTACACCCCGCCGGAGGTAGGGCGCCGACTGGGCGGGGCGGACCGGGGCCGGGACGGCAGCCGGGCCCAGGACGGCCGCTCCTCACCGCCCACCTTCGACAGCACCACGGTGGCGTCCACGGGCTGGGGCAGGGCGGTGGTGGCCGCCTCCGTCATCACCCGCTCCCGCACCCGCTGGAGTTCGTTGCCCAACTGCCGGGCGTCGGCCGGGCGCGCGTGTGGATCCCGCCGAGTGGCCCGAACCACCAGCTCGTCCACGGATCGGGGCAGCCCGGCGACGTACTGCGACGGCGGGGGAACGTCCTGGTCCACGTGCTGCCAGGCGACCGCGCCCGGCTGTGGCCCGTCGAACGGCACCCGGCCGGTGAGCATCTCGAACAGCACGATCCCGGTGGAGTAGACGTCCGCACGGGGATCGGCCCGCCCGGTCCGGACCACCTCCGGGGCCACGTAGGCGACGGTGGCGAGCAGCGTGCTGGTCGCGGTCGGGTCCCCGTCACTGGCCGCCAGGAACGCCTCCGCCAGCCCGAAGTCGGTGACCTTCACCACGCTGTCGACCAGATCGGCGCTGCCGCCGCTGGGGGACTGGCTGATCAGTACGTTTTCGGGCTTGATGTCCCGGTGCACCAGCCCGGCGTGGTGGGCGGCGGCGATACCCGCGGCCATCTGCTCGGCGATCGCCAGCGCCTCCGCCGGGGTCAGCCGCCGCCGTGACCGCAGGATCTCCCGCAGGGTGCGCCCGCGGACGTACTCCATGACCAGGTACGGCAGCCCCTGGTGGGTGCCCTGGTCGTAGGCGGCCACCACGTTGGGGTGGGAGAACTTGGCCACGGCGCGAGCCTCGGCCACGAACCGCTCCACGAATGTGGGGTCACCGGCCTGGCTGGGATGGACCATCTTCAGCGCCACCGTCCGTTCCAGCCGCTCATCTCGGGCGGTGTAGACGGTGGCCATGCCGCCGCGGGCCAGCCGATCGAGGACGCGGTAGCGCCCGTCGATCAGCGTGCCGATGAGTTCGTCGGCGAGCTCGGTGTCGGTCATCGGCGATGAGTCTACGAGGCGACCGCACGCGCTCGGGTCCGCTGCCCGTGAGGGTGCCCCGGACGGGTCGCAGACGGCGAGGGGCTGGGGTCCGCGGTCGGGGTGGGACGCCGACGGGGTCGGGGTGGAGGGCGTCGGAGAAGGGCTGGTGGTCGCGCACGGACAGCTGGGTGTCACCGTGGGCGACTTCGTCGACTCCGGTGGTCCGGTCGGTCGAGGCGGGGCGGTCGGGACCGGGGAGGGGGACGCTGAGGGTGAGGGAGCCGGGGGCGTGGGCACCGGGACCGCGGGGGGCACCGGATCCGCATCCGAGGTCACCGGAGCGGAGGACGGAGGGGCCTGCCCCATCCGACCCTTGCCCGCCACGGTCGGTAGCCCGCTGACCGGGAAGGTCTCGTCCACGTGGAGGGCGGACAACCCCTGGAGTACTCCCAGGTAGGTGATCCCGGCCAGGAGCACCGCCACCAGCGCGGCCCCGACCGCCGGGCGCAGGCGGCGTGGTCGGCGAGCGAGGCGGGGATGCTGCGGGTACGGCTCCACCACCGCGTCGGCTCGGGACAGGTCCGTGGTCGGTTCCCCACCGTCCGCCGCCTGGTCGTAGCGGTGAGCCGGCGAGGAGCCGGTGAGCCTACGCAGGTCGTACCGCAGGGAGCGCCAGGCCGCCGCCGTTTCCCGCCGAATCGCGTACCAGAGTTTCACGTGCCCGGTCCTTCCATGAGGTGTCGCCCGGGTACGCCGAGGCGACCGGAACAGGTATGCGAGGGGCGGGATCGATATGGCAGGGTGGAAAGGTGAACCAGAGCACACCCGAGTCGGAACCTGCGGCCTGGCTCGCGCTGCCTGAGGTAGCCGCGCGGCTGGGACTGCCCGTCAACAAGGTGCACCGGATGGTGCAGGACGGGAAACTGCTGGCGGTGCGCCGGGGCCGGGAGCTGCAGGTGCCCGCCGAACTGGTGGCCAACCACGTCGCGATCAAGCACCTCCCTGGCGTCCTCACCCTGCTCCGAGACGCTGGGTACAACGACGAGGAGGCGCTGCGGTGGCTGTACCAGCCCGACGAGACGCTGCCGGGCCGGCCGGCGGACGCGATCGGCAAGGGTGGGGCCACCGAGGTGAAGCGGCGGGCGCAGGCGCTCGGGTTCTGACCGGCGCGGCTTAGCCGGTGCGGGTGGTGGCGGCGGTCGCCAGCGCCCGGAGCGCGTCGGCGGCCACCGGCTCCACCGGCGCGGTGGCCAGTGCCGCCAGCGCCGCCCCGGTCAGCGCGGTGATCCGACGCTCGGTACGCTCCAGCGCCCCGGTGGACACCAGGACCTCCCGCAGTTGGTCCACCCCGGCGGCGTCCAGATCCGGGTCACCGAGCCGGTCGGCCAGCACCGCCCGGGCGGCCGGGTCGGCCGTCTGCCAGGCGGTCGCCACCAGGTAGGTGCGTTTCCCTTCCCGTAGGTCGTCTCCGGCGGGCTTCCCGGTCAAGGCGGGGTCACCGAACACGCCGAGTACGTCGTCGCGCAGCTGGAACGCCTCGCCCAACGCCGACCCGTACCGGGTGTAGGCGGTGATGATCGCCGGCGGTGCGTCCGCTAGTGCGCCGCCGAGCAGCAGCGGCCGCTCCACGGTGTAGGTGGCGGACTTCAACCGCGCCACCCGCAGTGCCCGGGCCACCGTCGCCTCGCCGCTGGCCTGCGTGAGCACGTCCAGGTACTGCCCGACCGTGACCTCGGTGCGCATCTGGTCGAAGACCGGCCGGGCGCGGGCCACCGCGGCGGTGGGCAGGCCGCCGGTGTGGAACAGTTCGCCGGACCACACCAGGCACAGATCGCCGAGCAGGATCGCGGCGGCGGTCCCGAACCCGTCCGGGTCACCGTGCCAGCCGTGCTTGCGGTGCAGCGCCGCGAACCGGCGGTGTACCGCCGGCTCGCCCCGCCGGGTGTCGGAGCCGTCCATCACGTCGTCGTGGATGAGGGCGCTGGCCTGTACCAGTTCCAGCGCGGCCACGGTGGTCACCAGGGCGTCACTGTCCTCACCTCCCGCACCGCGGCACCCCCAGTAGGCGAAGGCGGGCCGGAGACGCTTCCCACCGGTCAGGATGAACCGCGTCACCACGTCCAGGAACCCGTCGATGCCGGCCTGGTCGGCGGGCGGGGCGGCGTCGTCGACGGGATCGTCCGGGAGGTGGTCGGGGACGGCGGCCGACAGCGCCGCGATGATACGCGTCCGTTGCTCGGCCAGGAATCGGGCCAGCGCCTGGTCAACCCGGGACCGGAGGTCTGCGGGATCGGAGACAGTACTCACACTCAGCACGCTATCGGGGCGCCGGTAGCTGCTGGTGGACCCCCTCGGTGGGTCGCGTGCGGCCGGGCTACCCCACCTCGAGGGCGCTCGCGGAGGGGTGTGGGCGAGGCCAGCCGACCTCCGGGAGCAGCGGCAGGAGCTGGGGGACGCAGTGGGCGTACCAGCGGACGATGGTCAGGTCCCGATGCTGCAGCAGCCGCGGATGTACCCGCCACAGCTCGGCGACGGCCCGCGCGGAGCCCGCGGCGATCGCGGCCCGCAATCCCCGCAGCGCCACCCGGCAGGCCTGCTCGATCTCGCCGATCTCCAGGAGGCTGCGCGCCCGCCAGGCGGCGTAGATGGCGGTGGTGCGGGGACCGGTCCGGCGGCGGTCCGCCGCCAGCGCCTCGCTGGCGCGGAGCGGTCGCCCCAACGCCGCCAGGCAGCGGCCGGTCATGGCGGACAACTCCGCCGCGTCCAGCCAGTACAGCCAGGGCGGCTCCCGATCGGGGGCCGTTTTCGCCGCGGCCCGCGCGGCCGCCGCCAAGGCCGCGTGGCCGGCCCGTAGCTGCCCGGTGTGGGCCGCGGCCAACGCCACCCGGTGCAGCAGCAGCGCCTGGGTGAGAGCGGAGGCCTGGTGCCGTGCACCTTGATAGGCGGTGCGGGCGAGCAGCAGCGCCTGCTGGGGGTGGCCGGTCTGCAGCAGGTGGTGGCTGAGCGTCCCCAGGATGTGCGCCCCCAACGGACGGTCGTCGGCGGCGCAGGCGGCCCGCAGCCCCACCGCCAGCGCCCGGCGGGCGGCCGGGCCGTTGCCGGCGTCGGCGTGCACCCAGCCAGCGAGCTGGGCGAACTCGGCCAGCAACCGCATGGCCCGCTGGCGCCGGTCCGGCCCCGCGACCGTGTCGACCGCCACCACCGCCGCGTGCAACTCTCGGTCGACCCGCTCGGCCAGGTCGAGCCCGCCGACCAGGTCGTCGGTACGCCGCAGCGCGTGCAGCCGGGCGGCGAGTGCGTCCAGCGGCTCCGGGGCCGTGGCGGGACGCACCACTGTGGCCACCGGTGGGGGCGGTCCGGGGCGCCCCGCTAACCAGGCGTGGGCCAGCTCTCCCAGGTCCCGCACCTCGCCGGTGGTCAGGGCGACGGCCAACTCCCGGGAGGTGGGGGGCTGCCAGAGCCGGTGTGCCCCGGCGCCCTCCCGCTCCGCCCGCGCCACCGCCACGGCCGCCTGCAACCGCTCCGGCGGGGTCTCCAGGACCGCCGCCAGCCACCCCAGCCAGAACGGACCCGGCAGTCGCTCCTCCCGCTCCCAGCGGGACAACTCATGCCGGGTCACGGTGGGGACCCCGGAGGCCGCGCACAGGCGCTCGGCCACCCGCAGTTGACTCCAGCCGCGGGCCAGCCGGAGGCGGGTGAGGAGCGGGCCGATGGACTCCTCCGCGCCGGACCCCACGCCTCGCTGGTCCGCTCCCGCCATCTCACTCGCCCCCTTTCCGGACACTCGCCCCAGGTTTAGCACGCCTGTACGACAGTCGCCGGTGGGGCGCTCGGGGGCCACCAAGGCGGGGGCCAGGCCGGTGGCTCCCGCCATTGATCTCTCCGGCGACTCCTCGGCCGGCCATTCCGTACTGGACTGGAGCCGGACGCGGCACCACGACGCGCGACCCACGGCACCAGGGCCGGCGGTGCGGCGACCACCGGTCGACCGGTGCGGCCACCGGTGGACCGGCCGGCGCGCGGGTATCGGCGTGGGGTTCCGGCGGAGCGAACAGCTCCGCCGCGCGCCCACCGGCGGCAGGATGCGGACGACCGTCCGGCGTCGCCACAGTGGACCCGTTTTCCGGTCCGGGGGCGTCGCCCGTGTGCCCGGTGGAGTGTTCCCGGCGCCGCGACCAGTTCATACGAGTGTGATGTGGAAGGAGAGCCAGTGCAGGCACCGTGGGGTGGCCCGCCCGCTCAGCCCGGGAAAGGGAGAGCAACAACCGAATACGACGGGCCGACGCTGCGCGCGATCCGGGAGAGCATGGGGGTGCCGCTGCGGCGAATCGCCCGCCAGGCCGGGATGTCCCATGGCCATTTGAGCAAGGTGGAGCGAGGGGAGCACGGTCGGCCGGTGACCCCGGCCGTGCTGGCCGCCTATGAGCGGGTGACGGGAGTGCGGCTGGCCGACGCGGCGGCCGCGCTAGCCGAGGAGAAGGACGTGCTCACCGGCCGGGGTGGGCGGAGTTGGCGCCCCGGCCAACTCACGGAGATGCGCCGCCAGACCTACAACGCCGCGATCGGGGCGATCACCGTCGGCGGACAGCTCGGTGAACCATTCGGGCGGCTGCTGGAGTCCACCGGTCGGCCGGTGGCGCCGATGCCGCCGGCCGAGGACGACCTGGTCCAGCTCACCCGGGTGTCCGAGCTGCTGACCGCACTGGACCTGCAGTTCGGGGGCGGGCTGGTCAATCAGCTCGCCCGGACGGTGCTGCGCTGGGCCGTGCCCATGCTGGACACCTGTGATCTGGATCCCGAGCTCTCCCGTCGACTGCACGAGGTCGTCGGCGGCCTCGCCAGCCGGGCGGCCTGGGCGGCGTTCGATGTGGCCGCCCATGAGGCGGCCCGCAGCCTGTTTCGGCTGGCGCTGTACGCCGCGGTCCGGGCAGACGATCCGGACCTGCGGGCCCATGTGCTGGCCGACGTGGCCGCCCAGCACAACTACCTGGGCTATCACCGGGACTGCCTGGAGGTGGTACGGCTCGGGGAAGGGGACGAGCGCCTGTCCCCGGCGGTCCGCGCGGTGCTGCACGGCGTCAAGGCGCGCGCCTACGCCGCCCTGGGGGAGGTGACCGCGGCCCGGCTGCACGTCCGCCTGGCCGAGGAGGTGGCTCGAGAGGCCCGACCGGACGCTCCCGGTTGGGTGGGGCGGTTGGCTGATCCCGCCCGGGTGGCCGCCGCAACGGGGCACGCGTTGGCGGTCGTGGCGGCCCACACCGGTGAGGACACTGACCGGGAGGAGGCCCGGCAGCGCCTCACCCAGGCGGTGCGCGAACTCGACCCGGACCGGTGCGCCCGGGCGGTCGCGCTGGCGGTGGCCGCGCTGGCGAGTCTCCACCTCGGAGGCGGCGACCTGGATGCCGCCGCGGATTGGGCCCGCCAGGCCGGTGCCTGGCAGCACCGGGTGCGGTCGGCGCGGCTGCGGGCGGCCCTGGCCACGATCCGGGAGGCCGTGGGGCAGTCGCCCCATCCCCGGGCCCACGAGCTCGTCGCCGAGCTGGCTCCCTACCTCGGCGCGGAGAGCTGACCGGGCGGTGCGGTGAGCAGCCCGACCGGTGCGTGGCGGCGGTTTCGGGGGACGTACCTGGCGGCGACGCCGGTTCCGCATAACTGACCGGCCACCAGGCTCCCGTAACCGAGGCACGATCAGTGCCTATCCACCACATCCCACTGTGGATTAACCGAGATCAGGTCTGTGCGTCCCAGGGAGGCCGTCGTGCGCAACCGTCCTCGAGAACCGGTGATCCGACCGGTGGATGCGGAGGAGCTGTGTGCGGTGCCGTACCCCTCCCGCCAGGAGGCCCTGGCGGTGGCCCGGCAGCTACGGACCGCGGGCTGGGTGGTGATCGAGTATGAGGACCATCCGCCGCGTCGGCCCGATGGGGTCCGGATCGCCGCCAGCATCTACCACCCGGTCACCTACGAGTCCCCAGGGGACGTGCTGTTCGCCCCCGCCCATCGACCATGACGTTCCTCTGATGCCGGCCGTCGGCGCCACTGTTCGCCCGCTGTCTCGCGCCGACGGCCGGCCTAGCTACACCCACCGGAATGGAGAGTGCATGCGACTGTCAACAGTAGCGGTGTCTCGCCGTACCTTCGGTGCCGGGATGGCCGCGGTATCGGCGGCGGCCACCGGGCTGCTAGCCGCGTGCGGAGTCCGCGAGTCCACGGCGAGGTCGAGACGGTCGACCCGGGTGACCTACCTGACCAGCTTCGGGGACCTGGGGCGGGAGTGCTACGTGCACGTGGCCCGAGCCAAAGGGTTCTTCGCCGCGCAGGACCTGGAGGTCACCGTCGAACCCGGCGCCGGCACCGGACCGAACCTGCAGGCACTGTTGTCCGGACAGGCGCAGTTCGCCACCCTGGACCTGGCCGGCGCGATCGTGGCCCGAGGTGAGGGGGTGACGGGGTTCGTCGCCATCGCCGCGATCCACCAGCTCCCCCTGGCGGCGATGATGGCCGTCGACCCGGCCATCACCCATCCGCTGGACCTGCGGGGCCGGTCGGTGGGGCTGCTGGCGGGTGCGGTCACCGAGCTGCTGTTCCCCCCGTGGGCCGAGCAGGCCGGCCTGGACCCGCGCCAGGTGGAGCAGGTGCCGCTCAGCGCCGCCGAGCTGGTGGGAGCGCTGGTGAGTGGGCGGGTGGACGCCATCGGCCAGTACCTGGTGGGGCGGCCACTGGTCGAAGCCGCCACCGGTCGCCCCGTGACCAGTTTCCCCTTCGGGGACTACCTCCACGACCTGTACGGCAACGGCCTGTTCACCACGACCGACCTGGCCCGACGAGACCCGGACCTGTGCCGACGGTTCCGGGACGGGTTACTGGCCGGGCTCAGCTACGCGGTGGCCCACCCCGGGGAGGCGGCCGAGATCCTGCACCGGGTCAACCCGGCCGCCGATCCGGAGGTCGCTGCGGAGGAGCTGCGGCTGCTGGCTCCGTACGTGTCGGACGGACCGACCAACCCGGTCGGTTCGCTGGAGCTGGCCCGGTTGGCCCGCGGGGCCGCGCTGCTGCAGTCGATCGGCGCGGTCCCCGACTGGGTGGAGCCGGCGGAGCTGGCCGCCGCGGACCTGCTCCCGGTGGGAGGTGCGGCGTGACCACCGCGGACCTGACGAGAACACGGGGGGCCGCCGGGTCGGCTACCCGGGCGTACCCGCTGGACAATCGGCACGAGGCCGCCGCGGCGCACCTGCACGCGCTCGCGGAGCTGCTCGATCCGTTGACCCGGCAGCGGATCACCGCGCTGGGTGCGTTGGCCGACGCCCGGTGCTTGGAGGTAGGCGCCGGTTCCGGCAGCATCGCGATCTGGCTGGCTGATCGAGTCGGCTACCGCGGGGAGGTGGTGGCCACCGACCTGAAGCCGGACCTGATTCCGGCGCATCCGCGGCTGACCGTGGTCGGCTACGACCTCACCGCTCCCGGACCGTGGCCGGCCGCGCTGGCCGGCCCGTTCGATCTGATCCATGCTCGGCTCACGCTGGCTCATCTGCCGAACCGGCGTGCGGTCTGCCATGAGCTGGCTACCCGGCTGGCGCCGGACGGGGTCCTGTTGATCGAGGACTGGGCGGCGCTGGCCACGGACGTGGTGGTGACCGCCCCCTCGGCCGCCGCGGCTCACCTGTACGAGCGTTACCAGCGGTTGGCCGCCGAGGTGTTCGACGCCGGCGGCACCGATCGGACCTGGGCCCGGCGGATCCACGCGGTGCTGCGGGACGAGGGGCTGGTGGACGTGACCACGGTGGTGCACGCCGGTTACTGGACCGCCGGTAGCCCGGGGCTGCGGATGGTGGCGGCGGTCAGCCAGCAGTTACGGCCGCAGCTGCGGATGCGGGGGATGACCGACGGGCAGTTGGATCGCCTCCTCCGGGTCCTCGCTGATCCCGGGCTGGTGGTGCACGGCCACCCGCTGTACGCCACCAGTGGTCGCCGCCGGGTGAGGGAGTAGATGTCCGCCGGGGCCGGTTCCGGGGTTCTCCGGCGCCGGCGGTCGCGGTGGCCTCGGACCGTGCGAAGCAGGGGACGGGCGGTCCGAGGCCACCTACCCACGCCGGGTCGCCGGGGGCGGTGGCGGCGACTGGGCTACCCCGTGCTCGGGGTCAGCACCGGATTGGCGCTCTGGCAGGCGGTGGTGGTCGGGTTCGGGATTCGTTCGTTCTTCCTACCCGCCCCCACCGAGGTCGCGGCGGCGCTGGTCGGGCACGCGCCCTATCTGGGGCGGGCGACCTGGGTGACGCTGGGGCATACGCTGGCCGGCTTCGGCATCGCCGCGGCCACCGGGGTGGTGACCGCACTCGGATTGGCGGCGAGCACGCCGATCCGGCAGGCGGTATTGCCGGTCCTGGTCGCGCTCCAGGCCACCCCCAAGGTGGCGTTGGCGCCGCTGGTGATCGCCTGGCTGGGATTCGGCCCCGCCTCGAAGATCACGTTGGTGGCGCTGCTGTCGTTCTTCCCGGTGCTGCTCGCTACCTTGGCCGGAGTGACCGCGACCCCGGTCGAGTTGATCGAGTTGGCCCGTTCCCACCGGGCCCCCGGGTGGCGGATCTATCTGCTGATCCGGATTCCCTGGGCCGCGCCACAGGTGTGCACGGGCCTGCAACTAGGGATGTCGCTGGCCTTGATCGGGGCGGTGGTCGCTCAGATCACCACCCCTAATGCGGGGCTAGGGGCGGTGATCGTCCGAGCAGGACAGTTCGCCGATACCCCGCTGGCCTTCGCCGCCATCATCCTGTTGGCGGGGCTCGGGACCGGACTGTTCGCGCTGATGACCGGGATCGAGCGGTGGCTACTGCCGTGGGTGCGGACGATCAACGGGTGACCGTCGTGGTCCGGGGCGTGCACCGGCGACACGTACCGGTTCCTGATTCACGGAAGGTTGGCTAGGGTGGAGGCCATGGAGGCGAGGCCGCGGATCAGCGTTTCTGGTCGACAGCCGTCGATCGGTGATTTGATCCGCCAGCACGGTCCCACGTTCTCGTTCGAGTTCTTTCCGCCCAAGACTCCCGAGCAAGAGACGGTACTGTGGCGCTCCATTCGCGAACTGGAGGCGCTCGGGCCCTCGTTCGTGTCCATTACGTACGGGGCGGGCGGCTCGACCCGGGACACCACAGTGGAGGTCACGGAGCGGGTGGCCACCGAGACCACCCTGCTGCCGATGGCGCACCTCACTGCGGTCAACCATTCCGTGGCGGAGCTACGACATGTGATCGGCCGACTGGCGGCCGCCGGCATCCGTAACCTGATGCTGCTGCGCGGCGACCCGCCGGGCAACCCGGCCGGCGAGTGGATTCCGCACCCGGAGGGGCTGCACTACGCCGAGGAGCTGGTACGCCTGGCCCGGCAGATCGGCGACTTCAGCATCGGAGTGGCGGCATTTCCGTACAAGCATCCCCGCTCCCCGGACGTGGAGACCGACACCAAATTCTTCGTCCAGAAGTGCCGGGCGGGGGCGGATTTCGCGATCACCCAGATGTTTTTCGACGAGGAGGAGTACTTCCGGCTGCGGGACCGGGTCGCGGCGCGCGGCTGCGACACGCCGATCGTGGCCGGGGTGATGCCGGTGACCTCGATGCGGACCATCGAGAAGGCGGAGCTGTTCTCCGGTGCTCCCTTCCCGCCCAAGCTCGCCGCCGAGTTCGAGCGGATCGCCGACGATCCGAAGGCGGTGCGCCAACTCGGCATCGCGCAGGCCACCCGGATGTGCCAGCGGCTGCTCGACGAAGGCGTCCCGGGCATCCACTTCATCACCCTCAACCGCTCCACCGCGACCCGGGAGGTCTGGCGCAACCTCGGGGTGGGCACCACCATCCAGGCGCCCCGCCCCACCCTGGTGGCGTGACCAGCCCACCGGGTCCCGTCTCCCGCCGGTGCGTGGCCCCGCCCAGGCGTGCCTCGTTGATCTCGAGTGATGCGCTGGCAACAGTACGCAGCCGCGTGGGCGGGCCATTATGGGGGTTACGACCTGCGCCGCGGCACGGTGCCGGTGCGGGTCTGGTTCGGGCTGGGGTATCTGATCGCCCGTGGCTTGGCGGCGCTGCGGGTCCCGGCGGCGGTGGTGGGCTGGCTGGGGCTGCTCCCCGCGGTCGCGGTGCCCCTGACCGCCGGTACTGATCCGACCGGCCTGTGGGCGGCCGCCGGGCTGACCCTGCTGGCCGCGTTCACGGTGGTGTTGGACCGCACCCTGGTGGTGATCCAGGGCCTGCCCACTCCCCGGGCAGCGATCCGCGCCACGGTCATCAGCCGGTTGGGGGAGCTGGCCGGGTTGGTCGGGTTCTGGGTCGCCGGAGTGCCCGGCCCGCTGGTGGTGGTGTGTGGCCTGATGAGCTGGTTGTATGAGCTGATTCGGCAGGAGGCGGTCGCCGCCGGCATGAGCCAGCTCAGCGCGCTCACGCTGGCGGAACGCCCGGCGCGGCTGTCCGTGCTGGTGACCGGGTTTGGACTCGCCGGGGTGGTCGGGCTGGCCGAGCCGGGAGCGATCGGCGGTCTGTTGGCGATGGCCTTGGTGGGGTGGCTGCTGTTCGCGGTGTTCGGGCTCGGGCAGCTGGTGGGCGCGGTCCGTAAGGCCCTCCGCTAAGTCTGGACCGACGAGGAGGGCTCGGTCGGTTCCAACGGGAGGGTGCGCCCCAGCACCGCGAACCGGCGCGTGTCCCCCGGGAAGAGGAGTTGCCGCAACACGTCGGTGAAGCCGAATCGGCGGTAGAGCCGCCAGGCGCGGGAACGCTGTTCGTCTGCTTCGGGGGTGGAGAGCAGGGTGGTGGCCCCGGTGGCCATCCGGAGCAGCGCCCGTAGCTGCCGCGCCCCCAGCCCGTGCCCCTGGGCAGCGGTGCGTACGTGCAGCTCCACCACCTCGAAGCAGTCCGACAGCCAGAACCGGCGCGCCTGGGGGGTGAGCGCGGCGCTGACCTGGTCGTGCCACCACTGCCCCGGCGCGGAGTGGTACCCGTATCCGAACCCGACCAGTTCCCCGTCGTCAGACAGGGTGGCTACCGCCCGGAAGTGTGGCCGCCGGACGTGGGTGGCGAGGTAACTCCGCCGAGCCAAGACCGATTCCGGTCGATAGCCCATGGCGTCGGAGTAGACCGCCAGTACGTCGTCGGCCCGCCGGAGTAGGTCGTCCGGCGTCCATGCCACCAGCCTCATCGTGTTATGTCACCCCAGCTTCACGCTACGTCGGTTGGGAGGCCGGCGGTGATCCGGACCAGTTCCGAGTAGGTCGTGGGGAACACCGCTTGCGGTACCCCACCGGCGGCCCAGATCTCCTCGTACTCCGCCAGGGCGGTGTCCACCAGGGTGCGCAGCGGCTTGGGGTGCCCGAGCGGAGCCACCCCGCCGATCGGTTGTCCGGTGTGCTCGCGGACGAACTCCGCGCTGGCGCGCCGCACCGACGCTACGCCGATCGCGGCGGCCACCTTGGCGGTGTCGACCCGGTGCGCGCCCGAGGTCATCACCAACAGCGGCTCACCGTCGGCCTGGAAGATCAGCGAGTTGGCGATCTGTCCGACCGTCACACCCAGGGCCGCGGCCGCGGCCGCGGCGGTGTGTACGGGCTCCGAGAGCATCCGGACCTGGCTGGGTTGGCCGGCGGCGTCCCGGGCGCCAGCGGCGGTCAGCGCCTCCTGCACCGCCTGCACGTTGGGGTGAAGCTGTGATGACATGCGGTCCATCCTGCCGTGCCGGCTGGCCGGCGATCAAACATCTCGGCAGGAACGTCCGGTCCGCCCGCCGGTGGGGTGGACACGTGGCACGCCGGATGTCGGAGGTAGTGCGTAATCTGCCCTTGTGTTGGTACTCTTGTTCGAGAGATTCGTACACACGTTCTGACCCCCGTCGTGGTGCGGATCCTCCGGTCCGGGGTTCGCGGTCCCGGGCCACGGCCGGGCCGCCGTCCGTCGCCTCGACCCCCCGGCGGCGGGCACGGCCTGCCAGGCCGGGCGGGGCAGTGAGGGGAAGCACCGCCCCGCCCGGCCCCCCGCCGCTGCGCCTTCCTCCGCAGCACCAGGTTCATACGGCACATCTCGGAGGACAGACATGTCAGCCAGTTCCGTGGTCACCATCCCCGCTTACCTGCTGCCGCACCGCACTCCGGCCGAGCTGCTTCGCCTCGCTCGGCAGGGGGTGGCGGAAGCCGCGGCCACCGCGTGCGACGGGCTTCGTTACGCCACGGCCCACCTGGCGGCGTTGCGGGCGGCCGCCGCGGTGCTCGCGGTCCGAGCTCAACCCGCTCCGCGCCGGCGTAACCAGGTAACCAGTGTCTGGGTGCTGCTGCGGCGGGTGGCGCCGGAGCTGGGGGAGTGGGCGAGTTTCTTCGCCGCCGGGGCGAACCGGCGGGCCGCCGCCCAAGCGGGGGTGCGGGGCGTGGTCACGGCGCGGGAGGCGGATGATCTGGTGCGCGCCGCCGAGCAGTTCATCGGGTTGGTGGAGACCACCTTGGGGATGTCCCGCCTGCCCGGGGGTGCCCCCACGCGGGCCGCCGCCTGACACCTCGCCCAAGGGGATGTGGAGCAGCTCACTGCGTCGCAAACACGACAGAACGTATGCAACTTTTTATTAATGTAGATGCGTCTCCTCTCGGGAAAGTTCACCCCATTCCTGGGAGGAAATGTGAATATCCGAAGGTTACTCACCGCCGGTGGATTGGCCGCGGTGCTGGTGGCATCGCTCGCGCCACCGGCGAGTGGCGCTCCCGCCGGTGAGGACGGTACTCCGATCACCGTCGGGGCACCGGCGCCAGCGGCCCGCACGGTCACGTTGATCACTGGTGATCGGGTCACGATGATCGACTCGGATCGGGTGGTGATCCATCGTGGCCCCGATCGCGCCGGGATCACGTACCTGACCCGCCGGGTCAACGACGAACTGTACGTGGTCCCGAGTGATGCGGTCCCGTTGCTGCGCGACGACGTCCTGGACCAGCGGTTGTTCAATGTGTCCCTGCTGATGGCGTACGGCTACCACGACCAGCGGTCGGATCTGCCGCTGATCACCACGGGCGGTGGGGTGGCCGTACCCGCGATGCGGGCGAACCGCACCACGGCGGTGGAGGTGGTACGGGAGCTGCCCGCCATCGACGGTGTCGCGATCGAAGTAGCCAAGTCCGCATTGGGGGAGTTCTGGTCGCAACTGGTCGATCAGCCCCCGGGTATCGCCGCGGTTCACCGGCCGAAGGTGTGGTTGGACGGACTCCGCCAGCCACTGTTGGCGGAGAGCGTGCCCCAGGTGGGGGCACCGACCGCGTGGGCGTCCGGATGGGACGGCACCGGAGTGACCGTGGCGGTGCTGGACACCGGTATCGACGCCACCCACCCCGACCTGTCCGATCGGATCGCGGCCTCGGCGAACTTCACCGAGGGAGAGGAGGAGGACGGCGACTTCGTCGGACACGGCACCCATGTGGCGTCGATCGTGGCCGGTAGCGGCGCCGCCTCCGACGGACAGTTCCAGGGGGTGGCGCCCGGGGCGCAACTGCTGGACGGCAAGGTGTGCATGGAGTTCGGGTGCGCCGAGTCGTGGATCCTGGCCGGGATGCAGTGGGCGGCCGAGCAGGGCGCCGACGTGGTGAACCTGAGCCTGGGTGGTCCCGACTTCGAGGGGCTGGACCCACTGGAGGAGGCGGTAGAGGACCTGACCGCCCAGTACGACGTCTTGTTCGTGATCGCCGCCGGCAATGACGGCGGGGAGCGGACGATCAACTCTCCCGGGAGTGCGGACGCGGCGCTGACGGTCGGGGCGGTGGACAAGACCGACGAGTTGGCGCTCTTCTCCAGCCGGGGACCGCGCGTCGACGGGGCCCTGAAGCCGGATCTGACCGCTCCGGGGGAGGACATCGTGGCCGCCAACAGCTCCACCGGTTTCCTGGGCGACCCCGGGGAGGCGTACACCACCCTGTCGGGCACCTCCATGGCCACCCCGCACGTGGCGGGGGCGGCGGCGATCCTGCGGCAGCAGCACCCGGACTGGTCAGCGGCCCAGGTGAAGGCGGCCTTGATGGCGGCGGCGGCGCCGCACCCGACCCTCGACCCGTACGCGCAGGGGGCGGGCCGGCTGGACCTGACCCGGGCCGTCACCCAGACGGTGCTGGCCGACCCACCCAGCGTCAGCTTCGCGCACACGGAATGGCCGCACCACGACGACTCTCCCCAGACCGCGACCGTGACCTACCACAACCACGGCGCGGCGGAGCTCGTCCTGACCCTGGAGCTGGCCACCACCGGGCCGACCGGCGACCCGGCGCCGGACGGGTTCTTCACCCTCAGCCAGTCCACCGTGACGGTACCGGCGGCGGGGAGCGCCCAGGTGACCCTCACCGTCGACACCTCGATCGGGGAGCTGGACGGGTTCTTCGGCGGTTACCTGACCGCCACCGCCGACGGCGTGCGGGTGGTCACTCCGTTCGCGGTGGAGCGGGAGGTGGAGAGCTACGACGTGACGCTGGTCTACACCGACCGCGCCGGTCAACCCAGCGGCGGCCTCGGCACCCTGTACCGGACCGACGCGTTCGGCATCGTGGACGTGTACGGGGGGTCCGTCGTCACCGCGCGCGTCCCGGCCGGTGAATACACCCTGATGAACTTCGTGTTCGCGGAGGAGACATCGCTGCTGGTGCAGCCGCGCCTGCTCGTTGACCAGGATCTGACCGTGGCGGTCGACGCCCGGCTCGCCGAGCCAGTGTCGATCACGGTACCGGAGCGCACCGCGAACCTGGCGCTCGGCTCAGTGAACGCGGAGCTCACGACGGAGTCGCTGGTGGCCGGGTTCAGCGTGCTGACGAACGATTTCGCCACCATCTTCAGCGGTCAGATCGGACCGGATCAGGCCCTACCCGGCTTCGTGTCCTCGGTGACCGCCACGTTCGCCGAGGGTGATCATGAGCAGGGTTTCGCGGATTCGCCGTACCGCTACGACCTGGCTTACTTCGAGGTCGGTCGGATGATGACCGGGTTCCAGCGGGACGTCACCCGGCGGGAACTCGCCACCGTGGTGGCGGAGCACGTGCAGCACGTGCCCGGTGTGGTCGGCACCAAGTTCAGCTACGGCATGCTGCCCGGCGTCACCAGCACGGCACTTGCGACGGGATTCATGACTCCGCTGCCGTTCACCCGCACCGAATACCACAACACCGACGGAGGGGTGCAGTGGCGGAAGACTCTGGTTGAGGAGTTCCCCGCGGACCACCCCACCGCGCCCTGGGAGATCGTCAGCATCACGGATAGTGAGTTGACGGAGTACCACGCCCGCCGGACCTATCGGGAGCGCTGGAACCAGGGCGTGTTCGCGCCGGCGCTGTCCGCCCCGGGGTCGGACATGCCGTTGGCGGCGGCCCGGGTCGGTGACCAGTTGGTGCTCAACCCGTGGCTGTTCTACGACGCGGCGGGGCGGCCCGTGTCCTCGGTGGTGACCGAAGCGGAGGTCTCGGTCTACCAGGACGGGGAGCTGATCCACCAGGAGTCGGGATTCTCGGCGGAGGTGGACGTGCCACCGGGGGAGGCCGACTACCGGGTGGAGGTCGAGGCGACCCGAGGTGAGTGGTACGCGCTATCCACTCACGCCCACCTGGCGTGGACGTTCCGGTCCAGCCGCGTCGGGGCCGGCGCCGAGGCGCCGCTGCCGGTGTCGGTGGTGCGGTTCGACGTACGGCTGGACGAATACAACACCGCCCCGGCCGGCCGGGCGTACCCGGTGCCGGTGCGGGTGGTACCGCAGCCGGGCGCGACGGTCGCCCCCGTCACCGCCCTCACGGTCGAGGTCTCCTACGACGACGGGCAGACCTGGCAGCAGGTGCCGGTGCACGGCGGTCGGCTGGTGGTGATCCACCACCCGGCTGGGGAAGGGTTCGTGTCGCTGCGAGCCAGCGCCACCCACGCTGACGGCAGCACAGTGGAGCAGACCGTTCTCCGTGCCTACCAGTTCAGCGCCGTCCGCTGATCGCTGACGCTCAAGGAGGGTGCTCTGTTCCCGCCGCCCGCGGGGAAGGGCGCCCTCCTTGAGCAACCCTCCGACAGGCGCCTTCCGGGGTCCGCCGAGGGGAGGTCAGGTGCGCACCACCGGGGCGTCAGTGACCGGATGCCGCAGGCCGGGATGGTCGGTCGGCAGGCTGCGCCGGAGCACCCACCAGGACACCGCCATACAGGCGGCGATCAGTGGCCAGCTGAGCGCTAGCCGGGCCACCCCCAGGGCCACCGTTTGTCCGAACAGCCACAAGGGAGTGAAGACCGCTACCCGGACCAGGTACTGGCCCACCCAGGGCCAGCTCGCCCGGCAATAGGCCCGCAGCAGCGCGGGATCCCGCCGCCAGCGGGTCTTCTGCCCGAGCACCGTACCGACCACCACCCCCAGCAGTGGCCAGCGGATGGTGATGCTGACCACCCAGGCCAGCGCACTGGCGGCGTTGCTGGCCAGCTGCACCAGGAAGAAGTCCTGCGCGCGGCCGGTCCGCAAGGTGATCAGGGCGGCGATGGCGACCATCAGCAACCCCACCAGGGCGGCGCGCGGCTTGGTTCCCCGGTAGATCCGCCAGCCGGCGATGCCGGCGGCCACCACCAGCGCGGCGGCGACTCCTACCCCGATCGAGTGGCCGGCGGCCAGCCAGGCCGCCACGAACGCCACCGGTGGGGCGGTGGCGTCGAGCGCCGCCTTCCGGCCTCCTAGCAGGCGGGCAAGGGATTCTGGTTCGGTGGTCGACTGCGGGCGCTGGTCCGCTGGCGACTCCGGCACCGGACCGCCGGGCTGTGCCGGCACTGACTCTTCCCGCAGGTGACCGCCCTTCCGCACGAGCCAAGCCTAACGCGAGTCAATTTTGTCTCCGGGGTGGAGATTACCCCGCTGGGGTTGTCGCTGGTGCGATGTCCGCTATCTGCTCGTTGGGGGGAGTTTGGGAGGGGCGAGCAGTCTGAGCGAGTTGCGCACGCGCCAACTGATAGGCGACCTGTCGGGCGTCTTCCTGCGCCACCGGCACGTCCGGGACCACCCCCACGCCTTCCCAGTTGGTGCCGGAGACCGGATGGGTCGGGCGGCTGATGGGGACGGTCACCTCCAAGTGGGGGTGGACCCGAAAACCGATCCGGGGGTGGGCGCCGCCGCCGGTGCGGGCGCCGACCACCGTGGCCCGACCGTGCTGCTGGAGGTCGTAGGCGAGCTCCTCCCCGCCGGAGAAGGTGTCCGCCCCGGTCAGCACGTAGACCGGTTTGCTCCCGCCGAACCGTGGGCCGGGTACATACGGCAGAGTCCAGGACTGGATGGCGCGCTCCGGCTCCCGGAGGTGCATCGTCTGCAGGTGGGTCGGTTCGTCGACCAGGTAGCTGATGATCAGCGCCACGGTGGTCGGGTCGCCACCGACGGTGGTGCGCAGGTCGAGCAGGAGCGCGTCCGCGCTGGACACCAGCTGCATCGCGGCCACCACCGCGTACCCGCCCATGCTCGGTGGGAACAGCAACGGCCCCAGCTCCAGGTAGGCGATGTTGCCCGGCAGTCGCTCCACCCGGCTCACTCCGCCTAGCGATGCGGCCGCCTGCCGGGCCAACGCCTCCGCCAACCCGGTTTCTTCATCTTCGGGGGAATCCGGGATCGGCTCCGGGTGGTGCTTCAGCCGCAGGTGGCGGTCGTGGTGGTGGGACTGTAGGTCCGCGGTGACCAGGGCGGCCAGCGCCGCCGGATCCGCGGCGGCGTGGTAGTGCCCTTGGGCGAGCCGCTGCCGCAGCAGTCGCCCGAGCTCGGCGCCGATCTGGGCGCACAGGTAGTGCGTGGTGACCAGTTCGCTGGCGCGGGTCACCACTCGCTCGATCTCCGTCGGCTCCATCCCGTCCTCCTGCTGCGGTCAGCGCTCCCGCTAGTCGCGGTTGGTCGCCAGTAGAGCACGGCCTTGCGAAAGCGTCAAGAAAGTTAGACACTTTCTCCCGTGGATGCTCGCCCGCCCGTCCCGTCGCCGCCGGCGGCGGCGCAGACCCTCGCGGAACCGGCCCAGTTCAAAGCGCTGGCGCATCCGCTCCGCCAGCGCCTCCTCTTCGCCCTGGCCGAGCAGCCCGCGACGGTCAGCCAGCTCGCCGTCCGATTGCGCGCCCACAAAGGGAACCTGGCCCACCACCTGAAGGTGCTGCGCCAGGCCGGCCTGGTGGAGGTCGCCGAGACTCGGCGCGTGCGCGGCGGCACCGAGCAGTACTACCGGCGGACCACGCGCCGGTTGGTCATGACCGAGCTCCAGCCGGGTCCGGCGGCGGCGATGCTGCAAGCGGTAGGGGAGGAACTCGCCGCCGCCCCGGGCGAGCCGCTACTGCTGCTACGGCATGTCCGCCTCACTCCGGCCCAGGCCGAGCGGCTCGCGGACACGCTGACGGAACTGCTCACCACCGCCGAGGACGCCGGCGAGGAGCAGCCACGGTACGGGGTGCTGGTGAGCCTCTACCAACAGCCGGTGGCCTAGGCTGGGGGATCGTGGCACACAGCAGGGTTCCGCCGCAGTCCGCACCCCGCACCGCGGTGGTGTGGCAGGTCCTCTCGGCCGAGCTGGCTCGCTACCCGGATCAGGAGCTGGCGGTGGTCGACGTGGGCGGCGGCACTGGTGGATTCGCGGTCCCGCTCGCCGAGGCCGGACATCGGGTGACCGTGGTCGACCCCAGCCCGGACGCGTTGGCCGCGCTGGCCCGTCGGGCCGCCGAGGCCGGGGTCGGCGACCGGATCCGGGGAGTGCAGGGGGACGGAGACCGCCTGGCCGACCTGGTGGCGCCGGACAGCGCCGACCTGGTGCTGTGCCACAGCCTGCTGGAGGTCGTCGAGGACCCGGCCGGCGTGGTGCAGGCGATCGCAGCGATCTTGCGGCCGGAGGGCGCGGCGAGTGTGCTGGTCGCCAATCAGGTCGCGGCCGTGTTGGCCCGGGCGATGTCCGGGCAGTTGACCGCGGCCGCCGGGCTACTGCGGGATCCGTCCGCCCCGGCCGGCAGCGGGGACACCCTGCAACGCCGGTTCGACGTCGCGACCGTGGCCGGCTACCTGACCGCCGCCGGGCTGACCCTGGAGACGGTGCATGGGGTGCGGGTGCTGACCGATCTGTTGCCGCCGCCGGTCGCGGAGGGGGATCCGGCCGCGGTGCTGGCGCTGGAGACGGAACTAGCCACCCGCCCGCCGTACCGGGACATCGCCGCCCAACTGCACCTGCTGGCCCGCCGACCAGCCGGTGCTTCCGCCGAGGAACGGTAGGGCCCGGTGGAGGTTCCGGCCGACCCGCTGCAGCCGGTTCCCCCGGCGTACGGGCGGGCGAGCCTGGCCGATGTCCTGCCGGGAGTGCTGGTGGGGTTGGGGGTCGGCACCGGCCCGGATCCGTTGGGGCTGGCGCCCCGATTGGCGGGGATCCGGCGGGTGGTGGTGCTGCAGGTGGACGGCTTGGGTTACTACCAGCTGGCCACCGCGGCCCCGGTGGCACCGACCCTGGCGGAGGTCACGGCGGGCCGACTGGGGCGGCTGTGGCCGATCACCGCCGGCTTTCCCTCCACCACCCCTACCGGATTGACCACGCTGGGCACCGGTGCGCCACCCGGGGCGCACGGGGTGCTGGGGTTTCGGCTGCGGATTCCGGGCACAGACCAGGTGCTCACCCACATTCGCTGGCGGGCCCGCCCCTCGCCGCGCCGCTGGCAGCCGGTGCCGACCCAGTTTGCGCTGGCGCGGGCGGCCGGAGTGGCGACCCGGGTGGTGGCACGAGGTGAGTACGCCGGCAGCGGGTTGACCCGGTCGGCGTGGCGGGGCGGTCGGTACACCCCGGCGGACGGGCCGGACCAGCTGGCGACCGCGCTGCTCGCGGCGCTGGCCCGGGACCGGGCCCCGGCGCTGATCTACGGCTACTGCCCGGAGCTGGACACCGCTGGGCACCGACACGGGGTGGGTTCGCCCGAGTGGCAGGAGGCGGCGCGGCTGGTGGACCGCCTGCTGGCCCGGCTGGCGGCGGAACTCCCGCCGGACGCCGCCCTGCTGGTGACCGCGGACCACGGCCAGCTGGACATTCCCGCGCACACCCGGATCGATCTAGCGGACGAGCCGGAGCTGCGCGCCGGGGTCCGGGTGATCGCCGGGGAGGCCCGGGTGCGCTACCTGCATCCGGAGCCCGGCGCCACCGCCGACGTGCTGGCGGCCTGGCGGGAACGGCTGGGGGAGGCCGCCTGGGTCGGCACTCGTCAGGAGGCGGTCGCGGCCGGGTGGTTCGGCCCGGTCACCCCCGATCATCTCCCCCGCATCGGGGAGGTGGTGGTGGTGTGCCGCGGCCAGCACGCGGTGCTGTCCACCGGGACGGAGCCGACCCACGAGGCGGAGCTGGTCGCCTACCACGGGAGCCTGACCGCGGTGGAGATGTTGGTGCCGTTGCTGCTGATCCGCCGGTGACCGCCACCCGGTCGGTGGGACGGGGGAATGTCCCCGGGCGGGGTTAGCCTCACCCCATGGGGCGTAGCCAGTCGGTGCCCAAGGGAGCAGACCGGCGGTTCGGGCCGGAGGCCGACGACTCCGGCTGCCACATCCTGCATGTGGACATGGACGCCTTCTACGCCTCCGTGGAGCTGCGGCGCCGGCCGGAGCTGCGGGGGCGGCCAGTGGTGGTGGGCGGCACCGCTCAGCGCGGGGTGGTGTGTTCCGCCACGTACGAGGCTCGGGCGTACGGGGTACGCAGTGCGATGCCCACGAGTCAGGCGCGGAAGCTGTGCCCACAGGCGGTGTTTCTGCCGCCGGACTTTCCCGCCTATACCGAAGCCTCCCGGCAGGTCATGCGGATCTTCCAGGACGTGACCCCGCTGGTGGAGCCGCTGTCGCTGGATGAGGCGTTCCTCGACGTCTCCGGGGCCCGGCGGCTGCTGGGCCGGCCGGTCGAGCTCGCCACCCTGATCCGGCACCGGGTCGCCACCGAGCTCGGGCTGACCTGCTCGGTAGGGGTGGCACCGAACAAATTCCTGGCCAAGCTGGGCTCGGCGCGGGCCAAGCCGGACGGGCTGGTGGCGGTGCCGGCCGACCAGGTCACCGACTTTCTCCATCCGCTGCCGGTGGAGGCGTTGTGGGGGGTGGGGGAGAAAGCCGCCGCGCAATTGCGGCGCGCCGGGGTGACCACGGTGGGGGAGCTGGCCCGGGCCCCGCTCAGCCTGCTCCGCGCGGTGGTGGGGCAGGCGGCGGCGACGCACCTCCACGAGCTCGCCCACGGCCGCGACCCCCGCCCCGTGCAACCGGATCAGCCGGAGAAGTCGATCGGGGCCGAAGTCACCTTTGATCAGGACGTGACTGATCCCACCACGATCCGCCGGACGCTGTTGGCGCTGGCGGGGCGGGCCGCCAGCCGGGTACGGCGGAGCGGGTTGGTGGCCCGGACCATCTCGATCAAAGTGCGGTACGCCGACTTCCGCACCATCAGCCGCTCCCGCACCCTCGCCAGCGGGACCGACGTCAGCCAGGAGGTGTTCACCACCGCCTGGTCGCTGTTCCGTGCCCTGGGGAGCACGGCGCCGATCCGGCTGCTCGGGGTGCGGCTGACCGGCCTGGTGGAGGCCGCGGCGGCCGGTCTGCAGCCGATGTTGGGGGCGCGGCCGCACGGGTGGCGGGAGGCCGAGGCCGCCGCGGACCAGGTAGTGGCCCGGTTCGGTCCGATGGCGGTGCGCCCGGCCACCCTCCTGAACAGGGCTGATCCCGGCGAATCGGAAAATGTGTCGGGCTCGGCTCCCGTCCCGCTTTCCGAGCGGCGTGCACCCTCGTAGACTGGCCTTGTGCAGCTAGCCCCGAGCAGCCCGGCGGTGTGTCACGCTTTTGATACCGGCGCGTGGACCGCGCCGGGGCAGCGGCGCGGGGCACCGGCTGGCTGCGGTCGCGCGACCGGGGAGGAGTGATCGTGCCGCTCTCCGAACATGAGCAGCGGGCGTTCGAGCAAATCGAGCGATCGCTGGCCGAGGATCCGAAGTTCGCCTCGGCGGTGCGGGCCACCGACCCGCGGGTACACGCGCGTCGGCGGCTAGCCATCGCCGTGCTGATCATCCTGGCCGGGCTGGGCCTCGTGGTCGTCGGCACGGTCTACACCTTGCTGCCGCTCGGGGCCGCCGGCTTCGTGGTGATGCTGGCCGGGGCCGCCTACGCGATGCGGTCCCACCGCCGCGCCAAATACCCGCCGTTACAGGTGGTGGACGGCTTCGCCGGCTCCACCCGGCCGAGCCGACGGCGGTCGTCGCTGATCGACCGGCTGGAGGAGCGGTGGCGGCGGCGGCCCGAAGGTAACCGCTGACCACCACGACGCCACCCGCCCGAGCCTGCGCCGGGCCACGGCAGCCTGAGCCTGTGCCGGGCCACGGCGCCGACGCCGTCACTCGACGGCGTCGGCTCAGCGAGTGACGCCGCCGGCTCAGGTCCGCAGCAACCGACGCGGGGACAGTCGGGCCAGTAGCTCGCCCACCCACGTGGCGATCCGTACCACCCTGGTGACGCCTCGTCCCAGCCGCACCCGCCACCGGTGCAGCGTCGACGGCGGGAACAGCGCCGCCCGCCACCGCACCCGCCAGGGGGAGCGAGCGGCGAGCCCGCGCCGCACCGTGCGAATCGCGGCGGCCAAGTCCGCCTCCGGCGGCGGGGTAGGGGCGTACCGGGCCTGCTCCTCGACTCGGCTGAGCAGCCGGAGCGCGTCTCCGGCGGGAGGCCCCGCGTCGGCGTGATCCAGCCGCAGCTGCTGGACCAGCCGGGTGGCGATGCTCCGGGGCGTCTCCGCCGGGGTCACCGACACCTGAAAGTCGACCAAGGTATCGACCAGCTCGTCCCAGGCGGTGTGGGCTCGGCTCCGGACAGCCGGCCCCGGCGCCGCTGACCGGGCGGGAGAGCGTAGGCGGCGCCACCGCATCCCCCGCCGCCGCAGCGCCGGCAGCGTCAGCATCAGCAGCACCACCCCGATCACCGCCGTCGCCCACCACGGCCAGGTCGGCGACTCTTCGCGCAGCCCGCCGCCCACCGCGCCACCCGGCTCGGGTGCCAGCTCGCTCGGGCCGTCCTGCCGGCCGTCCGGCGAACCACCGGGCGCGTCCCCGGGGCGGTCGCCCTCGCCGGAAGGATCTCGATCCACGGGCGCGTCGGGGTCGGGAGCCCAGTCCGGGCGCGCCGATCCAGCGACCGAGGCGCTCGGGGTCGGATCGAACGGCACCCAGCCGAAGCCTTCGAAGTAGACCTCGGTCCAGGCGTGCAGGTTGCGGTTGGTCAGGGTGTACGTGTTCCCGTCCCGGTGCCCACCCCGGGTGAATCCGATCACCACCCGAGCGGGATGGCCGGCCTCCCGGACCAGCCAGGTCATGGCCGCCGCGTACTGCACGCAGTAGCCGGCCCGGTGCTCGAACAGAAAGTCGACGATGGCGGAACCGGTGGTATCCGGTCCGGTGTTCAGTCGATACCGGAAGCCGTTCTCGGCCGAGAAGTGCCGCAGAATCGCGAGCACCTCGTCGTACGGGGTGGCGGCCTCGGCGGTCAGTTCGGTCACCAGCTCGCTGACCTCCAGCTGGGGCAGCACGACGGTGAACCGGTTCATCGGATGGTCGCCCGGCAGCGGACGGGCCTGGCGCAGCGCCTCCGGATCGAATTCCCACCGGGTGTACTCGATGTCGTAGGTGAGGCCCGCCGCCCGCTCATCGGCCGCGAACACCACCTGCTGGTCCCGGTCGTGCCGCCAGTCACCGTCCAGGCCCGACATGTTGGTCAGCTCGGCGAACACCGGCAGCCGGTTCATGTCCCAGGCCAGGATCTCGATCCGAGCCTGATGGCGGTGCCCGGTCGCCCCCGCCCGGATGGGAGCGGTCGAGCGGACCCCGAGGCTGACCAGCTCACCCTGCGGGGCGCGTTGATGGAAACCACGGTTCGACACCTGGTCGGCGGTGCCCACCCGCAGGTAGAACGGGTCGGGATCGTCCGTGGTGAAGCGCAGCAGCTCCACCGTTTCGTCGTGGTGGAGCATGCCGTCGAGGTGCGCGAACAGGTTCACCGCGGTGGCGGGCCCGCTGCCGCCACCCTCTCCCTCTCCGGAACCGCCGCCGATCAGCCGGTGGGTCAGGCCGTTGCCCAGGTCCGGCACCGCCAGCGGCAGCAGCACCGCCGCCAGGATGCCCACCGCCGCCAACCGGCGCCCGGCCGCGGCCAATGGGGACGGCTCCCACACCGGCACCCCCCGCCCCTGGGCGGTGAACCGCTGCCCGAACCGGCGCACCCGCTCCAACCGCTCGGTAGCGATCAGCCACAAGAACCCGGCCACCGCCACCGCGAACGGCACGGGTGACACCCGGTCCTGGCTGACCGCCACCGGAATGGAGTAGATGGCCAGCAGCGGCAGTCCGACCAGGGCCGGGCGGCGCAGACTGACCGTCAGCACATCGACCACGATCGCGACCACGCCCACCCCCGCCATGGTCAGCAGCAGGAGCCCGGCATGGTCGGCGAGGGGAATGGTCTCCGTGGCCACCAGCGGAGGAACCTCAGCCAGCAGCGTCTGGAAGTGGGCGAACGTCTGCCCGGTCGGCAGCAGGAACAGCTCGCCGCCGCTGCGGAACTGCCAGGTCACGGCGAGGAGCAGGGCGGCGAGCATCGCCACCACCTGGATCGGCACCGGCGCCCGCAGCGTCCGAGCGACGGCGGCGGCCGACGCCACCAAGGTCACCGCGACCGCCGCCTGCGCCAGCCAGGTCCAGCTTTCGTACAGCACCGCCAGCGGCGCCGTACCCAGCAGAGTGGCTCCGGCCGCCACGATCCCCAGGTGGTGGCGACCCCGGTTGCGGCCGGCCTGTGTCGAGGCGGCGGCCGGCGAAGAGTCAGTTGCGGTCATCGTTTGCCTCCGGCCACGGTCTCCGCCAGGGCGGCCCGCAGGGCGAAGCCCTGTGCCCCGCGCGCGGCCTGCGGCCACAGCCCCGCCAGCCGGGCGCCGTGGGTCACACTGATCACCCGCCAGCCGGCGGAGAACAGGATCCCCACCGCGGTCCGATGGCGGTGTTCCGCCTGCTGGCGGGCCTCTGGGGGAAGGTGCATCCAGGTGGAGCTGTCGATGAGAAAACCGACACAGGTGACCCCGCTGGCCCGCAGCCGGGTCAACAACTCCGCCTCCGCGGCGGTGAGCATCCCGAACAGCCCGATCACGAGGCCACCGTCGAAGCCGGATCGGACCTGCTCGACCAGCTTGGCCACGTCCGACCCCTGGTGGCGGGTGGTTACCTCGGCGAGGTAGTCCAGCATCCGCCCGTCCCCGGTGCCGTCGATCGCGGACACGTCCACGCCGGGGGTGACCAGGCGTAGCCGCCACCCCGCCTGTCGGAGGTGGAGCGCGATGCTGGCCGCCCCCGACACCGCCCACTCGAAGCTGGAGCCCGGCCCCTCTCCCCGGTGAGCGGCCGACCGGGTGTCCAGCACCACGGTGGCCCGGCTCTCCCAGGGCTGTTCCTCCCGCCGCACCATGAGTTCCCCCACCCGGGCGGTGGAGCGCCAGTGCACCCGGCGCAGGTCGTCCCCGTGCCGGTATTCCCGGGTGGCGGCGTCGTCCTCGCCGTGCACCGCGACGGACCGGGCCCGGCTCTCCCCGGTGCCGGTGAACTCTCCGGCCAACCGGATCGCCGGCAGCGGCACCACTTCCGGGATCACGGTCAACCGGTCCTGGTTGGGAAACGAGCGGGTCAGCTCACACAGCCCGAACGGGTCGGTCAATCGGACCACCAGCGGACCCACCTCGTACCGGCCCCGCGCTTCGGCCCGCACCGAGTAGGTGACCGAGCTGGCTTGGCCGCCGCCCAGCCGGTCTAGCACCAGCCGAGGTCGACTACCGAGCGCGTACGGCAGCCGGTCCTCCAGCAGTAAGGTCCCGGTGGGCAGGGCGGACAGATTCTGCAGCCGCAACCGGACCTGGGCGCGGGCGCCGGTCGGGATCCGGTGTGGATCCAACGACCGGGAGCAGGCCAGCCGGTGCCGGCCTCGCCCCACGTAGGCGGCGGCCAGCAGCGGCAGCACCAACAGTAGGACCGCTACCCGCAGCAGATCGGTCTCGCCCAACACCAGTGCGGACAGCCCGGCCGCCGCCCCCGCGGCCAGGAAGCTCCGCCCCAGGGTGGTCAGTCCGCGCAGCGCCTCCAGCACTCGTGCCTCCGTTCCGTGGTCGCCGCCGCTTGGCCGTCTCCGGTCCTGCACCCGCCGCTGGTCGGCGGCGCGGGTGTGCTACCGCCGCTGCTGGGGCGGTTCCGGTCGCACCTGCGGCACCGGTAGCCGGTGCACCAGGTCGGCGATGATCGCGTCGGTGGTCCGGCGGGCCAGTTGCGCCTCAGCGGTGGAGATCACCCGGTGAGCGAGTACCGGCACCGCCAGCGACTGCAGGTCGTCCGGCAGCACGTACTCCCGGCCGTCCAGCGCCGCGATCGCCCGGGCGGTCCGCAGTAGGTGCAGGGTGGCCCGGGGGGAGGCGCCCAGGCGCAGCTCCCGGGACTCGCGGGTGGCGTTGACCAGGTTGACCGTGTACTCCTTGACCGCCTCCGCCACGTGGATGGTGCGGACTGTGGCGATCATGCGGCGGACGGTAGCGGCGTCAGAGACCGGCTGCAGGTCGTCCAGGGGGTCATGCGCCCCGTGCGCGTCCAGCATCGCCAGCTCCGCGCCGGCGCTGGGGTACCCCATCCCGATCCGGGCGGTGAACCGGTCCCGCTGCGCCTCCGGCAGCGGGTAGGTGCCCTCCATTTCAATGGGGTTCTGGGTGGCCACCACCATGAACGGCACCTGTAGCGGGTAGGTGGTGCCGTCGACGGTGACCTGATGCTCCTCCATGCATTCCAGCAACGCCGACTGGGTCTTCGGCGAGGCGCGGTTGATTTCGTCCCCCACGACCAGGTTGGCGAAGACCGCGCCGGGTTTGAACTCGAACTCGTGGGCCTCCTGGTTGTAGACGCTGACGCCGGTCACGTCGCTGGGCAGCAGATCCGGGGTGAACTGGATCCGGCGGACCGAGCAGTCGATCGACCGGGCCAACGCCTTGGCCAGTTTGGTCTTGCCGACCCCGGGTACGTCCTCAATTAGCAGGTGTCCTTCGGCCAGCAGTACCGCCAGCGCTAGCCGGACGGTGGCAGTTTTACCTTCGATGACCTGCTCGATGTTGGTGACGATCGCGTCGGAGACGGTGCGAAAGTCGTCGAGCGGCATCGGCCCGCCAAGATCCTCGCGGGTCCGTGGAACGGTCACCTGACATCCTCCTCGTCGTGCCGCGGCTGCCAACGTAAGACGTCGTTGACCCACCGTCGGGTTCGCACGCCCGGCCGACGCAATGCAACGGCCGCCCCCGTGTGGACTCACTCCGTGCGCACAGGCTATCGCGGGCCATTGGGCCGCGCGGTACACTCGCCGGTATGACCCCTGGTGTGCTGCTTCTTGGCAGGCCGTGCTGACGCGCGACGCGACAGCACGGCGACCCCTCCTGTGGAGGGGTTTTCTTGTGTCCGGGGTATGACACCCACCAGGTGAGAAGCCCGGCTGCTGCGGGCAACGACGAGTGAGGGACGACATGACCGAGGTGACCCAGCCAGAGCAGGATGTGCCGCCGTTCCGGTACACCGCCGCGCTGGCCGGCGAGATCGAGCGGCGTTGGCAGGACTACTGGGAGGAGCACGAGACCTTCCGAGCCCCCAACCCGGTCGGTCCGTTGGCCGAGCCCGACCACCCGCGGGCGCGCGCGCCTAAGTTGCTGGTGCTCGACATGTTCCCGTATCCGTCGGGGGAGGGGCTGCACGTCGGTCACCCGCTGGGTTACATCGGCACCGACTGCTACACCCGGTACAAGCGGATGACCGGGTACAACGTCCTGCACCCGATGGGCTTCGACGCGTTCGGCCTGCCCGCCGAGCAGTACGCAGTGGAGACCGGCACCCATCCGCGTGAGACCACCTACCGCAACATCGAGCGGTACCGGGCGCAGCTGCGGCGGCTGGGGATGGCGTACGACAACCGGCGCAGCTTCGCCACCACCGACGTGGAGTACTACCGGTGGACTCAGTGGATCTTCCTGCAGATCTTCAACGCCTGGTATGACCCGGTTGCCCGGAAGGCGCGGCGGATCTCCGAGCTGATCGCGGAGTTCGAGGCGGGCACTCGCGCCACTCCGGACGGGCGGCCCTGGGCGGAGCTGTCCGAGGTCGAGCGGCGCCGGATCATCGACGACCATCGGCTGGCGTACGTCGCGGAGGCGCCGGTCAACTGGTGCCCGGGGCTGGGCACGGTGCTGGCCAATGAGGAGATCACCCCGGAGGGTCGGTCGGAGCGCGGCAACTTCCCGGTGTTCAAGCGCAACCTGAAGCAGTGGATGATGCGCATCACCGCCTACGCCGACCGGCTGCTGGAGGATCTGGACACACTGGACTGGCCGGAACCGATCAAGCTGATGCAGCGGAACTGGATCGGCCGGTCGGTGGGTGCCCACATTGACTTCCCGACCGCGGCGGGTCCGGTGCGGGTGTTCACCACCCGGCCGGACACCGTCTTCGGGGCCACCTACATGGTGCTGGCGCCCGAGCACGCGCTGGTGGAGTCGCTGGTGTCGGACGCCTGGCCGGAAGGCACCCGGGAGGCGTGGACCGGTGGGCACGCCACCCCGCGGGAGGCGGTGGCCGCCTACCGGGAGGCGGTGGCGAACCTGACCGAGGTGGAGCGGGAGGCGGAGAGCCGGAAGAAGACCGGGGTGTTCATCGGCGCGTACGCCACCAACCCGGTCAACGGCGCCCAGATCCCGATCTTCATCGCCGACTACGTGCTGGCGGGGTACGGCACCGGCGCGATCATGGCGGTGCCGGCCCAGGACGAGCGGGACTGGGAGTTCGCCGAGGAGTTCGACCTGCCGATCGTGCGGACCGTCCAGCCCCCGGAGGGCTTCGAGGGCAAGGCCTACACCGGGGAGGGCCCGGCCATCAACAGCCACAACCCGGAGACCGGGTTGAACCTGAACGGGCTGTCGGTGGCCGACGCCAAGGAGCGGATCATCGAGTGGCTGGAGGCCAACGGCCACGGCCAGCGGGCGGTCACCTACCGGCTGCGGGACTGGCTGTTCAGCCGGCAACGGTACTGGGGAGAGCCGTTCCCGATCGTGTACGACGAGACCGGGCTGCCGGTGGCGCTGCCGGAGTCGCATCTACCGGTGGAGCTGCCGGAGGTGGACGACTTCTCGCCTCGCACCTTCGACCCGGAGGACTCTCAGTCCACTCCCGAGCCGCCGCTGTCACGGGCCCGGGACTGGGTGGAGGTCGAACTGGACCTGGGGGACGGGCCGAAGACCTACCGGCGGGAGACCAACGTGATGCCCCAGTGGGCCGGTTCCTGCTGGTACGAGCTGCGGTACCTGGATCCGCGCAACGACCAGGCGCTGGTCGATCCCGCCAACGAGCGGTACTGGATGGGGCCGGTCCGCGAGGGCGACTGCGGTGGGGTCGACCTGTACGTGGGCGGGGTGGAGCATGCAGTGCTGCACCTGCTGTACGCCCGGTTCTGGCACAAGGTGCTGTACGACCTGGGGTACGTCAGCAGCTGCGAGCCGTTCCGGCGGCTGTTCAACCAGGGCTACATCCAGGCCTACGCATACGTTGATGAGCGGGGCGTCTACGTGCCGGCGGCGGAGGTCCGCGAGGTGACCGAGGACGGCCGCACCCGCTACTTCTACCGGGACAAGGAGGTCCGGCAGGAGTACGGGAAGATGGGCAAGTCCCTGAAGAACGTGGTCACCCCGGACGAGATGTGCGAGCAGTACGGCGCGGACACGTTCCGGGTGTACGAGATGTCGATGGGCCCGCTGGACGTTTCCCGGCCGTGGGAGACCCGCGCGGTGGTCGGTGCCCAGCGCTTCCTGCAGCGGGTGTGGCGACTGGTGGTGGATGAGCAGACCGGCGCCACCCGGGTCGCGGACGAGCCGCTGGATGAGGAGAGCACCAAGCTGCTGCACCGGGTCATCGACGGGGTGCGCAACGACATGGAGAACCTGCGGTTCAACACCGCGGTCGCCAAACTGATCGAGCTGACCAACCGGGCGACCGCGGTGTCCACCGGCCGGGAGCACACGCCCCGGGCGCTGGTGGAGCCGCTGGTGTTGATGCTGTCCCCGTTCGCGCCCCATCTGGCCGAGGAGCTGTGGCGGCGGCTGGGGCACACCGACACGCTGGCCTACCACCCGTTCCCGGAGGCCGATCCGGCCTGGCTGGTGGCCGAGTCGGTGACCTACCCGGTGCAGGTCAACGGCAAGGTGCGGACGCGGATCGAGGTGCCGGCCGACGCCTCGGAGGAGGAGGTCCAGCGTCGGGCGGTCGAGGCGGTCGCGGAACACCTGGCCGGTAAGGAGCCCCGCCGGGTGATCGTGGTGCCGGGCCGCGTGGTGAACGTGGTGGCCTGACGAGTGGCGGATCCGGCCGGGCGGTCTTGGGCGGCGGTGGGCTGCTCAGGGGCCCCGGTCGGTTCCAGGGACCGACCCCGGGAGATTCGCGGGTGGGGGCAGCGCGCGCGGGTCTCCCGGGGCGCCGTACCGAGCACCTGGTGGCATTTCAGGCAGTTGGCCCTTTTGTTCCGGTAGCGGTCATTTGCGGAGTAGTGATAGACCGGCATCTTCACCCGAGAATCTGTCACATTCTTCCGCTAGGCTCAGCGCAACCGGACACTCTGCCCAGTGGGGAAAAGTCCGGTCCGCTGGATCAGAGAGGGGCGATCGCGATGCGGACGATGGATTGGGACTGATCGGCCCACTCGGCGTGCCCTCCAGGTCGCACCGGCACCGCCACCGGCAGGTACGTGGATAGCGGTTACCTGGGGTAACCTGGCACCCACGTTCGCGGACCGGTGCCGAACCAACGACCGAGGAGGAGTCGTCGGTGGACGAGCCCAAGGCTGACCAGCTGCTCCGGCTGCTGGTCGGCCTTGTGGTGACCGCCGGACTGGTCTGTGTCGGGGTGGCGGGCTGGCGCGCGGCCACCCACCCACCCGCGTCGCTGGCCTTCCCGTTGGTCGTGGCCGGCCTGGTGCTCGTGGCCAGCTTCTGCCTGGTGCGGTTCGACGCCCGGGCCCAGTACGTCATCACCCTCACCAGTGCGTCCGTGCTGATCGCGGTGGCGTTGCTGCCGACCGCGTGGGCGGTGCTGTGCGTGGCGCTCGGGGTGGGGGTCGCCAAACCGTTTGTGAACCGGGACGCCCGGAAGGCCGCCTTCAACACCGCCAAGGACGTGCTCGCGGCGACCGCGGCCGCGTCGGCGTTCCACGCGGTCGGCCCACTACCGGCCACGGTGGCCAAGCCCACCTTCACCACCTGGTGGCAGTACCTGCTCGCGCTGCTGGTCGCGGCGGTCGCCTACACCGTGGTCGACCAACTGGCCGCCACCCCGGTGATCGCGCTGGCCAGCCGTACCCCGTGGCGGCACGTGCTGCGGCGGGACATGGAGTTCTCCGCGCTGATCCGGCTCGCCGACCTGAGCTTGGCCGCGCTGGTGGTGCTGTTGTACATGGTCGAGCCGCTGCTGGTGGTCGGCACCCCCATGGTGGTGCTGCTCAGTTATCTCGGCAATCGGCACCGGCTGCACCTTCAGGCCGAGCGGCGCGCCTGGCAACAGCTCGCCGCCTCCACCGACGCCTTGAGCAGTGTCGGGGTAGCGGAGATCCTGCACACCGCCATCCGCGGCGCCGCCGACCTGTACCCCGGGGTGGAGATCGAGGTCGAGCTCGCCGGCCCCGACCGTCCCCGACTGGTCCGCGGTGACCAGGGCGGGGTCAGCTACGACGGCCCACCGGAGGCGGCGCCGGCGCGCTCCGGCCCCGTCATCGAGGTGCCGCTGGAGTCGGACCCGGGGGTGGCGGATCCGCTGGGGGTGCTGCGGCTCCGGTTCCGGACCGTGGCCCGGTTGTCCGACCGGGAGACCTACATGCTCACCACCTTCGCGGCCGGCCTGTCTACCGCGGTGCGTAACGCCACCGCGTACGCCGAACTGGCCCGGCTCGCGCAGCAGCACGCCCATGACGCCAGTCACGACAGCCTGACCGGCCTCCCCAACCGTCGGCAGCTGCACGAACGGGCGGCCGCCCTGCTCGCCCAGCCCAACCGGGGCCCGGTCGCGCTGCTCCTGCTGGACCTGGACCACTTCAAAGAGGTCAACGACACCCTCAGCCACGAGCGCGGGGGACCGGGTGCTGATCGAGGTAGCCGGGCGGCTGCGGGCGGCCGCGGGGGATGCCCTCGTGGCCCGGTTGGGTGGGGACGAGTTCGCGGTGCTTTCAGCGACCTGCCCAGCCGCACCGCGCTCCCGCGCCCGCGCGCGGGAGGTGCTGGACAGCCTCCGGGAGCCGATCGGCTGGACGGGATCCGGATCAGCCTGCGAGACCAGCGCCGGCCTGGCGGTGGCGGCGGCGGGACGGCACCGATCCGGCGGAGTTGCTGCGCCGGGCCGACGTGGCCATGTACCAGGCGAAGGACGCCGGCCGCAGGTAGCGGTCTACGCCCCGGGCCGGGACAGCGCCGACCTCGAGCAGCTCTCGCTCGGCCGGCGAGCTGCCCCGGGCGGTGGCCGGCCAGGAGTTCACGGTCGAGTTCCAACCGGTCGTGGACCTCGCCACCGGCAAGGTGATGGGGGCGGAGGCGCTGGCCCGGTGGCGCCACCCCGACCTGGGGCACCTACCCCCTCCACCTTCCTCGGGCGGTGGAACGCTCCGGCTTGCTGGCCCCGTTCACCGAAGCGGTGCTCCACCGGGCGCTGGCGGCGGCGGCCAGTTGGCGACAGGCCGGCTTCGACCTGCAGGTGGCGGTCAACCTGTCCCCGCGCAGCCTGGCTCGACCCCTCCTTGCCGCACACGGTGCAGGCGGCGCTGACCGCCACCGGGGTAGCCCCGCAGCGGCTCACCTGGAGCTGACCGAACCTGGCGATCGGTCAGCAGGAAGTGGTCGACCCGGACCGTCAACCGGCTGCGGCAGCTCGGGGTCAAGATCGCGTTGGACGACTTCGGCACCCGCCACTCCAGCCTGTCCGCGGCTCTCCCAGGTGCCGGTCGACATGCTCAAGATCGACCGGACGTTCGTGGCGGCGCTGGACACCTCCCGGCAAGCCAAGGCGGTGGTCTGCGCCGTGATCGAACTGGGGCGCCGGCTCGACCTGTCCGTGGTCGCCGAGGGCGTGGCCGACGAGCGGCAGCGGCGGGTGCTGTGGGAGCTCGGATGCACCCACGGTCAGGGAAGCCTGTTCAGCTGGCCACCCCAGTCCGGGGAAGAGTTCCTGACCACGCTGCGGACCGGGTACGGCGGGGAAGCGGGGGCGCTGGCCCCACCGCTGCCCCCGGATCACGAGGTGCTCCAGCTGCCCCGGCAGGTCACGGGGCTGGACGTCGCGTCCCGCTACCGGTCCCGGCTGTAGCCGGACACCACCGATCAGCAGGGGTGGAGCCGGGTAGCCGGGTGGTGCAGATACTCCGTCAGGATCAGCTGGATGCGAATCGCCGGGTTCGCGGGAGCGGCCGGGCGTAGCTGGCGGCACAACGCGTTCCGTTCAGAGCGGGTGGTGGGGCCGTCGGGTTGCGCGTGAATCACCACCAGGCCGCGTTCGGTGACCGGAACACCCGATGCGGCCGCGATCCGGGGATGATGGACGATGGCGTAGTAGGTGGACTGGAGCACCTCCACCAGTTCGTCCTGCGAGTAGCCGCGATCGCCGACCAGCCTGACCGGCACCGGCAGGGGCGCGGTGAGCGTCGCCGCCTGGTCCGGCACCGCTCCCCGGAACATGAGCAGCGCGGCACACCCGTCGTCCACGATCGCCGCGTGAGCGAGCTGTCCGGGGTGATCACGCTCCAGGGTTGACACCACTTTCGCGAACGTGTTCTGCCAACTGTGCGGCGTCCGGGCGCACGACGCGGTGCGGGGGCGCGTCGCCGCCCCGGAGCCGGCATCGACGGCCCCGCCCCCTTCAGAGCCGCGCGGAACTCCGCCCCGCCAGGCTTCGTCCGGCAGTGGCCCGGCCACCAGTCCGAGCAGGACCAGTCCGCTGATCACCGCACCGGTGGTCCGCCAACCTCGCCGTATCCGGGGCATCCTGACCACCTCCGAGGGGCGCCGGTGGGACATTCTGGACGCTCAGTGGGGTTCCTCGACTCTACGGCGAGGAGCGGGATTGCGCATCCGTGCCTCGCTGCCACCAGTGCATCGAGGTTCGTGACTGCCTGGCGGGCGTCGTCCACCCCGTGCCTCCCGGTCCCGGGTACGGGAAACGGGGGAGGGGTGCGGACGGTCCCGCCCGCACCCCTCCCCGGACAGCACTACCCGCGGACCGTCGGGCCTTCGATCACCACCAGGTGGCCGTCGACCACCAGCTCGGCCCGCAGGGTGTACTCCGCCCCGCGGGGCACCGGCAGCAGGTGCAGGTAGAACACCCCGAGCCAGCGCAGCTCCTCCCGCGCCACCTCGTTGCCGTCGGCGTCCAGGAGCACCAGCTCGGCGGTGTCCGCCGGCGCCCGCAGCGGCGGGATACCGTCCAGGCGGAGGAACACCGGACGGACCGGTCCGGCGCCGTTGACCTGCCAGTCCGGCTGCCAGCGGGTCACCGTCACCGGCGCCGAGTCCGGCGACTCCCCGGCCGGGTTGGCCGCCCGGGCCACCAACCGGTTGGCGCCGACGGCCAACGGCACCTGCGCCGACCACGTACCGTCCGCGGCAGTGTCCACCGTGGCCAAGGCGATGTTGTCCCGCCACACCGTCACCTGCGACGGCCAGTCGGCGGTACCACTGACCGTGACCGTCTCCTCAACCGTCACCGGTGCGTCCACCACCAGGGTCGGGGCGCCCGGAGCGGTCAACTCGACCGACCCGGCCCAGCGGATCGCGTCCACCAGCAGCTGCCCGGCCGCCTCGGTCCAACCCCGACCCGGGCCGACCTCCGCGGTCACCGCGCTCGCCGACAGCAGCAGCTCCACGCTGCCCGCGGTCCGCCAGTCGTACCCGACCGCCAGCCCGGTCACCGGGTCCGCGTCGGTGCGAGAGACGTGCAGCTCGGCCAGCGGTACGCCGGCGTAGGACTCCAGCACGCTGTAGTAGCCGCCTGCGACGATCAGCGTGGTCGGGTCGCCCGGTAGACCGGCGAACACCGGGTGCGTCGGGTCGAAGCCGGTCAGCGCCACCGGCCCGTCCCCGTAGCCCTGGGTGCCCACCGTCACCCGGTCGGTGTACCGCTCCAGCAACCGGATCCCGCCCCGGTCGACCGCCCAGGTGCCGGTGAACACCAGCGACACCTCGGCCTCATCCGCGGCGGCCAGCACCGCCTCGAACGTCGCCCGGTCCGGGGAACCGCCGTTGACCACCACCACGGAGAACCCGGACAGATCCAGCTCCGGATCCCAGGTCAGCGCGACGGCGGGCAGATCCTGCGCCAGCAGGTACGCGGTGAGCGCACCATCGACGTCTCCCAGCACCCCCACGTCGGTGGGGCGCAGGGTCAGGTCCAGTTCCGCCGTCCCGCCGGTCGGCAGCGGCACCGTGCCCTCGGCCGGCAGGTACCCGGCGGCGGTCGCGGTCACCCGGTACTCACCCGGCAGCAGCTCCTCCGCCCGGTAGACCCCGGCGGCGTCGGTGGTGGCGGTCCACGCCATCGGGCCCTGCCCGGTGACCGTGGCCCCGGCCACCGGGGCGCCGTCGGTCGTGGTCACCGTACCAGTGATCTCGCCGCGGGGGATCGGCGCCAGATCCACATCCAGCTCCACCGTCCCGGCGGCGGGCATCTCCACCACCTGCGTGACCGGCGTGAAGCCGAACGCCTCCACCCGGACGGTGTAGGTGCCCTCGGCCAACCCCAAGTGGTACCGGCCGTCCGGACCGGTCAGAGTGCTCTCCTCCAGCTCCGGCACGCTGACCGTGGCCCCGGCCAGCGGTTGCCCACCGCCGGTGACCACCCCGGTCAGCTGCGCCTGCCGGGCCTCGATCGCCCACGCCACCGCGTTCAGGTACAGCTGCCGCGCCTGCGGGGTCCAGCGGGCGTCCGGGTGACCGTTCCCGCCGGCCGACAGGCTGCCCAGCAGCAGCTCCACACTGCGCGGCGAGGTGAACCGGTAGCCGATCCCACCGCCCAGGTCGGTGCCGTCCGCCCGGGCCACGGTGGTGGCGATGGTGTGCCCGCCGTACCCGGAGAACGTGCCGTACTGCTGGTTCAGGTTGCTGAGGTCGCTGGTGATGAGGGGGATCGGCGTACCCGCCGGGAAGCCCGCAAAGATCGGGTGGTCGACGGTGGGGAGATAGTCGATCCCGATCTGGACGTAGCCCCAGTCGGTGTCGGCCGGATCGCCGCGCAACTCCGACAGCAGATTGATCGGGTAGCCACCGCCCCACTGGCTGGTGTGGATGGTGGACACCCCGGCGGCCGCCGCCGCGTCCACCACCGCCGCGAACGCGTCCCGCTGGTTGCTCAGCAGGGAAGCGTTGAAGATGAGCAGCCGGTAGTCGTCGACCCGATCCACCAGGGTGGCCAGCTCGGCGCGGGACACCAGCTCCACCTGGTACCCCTCGGCGGAAAGCAGCGCGGACAGCGACTGACCGAAGGTGCTGGACCCGGTGGTGTCCACCACCGCGATCGCGACGCTCTCCCGCAGCGTCACCGTCAGCTCAGTGGTCTGACCGGTGGTGACGGTCACCGCGCGCCGCTCGGTGCGGAACCCGTCGGCGGCGACCCGCACCGTCCAGTCCCCGGTCGGCACCGCCGTGATCGTGAACCGACCATCCGCGTCGGTGGTGGCGGACAGCGGCGTCTCCTGCACCTGCACCTGGGCCTCAGCCACCGGCTCGCCGTCCGGCCCGATGACCGTGCCGGCCACCGTGCCGGAGGCCTCCGCGGTCAACGTGATCGCCTCGGTCCGGGCCTCGCCGGCGGCCACCGTCACCGGTACTTCCACCGGCTCGTGCCCGAACGCGGTCACCCGCAGGGTCCAGGAGCCCGGGGCGAGCGGCACCAGGAAGCTGCCGTCCCCAGCCCGGCCCTGGTAGACCCGACCGGTCTCCACCACCTCCACCTGGCTGGCGATCCGCCCGCCGGTGCTGGAATCCACCGTGCCCAACACGTGGGCGCCGATGCCCTGGGCCTGGAGGGCCCAGGCCAGGGCGTTGACCAGCACCCGCTCCGCCTCCGGGGTCCAGTGCAGCGCCGGAACCTCCCGGGTGGACGGCGCCCCCCAGGTGGTGATGGACAAGGTGGACAGCAGCACGTCCACCGTGTCGGCGGTGCGGCCGCGGTAGGCGATGGTGGCGCCCAGTTCGCCGTCGTTCTCCGTGGCCAGGGTGGCCACGGTGGTGCCGCTGAACCCGTCGAAGTACGAGTACCGCTGGTTCGGTGCGATCAGCGGGAACTGCTCCGGCAGCCCGGCGACCAGTGGGTGATCGGAGACCACGGTGGCGGTCACCGCGCCGTGGTTGTAGCCCTCACCGGTCACCGCCGGATCGCCGTGGTAGTCGTGCAGGAACCGGATCGCGCCTCGGCCATGCTGACCCAACCACAGCACCGGAATCCGGGCCCGGTTGACCGCCTCCTCAAACGCGGCGAGCGCCTCCGGCCCCGGATCCAGGCTGTAGTCGGACACGTTGGCCACCACCAGGTCGACCTCGGCGAGCTGGTCCAGCGAATCGAATTCGAGGTCGACCACCTCGTACCCCCAGTCCCGGAGGAACTGCTTCCCCCGGTCCCGGGAGTTGCTGAAGGTGGAGTCGTCGATGATCCCGACCAGCGGGGACACCGTCAGGGTCGACGTCCCGGCGGGTGGTCTCCCCGGCGGTCACCTCCACCGCCGCCAGGGTCCGGACGTGGCCGGCCACCTCCAGCTCCAGTTCGTACTCACCCGGCTCCACCCGGGTGAAGACGTAGCTGCCATCGGCATCGGTCACCGTGGTGTACGGAGTGCCCCGCAGCCGGATCTCCACCTCCGGCAGCGCGGTCACCCCCGCCCCCGGGTTGCCGATGCCGCTGCCGCCGTCGCTGGTGACCACCCCGGTGATCGCGCCGACCGTCCCGAGCGTGAGCGAGGTGGACAGGTCCCGCACCTGGTGCGGGCCGACCGTCACCGTCCGCTCCTGCGGCTGGTATCCGAACGCGCTGATCCGCACGGTGTACTCACCCGGCGGTACCCCGATCCGGAATCCACCCCGGTCGTCGACCTGTGCCCGCCAGTGGGTGTCGACCACCTCCACCACCGCGTGGGGGATCGGGTGCCCGTCCGCGTCGGTGACCGTGCCGACCAGGCCACCCATGCCGGGGTCGGCCGCCCACCGGACCGCGTTCAGGAAGATCCGCTGCCCGTCCGGGGTCCAGCTGCCGGTCGGGGTGTTGCGGAGGGTAGCGGCCAACCCGGTCAGCAACAGGTGGACCGACTCCGGGCTCCGGGCGTCGTAGGCGATGCCGATCCCGGCCGGATCGGATCCGGCCTCACCCACCGAGGCCAGGGGGATCCCGAGGTAGTCCGGGAACGCCGCCGCCTCGGAGGAGCCGGTCAACAGCCGGACCGGATCCGTGGTCACCCCCTCGAACAGCGGGTGATCAGCCCGGTCGGACAGCAGGATCTCCGGCCCGTTGAACCCACCGAGCCGCTGGTAACCGGTGGGGGAGCCGGTGTACCGGACCAGCATGTCCACCCCGCGGGTCCGGGTCGACCAGCCGTCCGCCGGGAAGATCACGCTCACTCCGGCGGCGTCGAACGCGGCCAACGCCGCCAGGAACTCCTCCCGCCCCGGATCCGGTGGGTTGTGCAGGATCACCACTTCGACCCCGTCCAGGGCGTCCACCACTTCCCAGCCCGCCTGCTCCGCCGGGATGGAGTGAGCGGCCAGGAAGTTGGTGATCTGGTCCTGGTAGTCGCCGATCACCACCACCGCCGGCGCCCGGGTCAGGGCCGCGTCCACGGTGGTCACTTCCCCGTTGGTGACCGTCACCTGCGTGATCACCAGCGGCTCGTACCCGTCGGCGGTGAGGTCCAACTGGTAGACCCCACCGGGCACGTCCTTGATCACGTACCGCCCGTCCGGGCCGGTGGTGGCCACCGGCAGGTCGGTGTCGGCCACCGTGACGCGGACGCCCGCCACCGGCACCCCGCTACCGTCCTCGGTGACCTGGCCGGTGATCGTCCCCAGCGGACTGACCGGCAGGGTGATCTCCACCGGTTGGACGCGCCCGGCCGTCACCGTCACCGGCACGTCCACGGTCTGGAAACCGAGGTGGCTGACCCGGAGGGTGTGCTCACCGGGCGGCAGCAGCAGCGTGAACTCGCCGTCGCCGTCGGCGTCGGCGCGCTCCAGTCCGTCCACCACGGTCACGTGGGCGGCCAGCGGCTGTCCGTCCGGATCGGTCACCTGACCGGCCACCTGGCCGTAGGCGGCGGTGGCGGCGTAGTGGACCGCGGCCAGCAGCAGCTCCCGCATGGCCGGCTGCCAGGTGCTCCAGGGGGAGGGGGCAGCGGCCGGCAGCAGGATGTAGTTGCTGTTCAAGGTGCGGCGCTGGTAGCCCACCCCGCCGCCGAGTCGACCGTCCCGGTCGTTGCCGAGGACCGCCAGGGTCCAACCGGAGTACCCGTCGAACCAGGCGTGCCAGCTGCCGCTCGCCAGCACCGGGATCCGGTCGAGGTCCGGGAGGCCGGCGGTGATCGGGTGGTCGACCACGTCCTCCAACCACACCTCGCCCCGCTGGCTCAGCTCCGCCGCCTCGGTAGCCGGATCCCCGGTGACCCGGGACAGGGTGCGCACCGAGCCGTAACTCGGTCCACCCGTGCCCAGCACCACCAGGCTGGTGCCGGTGCGGTCCGCGTCGGCGACGATCCGAGCGAACCGCTCCAGGTCCGCGTCGGCCCGGTCCGTGTTGTCACCGACCAACACGATCGCCTGATAGTGCCCGGTGGCCCCGTCGATCTGCGCGAACGTGGTCCGGTGCACCCGCCAGCCGGCCTCCGTCAACAGCGCGGTCACCCGACCCTCGTGGTCGGAGACCACCGCCACGTCGTACCGCTCCAGCGGGTACGCGACCACCGTGGTCTCACCCTCGCCCACGGTGACCTGGTCAGTCACCGGCACGTACCCGGGCGCCTGCACCACCAGTTCGTACACCCCGGCGGGCACGTCCGGGAACGAGAAGTCACCGGCCTGGTCGGTGACCGCCGCGGCCAGCGGGGTGCCCGGCAGGGTGACGGTGGCGCCGGCCACCGGCTCGCCGCCGGCCGCCGTGGTGATGGTGCCGCGGAGCGTGCCGTTGCCGACCGGGGTGAGGGTGAAGTCGAGCTGGTGGGTCTGGGCCGCCGCCACCGTCACCGGCTCGGACTGCGTGGTGTAGCCGAACCGGCTGGCCTCCACTGTGTACGTGCCGGGGAGCAGGCCGGCCAGCAGGTAGGCGCCGGTCTCGTCGGTGGTGGTGGTCTGCCCGGTCTCCACCACCCGGACGGTCGCCGACAGCGGCCCGTCCGGCCCGGTCACCTGCCCGGCGATCTGACCGGTGGGGTGGAAGACACGGATGGTACCGCCGGCGGTGGCGGTCACCAGCCGCCCCTCGGCGAACGCCGGCGTGGACAGGACGTTGTCACCGGTGTGGTGTTCCCAGACCAGTTCCCCGGTGACCGCGTCCACGATGAACAGCCGACGGTCCAGCTGCGAGCCCGCGACCACGTACCCGTCCCCGGTGACCATGACCGAGGTGCTCACGCCACCGCTGACCGGCAGACCGTAGTGCCAGATCGGCTCACCGGTGTCCCGGTGGTAGGCCGCCACGGTGCCCGGCGCGTGCGAACCGGCGATCACCAGCTCGCCGTACACCGCGGGGGCGGTGCCCTGCCCATCGCCGTGCAGCGGCACCTCCCACCGCAGCGTGCCGGTGGCCGCGTCCACCGCTAGCAGGCTACCCTGCGATCCGGGCGCCAACCCCTGCGGCGGGACCGACGTGGTGAGGTAGACCGTGCCGTCGGCGATGCTGGGGGAGCCGAAGAACTCGTCCCCCGGCCGGGTCAGGGACCACACCTCGGCGCCGGTGGCCGCGTCCAGGGCGCGCAGTCGGCGTTCCCCGGCGGCGCCGATGACCACCAGTCCGTCGGCCACCGCCGGGCCGGCGAACACCCGTGGTCCCAGCGCCACCGACCACTGGACGTCGCCGGTGGCGGCGTCGATCGCGTACAGCCGGTCTGAGGTCTCGGAGCTGTACCCGGTGTTGGCGTAGACCACGCCGTCGTCCACCACCGGCTGGGTGTAGATGGCGCGCTGGCCGGGGGTGGGGACGTGCCACCGCAGCTCGCCGGTGGCCGCGTCCAGGGCGTAGATGCCTCCATCGATCCCGCCTCCGACGTACACGGTGTCGCCCGCCACCGCCGGGGCGCCCCGCATCCCGGTGCTACCGGTGAAGCGCCACAGCTCCGCGCCGGTGGCCAGATCCAGCGCCACCAGGTGCCCGGTGTCCACCGGTAGGAACACCCGGCCGTCGGCGATCACCGGCGAGGCGAAGTACACCTGTCCGCCGACGGCGGTGGTCCACTCCACCTGCAAGGTCTCGGGGGCGAGGTGGTCGCGGCTCACCCCGGTGCGGGCGGGGTGGTTCTGGTACTGCGCCCAGCCCTCCGCCCCCGCGGCCGCCTCCAGGGTCACGGTGAGGGCGGCGGTGCCGGCCACGGTGATTTCCAGATTGGCCGGTACGTGGCCACCGGCGGTCACCCACAGCCGGTGGGTGCCGGCGGCCACGGTGAGGGTGAACTCACCGTCCGGTCCGGTGCGGACCGGCGGCACCGGGGTGCCGGCGACGGTCACCCGCGCTCCGGCCACCGGGCCAGCCGGGCCGACCACGGTGCCGGACACCGTGTGCGGATCGGCCGAGGGCAGCACCACGTCCACCGTGGTGGTGCCGCCGGTGATGACCGCCACTTCCCGCTGGAACGGCTGGTAGCCGTACTCCTCCACCCACAGTGGATGGTGGCCGGCCGGCAGCCACAGCCGGTACGCCCCGGTGGCGGGGTCGCTGGTGGTGTGGTGATCCCCCGCGCTGATCCGGGCCGCCACCGGCCGACCGTCCTGGTCCGTGACGGTGCCGGTGACCAGACCGGAGTGGGCGACCCGGGTGACGGCGGCGTAGGCGTCGACGATGCCGGCGCCGTACGCGTTCGGCAGCGCCCGTAGGTGGGACGAGGAGCGCACGGTGCCGACCAGGGCGTCCCGCACCTCGGCCACGGTCATCCCGGGCGCGGCCGACAGCATCAGGGCCACCACCCCGGTGACGTGGGGCGCGGCCATGGAGGTGCCGGAGATGGTGTGGTAGCCGTCGTCGGACAGGTGCCGGGGCCAGGTGGAGCGGATGTAGTGGCCGGGGGCGGCCAGGTCCGGCTTGGTGTACTCGACCCCGTCCCAGGTCACTGGGCCTCGACTGGAGAACCAGGCGATCTGGTCGTCGGCGTCGACCGCCCCCACCCCGATCGCGTGCGGGTAGCTGGCGGGTGAGCCGACGGTACCGGTGCCCGGGCCGCTGTTGCCGTTGGCGAACACCGGCACGATGCCGGCGGCCTCCCAGGCCGCCACGTCCTGCCAGAACTCGGTGCGCAGCGTGAGGTCGGAGCCCCAGGAGTTGTTCACCACGTCCGGGGCCACGCTCGGGTCCCCACCTGGGGCGAGCATCCACTCGAACGCCGCGTGGATGATGCTGTCGCTGGTGGCGCCGAAGTCCGTGAAGATCTTGGCGGCGATCCACTCCGCTTCCGGCGCCACCCCGGTCACCTCCCCGGGGGCAGCGCCCACGATGCTCCCGGCCACGTGGGTGCCGTGCCCGTGCCCGTCGCCGGGGGTGGGGTAGTTCTCTCCCGTGGGAACGAACCAGCTCGCCGCCGGGTCTCCGGTCCGACCGCGCCAGGAGTCGGCCAGGGCCGGGTGCCCACCGTCCACCCCAGAGTCCATGATTCCGACCACCACGCCGGCGCCGCGCACCCCGTACTCCCCCCACACGCGCGGGGCGCGCACACTCTCCAGCGCCCAGCCGGGCAACGCCGGTTCGTCGGCATCGGCGGGGATCGGCTCGGGCAACCGGAAGGTGTCATCCAGCGTGATGCTCGCTACCGCCGGGTGATCAGCCAGCGCCGCTAGCGCTGTGGCGTCCACAGTGGCGGCGAATCCATTGAAGATCCAAAACTGCCGGACGTCGCTGACGCGGCCGGCGGCCGCGTGGGTCTCCAGCAGCGCCTGGATCGGGGCCTGGCTCGCGTCGGCGACCGCTTGCAGCGAGTCGGCCACGACCGCGCCGCGGGCGGCCCGCTCCACCCGCCACAGGTCGACTCCTACGTTCCGTGCGCCGTGCGCCTGTCGGGCCAGATCAGCGACCGCGGCCCGGCCGGCCTGGGCGGCCTCCCGCGCCACCTCGTCCACGTCGGCCTGTTCCCGTAGGCGGATGATGACCGGTACGGTCCCGTCGGCGGCCACCGCGGTCTGGACATCTGCCGCCACTCCGGACGGTGCCAGGCTGGTGCCCGCCGCAGGCGCCGCCGGACCGGCGGGGGAGGCATCGGCCGGGTCGTCCTCCCACCCGATCAGCCCCGCCTCCGCGGCCGGGTCCGTGTGGGTCACGCGCCGCGCCTGGTCGGAGTCGGTGGACCGGGCGGGCGTCGCCGCCAGCGGCGCGGCCCCGGACTCCCCGGAGGAGCGACCGGATCCGGGCGCCGCGTCGGTCGATGCGCCGGCGGTGAACCAGCCGCGGATCGCGGCGCTGAGGCGGTCGAACAGCGCAGCGATGGGGGAGTCGTGGTCCGTCTCGACCACGCCGCCGGGGACCGCCACCACCGGTGCGGATGGGGGCCAGCCCGGCGGTGCGCCCGCGACCGCGGGCACCGGGGTGAGGCTGAGCGCAAGGACCGATACGACAAGCGTGATGAGCAACCTACGCTGCGTGTTCGTAGTCATCGGTGTTGGGGGACCCTTCCGACGGCGAACGACTGGCCTCCCCTTGACCGTTTGTTTGAGCGTATCGGTATAGCGGAGATTCGCACTACGTCGATCGACCCAAATTACTCCCCGCCCGGTGGGTGACCATCGTCCACAGATGCTCTCAATCGGACTTATTCCCACATAGCACCTGGCTGGGTGACGGCGGTGAGAGGGCGGTGGTCACCCTGGTGAGGCGGTCGCAGGGCGCGGCCACCCAGGCTGGTCGCCGCGTACGCAGCCTGGGCTCAGCGGGAAGCGATGGCGGCGAGCCGCTCCTGTCGCAACCGCTCCCACCACGAGTCGTCCACTGGGGCCAGTTGATCCAGGCCGGTCGCCCACCGCAGCAGCAGATCCGCCAGCGCGGGATTGCGCGCGAGCACCGGGCCGTGACAGTACGTGCCGAGGATCCGTCCCCGCCACGCGCCCTCCGTGGTCCCGTCGTTCCCCACCCCGGTGGTGACCCGGGCCAGCGGGTACGCCTCCGGGCCCAAGAAGGTGCGGCCGCCGTGGTTCTCGAACCCGGTCAGGGTGGGCAGCGACAACTGGGGGTCGACCGGCCCGGCCAGCTCACCGACCGCCCGGGTCGGACCCCGGTCGGAGTGGATGTCCAGCAGTCCGAGCCCCTCCTGGCGGACCCCCTTGGCCACGAACACACTGCCGAGGAGTTGGTAACCGGCGCAGACCCCGAACACCACCGCGCCGCTGTCCACCGCCCGGTGCAGGGCGCCGTCGGCGTTCAGGCGCTGCGCGGCCAGGCTCTGCGGGCCGTCCTCACCCCCGCCGAGCAGGTAGATGTCGGCGTACCGGGGCAGTGGCTGGGTGGAGGGCACCTCGACCGGCTCCACCGCCAGTCCGCGCTGGCGGGCCCGATAGGTGAGGATCAGCAGGTTGCCCCGGTCACCGTAGGTGGACATCAGGTCCGGGTAGACCCACACGATCCGCAGCGCCGACTCTCTCGCCGGGGCTGACGCCGACCACTGGCTCGGGGGCACCCTGTCAGAGAACACGGTCCAGCTCCGCTCGGATGTCTTGGAACGCGGTGTAGTTGGCGATCACTTCCATCCGCCCCGGGGGCACCATGGCCACCGCCTCGGTGAAGGTCGGTACGTACCGGAACGGCACGTCGTTGACGGTCAACCGGACCGCCAGGTCATAGGCCCGCTCGCCGGTGATCAGCACCGGTCGTCCGATCAGCGGGGAGAAGTCCACGTCGAACAGCCAGGAGGTGTCCATCCCGTCCGGTCCCCGGGCATTGACCGCGAGCAAGGTGGGGGCGTGCTCGGCCATGTCGAACGCCTCCAGCCAACTGGCCGGGTTCTTGGCCAGCAGCAGCCGGATCAGCCGCCCGTCCTTCTCCACCTGCGCGTACCGGCCGGCGATCGAGCTGACCTCGCTGAGGCGGCCGACCGCCTCCGCCGGTCGAGCCCCGAAGCAGGCCGCCACCGCCAGGGCGGTGGCGGCGTTGCCGACGTTGACCCGTCCCGGGAGGGCGAGCTTCACCTCGTACCGGGCGCCGTCGGGGCCGATCGCGACGTGGTCGATCGCGCTCCATTGCGGGGCGGGGCGCTGGAGTGGGCATCCGCTGCACGCCCAGTGCTCCCGCTCCCGGATGATGCTGGCGCCGCACTCGGGGCACACCCAGGAGTCGTCCCGCCACCGCTGCCCGGCGCTGAACCACGTGACCGAGCGGGCGGGGCCGGCGGCCCAGACCACGAGCGGGTCGTCGGCGTTGGCGACCACGTGCACGCCGGGGTGGGCGGCCAGGGTCTCCCGCCACCGGGAGGCCACCAGCGTGACCTCCATCGCCCGGTCCAACTGGTCCCGAGACAAGTTCAGCAGAGCCACCACCGAGGCGTTGGTGGCCGCCAGCACCTGGCCCAGGTAGTGCTCGTCCACCTCCAGTACGGCGTACGGCGTGGGGCCGGCGTGGGCCAGGGCGGACGCGTGGCCGGTGGGCATGTTGGCCCCCAGCGAGTTGGTCGCTACCGGGCCGAGCACCCCGAGGGCGGCGGCGGTCAACCGGGTGGTGGTGGTTTTGCCGTTGGTGCCGGAGATCAGCGCAATCTGCCGTCCGGCCGACAATCGGCTCAGCAGCTCCGGGTCGATCAGCAGGCCGAGCCGTCCTCCGATCACCGATCCGTCCCCGCGGCCAGTGGCGCGGGACAGCGCCGCCGCGGTGCGGGAGACCGCGGTCGCCACCCGGGTCCGTAGCGGCAGGTGGGCAGCGGCCTGGCTCATGGCTGCCCGGTCGGTCGCCTCCTCCGTCACGCGAGGAAGCGTACCGGTACCGCCTGGGCGGCAGACACCGGACGCGCTTGCGTCAACGGATGGAGGACACCCACCGGCTCCCCACTCCGGTCCATCCGGCGGGCGGGCCGGGGCACCGGCGGCTGACCGGACGAGGGGGAGTGGGGCGGACGATTGGACGACGCAATTGGTCTGAATGGTTCACCTGAGTCGTCGTACGGCGTCAGAAAATGGACCTACGGATGATGATCAGTCCGCTGTCGACAGATGAATCTCCGACAAATGGTCCGCGTCAAAACCGGAATCGATGACGAAACAGAGCGTTTGGTCGATCGAAATGTCCGATGCCGGTGGGCGGGGGAAGAAAAGTGCTCGCACCAGGCATTTCATGCTCTGTCGTGCATCCACGCCATGTTCTGAAATTAATCGCATGGCTGGCGTGTTTGCATTTGTCTCCGTCTAGTTGCAATCTATGGACTCCGCTGCGATGGCTTGTATACTTCGCGAAGTCCGCTTACCCTCGTCCTTTGTCTCGCAGCGAATCAACGCAATTTGTCGATGGAGGTGTCGTGTCGACACGCCCGCCAGCGTCCGGAGATCCCTCCTGGCAGGCTTCGGAGTTGGCGCACGTGCCGTTTCCCCACCACGACACCACCCTGGGAGCGGCGTTCGCCGCCACCGCCCGGCGGCACCCTGACCGCCCGGCGGTGGTGACCGCCGACCGGCAGTTCTCCTACGCCGAGCTGGCCACGATGGCCGGGGGGATCGCCGCCCGGCTGGCCGACGTCCCGGTCCACGACGCCGACCCGCACCCACGACCGTTCCCCGGCACCGCGCCGGTCCCGCCGCGGGTCGGGCTGCTGCTTGATCACGGGGCGGACATGGTGGCGGCGATCCTGGGCGGGCTGGCGGCCGGCTGGTGCTACGTCCCCCTGGACCCCACCTACCCGGTCGAGCGGCTGCGGACCATGGCCGCTCAGGCCGGGCTGTCGGTGGTCCTCACCCACGCCCGACACCGGGAGCTGGCGGCCGCGGTGGTCGAGGCGCTGCCGGTCACCACGGAGCTGGTGGAGTTCGACCCGCTGCCACCGGCCCCGTTGCACGTCCGGGACGTACCCCCCGACCAGCCCGCCTACGTGCTGTTCACCTCCGGGTCCACCGGGCGGCCCAAAGGGGTGACCCACAGCCACCGCAGCGTCCTGCACGGGATCACCAACCACGTCAACAACCTGCAGATCAGCCCGGCCGACCGGACCAGTCTGGTCACCCCGTTCAGCTACGACATGTCGATCAGCGACCTGTACGGGGCGGTGCTGAGCGGGGCGGCGGTGGTGCCGGTGGACCTGCGTCGGTACGGGCTGGCGTACCTGGCCCGGGCGGTGGCCGAGCGGGGGGTCACGATCTACCACTCCACCCCCACCGTCTTCCGGTACCTGGTGGACTACCTGGTCAGCACCGGCGGACCGGAGTACCGGTTGCCGGCGGTGCGGGTGGTGCTGCTGGGCGGGGAGCCGGCCACCCGGCAGGACCTGACGCTCACCCGCCGGCACTTCGCCCCGGACTGCCGGCTCATCAACGGTTACGGTGCCACCGAGGCCACCTTCACCATCCAACTGCACCTGCCGGTGGGGACAGAACCGCCCGACCTGGACGATCAGGTGCTCCCGATCGGCACCCCGCTGGCCGGATACCAGCCGGTGCTGCTGGACCCGGACGGAAACCCCCTGCCGGAGACCGAATCCGGCCCGGCCGAGCTGGGGGTACGCAGCGCGTACCTGGCGCTGGGCTACTGGGGGGACCTGGAGCAGACCCGGGCTCGGTTCGGCCCGGACGGCACCCTCTACCGCACCGGCGATATCGTGCGGCGGCTGCCTGACGGCACGTTCGTCTACGCCGGCCGGGGCGACCGGCAGGTCAAGGTGAACGGTCACCGCGTGGAGTTGGCCGAGATCGAGGCGCACGTGACCGCGCTGCCGCAGGTGACCCGCGCGGTCGCGGTGGCCCGCCCCGGTCCGGGCGGCACCACCCAGGTGCACGTGTACGCGCAGCCGTCCCGGCAGGCCGATCCACCACCGACCCCGGAGTGGCTGCGGGCCCGGTTGGCGGAACGGCTGCCCGACCAGTTGCTGCCGCACCGGGTGCTGGTGGTGCCGGAGCTGCCGTTGACCGTCTCCGGCAAAGTGGACGTGAACGCCCTGCCCGCCCCACCCCCGCCGGTCGCGGCCGGGCCGGCGCCGGTCGACGGTACCGAGGCGCTGGTGGCCCAGGCCTGGTGCGAAGTGCTCGGACTGCCCGCGGTGGGGCGGGAGGTCAGCTTCTTCGACGCGGGCGGCACCTCCCTGACCCTGGCCCGGTTGCAGTACCGGCTGGCGCAGCTGACCGGAGTGGACGTACCGCTGGTGCGGTTGCTGGAGCATCCGACCGTGGCGGCGATGACCCGCCACCTGGAAGGAGAGCAGGCGGAGTCGCCGCTGGCGCGGGCCGCCGACCGGATGGCGCAGCGCCGGGCGAAGCGGCGTGACGGGCGGATTCCCGCCCAGCGGAGTGGGCAGCGACACGAGGTAGGTCGATGAACGGAGACGAGATCGCCGTCGTGGGGATGGCCGGCCGGTTCCCGGGCGCACCCGACGTGGCCACCCTCTGGCAGCGATTGTGCGACGGGGTGGACAGTACCGGTGCGTCCACGCCATGGGTGTGCGAGTTCGACCCGGACCGGTTCGGGTTCACGGTCGAGGAGGCGGTCCGGACCGATCCGCAGCACCGGATGTTTCTGGAGGTCGCCACCGAGGCCCTGCACGACACCGGCTACGACCCGGCGGAGCTGCCGGGGCCGGTGGGGGTGTTCACCGCCGCCTCCGCCAACCAGTACGAGTTCCTGCGGTTGCAGGCCGGGCGACCGCCGGCGCCGTACCAGGCAGCCGACCACCTGCCGGCCCAGGTGGCGTACCGGCTGGGGCTGACCGGGCCGGCAGTGGCGGTGCAGACCGCCTGCTCCGGTTCACTGGTGGCGGTCTGCCTGGCCGCCCAGAGCCTGGCTGACTTCCGGTGTGATCTGGCGATCGCCGGCGGCACCAACGTCAACCTGCCCGGCTACCCCCACTCCCACCAGGCGCTGATCTCCCCGGACGGGGTGTGCCGGGCGTTCGACGCCGCTGGGGAGGGGTCCGGGTTCGCCAGCGGGGCGGCCGCGGTGGTACTGCGCCGGTTGGAGGACGCGCTGGCCGCCGGCGACCGGATCCACGCGGTCCTGCGCGGGTTCGCGGTCACCAACGACGGCGCCGCCCGGGCCGGCTTCGCCGTGCCGGGAGTGGACGGCCAGACCGCGGCGGTAGCGGAGGCGTTGGCGGTGGCGGAGCTGTCCCCGGCCGACGTGGGATTCATCGAGGCGCACGGCAGCGGCACCCGGTTGGGGGACGCGATCGAGGTGGCGGCGCTGCGTCGGGTCTACACCGATCCCACCCCCGAGGTGCTGCTCGGTTCGGTGAAGACCAACCTGGGCTACCTGGATGCGGCCTGCGGGATCACCGGGCTGATCAAGGCGGTGCTGGTGGTACGGGACGGGATGGTCCCGGCCAACCTCCACTTCGCCCACCCCAACCCGGAGATCGACTTCGGTCCCTTCCGGGTGCCGACCAAGACCGTGCCCTGGCCGGACGGCCGGCCGGGCGTACCTCGGATCGCCGGGGTGAGCGCGTTCGGGGTGGGGGGCACCAACGCCCACGTGGTGCTGTCCGCACCCCCGGCGGAGGCGGGCGCTCGGGCCCCGCTGCCGCCGCCGCGGTTCAACCGCCGATGGTGCTGGGACGACGCGGTGGCGGTCCCGGCATGAGCGGCTGGTTCCTGACCTTCCGTGCCGAGCCGGCAGCGCCGGTGGTCCTGTTCTGTCTACCTCCGGCCGGGGCCGGTGCCAGCTGCTACCGCCAGTGGCCGGCCGCGCTCGGCCCGGAGGTGGAGGTGCGGGCGGTGCAGCTACCGGGCCGGGAGAACCGACTGGCGGAGGAGCCGCGGATCGACGTGGCCGGGCTGGCCGCGGCGGTGGCGGAGGCCGCGGACCGCCCCTACGCGCTCTTCGGCCACTCGATGGGCGGGCGGCTGGCGTACGAGGTGATTCGGGAACTGCGGCGGACCGGTGGGCCGCTGCCGCTGGTGCTGTATGTGGCCGGCTCCCGGGCCCCGGACCTGATCGGCAACGGCCCACTGGACGGACTGTCAAAACTGTCCGATGAGGAGCTAGTGGCGGCGGTGGCGCGGAACGGCAGCCTGCCGCCGGAGCTGATCGACCTGCCCGACCTGCTGGAACTGTTCCTGCCGGCGCTGCGGGCCGACTTCACCTGGATCGACGACTACACGTACCGTTCGCAGCCGCCGCTGCCGATGCCGGTGATCGGGATGGCCGGGCGGTCCGACCGGGCGGTGTCCGCGGCGGAGGTGGCCGCCTGGGAGCGGCACGCCGGCGCCGGATTCACCTGTCACCTGATCGACGGGGACCACTTCTTCCCGCAGCAGCGGTTGCCGGAGGTGGCGGCGCTGATCCGGCGCACCCTGCCGGACCCGGTCCCTCCGCTGGCCGGGGCACCCGCGGCGGCGACCACCCGGCCGGTGGCCGGGGAGGCCGTCCGCGCCGGGGAGGCCGACCGTGCCGCGCTCCCGGTGGCCGGAGCCGTGGGCGGCGACCGTCCCCGGCGGGTGACGCTGGGCGGCTGGTCCTACTGGACGGACGCGCTGCTGCGTACCACCGGATTCCCGGCCGCCGGGCTGGACCGGTTCGTCGCGCCGGAGGCGGCCGAGGCCGCCGACGCCTACCTGGCCGGTACCGGGGAGGCGGCCCTGCTGGACAAGTATCTGTCCGCCGCCCTGGCCGACGGTTCCCGGCAGATCCGGGAGATCGCCGCCGACCCCTGGTTCCGGGAGGCGGTCACCTGGCAGAACCCGAACGCACTGCCCACATTGGACCGCCTGGCTCGAGGGGACGGCTACCGCCCGAGCGTGGCCCGGCACCGGGAACTCACCGTGGTCCGGTACTGGCAGCGGTACTGCGCCAAGAACGAGACCGTCGGGTTCTTCGGGCCGGTGTGCTGGGCACGGCTGGACGACCAGGCGCCGGCGGCGGTGACCGCCCGGCCCGGGGCGACCCTCCTGCGGGAGCGCCGGGTGGCGTTCGAGAGCTGGGCGCTGGCCGCGTACGGCCAGGTACTGGCGGACGACCCGGAGCTGCGGATGTGGCTGACCCCGGTCCGGCAGCCGCATCTGCACCTGGTCGACCGGACCGTGTTCTGGCCCCCGCGGCCGCCGGAGCGGCTGTCGGCCCCGGAGGCCGCCGCCCTCGCCGCCTGCGACGGCACCCGGACCGCCGCCGAGGTGGTGGCCGCGCTCGACCTGCCCCGCCCCGCCGACGGGGTGCTGCTGCTGGAGCGGCTGGTGGCGCGGGGGTTGCTGCGGTGGGACGCCGACCTTCCCCTGGCGCCGGAGGCGGAGCAGGTGCTGCTCGACCGGATCGCCCGCATCGGTGACCCCGACGCCCGACACCGGGCCGCCGCCGGGTTCGCCCGGCTGACCGCGGCCCGGGACCGGGTGGCGGCCGCGGCCGGGGACCCGGACCGGCTGGCCGAGGAACTGTCCGCACTGGATGAAGAGTTCGCCGCGGTCACCGGGCAGGCGGCGACCCGCCGGGCCGGGCAGACCTACGCCGGCCGCCGGGTGTGCTTTGAGGACACCGCGCGGGATCTGGAGGTCACGATCGGCGCGCCGGTGCTGCAGGCCCTGGCCGAGCCGCTCGGCCTGCTGCTGCGGGCCGCCCGGTGGCTGTGCGCGGAGCTGGCCGACGCCTACCAGGTCGCCCTGCGGGAACTGTACGAGGAACTGGTGCCGGCCGAGGGCGGCGAGGTGAACCTGGCCGAGCTGTGGTTCCTGGCGCAGGGGATGCTGTTCGGCGCGGTGGAGCGCCCGGTGGACGCGGTGGTGGCCGAGTTCCAGCGGCGGTGGGCCCGGCTGCTCGGCCTGGCCGACCTGCCGCCGGGGACCCGGGTCCACCAGGTACGCGCCGCCGACCTGGCCGAGGCGGTCGGGCAGGTGTTCCCGGACCGGGAGACCGGCTGGTCGGCCGGCCGCCTGCACAGCCCGGACCTGCAGATCTGCGCGCCGGACCTGGCGGCGGTCAACCGCGGCGAGTTCACCGTGGTGCTGGGAGAGCTGCACATCGGCTGGGCGGTGTTCGACAACGCCCTGTTCACCGGCTTCCATCCGGAGCCGGCGGCGCTGGTGGCCGAACTGGAACGGGACCTGGGGCCGAACCGGGTGCGGCTGCTCTACCCACCGGACTGGCCCCGGGCCGGGGGACGGCTGGCTGCCTCCCTGGCCGGCCCGACCGACATCCAGCTCGGGTTCGCCCCGGCGCCGGGAGCGGACCGGAGCCGGCTGCTGCCGGCCGCCGCCGGTCAGGTGCGACCGGACCAGGACGGCCAGTTGCGGGTGTACGCCCCGGACGGGCGGAGCTGGCCGCTGCTGGAGGTGTTCTCCAGCCTGCTGGCCATCCACACCGTGGACTCGTTCAAGCTGGTGGGCGCAGCCGCCCACACCCCCCGGGTGTGCGTGGACCGGCTGGTGGTCACGCGCCAGACCTGGCGCACCACGATCGGGCAGACCGGACTGGCGACGGTCACCGGCGACCGGGAGCGGTTCCTGGCCGCCCGCCGGCTCCGGGCGCAGCTGGACCTGCCGGAGCGGGTGTTCGTCCGGATCGACACCGAGACCAAGCCGGTGTACTGCGACTTCCGCAGCCCCCACTATGTCCGGTCCCTGTGCTCGCTGCTGCGCTCGGCCGCGGCCCGGGACGGGGAGGCGGTGGCGGTGACCCTGACGGAGATGCTGCCCACGCCGGAGCAGGCGTGGGTGCCGGACGCGGCCGGCAACCGGTACCTCAGCGAACTGCGGATCCAGGTAGGTGAGCAGGATGACTGACCGCCCACCGCAGCCCGCGACGGTGAACCTGTTCGGGCTCATCCTCCAGCAGGCCCGGGAGCGCCCGGACGCCCCGGCGGTGGTGCAGCACGAGCGGACGCTCAGTTACCGGGAGCTGGTGACCCGGGCGGCCACCCTGGCCCGGCAGCTGCGCGCAGCCGGGGCCGGTCCCGAGCGGTACGTGGGGATCTGCGCCCGCCGCACCCCGGAGCTGGTGGTGGGGGTGCTGGGGATCCTGGCCAGCGGGGCGGCGTACCTGCCGCTGGACCTCACCCACCCTCGGCAGCGGTGCCGGGACATGCTCGCCGACGCCGGGGCGACCCTGGTGGTGGCCGACGACGCCGGCCGGAGCCACCTGGGGGAGGACGCGGCGACCTTCCTCTCCCCCGCGGTCCAGCCCGCCGTCGACCTGTCCGAGGTGGATGCGGGGCCGGCGGTCGGGGAGAACGTGGCCCACGTGCTGTACACCTCCGGCTCCACCGGCCGCCCCAAGGGGGTGCTGAACACCCACGCCAACGTGGTCGGGTTCGTCACCGCCTGCCGGCAGTGGGTGGCCGGGATCGGGCCGCAGATGCGGTCGTTGGGGGTCAGCGCCCTGAACTTCGACGCGGCCACCGTGGACCTGTACGTCCCGCTGGCCCACGGGGGCAGCGTCGCTCTGACCACGGACGAGGACCGGGCCGATCCGGCCCGGCTGCAACGGTTCGCCGCCGCGCACCGGGTCACCTGGGGGCTGGTCACCCCGGCGATGCTGACGCTGCTGGACCCGGCCGGGCTGCCCGACTTCCGGGTGGTGCTCTCCGGCGGCGACGTGGTGCCGCCGGAGCTGGTCGAGCCCTGGACCGACCGACCGGACCGGCACTTCTACGACATCTACGGGCCGACCGAGGCTACGGTCGGGCAGATCGCCACCGAACTGCGGGGACGGTGGACCGAGCCGCTGCCGATCGGCCGCGCCCTGCCCGGCCACCGGGCCTACGTGCTGGACGAGACCGGCCGACCGGTGCCCCCCGGTGAGGTGGGCGAGCTGTATCTGAGCGGGGTCGGGATCGCCCGCGGCTACCTGAACCGGCCCGGCCTGACCGCGGAGCGGTTCCTGCCGGACCCGTTCTCCGACCGGCCGGGAGCCCGGATGTACCGCACCGGCGACCTGGTCCGCCAGCTGCCCACCGGGGACCTGGCCTACCTGGGCCGCCGGGACGGACAGGTGAAGGTACGGGGCCAGCGGATCGAACTCGGGGAGACCGAGGCGGTGCTGCGCTCCCACCCACAGGTCACCGACGCGGCGGTGGTGGCCGTCGCCGGGCCGGCCGGGGCGGAGCTGGTGGCGTTCGTGACCCCGGTCGACGCCCCGGCGCGGGCGGAGCTGCGGCAGTACGCCGCGGACCGGCTCACTCCGGCGATGGTGCCCCGGTGGGTGTGCCACCTGCCCCGGCTGCCGTTGACCCCCGGCGGCAAGGTCGACCGGGCGGCGTTGCGCGGTCAGGCCGAGCACCTGGTCCAGCAGGGGGGAACGGACGACGAGACCACCGACGGCCTGGCCCGGTCTATGGCAGCAGGTGCTCGGGGGGCCGCCGCCCGAGCCGGACGACGACTTCTTCGCCGCCGGTGGGCACTCGATCGCCGCCATGCGCCTGGTGGCGGAGATCCGGGCCGGCTGGGCCGGGACGTCAGTGTGGAGGACATCTTCGCCGGCCGCACCCTGGCCGGGCTGGCCGCCCGGGTGGCCGCCGCCGCCCCGTTGGCCGGGGTCCGAGTTGACCGCCGGCCATCCGCCGGTGCTGTCGGCCTCGCAGCGGCGGATGTGGTTCCTGGAACAGCTCGCGCCGCAGCGACCGCGTACAACATCGTCTTCGCGGAGCGGCTGCGCGGCCCGTTCGACGTCGCCGCGCTGCAGGCGGCCCTGGCGGCCGTGGCCGGCGACAAGACCTGCTGCGGTGGCGGATCCCGGCCCGCGACGGCGAGCCGTACGCGGTCTGCGACCCGCCCGGCCCGGTGCCGCTGCCGGTGCGCCCGGTGACCGAGGCGGAGCTGGCCGGACCGGGTGGCGGAGGTGGCCGCCCGGCCGTTCGACCTCGAGCACGGCCCGCTCTGGTCGGCCGAGCTGCTTCGGCTGGACGCGCAGGACCACGTGCTGACGTTGGCGTTCCACCACGCGATCGTGGACGGATGGTCCCAGGAGCAGCTGTACGCCGACCTGGTGGCCGCCTACCCGCCGCCGCGGTCCTCGGCCAGCCGGCCCGGCTGCCGGAGCTACCCTACCGTACGCCGACTCGTGGCGTGGCGCCGCGCGGGAGCAGCAGCGGGGGGAGGCGGACCTGCATGGTGGGCCGATCACCTGGCCGGCGCCCCGACCGTCCTGGATCTGCCCCGCGACCGGTCCCGCCCGCCGGTGCAGACCTACGCCGGGGAGCCGGGCGTCACCGGCGACCGGTCGCGCTGGCCAGCCGGGTGCGGGAGCTGGCCGGCCGGACGTCGGCGCCACCTGTCGCAGGTGGTGCTGGCCGCGCTCGGACACGCCCTGCGCCGGCTCACCGGCCACGACCGACCTGGTGCTGGGGGTGGTCACGCCGACCGGGGCGTCGCCGCGCTGCACGAGGTGGTCGGCTTCTTCGTCGACATCGTGCCGGTGCGGCTGCGGATCGACGACGACGCCAGTTTCGCCGCCGCGGTCACCGGGTGTCGGGACGCGTACCTGGCCGCCACCGCCCATCCGGCCGCGCCGCTGGACCGGATCGTGGAGACGCTCGGGGTGCCCCGGGACCCGAGCCGCTCTCCGCTGGTGCAGGTGCTGTTCAACTCCTACCACTTTGGACAGGCGCCGTTGGCGTTGCCGGACGTGAGCGCCGAACCGTTGCCGGTGCGGCCCCCCGGCTCCCCGTTCGACCTGACCGTGTACCTGCTGGAGCGGGACGGCACCCTGGTGCTGGAACTGCTCTACAACCGGGACCTGTACGACGCCGGTCGGATCACCCGGTTCGTCGCCGACCTGGTGGCGCTGTTGACCGCGCTGGTCGACGACCCGGACCAGCCGGTGGGCAAACCGACCGTGATGTTCCGTACTGACACCGTCGCCGACCGGCCGGCGGTCGCGACGGTCGCCGGGGCCCCGGCCGCCCGGAGCGGGCCGGTCGGAGTGGCCCCGACGCCGGGCCTGCCCGATGAGCCGGCCACCCCCACCGAGCGGATGATCGCGCAGGTGTGGCGGTCCGTCCTGGACCTGCCGACGGTCCGGGCCACGGACAACTTCTTCGATGTCGGTGGACATTCTCTCGCGCTGGTAGCGGTCCGGCACCGGCTGGTCGAGCTGCTCGGCCGGGACATCCCGGTGGTCGACCTGTTCCGTTACCCGTCTGTGCGCGCACTGGCCACCTATTTGGACGGTGCCGCCGTTGATCCTGAACTTTCCCGGGCAGCGCAGGTAGCCGCCGCCCGCCGCTCCCGTGCCCGACGAAGGAGGCCGACATGACCGAAGAGACCAGTGTGGAACCGATCGCCATTGTGGGCCTCGCGGTCCGGGTGCCGGGCGCCGCGGATGCCCGTCAGTTCTGGCAGAACCTGATCGACGGGCGGGAGTCGGTGCGCTGGTTCACCCGCGAGGAGCAGCTGGCCGCCGGCGCCACCGAGGCCGATCTGGACAACCCGAGCTGGGTGTCGGCCGCGCCGGTGCTGGACCAGCTGGAGTACTTCGACGCCGGGCTGTTCGGCATGACCGCCCGGGAGGCGGAGCTCGCCGACCCGCAGCACCGGTTGTTCCTGGAGTGCGCGCTGACCGCCCTGGAGGACGCCGGCTACGATCCGGCCCGCTACGACGGGGCGGTCGGGGTGTACGCCGGTACCGGCCACGTCAAGTACGAGTGGCTGAATCTGCGGACCAACAGCCGGCTGTGGGCCGGGGACGCCGGGCAGTTGTCGGTGACCACAGTCAACTCCCCGGACTACGTGGCCACCCAGGTCTCGTACCGGCTGAACCTGCGCGGCCCCAGCCTGACCCTGCACACCGCCTGCTCCACGTCGCTGGTGGCGCTGCACCTGGCCTGTGAGGCGCTGCGGGGCGGGGAGTGCGACCTGGCCCTGGCCGGTGGGGTGTCGGTGGAGCTGCCGCACGGGATCGGCTACCTGGGCATGGAGGGCTACGTCTCCCCGGACGGGCACTGCCGCCCGTTCGACGCCAAGGCCTCCGGTACGCTCTGGGGCTCCGGGGCCGGGGTGGTGGCGGTCAAGCGGCTGGCGGACGCGATCGCCGATGGGGACCACATCCGGGCGGTGATCCGCGGTAACGCGATCAACAACGACGGTAGCGACAAGGTCGGTTTCTCCGCCCCCAGCGTGACCGGCCAGGCGGCGGTGATCGCCCAGGCCCTGCAGGTGGCCGAGATCGACCCGCGCACCATCACCTATGTGGAGGCGCACGGCACCGGCACCGCGCTCGGTGACCCGATCGAGATCGCCGCGCTCACCTCGGTGTACACCCCCTACTCCAGCGACCGGCAGTGGTGCGCGGTCGGTTCGGTGAAGTCGAACATCGGTCACCTCAGCCAGGCGGCCGGCATCGTCGGGGTGATCAAGGCGACGCTGGCGCTGGAGCACGGGATGATCCCGCCGTCGCTGAACTTCGAGGAGCCCAACCCGGAGATCGACTTCCCGTCGACCCCGTTCTACGTGGCGACCACGCCGCTGAAGTTCGAGCCCTACCCGGGCCAGCCGCGCCGGGCCGCGGTCAGTTCGTTCGGGGTCGGTGGCACCAACGCGCACGTGATCCTGGAGCAGGCGCCGGAGCCGGAGCCGGTGACCCGGTCGGACCGGCCGGTCCACCTGCTGCGGGTGTCGGCCGCCTCGGAGACGGCGCTGGCCGCGGCCACCGCGCAGCTCGCCGACCATCTGGAACAGCACCCGGAGGTGGCGCTGGCGGACGCAGCCCACACCCTGCGGATCGGTCGGGCCCAGCGCCAGCACCGGGCGGTGGTGGTGGCCGCGGACGCCCGGGAGGCGGCCGCGGCGCTGCGGGACCGTAAGCGCTGCGTCACCGGCACCGCCGACCAGCCGCCGCAGGTGGCGTTCCTGTTCTCCGGCCAAGGTTCTCAGTACGGCGGCATGGGGGCCCAGCTGTACCGGCACGAACCGGTGTTCGCCGCGGCCGTGGACGAGTGTCTGGCGGTGCTCGGCGCCGACTTCCGGCAGTTGCTGTTCGACCCGGCCGCCGCCGAGCAACTTGGACAGACCCGCCACACCCAGCCGGCGCTGTTCACCATCGAGTACGCCCTGGCCCGGCTGTGGCAGAGCTGGGGGGTGCAGCCGGCGGCGATGCTCGGACACTCGATCGGGGAGTACGTGGCCGCCACCCTGGCCGGGGTGTTCCAGGTGTCCGACGCGGTCCGGCTGGTGGCCCGTCGGGGAGAGCTGATGCAGTCACTGCCGTCCGGGGCGATGCTGGCGGTCACCTTGGACGAGTCGGAGGTGCTGCCCCGGCTGCCGGACGGGGTGGTGGTGGCGACCGTGAACGGCCCCGGCACCTGTGTGGTGGCCGGGGAGACCGACGCGGTGACCCGGTTCGCCGAGCAGCTGGCCGCCGAGGGGATCGGCACCCGGCGGCTGCGGACCTCCCACGCCTTCCACTCACCGATGATGGAGCCGATCCTGGCGGAGTTCGAGGCCGCGGTGGCGGCGGTGCCGCGGTCGGCGCCGACGTTGCCGTTCTGGTCCAACGTGACCGGTGAGCGGATCACCGCCGAGCAGGCCACCGAACCGAAGTACTGGGCGACGCACCTGCGTCAGCCGGTACGGTTCGGGGCCGGCCTGGCGTCGCTGCTGGCCCAGCCGGGCCGGTGGGCGCTGCTGGAGTGCGGGCCGGGTCGGCAGTTGGCGGGACTGGCCCGGCTGCAGGTGCCGCGGGACCAGCTGGCGCCGGTGCCGAGCCTGGCCACCGATCCGGAGCAGGAGCTGGCGAGCGTCTACGCCGCCGCCGGTCGGCTGTGGACGGTCGGGGTGCCGGTGGACGCCGGCCGGGACGCCGGCCCGGCCCGGCGGGTGCCGCTGCCCACGTACCCGTTCCAGCGGCAGCGGTACTGGTCCGACCCGGACCCCGCCCCGGTGGCCACCGCGGCGGCGCCCGCCGTCGACCAGCCGGTCGGTCCGCTGCCGGAGCGGGACCGGTTCGCGGTGCCGGTGTGGCGGCAGCTGCCGCCGGACTCGCGGGCCGGTGAGCTGACCTCGTGTGTGGTGGTCACCGCCGGTCCCCGGGGCCGTGCCCTGGCCGACCGGCTGCGGGCCGCGCAGATCCAGGTCACCGAGCTGAGCCTGGACGACCCGGTGGAGCGGGTGGTGGACACCGACCGGATCGTGCACGCGGCCGCCCTGGACGCCACCGCCGTCGCCACCGACCCGGCCGGGGTGTGGCAGGCCCAGGAGCGCGGCTTCCTGCACGCGCTGCGGGTGGTGCAGGCGATCGCCGCCCGGGGCCGCCCGGTCCGGCTGGACCTGGTCAGCGCCGGCGCCGAGGACCCGGTACCGGGCACGCTGCGGCACCCGGAGCACGCCACCCTGGCCGGGATCGTCCGGGTGGCGCCGCTGGAGGTCGCCGGGCTCACCGTCTCCCGGATCGATGTGGACGACGCCACCGACCCGGCGGCGATCGTGGCCGAGCTGCGCCGACCGGTCGAGGGCAGCGCGGAGGTGGCGCTGCGCCGTGGCCGGCGCTGGGGGCTGGAGTACGCGCAGGTGTCGGTCCCCGGCACCGAACCGGTGCTCCGGGAAGGCGGGTGCTACCTGGTCACCGGCGGGTTGGGCGGAATCGGTCTGACCGTGGCCGAGGACCTGGCCCGGCGGACCCGGGGCGAGCTGGTGCTGCTGGCCCGCAGCCCGCTGCCTGACCGGTCGGAGTGGGACGACTACCTGGCCCGGCACGGCGGCACGGACCGGACCGGTCGGGCGATCGCCGCCGTCCGTCGGATGGAGCGGGCCGGGGCCACCGTGCATCCGGTGGCGGTGGACGTGACCGACCCGGAGGCGCTGCGGCGGCTGCGGGAGGACGGCCCGGTGACCCGGCTGCACGGGATCGTCCACGCCGCCGGCGTGGCCGGTGGTGGCCTGGCCGAGGTGCGCTCCCGGGCCGACGTGGAGGCGGTGCTGGCGCCGAAGCTGCGGGGCACGCTGGCGTTGCAGGCCGCGTTCGGGGACCTGCCGCTGGACTTCGTGGTGCTCTGCTCCTCGGTCACCGCGGTCACCGGTGGGTTGGGGCAGATCGACTACTGCGCGGCCAACGCCTTCCTGGACGCGTACGCCCGGGCCGGGCAGGGCTTCCCGAGCGCCACGGTGGTCTCGGTCAACTGGGGTGGTTGGTCGGAGGTCGGGATGGCGGCGGAGGTGGCCGCCCCGGAGGCGCTACGCAGTTCGGGGGCGACCACCCGGCTGTCCCACCCGGTGCTGACCGACCTGACCGGTCGTACCGCCGGGGGTCGGATCAGCGCGGACACCCACTGGGTGCTGGATCACCACCGGATCTCCGGGGTGCCGGTGATGCCGGGGACCGGGCACCTGGAGTGTGTCCGGGAGGCGGCTGTCCAGCTGCTGCCCGCCGCCGAGGAGTCGGCGGTGGCGCTGGAGGACGTGGTGTTCACCGAGCCGCTGGCGGTGCCGGACACCGACGCGGTGCGCTACCAGGTCCGCATCGCTCCCGACGGTGGATTCGAGGTGACCAGTCGGAGTGAGGCCGGCACCCGGGTCCACGTCCGCGGCCGGGCCGCCCGGGTGGTGCCGGAGCCGGCGTCGACGGTGGACCTGGCGGCGGTGGTCGCCCGCTGCCAACCGGTGGCGAACCCCGCCGAGGGGCGGCGCGGCAGCGTGGTCCAGTTCGGACCCCGCTGGGACTGCCTGCGGAAGGTGTACGCCGGCGACGGGGAGGAACTGGCCGAACTGGAGCTGCCGGAGTCGGCCGACCACGAGCGGTGGGGGCTGCACCCCGCGCTGCTGGACGTGGCCACGTCGTTCGGGTTCCGTACCGCGGAGGGCGCCTACCTGCCGATGGGGTACGGCCGGCTGCTGGTCCGTGGGCCGCTGCCGGCGCGGTGCGTCAGCTACCTGCGCTACCGGGACGCCGGCCGGGGGGATGTGCTGACCGCGGACGTGACCGTGTGCGACCCGGAGGGGCGCGTGCTGGTGGAGATCAGCGAGTTCATGCTGCGGCGGATCGACCCGGACGCGGTCGGGCAGGCGGTGTCCGCGCCGGCGACCGGGGCGGTCGGGGCCGGCGAGGGCGGCGCCACCGCCGAGCCGGAGGAGAGCACAGCGATCAGCCCGGAGGAGGGGGCGCGGGCGCTGCGGTACCTGCTAGCCGCCGACCTCGGTCCCCAGGTGCTGGTCAGCCCGCTGCCGGTCGCGGCGCTGCAGGAGCGGACCCGGCAGCTGACCGCTGAGACGGTGGCCGCCACGGACGGGGCGGCGCCGGCGACGGAGGCGGCTCCGGTCGCCGACGAGGCGGCGGAGGTGGCGGAGGCGGCCGACGGGTACGTCGCCCCCCGGAGCGAGCTGGAGGCCCAGCTGGCGGAGGTGTGGCAGAACGTGCTCGGGGTGCCCCGGGTCGGGGTCGAGGACGACTTCTTCGCCATCGGCGGCAACTCCCTGGTGGCGGTGCAGCTGATCGCCCAGGTCCGGAGCGCGGTCCGGGTGAAGCTGCCGATGCGGAGCCTGTTCGAGTACCCGACGGTGGCCGGCATGGCGGAGCAGGTGGAGGCGCTGCGCGCCAAAGCCTCCGGCGGGGAGCAGGCGATTCCGAAGCTGCGGCGGGACTAGGTGGAGCAGGCGCGCCGGTGCGCGCACGCACAGGTACGTCTGTTGTGGAGGATGTGATGAGTGGTCCGCTGATCGCGCCGGCCTCGTACGCCCAGGAGCGGATCTGGCTGGACAGCCAGATGGACCCGGACGCCCCCGTGTACACCATCGTCACCGGCCTGGACCTGCCGGCCGAGCACGACCCGGAGCAGATCCGACGGTGGCTGGCCACCGTGGTGGAGCGGCACGAGGCGCTGCGGACCGGCCTGGAGCTCCGGGACGGCGAGCTGGTGCAGGTGGTGCTCCGGCACCTGGAGGTCCCGCCGATTCCGGTCACCGACCTGTCCGGGCTGCCGGCCGCGCAGTGGCCGGACCAGCTCAGTCAGGCCCGGCAGGAGGAGCTGGCGCGTCCGTTCGTGCTGGACAGGCCCCCGTTGTGGCGGGCCCGGCTGCTGCGGAGGGACACCGGCTGGCACCTGATGTTCGCGGTCCACCACACGGTGTTCGACGGCGAGTCGGTGGTCCGGTTCGGGGAGGAGCTGCTCGAACTGGCGGCGGCCGACCGGGAGGGGCGCCCGCCCCGGCTGCCGGAGCTGGAGATCCAGTATCCGGACTTCGCCGCCTGGCAGCGGGGACTGGTGCACACCGAGTCCGGGCAGGAGCAGTTGACGTACTGGCGGCACCGGCTGGCCGACCTGCCACCGGTGCACTCCCTGCCGCTGGACCACCCTCGCCCGTCGCACCCCTCCCACCAGGGGGACGACGTGTTCTTCCCGCTGCCCGAGGGGTTTCTGCCCGCGGTACGGGAGCTGGCCCGTCGGTACGCCGCCACCGAGCAGGCGGTGCTGCTGGCCGCGTACGTGGCGGTGCTGGCCACCGTCGGGGGCCACCCCGACGTGGTGGTCGGCGTGCCCGCCCAGGGGCGGGACCGGGCGGAGCTGCGACCGCTGATCGGGATGTTCGTCAACACCCTGGTGATCCGGGTGGACGCCTCCGGCGATCCGACCTTCGCGGAGCTGCTGCGGCGGGTCCAGGAGCGACTGTTCGAAGCCTGGGACAACCAGGACATCCCGCTGCAGCTGCTGGTGCAGGAGCTGGCACCGGCCCGGCAGCCGGGCTGCCGACCGATGTTCCAGCTCTCGTTCAACCACCTGAAGGGGGTCACCACCGGGGGCGGGATGGGGGTGACCGCGGACGAGCTGGCGCTGGTGTTCGCCGGTGAACAGGCCCGGCTGACCTACCGCACCGACCTGTTCACCCGCGCCACCGCCGAGCGCCTGGTGGACCGGTACCTGCGCACTCTGGAGCAGGCGCTGGCCGACCCGGACACGCCCCTGTCCCAGTTGGCCGTCGATCCGCTGGCGGATGCCGGGTCGGTGCCGGCCCCCGTGACCGACCAGCCGTCGGTCGGGCCGGGGCGGCAGCGGTACCCGTTGTCGTTCAGTCAGGAACGGTTGTGGGTGCTGGAACGGCTGGCTCCGGGTGACCCGGTCTACAACATGCCGTTGGCGATCCGGCTGCGCGGGCGGCTCGACGTGGCCGCGCTGCGGACGGCGCTGGACCTGGTGACCGCCCGGCACGCCACCCTGCGGACCACCTTCGTCGAGTTGGACGGGACCCCGTACCAGCTGGTGTCCCCGGCGTCGCAGACGTCGCTGCCGGTGGCGGATCTGACCCACCTGCCGGAGGACGAGCGGGCCACGGTGGCCAAGGAGATGGTCGTGGCCGAGGCGCGGCAGCCGTTCGACCTGACCACCGGACCGTTGCTGCGGACCAGGCTGCTACGGCTGGCCGACGACGAGCACATCCTCATGCTGACCATGCACCACATCGTCGGCGACGGTTGGTCGCTGGGGGTGCTGCTCGACGAGCTGAGCGAGGGGTACCGGGCGACGCTGGCCGGACAGGAGCCGTCCCTGCCGGCTCTGCCGGTCAGCTACGGCGACTTCGCGGTCTGGCAGCGGGAGCAGCTGGCCGCCGGAGACCTGTCCCGCCAGCTGGAGTACTGGCTGGACCACCTGTCCGGGGCGCCGGCGCTGCTCGAGCTGCCCACGGAGCGGCCGCGCCCGGCGGAGGAGACGTTCGCCGGGGAGCAGTACCGGTTCTCGCTGCCGGGTGACGTGACGGAGCGGCTGACCCGGCTGGCGGCGGAGGCCGACGCCACCCCGTTCATGGTGCTGCTGGCGGCGATGCAGGTGACCCTGGCCCGGTACAGCGGGCAGCGGGACATCGTGATCGGCACCCCGGTGGCCGGCCGGGGCGACCCGGCGCTGGAGCCGATGATCGGGTTGTTCATCAACACCCTGGCCCTGCGGGGTCGGCTGACCGAGGACATGACCTTCCGGCAGCTGCTGGCGCAGGCCCGGGAGACCACCCTGAACGGCCTGAGCCACCAGGACCTGCCGTTCGAGAAGCTGGTGGAGGCGCTGCGCCCGGAGCGCAACCTCAGCCACTCGCCGGTGTTCCAGGTGCAGCTGATCGTGCAGAACACCCCGTCGGGGCAGCTGCGGCTGCCGGGGCTGACGGCCTCGGGGGCCAGCGAGCACTCCCGCACCGCCAAGTTCGACCTGACCGTGGAGGTGTCCCTCCCGCCGGGGGAACCGGCGCGGGTGCACGTGGAGTACAAGTCCGATCTGTTCAGCCGGGCCTGGGCGGAGCGGTTCGGGGAGTCGCTGACCACGGTGCTCCGGGCGGCGGTCGACGACCCGGACGTGCCGGTGTTCGACCTGGAGTTGCTGTCGCCGCGGCAGCAGGCGGAGGTGCTGGTCGAACCCAACCGGACCGAGATGCCGATCCCCACGGACCATGTCCGCGACGAACTACTGACCCGGCTGGCCTCCGGGCAGGCCCGGGTGGTCGCCCGCGGGGTGGAGGTGCCGGGACCGGAGCTGGTGGACCGGACCGCCCGGTTGGCGACGGTCCTGCGTCGGCACGGGATCGGCCCGGACACCATGGTCGGGCTGTGTCTGGACCGGTCGGCGTCGATGCTGGTCGGCGTGCTCGGAGTGTGGCAGGCCGGTGGCGGGTACGTGCCGCTGGACCCGGCCTTCCCACCGGACCGGCTGCGGATGATGGTGGAGGACTCCGGCCTGCCGGTGATCGTCACCTGCGCCAGCCACCGGGAGCTCGCCACCGAGTTGGCCGCCGGCCAGGTGACCGTGGTGTGCCTGGACGACCCGGAGGTGACCGGGGCGCCGCCGCTGGCAGAGCCGGTGCCGCTGCACCCGGACAACCTGGCCTACGCCATCTACACCTCCGGTTCGACCGGCCGCCCCAAGGGAGTGCAGGTGCCGCACCGGCCGGTGGCGAACCTGCTGTACTGGTTCCGGGACGCGCTGGAGCTGTCCACTGACGACACTCTGGTGGCGGTGACCACGCTGTCGTTCGACATCTCCGTGCTGGAGCTGCTGCTGCCGCCACTGGCCGGGTGCCGGATGGTGATCGCCGACCAGGAGCAGAGCTCCGACCCGGGACTGCTGCGGCGGCTACTGGAGGAGCACCGGGCCACGGTGCTGCAGGCCACCCCGGCCACCTGGCGGATGCTGGTGACCGACGGCCCCCTGCCGGACCGGTTGCGGGTCCGGCTGTGCGGCGGGGAGCCGCTGCCGCGGGATCTCGCCGACCAGCTGGTCGGCGACGGGGTGACACTGTGGAACGTCTACGGGCCGACCGAGACCACGGTGTGGTCGGCGGCCGGGCGGGTGCCGACCGAGGGGGCGATCGTGGTCGGTCCACCGCTCGGCAACACCAGCCTGTACGTGCTGGACCGGCGGCTGCGGCCGGTGCCGGTCGGGGTGGTCGGGGAGGTCTTCATCGGTGGGGACGGGCTCGCGCGGGGCTATCACGCCCGCCCCGGCCTGACCGCCGAGCGGTTCGTTCCCGACCCGTTCAGCGACCGCCCCGGCGCCCGGATGTACCGCACCGGCGACCTGGCCCGGCGGCTGCCCGACGGCACCCTGGAGTTCCTGGGTCGGGCCGACTTCCAGGTGAAGGTGCGCGGGTTCCGGATCGAGATCGGGGAGATCGAGGCGGCGATGTCCGCCCATCCGGCGGTGTCCCAGGCGGTGGTGACCGCCGACACCTCCGCCGGGGAGACCCGACTGGTGGGGTACGTGGTCCCGACCACCGCCGGCGCCACCCCAGCCCAGGTGTGGCCGCAGCTGCGGGAGCACCTGCGGCAGCAGTTGCCGGAGTACATGCTGCCGGCGACCCTGGTGACCCTGTCGGAGCTGCCGTTGACCCCCAACGGCAAGGTGGACCGCCGCGCGCTGCCCGCCCCCACCTGGGGCGCCACCGAGGAGACCACGTACGTGGCGCCGCGTACCGAGGTGGAGCGTCGGCTGGTCGAGGTGTGGGCGGAGTTGCTGGGGGTGTCCGACCCGATCGGGGTGCACGACGACTTCTTCAGCCTGGGTGGGCACTCGTTGACCGTCGCCCGGCTCGTGGCCCGGATCCGGAGCGAGTTCGGCTCCCAACTGTCCCTGCGGGAGGTGTTCGCCGGACCGACCGTGGCCGAGCTGGCCCGGGCGGTGGTGGCGCACCCGGACTACGGCAAGCAGGTCAGCCGGCCGCTGGTGCCGGCCGCGTCGAGCCCGGCCCCGGAGCCGGCGCCCGCCGCGGCTCAGGTACCGGCGTCCGACACCGGGCTGGCGGGTCTGTCTGATCAGGACATTGAGCGGCTGTTGGCGGCGGCGATGCGGGAACAGCAGGCGCGGCAGGCGCGGAGCGGCCCGAAGCGCTATCCGTTGTCACCGTTCCAGCGGCGGTTGTGGTTCCTCCAGCAGCTCGCGCCGGACGAGGCGACGTACACCCTGCCGCAGATCTGGCCACTGCCCGGTGTGGTCGACCAGGGCGCGGTACAGCGGGCCTGGGACGCCCTGGTGGCCCGGCACTCGACGCTGCGGACCACTTTCCCGACGGTCGACGGGGAGCCGGTGCAGGAGGTGGGGCCGCCGCAGCCGGCCGCCCTGACCGTGGTGGACCTGTCCGGCGAGGCGCCGGAGCAGCGGGTGGCCTCGGCCCGACGGCTGATCGACGAGGAGTTCCGCCGTCCGTTCGACCTGACCACCGGCCCGCTGCTGCGGGTGATACTGCTGCGGTTCCAGGCCGACGAGCACCTGGTGGTGGCCAACCTGCACCACCTGATCGCCGACGCCCCCAGCACCCGGCTGCTGCGGCACGAGTTCTTCCGGCTGTACCGGGAGTACACCACCGGTGTGGCGGCGGACCTGCCGGCGCTGCCGATGGAGTACGGCGAGTACGCCGCCGAGCAGGTGGAGGCGCTGGACGAGCAGCGGACCCGGCAGCAGCTGGACTACTGGCTGGAGCGGCTGCGCGGCGCCCCGGCGTTGCTGGACCTGCCCACCGACCGGCCCCGCCCGGCGGTGCAGACCTTCCGGGGGGCCACCTACCAGATCGGGTTGCCACCGGAGCTGACCTCGGCGGTGTGGGCGTTCGCCCGCCGGACCGGTGCCACCCCGTACGTGGTGCTGCTGGCGGCGTTCCAGCTGTTGATGGCTCGCTACAGTGGACAGTCCGATGTGGTGGTGGGTACCCCGGTCACGGTCCGGCCCCGGGAGGAGCTGGAGCAGCTGGTCGGGTTGTTCGTCAACACCGTGGCGGCCCGGGTGGATCTGTCCGGAGACCCGACCCTGGCCGAGCTGGTGGCGGCGGTCCGGGTGGACGCGGTGGCCGCCCTGGAGCACGCCGACGTGCCGTTCGAGCGGGTGATCGAGGAGCTGCGGCCGGAGCGCAGCGCGGCGTACAACCCGGTGTTCCAGGTGATGTTCGTGCTCAACCAGGGCCCGGAGCCGGTGCCGGTGGCCGACACCTCCGCCACCAACCGGCTGGCCCAGGAGGTCTACTCGGGACTGCCGGCCGCCCGGTTCGACCTGACCACGGTCGCCGAGGTGATCGACGGACGGCTGTGGTTGAGTTTCGACTACAACGCCGACCTGTTCGACGAGTCCACGATGGCGCGGATGGCCGACCACCTGGCCACGCTGCTGCGCGCCATGACCACCGACCCGCAGCAGCGGGTCTGGCAGGTGCCGCTGGTCTCCGGGGACCCGGCGGCGGCCGCCGCCGGGCGCACCATCACCCGGGCGTACCCCGCACCGCCGGTGCACGAACTGGTGTCGGAGGTGGTCGCGGCCGACCCGGACGCGTTGGCGGTGCTGGCCGGCGCGGAGCGGTTGAGCTACGGCGAGCTGGAGCGGCGGGCCAACCAGCTGGCGTGGCGACTGCACCGGCTGGGGGTGGCGCCGGACCAGCCGGTGGCGGTGGGGTTGCCGGCCGGCCCGGATGCGCTGGTCGGGGTGTTGGGCATCCTCCGGGCCGGTGGGGCTTACCTGCCGGTGGATCCGGAGCACCCGGCGGCCCGGCGGGCGTGGCTGGTGCTGGACGCCGGGGCCAAGGTGCTGGTCACCACCACCGCCTACGCCGACCGGTTCACCGACCATCCGGGTCAGGTGGTGTACCTGGACGAGCCGGAGCCGGCCGGGTCGATCCCGGACGGGCCGCCGCCGGTGGCGGTGCACCCGCAGCAGGCGGCGTACGTCATCTACACCTCCGGCTCCACCGGCACCCCGAAGGGGGTGGTGGTGCCGCACGTGGCCCTGACCAACCTGGCGCACGCGTTCGTGGACCTGCACGGCTTCCACGCCGCCGACCGGCTGCTGATGATTCCGCCGTTGAGCTTCGACGCCTCGGTGGGGGACATCTTCCCGGCCCTGGTGGCGGGGGCGGCGCTGGTGGTCCACCCGGAACCGGCCGGGCTGTCCGGGCGGGAGCTGCTGCGGTTCTGCGCCGAGCACGAGATCACCGTGGTGGACGCACCGGCCGCGCTGTGGCAGCAGTGGGTGAACGACCTGGCGGAGGTGGACTGGCCGGAGGAGCACCCGCTGGCCCAGATGATGGTGGGTGGGGACGTGGTGCCGATGGAGAAGGTCCGGGCCTGGGCCCGGATCACCGGTGGCATGGTCGAGTTGGTCAACCACTACGGCCCCACCGAGGCGACGGTCTGCGCCACCACATACACCACTGTGGATGGTGGTGAGCTGGGGGAGGTGGCCCGCCTGCCGGTGGGGGCCCCGGTGCCCAACGTCCGCTGCTACGTGCTCGACCGGGCCGGCCGACCGGTGCCGGACGGGGTGCCGGGGGAGGTCTACCTGGGTGGCATCGGAGTGAGCCGGGGCTACCTGGGCCGGCCGGGGCTGACCGCTGAACGGTTCGTCCCCGACCCGTTCAGCGACCAGCCCGGCGCCCGGATGTACCGGACCGGGGACCGCGCCCGGTGGAGCGCCGACGGGCGGTTGGAGTTCCTGGGCCGGGTGGACGACCAGGTGAAGATCCGGGGCCACCGGGTGGAGCTGCGGGAGGTGGAGGCGGCCATCGCCGCCCATCCGCAGGTCCGGGAGGTGGCGGTGGTGGCCCGTCCGGACGCCACCGGGCAGCAGATCCTGGTCGGGTACGTGGTGCCGACCCCGGGGGCGGAGCTGACCACGGCCGAGCTGCGGACGTACCTGCGGCAGCAACTGCCGGACTACCTGGTGCCGAGCCGGCTGGTCCGACTGGCGGCGCTGCCGTTGACCAGTCACGGCAAGGTGGACCGGGCGGCGCTGCCGGAGCCGGAGGAGGAGACCGAGGAGCGCGCGTACGAGCCGCCGGCCACCCCCACCGAGCAGGCGGTGGCCGCCGTGTGGGCGGAGGTGCTGGGGCGTTCCGCGCCGATCGGGCGACAGGACGGCTTCTTCGACCTGGGCGGGCATTCGCTACAGGCGGTGGCGGTGGTCACGGGGATCGAACGGGCGACCGGGTACGCGCCGCCGGTACGGGCGCTGTTCCAGGCCCCGACCCTGGCCGACCTGGCCGCCCTGATCGACCAGGCCCGGGGCGTGGCCCCCGCGACGGCCGTGCGGTCGGGGGTGGACGTGCGGGCGGAGGCGGTGCTGCCGGACGACGTCTGCGTCGACCTGCCCGCCTACCAGCCGCGTCCGCTGGGGCGGGTGCTGCTCACCGGGGCCACCGGGTTCCTGGGGGCGTTCCTGCTGGACGATCTGCTGCGGCACACCGACGCCACCGTCTTCTGCCTGGTGCGGGCGGACTCGGAGTCCGCCGGGGTCACCCGGATCGCGGAGAACCTCCGCCGGTACGAGTTGTGGCGGCCGGAGTACGAGGCGCGGATCGTGCCGCTGCCGGGGGATCTGACCGCACCCGGGCTGGGACTGTCCGCGGACACGCGCGCCGCGCTGGCGCAGGACCTGGACGCCATCTACCACAACGGTGGGGCGGTGAACTTCCTGCACCCGTACGACCGGCTCAAGGCGGCCAACGTCACCGGCACGGTGGAGGTGCTCCGGCTGGCCGGCACCGACCGGCCCACCCCGGTGCACTTCGTGTCCACGCTCGGGGTGTTCCTCGGTGACCACTACCGGGGTGGGCGGGTCACCGAGGCGGACTCGCCCACCGAGCCGGAGGGGCTCAACGACGGCTACAACCAGAGCAAGTGGGTGGCGGACGCGTTGGTCCGGGAGGCGGCGGCCCGCGGACTGCCGGTGACCATCCACCGCCCGGCCCGGGTAGCCGGTGACAGTCGGACCGGAGTGTCCAATCCGGACGACTACTTCAGTCGCATGCTGAAGACGTTCGTCCAGTTGGGCAGTGTGCCGCTGTGGAACGGTGGCCCCGACCTCTACCCGGTGGACTGCCTGGCCGCGGCGATCGGACAGGCCAGCCGGGACCCGGAGGCGTGGGGCGGTGGGTTCCACTACTACAACCGCGCCGCGCTCACCTACGACGACGTGGCCGCGGCCCTGCGTCGGGCCGGGTTCCGGATCCGGCGGCAGCCGCACGCCCAGTGGCGGGAGCAGCTGGTCACGCGGGTGGAGCGGGGTGAGGACATCGCGCTGGGCATGTTCGCGCCCCTGTTCCCGGCGGAACTGCCTCCGCCGGACCCGTCCCGGGCCGAGCCGGAGTTCGACTGCCGCCGCTCCCAGCGGTACGGCCAGTTGGCGGGGGCACCCTGTCCGCCGGCCGACGTGCAGTTGTTGCGTCGTTACCTCGACTACTTCCGGCGGATCGGCTTCCTGAAGCGGGGCCCGGCGGGGGCGGTCCATGGCTGACCCCGCGTGGGGCACCGGCCGATGGCGTGCTGGGGGGAAGCCCGGCGGGCTTCCCCCCAGGGGTCGGTCAGGAACGGCGCCGCAGCCGGCGGGCGGCCGCGGTGGCCGCCCACACCGCCCCGGCGGCGGTCAGTCCGGCGGTCAGACCCAGCACCTGGTTCTGCCGCCGGGCGCGGCGTACCGCGTCTCCGTACGGGATGGTGGTGTGGGAGATCATCCGGTACAGCGGCTGCCACAGGTCACCGAGCAGCCGGTGCAGCGTCAGGTCGGTGTGGGCACGCAGCAGGTGCCACGGGTTGCGCACCCGGTCCCGCAGTTCGATGAAGTTGTCGGCCGCCAGGTCGGCGATTACATCGGTGTGGGGCTTGCGTCGCTGCTCGTAGGCGGCGAACGCGGCCGCCCGGTCGCGGGGATGGGCGGCCAGGCACTCGTCCAGCACCAGGCAGTCCTCGAACGCGGCGTTCATGCCCTGCCCGTAGAACGGGAAGATGGCGTGGCAGGCGTCGCCGACCAGCACCACCCGGTCCCGGTAGCGCCACGGTCGGGTCCGGACGGTGACCAGGTAGCTGGTGGGGTGGGCGAAGTACTGCTCTTCCAGGTCCGGGATCAGTTCGAGGGTGTCAGGGAAGGCCTGGCCGAAGAACTCCCGCACCGCCTTCGGCGTGTCCAGGGCGTCGAAGCTACGCAGTTCCGGCCGGGCCGGGTCGTCCTCCAACGGCAGCAGCACGGTGCAGGTGATGGAGTTCTCCACGTTGGGGTGGCCGACGATCAGGCCCCGGTCGCTTGGCCAGATGTGCAGCGCCTCGAGCGGAGTGCGGGGGCTGCCGTCCGGATTGGCCGGGATGGTCAGCTCCCGGTAGCCCCACTCCATGAAGTCCAGCCGGTAGACGCTCGGCAGGCCTCGCTGCATCTGCTGGCGGACCTCGGAGAAGGCGCCGTCGGCGCCGATGACGAACTCTGCGGTCACCGTGCTGGTCTGGCCGGTGGCCACGTCAGCGAAGGTGAGCTCACCCCGCTCGCGGTCCAGGCCGACACACCGCTGTCCGAAGTGGAAGCGAACCCCGGGCTGCTTCTCCGCCCGGTCGACCAGGACCGCGTTGAGTTCGTTCCGCTGCACCGAGTGCAGGATCTCGTCGGGGCGGGTGCCGTAAGGCTGGAACCGCAACCCGCCTTCGGGTCGGTGGATCATCCGACCCCGCATCGGAACCAGCCGCGGTTGCAGGTCGTCCCACAGGTCGGCCGCCCGCAACGCGGCAATGCCGCGGGCAGAGATCCCCAGATTGATCGAGCGTCCCTCGCCCTGTTGGTTGATCCGGGGATCGCCGCGGCGCTCGTACACGTCGACCGGGTATCCCCGGCGACCGAGCAGGATCGCCAACAGCGATCCTGCCAATCCGGCTCCTACGATCGCGACCCGTCCGGGCCGATCGTCCACTCTGTCCGGTGTGGCCGCGCACATGAGCGACATCCTGCCCGTGCCGTACGGCAAGTGTCAACCTGTGTGAAGGGACGCGCCATGTCACTGGTATCTCCCTCCCTGTTACCGGCTTTCCGAACAACGGTTCAACCCGTCGCGCACCAGGACGGGTCGTCCGGACCCCGGGTGGATTTCCGGATTCTCGGCGCGTTAGAGCTGTACGTGGACGGGAAACCAGTCCCCATCGGCGGTCCCAGACAGCGGATCGTGCTGGCGATGCTGCTCAGTAACGCCGGTGAGGTAGTGCCGGTGGACACATTGGTGGACGCGGTCTGGAACGGCGATCCGCCGGTGACCGGACGGACCCAGGTCGCGATCTGTGTGGCTGGTCTACGTAAGACATTCCGCGCCCACAACTGTCCGGACGACCTACTGGTGACGGTCGCACCGGGTTACCGGATCGACCCCAGGCACTGCCGGATCGACGCGTTGGAGTTCACCGAGCGGGTGGAGCGGGCCCGACAGGCCGTGCGGCAACGTCGACCGGAACGGGCGGTGGCGGAGTTCCGGGAGGCGCTGGCGCTCTGGCGTGGCCCGACCTTTGCCGGGATCGAGAGCGATCTGGTGGCCGCGGCCGCCGACCGGTTGGCCGAGGAACGGTTGAGCGCCTACGAGCAGTACACCGCGCTCCGGTTGGAGTTGGGACAGCACCGGGCGTTGATCGGGGAGCTGACCGACCTGGTGCGGCAACGGCCAGGCTGGGAGCAGGCCCGGGCGCACCTGATGCTCGCCCACTACCGGTGCGGCCGCCGGGCCGAGGCCCTGGAAGTGTTCCGGGAGGGGCGACAGCACTCCATCACCGAGTTGGGGCTGGAACCGGGCCCGGTGCTGACCGCCATGCACACGGCGGTGCTGCGGGACGATCCGTCGCTGCTGCCGCCGGTGCGGCAGTCCAAGGCGGCGGAGGTGGTGCCGGCCCAGCTTCCTCCGGTCGATCCGGCGTTCACCGGTCGGGAGCGGGAGTTGGCCGCGCTGGACGAGGCGTTGCTGGGAGACCAGGACCGGTACCGGCCGCTGCGATGGGGGCAGATCTTCGGCCCGCCCGGCATCGGCAAGACCGCGCTGGCGGTGCGGTGGGCGCACCGGGTGGCGCCGGAGTTCCCGGACGGGCAGCTGTTCGTCGACCTGCGTGGGTTCGACGCCGACCGGGAACCGCTGAGTCCGGCGGTGGTGTTGGACGACTTCATCCGGGCGTTGGGGCGGCCGCTGGCCCAGGTGCCGTCCGGGGTGGAGGCGCGGGCAGCCTTCTACCACAGCCTGCTGGCGGAGCGTCGGATGCTGATCGTGCTGGACAACGTGCGGTCGTTCGCCCAGATCCGCCCGCTGCTGCCGGGCAGCGGCAACTGCCGGGTGATCGTGACCGGCCGGGAGCCGGTGGACGGGCCGGCCACGATCCGGATCCGGTTGGACCGCCTCGACGCGGACAGCGGGCTGACGGTGCTGCGCCGGTCGGTGGGCCAGCAGCGGGTGGACGAGGACCCGGAGGCGACCGCCGCGCTGATCCGGTGGTGCGAGGGCCTGCCGCTGGCGCTCCGGGCGGCCGCGTCCCGACTGGCTTCAAAGCCACATTGGACAGTAGCGGATCTGGTGCGCCGTCTGGCCGACCCGGACCGCCGGCTGGCCGAACTCGACCACCGTAGTGTCGGCCTACGGGACGGCCTGGACGCCAGCTACCGGTCACTGCCGGCCGACGCGGCGGTGATGTTTCGGCGGCTGAGCCTGGTCGACGACGAACAGGTGAGCCCGGCCCAGGCCGCCCAGCTACTGACGATCAGCCCGGATGAGGCCGAGGATCTGCTGGAGCGGTTGGTGGACGCGCAGTTGCTGGAAGTAGCGGACCGGGACGCGGAGGGACGACAGCGGTACCGGTTGTCCGGCCTGTATCGGCTGTACGCCTACGAACGGGCGCGCCGGGACGATCCCGCCGCCGACCGGCAGACGGTCCGGGAGCGGTTCGGTGAGAAAGGGGAACGTACGTGATGGAACCTCATCCGGTGATGCGGGTGGCCATAGGCGCCGGCGGGGCAAAGATCCTGGACTGGCCCGGTCTGGCGACCTACGTGGCCGAGGCGGAGCGGCTGGGGGTGGATGCGGTCTGGACCGCTGAGGCGTGGGCACACGACGCGTTGACGCCGTTGGGCTTCATCGCGGCCCACACCGAACGGATCCGGTTGATGACCAACGTGGTGCAGATCGGTGCCCGGAGCCCGGCGATGCTGGCCATGAGCGCGATGACCCTGCATTCCATGTCCGGCGGGCGGTTCGTGCTCGGCCTGGGCACCAGTGGGCCGTCCGTGATGGAAGGGTGGCACGGGGTGCCGTTCCGGGATCCGTTGCAGCGCACCCGGGAGACGGTGGAGATCTGCCGTCGTGTGGCCGCCGGGGAGCCCTTGGAATTTCAAGGGAAGTTCTACCGACTCCCGCTGACCGAGGAGGACGGCGGCACCGGAGAGGCGGCGCTGATACGTACCGACGCCCCTCCCGTTTCGCACCTGCCGATCCACCTGGCGGCGCTGGGGCCGCGGAACCTGCGGCTGACCGGTGAGATCGCCGACGGTTGGGTCGGTACGGCTTTCCTACCGGAAACCGCCCACGTCTTCTTCGATCCGATCCGCGAGGGCGCGGCCGCCGCCGGTCGCCGGTTCTCCGACATTGAACTGGCGGTGGGGGGCTACGTGTGGTTCACCGATGACCCGGAGTTCGCCATCGAGGAGCTGCGGCTGCACCTGGCGTTGGTGATGGGCGCGATGGGCTCGGAACGACGGAACTTCTACGGGGAGTCGTACCGCCGGCAGGGGTGGGGCGAGGTGGTCGACCGGGTGCGCACGCTGTGGGCCCGTGGGGAACAGGACGAGGCGTTGGAACAGATCCCGGCCGAGCTGGTGCTGGGGACCAATCTGGTCGGCAGCCCGGCGGAGGTGGCCGAGCGGCTGCGCCGCTACCGCGAGGTCGGGGTGACCACCTTCCGGGCGACCCCGTACGGGGCGACGGTGTCGGAGAAGCTCGACACGTTGGGACAGTTCATGGACGTGGTACGGCAGGTGAGCGCGGAGCCGGTGTCCCCGACAGGGTCCCGATCCGCGGAGCAGTCCGTCGGATCGGGATCCCACGTCGGGTGAGCCGGTCAGGCCGCCGGCACCGGCTGGGCGACCGGGCCGGCGGCCGCGTCCGCGCGGGCCCGCTGCAGGGCCTCGTCCAGCCGCTGCCGCCACGTCTTCGGCAGTGCGTCGCCGAAGAACTGCTGGTAATAGCTCAGGTACTCCAGCCTGGTCTGGGCCGGCACATGGGAACCGGCGAAGAACGGTAGATCCGCGGGGATCATGTTGCGGATCGGGAACAGCGGGAACGGACTGGCGAACGGCCGGAACGTAGGGCTGTGCAACCCGGGCGCCTCGTGTCCGGGCCAGAAGTCACCGGCGAGCATGCCGTTCTGGACAAACTCCGGCCGTAGCCGGGCGTGCACCCGCTGCATCATCGCCTTCATGTCCTCGTCGGACAGCCCGTACGGGACCAGGAAGTAGACCAGGTACATGGCGTCGTTGCCGAGCTCGGCGGAGCGCTGCTTCAGCTTCTCCCGTAGCCGGCGCAGTTCGGCCACGCAAGCGTCGTCGCCGGAGCGGGCGTCGAATGCCACCAGTTCCACGTACTTCCGTCGCAACGCCCGTCCCATGTAGGGGCAGACCGCACCGGTGCGGCCGAGGTCGGGGTGGGGGTTGACGGGAAAGTCGTTGATCCAGGCCCATGCCTGGGCCAGGCGCTCCTGGGCGTCCGGTGGGGCGGACCAGTCGACATCGGAAGGCATCGCACACCCTTCAGGTGGTGTCATGTGGTCGATCGGGTTCGTACGTTAGGAGTGTCACGGGCGCCCGAGTTATCGACTGGTTATCGTTTCGATTTCATCGCTTCCCTGACCTGCCTGAGGGCTCGGAGAAAGATCGGTACCGCGCCTATACTTCCCGGAGTTTCGTGCCGGCGGAGTTCCGCCCGCCGAGCGCCGGGCCGGAGGTAACACGATGGACAAATCGCCTACGGAGGCTACGACGGTGGACCGGGCCGGGGACGTACGGGCGTTCCGGGTGATCTGGTTCGGACAACTGCTCGCGGCGATCGGGTCCAGCCTCACCGGCTTCGTGCTCGGGGTGTGGGTCTACCAGAGCACCGGGTCGGCCACCCAGTTCGCCATCATCTTCATGGCCTCTTCGCTGCCCGGGGTGTTCATCTCCCCGTTCGCGGGTGCGATCGCCGACCGGTTCGACCGCCGGTGGCTGATGGTGGTCGGCAACGCCGCCGGCGGGACGGTGGTCGGAGTGCTGGCGCTGCTGCTGTGGACCGACCTGCTGCAGATCTGGCACATCTACCTGACCACCACCGCGGTGGCCACGTTCGGGGTGATGCACGCGACGGCGTTCTACGCCGTCACCCCGCAGTTGGTCCCCAAGGACCAGCTGGGTCGGGCCAACGGGCTGTTGCAGATCACCCAGGCGGCCCGGATCGCCGCCCCGCTGATCGCCGGGATGCTGCTGGCCACCATCGGATTGCAGGGGGTGATCCTGCTCGACCTGGCCGCCACCGGGTTCGCGATCGTGGTGCTGCTGATGGTGCCGGTGGCCAAGCGGCTGACCGTCGCCCCCGGTGCGGGCGAACGGTCCTCGTTCTTCCGAGACCTCGGCTACGGCTGGTGGTACCTGCGGCGCCGCGGCTCCGGGCTGCTGTGGCTGGTGACGGTGTTCGCGGGGTTCAACTTCTGCTACGCGATGGCGGGCGTGCTGGTGCAGCCGCTGATCCTGTCGTTCTCCGACGAAGTGACCCTCGGGGTGCTGATGTTCTGCGGCGGCTCCGGGTTCTTCGTCGGCAGCCTGGTGATGAGCATCTGGAAGGGGCCGCGCCAGCGGGTACGGGCGATCCTGCTGATTCTGCCGGTGGCCGGGGTGGTGTTGGCGCTGCACGGCCTGCGCCCCTCCCCCTGGTTGATCGGGGTGGTGGCGCCGCTGTTCCTGTTCACGCTGCCGGTCCTGATGGCGGTCTCCATGGCGTTGATCCAGACCAAGGTGGAGTCCGCCGCCATGGGACGGGTGATCGCCGCGGTCCGGATGATCGGCCAGTCCGCCATGCCGGTGGCGTACCTGCTGGCCGGGCCGCTGGCCGACCGGGTCGCCGAGCCGGCGATGGCCCCCGGCGGGGCGTTGGCGGACAGCGTCGGGCGCCTGATCGGCACCGGGAACGGCCGGGGGATCGCGCTGCTCTTCTGCGCGGTCGGGCTACTGCTGGTGCTGATCGCCGTGATCGGGGCCAGCTCGGCCCGGCTCCGCCGGCTGGAGGTGGAGCTGCCGGACGCCGACCACCAGGCGCCCGCCGGCGCTGACACCGCCGAGTCGGTCACGCAGTCGGCGCCGCCCGCCTCTGATGACGACGACCCGGCTGGTGCTCCGGAGGACTCCGGTCCTGGCCCGGAGCCCGGCATCAGCACTCCTGCGGCGACTCCGACCCGGAAGTGAGGTCCTTCCTGTGCCTGTACCCCTGAATCCTGAGACGGTCCGCCTGTACCTGGAAACCGACCAGGCGCCCGCGCCCCATCTGGATTTCCTCAACGCCGCGTCGTTCCGTACCGCCGGCGCCGCCCAGCGGCTCGGAGTCTTCGACGCCTTGGCGGACGGACCGCTGCCGCTGGCGGAGCTCGCCGCCCGGCTCGAGGTCAGCGAACGGGGGCTGGAGCAACTGCTCCGCGCGTTGGCTGGCTTCGGCTACGTGACCACCGGCCCGGACGGGTGGGCCAACACCACCAAGGCGGACAAGTGGCTGCGGGACGTTCCCGGCGGGTACGGGGTGGTGTTCCGGTTCTGGCACACGGTGCTGACCGAGCTTTGGTCCGATTTGGAGCAATCGGTGCGTACCGGTGAGCCGGCGGTCGACTTCTACCAGTGGCTGGGGCAGCGGCCACCGGTGCTGCGAGCGTTCCAGACCATGCTCAGCCGGTTGGCCCACGCGCTCACGCCGGAGGTGTTGGAGGCGGTGCCGGTGTCACCGGAGCACCGGCGGCTGCTCGACATCGGCGGCGGGCACGCCACCTACACCACCGCGTTCTGTCGGCAGTACCCCGAACTGTCGGCCACCGTGGTGGACCTGCCGGAGGCGGTGGAGATCGGCAAGGCGGCGGTGGGGGAGGCCGGCCTGACCGACCGGGTCACGTTCCACGTGGGTGACCTGAGCGCGGCCCGGTTCGCTCCGGAGTTCGACCTCGCCCTGCTGTTCAACATCGTGCACGGGATGCCGCCGGAGCAGGTGCGGGAGCTGTTCAAGGCGGCGGCCGGCGCGCTGCGCCCCGGTGGTCGGCTGGTGGTGCTGGAACCACTGTCCGATTTGGCGGATGGGGGCGGTGCGGTCGGAGAGGCGTTCGTCCGTACCTTCAGCCTCAACCTGTTCCACAGTCAGGGGGGTCAGATCTACGGCTACCCGGAATTGGCGGAATGGTTGGCTGAGGCCGGATTCACCGACCTCAGCCGCTACACCTTCCGGGTCTCACCCACTGACCATCTGGTCATCGCGGTGCGCGCCTGACTCCTGGCTGGCCATCCACTCCCGCAGCGACTTGGGGCGCAGGTCGGTCCACACCCGGTCGATGTGCTCCAGGCACTCCGCCCGGGTGCCCTCCACACCGGTCCGGCGCCAGCCTGCCGGCGGTTCCCGGTGCGCCAGCCAGATGGAGTACTGCTCCTCGTCGTTCACGACCACCGCGTAGGTGGCGGTATCTTCGTCCTCGTCGTACATTTCCGGGCTTCCGCCTCTCAATCGCGCGGTGCCGGCATCCGCAGGCACGCGCATTCGGATCAGGTCAAGGGCGCGGGCGCGTGTCAGAGCGACGAACGTCGCCCTCCCGTATGGTAGGGCGACGTTCGTCGCTCTGGCCATCGTCGGACCGGCCGGGGCACATGGTGGACAGGTCGGAACTGCCGTGCTAGACGGCCTATTTCCCACCCTCCCATTGCCCTCCACAACGGATTAACATGGCTGACGTGACCGATCACAGTGCAGTGGCTGACGCGGCCGAGATGGTGCTGCTGGTACGCGACCTTGGAGCAGGCGGGTTCGTGCGCCTGGCCAGCATGGCCCGGGCCGCTGGCTGCCGGATCGGGGTGGTGAACGGCCCGAATCGGGACCCGGGCGTGGCCGAACTGTTGTCGAGCGCCGACCGGCTGGTCACCGTCGCGGATCCCACCAATGTGGATGAAGTGACCGAGGCGGCTCGCCAGGCGACCGATGGGTACCGGCTGGGGGCGGTGTTGTCGACCAGCGACGGCACCGTGGCGGTGGCCGCCCAAGTGGCCGAGCGGCTGGGGCTGCGTCGCACGCCCGCGGCACCGATCATGGTGACGCGGGACAAGTTCCGGGCCCGGCAGGTGCTGGCCGAGGCCGGGCTGGCGCAGCCCGGGTTCGCCCTGTTGAGCGACGCGGGGCAGGTGGAGCAGGTGGCGGCGCAGGTGGGCCTGCCGGCGGTGGTCAAGCCGGTCAACGGCACCGGCAGCTACCTGGTCCGGGTGGTCCGGTCCGTACCCGAGCTGGCCGCCGCCTACCAGGAGCTGGCGGCGGCCCAGGCGTCCGGGCCGTTGGCGCATCTGTATACCTCGGAGAGCAGCACCGTGCCGGCCACCACCGTGCTGGTGGAGGGGGCGCTGCAGGGCCGGGAATTCTGCATGGACGTGGTCGTACGCGACGGTCAGATCGAGCCGCTCGCGTTGATCGACAAGTTCCTGATCGACGAGCGGTTCTTCGAGCTCGGGTTCGTCGACCCGCCGTTCGACCTGCCGGAGGAGCGGGCGGAGCGGATCCGGGCCCATGTCGTCGAGGCGATTCGGGCGCTCGGGATCGACAACACCGTCGCCCACGTGGAGATCATCGACGACGTGACCCTCGGCCCGACGGTGGTGGAGGTGAACGCCGGTCGGCCCGGCGGCGTCCCGCCGATGGTGCTCACCCAACTCACCACCGGGGTGGACACCGCCGCCGAGCTGCTGGCGGTGCACCGGGGAGTGCCCTCCCCCCGGACCGCGCCGAAGCTGACGATGCCGGTGGCGGCGCTGAACATCTTCCCGACCGCCACCGGTCGAGTCCGGGCGGTGCACGGTCTGGACAAGGTCGCCGAGCACCCGGACGTGATCTCGGTGGATGCCGGCCTGGCGCCGGGCCAGGTGGTGACCGACGAGTACGAGTCGCACATGATCGGGATCATGGTGGCCGGCTTCCTGGACCGCGATGACCTGATCGAGACCTACCACCAGCTGGCCTCGATGGTCACCCTCGAGATCGAGCCGATCTGACCCTCCTCCACTTTCCTCCACCACCCCCTGGTCGAACCACCGGTGGAGCGGGTCGTTGCCCCCACCCGGCACCCAAACGGGGGAGGGAGCGCGCCGCCTCGGGTACCTCGTCGGTGTCAGGTTCATGACCACCCTCCGCGGAGAGGCGTGATCCACCCCGCCTGCTACCTGCGGAAATCTGATCGCGATCACAGATGGTGAGGATGTGGCCGCGAGTTTTCGATTGTTTGTGGAGTGAAGTGGAGTAGAGTGGGGGCCAGTGGCGGAAGCGGAGCCGCCATCGATCCGAGGGGGTGGGGATGCTTGTTTCTGGGCACGCATACCCCCCGGTTGGACGACAAAGGTCGGCTGATCTTGCCGGCCAAGTTCCGCGACGGCTTGGCGGGTGGAGTGGTGATCACGAAGGGGCAGGAGCGCTGCTTGTACGCGTTCCCGATCGCCGAGTTCACCGCGATCGCTGCCCGGCTACGGCAGCAGCCGATGACGCACAAGGCGGCCCGGGCCTACAGCCGGGTGTTCTTCGCCTCCGCGCACGACGAGGTGCCCGACAAGCAGGGCCGGGTCACGATCCCGGCGCACCTGCGGGAATACGCCGGGCTCAACCGCGAACTCGCCGTGATCGGAGCCAGCACCCATGTAGAGATCTGGGACCGGCAGGCGTGGGAGGCCTATCTGGCCGAAAGTGAAGAACAGTTCGCAGATATTGAACAGGGGGTGTTGCCGGGGGTGTAGCCCATAGCGACGGTCCACCGGCGCCAATTCACCATGTCGTCCTGATCGGACCGTCAATTTCGTGATACGCCGATGGGGTGACATCGGGCCGAGATCCGGCCCTCCCCACGGAGACAAGTAGCTAGCCGTACCGCGAGCTCTCCAGCCGCTGACGGCGTCCTGGCATCTCTTCCCCGGTGCCAGGGCGGGAGCGGATGGGGAGCTGACGGTACGGCACGTTCCTGGCGTGCGCCACGCCAGCAGGGGGTCGGAACATTGGGTCGGTCACGCGTCCTGCGTGCGCCCCGGGAACCTGACGTGCCACCGGGGCAGGGTAGCCACGTACCGGTGATGCTCGCCCGGTGCGGACAGCTGCTGGCCCCCGCGTTCCAGGCCGCGGTGGCGGCCGGTCGTACCCCGGTGCATGTGGACGCCACCCTCGGCCTGGGTGGCCACGCCGAGGCCCTGCTGGCCGACCACCCGCAGTTGCGGCTGGTGGGAGTGGACCGCGACCCGCAGGCACTGGACCACGCCCGACACCGGCTGGCAGCCTACCGGTCCCGGGTGGACCTGGTGCAAGCGGTCTACGACCAGCTGCCGGACGTGCTGGACCAACTCGGATACGACCAGGTGGACGGGGTCCTGTTCGATCTCGGGGTGTCCTCGCTCCAGCTGGACCTGCCCGAGCGGGGATTCTCCTACGCCCGGGACACGCCGCTGGACATGCGGATGGATCCGGGGCAAGAGTTGACCGCGGAGACCGTGGTCAACACGTACTCGACCGCGGAGCTGACCCGGGTGCTGCGGGACTACGGCGAGGAGAGGTTCGCCGCCCGGATCGCCGCCGCGATCGTGCGGCAGCGGCAGCGGCAGCCACTGACCTCCTCCGCGGAGCTGGCCGAACTGGTCCGCCAGGCGGTGCCGGCCCCGGCGCGCCGGACCGGGGGGCACCCGGCCAAGCGGACCTTCCAGGCGTTGCGGATCGAGGTCAACCAGGAACTGGCGGCGCTAACCACGGCGTTACCGGCCGCGTTGGACCGGCTCGCCCCGGGAGGGCGGATCGTGGTCCTGTCCTACCACTCTCTGGAGGACCGGATCGTCAAGCGGGAGTTGGTGGCCCGGGCGCGGGGCAGCGCGCCACCGGAGCTACCGGTGGCGCCGCCCGGTAGCGAACCCACCCTGCGGCTGTTGACCCGGGGCGCGGAGCGCCCAGAGGAGCAGGAGGTGGCGGCCAACCCGCGGGCCGCCTCGGCCCGGCTACGGGCCGCTGAACGACTTACGCCGGCCGAGGGGGCGGCCGGTGCCCGGCCGAACGTCAGAGGGGGGACGACATGACGGGGACTGAGACCGGCCCGCCGGAGCCGGTGCCAGTGCCGCGGGCACCGTTCGTGGCGCTGGTGCTGGCCCTGGTGGTCGGAGGAGTGCTGGGCATCCTGGTGCTCAACACCAAGATCAATGAGAACGCGTTCACGCTGCAGGAGCTGTACCGGCAGCAGACCGAACTGGACCTGCGTCAACAACAGCTGGAGCAGGAGATCGCCCAGGCCAGCTCCACCGCCACGTTGGACGCGGCCGCGCGCAGGATGGGCCTGGTCGATCTGCGACACGAGCTGGAGTACCTCTACCTGCCCGGCACCCCCGCGACGGAGGGGGACGAGTCATGAACCACCGCCGCAGTAGCAGCCGCCTGGGGGAGGCCCGGGCCTATCACCCGCGGGGCCGCAGCATCCGGGAGCGGCAGTCGGGCGCGACCGTGAGCCAGGATCCGTTCCGCCCGGCGCTGCGGATGTTCGACGACTCGGAGACCCCGGAGCCGGTCGGCCGCCGCACCACCCGACGGACCGGTGGACGGAACACCGCTGCCTCGACCGTGGCGACCCGGTCAGGGGCGACGGCTACCCGGTCGTCGGCCGGTAGCCGGATCCCGGCTAGTCGTACCAGCAGTGACCGTGGGTCGACCACCGGCCGTACCACCGGGGCGCGCAGGTCCACGACGGCGGGTAGGGCCACCACCGCCCGGACCTCCGGGACCCGCCCCACCAGCTCCCGGAGCCAGACCGGCCGCACCCGCCCCCGGCGGCAAGGGGTGCTGCGGTGGCTGGTCCGCCCCCGGCCGCGGACCGACGGCCCGCCCCCGCTGGCCAATTCCCGGCGCCGGCTGCGCCTGGCTACGGCCCTGGCGCTGACGGTGTTTTCGGTGATCGGGATGCGGCTGGTGGAGCTACAGCTCACCGACGGCCCGTCGGCGGCCGCGGCCAGTCTGCAGTCGCGCCTGCAGACGGTCACCCTCCCGGCGGCGCGAGGGGCCATTCTGGACCGCAACGGCGCGGTGCTGGCGCACAGCGTGGAAGCCCGGTACGTCTACGCCGACCCGACCCGGATCGAGGATCCGGAGGCCGTCGCCGCGCAGCTACAGCCGCTGCTGGGTATCCCCGCCTCCCAACTGGCCGAGCGGATGCGCCCGACCACCCGGCCCGACGGCACCCCCTCCAGCTTTGAGTGGCTGGCCCGCGGGGTGGACGTATCGACCGCCAACCAGATCGCCGCGCTGGGGCTGGAGGGGATCGGCATCGGTCAGGACGAGCGCCGACTGGTGCCCGGCAACGACCTGGCCGCCAACCTGATCGGCTTCACCGGTGAGGATCTGTCCGGGCTGGAGGGGCTGGAGGCCGCGTACGACGAGGTGCTGCGCGGCATCGACGGTGAGCGGGTGTACGAGCGCGGGGAAGGGGAGTACTACGGGGGGCAGCCGATCCCCGGGGGCTACTACCAGGAGACCCTGCCGCAGCCCGGGTCCGACCTGCGGCTGACCATCGACATGGACGTGCAGTACGAGTTGCAGCGGATGCTGGCCGCGCACCTGCGGCCGGTGGACGCCACCTTCGGGGCGGCGGTGCTGCTGGACGCCCGCACCGGGGAGGTGCTGGCGATGGCCAGCTACCCCGGCTACAACGCGGCCGACCCGACCGCCTTCGACGCGCGGGAGCGCCAGGACGTGGCCACCCGGGTGGTGTTCGACCCGGGGTCGGTGCACAAGCCGATCGTGTTCGGGGCGGCGCTACAGGAGGGGGTGATCGCGCCCGGGGACACCCTGGTGATCAACCCCACCATTCGTAAGGGTGACCAGGTCTTCGCCGACACCACCTGGCATCCGCCGGGCACCGAACTGACCCTGCCGGCGATCATGGCGTTCTCCTCCAACGTCGGCACCATCATGATCGCCGACGAGCTGGGGCCGGAGAAGCTGTACGAGTACCAGCGGGCGTTTGGGCTGGGGGAGCCGACCGGGGTCGGCATGCCGGGGGAGGTGGCCGGCCAGCTGCTGCCACCGGAGGAGTGGTACGGCTCCTCGTACGGGTCGGTGCCGATCGGGCACAGCGTGGACGTGACCGCGCTGCAGTTGGCCGCGGTGTACGGCGCGATCGCCAACGACGGGGTGTGGGTGCGCCCCCGGCTGGTGCAGGCGGTGATCAGGCCGGACGGCACCGAGGAGGTGACCGGGCCCCCGGACAGCCGGCGGGTGCTCAGCGAATCCAACGCCGCCTATCTACGGGAGCTGCTGGAGGCGGTCGTGACCGCGCCGGGGGCGACCGGCCGGGCCGCGGCCGTACCGGACTACCGCGTGGCGGGTAAGACCGGCACCGGTCAGTTGGTGGTCGACGGGCAGTACGCCCCGGGCGAGGTGGCCTCGTTCGTGGGCATGGCCCCGGCCGACCATCCCCGGTACGTGCTGGCCGTGGTCGCCCACACCCCGAGCGGTGGTGGGGGAGCCGTGGCCGCCCCGGCGTTCTCCGACATGATGGCGTTCGCCCTCACCCACTACCGGGTGCCACCTTCTCCCCACGAGCCACCGCCGGTTGAGCTGTACCCGTGAACAAGCAAGGGCACCGCACGGTAACGTCTACCGCCGTGCTCACCAGTAACCTGGCGGCCGGTGCGGTGACCACGTTGCCCCGGCCACAGCGCGTACCGCCCTGTCCATTGGCTGAATTAGCGGCCCGGCTCGACGTGTCGGAGCGGCCCGCCGGAGTAGTCACCGGGGTGACCCACGACAGTCGGGCGGTCCATCCCGGCGACCTGTACGCGGCCCTGCCCGGGGCCAACCGACATGGGGCGGAGTTCATCGCCCAGGCGGTGGCCGCCGGGGCGGCCGCGGTGCTGACCGACCCGGCCGGGGCGGCCGCGGCGGCCGAGGCCGGGGTCCCCACCCTGGTGGTTCCGGATCCGCGGGCGGTGCTGGGGGAGGTGGCGGCCCGGGTCTACGGCGACCCGACCGCCGACCTGACGGTGATCGGGATCACCGGCACCGCCGGTAAGACCACCACCGCGTACCTGATCGAGGCGGGGCTGCGGGCCGCCGGGCGGCGACCGGCCCTGCTGGGCACGGTGGAGACCCGGGTGGGGCAGCTGGTGGTGGAGAGTGTGCGCACCACCCCGGAGGCCACCGACCTGCACGCGCTGTTCGCGTTCGCGCGGGAGCAGGGGGCGGACGCGGTGGCGATGGAGGTGTCCAGTCACGCGCTCGCCCTCGATCGGGTGGGTGGGGTGCGGTTCGCGGTCGGCGGGTGGACCAACTTCGGCCAGGACCACCTGGACTTCCACCCGGATGTGGCGGCGTACTTCGAGGCCAAGTCCCGGCTGTTCGACGGCCGGTGCCGCACCGAGGTGGTCAACCTCGACGACCCGGCGCTGGCGCCGCTGATCGGGCCGGACACGGTCACCTTCTCCGCCGCGGGCAACCCGCAGGCCACCTGGTACGCCACCGACCGCACCACCAGCGACGGATACGCGCAGCAGTTCCTCGCCCACGGTCCGGCCGGGGCGGTTCCGGCCGGAGTCTCCCGGCCGGGGCTGCACAACGTGGCCAACGCGTTGCTGGCGATCGCGGCGCTGACCCAGGTGGGGGTGGAGCCGGCGGTGGCGGCGCAGGCGGTGGCCGACTGCCCGGGGGCGCCTGGCCGGCTGGAGCGGGTGGCGGCGCCGGGGCCGGGGTGTGGGGGTGGTCGACTACGCCCACAAACCGGACGCGATCGTGGCGGCGTTGGCGGCGCTGCGGCCGGTGGCGGCGGCGCGGGGCGGCCGACTGATCTGTGTGCTCGGGGCCGGTGGGGACCGGGATGCCGGTAAACGCCCGGTGATGGGCCAGGCGGCCGCCGAGGGGGCCGATCTGGTGGTGGTGACCGACGACAACCCCCGGTACGAGGACCCGGCGGCCATCCGGGCGGCGGTGCTGGCCGGAGCCCGGTCGGTGGCCGGCGCAGAGGTGACGGAGGTACCGGGTCGACGGGAAGCGATTGCGGCGGCGGTACGCACCGCCGCGCCCGGTGACGTGGTGGCGCTGCTGGGCAAGGGGCACGAGCGGGGGCAGGAAGTGGCTGGTCAGATGCACCCGTTCGACGACCGGGTGGCGTTGGCCGAGGAGTTGCGGGACCGCGCGGATCGGTCCGGGAACGCGGGTGGCACGGCATGATCGAGATGAATCTGGCGGAGATCGCGCGGGTGACCGGGGGCACGCTGGCCGGGGCGGACCCGGCCGCGCGGGTGACCGGTGGAGTGGAGTTCGATTCCCGCAAGATCGGTCCGGGAGATCTGTTCGTGGCGTTCGTCGGCAGCCGGGTGGACGGGCACGACTTCGCCCGGGCCGCCCGGGCCGCCGGAGCGGTGGCGGTGATGGGCACCCGGCGGCAGGACGAGGTGCCGATGGTGCTGGTGGCCGATCCGCTGGCGGCCATGGCCGCGTTGGCCCGGCACGTGCGGGCCCGGTTGTCCGACCAGCTGACGGTGGTCGGGGTGACCGGCTCCTCCGGCAAGACCACCACCAAGGACCTGTTGGCGCAGCTGACCAGCCGGTTGGGGAACACCGTCGCCCCGACCGGGTCGCTCAACAACGAACTCGGGCTGCCGTACACGGTGTTGCGGGCCGGCCCGGACACTCGGTACCTGGTGTTGGAGAAGGCCGCCCGGGGGGTGGGGCACATCGCCTACCTGTGCCGGGTGGCCCCGCCGGACATCGGGGTGGTGCTCAACGTCGGCAGCGCCCATCTGGGGGAGTTCGGCAGCGTGGAGGCGATCGCCACCGCCAAGGGGGAGTTGGTCCAGGCGCTGCCGGCCAGTGGGCTGGCGGTCCTGAACGCCGATGATCCACAGGTGGCGGCGATGGCGGAGCACACCTCGGCCCGGGTGCTCCGGTATGGGCAGTCCGCCCACGCCGACGTCCGGGCGGAGGAGGTGGCCCTGGACGAGCGGGGGCGCCCCCACTACCGGCTGGTGACCGAGGGCGGGACGGCGCCGGTGCGGCTGGGGGTGACCGGTGCCCACCAGGTGTCGAACACGCTGGCGGTGGCGGCGGTCGGGCTGGCGCTCGGCATGACGGTGGACCAGGTGGCCGAGGCGTTGGGCGACCTGCGTACCGTGTCTCCACGACGGATGGACGTGTTCGACCGGACGGATCGGGTCACGGTGATCGACGACTCGTACAACGCCAACCCCGCCTCCACCTCGGCCGCCCTGCGCGCGCTGGCCGACATTGGGCGGGGGCGGCGCACCGTGGCGGTCCTGGGATACCTGGCCGAACTCGGGCCGTTCGAGCGCGCCGGGCATGAGCAAGTGGGGGCGCTGGCCGCCACGCTCGGCGTCGATCACGTGGTGGTGGTGGAGGAGCTGGCCGCACCGATTCACGACGGTGCGGTCGGTGCCCGAGCACGGACCGGATGGAAAGGGGAATCGGTACTGGTGGCCGATCAGGACGCGGCGGTGGATTGGCTGCGGGAACGGCTGCGCCCCGGGGACGTGGTGTTGGTCAAGGGCTCCCGTTACCGCACCTGGCGGGTGGCCGACTGGCTGCGCCAGGAAGCGGTTACCGGCTCGCAGGCGGCGGAGGTGGGCGCGGCATGAGAGCGGTGGTGGTCGCCGCAGCGGTCGCCTTCCTGGTCTCGCTGCTGTGCACGCCGTGGGCGATCCGGGCCTTCTCCCGGCTGCGGGCGGGGCAACCAATTCGGACCGACGGACCCCAGACACACCTGCCGAAGCAGGGCACCCCGACCATGGGCGGGGTGGTGTTCATCGTGGCGGTGGTGGTGGCGTACGTGGCGGGCCACCTCACGCTGACCACTCTGCCGGCGCAGCAGATCGCGCAGGTGGGGCCGACCATGACCGCGCTGGTGCTGCTCGGGCTGTTCGTGTTCTGCGGCGCGATCGGCTTCATCGACGACTTTTTGAAGGTCCGCAAGCGGAACAGCCTGGGCCTCAGCGAGCGCGGCAAGCTGCTGGCGCAGCTGCTGATCGGGGTGGCGTTCGGGCTGGTGGCGCTGAACTTCGAGAGCACCAACGGACAGACCGTCGGCAGCACCACGTTGTCGTTCGTCCGGGACATCGAGTGGCTGGAGATCGGCAAGATCGGTGCGATCGTGGTGTTCGTGCTGGTGGTCATCAGCACCACCAACGCGGTCAACCTCACCGATGGGCTGGATGGGCTGGCCGCGGGCGTGTCCATCATGGTGCTCGCCGCGTACGGGCTGATCGCGTTCTGGCAGTATCGCCACTGGTGCGCCGATGACGCTCCGGGCGGGTACAACTTCAGCGGCAGCCAGTACTGCTACGAGGTCCGTGATCCACTGGAGATCGCGATGCTGGCCGCGGCCACCGCGGGCGCACTGGTCGGGTTCCTGTGGTGGAACGCCTCCCCCGCGAAGATCTTCATGGGGGACACCGGGTCGATGGCGATCGGTGGCATGGTGGCGGCGATGGCCCTGGCCACCCGCACCGTGCTGCTGCTGCCGATCATCGGTGGGCTGTTTGTGATCATCACGATGTCGCTGATCATCCAGCGGGTGTCCTACAAGACCACCGGGAAACGGGTGTTTCTGATGTCCCCGCTGCACCATCACTTCGAGCTCAAAGGCTGGAGCGAGGTGAACGTGGTGATCCGGTTCTGGATCATCGCGGGGATCGCGGCCGCGATCGGTCTGGGCATCTTCTACGGCGACTTCCTGGCCGCGGTCGGGTGACGTCGTGTACGGCGGGGCGGACCAGCACAGCGTCGACTGGGAGGGCCGGCCGGTCGTAGTGGCCGGCGCGGCGGTGGCCGGCGCCGCCGCCGCGCGGGCCTTGCTGCGGCGGGGGGCGGTGGTGACGGTGGTGGACCGGCGGGCCACCGCCGCCACCGAGGAGCTGGCCGCGGCCGGCGCCACCGTGGTGATCACCGATGCGCCCTCGCCCGACCTGGTGGCACCGGCGCACGAACTGGTGGTCTCGCCGGGATTCCCGCCCGACCATCACCTGGTGCGGGCCGCGCAGGCGGCCGGTCTGCCGGTCTACAGTGAGCCGGAACTGGCCTGGCGGCTGCGGGGACCGGACGCGGCCCCGTGGCTGGCGGTCACCGGCACCAACGGCAAGACCACCACGGTCACCATGCTGGCGGCGATCCTCGCCGCCGCCGGCTTGCGCACCGCCGCGGTCGGCAACATCGGCACCCCGCTGGTGGACCTGCCCGGGCCCGCCGCTCCGGACGGGTACGACGTGCTGGCGGTGGAGCTGTCCAGCCAGCAACTGCACTGGTCGATCACCCTGGCCCCGCCGGTGGCGGCGCTGCTGAACCTGGCCGACGACCACCTGGAGTGGCACGGCGGGTTCGCCGCCTACCAGGAGGCCAAGTCCGTGATCTGGCGGGCGGCGCAGGGGAAGGATCCGGCAGCGGTGGCGGTGGGCAACCTGGACGATCCCCGGGTGGCGGCGTTGCTGGCCCGGGTGCCGGGCCGGCGGGTCGGGTTCACCCTGACCGCCCCGGAGCCGGGCCAGCTGGGGGTGCAGGACGGGACGCTGGTCGACTACGCCTTCGCCGACTCGCCGGTGCCGCTGCTGCCGACCGACCAGGTCCGGCCGGCGGGCCGGCACCACCTGGCCAACGCGTTGGCCGCCGCGGCCCTGGCCCGCGCCCACGGGGTGGCACCGAAGGCGGTCGCCGCGGGGCTGGCGGGATATCAACCGGAGCCGCACCGCAACGCCCTGGTGGCCACGGTGGCGGGGGTGGCGTTCGTCGACGACAGCAAGGCCACCAATCCGCACGCGGCGCTGGCCTCCCTGCGCTCCTACCCGCGGGTGGTGTGGATCGCCGGCGGGCAGCTCAAAGGGGTGCGGGTAGACGAGCTGGTGCGGGCGGTGGCGGATCGGCTAGTCGGGGCGGTGGTGCTGGGCGTGGACCGGGAGCAGGTGGCCGCCGCCCTGGCGCGGTACGCCCCGGAGGTGCCGGTGGTGCGGGTCGACCGTACCGACGAGGCGGCGATGGTGGAGGTGGTGCGGGCCGCCGCCGGGCTGGCCCAGCCGGGAGACACCGTGCTGCTGGCGCCGGCGGCTGCCTCGCGGGACATGTTCACCGACTACGCCCACCGGGGTGAGGCGTTCGCCGCGGCGGTGGCGGCGTACAGCCCCCGGGCAGGAGGTGACCGGTGACCAGCGCGGTGGGGCGGGCGGTGGCGATGCTGCGGGGGCTGCTGGGCCGCCCCCTGGCCTCGTACTACCTGCTGCTGGCCAGCGTTGGTCTGCTGCTGGTGATCGGGCTGACCATGGTGTTCTCGGCCACCAGCGTGCACGCCTACGTGGTCAACGGCAACGCGTTCGCGGCCGTGACCGAGCAGGCCACGTACGCCGCGATCGGGTTGCTGGCGTTCTGGTACTGCCAGCGGCTGCCGGTGAAGACCTTCCGGGCGCTGGGGCTGCCGCTGCTGCTGGTGGCCTTCCTGCTGCAGGGGTTGCTGGACGGGCTTTCCCTGCTCGCCCGGGCGAAGCTGATCGACCAGCCCCGGATCGGTCCGATCGCCTCCGAGGAGCTGTGGTTGAAGTTCGGCGGGCTGTCGCTGCAGCCGTCCGAGCTGGCCAAGCTGGCGCTGGTGGTGTGGGCGGCCGGTCTGCTGGCCCGGAAAGGGGAGCGGCTGGGCTGGTGGCGGGAACTGCTGCAGCCGCTGTTCCCGGTGGCGGGGTTGCTGTTCCTGATGGTCGGCTACCAGGACCTCGGCACCGTGGCGATCATGGTGGTGCTGTTCGTCGGGCTGCTGTGGGCGGCCGGGGTCCGGCTGCGGGTGTTCGTCACCTTCGGTCTGCTGCTGCTCGCGGGCCTGGTCGCGTTGATGCTCACCCAGAGCTACCGGCTGGAGCGGTTGACCGCCTTCCTGGACCCGGAGTGCGACGTGCTGGACGAGTGCTACCAGGCGGTGCAGGGGCGCAGCGCGCTCGCCGACGGGGGCTGGTTCGGGGTGGGGCTGGGCAACGCCAGCCACAAGTGGGGTTGGCTGCCGGAGGGGCACAACGACTTCATCTTCGCCGTCATCGGCGAGGAGCTCGGGGTAGTCGGTTGCATGGTGGTGTTGGCGCTGTTCGCGGTGTTCGCCTACACCGTGCTGCGGATCGCCCGCCGGGTACCGGACCGGTTTCGACGGTTGGCCGCCGCCGGGGTGGCCGCGTGGATCGTCGGCCAGACCGTGATCAACATCGGCGGGGTGGTCGGCCTGCTGCCGATCACCGGCGTACCGTTGCCGTTCATCTCCGCCGGTGGCAGTGCCCTGGTGGTTACGCTGGCGGCGGTCGGCATGCTCGCCTCCTTCGCACGGGCGGAGCCGGCCGCGGCGCGGGCACTGCATGCCCGGCCACCGGCGCGGTGGGTGCAGCTACTCTGGGCGCCGTTGCCGCCGCTGCCCCGGAAATCGGCCCGGCGTCGGTCTACCGCCGGCAGGTCGCCCCGGGCCGGCACCACATCGTCCCGCTCACAGGTCAAGGAGGTGCGGTGACCACACCGCTGGGGCCCCGAGCGATCGGGTCCGCGCCAGTACCGTCCGAACCGTTCCGGGAGTTGCACTCCGTCGTCCTCGCCGGAGGTGGTACCGGGGGGCACATCTTCCCGCTGTTGGCGTTCGCCGACTGCCTGCGCCGGCACCACCCGCAGGTGCGGATCACCTGCCTGGGCACCCCCCGGGGGCTGGAGACCGAGTTGATCCCCCCACGGGGGTACGACCTGCGGCTGGTGCCGGCGTACCAGCTGCCCCGCTCACTCAACCTGGACCTGTTGCGTACCCCGGACCGGATGTGGCGGTCGGCGCGCGCCGCCGGGAAGATCATCGACGAGGTCGAGGCGCAGGTGGTGGTGGGGTTCGGCGGGTACGTGTCGGTGCCGGCCTACCTGGCCGCCTGGCGGCGGGAGCTGCCGTTGGTGATCCACGAGGTGAACGTGCCTCCGGGGGTGGCCAACCGGATGGGGATGCGGTTCACCCGACACCTGGCGCTCGGGTTCGAGCACCAGCGCGAGCAGGTGCGGTCGCTGCGCCACGGGCGGGTGGTGGGGGTGCCGCTGCGGCGCAGCATCGCCACCCTGGACCGGGCGGCGCGGCGGGCGGAGGCGCGGGCGAGGTTCGGGTTGCGGCAGGACGCGCCGGTGTTGTTCGTGTTCGGAGCCTCTCAGGGGGCCCGGTCGATTAACCTGGCGATGGCGGGCGCGGCCAAGGCGGTGACCGCCGCTGGCATCCAGGTGCTGCACATCATCGGCGCCCGCAACGAGGATGTGCAGATCCCACCGGATCTGCCGATGCCGTACGTGACCCTGAAGTTCCTGGATGAGATGGAGCTCGGCTACGCCGCCGCTGACCTGGTGATCTCCCGGGCGGGCGCGATCACGTGTGCGGAGTTGGCGGCGGTAGGGTTGCCATCGGTGTATGTTCCCTATCCGCACAGTAACCAGGAGCAGCGGAACAACGCGCTCCCGGTGGTGCAGGCCGGGGGCGGGCTGCTGGTCGACGACGACCAGCTCACTGCGGACTGGATCGAGAAGCACGTGATCGAGCTGATGCGCGATCCTCAACGGCTGGTGGCGATGGGCGCGGCCGCGGCCGCGTATGGCCGCCGAGACGGGGACGAGGCGCTACGCCGGTTCATGTTGGAGGTGATTCCGTCGTGACCGTGACCCAGGCGTCGCAGCCGTTGACCGCGGAGCAGTTGGGGACGGTCCACCTGATCGGGGTGGGCGGAGTCGGGATGGCTGGTCTGGCCCGGCTGCTGCTGACCCGGGGCATCCCGGTGACCGGTAGCGAGCTGCGGGAGTGGCCGACGTTGTCGTCGCTGCGGGCCCTGGGAGGCACCATCTACCTGCGCCACGAGCCATCCAATTTGGATGGCGTGGACACGGTGGTCTATTCGACCGCGATTCCGCACGACCACCTGGAGCTGGTGGAGGCGCGCAAGCGGGGGCTGCGTATCCTGCACCGGTCGGAGGCGCTGGTAGCGGCGATGACCGGCCGCCGTTCGGTGGCGGTGGCCGGCACGCATGGCAAGACCACCACCACCTCCATGCTGACGTACGTGTTGCAGCACGCCGGGCTCGATCCCTCCTTTGTGATCGGGGGAGAGGTGTCCGAGCTGGGGGGTGGCGCGCACCACGGCACCGGCGAGCACTTCATCATCGAGGCGGACGAGGCGGACCGGTCGTTTCTGCGCTACCACCCGCACGTGGGCATCATTACCAACATCGATGCGGACCACCTCAACACGTACGGGGATCTGGACGGGTTGACCGAGGCGTTCGTCGAGTTCGGGCGGACGGTGTCCCCGGACGGGTTCGTGGTGACCTTCGCCGACGACCCGCGGACGCGGCAGGTGACCGACCAGCTGCGGGCCGAGGGGCGGACCGTCTTCACCTACGGTGAGGCCCCCGACGCGGACCTGCGGGTCGCCGAGCTGTCCTCCAGCGTGGCGGGGGTGCGGTACCTGGCGTGGCTGGACGGCTCCCCGCTGGGAGAGTTCCGGTTGCCGGTGCCGGGCAACCACCTCGGACTCAACAGCGCGGCCGCGGCCCTGGTGGCGCTGCGGCTCGGAGTGTCGGCGTCGGAGGTGGCGGCGGGCCTGGCGGCCTTCCCGGGGGTGCGGCGACGGTTCGAGCTCAAGGGCACCGCCGGCGGGGTGCGGGTGTACGACGAGTACGCCTACCACCCGACCGCGATGGACCTGTCGCTGCGGTCGTACCGGGAATTGGCCGGCGACGGGGCACTGATCGTGGTGTTCCAGCCCTACCGGCTCTACCGCACCATGGGTTTGCAGGCCGAGATCGCCGCCGCGCTCTCCCTCGCCGATCACGCGTTGGTGATGGAGGTGTTCGCGCCGGGGGAGATGCGGGAGCCCGGACAGGGCGGCGTGGCGCTGACCGCCGCGGTGGACCTGCCGGAGGAGCGGAAGGCGTTCGTCCCGGACTGGGACCAGATCCCCGCCCAGGTGGCCGCCCGGGCCCGCCCCGGCGACCTGGTGGTCACCATGGGAGCACCGCCGATCTCGCTGATGGCCGATGAGCTGTTGGCGGTGCTCGACCGGCGATGACCGGGGTAGGGGAGCGACGCTGGCGGCTGGTCCGAGCCGGAGAGGACGCGGTCCCCGCCTCGGTGCGGCGCTTCTTTCAAGCGCGGCGACGGTGGCGGCCGCGGCTACCCGGTGGTCGCCGCGCCTGGGCGGCGGCCACCGCGGCGCTCGCGGTGCTGGCGGTGCTCGGCTGGCTGGCCATCGGCACGTCCCTGTGGGGGGTCCGGCAGGTACGGGTGACCGGGGTGGAGTCCCTCTCGGCCGAGGAGGTGCGGCAGGCCGCCGGCATTGTGCCGGAGACCCCGCTGCTGCGGGTGCGCCCAGGGGAGGTGGCCGAGCGGGTCCGGGCCCTACCGGCGGTGGCTACCGTGGAGGTCCGCCGAGACTGGCCGGACACTGTGGTGATCGAGGTGGTGGAGCGGGAACCGGTCGCGGCCGTGCCCGTCGATGATCAACACTTGCTGGTGGACGCCGACGGCGTGGTGATCCGAGCGGTGGCCGCGCCGCCGCGGGAGTTACCGGTGCTGGTGCTGCCTCAGGCGGGCCCGGAAAACCCGGCGACCCAGGCCGCCCTGACGGTGCTGGCGGCCCTCACCCCGGAGCTGCGCGCCGAGCTGGAGTCGCTGACCGTGACCGACGTGGACTGGATCACCCTGTCCCTCTCCTCGGGGTGGACGGTGGTGTGGGGGGACGCGACCGAGAGTCTGGACAAGGCCCGGGTAGTGACCGCGCTGCTCGACCGGGAGGGTGAGATTATCGACGTGAGCGCACCGCGGGTGGTGAGTGTGCGTTGACCTGTGGGGCGACACGCCGGCGACTCGTATGCCCCGCTCATCACGTCGCGGCGCCTACGCTGCCTGGGAGGTTGACTTTGCGGTCGGTCGCTAGTAATGAGTGAAAGCTTGCGTGTCGCCTCGATCGGGAGGGAGGGTTGACCGATGACACATCCGCACAACTATTTGGCGGTCATCAAGGTCGTCGGTATTGGTGGGGGCGGGGTGAACGCCGTCAACCGGATGATCGAGGTGGGACTCAAGGGAGTTGAGTTCATCGCGGTCAATACCGACGCTCAAGCGCTGCTGATGAGTGACGCAGACGTCAAACTGGACGTGGGGCGGGAGCTCACTCGGGGTCTGGGAGCGGGGGCAGACCCGGAGGTCGGCAAAGCCGCAGCGGAGGATCACCGGGACGAGATCGAAGAGGTCCTCAAGGGGGCCGACATGGTGTTCGTCACCTGTGGGGAGGGTGGCGGCACCGGTACGGGGGGAGCGCCGGTGGTGGCCAACATCGCCCGTAAGCTCGGCGCCCTGACCATCGGGGTGGTGACCCGGCCGTTCTCGTTCGAGGGCAAGCGTCGGCAGCTGCAGGCCGAGCAGGGGATCGAGGAGCTGCGCAACCAGTGCGACACCCTGATCGTGATCCCCAATGATCGGCTGTTGGCGCTCGGTGACCGCAGCATGAGCATGATGGACGCGTTCCGGCAGGCCGACCAGGTGCTGCTGTCCGGGGTGCAGGGGATCACCGATTTGATCACCACACCCGGGCTGATCAATCTCGACTTCGCCGATGTCAAGAGCGTGATGAGCGGAGCGGGCAGCGCGCTGATGGGCATCGGTGGGGCCCGGGGTGACAACCGGTCGGTGGAAGCGGCCCAGGCCGCCATCTCCAGTCCGCTGCTGGAGCAGAGCATGGACGGGGCGCGGGGAGTGCTGCTGTCCATCGCCGGCGGTTCCGACTTGGGGCTGTTCGAGATCAACGACGCCGCACAGTTGGTCACGGACGCCGCCCACCCCGACGCGAACATCATCTTCGGCGCGGTGATCGACGACGCGCTCGGAGACGAGGTCCGGGTGACCGTGATCGCGGCCGGGTTCGACGGGGGCGCCCCCTCGTACAAGCCGGCGGAGCAGCCGCGGCGGCCGGCCTCGCCGAACCCGCCGGAGCCGCCTCCGCCGCCACCGTCGCCGACCCCGCCGCCGCAGGCCCGGCGGGTGCTGTTCGACGATGTGGACGTCCCGGACTTCTTGAAGAACGGGTCGTGAGTATCGGGCTACCAGCCGAGGACCCACGGACAGCCGCGCTAGCCGCCAACCTGGCCAAGGTTCAGGAACGGATCGCCGCTGCCTGCGCCGAGGTCGGCCGGGATCCGGCCGAGGTGACGCTGGTGGCGGTCACCAAGACCTACCCGGCCGCGGATGTGATCCGGCTAGCGCGGCTGGGCGTCGGTGACATCGGGGAGAACCGCGACCAGGAGGCGTCGGCCAAGGTGGCCGAAGTGGCCGCCAGTGGGGTGCGCGTGCGCTGGCACTTCGTCGGGCGGTTGCAGCGCAACAAGGCGCGTTCCGTGGTCCGGTACGCGGACCTGGTCCACTCGGTGGACAGTGTCCGGTTGGCGGAGGCGCTGGGGAGGGCCGCCGCGGTCCGGGAGCGTCCCTTGGAGGTACTGGTACAGATCAGCCTGGACGGTGATCCGACCCGGGGCGGGGTACCGGACGGGGCGGAGCTAGCCCGGGTCGTCGAGGCGGTGGCGGGGCAGGAGACGCTCCGGCTGCGCGGGGTGATGGCGGTGGCGCCGCTGGACTGGCAACCTCGGACGGCGTTCACCCGGTTGGTCGAAATCGCTACTCGGTTGCGCGGGGATTATCCAGAAGCGACCATTATCTCCGCTGGAATGAGTGGCGACCTGGTGGACGCGCTGCATTGCGGAGCGACACACGTGCGGATTGGATCCGCCTTGCTCGGAATGCGTGCACCACTGCGGTAGCCTGAGTTTGGGCGGTCGAATTACACGGGTGTGATTCCGGGTATGCGGGGGATAGGCCGCGCCGGACGGAGGAACTGCCATGAGCGCACTGCGAAAGGCGGGGGTGTGGCTCGGTCTCATCGAGGATGAGGGCGACGCGTTGGAGGAGCGGGAGCTCGCCCCGCCGACCAGCCGGGGACGGGCGCGGCGGGAGGCTGCCCGCCGGTACGCCGACGACTACCCCGAAGACGACGATGAGTACCCAGAGGCCGGGGGTGGACCGGCCGACAGTACCCGGTCCCGGCCGACCGAGCGCGTACCGCTGCGTCGGGTGGAGCGGGTCGACCGCATCGATCGCAGGGAGCGTCTGGAGGAGCGGAGCAACGTGCGGTCGATCACGCGGGAGCCGATCGGCCGCGACACCAACGTGAGTCACCTCACCCGGGACAACCTGGCGTTGGCGCCGCAAGCGGCACCGGAGCCGGAGCCGGAGCCCGCCCCGGCACCGGAGCGGCGCTACCAGATCACCACCCTGCACCCGACCACGTACCGGGAGGCGCGCACCATCGGTGAGCACTTCCGGGAGGGCACCCCGGTGATCATGAATTTGACCGAGATGGATGAAGCCGATGCCCGCCGGCTAGTGGATTTTGGGGCCGGGTTGGCATTCGGGTTGCGCGGTACGATGGAGCGGGTGACGAATCGGGTGTTCCTCCTCTCACCAGCGAACGTCCAGGTCACCGCGGAAGACAAGGCCAAGATCGCCGAGGGTGAGTTCTTCCGCAACCGTTGACCCGATTGAGGGATGGCTGTGGGCTTCGTGGTCGTGCTGCAGGTGCTCTACGTCCTGCTCCACCTGTTCCTGATGGTGCTGCTAGGCAGGTTCGTCATGAGTTGGGTGCTGGCGTATTCCCGCCATTGGCACCCGGGTCGGTGGGCGGCAGCAGGCCTGGAATCCGTGTGGACCGTCACTGATCCACCCCTCAAGGCGTTGAGGCGGGTGATCCCACCGTTGCGGATTGGTAGCGTGAGCATCGACCTCGCCGCCCTCGTGCTGCTGGTTATGCTGTTCGTGTTGTTCGCCGTGGTAGGGAACCTGATCAGCAGCCTGTCATAGGCTGTTGACCAGCGGTCTGGCCGCCGCACTTGACCGGAGGAGTATCGATGCCGCTAACCCCGGCTGACGTTCACAATGTCGCCTTCAAGAAGCCGCCGATCGGCAAGCGAGGGTACGACGAGGATGAGGTCGACGCCTTCCTGGATGAGGTCGAGCGCGAGCTTGCCCGGCTGATCGAGGAAAACGCCCGGCTGATCGAGGAGAACAACGAACTACGCGCTGCCCTCGAGCGGGGCGGTGGAGGCCGCCCGGTCGGTGACCCACGGCTGACCCAGGAGAACAACGAGCTGAAGGGCCAGATCGAGCGGCTACAGCGGGAGAAGGCCGCGGCCGAGCAGGCCGCCCGGAGCATGCAGGCCGAGCTGGAGCAGCTGCGGGCCGGCGGGGACGGGGTCGGCGACGGTGAACAGCAGGCGCTGCGGGTGCTGATGATGGCCCAGCGGACCGCCGATGATCACCTCTCCGACGCTCGCCGGGAGGCTGAGCAGCTGGTGGCGGAGGCGCGCGGTAAGGCGGAGGAGCTGACCCGCGAGGCCCGCAGCAAGGCCGAGGCGCTGGAGCGGGAAGCCCGGCAGCGGCACCAGGAAGTCATGGGTGGCCTGGAGGCCAAGCGGTCGGCGTTGCAGAAGCACATTGAAGAGCTGAAGGTCTTCGAGCGCGAGTACCGCACCCGCCTCAAGGCCTACCTGGAGAGCCAGCTGCGTGACCTGGAGGGCCGCGGGCAGGGTCTCGAGGTCGAGATGAACCGCACCGAGGGCGCTCGAGGCGGGAACGCGCTGGCCGGCGCGAACGCGTACGTCGAAGGGCACTGACAACGAGCAGTCCGTGATCGGCCGACCGGGTTGATCACGGGGACCGTCCCGCAGCTACGCTGCGCCCCTCCTCGTACCGCAGCGGCGCTGAGCCACCCCAGGCACTGGGAGTGATCGTTTGTGATCGTGGCAAGTCTCCTGCTCATCGCCGGCGCCACCGGGCTGCTGGTGCTGGGTCTGTGGCAGTCGTCCAGCGCGATGCTGAGCGGTTCCATCGCGGCCAGTCTGTTGGCGGCGGTGGTGCTGGTGGTAGGCACCCGGCGGTCGTCGTACGTCGAGGACACCGAGCCGGTTGACGAGCTGGCGGATGAGGAGCGGGAAGCGGAACCGGCCCTGGTCGGGCAGGCTTCCCGAGCGGAAGCGGCGCGGGAGGACGGGGCGGAGCCGGTCGAGGCCGGCGGAGGTGCCCCCACCGTCACCATCCCCACCCAGGGCAGCGCGGCGCAGGAAGCGGCGCCACTGGAGGAGGAGGCGGCGGAGCCCGCGGACGAGCCTCCCATGCAGCAGGTTTCCCCTGCCGACGCCGCCCGCGTGAGCCGGATGATGACCGAGGTGCTGGTCGTGGACGGCCGCCCCCGCTACCACCTCAGCGGCTGTGTGCACCTGTTGGGGCGGGAGAGCGAGCCGCTGCCGGTGGCCGAGGCGGTGGAGCTCGGGTTCACCCCCTGCGGCCTGTGTGAGCCGGACAGCGCCCTGTTGGCCGACGCGGGCCGAGTCTGACGCCTCCGCCCCGGGCAGGGGCGGATGGTGCGCGACGGTCGGGCAGAATGGCGAGCGTGGGCGGTCAGGTCACCGGGGAGGTCACGGTTGCGGTCCGGGTCAAACCCGGCGCTTCCCGCCAGCGGGTCGGTGGTAGCTACGACGGGCCATTCGGCCCCGCGCTGATCATCGCGGTGACGCCTCCGGCGGTCTCCGGGCGCGCCACCGAGGCCGCCCGGCGGGCGTTGGCGGAGGCGTTGGGGGTACGACCGGCGGCGGTCTCGTTGCGGACCGGCACCACCAGCCGGGACAAACTGTTCACCGTCGACACCGCGGAACCGGACCAGCTCACGGCGCGGCTGGCGGCGCTCCGCGGGGATCAGACGTGAGCTCGCCGCGCGGTGCGCGAGGCTGCGGAATGGTGGCCAGCGGATCAGTGCGCCAACAGCGGATTTGTCCGCGGACCGCACGGAACGTGACGAACCATCATAGCCATCGTTAGACGTCATAACCACCGTTATCACGCTCATCCCGGATTGATCGTGAAAAAGGTGTGGCGCGGTTGTCGGCCGCCAATACGTTCCGTATCCTTGCCACCCTATGGAGTGCGCAGCGGCCCGCTGCGCGCCATTGCATATCTGGGGGACGTGATGGCTGAGCGGACCAAGGAGCAGGACCGGGCCGCGGTGGCGGCGACCGACGAAACCACCGGCGAGGCAACGGGGATGACCGGGTCTGCGACGGTCAGCCCTACGGACAAGCCGACCCGAGGGAAGTCCGGGGGCGGCCGATCGGCCGCCAAGCGGGAGGCCGCCGGCCGGTCCGGCGCGGCCAAGTCCCGAGGCGGCCGGGCGACCACTGCCAAGGGGGATCGGTCCGCGGCGGAGACGGAGCGGATTCGGGCGGCGTTGGCCGCCCGGTTGGAGGAGCTCCGGCAGGAATACCAGCTCCACATGGCGGAGATCACTGAGCTGCAGCGGGATCGGTTCAACGACAGCGCCGGCGATGACCAGGCCGACACCGGCAACAAGACGTTCGAGCGGGAGCAGGAGATCTCGCTGGCCCAGAGCATCCTCGAGCGCACCACGCAGGTGGAGCGGGCGCTGGAGCGGCTCGAGGAGGGCAACTACGGCTGGTGCGAGCGCTGTGGGAACCAGATCCCGGTGGAGCGGTTGGCGGCATTCCCGTCCGCTACCCTGTGCGTGTCGTGCAAACAACTGGAGGAGCGGCGCTGAACACGGGAACAGACCGGGGCCGGTGGGGCGCCCGTGGGGCGCTGATTGGACTGGCCGCCGGGCTGATCCTGCTGGATCAGGTCACCAAACAGCTCACCGTCACCCACCTGGCCGGGGCGGAGCCCGTGCGGTTGCTGGGTGGGCTGGTGTATCTCGTCCACGCCACCAACAGTGGCGCCGCTTTCAGTCTTGGTAGTAACCACACCTGGGTGTTCCCCCTGATCGCCTTCGCGGTCCTGGGGTGGATCGGGTGGCTGTCCATCCGGTTGCGGTCCGGGCTGTGGGCGGTCGGCTTGGGCTTGATCGCCGGTGGTGCCGCCGGCAACCTGGTGGACCGGTTGTTCCGCCCACCCGGCCCGTTCCGGGGCGAGGTGGTCGACATGATCAGCGTGTTCGTCCCGGACGGCAGCGTCTGGCCGATCTTCAATGTGGCCGACTCCTGTCTGGTGCTGGGGGTGGCGCTGGTGGTGTGGCTGGAGTTGACCGGACGGCAGCGGGATGGCACCCGGGTGGTGTCCGCCCCGGCGGAGCCCCGGGAACAGGACGCCTGAGAGGTGGTTGTGGCGACGAGTAATCCCACGACCGGCACCCACCGGGCGCTGCCGGTGCCGGACGGATTGGACGGCACCCGGCTGGACCTGGCGGTGTCCCGCCTGTTCGGGTTGTCCCGGGCGGCGGCCGCGGCCCTGGTGGAGGCCGGCGACGTACAGCTGGACGGGGCGGCGCGTCCGAAGTCCGAGCGGGTGCGCGCGGGCGCCTGGCTGGAGGTGACGCTGCCTCCGCCGCCGGTCCCCGCGGCGCCACCGCCGGAACCGGTGGCGGGACTGCGGGTGATCTACGACGACGCGGACATCGTGGTGGTGGACAAACCGGTCGGGGTGGCCGCCCACCCCAGTCCCGGCTGGACGGGGCCGACGGTGGTGGGGGGACTGGCCGCCGCGGGATACACCATCGCCACCAGCGGGGCCGCCGAGCGGCAGGGCGTGGTCCACCGGCTGGATGTCGGCACCACCGGGGTGATGGTGGTGGCCAAGAGCGAGCGGGCCTACCGCGTGTTGAAGCGGGCGTTCAAAGCCCGCGAGGTGGAGAAGCGTTACCACGCGGTGGTGCAGGGCCAGCTTGACCCGCTGCGGGGAACCATCGACGCCCCGATCGATCGGCATCCCCACCACCCCGCCAAGTGGGCGGTGGTGTCGGGAGGGCGCCCCAGCGTCACCCACTACGACACCCTGGAGGCGTTCCCCGCCAGCAGTCTGGTGGACATCCGGCTGGAGACCGGACGCACCCACCAGATCCGGGTCCACATGGCGGCGATGCGCCACCCCTGTGTCGGGGACCTGACCTACGGTGCGGACCCGACGCTGGCCGCCCGCCTGGGGCTGACCCGACAGTGGCTGCACGCCCGGGCGCTCGGATTCCACCACCCGGGCACCGGCGAGTGGGTGGAGTTCGTGAGTGACTATCCCGCCGATCTGGCCCGGGCGCTGGAGATCCTCCGGGCAGGGCACTAGGACCAATCGACCAGACCGGCTAGCCTGTCAGGGACGGACCGCCCAACACTCTCCGTACACGTACCTGGTGGACGCGTGACTCGTTCCTCGTTCTATAGCCCCATCGAAGATCGGGCGGTGGTGACGGCGAGGGAGCGGGTGACGGACATCGGATTGCGGAGCAGTCTCGACAGCGCTGGGGGTGAGCGTGGAGCGCACGGAGTGGGGTGAACCGGCCGAGTCGGCGCCGCGCTGGCGGGCCCTGCTCGACCGTGCCCTGCTCGGGCGAAGCGGTGAGCAGCCGCAGGTGACCCGGGCACGCGGACGCCGGTCCGGGGGCCGGGACGGCCAGGCGGGGCAGCCACCGTCTGCGCCGCCGCCGTCACCGCGGTCAACGCCTCCGGCCAGCCGCCCCGCCCCGGCGGCTGGTGCCGGGTGGGACGAGAGTCAGGCGGGCTGGCACGACGGTTCCGCTGGCTGGGCCGACGGATCCGGATGGAACGATGGATCCAGCGGGTGGCAGGACGAGGGACACTACACGCCTCCTCCCGGCGACCACCCCGGCCGGCGCCGTTCGCCCTGGATGGATGGTTGGCGGAACCGGCCGGCGACCGCGGACCGCCGCCCTGCCCCGCCGGCTGATGCGGGGTATCCATCGGACTCTGGATATCCGCAGGCCCAGGCCGGCTACGCCACCGCGCCGGTGGCACCGGTCTCGCCCTATCCCACCTCTCCGTACCCGGTCGCGCCGACCTCCACCCACCCGGTCTCCGGCGGCAACTATCCGCAGCGGATCGAGTGGCGTCAGGTCAGCGCGCCGGACGAGTCCACCGAGTGGGCGTTGTCGATCCTGCGGCGGCAGCTGCCCCGCCCCGGGGTACTGGCGTTCGCCAACCCCAAGGGAGGGGTGCACAAGACCACCGCCACCGCGCTGGCCGCGGCCACCATCGGCAGCGTCCGCGGCCGGGGGGTGCTGGCGTGGGACGACAACGAACTGCGCGGCACGCTCGGGCTGCGGGCCGGCAGTGCCCGACACGCCCGGACCATCCGGCACCTGATCACGGACCTGGCCGAGGTGGAAGCGTGCAGCGGGCTGGAGTTGATCGACCGGGTGGACGACTATCTCCGCCACGCCTCCGACGGGACCTACGACGTGTTGGCGGGGGAGGAGAACCCGCAGTTCGCCCAGCGGCTGGATCAACACACGGTGCGTCGGGTGCTGGAGCTGCTGCGCCGCACCCACGACGTGATCTGTGTGGACACCGGCAACAACGTGGAGAGCCCCAACTGGCGGACCGTGTTGCAGTCCGCCGACCAGCTGGTGGTCACCACCGTCCCGCGGGAGGACGCGGCCTTCACCGCGGACTGGATGCTGGACTTGCTCCACGACCTCGGGTTGGGGGAGGTGGCCAGCAACGCGGTCACGCTCCTGTCGTGCGCTTCCCCGGGCCATCAGCCGTTGCTGGAGGATGTGAAGGCCCACTTCTCCAAGCGCACCCGGGCGGTGGTGGTGGTGCCGTACGACCCGGCGCTGGAGAGCGGGTCCACCATCGACCCGGCCGCGCTGCGGCCGGAGACCCGGCAAGCCTGGCTGCAGGCCACCGCCACCATGTTGGAACCCCTCACCCGATGAGCGGCCCCACCTGGGCGGGGTGGCGATAGGATCAGCCGGTGACCCTGCCGCCGGATCCACCCCAGCAACCCGATGCCGCCGCGGGCCGGCCGGGGCCGGAGGAGCCCCCACTCGGTGCCCCGGAACCGACCTCTCCTCCGCCGCGGCGCAGTCCCGGGCGGGCGGTGTTGGCGGTGCTCGCGGTGGTCGGACTAGGGATCCCGTTTGGACTGCTGTGGACCACGCTGGCCCCGGACGTACCGGTGCTGGTGGCCCATGGGGACGTGTTCTACGCCGAGCCGCAGCCGGAGCAGTTGATGGCGGCGGACGGCTGGTTCCTCCTGCTCGGCCTCCCGGTGGGAGTGGTGGCGGCGGTGGTGATGTGGCTGATCGCCCGCCCCTACCGAGGGCTGCCGGGACTGGTGCTGCTCAGCCTGGGGGCGATCGGGTGCGGAGTGGTGGCCTGGTGGGTGGGGCGCCAGGTAGGGCTGGCGAGCTACCAGGAGTTGTTGGCCGCCGCCGAGACCGGCACCCAGTTGTCCCGCCCACCCGACCTGCGGTGGGCGCAGCTGAGCGGGTGGCCACCCCGCGCCACCGGGGTGGTGTTGGTGCCGGCGCTGGCGGCCGCCATCACCTACACCCTGGTGGCGGCCTGGTCCCGGGATCCGGACTTGCGGGCGTGAGATCGGCCCACCTGGTGGGGGGCTGAGTCCACTGGGCGGGAAGCCCTAGACTTGACGGGTGCTGAACCGGATTGACCTGCGCGGGGGTGGCGCCGGTCCGGAGGTGACCGACCGGCGCCTGCGGGAGCTGCTGCCCCGGGCTGCGCTGGATGTGTCTCAGGCGGTAGCGGCGGTACAGCCGATCGTGGACGCGGTACGTCACCGCGGCGCCGACGCGGTGCGGGAAGCCACCGCGCGGCTGGACGGGGTACACCTGACAAGCTTGCGGGTGCCGGCCTCCGCCCTCGTCGACGCGCTGACGGGGCTGGCGCCAGAGATCCGGGCGGCGATGACCGAGTCGATCGGCCGCGCCCGGCTGGCCCACGCCGCGCAGCGGCCGACCCCGACCACCACCCAGGTGGCCCCCGGAGCCACCGTCACCCAGACGTGGCGCCCCGTGACGCGGGTAGGGCTGTACGTGCCGGGCGGATCCAACCCGCTTCCCTCCAGCGTGATCATGAACGTGGTGCCGGCGCAGGTCGCGGGGGTGGCACAGATCGCCCTGGCGAGCCCACCGCAGCGGGCCACCGGACTGCCCGACCCGACCATCCTGGCCGCCTGCGCGCTGCTGGGGGTGGAGGAGGTCTATGCGGTCGGCGGGGCCCAGGCGGTGGCCATGTTCGCCTACGGCGCCCCCGGTGAGTGCGAACCGGTGGACCTCGTCACCGGCCCCGGCAACGTCTACACCACCGCCGCCAAGCGGCTGGTGCAGGGAGTGGTCGGGGTGGACACCGAGGCCGGCCCGAGCGAGGTGGCGATCCTCGCCGACGACACCGCCGACCCCCGGCACGTGGCCGCCGACCTGATCAGCCAGGCCGAGCACGGGGAGCTGTCGGCGAGCGTCCTGATCACCTGGTCGGAGCCGCTGCTGGCCGCGGTCGAGCAGGAACTCGCCCAGCAGGTGGCCCAGACCAAGCACCAGCAGCGGATCACCGCGGCCTTGACCGGGCCGCAGTCCGGCGTGGTGCTGGTCGACGACCTGGCCGCCGGGATCCGAGTCGCCGACGCGTACGCCGCCGAACACCTGGAGATCCAGACCCGGGACGCGGCCGCGGTGGCGGACCGGATCCGGCACGCCGGTGCGATCTTCGTCGGCCCGCACGCCCCGGTGTCGCTCGGGGACTACTGCGCGGGCTCCAACCACGTCCTGCCCACCGGCGGCTGCGCCCGCTACAGCTCCGGGCTCGCGGTGACCACCTTCCTGCGGTCGGTGCAGGTGGTCGAGTACGACGCGGCCGCGCTGCGGGAGGTGGCGAGCCACGTGATCCGGTTCGCCGAAGCAGAGGACCTGCCGGCCCACGGGCAGGCGGTACGGGTGAGGGTGGAGCCGTGACCAGTCCGACCACCACCGACCGCGCCGCGCGGATCCAGGCCCTGCTGCGGCCGGAGCTGCGGGACCGGCGCCCGTACGGGGCGCCGCAGCGGGACGTACCGGTGCGGCTGAACACCAACGAAAACGCCTACCCGCTGCCGCCGGAGGTCACCGCCGCGATCGCGGAGGCCGTCACCGCGGAGCTGGCCGGGCTCAACCGCTACCCGGACCGGGACGCCCGCGCCCTGCGGCGGGCGCTGGCCGACTACCTCGGGCACGGGCTGACCGTCGACGCGGTGTGGGCCGCGAACGGCTCCAACGAGGTGCAGCAGCAGCTGCTGCAGGCGTTCGGCGGCCCCGGTCGGACCGCGCTCGGGTTCACCCCCGGGTATTCGATGCACCCGCTGTTGGCCGCCGGCACCGGCACCGGCTGGGTGGCGGGGCGGCGCGGCAGCGACTTCGACCTGACCGTGGACGAGGCGGTGGCGCAGGTGCGGCAGCACCAGCCGGACCTGGTGTTCCTCTGCTCCCCGAACAACCCCACCGGTACCGCCCTGGACCCGGCGGTCACCGAGGCGGTGCTGGCGGAGGCGCCCGGACTGGTGATCGTGGACGAGGCGTACGCCGAATTCGCCCGCCCCGGCACGGTCAGCGCCCTGACGCTGCTGCCCGACCACCCGCAGCTGGTGGTGACCCGCACCATGAGTAAGGCGTTCGGGTTCGCCGGGGGGCGACTGGGGTACCTGGCCGCCGACCCCGCGGTGGTGGAGGCGGTGCAGCTGGTGCGGCTGCCGTACCACCTGTCCGCGCTCACCCAGGCCGCGGCCACCGCGGCGCTGGCGCACGCGGACACCCTGCTGGCCACGGTCGCGGCCATCCGGCGGCAGCGGGACCGGTTGGTGAGTGAGCTGCGGCAGCGCGGGTTTGTGGTAGCCGACAGCGACGCCAACTTCGTCCTGTTCGGAGGCTTGGGTGACCAGCAGGCGGTCTGGCGGGCGCTCGCGGACCGCGGGGTGCTGGTCCGGGACGTGGGTCTGCCCGGCTGGTTGCGGGTGACCGCCGGCACCCCAGCGGAGACCGATACCTTCCTGGCCGCGTTGGACCAGGTGTGGAAGGAGCACGCATGAATACGGGCCAGGCACGCACTGCCCACATTGCACGGACCACCAACGAGACCAAGGTCAGCCTCACGCTGACGTTGGACGGCACCGGTCAGGCGGACATCTCCACCGGGGTCGGCTTCTTCGACCACATGCTGCACCAGCTCGCGCGGCACGGCGGCTTCGACCTGACGGTCCGCACCGACGGCGACCTGGAGATCGACGCCCACCACACGGTGGAGGACACCACCCTGGCGTTGGGGGCGGCCCTGGCCGAGGCGCTGGGCGACAAGACCGGCATCACCCGGTACGGCGACGCGGTCGTGCCGATGGACGAGGTGCTGGTCCAGGCCGCGGTCGACCTGTCCGGCCGGCCGTACGTGGTGCACGACGAGCCGCCGCTGGCGCCGTACATCGTCGGCACCGGCGCCACCTACCCGACCAGCCTGACCCGGCACGTGTGGGAGTCCCTCGGGCACGCCGCCCGGCTCACCCTGCACGTGTCGGTGCTGCGGGCGGCCCGCCCGGGTGCGACCCCGGACCCGCACCACGTGGTGGAAGCCCAGTTCAAGGCGGTGGCGCGGGCGCTGCGGACGGCGGTAGCACCGGATCCCCGGGCCGCCGGCGCGGTCCCGAGCACCAAGGGCACCCTGTGAGCGACATCCTGCCGATCGTGCTGTTCGCCCTGGCCGGGCTGCTGATCGGCGGTGCGTACTCGTTGGGGAAGCAGGGCGCCAACCGGGGCCTGCTCATTGTGTTGGCGGTGCTGGCGACCCTGGCCCTGATCGGCGGGCTGCTCTGGTTGCTGCCATGACCGTGTGTACGCTGCCCGTTCGCCCCCGGCCGCCCCGTGCCGCCCGGAGAAGTCCGACGAGTTCGTGCCTTCCTGTGACACACCGAGGTGAGTACGCTGTGAACTATGTAGCCACCTCGGTGAGGGCGGTGAGCCGTGAGCAAGCAGCGGACGCGGCGGAGACCGCCGCGCACACCTCAGCAGCGCGCGGCCGCGCAGGCGCGCCAGGCGCGACGGCAGCAACGGCGGGCGGCCCGGGCCCAGGCCCGCGCCGCCGGGGCGAAACGACGTACCGGCTGGGTCGGGTTGCGCCGGTCCCGGGCCCAGCGATGGGGAATCGCCGCGGTGGCGGTGATCGGTACGGTACTGATCTGGTTGTTCGCCGACTGGCCACTAGCGATCGGACTGACCGTGGTGTGGCTGGTGGCGCTGCCGGCGCTCGTAGTGTTGACGATGGGACGGCGATACTGACATGACCTTGACGTTGCTGCCGGCGGTGGATGTGGCCGGCGGATCAGCCGTGCGCCTCGTGCAGGGGGCGGCCGGGACCGAAACCAGTTACGGCGACCCGCTGGAGGCGGCCCTGGCCTGGCAGCGGGGCGGCGCCGAATGGATCCACCTGGTGGACTTGGACGCCGCGTTCGGGCGCGGCAGCAACGCCGAGCTGCTGGCCAAGGTGGTGCGCTCCGTGGACGTGGCGGTGGAGCTGTCCGGCGGGATCCGCGACGACGAGTCACTGCAGGCGGCCCTGGCCACCGGGGCGGCCCGGGTGAATATCGGCACCGCCGCCCTGGAGAATCCAGAGTGGTGTGACCGGGTGGTGGCCGAGTACGGCGACCGGGTGGCGGTAGGGCTGGACGTACGTGGCCGCACCCTGTCCGCCCGGGGTTGGACCCGCGACGGCGGCGACCTGCTGGAGGTGCTGGAGCGGCTCAACCGCGCCGGCTGCGCCCGGTACGTGGTCACCGACATCCGCCGCGACGGCACCATGACCGGCCCCAACCTCGACCTGCTGAAGCTGGTGTGTGCCCACACCGACGCTCCCGTGATCGCCTCCGGCGGTGTGTCCACCCTGGACGACTTGCGGGCGTTGGCCGCCCTGGAACCGCTCGGGGTGGAGGGGGTCATCACCGGCAAGGCCCTGTACGCCGGAGCGTTCACCATCCAGGAAGCGTTGGCGACCCTGGCGGAGGCCGTCCAGTGACGGCCGCGGTCCGGGTGATCCCCTGCCTGGACGTGGCCGCGGGGCGGGTGGTCAAGGGGGTGCGGTTCCGCGACCTGCGGGACGCCGGCGACCCGGTGGAGCTGGCCGCCGCCTACCAGCAGGCGGGCGCGGACGAGCTCACCTTCCTCGACGTCACCGCGTCGGTGGAGGAGCGGGCAACCACGTACGAGGCGGTGCGCCGTACCGTTGAGACGATCTCCATCCCGCTGACCGTCGGCGGCGGGGTGCGGACGGTGGCGGACGTGGACCGGCTCCTGCAGGCCGGCGCCGCCAAGGTGGGGGTGAACACCGCGGCGCTGGCCCGACCGGAGCTGATCACCGAGATCGCGGACCGGTTCGGTCGGCAGGTGCTGGTGCTGTCGCTGGACGTGCGGCGCGCGGACGGGACGCCCAGCGGGTTCGAGGTCACCACCCACGGCGGTCAGCGCGGCACCGGCATCGACGCGGTCGAGTGGGCCCGGCGGGGTGCCGCACTCGGGGCGGGGGAGCTGCTGCTCAACTCGATGGACGCCGACGGCACCAGGGACGGGTTCGACCTGCCGCTGATCCGGGCGGTCCGGGCGGTGGTGGACGTACCGCTGATCGCCTCCGGTGGGGCCGGGGCGGCCGGCCACTTCCCGCCGGCGGTCGAGGCGGGGGCGGACGCGGTGCTGGCCGCCAGCGTGTTCCACTTCGGTGAGGTCAGCGTCGGGGAGGTCAAGGAGGCGCTGCGCCAGGCCGGCCACCCGGTACGGAGCTGACCGGTTGATCTTTAGCTGGGGCGGTGGCGCATTGGACACTTTCGGGCACGGTTATCGCTATACCGTCAGCGAAAGTGTCCAACGCTTCCGGCGACGGTTTCCCGGCCGGTGGCACAGCCATCAGGGGCAAGGTCCCGAACGTCAGGCTGATGACCAGCGCACCCGGCAGACACCACCGCGCTCGCGTGCCAGCTTGCTGGTCGACTAGGCGATTTCGAGGCCGTACGCGGTGAGCAACCTGGCTATTCGCCAGCGGGGAGCGGTGTCCCACTCACCTGTGCCGTTGTCCCGGGCGATCTTCCGCCGCTGCCGGGAGGTAGTTGGTCATTGATCAGCCGCCAGTGTGGGTGGTCGGATCAGCGATCCGTCTATAGAGGATGCAGAAGGACGGAGGGTGTGGCATGGTCATAGTTCTATGAATGATCCCGCGGTTCAGGTTGTGCCGGTGCGGTTTGGCGATGTGACGTTGCAGGTGCAGGCCACGCGACTGGCCGGTACGGAGCGAACATCAACGGCTGCTGAGCGAGTGGTGGCCGCGTACGAGGACGCGGAGGCCGTGATTATGGGAGTGGCCTCGTCGGTGGCGCAGACGATCGAGCGGCTGCAGCAGTCGACGAGGCGGCCTCGGCAGGTGCAGGTCGAGTTCGGGCTGAGCGTGTCGGTGGAAGGAACGGTGTTGGTGGTCAAGGGCACCACCGGTGCCGCGCTTGCGGTGACGTTGACCTATGACGCGACCGACTGAGGTACTGGGATACCTGGGGCGGGTCCTGGATGATGCCGGGGAAGCGGTCGGCACGTGTTTCCAGGTAGTACCTGGGGTGTTGGTCACGGCCTGGCATGTGGTGAATGATCTGGGCGCCGGCGGACGTGGTGATGAGGTGTCGGTCGGCCCGTTGGGGGTCGACCAGTCCGGTGGCGGCAGAGCGCGGGTATATGCGCTGGACCAGTCGCGGGATCTGGCGGTGCTGATCTGTGACCAGCCGTTCGCGCGGTGCGTGCCCGGGCTGGTGGAGTCCGATTCGGTGGTGGTCGGTACCGACATCGCGGTGACCGGGGTGTCGTCGATCCCTGGCGAGGACTACCGGTACAGCAGCACGGCGGGATCATGGCAGGGGCCGGCGATGGGCCCTGGGCAGGTGGCGCTGGGGCAGGTGAAGGCCAGCGGTGTGACGCGGGGGATGAGCGGGGCTCCGGTGTGCCGGGTCACCGATGGCCGGGTGGTGGGGGTGGTTACCAGTCGATACCACTCCGGCGACGGATGGCTGCTGCACACGGTATGGGCGGCGCGAGTGGAGGATCTCACGCCGTTACTGGCCGGCGTGGCAGAGCCGCCGGTGACAAGCGGCCTGCCTCGGGGCGCGGCGCGAGACGTGGAGCTGGTGGTGTCGGACACCTCGGTACGCCTGGTGGGTGCGGGCGTGGATGTGTCGGCCGCTCACCGCGGGGTGCGCCCGGGGCTGATGAACGCATTGCATGACGTGTGGCGGGAGCGTTCGCGTCGGCGGCTGCCGACCAGGAGCGATCCCATGCCCCGGGCGGACCCGCCGGGCAGCCTGTCACTGCGGCGGGCGGGGCAGTTGCTGGCGGAGTCGTTTCTGCCGCAACCGGTGGCGGAGGCGTTGGCGGGGCTGTTGCGGCAGGCGCAGCGGGAGCATGCGCCGGTACGGGTGGGGGTCAGCGCGCCGGGATGGACGATGCTGCCGTGGGAGGCGATGCCGGAACCGGTCAGTGGCCGGCCGTTGGCGTTGCACCCGCTGGTGTCGGTCTACCGGCGGGGCCGGGCCGGTACTCCTTCGCCGTTGCCGGGCCCACTACGGATCGTGGTGGCGATCGCGTCACCGGATGTCGACGGTGGCCCACTGTTGGATTACGAGCACGAGCTGAGCAGCATCCTGGATGCGGTGCGGGGCGCGCGGTTGGGGGATGCGCAGGTGGAGGTGGTGCCGTTCGCCACCACCGAGGCGATCCGCGCGGCTCTGGACAGCGGCGGGGTGCACGTGCTGCACGTGTCAGCCCACGGCGCACCAGGCATCCTGCACCTAGAGGACGAGCGGGGAGGCGCCCGCCAGGTCAGCGCCGAGGAGTTCCTGGAGGAGGCGGTCCCGGCGGGGAAGATGCCGCCAGTGGTCTCGTTGGCGGCCTGCTACACCGACGCCGCTGGCGAGCGGGAGGGAGCTTCGTACGCGGCCCGGTTGGCCGAACATGGCGCCTGTGCGGTGATCGCCGCCCAGACCTCGGTGAGCGACCGGTATGCCACGCGTGTGTTCGCGCGGGTCTATGCCGAACTCGCCTCATCCGAGGCACCGGACGTGGTGCGGGCGGTGGCGGAGGCACGGCGAGCTATCCAGCGTGACCTGCGCAACGCCGATGATCCGGTCAGCCAGCGGTTGGCCGAGTGGGATGAGTGGAGTGTGGTCACCGTCCTGGCGGGGGAACCGTCGGTGCAGGTGCTGGACCGTAGCAAGACCGTGGTGATGCCGCCGCGTCGCGCCCCGGAGTTGGGTGGGTTGCGGGCCCGCCCGGTGGGGCAGTTCGTGGGCCGCCGCACCGCTCAGCGGGACCTGCCGGCAGTCTTGGAATCGGACCGGTTTTCCGGGGTGCTGCTGCACGGTATCGGGGGCATCGGCAAGACCACCCTGGCCGCGGAGGTGCTGCGCCACACACTGCAGCGTAGGCCGTTGTGGCAGGTGGCTACGGTGACCGGACCGGTGTCGGCGGACGGGATCTTCGCGGCGGTCGCGGCGGTGCTGCGAAGGGATCTGCTGCGCCGACAGGTTGTGGCCGGTCCGCAGGTGGCTGCGGTACAGGTGGCTACCCGAATGGATGTGCCCTGGCAGGACCGGCTCGCGCTGCTGCGGGAGGACGTCTTTCCCGGGACACCGGTGGTGCTGGTGCTGGACAACTTTGAAGACAACCTCACCCACCGCGACGGCGGCTGGCAGATCACCGATCCCACGCTGGCCGAGCTGCTGGCCGCCTGGGCCGATTCACCGGGTCACAGTCGGCTACTGATCACCTCCCGGTACCCGTTCCCCCTGCCTGAGCGGGCAGCCGGGCGGCTGTACCAGTATCAGGTGCCGCCGCTGAGCTTGGCTGAAACCGGCAAACTGCTGTGGTCACTGCCCCATCTGGAACGCCACGCGGTCGACGCTGACGTGCGGGAGAAGATCTGGCGGGCAGTCGGGGGACACCCCCGGTGCCTGGAGTACCTCGATGCCCTGCTCGGCGCCGGTCAGGGACGCTTCCCCGACATCACTCGCCGACTGACCGAAGCGGTCACCAACCGGTTCGGCCCACAACAGGCAACCCAATGGCTTCACCAGGAGCGTACGCTCGACGCCGCGCTGGCGCAGGTGGCCACCTTGGCCGCCGATGAGGTGCTGCTCACCGAACACCTGGACCGGTTGGCGACCGTCCCCGGCGCGATTCGCTTACTGGCCGGTATCAGCGTCTACCGCGAGCCGGTCGACCGTATCGCCCTGCTGTTCCAGATCGGTCAACCCGACCCGACCGCCGCCACCCCCGACTCGCGGATTCTTACCTTCCAGATCCTCTCCCTGCTGGCTGACTACGGAATGGACACCGACCAGCTGGACTCCGAGCAGCTGGAGCAGGCACTGGCCCAGGACAGTCCACTCAGTGACGACGACCGGCACCAGCTCACCCACCTGCTTCGGCAGATACGCCAACCGCGTCCACCGGTCGCGGCACCCCCGCAGCTGTCCATGCTGCTGCCGCGACTGCTGGACACCAGCCTGGTCACCAGGCTGGGCGACCGTGTCTTCATGCACCGGTGGACCGCCACCGAATTGGCGAAACATCTTGCGCGGTACAGCCCTCCACATGCTGAGTCGGACCTGCTGGCTCAGGCGCACCAGGCCGCCGCCGACTACTGGCAATGGCGTGCCCGGAACTGGCCACAAGACCAGGTAGCGGAAATCCACGACTGGGAAGAAGCCCGCTACCACCTCATCGCTATCGGTGATTTCGACACGGCCGACATCATCACCAGGCATATGTGCACCCAACTGCACCGGTGGGGAGCATGGGACCGGGAAGCCGGCCTCATCCATGACACCCTCCGTTGGGTACCACCCACCTCGGGCCGTCGCGCTACCTGGTACCGCCGACTCGGGGTATTGGCGCAGGCTCGTGGTGATTATGGTGAGGCGGAGCGGTTCTATCGGCAGTCTCTCGCTATCGACGAGGAGTTGGGTAACCGCGCTGGTATAGCCAATATTTACCACCAGTTGGGTCTCCTCGCACATGATCGTGGTGATCATGGCGAGGCGGAACGACTCTATCGGCAGGCCCTTGCCATTGCCGAGGAGTTGGGCGATCGTTCCGGGGTATCCGTTATTTGCCATCAGTTGGGTGTGCTGGCGCAGGCTCGTGGTGATTATGGTGAGGCGGAGCGGTTCTATCGGCAGTCTCTCGCTATCGATGAGGGGCTGGGTGATCGCTCCGGCGTCGCCGTCAGCTATCAGCAGCTGGGTAGGTTGGCGCAGATCCGCGGTGATTATGGTGAGGCGGAGCGGCTATACCAGCGCTCTCTCGCTATCAAAGAGAAGTTGGGTAACCGCGCAGGCATGGCCAATAGCTACCACCAGTTAGGTAGGTTGGCGGAGATCCGTGGTGATTATGGCGCGGCGGAGCGCCTGTACCGGAAAGCGCTCGCCATCGACGAGGAGTTGGGTAACCGCGCTGGTATAGCCATTACTTACCGTCAGTTGGGTGTGCTGGCGCAGGCTCGTGGTGATTATGGTGAGGCGGAGCGGCTCTATCGGCAGTCTCTCGCTATCGATGAGGAGTCGGGTAACCGCTCCGGTGTAGCTTTCAGCCACAGTCGACTAGGCGTCCTGTACGCTGCGCTCGGCCGCCCGACCGAAGCGGTGTCAATGCATTGCCGGGCTCTCGATATCCTGCTCGCCCTCGGTGTACCGGAGTGGGAACTTGATGCGCAAGAGTTGAAAAATCTTCGCGCCTTGCTGGGAGACGCTGAGTTCACGGCGGCCGCCCGCCTGGCCCTTGACGAAGGGTCCGTAGACCAACTCAAGCGCCTTCTCGACCGGTTCGGCACCGATCGCGACGCTCGCTGAACGCGAGGCGACCCCATCGGTGAACCCCCGACGGGCTGCCCTCAGGGCAGGCCGGGCCCGGCTCCGCGCGGGGACGACCCGTTACGGTCGTGGTATGAGTGCCACGGTGCAGGCGGTTGCGGAGTGGGTAGCAGAGGCGTCCGCGGTCACGGTGTTGACCGGTGCCGGCATCTCCACCGACTCGGGTATCCCGGACTTCCGCGGCCCGCAGGGGGTGTGGACCCGGGACCCGAAAGCGCAGGCGCTGTTCACGCTCGACTCGTACCTGGCGGATCCGGAGATCCGGCGGCAGGCCTGGCGGTCCCGGCTGGAGCACCCGGTCTGGCGATCCCGACCCAACGCCGGCCACGAAGCCCTGGTGCGGCTGGAGCGCGCCGGGCGGTTGCGGGCCATCGTCACCCAGAACATCGACGGTCTGCACCAGGCCGCGGGGTCGTCGCCGGAGCGGGTGATCGAGATCCACGGCACCATTCACTGGGTCAGGTGCATGTCCTGCCCCGCCCGTACCCCCATGCCGGAGGTGCTGGCCCGGATCGAGGCCGGGGAGGCGGACCCGCCGTGCCTGGAGTGCGGTGGGATCCAGAAGGCGGCCACGATCTCGTTTGGGGAGTCGCTGGATCCGGACGTGTTGGCGGCCGCCATCGCCGCCAGCCGGGACTGTGAGCTGTTTGTGGCGGTGGGGACCTCGCTGTCGGTGCATCCGGCCGCGGGCCTGTGCGACCTGGCGTTGCAGGCCGGCGCCAGGTTGGTGGTGATCAACGCTGAGCCCACGCCGTACGACCCGGTGGCGCACGCGGTGATCCGGGAGCCGATCGGGAAGGTCCTGCCCCAGCTGGTGGCCGCTGTCCACGCCCCGAGCTCACGGACAGCAGGAGGAACCGAATCGACGGGGTGACCGGGTAGGCGCCGATGAGGCACGCTGCTGTCGAAAGCCAACGGTGGTGAATACCTGTCGGCGTATGTGTTCGACGACGGGTTCGGCCGCGTGCGGGAGACCCCATACGCCTCCCCGGCCGGTGGGTGGATCGTGACCGCCTCCGACGACAACCGGCGGGGACTGGTGGAGGTGGATTCGCAGCCGTTCCACGCTGCCGGCACCCGGGAGCCGGACTGGTCAACCCGGATCCGACCACTCTGCCGTCGTGGACGCGGCACGAGTACGACGCACTGGATCGGATCACCGTGACCGCGGCGATGAACCTCGGCACCGAACGTGGCGCTCCACCACCTATCACGGTGACCACCTGGTGGTGACCCCACCGCCGGGCGGCACCACCGAAACCTTGTGGGTGGACGTGTTCGGCAACGTCACCCTGCGACAGCAGCACACCACCGGCGGCATCCGCACACGATGTGGATAGAAGGCGCGCTCCCTGAGCCGTCAGCCAGCACAGGGATAGTTTATTTCAGTGGAAAGTTTGAAACTGCTGTCTCGAAACTGCTCGTAGCAGTAGGTGAATGGTCTACCGTTTATGACCACTGATAGTGGCTGGTTGCGAGTAGCGCCTGATCGTGATCTCGACGAGGTCTTAATAGAGATTGCGCGCGGTGTTGTCTTGGGTGAGAAGGAAGGAGGCTCAATTCGGTATGGCTTAACCCGGTCGTTGTTTCAGGGTGCGAGGGTAGGTTGGAGTCCAATGTCGCGTAGCTTACGTTGATCATGGTGGTTGGGTCGGGCATTTGCGGGTGGGATTATTTTTTGATGTAGAGATGTGGCGTTGTTGTCTAGGGTTCGATGCTACGTTTTGCTAGATACGTATCTCGACTGAAGTGCTCTCAGCAAGGAGCCGGAAGGGACTTGTGCTCGAGGTGAGCGCGAGGGGCAGCCTGGACGAGTATCTCGGTGCCCGTCAGGTGCAGCACGTCGGCCAACGCGCCCAGCAGGTCGAACCCGAACGCGTCCACCGCCTCGGCCACGTGTATGACACCGTACCGGCGTGCCTGGTTGTGACGATCCTCCGAAACCGAACGTCAGGCAGCGAATCACACAGAGTCAGGATCGACCCCACAGGGGTGGATCAACTACCGCTGAGCCGAACATCTGGGGCGGAACGCCCGATCTGAGGATCCGGCCGGGTCGCCCAATTCGGTTAAGGTGTCCGGCGTGAGCCAACCCCTCCACCACCTGAGCACCCGGTTTACTGGGTTGTGGGTGCGCCAGCAGCTTCCGTACGGGCAGGTGCTCGGCGGCCGCGACGACACCGGGGCGGAGGTGACGGTGGCTGTCCTGACCGGAGCGGCGGCCGTCGATCCTCGGGTGCGGAACGCGTTCGCCGATGTGGTGTGGCGGCACAGCATCGGCTCCGGTGGGGAGCAGCCGCCGGTGACCGCCACCGACCTCAACGGGGCGTACCCGTGGGCCGCGGTGAGGGTAGCGCCGGGGGGTGCAGGGGCTGAGCAGTTGCTCACCGAGTTGGGGGAAGCGATCGGCACCACCGGGCACCAGGTGCCGCCACCGCCGCCGATTCCGCCCGGACTTCCGGCCGCCTCCGCGAGCCCGGCCTACCATCCCACCTCGCCCAGCACCGGTGACACCGCGCCGGTGGTGTACGCCCCGATGGGGGCGACCAATCCGACGGCGGGCTCTCCGCCCGGTGGCTATCCGGTGCCGACCAGCGCCCCGACCGGGTACGGGGCACCACCCGGGTACGCGCCGGGGGGTGCCCAGGCCGGGTATCCCGGCGGTACGCCGGGCGGATATCCCGCGACCGGCCATCCACCGCAGCCCCCGGCCCGCTCAGACAAGTCGAAGCTGGTGATCGGGCTGGTCGGTGGTTTCCTGGCGCTGCTGTTGGCGGGGGCGTGTGGGGTGGTGGCCTGGCAGGTCGTCCGCCCCGACGCGGGCAACTCCGCGGACCCGTTGACCCAGGGTGGGGTGTCTACCTCGCCGACCGGTGACCCGAGCCCGAGCACCTCGCCCAGCTCGCGGCCGACCCAGCCCACCTCGAGCGATCGGCCCCAGCTGCGGCCGGTGGAGCCGATGGACGTGCTCGGGGCCACCTTCCCCCGTAACGCCGACACCTACACCATGGCGTTCACGGGGTGGCCGTTCGCGTTCCGCACCCCCGGCACCTGGGGATGCCTGCGGGGCACCATCCACCGGTGGCCGGACCTGGAAGCGTGGCAGTGCATCGACGAGAGTCGTGCTAATCCAGACCACATTCTGGTGGTCACGCTGTGGGACTGCCCGGACGGCTGCACCCGGGACACCCAGCAGGAGTTGATCGAAACCTGGCTGGACTTCCCTGACCGGGCGGAGCGGGCGCCCCACACCCCCACCTACTACGTGGAGAGCGAGTACCGCAACGACGCTGATCGACTCATGTACTCGGTCGATCTCAGTCACTTCACCGCCGGCCCCGAGGGCGGGGAGTTGCGGTGGATGGTCGGGGTGTACGGGGAGTCGCCGTACGACGGTCGCGAGATCGTGCAGCAGATCATCAACGACATCATCACCCAGGCGGGCTGAGTCGCCCGGTCCGCGGGTGCGGATGGGGCGTGGGTGAGCGGCGCCGGTGGGGACGGAAGCGACGGGGAACGGATGAGGGCCGACCGGGTGTCACCGGTCGGCCCTCATCCGTTCAGGAACCGTGCAGGATCGCCTTACAGACGGGCGACCGAGTCAGCGTACATCTGCTCGATGATGTCGGAGAAGTTTTCCTCCACGCCCTTCCGCTTGACCTTCATCGATGGGGTGAGCTCCCCGTTTTCGATGGTCAGGTCCCGCGGCAGGATCGCGAACTTCTTGATGGTCTCCCACCGGTTCAGCCGCGCGTTCAGTTGCTCCACATAACCGGCGACCAGCTGCTCCGCCTCCGGCGAGGTGACGATCTCCTCGTACGACTTGCCGGCCAGCCGCCCGCCGGCCGCCCACCCGGTGATCGCTTCCTCGTCCAGGGTGACCAGCATGCTGCAGAAGTTGCGGCTCTGGGCGATGACCACCGCCTGGGAGGTGTACGGGCAGATCGCCTTGAACATCCCCTCGATTTCACTGGGCGAGATGTACTTGCCGCCGGAGGTCTTGACCAGGTCCTTCTTCCGGTCGGTGACGCTCAGGTAACCATCCTCGTCCAGTTTGCCGATGTCCCCGGTGCGCAGGAACCCGTCCGGGGTGAACGCGGCTTCGGTCTCCTCCGGGAGGTTGTGGTAGCCGCGCATCACCGGGGCCCCGCGCAGCAGGATCTCCCCGTCCTCGTCCAGTCGGCACTCCAGGTCACCGAGCGCCCGACCGACCGTGCCGATCTTCAACTGGCCGGGGCGGTTGACGAAGTTGGCGGCGCTGGCCTCCGTCAACCCGTACCCCTCCATGATCGGCAGTCCGGCGGCGGCGAAGAATTCCGCGATGTCCCGCGACAGCGGCGCCGCTCCGGAGACCAGCACCCGGATCCGTCCACCCAGCCGGGCCTGCATCTTGCTGAACACCAGTTTGGTGGCGAGCTGGTGCCGGAGCGACAGCCAGCCCGATACCGGCTGGCCGGCCTGCTCCCGGGCCACCTTCTCCTTGCCGACCCGGGTGGCCCAGTTGAAGATGGCGGCCTTGAGCCCGCCGCCCTCGCGGGCGGTGGTGACCACCCGGTTGTACACCTTTTCGTAGATCCGAGGGGCGCCGCACATCAGCGTGGGCCGGATCTGGCCGAGGTTCTCCACCAACTTGTCCAGCCGGCCGTCCACGTACGTGGCCAACCCCACGTGGATCATCCCGCACAGCAGGGTCTTGCCGAACGAGTGCGCCAGCGGCAGCCACAGGTAGTGCAGGTCGTCGGGGCGGAGGATGTCCAGGTCCGCCTGGGCCACGCCCTGCCAGCACCAGCCGCGGTGCAGCAGCTCCACGCCCTTGGGGGGCCCGGTGGTGCCAGAGGTGTAGATCAGGGTGGCGAGGTGATCCGGCTCTACTTGCGCCACGATCCGCGTGACCAGCTCCGGGTCCTCCGCGAGCGCCTGCGCGCCGTCCCGCTCCAGGTCGGCCAGGCGGAGCTGGGTGGGGGTGGCGTCGGGGTCCGGTTCGCCCTCGATCAGCACGAAGTGGGTGACGTCCGGCAGCTCCATACTGGTCAACTTGGCGATCTGGCCGGGGTCCTCCACGATCACCACCTTGGATCCGGAGTCCCGCACAATGTGGGTGGCGTCTGCGGCCTCGGTGGTCGGATAGACGGTGGTGGTGGCACCGCCGGCGCACATGACCCCCAGGTCGGCCAGCACCCACTCCAAGCGAGTGTTCGACGCGATGGCGACCCGGTCCTCCAGCCGGATGCCGAGCCGGTGTAGTCCCGCCGCGATCGCCGAGGCTCGTTGCGCGGTCTCCGCCCAGGTCAGCCACAGCTGGCCAGTGTCACCCGGTGCTGGTCCCCCGAACGCCCGGGCATCCGGGGTGGCCGCGACCCGCTGGAAGAACATGTCCGGGATCGACCGGTAGGGGATGTCGAGTGTCATTGGCAGTTCAGCCTCCGGGGAACACAAGTGACCGCCATCACGTCAGCGCTGCGTGGTTGCAGCCTATGGCGCAAGCGTCGGGAAGACAACTGGCCAGTCGGACACCGTGGCTGGGATGTGACAGATCGTCGTGTGACTGCCGACACAGCTGAAATACCGGTGTCAACCACTGTTTCCGGAGGTAAGCATGAGGGGCGGGAAAGGAGTGTCTTGACGCCGACATCGAGTGGGGACGTGGTCCGGCGCGGACTGCGGGTCCTCTGGATGGGTATTCGTGAACAACCACGTATTTTCGGTATCGCCCTTGCCGGCAGCATTGTCTTCAGTCTCCTGATCGTCACCACCGCGTACGTCGTGGGCGCCGTGGTCGGGGAGGTGGCGCTCCCGGCGATCGAATCCGGCCGGATCGTCACCAGTTCCCTCGTCCTCGGGATGGGGGCGCTGCTGGGCCTGTACCTGCTGCGGATGGTCAGCATGGCGACGCGGCGGATCGGCGCCGGTTACATGCAGTATCGCCTGCAGGCCAGCTACCGGCGACGGGTCACTCGGCGCTACCTGGAGCTACCCATGGCCTGGCACCAGCGGCACGCCACCGGCACGCTGCTGTCCAACGCCAACTCCGATGTGGAAGCCACCTGGTTTCCGATCGCGCCGATGCCGTTCGCGCTCGGCAGCGTGGTGATGCTGATCGGGGCACTGGTCTCGGTCCTGGTCACCGACTGGGTGCTGGGGCTGGTGGCGCTCGGGCTGTTCCCGTCGTTGCTGCTGCTCAACATCGTCTACACCCGGAAGATGGCCCCTCGGCAGGCCCACGCCCAGCAGCTGCGGGCCGAGGTGAGCGCGATCGGGCACGAGAGCTTCGATGGCGCGCTGGTCGTCAAGACCATGGGGCGGGAGGAGGATGAGACCGCCCGGTTCCAACAGCGGGCGGAGCAGCTGCGGGACGCGCTGATCCGGGTCGGCCGGCTGCGCGGCATGTTCGACCCGTTGCTGGAGGCGCTGCCGCACGTGGGCACCTTGGTGGTGCTGCTGGTCGGCACCGCCCGGCTGCAGCAGGGCGCGGTCGGCGTCACCGAGTTGGTCAGCGTGGCGTACCTGTTCATCGTGATGGCCTTCCCGGTGCGGGCGATCGGCTGGGTGTTGGCGGAGCTGCCTCGCAGCGTCGCTGGCTGGGACCGGGTCAGCCGGGTGCTGTCGGCCACCGGCCAGATGCCGTACGGCGAGGTGGAGCTCCACCAGCGGCCCGAGCCGGCCACGCTGCGGTTCGACCGGGTCGGGTTCGCCTACCAGGACCGGCCGGTGCTGCAGGACGTGTCGTTCACCGTGCCGGCCGGGCAGACCGTGGCGCTGGTCGGCCCCACCGGCGCCGGCAAGTCCACCCTCGCCACGTTGGCGGCGCGGCTGATGGATCCGACCACCGGTCGGGTGGAGCTGGACGGACAGGATCTGCGGGACCTGTCCGCGGCTTCGCTGGCCCAGACGGTGGCGCTGGTGCCGCAGGTGCCGTTCGGGTTCGACGACACGGTCCGCGCCAACGTCGCCCTGGACCGGGCGGGGATCGACGACGCCCGGGTGTGGGAGGCGTTGCGGCTGGCCCAGGCCGAGGGGTTCGTCGCGGCGCTCCCGGAGGGGCTGGACACCCTGGTGGGGGAGCGGGGCACGAGTCTGTCCGGCGGCCAGCGGCAGCGGCTCACGTTGGCGCGGGCGCTGGCCGGCCGACCGCGGCTGCTGATTCTGGATGACGCCACCAGCGCCGTCGACCCGCGGGTGGAGGCGGCGATCCTGGCGGGGCTGCGGGAGCAGGGCACCACCATCCTGGTGGTGGCCTACCGGCGGGCCACGATCGCGTTGGCCGACCAGGTGGTCTATCTGGAGCATGGCCGGGTGGTGGCCACCGGCACCCACGCGGAGCTGTTGGCGCGGGTGCCCGGGTACGCCAACCTGGTCACCGCGTACGAACGGGCCGAGGCGGACCTGGACCGGTTGGAGTGGCAAGAGCAGCTGCCGGAGCGCGCCACCATCGAGGTGGACGCCTCCGCTAACGGTCTGGAGGACGGGGTGGAGGAGGTCGCGGAGGACACCGCGCAGGAGGCTCCGGAGGTACGGCGATGACCGTGACCAGTCCCGCCGCCACCGGCACCGGGGGGCTGCCGGAGCGGTCGGAGTCGATCCTGAGTACGGTGCGGCGCGGGCTCGCGCTGTCGCCGGAGCTGCGCACCGGCCTGGCCGGCACGATCGCGCTGGCGCTGGTGTGGACCGTCGGCCGGGTAGCGGTGCCGGTCGCCATCCAGCAGGGCATCGACCGGGGGTTGCAGGCCCCGGGGGGCCCTAACCTCGGGCTGGTCGGCACCGTGGTGGTGATGGCGGTGGCGCTGCTGGCGGTCACCACCGTCTGCGGCTACGCGATGATGGTGCGCCTGTTCACGGTCAGTGAGACCGCGCTGACCGGGGTGCGGGTGCGGGCGTTCCGGCACATCCACGATCTGTCCATGCTGCACCAGCAGGCGGAGCGGCGGGGGGCGCTGGTCTCCCGGGTCACCACGGACGTGGACAGCATCACCCAGTTCATGCAATTCGGTGGGGTGATGCTGCTGATCAGCTTCGGCCAGCTGTCGGTAGCGGCCGTGGTGATGACGATCTATTCCTGGCAGCTCACGCTGGTGGTGTTCGCCGCATTCATCCCGGCCGCGTTCCTCATCCGGATCCTGCAGCAGCGGCTGGCCGACGCGTACGGGGTGGTGCGCCGCCGGGTCGGGGAGATGCTGGCGGCGATCGGCGAGAGCGTGGTCGGGGCGCAGGTGATCCGGGCGTACGGGGTGGCCGGGCGTACCGCCCGCCGGCTGGACCACGCCATCAGCGGCTACCAGCAGGCGCAGCAGCGGGCGCAGCGGATGAGCGTGGCCAGCTTCTCGGTGGGGGAGTTGGCCGCCGGGCTGGCACTGTCCGGAGTGGTGCTGGTCGGGGTGATGCTGGGGGTGGACGGCAGCCTGACCGTCGGGCAACTGACCGCGTTCCTGTTCCTGGTCAACCTGTTCATCCAGCCGGTGCAGATGTTCACCGAGCTGCTCAACGAGGGGCAGAACGCGGTGGCGGGGTGGCGTCGGGTGCTGAGCATCCTGGACGTGAAGCCGGATGTGGCCGACCCTGCGGTGACCGACCCCGACGGTGGACAGCGTCTTCCCTCCGGGCCGCTGTCGGTGCGGTTCGTCGATGTCGGTTTCGCTTACCCGGGTAGCGCCACCGAGGCGCTGGGGGATGTGAACCTGACCATCGAGCCGGGTCAGCGGGTGGCGGTGGTCGGAGAGACCGGGAGCGGTAAGACCACCTTCGCCAAGCTGCTGACCCGGCTGATGGACCCCACTCGGGGGAGGATCGAGCTGGGTGGGGTGCCGTTGACCCGGGTCCGGTTCGACGCGTTGCGTTCCCGGGTGGTGATGGTGCCGCAGGACGGGTTCCTGTTCCACGCCTCGGTGGCGGACAACGTCCGGTTTGGTCGGCCGACCGCCACCGACGCGGAGCTGGAGTTGGCGTTCACCGAACTCGGGCTGTCCGACTGGGTGGCGAGCCTGCCGGAGGGGATGCACACCCAGGTCGGGGAGCGGGGAGAGGCGCTCAGCGTCGGTGAGCGGCAGCTGGTGGCGCTGGCCCGGGCCTACCTGGCCGACCCGGATCTGCTGGTGTTGGACGAGGCCACCAGCGCGGTCGATCCCGCCACCGAGGTGCGGCTGCAGCGGGCGCTGGACGCGGTCACCCGGGGTCGGACCACGGTCACCATCGCCCACCGGCTCTCCACCGCCCAGGCCGCCGACGAGGTGATCGTGGTCGACAAGGGACGGGTGGTGCAGCGGGGTCCGCACGCCGAGCTGGTCCGCGACCCCGATTCGGTGTACGCCCGGCTGTACGCCTCCTGGCTGGAGCAGACCCGCAGCACCGCGTAACCGTGGGCACGGCGGGGGTCCGTTGGCCGGGCGCGAACCGGCGTCCTCCCGGTCCACGAGCCGGGTGCGCTACCACTGCGCCACAACGGATCTCCGCCGTCCCTCGCCTCGGCGCACGCCGCCAGGTCGGCTTACGGCCCTGCTCCGGGCGTGGGCGGCAACGGGCCGGTCAGGTAGCGCTGGAGGGTGGGGGCGATCAGCGCCACCACCGTGTCGGCGGGCGCGGAGGCCAGCGGTTCGATCCGCAGCAGGTACCGGGCCACCGCCAACCCCGCCATTTGCGAGGCGACCAGCGCGGCCCGGGTCGGCGCCTCGGCCGGGTCGACCGCCAGTTGCCGCATCGCCCGGCGCAGGAGTTGGGTGGTCACGAACTCCCGCATCAGCCGCGCCCCCTGCTCGCTGGCGACCGCCGAACGGAGCAGCGCCACCCCGGCGGCCCCGGCGGGGGAGTCCCACACCCGCAGGAAGGTGCGCACCAGCCGTTCCCCGACCTCGGCCGTACCACCACCGAACACCTCCGCGACCAGGTGGTCCGGCCGGACCGGGAAGTTGATGGTCGCGGTGAACAGCTGCTCCTTGGTGCCGAAGTAGTGGTGGACCAGCGCCGGGTCCACTCCGGCGCTGGCCGCGATCGTCCGGATGGTCGCCCCGGTGTAGCCACGCTCAGCGAACACCTGGCGGGCCGCGGCCAGGATCGCCTCCCGCGTGTCTTGTTTGCCGGGTCGCCGGCCGGTGCGCCTCCCCACGTCGTTCATTCTGTCCCGTGCTGGTTAGCGGGTCCGGCGGCGGAGGGTGGTGGCGCCCGCCGCCAACGCGAGCACGACCACCGCCAGGACGATCGCCAGGTCCCGCCACATGCGGCCGGTCGGCTCCGGGTGCATGCCCACCTCTTGCAGCGCCTCCACCGCGTACGACATCGGCATCAGGTTGCTCAGCCCTTCCAACCAGCCGGCCATCTGGTTGCGGGGGACGAACAGTCCACATAGCAGGATCTGCGGCACCACCGCCACCGGCATGAACTGCACCGCCTGGAACTCGGTGCGCGCGAACGCGCTGAAGAACAACCCCAGCGCCACCCCGAGTACCGCGTTGGCGACCGCGATCAGCACCACCAGCCACAGACTGCCGGCGGTCTCCAGTCCCAACAGCCAGTACGCCACCAGGGTGGCCACCGTCGCCTGCACGGTCGCGATCAGGCCGAACGCCAATCCATAGCCGAACAGGAGGTCCAGTTTGGTGACCGGGGTGGTGAACAGCCGCTCCAGCGTGCCGCTGGTGCGTTCCCGGAGCATCGCGATGCTGGTCAGCAAAAACATGATCACCAGCGGGAACACTCCGAGCATGCTCAACCCGACCCGCTGGAAGACCTCGGGCTGGTGCTCGAACATGTAGTACACCAGGGTCAGCAGCACCACCGGCACCACCAGGATCAGCGCGATCGAGCGCCGGTCGTGCCGGATTTGCCGCAGGATCCGGCCGGTGGTGGCGAGCAGGGTGCGTCCGGGCCGTGCGCGACCGGGAGTCGGTCGGGTGGTCGAGGCGGTTCGGGTGGTCATGCGGTCACCTCCTGGCCTTGCTGACGGATCAGCCGCAGGAACGCCTCGTCCAGGTCGTCGGTGCCGGCGGCCTCTTTGACGCGCTGCGGGGTGTCGTCGGCGATGATCCGCCCCTGTCGGATCAGCAACAGCCGGTCACAGCGGTTGGCCTCGTCCATCACGTGACTGGACACCATCAAGGTGGTGCCCTCCTGGGCCAACCGCCGGAACTGTTGCCACAGGTCGTCCCGGAGCACCGGGTCCTGCCCGACCGTGGGCTCGTCCAGCACCAGCACCTCCGGTCGCCCTACCAGTGCGCACGCCAGCGAGGCGCGGCTGCGCTGACCTCCGGACAGGTTGGCGACCAGTTGGGCGGCGTGATCGGCGAGCCCGACCGCCTCGATGGTCTCGTCGGCCTCGGTGCGCCCCAGTCCGTGGAGTCGGGCGAAGTAGCGGACGTTTTCTCGGACGGTCAGGTCCGGGTAGACGCTGGGGGATTGGGTCAGGTAGCCGACCCGGTGCCGGAGCGCCGGTGCGCCGGCCGGGTGGCCGAGCACGGTGACCGTGCCGGAGGTGACGACCTGCACCCCCACCACGGCCCGCATCAGGGTGGTTTTGCCGCTGCCGCTGGGGCCGAGCAGCCCGGTGATCACGCCGGCCGGTAGGTGGGTGCTGATGACCGTGCAGCACCTCGCGACCGCCCCGGTGGACCACCAGGTTCTCGACCGTGATGGCCGGTTCCATGGGACTCCTCAATAATTCAACATCTGATGAAATCAACGCTAGTTGAATTCCCGGGTGGCCGCAAGGGGTACGTACCCCGCCGGCAGCAGGGCGGGTATGAAAACGCAAGGGCGCTGGCGACACCCATCGCCAGCGCCCTTGCCTTGATTGATCCGACCACGGGCTGGTCGACCGCGGCCGCCTCCGCGCGCCGCCGGTCGGCCAGGGGCGTCGTTACAGTGCGAGCACCCGGTCCAGGAACTCCCGGTACCGGCGCATCGCCACCCGCATGGTCTCGGTGTCCACCGACTCGCCGTCCCGGTACGGGTCGAGCATGTCCTGCGCGGAGCGCAGCGTGTCCGCCAGCTCCTGGATCGCCGCGGTGACCAGCTCCTTGGCCCCGTTCACCGCCTCGGCGGGATCGTCGATGAACTGCACCTGCAGCTCCCGCCACTGTTCCCGCAACCGGCCGACCGCCTCCTCACTCCACAGCGCGATCGGGGTCTCGCTCACCTCTCCGGGCCGGCGGGAGGCCGCCCCCGTACCCGGCGGAGGCGTGTCCTCCTTCTCCTCGGCCGCCGGCGGCTCCGCGGCGGCTGGCGGCTCCGCGGCTGCCGGCGCCGGCGTGGGTGCCGCGGCGGGCTCGGTCGGCTCCGGAGCGGCTTCCGCCTCCGCCGCCGCCTCCTCCGGCGCGTCCGCGGTGTCGGTCACCTCGGTCGCCGCCTCCGGCTCACCCTCCTCGGTGGGCTCAGCGGGCTCGCCCTCCCCGGCATCGTCCTCTGCGGAGGGAGCGTCGGTGCGGTCCTCGGGCTCGTCCGCCGGGCGGTCCGGGTCCTCGGGGGTGTCGGCGGCGCTAGGGGCGTCCCCACCCCACGCCGGGCCGGTGGGGGGATGAAGCATCGGTACTTCCGAGGTGGGTTCATCGAGCAACGCCGCGTCCAGGGGCGGGCGCTGTTCGGGCAGAACGCCCCGGACAGTGTCTTCATTACCTTGGGGAGCATGGGGGTGGTAGGGGTACATAGTCCGTCCTCCGGTCGCTAATTCCGACGCCAACCTACCGTTCCCTCCTAAACCGGCACAGCCCTCCCGGCGGGTAGATCCGTCCGTGACAAGATGAACCCTGTGACGGCAGCAGACCCGCCCGGTGCCGCACCGCGGCCAGATCGTGACCTCGACCCGGAACTGCTCCGCCGGCTACGGCCCAACCAGGACGGGCTGGTGGCGGCGGTGGTCCAGGAACACGCCACCGGCCAGGTGCTGATGCTGGCGTGGATGGACGAGGAGGCGCTCCGCCGCACCCTGCGCACGGGTCGGGCCACCTACTGGTCCCGCAGCCGCCAGCAGTACTGGGTCAAAGGGGAGACCTCCGGCCACTACCAGTACGTGCGGTCGGTGGCGCTGGACTGTGACGGGGACGCGCTGCTGCTGCAGGTTGAGCAAGTGGGGCCGGCCTGCCACACCGGGGCACACAGCTGTTTCCACCACCCGGTGCCACTGGCGGAATCGGCCCCGGGAGGAGCGACGCCTCAATGACCGGCACGAATCGCCCTGGCCCGGCCACGGACGGCACCGTCGTCCCCGACCTCACCGAGTTTCGGCGGCAGGCGGCCCGGCAGCGGGTCGTGCCGGTGACCCGGCGGCTGCTGGCCGACGGTGAAACCCCAGTCGGGCTGTACCGGAAGCTGGCCGGTGGCCCCGGCACGTTCCTGCTGGAGTCGGCGGAGCAGGGCGCCGGCGGCACGTCCTGGTCGCGGTATTCATTCGTCGGGGTGCGCAGCGCCGCCACCCTCACCGAGCGGGACGGTCAGGCCCACTGGCTGGGGACGCCGCCGGCCGGGGTGCCGATGACCGGTGATCCGGCGGAGGTGTTGGCCGGTACGGTCGCGGCGCTGACCGCTCGCGGCCCCGCGCCCACCGGGCTGCCGCCGCTGACCGGGGGACTGGTCGGCTATCTCGGCTACGACCTGGTACGGCGGTTCGAGCGGCTGCCCGCACTGGCCGTGGACGACTTGCAGCTGCCGGAGCTGGGCATGATGCTCGCCACCGATCTGGTGGTGCTGGACCACTTCGATGCCACGGTCACCCTGGTGGCCAACGCGGTGCTGCCTCCGTCCGATGCGGAGTCGGCGGCCGAGTGGGAGGACGCCGTCACCGCCGCCTACCACCACGCGGTCGGCCGGCTGGACGCCATGACCACCGCCTTGTCCCGGCCGCTGCCCCCGCTGGTCTCCACCCTGGCGCGCCCGGGGGTGGACCGGTTCGTCAGCCGCACCCCGGCGGGGGAGTTCCCCAAAGCGGTGCAGGCGGCCCAGGAGGCGGTCCGGGCCGGCGAGTGCTTCCAGGTGGTGCCTTCCCAACGGTTCGAGCGGCCCACCACCGCCGACCCGCTGGACATCTATCGCGTGCTGCGGGCCACCAACCCCAGCCCGTACATGTATCTGCTGCGCTACGACGACTTCGACGTGGTCGGCTCCTCACCGGAGGCGCACCTGAAGGTGACGGTGTCGGCCGATGGGCGCCGGCGGGCGATGCTGCACCCGATCGCCGGCACCCGCCCGCGCGGCGCCACCCCTGCCCAGGATGCGGCGCTGGCCGCCGAGCTGCTGGCCGACCCGAAGGAGCGGGCCGAGCACGTGATGCTGGTGGACCTGGGCCGCAACGACCTGGGTCGGGTGTGTCGACCGGGCACGGTCGAGGTGCCGCAGTTCGCCGCGATCGAGCGGTACAGCCACGTCATGCACATTGTCTCCACGGTGGTCGGGGAGTTGCGGGAGGACCGGTCGGCGTTCGACGCCCTGGTGGCGACCTTCCCCGCCGGCACCTTGACCGGCGCCCCCAAGGTCCGGGCGATGGAGCTCATCGAGGAGCTGGAGCCGACCCGACGCGGCCTGTACGGGGGGACGGTCGGCTACTTCGGGTTCGGCGGGGATCTAGACATGGCGATCGCGATCCGGACCGCGTTGCTGCGCGGCGGAGTCGCGTACGTGCAGGCCGGCTGCGGTGTGGTGGCCGACTCCGACCCGGCGGCGGAAGAGCGGGAGACCCAGGCCAAGGCGGCGGCGGTGCTGTCGGCCATCGCCGCGGCCGAGACGTTGCGAGCCGCCCGATGACCGGCGCCGCCGGGGCGAACGGCGCTGCCCGGGACGGGGCGGGCGCCCCGTCACCGGACCACTCCCGCACGCGGGCCGGCCGGCGAGAGCTGGCGTTGGTGATCCTGGGGTGCGCGCTGGGGGCCGGGGTGGTGCTGCTCGCCGCCGGCCGGGACTGGCTGGTGGAGGAGACGGTCCGGCCAGCGCCGCTGCCTCCGCTGCAGACCACCCGTACCGGTACGGATCTGCGTCCGTTCCTACCGGCGCTGGGCTGGTTGGCGTTGGCGGGGGCCGGAGCGCTGCTGGCGGTCCGGGGACTGCTGCGGCGGCTTCTGGGCCTGCTGCTGATCGCGGTAGGCGTCGTGATCGTCGTCGCCGTGGCCGGGGTGATCGGGGGGACCACCACCGGGCTGTGGCCGGTGGCGGCGATCGCCGGTGGGGGCGTGGTGGCGGCGGCGGGGCTCGCCGCGGTGGTGTGGTCCGGGCGGTGGCCGGCGTTGGGGGCCCGGTACGCACGCTCCCCGGGGGGTCGCCCCGCGGACCGGGATCGGGGCTCCCCGGAGTCCTGGTGGGAGGCGCTGGACCGGGGGGAGGATCCCACCGACGAACCGCCCCGGTCGGACACCGATCCGAGGTGAGGCGGCATTATGCCTCATCGCAGGGAGTGAGGTTCGCCATACCCCCACCGTGCCGGCTCACCAGGGCCCGCCTAGCATCAGGCCATCGGCAGCCAGCGGAGGTTGCCCGCGGAGGGCGGTGGGCCACCCGGCGATTCCACCCGCCGCCGGCACCTCCGGTAGGAGGGAGTCCCTTGGGAGCGGCTGGGCAGCCAGGATCACACTCGGCGAGCGCACTGGATGAGATCATCGCCAGCGTCCGCGAGCAGGTCGAAGCCCGTCAGCGGCGCTGTCCACTGGAGCAACTTCGGGACCAGGCAGCGGAAGCGCCGCCGGTACGGGACGCCTACTCGATTCTGCGCCGCCCCGGGGTGGGGGTGATCGCGGAGATCAAGCGGGCGTCGCCGTCGGCCGGCCCGCTGGCCGACATCCCCGACCCGGCTGCGCTGGCCCAGGAGTACGAGGCGGGCGGCGCCCGCTGCATCAGCGTGCTGACCGAGCCCCGGTGGTTCGGAGGCTCCCTGGAGGACCTCGCCGCCGTCCGGGCGGCGGTGGACGTGCCGGTGCTGCGGAAAGACTTTGTGATCTCCAGTTATCAGGTGCACGAGGCGCGGGCGTACGGAGCCGACCTGGTGCTGCTGATCGTGGCGGCGCTGGAGCAGCAGGTGCTGATCGGCCTGCGGGAACGGATCGAGTCCCTCGGCATGACCGCGCTGGTGGAGGTGCACGACGAGGAGGAGGCCGACCGGGCGCTGGAGGCCGGGGCCAAGGTGATCGGGGTCAACGCCCGGAACCTGCGGACCATGACCGTGGACCGGTCGGTGTTCGAACGGGTCGCGGCCGGGCTGCCCAACCACGTCATCAAGATTGCGGAGTCCGGGGTGCGTGGCCCGCACGACCTGATCCGGTACGCCGCCGCCGGCGCGGACGCGGTGCTGGTCGGGGAGGGGCTGGTGCGGCACAAGCGCCCCCGGGACGCGGTGGCGGAGCTGGTGACCGCCGGCAGCCACCCGGCGACCCCCCGGCCGGTGCGATGACCACCGCCGGCACCACCCCCCTGGGCCGCTTCGGCCGCTACGGCGGCCGGTTCGTGCCGGAAGCCCTGGTGGCGGCGCTGGATCAGCTCGATGACGCCTACCGCCAGGCCATGGCGGATCCAGACTTCCGCGCCGAGTTCACCGCCCTGCTGCGGGACTACGCCGACTGCCCGTCCCCGCTCTATCTGGCTCGCCGGCTGTCGGCCGAGGTGGGGGCCACCATCCTGCTGAAGCGGGAGGACCTCAACCACACCGGCGCCCACAAGATCCGTAACGTGCTGGGACAGGCGCTGCTGACCCGGCGGATGGGCAAGACCCGGGTGATCGCGGAGACCGGCGCCGGCCAGCACGGGGTGGCCACCGCCACCGCCGCGGCCTACCTGGACTTGGAGTGCGTGATCTACATGGGGGAGGTGGACACCCAGCGGCAGGCGCTCAACGTGGCCCGGATGCGCATGCTGGGCGCCACCGTGGTGCCGGTGACCACCGGCTCGCGCACGCTCAAGGACGCCATCAACGAGGCGCTGCGGGACTGGGTGACCCACGTCGACCACACCCACTACCTGCTGGGCACCGCGGCCGGGCCGCATCCGTTCCCGGCGATGGTGCGTGACTTCGTCCGGGGCATCGGGGTGGAGGCGCGGCAGCAGTGTCAGGAGTTGACCGGGGCGCTGCCGGACGCGGTCACCGCCTGCGTGGGGGGTGGCTCCAATGCGATCGGCGCCTTCCACGCCTTCCTGGACGATCCGCAGGTGCGGCTGTACGGGTTCGAGGCCGGTGGGGACGGGCTGGCGACCGGCCGGCACGCCGCCTCGATCACCGGTGGTTCTCCCCGGGGTGCTGCACGGGGCCCGCACCTATGTGTTGCAGGACGAGGACGGGCAGACGCGGGAGTCGCACTCCATCTCCGCCGGCCTGGACTATCCGGCGGTGGGGCCGGAGCACGCCTGGCTGCACGACACCGGCCGGGTCAGCTACCAGCCGGTCACCGACGCGGAGGCGATGGCGGCGTTCGAGCGGTTGTGCCGGACCGAGGGCATCATCCCCGCGATCGAGAGCGCCCACGCGCTGGCGGGCACCCTGCGGATCATCCCGGAGCTCGCCGCGGAACTGGGCCGGGAACCGACGGTGGTGGTGACCTTGTCCGGGCGGGGGGACAAGGACATGGCTACCGCCGGTCGGTGGTTCGGCCTGTTGGCGGACGGGGAGGAGGCCGAATGAGCCCGACCCGGGTGGCGGAGGTGTTTGCCCGGGCGGCCGCGCAGCAGCGGGCCGCGTTGATCGGCTATCTGCCGGCGGGGTTCCCGAGCGTGGCCGGGGGGATCGCCGCGATGCGGGCGATCGTGGCCGCCGGGGTCGACGTGGTCGAGGTGGGCCTGCCGTACTCGGATCCGGTGATGGACGGGCCGGTGATCCAGCAGGCCACCGGGCGAGCGTTGGCGGCCGGGGTGCGGATCCGGGACGTCCTGCACACGGTGGAGCAGGTGGCCGCCACCGGGGCGGCGGTGGTGGTGATGAGCTACTGGAACCCGGTGGAGCGGTACGGGGTGGACGCGTTCGCCCGGGACCTGGCGGACGCGGGCGGCGCCGGCCTGATCACGCCCGATCTGATTCCGGACGAGGCGGACGAGTGGCTGGCCGCCTCCGATACCCACCACCTGGAGCGGATTTTCCTGGTGTCCCCCTCCTCCACCGACCAGCGGCTGGCGATGACCACCGCGCACTGCCGGGGGTTCGTCTACGCCACCGCGGTGATGGGGGTGACGGGGGTCCGGGAGCACACCTCGGCCGCGGCGCCGGAGTTGGTGGCGCGGGTCCGGAAGGTGGCTCCCGAGTTGCCGGTCGGCGTCGGGCTGGGGGTGCGGGACCGGGCCCAGGCCGCCACGGTCGCCGGTTACGCCGACGGCGTGATCGTCGGCAGCGCGCTGGTCAGCCAGCTGCTGGCGGCGCCGGACGAGTCGACCGGGCTGGCCCGGGTGGAGGCGTTGGCCGCGGAATTGGCGGCCGGGGTCCGGCGCTGACCGCTACCGGAGCGACCGTCGAGATCCCGACGGGGGCGCCCCGTGGGGTCCGGCACCCACAAATTCGTCCGCGCGAGGTAGCGTAGGGACCCGTGACCCTCGCCTCGATCCCCAGCCCCACTACCGCCGTCTGGCAGATCGGCCCGCTGCCGATCCGGGCATACGCGCTGTTCATCATTCTCGGCATCGTGATCGCCTGTGCGGTCGCGGAGACCCGGATGCGAGCCCGGGGGGCACCGAAGTGGGCGGTGCTGGACCTCGCGGTGTGGGCGGTGCCGTTCGGGATCATCGGCGCCCGGCTCTATCACGTCATCACCTCCCCGGACCGGTTCTTCGGCGAGGGCGGCGACCCGGTGTCGATGCTGTACGTCTGGGAGGGCGGCCTCGGGATCTGGGGCGCGGTCGCCGGCGGGGCGGTCGGGGTGTGGATCGCCTGCCGACAGATGCGCCTGCCGTTGCCGATGGTGGCCGACGCGGTGGCGGTCGGTCTGCCGCTGGCGCAGGCGGTCGGCCGGCTCGGTAACTGGTTCAACAACGAGCTGTACGGCGCGGAGACCACCCTGCCGTGGGGGCTGCAGGTGCACCGGATGGTGGACGGGCAGGCGGTGCCGGACCCGGTCACCGGGGAGACCGCGCTGCCCGGGCTCTACCACCCCACCTTCCTGTACGAGGCGTTGTGGAACGTCGGGGTGGCGCTCCTGGTGTGGCAGGTCGGCAAGCGGCTCCGGCTGGGGCGGGGCCGCCAGTTCGCCCTGTACGTGATGGCCTACACCGCCGGCCGGTTCTGGATCGAGATGCTGCGGATCGACGACACCGCGCAGATGCCGGTGCCCGGGGCGGAAGACGTGGTGATCACCTTCCTGGGGCAGCGGATCAACGTCTGGGTGTCGGTGCTGGTGTTCCTCGGTGCGCTGCTCTACTTCCTGCGGGTCCGCGGGCCGCAGGAGTTCCTGCTGCCGGCGGGGGAGGGGGACGACGCCCGGTACCGGGTGGTGACCGAGGAGGAGTTCCGGGCCGCCGGCTCCGCCTCGACCGCGTCCTCCGAGGAGGCGGACACCGCTACGCGGACCGGGGACGACGAGGCGGCGTCGGGGCAGTCGTCGTCGGCCACGCCGGAGGCGGATGGCGGCGGCGCTGACCCGGCGGAGTCTCGGTCAGCGAGTGAGGATCGTTGATCGGCGGTCGGCGATGACGACCCTACGAACCGCGGTGGTGGTCGGGGCCGGGGTGGCCGGTTTGGCCACCGCCGGTGCGTTGGCCCGAGCCGGTTGGCGGGTGACCTTGCTGGAGCAGCAGGAGCGGCTGCGGACCACCCCCACCGCGCTGCTGCTGTGGCCGTCCGGGGTCCGGGCGTTGTCCGCGCTCGGGCTGGCCGGTGGCTTGGACGCGATCGCCACTCCGGTGCCGGACCGGGGGGTACGCCGCCCGGACGGGCAGTTGCTGGTGCCGCCGCATCCGGCCGGTGATCCCGGCACCGCGGTGTTGGTCCACACCGAAGACCTCCATGACGCGTTGGTGGCCGGGCTCGGTGACCGGGTGGAGATCCGCACCGGGGTGACCGCGCGGCCGTTGCCGCAGGGGGAGATGGCGGCGGTTACCGACGGTAAGACCATCTGGCAGGCGGATCTGCTGGTGGCCGCGGACGGAGTCGACAGTGGACTGCGGGCCCGGGTGGCGCCGCAGACCACCGTGGTGTCGGCGGGGGCCACGGTGTGGCGGGCGGTGATCCCGTGGTATCGGGCTCCGGAACTGCCCCCGGACGCCGCCGCCGGGGGGCTCACCATCGGCCGTGGTTACCGCTTCTTCTCCGCCCCGCTCGGCCGGCGGGGAGCGACCGGTGCCGACAGCCGTGGGGGGCGGTTCTGGCGCGCCACGGTGACCGGGGCGCCCCGGCCGGAGTCTCCGGAGACTCAGCTCTCGCTACTGCGGCGGTGGTTCGCCGACTGGCACGCCCCGATCGGGGAGCTGCTGGCCGCCACCGAACCCGGCGACCTGGTGCAGCAGGAGCTGCGGACGTTGAGCAGCACCCTGTCTCGATACGCCACCCCGATCGGAGACGGCGCCCTGGTGCTGATCGGCGACGCCGCGCACCCGGTGCCGGAGCACCTCGGCCTGGGGGCCTGCCTGGCGTTGGAGGACGCGGCGACGTTGGTGCCGATGGTGCGGGACGCGATTCCGGGCCGGTCGCTGCACACCGCGTTGGCCCGGTACCAGGCGGCGCGACGTTCCCGGTTGCTGACGGTGTCGCGGCGGCTGCGCCGGTTCGGCGCCAGCGACGGGCTCAGCCGGTTGGCGCCCATCCAGGCGCGCCGACGGGAGCGGGCCACCACCGCGGCTGCCCACTGGGAGCCGCCGGCCGGGTGAGCCGGTAGAGGAGACGTGGGTCGGCCCGGATGGGAGGCCGGCCGCCTCGCCAGTGATAACCGGTACCGTCGCGGCGACAACCGGTGTCTTTCTTCCGAACGGTCCAGGAACGTCATCCGCGGAGCGTGCCTACGAGTCGCCTCGAATCCGCTGAACCGAACACAGATGAGAGGTTTCCTCACCTAGGGTGACTCTGTAAGCGCATTAGGTAGCAATAGTGAAGGAGGGGCGGCATGCGAAACCGGATTGTCAAGCGGACAGCGGTGGCGACGAGCGCCATCGGAGCAGCGCTGCTGGTCGGATCACCGGCCTACGCTCAGGACGGCCTGCCTAGCGACGGTTTGCTGGCGGCGCTTCTCAGCGAGGTCTACGACTTCCTGAGCCGGCTGTTGTCGCTGCTGTGAGAGGAGGGGGCGGGGGCGGTCGGGGCGCGGCCGCCCCCGCTCTTTGTCCCCCGGTTGGTCCGCGCACTCGCGCCGTGCGCTCCGGGGCCGTAGGACGGGTGAGGGCGCCTCGGGCGGTCCGCCGCAGAAACCGTACGCGTGGTGGTTCCGCGTGCAGACCGGCCGGCTAGCCTGGGGTACGTGACGCGACGCGCGAAGATTGTCGCCACGATTGGTCCGGCGACCGCCACCCCAGAACGAATGCGGGGACTGGTCGAGGCCGGCATGGACGTGGCCCGCCTGAACTTCAGTCACGGCACTCATGCGGAGCATGAGGCGGTGGTCCGGTTGATACGTAAGGTCTCCGGGGAGGTGGGGCGACCGGTAGGGATCCTCGCCGACCTGCAGGGGCCGAAGATTCGACTGGGGCGGTTCGCGGCCTCGCCGGTGGCGTGGCGGACCGATGACCAGGTGGTGATCACCGGAGAGGACGTGATCGGCACCGCCGAGCGCGTCTCCTGCACCTACCGGAATCTCGCCGCAGAGGTGACGGTCGGGGACCGGCTCCTGGTGGACGACGGCAAGGTGGCCCTGGAAGTCATTGGGGTCGAAGGCATGGACGTCCAGTGCCGGGTGCTGGAGGGCGGTGAAGTCTCCGACCACAAGGGAGTGTCCTTGCCGTACGTGGCGCTGCGGGTGCCGGCGCTGTCGGAGAAGGACACCGAGGACCTCCGGTTCGCCCTGCGGCTGGGCGTGGACCTGATCGCGCTGTCGTTCGTGCGTTCCCCCGCCGACATTGAGCCGGTACGGCAAGTGATGGCCTCCGAAGGGATCCACCGGCCCGTGCTGGCGAAGCTGGAGAAGCCGGAGGCGGTGGCCCAGCTGGCGGATGTGGTGGCCGCGTTCGACGGGCTGATGATCGCCCGAGGCGACTTGGGGGTGGAGCTGCCCCTGGAGCAGGTGCCGGTGGTGCAGAAGCAGGCGATCCAGCTGTGCCGCGACAACGCGAAGCCGGTGATCGTCGCCACGCAGATGCTCGAATCGATGGTGAACAACTCCCGGCCCACCCGGGCGGAGGCGTCGGACGTCGCCAACGCGGTACTCGACGGCGCGGACGCGGTGATGCTCTCCGGCGAGACCAGTGTGGGGCGCTACCCGGTGCTGACGGTCGCCACCATGGCCCGCATCATCGAATCCACCGAGACGGGCGTGGCCGGGCTGCCCCAGGAACGGCGGCCACCTCGCCTCACCCACTCGCCCCGCACCCAAGGTGGGGCGATCGCGGCCGCGGCCTCGATGGTGGCCCGGTCGATCGACGCCCGCGCGCTGGTGGCGTTCACGCAGACCGGCGACACGGTTCGGCGACTGGCCCGGCTGCACTGCGAGCTGCCGCTGATCGCCTTCACCCCGGATGAAAGCGTCCGGAACCAGCTGTGTTTGTCCTGGGGGGTGGAGCCGTTCCTCGTCCCCCTGGTGCAGCACACCGATGAGATGTTCCGGCAGGTCGACCGGGAGATGCTGGCGTTGGGGCGGGCCGAGACCGGAGACGTGGTGGTGATCGTCGCCGGCAGCCCACCCGGTACCCCCGGGTCGACCAACACCCTCCGCGTGCATCAGCTCGGCTCCCTGGTCGGCGAGGCCGCGGACCGCGGCGCCCCGGAGGGTGGTCCGGTGGCCGGTCCGGTCAACGCCCCGCTCAGTGAGGGATCGACCGCCAGCAGCGCGCTGGGGGCGGCGGGATGACCGCCGAACTCACCGGGCAAGCCGCGGTCGATCATCTACTGTCGCTATTGGACTTGGATCGGGTGGGCGAGCACCGGTTCCGAGGGTTGAGTTCACCCGGGCCACAACGCGTCTTTGGCGGCCAGGTAGCCAGCCAGGCGCTGGTGGCGGCGGCCCGGACGGTGGATCCGGCCCGGCGCGGTCCACTCCCTGCACGGATACTTCGTCCGCCCGGGCGACTCCAACCGAGCCGATCGACTTCGTGGTGGAGAACATTCGCGATGGTCGCTCGTTCTCCGTCCGCCGCTGTGTGGCGCAGCAGGACGGGCAGACCATCTTCTTCATGTCCGCCTCGTTCCACCGGCATGAGGAAGGGCTGGACCATCACGAACCGCCGCCGCAGGTGCCGCCGCCGGAGGAACTACCGACCATGGCGGAGCAGCTGTCCCGTTACCCCCAGCGGGCAGCGCTGTTGTCGTGGGGCGCCATCCGGGCGATCGACGTCCGGTACGTGGGGAAACCCGGCTGGGTCGCGCCCGGGGACCGGCCCGCGACTCCCCGGCAGCCGGTGTGGATGCGGATCGCCGGCCGCCTCCCCGACGATCCGGTGCTGCACGCCTGCCTACTGGCGTACGCCTCCGATCTGACCCTGCTCGACTCGGTGCTGTCGGTCCATGGGGAAGTGTGGGGGTCGGGCGGCTTCGGCGGCGCCAGCCTGGACCACGCGATGTGGTTCCATCGCCCGTTCCGGGCCGACGAGTGGTTCCTGTACGACTGTTGGAGCCCCTCCGCCTCCGGCGCCCGGGGGCTGGCCACCGGGCGGATGTTCTCCCGGGATGGGCGGCACATCGCCACCGCGGTCCAGGAGGGGCAGCTGCGTCGGATCACACCCCGACCCGACTCCACCTGGCCCGGCGTGGCGTAGTTCAGCCGAGTAGGGCGGTCGCCTGCTGCTGGATGGACCGCCAGGCCGCGTCGACGTCCGCCGGCCGGGTGTGCGGAGAACCGACCGCCAGCCGCAGGGTGAACCGCCCACCGACGCGCGTGTGGGTGCAGAACAGTTCCCCGGAGTGGTTGAGCCGCCGCAGCAGTTCCTCATTGGTCGAATCGTCGGCGCGCAGCCGGAAACACACCAGTGAGAACGGGTGCGGGGCCATCAGCTCGAACCGGTCGTCGGCGCGGATCTGGTCGGCCAGCCAGGCGGCGAGTGCGACCCCGGAGCGGATGTGTGCCCGCAGGCCTTCGGCGCCGTACCAGCGCAGGACGAACCACAGCTTCAGCGCGCGGAACCGCCGCCCAGCGGCACCTGCCAGTCCCGGTAGTCGATCACCGCCCCGGCGGCGGTGGCCTCGTTACGCAGGTACTCCGGCAGCACGCTCAGGGCCTGCACCAGTTCGGCGCGGTCAGCCACCCAGAAGGCGTCGCAGTCGAAACCGGTCAACAGCCATTTGTGCGGGTCGAAGCAGTACGAGTCGGCGTACTCCACGCCGGCGTGGGTCCACCGCAGCTCCGGGCAGATCGCGGCCGCGCCCGCGTACGCGGCGTCCACGTGCAGCCACACCCCCCGCTCCCGGCAGATCGGACCGATCGCCGGCAGCGGGTCGATCGGCGGTGGTGGAGGTGGTACCGATGGTGGCGGCCACCAGCGCCGGCACCTTCCCGGCCGCCCGATCGGCGTCGATCGCCGCCCGCAGCGCGTCCGGCCGCATCGCCAGCGTGTCACCGGTGTCCCACCAGCCGCAGCCCGTCCTGCCCGATCCCCGCGATCCGGACCGCCTTCTCGATCGAGGAGTGTCCTTCCGGCGTGGTGTACACGGTGTAGCGACCGGCGGTCCCTTCCTGCCGCCACCGGCCTCGGCTGGCCCGGTGCAGTGCGGCCAGGACGGCCACCAGGTTGGCCGACGACGCCGAGTCTTGGATCACGCCCCCGCCGGTGTGGTGGAGCGGAACCGGTCCGGCAGGTCCAGTAACTGGGCCAGCCAGTCCAGCATCACGGTCTCCAGCTCGGTCGCGGCCGGCCCGGTCGACCAGAGCATGCCCTGGGTGCCCAGCCCGGCGCTGACCAGATCCCCGAGCACACTCGGCCCGGAGGTGTTGGCGGGGAAGTAGCCGAAGAATCGGGGATGCTGCCAGTGGGTGTTGGCGGGGACCACTACCTGGTCCAGGTCGGCCAGGATCGCCGCCATCGGTTCCCCCCGCTCCGGGGGGTGGGGCGGCACCGCGGCGGCCACCGCGCCGGGGGTCACCGTCGGCTGCACGGGGCGGTTGCCCAGCTCAGCCCAGTAGTCTGCGATCCAATCGATTACCGCGTGCCCGTACCGCCGGAATTCCTCCGGGTCCATGTGGGGAGCGGCGCTGTCCCGGATCTGCTCGGTCACGGTGTGACCCTACTAGCCGCCACCGGCGGTTGCGCCACGCCGGTACGTGCGTGGGCCCGCTTCGTCGGCTCTCCGCGGGTACGAGATGAGGCCTCTCCGCGGGTACGAGATGAGGCAGCGGGTGGAGGTGAACGGGGCCAGATATCGCTCACTGGTGGGGCGGTTGTCGACAACCACCCCACCAGTGGCGCCCCCCGGTCAAGCTGACTTCGTGTCCCCCCTCAGCTTGCCTGGAGAGGCGATACCCGACCGGCTCAACGGCTAAACACCGGTTTCCCGAAAAAAATCGGCCCTGACCTGGGGGAGCGCGGTGCCTCGACCCGCCATTCCTGCCGTCTCGGGATGAATGAGTACTCACCGTGCCGACTTCTTCGACGGCTCAGACGTACCCAATCCGCCTGGCGGTTCCCGCCGGTGGTGGCGGCGCCCCCTGCCGTTCCGGTCGGGGAACAGACCCGGCGGAAATGCGCGTGCGCGGGTTCCGCAGCGGGTACGGACCAGGGGAAGGAGGTGTCATGGGTACTCGTGGACAGCCCGGCCAGGAATCCACGCCGCGCCGGAAGCTCAGTCCGGAGGAGGAGCTGGAACTCGCCGAAGAGCCAGACTTCGCTGAGGAGCACACCCAACCCACGTTCGCCGACCAGCAGGAGGGTGGCTTGGAACGGGCCCGAGAGCCGGAGTCCCCGCACGGATATGCGGGGATGGACGACCGCTCCGCCAAGCGCCGTCGGCAGGGCGAAGACCGCACTTAGCGGCGCATCAACCGGTCAGGGTGCGGGTGAGGTCCGCCAGGAGCGTCCGGAACCGGGATGCGTGTTGGTACACCAGCCGGATCGACAATTCCTGGTTGCCGAGCAGCTCGGGTAGCCGCGCCGCGGCTGCGCGTACCGGCACCCAACCTCGGCGCAACGCGCCTCGCAACCGCACCAGGGCCTCCAGGTGCTGTTCGAAGAAGCACAGGTCGGGCAGGGGGCCACCGAGCCACTGTTGGGCCACCGGGACCGGAGTCAGCTCCCAGATCACGGTGTCGGTAACCGACGTCCCGCGTCCCACGGTCACGAGGTGCGGGATGCGGACCGCCCCCGGCGGGCAGCTCGGCCGCTGATAGCTGGTCAGGCAGGCTTCGTACCGGCCCAGCTCGCTGCTGCGGCAGTTGGCCAGGGACAGCGCTACCTCGAGCGCCAGTCGCACCCACCGGGGGTCGGAGCGACATGGCACCAGGGTCACGGCCTGCACACCGGGGTACCGCAGGCGCGCCAGCGCCTGGGGCTCGGCCTCCCGGCCGGTGGCGGCGAAGACGACCAGCCGCCCGTCCTCCCGGGCGAGGAGGCCATCGGCCCAGCGCACGGAAGCGGTGGAGGAGACGAACGCGGCCAGGCCGGTGGTGGCGGGTGGTTGCCACCGAGGCCAGTCGAGAGTGAACCGCGGCACGCTGGTGCGGGCGGTGATCACCCTTCCCCCTCGCCCGGCTCGGTTCGCCGCACGAGGTACTCCGCCGGCACAGTGTCCACTACGGTGCCTCGAGTGCCGGCGCGCTGATAGGTGACCATCACCGCCCAGGGAGAGGTGCTGTCCACCACCCCGACATGCCACTGTCCATTGCGGAAGACCCAGACCGGGTCGCTGCGGCGGTACTCACCGGCCGGAGTGACTTGCGCCGGGTCTCGCTGCTGGGGGTCGAAGGCGGGGGCCGGCATCGTGATCATCGCTCCTACCTTGGCGACAGGGGGCCGTGGTGCGGACTCCGTTGTGGTCGCCGACCCGGGGATGGAAGTCGGCGAGGGGGCAGCAACGGGTCCGACTACCACATTGCTTGTCTGCTTTCGTGACTCTGCATCTGTGAAGCACAGATTACGACCCTCGCGGTCACCTGACAACCATGCTGGGAGAGATCGGGCGTAGTGTCCGGGTTGGATTTCTTGGATGGGACGGGGTGTGCTCTCATGGCAACGGGGTGTAAAGTTCCCCTCAAGCCTTGAGACAGGGCGAACATAAAGAAGGTCCCCCGGGGGGCGTGACCCCGGGGGACCTTCATTGAGGTTGGGAAGGTGCTCAGCGGTCGAAGCGGCCGGCCTTCACGTCCGCGATGAACGCGGCAAAGTCACGGCGGCTCACCACATGCGCCCCAGCCTCAGGGCATTTGCTGTCCCGCACGGCGACCACGCCGGGCAGGTTGTCGGCGACTTCAACACAGGCGCCGTTGTTCTGGCCACTACGGCTGGACTTGCGCCACTTGGCTTGAGACAGGTCGAACATGATCTTACTCCAAGGTTTCCGCGAATTTGGTCAGCTCGGCCCTAGTGGAGTACGGATCGAGCGCCGCCTCCCAGATCCGGCTGAAGATTTCGATGTATGCGTCGACGTCGGGTGGGATCACCTCCTGGATAGCGAAGTCGGTCTCGAGAAAGACCGCTGGTGGTTCCTGATCAGGAAAGTCGAAGATGTTGATCGGGCCGCACATACCCGGGTGGGGGCCGTCCTGGAAGCGTAGTAGCCGCAGCTCCACATTGGGGAGCTCGCTCAGCCGTACGAGGTGGCAGATCTGCTCCCGTTGCTGCTCCACAGTGCCCCATCGGTAGAGCAGCGAAGCCTCGGTGATCACCGCGACCAGCTGGGGAGCGGTGCCGTCCGTCCGGTCCAGGATCTCCTGCCGGCGCCGGCGGGCCTCCACGGTCCGGTGGCGCCAGGCGGGGCTCTGGGTGGCGATGTTCATCTGCGCCTCAATGTAGGCGGGGATCTGTAGCAGCCCCGGCAGGATCAGGGGCATGTACAGGCTGATCCGGCTCGCGTCCGCTTCGAAGCCGGGGAATTCGGTGTCACCGAACACATCGCTGTAGTCCCGCCACCATGCCCGTTCTCGAGCCCGCATCGCGAGCTCTTCCAGCTCCGCTCGTTCCTTGTCGCCGACCTGGTAGAGCCGGAGGAGGTCTCGGATGTCGCTGAGCTCGGGCCGTTTCCATGCATTGGCTTCGAAGCGGCCGACCTTGCCGCGACCCCAGCTCAGCCGGTCGCACACCTGGTTGGCGGTGAACCCGGTCGCCTCCCGCAGCTCCCGCAACCGGCGAGAGAGTCGGCGTTTGGCGACAGTAGCGCCGTAAGCAGCGGTCACGGGCTCACCTCCCTGGGCGGGATGTTGCCAACATTATACAGTCTCCTAAGTTGTGAATCACAATACGAGCACGGGTGGCCGGTCGGTGGTACCTGATTGACCGGTCGGGTCGGACGGTTATGGTTTCCGACCCACGCCGGCGTAGAATCCGCGCGCCCCTTCTGAGTCGGCCGCGACCGGATCCTCCGCTCCCCACCACGCCGCGAACGTGAGTTCCGGCTTCGCGCCCTCGTAAGGCACGACCAGCTCCAACCCGGTGAAGAAGCGCTGGACCTCGGTGCGGGTCCGGTCCACCGGCGGGTTCGGGGTCTGCCGATAGATCTCCATGGCGAGGTTGCGTCGCTGCTCGCTGAGGTAGTCAGCGGTGCCGTGGGACAGGGCCAGGTAGGACCCGGATGGCAGCGCGTCCACGTATCGCGCCACCAGCCCCCATGGATCCGCATCATCGGGTACGAAGTGGAGTACCGCCACCATCAGCAGCCCGATCGGGCGAGTGAAGTCGAGCAGACGCCGGGTTTCTGGATGCTCCAGAATCGACTCCGGTTCCCGGAGGTCACCCTGGATCGCGACGGCGCGGTCCAGGCCGACCAACAGCTCCTGGGCGCGGGTGACCACCACGGGGTCGTGGTCGACGTAGACCACTCGCCCGTCAGGCGTCACCTCCGCGACCACATCGTGGGTGTTGTGCTGGGTCGGCAGGCCCGCGCCGATGTCGAGGAACTGTCGCACCCCCCACTCGGCGGCCATCCGTTTCACTGCCCGCTGCAGGAAGCCCCGGTTGGCCCAGGCCGCGTCCACGGCCTCCGGCAGGATCTTCGTGATCGCCTCGCCAGCGCGGCGGTCGGCTTCGCTGTGCGCGGTACCGCCGAGGTAGAAGTCGTACATGCCGGCGGCGGTGGGGCGAACGGGGGTGGCCGGATCGCTCATGTGCTCTCCTGTCAGCAGGTCTGTCCGGGTTTTGAGGTAGTAGCAGTGTGGCATCCGGTCGCTCATAGCGAAAACGCGTGTCCCTTCTCCGCCAGGATGAAACCGGGCAGTGTTCACCCGTTACCGTGTGCGCATGCAACAGGGGAGGGGACAACTGCTGGGGTGGCTGGTGGTCGCGGCCATCGGCCAACTAGTGGGATTCGAGGTGATCCGGCGCTGGTTCGTGGAGACGGAACGCGGCCAGATGCTGGACACCGCCGCCCTGTCTGGCAACAGCATCGGCTGGCACCGGATCGAGCCGCTGGTCCAGACCGTGCTCGGAGCCATGACCGCGCTCGCCGTGTTGCTGTCGATCGCCGCGGTAGTGGTGGCGCTGGTGCGGCGCCGGTTCCTGCTGGCCGGGGTGGTCACCCTGCTGATCGTGGGTGCCAATATCACCACCCAGGTGATCAAACTGGGACTGCACCGACCCGATCTGGGGGTGGACCTGGCGCGAGTGAGCGCCGGCAACAGCCTGCCCAGCGGTCACACCACCGTCGCCGCCTCGGTGGCGGTGGCGCTGGTACTGGTCCTACCGGCCTGGGCACGGGGAGCGACCGCGGTGGCCGGGGCGGTCGCCACCGCGCTGGTCGGGGTGTCCACCCTGTCCGCCGATTGGCACCGCCCTAGCGACGTCGTGGCCGCCCTCCTGATCGTCGGACTCTGGGCGACCCTGGGCGGGATCATCTTGGTGCTGGGGGAGTCCCCCGAGAACGCGCCGCCCGCGGGCCCGCCCCACCGGGCCGCCCTCGCGCTGCTGGCGGGGGTGGGAGGGCTGCTGCTGGTGGTGGCCCTGGCCGCGCTGGCCCTGACCGACCGGGCGGTGGCCGAAGTGGGAGAGTTGTCCGCCCGCCGAGAGCTGTTCGTCGCCTACGCCGGGGGCGCCGCCGGCATCACCAGCGCCGCCTGCCTGGTGATGGCGATGGTGTTGACGACCGTGCACCGGGTGGTGCCGGGCCCGCTGCTCAACGTAGGATCCGGCCGTGCCGATCTCGGGCCTTCAATCGGGTGATCGGCATCGAAGGCGCCGGTAGCGGTGCCTGACCGCCGGGGACGGTACCGAATCGGCGCCCCTCCTCCCAGTCCGTTCGCGCGGCCACGATCTCCTCGTGGTCACGGGCCACGAAGTTCCACCACATCACCAGCGGCTCTTCGAACGGCTCCCCACCGAGGAGGAACAACCGGCACGGGGAGTGCGCCCGTAGCGCCAGGTCGGTGCGCCCCTGCCCGAGGTAGAGCAGGGTCCCCGGCGCCAACGGGGTGCCGGCGACCTCCGCCTCCCCGGTCATCACCAGCACCCCGTACTCGAAACTCGGGTCCAGCGGCAGGTGCGCGGCCCCGCCGGCGGACAGGCGAATTTCGGCCCCCAGCAGCGGGGAGTACACCGTGGCGGGGGAGCGCGCCCCGGCCAGTTCCCCCACGACCACCGTGACGGTGAGGTCGCCGTCCTCGAGCACCGGTACGGCCGGGTAGTGGACGAAGTCAGGGTCCCGGTGCCGGGCGGACTCCGGCAGCGCCACCCACAACTGCAGCCCGTGCATGATCGGTGGGTGCTCCGGCGGGGACTGCTCAGAGTGGGCGATGCCGTGGCCGGAGGTCATCACATGGAGCTGGCCGGGCCGGATGGTATCGATGTGGCCGAGGCTGTCCCGGTGCACGATCTCACCCTCGACCAGCCAGGTCACGGTCTGCAGGCCGATGTGCGGGTGGGGCGGCACCTGCATCCCCGGTTTGCCGTCGACGTTGTCCGGGCCGAAGTGGTCCACAAAGCACCAGGCCCCCACCATGCGACGAGGGCGCTGCGGCAGCAGCCGACGCACCGTGGTGTAACGACCCAGCGGCACGTCGTGACCGGGCAGCAGGACACTCTCTGGCTCCGGTAGCACCGCCAGGGTGGCGGGGTAGCGGTCAACCGGGGCGGCCGACGGGTCGGTAGCCATGGATCGACCCTACGTCAGGCCGGGCCGATTGGCAGAAGGTTCACGTATGTCCTGGCAGGTGGTGGGGAGACGGGGACCCGCCCGGCTGACCACCGCTGGTGGGGCCGACCATCGCTGCCGGGGCCGGTGGGGGCCGGTCGTTGCAGCGACGCTCAAGCACCCGCAACTCGGTTATCTCCCGGGTCCAGGGTCGGCCGCGCGCCTTCACAATGTCCCCAGGCGACACCCGCGTCGCCCACTCGCTGGGTAGCTCCCAGACACTGGCTGGATCGGCGGTGGGGTCTTCGATCCCCAGGTGATGCACGATCGGTATCGGTGGGCCGTGGGGCTGCGGCGCGGTCCGCCCCACCCGCATCCACCGCACCTCCCCCAGGAGCTCCGTTTGCCGGAGCCGGTCAAGCAGCCAGCGCAGTAGGTAGAAGCCGACGTACCCGAACGACAGCGCCAGCACCATCACCACCGCTCCGCTCACCAGAGCCACGGCGTCCTGCTCCACCGGAGAGAGGGCCGGATCAGCCGATGCCGGGTCGGGGTAGGTCCAGGAGAGCATTTCGACCATGGCCCCGAGGCCCACGAGGAGGAAGGCCCCCGGCACCAGGGTCTGTACCAACATCCCCGGGGAGGGGTGGCGCAGCTGCGCGCGGCGCTGCTCGCCGGTCAACGCCGCCCGGAGCAGGCGGTAGTCCCCCGCGCCCTGGTCGAGCAGGGTGCTGGTGGTGCGGGTGAGGCCGAGGGCGGCGCCGTAGGCCAGGTAGCGGTCCCAGTCGTGGACCGCGGCCGGGGGCACGTCCGCGATCCCGGGGCGGCTGGCCAGCCACTGCCGGACCCCGAGCCACCGGGCGGCGACCTGCCGCCCCGCCGCCGTGTCCCGCTCTTTCGGGTGGTCGGGCAGCTCACCGGTGAGCGCACGGGCGACCGGATCGGTGAGCTCGCTGGCCAATCCTCGGACCAGCGGATCGGTCAGCAGCCACACCGCGACCGGGGCGCAGGCGGCGAGGGTGGGATCGCCGCGCCACCGATAGAGCAGCAGCCCGACCGTCACCGCCAGCAGCCCACCGACGACCGCCAGCAGAACGGCGGTCACGTAAGCGGTGCGGGGCCGGGACAGGCCACGGGCGCGGGCGTCGGTGATCACCTCATGGCGGAAACGCTGTTGCCAGGCGCGGGCCGATTCCAGGTTCGGGAAGCCCAGATCGATCAGGCGTACCTCACCGTCACCCGCCTGCCGGCGTACCCAATCCAGTACCCGCTGTTCGTACGGCAGGAGGTGGCCGGGGTTGGTGGTGGTGAGGCGGATGAGGGTGGAGGCGGGGTCGGGGTCGGGTTGGTGGAGGTGGAGGAGGCCGCGGGCGGCGAGGTCCAGCAGGGTGGCTTCGGCGGCGTCGTCGGTGAGTCGCCATCGGTGGGTCAGCAGGTTGACCACCGCGGGCGGTTCCGGACCCAGAGCGGCGTGGGCGGGGACAGGGGAGAGTGGTCGGACGCGGAAACGTAGCCACGTCACCACCCAGAGTGTCAACCACCCGATCGCCAGGCCCGCGCAGCTCAGGGTCAGCACACCCAACGGCACAGGTGAACCTCCAGATCAGCGGGTGCCGCCCCCACGGTAGCGGGCCCTTGCGCCCACCCTCCGCGGCTGTGGAGTGGGAACGAGGCCGCGGATCGGCTCTACGCTAGGAGCTACTGACGGAAGCGGAGGATCGCGCATGACCTGGTTGGTGGTGCTGCTGGCGGTCTTCCTGCTCTTTGGCGGGGCGAACGCGGTGGTCCGACTGGTGGAGGGGCGGCGGAAGTTTCTGCTGGACCTGAAACGGCAGGAGGCGCAGATCGCGGCCGCCAAGGTCCGGGAACGGGAACTGGAGTACGAGCAGGCGGTGCTGGAGCAGCAGCGCCAGGAGCTGGAGTATCGCAAGGCGTTGCTGGAGCTGGAGCAGTTCGATCGTCGGATAGGGCTGCCGGGCCGACTGCCCACTGAGCTCTATCCAGACGCAACGGCTGCGCCGAAGCCGCCGGCCCGCCCGAACCACTCCGAACCAGGTCCCCCGCCGACCCCGTCGGAAGAGCCCCCGGCCCGAGACGAGCCGGACGCGACTAGCTGACCGGCCCCGGTGGGGGCGGTACGGCCGGCGGAGGCGGCACCGGCGGTGGGGGTGGTGGCGGCGCCGCCGGCGGGGCTGTCTCCGATGAGGAGCGGGAAGGTGGAGACGGCGGGGTGGGCGCGGCCCCCCGCACGCTGCCCGCCAACCCGGACACGATCCCCCGCCACGGAATCCCCGACATGACCTTCTGCCCCGGAGACGACGTGTCGGCCGCTGAGTCGGTACGGTCCCGGTCCGGCCGCGCCCTTCGGCGGAGCACCTCCAGCGCCATCACCCGCCGGCTCCAGGGACGGACCCGGATCCGCACCACGTGCTCAGGGACCACTTTCTTCGCCCACTCGCTGGGCAACGCCCAGGCGGTGGTCTGGTCAGCGGTGCCGTCGTCGACCGCCAGATAGTGCAGGATCGGTCGCCGCGGGCCGCTCCGCGGCGTATACACCCGCCACTCTTTGATCCACAGCACTTCGCCTACGATCTCCCGCTCCTGGCCCAGGTCGATCAACCCCCGCACCAGGCAGTAGCCGACGTAGCTGAATACCAGCAGCGGCACCACCCCGAGCACCCACGCGGCGGCCTCGAGGCCGGCCGGCACCCGGGCACCGTCACGGGACGAATGCATCAGGACAATGAACGTGAATATCCCGGGGACGGCGGCGACGATGCACAGCATCAGGCTTTGCAGCAGCAGACCCGGTACCGTCTTGCCGAGGTGCGGTCGCCCCTTGGGGTAGCGCACCCGGATCCGCCGCCAGCTGCCGGTGTACGACGACCAGACCCGCCGCGCGTCCCCCATCCCCAGGTCCAGCAGGGCGCTGGTGGTGCGGGTGAGGCCGAGGGTGGCGCCGTAGGCCAGGTAGCGGTCCCAGTCGTGGACCGCGGCCGGGGGCACGTCCGCGATCCCGGGGCGGCTAGCCAGTTGTTGCCGGACCCCGAGCCACCGGGCGGCGACCTGCCGCCCCGCCGCCGTGTCCCGCTCACCGCGGACGGCGCTGGTCAGTCCCCCGGTGAGGGCGAACACCAGGAAACTCGCCCCGAGGGCAGCCTCCACCTCCCCCCGGAGCCGGAACACCAACAGCCCGGCGAGCACCGCCACCAGCCCACCGACGGTGGTGAGCAGGGTGCCGCCCTCCGCACCGATCCGCTGCTGGGACAGGCCGCGCTCCCGGGCGTCGGCGATCACCTCATTGCGGAAGTTGCGCTGCCAGCCGCGGGCCTCCTCCTCGTCCCGGAAAGTCAAGGCGGCCACCGGCACCTCCCCGTTGACCGCCCGCTGCCGCACCCGGCGCCACACCCGCCGCTCGTACGGCAGGAGGTGGCCGGGGTTGGTGGTGGTGAGGCGGATGAGGGTGGAGGCGGGGTCGGGGTCGGGTTGGTGGAGGTGGAGGAGGCCGCGGGCGGCGAGGTCCAGCAGGGTGGCTTCGGCGGCGTCGTCGGTGAGTCGCCATCGGTGGGTCAGCAGGTTGACCACCGCGGGCGGTTCCGGACCCAGCGTCGTCTGGGTGGTGTCAGGGGAGACCGACCGGGGCCGGGAGCGCAGCCATACCACCAGGTAGAGCGCTAACCACGCGCCCGCCGCCGCCACGGTGATGGTGGTGAGAACGCTTGAGGACACGGGAACCTCCGGTCGCCAAGGGGCCGCCACCCACGGTAGCGGCCCCCGGCAATCGGGTCATGCGGTGGTTGTCGGCGACGCTCAGAACTGCGCCTGCTCCGTGGATCCGGCCAACGCCACCGTGGCGGTGTCCGGGGCGATGGTGGAGGCCACCAGGTCGAAGTACCCGGTCCCCACCTCCCGCTGGTGGCGCGTGGCGGTGTAGCCGTGCTCCTGGGCAGCGAACTCGGCCTGCTGCAGGGCCACGTACCCGCTCATGCCGGTGCGGGCGTACTCCCGAGCCAAAGTGAACATGGCGTGGTTGAGGGAGTGGAACCCGGCCAGGGTGATGAACTGGAACGCGTACCCCATCGCCCCCAGCTCCCGCTGGAACCGGGCGATCTCCGCCTCGTCCAGATGGGCCCGCCAGTGGAACGACGGCGAACAGTTGTAGGCCAGCAGCTGGTCGGGGTACTCGGCCTTGATCGCCTCGGCGAACGCCCGGGCCGTGGCCAGATCCGGGGTGGAGGTCTCCATCCACAGCAGATCCGCGTACGGGGCGTACGCCAGCCCCCGGGCGATGCAGGCCTCCAGCCCGTTCCGCACCCGGTAGAAGCCTTCGGCGGTGCGCTCCCCGGTGAGGAACCGCCGATCCCGCTCGTCCACGTCGCTGGTGAGCAGGCTGGCGGACTCGGCGTCGGTGCGGGCGATCAGCACCGTCGGCACCCCGGCGACGTCCGCGGCCAGCCGGGCCGCGGTCAGGGTCCGGATGTGCGCCTCGGTCGGGATGAGCACCTTCCCGCCCAGGTGGCCGCACTTCTTCTCCGACGCGAGCTGGTCCTCGAAGTGCACCCCGGCCGCCCCGGCCGCGATCATCGCCCGCATCAGTTCGTACGCGTTGAGCACGCCCCCGAACCCGGCTTCGGCGTCGGCCACGATCGGGGCCAGCCAGTAGCGGTCAGCGTCCGCCTCGTCACCGGCCTCCGCCCAGCTGATCTGGTCGGCGCGCAGCAGGGCCTGGTTGATGCGGCGGACCAGCTGCGGCACCGAGTTGACCGGGTACAGGCTCTGGTCCGGGTAGGTGTGCCCGGAGGTGTTGGCGTCGGCGGCCACCTGCCAGCCGGAGACGTAGATCGCCTCCAGGCCGGCCTTCACCTGCTGGACCGCCTGCCCACCGGTCATCGCCCCCAGCGCCGGTACGTAGTCCCGTTCGTGCAGCAGCCGCCACAGCCGCTGCGCCCCCAACCGGGCCAGGGTGTGCTCCTCCTGGACCCGGCCGCGCAGCCGGATCACGTCCTCGGCCTGGTACCGCCGGCGGACTCCGGCCCAGCGGGGGTGGGAGGCCCATTCGGCCCGGAGCGCGGCCGCGGCCGCCTGCCGGTCGGTGCTGACCGCACCGTTGGGGGAGGGAGTCGCGGACCGCTCGACGGTGGTGGGGTCGGGAGTGGCCGGCATCGTCGACGTGGCCGGTACGGGCTGGTTGGTGGTGGTCATGGCGCACCTCCGATGGATCTCGACCACTGTCGTCAGTGGTGGCTGATGCCGGAAGCATGGCCGTCGACTGAGCTCAGAACCGCCGGTTGGCAAGAAGAAAAATGGAGAAATTTCCGTTAGCGTGAAGAGATGTCGGAACCTACCACCCGTGACCTGGTCACGTTCGGTCAGCGGCTGCGGTATTACCGACACATGCGCGGACTGACCCTGACCGAACTGGGGCGGCGAGTGGGCCGGGCCCCGTCCGCCCTGTCCGCGCTCGAGCACGGTCGCCGGGAGCCGCGGCTGTCGCTGCTGCGGGAGTTGGCCCGGGCGCTGGGCGTCACCACCGACCAGCTGCTGGACCACCGACCGCCGCCGGACCGACGTGCCCAATTGGAGATTGCGATCGCGACCGCCGCGCACGATCCGTCCCTGGCGGAGCTCGGGTTGCCGCCGTTGAAGGTGTCGCGGCGGGTGGGCAACGACGTGCTGGAGCACATCGTGGCGCTGTACGACGAGCTGCGTCGACGCGACGCGATGCGCACCGCCACCCCGGAGGAGGCGCGGCAGGCCAACACCCAGCTACGGCGCATGATGCGGGAGCGCGGCAACTACTTCCCCGAAATCGAGCGGGTCGCCGCCGAGGCCCTGGCCCCGGCGCTGCCGGAGCAGGGGGAGCATCCGGGGGTGCTCACCCCGGACATGCTGCGCACCATCCTGGCCAGTCAAGGGTTCCGGGTCCGCTACGCGGAGGACCTGCCGTACTCGGTGCGGGCGATCGCTGATCTACGTCACCACCGGATCTATGTCCGACGGCAGGCGATGGGCATGCACACCGCCCGCACGATCGTGCTGCAGACCCTCGGGCACGTGCTGCTGGGGCACGAGCCCCCGGCCACGTACTACGACTTCCTGCGGCAGCGGGTGGAGGCCAACTATTTCGCCGCCGCGGTGCTGGTGCCCGAATCCGCGGCGGTGCCGTTCTTGCAGGCAGCCCGCGCACGTCGGGATTTGGCCGTGGCGGACCTGCGGGACCGGTTCGGAGTGTCCTACGAGGTGGCTTGTCACCGGTTCACCAACCTGGCCACCGAACACCTCGACATCACCTGCCATTTCGTACGCAACGACGCCCGCGGCATCATCTACAAGGCGTACGAGAACGACGGACTGGCGTTCCCGGAGGATCCGCTCGGCGCGATCGAGGGGCAGCGGATGTGTCGACAGTGGGCCGGCCGCCGGGTGTTCGACGCCGGCACCCCGGCCACAACGTACTACCAGTTCACCGACACCCCGACCGGCACCCATTTCTGCGTGGCGCATGTGGACTCGCGACGGGAGCGGGACTTCGCCATCACCCTTGGGGTGCCGTACCGGCAGGCACAGTGGTTCCGGGGGCAGGAGGCGGCGCACCGGGCGAAGTCCCGGTGTCCAGATCCGTCCTGCTGCCGGCGGCCTCCAGCGGCGCTGGCCCGCCGCTGGGAGCAGTTGGCCTGGCCGTCGGTGCGGGCCCAGTCGCATGTACTGGCCACCTTGCCACCGGGCAGTTTCCCCGGCGTGGACGACACCGAGGTCTACCAGTTCCTGGAGCGGCATGCGGGTGGTTCCGCATAGCGTCGCACCGCCACACACAATGGAGGTACGAGATGGACATGCCGGACGGAGTGCAGGTGCGGGGTCCGCTGCAGCCGCGGTACGAGGAGGTGCTGACTCGGCCAGCGTTGGAGTTCCTGGCGTATCTGCAGCGAGAGTTCGGCCCCCGTCGGGCGGAGCTGCTGGCCGACCGGCGGCGTCGGCAGGCGGAGTGGGACGCCGGGGGGAGTCTCGACTTCCTAACGGAGACCGTCGAGGTGCGTTCCGACCCGGACTGGCGGGTGGCGCCGCCGGCACCTGGGCTGATCGACCGGCGAGTGGAGATCACCGGGCCGACCGACCGGAAGATGACCATCAACGCGCTCAACAGCGGGGCGAAGGTGTGGCTGGCCGACTTCGAGGACGCCAGTTCCCCCACTTGGGAGAACCAGGTTGGTGGGCAGCTGAACCTGATGGACGCGCTGGACCGCCGGATCGACTTCACCGACCCGTCGTCCGGCAAGCAGTACGCATTGCGTCCGGCCGACGAGCTGGCCACCATCGTGGTCCGCCCCCGCGGCTGGCATCTGCCGGAGAAACACCTGTGGGTGGACGGGGAACCGGTCTCGGCCAGCCTGTTCGACTTCGGGCTGTACTTCTTCCACTGTGCCCGTCGACAGCTGGACCGTGGCCACGGGCCGTACTTCTATCTGCCGAAGCTGGAGCACCACCTGGAGGCGCGGCTGTGGAACGACGTGTTCGTCGCCGCTCAGGAGCGGCTGGGGATCCCCCGGGGCACCATCCGCGCCACGGTGCTGATCGAGACGCTGCCGGCGGCGTTTCAGATGGAGGAGATCCTGTACGAGCTGCGGGAGCATTCGGCCGGGCTGAACGCGGGCCGCTGGGACTATCTGTTCAGCGTCATCAAGACGTTCCGCACCCGCGGCGGGGAGTACGTGCTGCCGGAACGGAACGCGATCACCATGACCGCCCCGTTCATGCGCGCCTACACCGAGCTGCTGGTGCGCACCTGCCACAAGCGGGGCGCGCACGCGATCGGGGGGATGGCCGCGTTCATCCCCAACCGGCGCGACCCGGAAGTCAACGAGCAGGCGTTGGCGAAGGTGCGCAGCGACAAGCGGCGGGAGGCCACCGACGGGTTCGACGGGTCCTGGGTGGCCCACCCGGATCTGGTGCCGATCTGCGCAGAAGAGTTCGACGCGGTGCTGGGTTCGGCGACCGACCAGCGGGACCGGTTGCGCGAGGATGTGGCGGTGACCCGGGAGGATCTGCTGAACTTCGCTGCCACCGACGGTGGGATCACCGAGGCCGGGTTGCGGAACAACATCGCGGTCGGCTTGCGGTATCTGGCCGCCTGGCTGTCCGGTTTTGGTGCGGTGGCGATCTTCAACCTGATGGAGGACGCGGCCACCGCCGAGATCAGCCGTTCCCAGGTGTGGCAGTGGGTGCACCATCAGGTGGCGTTGGCCGATGGGCGGACCGTCACCGGGGCGCTGGTCAACGACCTGATCGAGGAGGAGATGGCGGCGATCGCCGAGGCGGCGGGGGAGGGGTTCGACACGGAGGCGTACGCCACCGCGGCGGCGCTGTTCAGGCAGGTGGCCTTGGCCGCGGAGTACGAGGATTTCCTCACCTTGCCGGCGTACGAGCGGCTGCCCTGACCGGAGGTCCAGCGGCTACCCGGGGTGTGACTGTCACCTGGTCACACCCCGGGTAGCTCGCGGTTGGATGGTTGTATGGCGGCGGGGAACCGGTGTCATCCCTGGCTGGGGCCGCCAACCACCAGGACCCAGGTCTGCTCAGGCCAGCACCTGCCAAACAGGTCGGTCCACTCGGAGTAGAGTTCCGGATCATCAGGAGCGCCGTGCAGGCTGACATGGTCGCCTTCGGTGATCACTCCGGCGCCGGGTAGGTCCACCCCGCGTTTCCCGTCGACCAGGACCGGCTCGGTTCCCGGTGGCCACAGCGGACCGATCCGTGTGGCTTCTGTCGCGTGCGGGTTGTGGAGGTAGAGGCATCCGGTGGTGGCGTCGAACTGGAGTTCCCCACCGGTCGTGGTATCGGCGATCGCTAGGTTCTGGCCATCATGGACCATGATGACCGGGTCGTCTTCGACGACCGAGATCACTTCCGGCTCATCTGCCGGATCCTCTGCGCCGCAGCCGCTGAGGAGAGCGAGCACAACCGTTGTGGTGGTGAGAAGCCACGTCCTCTTCCGGTTGATCATGTCGACCTCCTCATCCCCATGCTGTCTTGTCATGGTGCACCTGGTATGCAAGGGGCTGCTTGTAGCAAGCCGTCGTTAATGGACTTTGGGTTATGCACGGGTGACGACCATCCCCCACAAGTTCGAGAAAACATATACTGGGGTGAAGTTAGACAAGGATCCTACGGTGCAGCAGTGCACTCCATATGCAGTGTTTCCGCTGAACCACGGTCCTCCGCTGTCTCCTGGCACAGTCACGTTTGAATCCATGGCAGTGAGGTTACACCTGTTACTCGCGCAGTTGCCATTAGCAGCGACAGTGGCAGTCTGTTGTCCCGTCGATGCATTTCCGGTCCCGAAGAACCAGAGTCGCTGGCCAACAACCGGCCGAGCTGAACCGGTGACATTACGAACCCCACCCCAAGAGGCGTAGAATTGCGGGAGGGAGTTGTTGCTTCCGTACCATCCGATATCGCCGTATTGGCCGACGTGCCACTCTTGGCGAACATGGGCAGACCAGGATGATGAATTGTGGTTGCGGTACCACCGCTGAGGCGTGTCGGATGCGCAATGCCCTGCGGTGCTAACGCCTCGGCGGTTGCTGTTGGTCACATCGTGCATAGTAAACCCTGTGGTGCAGCGGTTGCCCGTTGTGGTGGACTGGGTCGCATTAAGATAGGAGCCACCTCGCGTGTTTTCAAGGCGCACATCATCCAGTTCCTCTACCGGAGTTATGTGGACTATGAAGCCCGAGTTGGCCGATTCAAGCGCTGGTAGTCCTTCGACATCCTTGGAGGCTTCGGTCCTCATCAAGGAGAACTTGGATGGATACTGTCCCAGTTTCGATGTCGTAACCGCCGCTGGCTGCCACGACGCTCTCGTGGCTTGAGACAGTGGCATGGAGACGCTGTAGGGTCTGAGCTAGCTCATGCTCCGAATACCCGCGGTCTCCGATAAGCTTGATAGGCTTTGGGAGTTGCCTCGTGAGCTCATACGCCAACTCTGGCACGTCGCCTCTGAAGGCGATCCAGGCCGATTGGCCATCGCCCATGATCATAGCCCCGCTATAGTCGTCGGGGTAGCGGTCCTGAAGCTGGTTCGCGATTTTCGCGAACTGATCTTGCCAAAGGTATCGGTCAGCTGCTTCTTCCAAGCTGATCCCTACTGCATCTGCAGCGATACGAAGGTCGGCCAGCTGTGGCTCATTTACCTGGTGATTCCCGATGGTTGTAAAGGAGTGCTCAGACTGGAACCGGACACCCTCTGGCATGGACTCTGGGGTGTTGGGGGCTAGTGAACTTGTTGAAACGGTCTTGAACTCTCGCGGAGCTTCGGCGTTGGCGAATCCGAGCGCGGCTACAACAAGCACAGCGAGGCACGAGGCCATCCACCTGGAAGGTCGGGGGGGCGGGTCATGCAAACCATCCTTTTGAGTTGGTAAGAGACATACCCACCATAAGCTGCTCACTGGCACCTGGCAATACCTGTCAAGCTGTGGGTGTCATCCGCCCTTAAGCTCCCGGTCGCCACGTCCGCCGGCTGCCCGGCCGGGTTGGCCGTGCTGGCTTTGTCGGATGCGAGCACTCTGGACTACGCTGCCATCGTGCGTTTCCCGTCGACCAGGACCGGCTCGGTTCCCGGTGGCCACAGCGGACCGACGCGCGTGTGTGTAGCTTCTTGCGCGTGCGGGTTGTGGAGGTAGAGGCATCCGGGGATGCGGCGCCTAGCCCCATGCCCGTGGTCCGAGCGTCGAAGGGCCGGGCGCCGGCGGCGCCTAGACCCGGGTGTCCAGCACCTCGGTGACCCGGTCGACCAGGCGCCGATGCCAGTGCATTAGGTCGTTGACCTGGTCCTTCTGGCCGAGGCCTAGCTCCTCGGCCGCCGCGATGGCGGCTTCGAGTAGGGACGGCGCGTCTGTGGGCAGATCGGTGGGGCCTGGCAGGTACCTCTTGTTACGGAGGCGGCCCATCGCCTCGTCGATCATCCCCTTCGGACGCGGGTTCGTCCCGTGGGTGACGGGGGCGCGGTTACGGGTTTCGTTGAGCAGCAGCAGGATCCGCGCAGCGCGCGCGTAGGCGGTGTCGCCTTCGGCCAGTTGCTGCCACTTCTTCCGCAACTGCCGGTACTTCTCGCCGGGTTGACCCCCAACCTGGGTGGCGGCGATCGACGCCTCCATGACGTCAGCGGCCAACACCAGCAGCCGGATGACGTCCGCATTCTCGCGCCCCGGTTGCTCCAGGACGGTAGCGACCAGTTTCAGCCGTTGGTTGACCATCCCGCACGTCAGCCTTTGAGCGAACGTGTTGATCACCCCTGGCGGGGTGTCGGGATCCAACCGGCTGGCGAAGCGGTCCGCCAGCCGGCGTGCGTCGTCGACGATCTTTCGATCGATGGCGGAGGCGGCCAGCAGCCGCCAGGCGACGTCCAGCTCCAACATCTGGAGGGCCTGCCGAGCGGCGACCAGCAGCGGCCGGTCTCCCCCCACCAGGGCCGGCCACAGGTGCACGTCGTAGGGTTTCCCCTTTTTGGGGTGGGCGTTCTGGCGGACGAACAGCGGTATGCCGTGGCTGGCACTGAGCTGTCGGACCGCCTGGAGAAGAGCGAGCAGGTGGGGTTTCCGGCCGGTGGGCACGAACAGCACCGCCGCGACGTCCGGGGTGAGGTGGCGTGCGATGGCCGCTTCCACCGCCGTACTGTCCTCGGGCAACAGTTCCAGGTGCGCTTCCTGCTCGGCGTAGAGCAACTGCGCGACCTCGTTTTCGGCGCGTGGGACGCTGTCACCTACCCCGAAGACGACTGCGCGGATGCGCGGGGTGTCCACCCCGACGTGGGCGCGCACCGGGGCGGGCAGTTCCTGCTCGGTGAGCTGCACGCTGAGCGGCACGGCGCCCGAAGGGACTGCGGTCCCGGCCAGCCACACCACCAGGACGGTGGAGGCGGGGACCACCGGTGGCCGCAGCAGGCCGGCCTCCTCCCAGCCCTGTCCGTCCGGGTGGTGTGCGGCCAGGTGTTTCCCGACGATCCCGGCTTCCTTGGGTGGGGGAAGACACAGGGTGTGGCTGCCCTTACCGATCTCGTTGAGAGCCTCCGCGATGCGGCCGGTCAGCCACTGGTAGGAACACAGGCTGAAGGAGGCACGGACGTCCGGGTCGCTCTGATCCTTCGCCTTCCGGAGCTTTCCTCCCAGGGGTTGGCGGTCTCCGCCGAACTTCTGGAGCAGGTTCACCGCCTGCGGCTGACGCTTCCGGTCGGCGGCGAACAGCTCGTCGTAATAGGCGGTGACGTACTGACGGACCGCGAGGCTGGTGGTGCCGTCGCGACGGACGACCGAGTCGGCGACCACGGCCCGGAGGGCGGCGCAGTCACGGGTGGTGAAACCCGTCCGGTGGCGGTCAGCGGCCGCGCGGATGAGCCTGAGCTGCTCCGGGGTGAGTTCCACCGCGGCCGGGTCCTCATCGGCGAGTTCCGCCAGGGCGGTGAACATCCGCCACCGGATCAGCACGTTGACGACCGGGTCGGTGGTGGGGGAGCCCAGCGGGTCCGTGATGGTGTACGCCGCCGGGTCGCTGGTGTGCAGCAGCCGCCACCGGATGCCGGCCTGGGACAGCGCGGTGAGTCCACCCATGGCCAGACCGGTGGACCCGGAGCCCCAGGTCATCAGGGCGTCCTGATAGGAGGGAGCGGAGGCGAGGTGCCGGGTGAGGGCCTGGCTGACCGCGTGCTCCCGGAGATCGTTCGCAGTGATCACTGAGACCCGGCGGACTGGTGCCTCCCCGGTCGGGTCGGGCCCGAGGATCGTGGCGAGCGTCTGCGCGATCGGCAGCGTGTCCAGGGGGTCAGGGGGAGACTGACTGGTGGCGATGAGTACGACGTCCAAGTCTTTGCGCGGATCGCGCTCGTCGCGCAAGCTGATCCAGTCCAGGGCACCGATCAGAGGACTGGGTGTGGATGCGCTCAGTTCGTCCCAGGACGGTTTGCGTAGACGGTCGCGGGCGGCGGCGGGGCCCGCCGGGTCCGATTTCATCACCTCGGTGAGTTGATCGAGGCGCGCGGATATCCGGTCGGCACGGACGTCTTCGGACAGTCCGCGGCTGGCGGGGAGGAGGAGGTCGGCTTCGCCGACGATGTGGCAGAGCAGGCGCATGGCGGCCATTGTGGAGGTCGAAGCCCATTGATCACTAGCAACTGTCGGTTTTCCGTCATTCGACTACTTTAGTAGTTGAGCTATCGAAGTATCCGGTGCTACCGTCGGGGCGTGCACGTCTTCCCAGCCCAGGTGCCACCCCCCGAAGCGCCCCGGTCCGACATCGTGGAGGTCCGGCTGGCTCGGAAGGTGGCCCCGTTGTTCGGTGTGGGGCGGGACATCCCCCCGTTCCGGCGTACGTGGGTGTGCGACTACACCTCCCTGTCGCTGGCCGAGATCGGACGAGGGGCGCCGCTGCCCAGTCGTGAGGAGCGTGCCCGTCTGGAGTCTGAGTGGTGCGATCCGCCGTCCGATCAAGATCCACAATGGAGGTGGTCGGGGCGGGCGGTGTGGTCGTCGAAACAGCACGCCCTGCCTGGCGCGCTGAGCAACGCCACCCTGAACCGGTACGGGCCCGACACCAAAGCGGCTGCGGTGTTGTCCGCGGCCAACCGGCTGCTCCGGGAGGCGACCACGGCGATCGCCGCGGCCGCCCGGCACCTGGCGGACACCGGCTGCGACCCCGAAGTGCGGCTGGCGACGTGGGCCGGTCTGGTGCTCGAGGTGTACCGGTCCCAGCCGGCGCTGGTGGTCGCGGCGGTCCAGGCCCGCCAGGTGCAACGGTCACTGTCGACCCAGTGGGGGGAGCAGGTCGACGGCACCGGGCTGTCTGGTGCCGGTGCGCCGGCCGAGGTCCAACCGTGGCCGCCGGACCACCACCCTGACGACGCCGACTCACGGCTCGCCCAGTGGCGTCCGACCACGTTCGACCTGGTCGATGCCACCCTGCCGCTGCTCGGGCTGGCGGAGGACACACCCGCCGGCCCTGCCCTGGTGACGGCGGACGCGCTGGACGACATCGCCTCAGCCTGGTGCCAGCGGCTGCTCGCCATCGGCCGGCCCGGTCGGGGAGTGGTTTGGCTGGTCGAGGACGACACCGGGTCCCGGTGGGTGCACGCGATGGTCCGGGTCGGGGCGGTCGTGGCACCGTTCGTGGCGGCCACCCTGAGCGGCACCTCCGCCGGCCGGCGCTCCGCCCCGCCCGTCCTCCCGAGCCTGCCGACGAAGGCCGGCCTGGCGGCCGGGTCGCGGTGGGAACGCCGCGCCCACCTGCTGTCTGTCCACATCGCCGTCAACTACGTCCGCTACCGCGACGAGCTGTTGAAGACCTGGCCGCGGCTCCGCCCGCAGACCCGGGACCTGGTCGACGAGGCCGTACGGCGCTGCGGCGACGTGTTGGAGCAGGACGACCCGGTGCAGCTGCTGCTGCAGGCATACGTCGCGTACCTGAACGTGGTGGACGCCTCGGAGAAGACCCGGTCCGAAGCCGTCGAGCAGCTGATCGCGTCCCAGTGGCGGGTGATGGCCGCCTGGCAGGACGGGCACCTGGACCCGGGGGCGGTGGCCTACCTGTTGGAGATTGGCATCGTCGCGCTGACCGACCCTACCTCCCAGCAGAGTCTCGGGCAGGGGACCGTCCCCTGCCCGGATCCGTCGGCGCTGCGTACCTGGTGGCGGGCCGTCCTCACCGCCCGCGGGTTGGACCCCGAGGCGGACCTGGCGGCCACCGTCGCTTTCCTGCCGGATGCGCAGGTGTTCCACCTGCACCGCTACGCAGCCTGGCTGGCCTCCAGCAGGCGCCGCGCCAACCTCCGTCGTGCGCTGGCGCTGCAGGAGCGGGTCGCGCAGGTCCGCGCCGAGGTGGTACGCCGGGAGCCGGCGAGCTACGCCGTGAAGTCGTGGGCGGCCCGATCAGCCCACGAACTGGCCACCGAGATCGCGGTCGACTTGGCGCTGGCCACCCCCGACCGGGAACATCGGGCCCGCGCGGCGGTGCTGGAGACCGCTCTCCGCCACGCCCACGCGGTGCTGGTCGATCCCAGCACCGACACCCTGCTACGCCCGGCCGGGTCGGACCCGCCGACCGTACGCGCCGCTGAGGTGGTGGCGCGTGCACTGTGTGTGGCCGCTGCGCACGGCCTACCGGTCCCGCAGGAGGACATCGTCGCGGCTCTCCGACTGCTCGACGCGGCGACCGCCACCGACGGGACCAGGGAGTGGCGGCTGGATGACAGTCGACGAGCCACGCTGCTCGGCTGGCGCGCAGAACTGACCGCGCTGGCGGGTGCCGAGCACGGCCCATCCACCTGAGACAACCGCCGCGCCGGAGAGCCCGCACCCGGTGCCCGATGGAGACCAACTGAACCAATGGCCGTGGAGGAGACGTGAGTCAGCTCACGCACTGGGTGCTCATCGAGACCGGGGGCAACCAGCGGTACATCTTCGCCAGCAACCGGCTCCGCCATGTCGTCGGCGCCTCCCAGCTGGTACATGAAGTCGGCACGTGCTGGGTGCGCGAGGCGGTGACCGCCTGCGGTCTGTCCGATCACGAGAACGTCGTGATGACCGCCTCGGGTAAGGCGCTGTTGCTGGTCGATTCGGTGGAGGCCGGGCGCAGGGTGATCCGCGAGGTCACCACCCGGGTGCTGCGGGAGGCGCCCGGGCTGCAGGTGACCGGGGTGGTCGGCCCCGGGTTCGATCCGGGCGACGGCGAGGCGCACGGACAGGCCCTGACCGACACCTATGCGCTGCACCACCGGGTGCGGGCTGCCCGGCCCGACCCGGTGCAGCGGGACCGGGTCTTCCCCTGGCACCGGCTGTGCCGGGACACCGGGCGGCCCGCCGCCTACGAGGAGATCTACGGCCCGGTGGGGGAGGGGCAGGAACCGCCGGTGCCCGCGTCAGCGGACGTGGTCGCCCGCTCCCGGGCCCGTGACCGGGCCCTGCGACCGGCTTCGCGAAGAGTTCGGCGTACTCGTACCGGAGCACCTGGACACGCTCCGCCACAGCGGCTGGATGGCGGTCGTGCACGCCGACGGTAACGGGGTCGGCGGGCTGTTCCGGAACTTCCTCGCACACGTGCGGCGGGTCACGGGCGTTGACCGGGTCCCGCTGGAGATTCATGTGGATTATCAGCGGGAGCTGGCGGTCGAGCTGAATGACGCCACCCGGGAGGCGGTCCGGGACGCCATCGGCCGCTTGGCCGAACAGTGGCCGGAGGCGTCGTTACGGGGTCGCGTGCTCCCGATCGTCGTCGGTGGAGACGACGTGACGCTGATCTGTGACGCCGTCTTGGCGGTGTCGTTCGTGCGGGCCTTCGCTGAAGCGTTCGCCCGCCGTACCGCCACGAAACAGCACCTGTCAGCCATCGCTCGAGCCGCCACCGGTCAGGATCACCTCACCGCGTCCGCCGGGATCGCGATCGTCAAACATCACCATCCGTTCGCGAGCGCGTACGACCTGGCGGAGGAGCTGACGGTCTCTGCCAAGAAGTTCCGCGACGGCGGCCGCTCCTTCTCCGGGTTCGACTTCCACGTCGTCCACAGCGCGACCTGGCAGAACCTGGCCGCGATGCGGGAGTACCTACCGGTGGAGGGGAGCGGGCATGATGCGGCGACAGATCAGGCTCAGCCAGCCGGGCAGCACCTCGACCGGCCACGCCCGGTAGCCCGGTTCGGTGGGCCGTACCTCCTCGACACCAGCGCCGATCTCCCCGAACACCTGCACTACCGCAGCGTGGAGCACTTGAAGCAGGTGTGCGAGTGGCTCGATACCTCGGACTGGTTGTCCGCCGCCCAGGCGCACGCCCTGCGGGAGGCCGCCGACCGCAGCCTCAAGGAGTACCGGCAGCAGCTGGATCTGCTCCTGCCTCGCATATCTGAGGAGAAGGAGCGGAAATCGGCGAGAACGCTGCTCGATCTGCGTCGTGCCCCCACTGGGGAGGGCAGCCCCGACTCCGACGGTCCGTTCCTGCTGCTGTTCGACGCCCTGAACCTCCACGGGCTGCGACTGGAGGAGCAGCCCCTCATCCTCGCCCCGAACGAACCTGCTGTGCACCGGAGCGCTGCATGACCCTGAAGAACCGGTTTGACGTCACGCTGAGGTTCCTCAGCGACTGGCACATCGGCACAGGACAAGGCCGATTGGGCACGATCGACGCCGAGATCCGGCGCGACGCCACTGGGCTGCCGTTCGTGCCCGCCAAGACCCTGATCGGGGTGTGGCGTGACGCTTGCGAAACCGTCGCCGCCACCTTCGACCGCACCATCGACCAATCAGGACCATGGTCAGCATGGGTCACCTGGTTGTTCGGCTCCCAGGTCGGCGCCCCGACCCGGATCCAGACCAGGGGCCACTACCTGCAGCCCTACGCGTGACCCCGGCCCGCGCTCCCGCCTGGCTACGGCACCGAGTCCAGCGCTATCCCGCGCTGGCGGCGGCCACGGTCGTGCTCCGTCCCGGCGTCCAGATCGACGACGAGACCGGCACCGCCGCCGACCACCTGCTGCGGGTCGAGGAGCGGGCGATCCAGGGTCTGGTGCTGCACGCACAGGTCAGTGTCGGCGACGACCAGGCCGACCGATCGTTGCCGGAGCCGGCGGAGCTGCTCCTGCGGGCCGGGGCCCGGTTAGTGGAAGCGGTCGGCGGTAAACGGAACCGCGGCAGCGGACGGATGGCGTTCCTGCTCCCGGACGCGTCGCTCACCGAGGACGGTCCCTACGTCACCGTGACCGATGACGTACTCGCCGCGCTGCTGGCGGAAGGGGTGCCTACCCCGACCCCACCCCCCTGGTCGACCACCCGACCCACCGTCCACGTCTACGCCCGGCGGCACCAGGGTCCACGGCGCACCGTCCGCCTGGTGCTGCGGGCGGCCACCCCGGTCGTGGCCGCAGCCGGGGTGGTCAGCAACATCACCCTGTGTCGGGACGCGATCCCCGGCACCGCCCTCCTCCGCACCATCCTCGCCCGGGTGACGTCCACGAAGCCCGATGGCGAGATCGGGTTGGAGGATATTCGGGTCGGCGACGCCGTACCGGCCATCGGGAATCCGCGTGATCCGGCCTCGGTGGTGCCGGCGCGACCGGCACCGATGGTGTGGCACCGCGGTGACAAGGGCCGCGGACACTCCGTCCACAACATCCTCCACGGGCAGCAGGTGGAGCAGCGCGGCAAACCCATGTCGGGATGGATCGCGCCGGGGAAGACGGACCGGTCCCGTGAGGATGAGTTCTGGCATCACGTCGTCCCCGCGAAGGTCGCCGCCACCCACGCGGTGGTCGACGACGCGGCCCGCCGGCCCACCGTCGCCAGCGGCGGCGTCTACACGTACCTCGGCATCGCCCCGGGCACCCTGCTGTGCAGCGACATCGTGCTGCCCGCGTCGCTGCGGCTGGGCCTCACACCGGGGGAGAAGCTCCGGTTCGGCCGGTCCCGCAAGGACGACTACGGGCTCGTGGACGTGGTCGGGGTGATCGACCCGGTGCCGCCCCCGCCGCCACCGCCGCCACCGGCCCAGGGACGCTGCGGGTGTGGTGCCTCTCCGACGTGCTGCTCCGCGACGAGCGGCTGGCGCCCGACCCGTCACCGCAGGCCCTGGCCCGCGCCCTGTCGGTCGCGCTCGCGCCCGCATCCTTCCAGGTAGACGAAGAGGGCACCGTGTGCGCGGTCACCCGGCGGGAAGGGTTCGCGGTCGCCTGGGGCCGGCCCCGCCCCAGCCAGCTCGCGCTTCGGGCCGGCAGCGTCGTCAGCCTCACCGTGACCGGGCCGGTCGACCCCGGCCGGCTGGCGGAGTTGGAGCGGGACGGCATCGGGGAGCGCACCGTCGAAGGGTTCGGCCGGATCCGGTTCAACCCACCGGAGCTGGCGGCCGCGCAACCGTCGGTCAGGTTCGACGCCCCACCCCAGATCGGAGAAGACACCTCGGACAGTGCAGGCGATGGGCTTGACCCCGACGAACCCCACCCGGTGGAGCTCCACGCGTGGCGGCGGGCGATCCGTCAGGCCAGCGCAGCGCTGACCCCCCACCAGCTCATCCTGGGGCACGCCGGCGACGGCTCCAAACCGGCCCAGGCGATCGACCGGCCGGCCACCAGCCGGGCGCAGCTCGGCTCACTCCGGGCCCAGCTGGAACGGCTGACGCTGGCCGGCGGCGAGGAGATGGTGCGGCACTGGCTGCACATGACCAGGGAGATCGATGCCCGGCGGAAGATCTGGACCGAGCCGGTGCTCGACCACCTGGACAAGCTCCTGTACGCCGATCCGGATCTGATCTGGCAGCGCCTCGACCTGGCCGGTGAGCAGCGCCGCCTGGTTCTCGACGATGGGCGGGAGGACCTGATTCGGCAACACCTGCGCACCGAAGCGCTGGTGGTGGCGTTCACCGCCGTGCTGCGTCGCCTCCAGCGCGGCGGCGCTGACCAGGTCGGCGCCGCCGTATCCGATACCGACTCACTCACGGCGAAGGGGGCACGGTAATGGGATACGCCATCGCCACCCGCTACGAAGTACGCGGCACCCTGGTCTGCCTCAGCCCGGTGCACGTAGGAGGGTGGGACCACACCGCTGACGCCCACCTGACCGTCATCCGGGACGGTGCCGACCGGCCGATCCTGCCCGGCACCTCGATCGCCGGCGCGCTCCGCGCCTACCTCAGCCGCCTGGAACAGTTCCAGTCTGTTCAGGAACCGACCCCGGTCCAGAGCCTGTTCGGCCGGATCATCCCCAAGACCCAGGAAGGATCACCGTCCTGGGTGCGGATCGACGACGCCTACCTCATTGACGAGTCGGTCACCCCGGTGGTGCGCGACGGAGTCGGCATCGACCGCCACACCGGCAGCGCCGCGGCAGGCTATCTCTACACCCGGCAGGTCCTGCCGCCAGGAACGAAGTTCGCGCTGCGGATGGTGGTCGACACCCCGACGGACGCCGCCGCACCGTCCTATCCCGGCGGCTGGCCGGCGCTGGTCCGCGACGCCCTCGAAGCAATGATCGCGGGCCTCCGCCACGTCCAGGTACCGATCGGCGCCGGCCGCGGCAGCGGACTAGGGAAAGTGCAGCTCACCGACGTCACCGTGCGCCACGCCGACCTGTCCACCCCCCAGGGGATGATCGCCTGGCTGACCGGGAAGACACAACCCGACGACACCCTGGGCGCCGCCGCGGCACCCCCGGCCGACAGCCGGCTACGAATCACCATCGAATGGCAGCCGATCAGTCCACTGCTGGTCCGCGACTCCCTGTCCAGCACCCTGGTCGACACGCTGCCGCTCACCGAACCCGGCCCCGACGGCACGGTCCGCCTGCTGCTGCCCGGCTCGTCGCTGCGCGGTGCGCTCCGGGCGTACGCGGAACGGATCGAACGCACCGTACGGGGGGAGGACGCTCCACGCTGCGAATGCGACTGGTTCGGTGAGGCGCTGCGCAACCCACCACCCGTGGTCGGGGCACTGTTCGGGGTCTCCCCCAACCGTGACCGCGCAACCCCCCGCAGCGGTGACGAGAACCCACCCCGCCCGGAGGAGAAGCGCACGCAGCGACGGGGAGCGTTGGCGGTCGCCGACTGCCACAGCGTCCACGGCATCCCCCAGGAAGAGTGGCACCACATCGTCACCGGCACCCCTGAGCAGACCGGCTCCGCCCGTCAGGAGGCGCGGGAGCGGCGTGCTGAACAGAAAGACGAACGCGAGCGGGCCCGCGCGCTCCTCCGGGCCGCGCTGGAGAAGCTCCGGGGCACCACCCCGCTCAGCATCAGCGACCACGTCGCGATCGACCGCTGGACCGGCGGTGCCTCCGACCACCGGCTGTTCAGCGTCCTCGACCCGGCCACCACGATGGAGTGGGAGCCGATCCACCTCGAGGTGGACACCACGTGGCTGCAGCGGCATCCTCGGCCGGGCACGGCTGCCGCCGCCTGCATCCTGCTGCTGCTTCTCCTGCGGGATCTGCGGGACGGGTGGCTCACCCTCGGATACGGCGGCACCCGCGGACGTGGGCAGGTGCAGCTCACCGATGTGCGGTTCGACGGCGCCGGGCTCCCGGAACCGTGGAGCGCACTGGCCGGCAAGACCTTGGACGACATCCTCGACCACCCGCCCGCCCCGATCGCCGAGGCGCTGAAGGTTTGGCGGGGCATGGCCGCGAAGGAGGTAGCGTGACCACAGAAGCGACCGATACGGTGCTGCACGCCGTCTGCGCCACGGATCCACTCACCGCCGCCGACGCGGTGAAGTGGTTCACCACTCACACTCCGCCCGGGGCGGAAGTCATCGGCTATCTCTTCGCCGCCCGGGCTGCCGCGTGGGTCCGGATCCACCCGGACGGCACCGTCGAAGGCGCTGACCCGGACACTGACCTTCTCGCCGAAGCGTACGAGATGGTGCTCTTTGACGAGCAGCGGGAACTGCGGTGGCTCCACACCGCCGGCGGCCGAGGGACCGCGGTCGCCCTCAGCGAAACCCTGGCCGCCCTGCCACCCGGTGACGACGTCACCGGTGATCCCCCACCGCGCCGGGTCGGCGTCCACACCCGACTACTTGCGGGAAGTCTCAGTCCACATGAGCGGGACGGGTGGGTGACCCTCGGCGGCGAACGGTACGCCACCGCGTACCTGCCGTATGCCTTCGACGGGAAAGAGATCATGCAGATCGAGGTGGCGGAGTACGTCACCGAAGACACGCACGGCAACGTCGACGTCGCCGACACCCGGCTGATCCGGCTGTGCACCGCTGACCACGCGGACGTGCTGTTCCATCCCGCAGCGACCACCCACCACCAGCCGGAGAGGGCATCGGTATGAGCAAGGTCTTTGAAACCGTCCCGGCTGAGCTGACCAAACGCGGTGACCTCCTTGAGGGGGCGATTCCGCGACGGAACAAGCCCAATGACACCAAACCGAAGCAGCTCCGTCCCCACGAGTGGGATGAGGAACTCGCCGCGCATGTGAAAGCCATGGCCGACGGAGAGACGGTCAAGGTCGAGGTGGACTTTGACGATGAAGGCCGCCGCAAGGCCCGGCTGGCCGGGGTGGCGCCGTTGCTACCGGCCGCGCATGAACCGGACGCCAGTGAGCGGCGTAAAGCCGTGAACGCCAAGGATGGGTTCGTCAACCCCTACACCTTCGTCCCGACCCTGCCCCGTACCGATGGGGAGGAGAGCCTCCTTCCTGACGGCCTGGGCGATGCGGAGCCACGCAGCCACGCACGTCACGACGACGCGCAGTGGAGCGGAAGACTGGTGCTGACCCTCACCACGCTGACGCCGCTGCTGCTGCCGACGCCCGTCGCCGGGCAGCAGACCTCCGACGGGCCGAAGGTAGTCGAGACCCGGCAGGGCCCGGACGGACGCCCGCTGATCCACGGCGCCTCGTTCAAGGGAGCACTCCGTAGCGCGTACGAGACCATCACCGCCAGCCGCTACGGGCGTCTTCTTCGAACACACCGATCCGCTGGCCTACCGCACCCCCGCGAACGAGGCGCTAAACCTAACCCCGGCGCGGGTCGTCCGCAACCCGGACGGCAAGGGCCACTTCCAGCTGTACCGGGACGTCGCGCTGGTGCCGGCCTACACCGGTGGAGAGCTGTGCCAGGTTGGCACCCTGGAAGGAAAGCCTCTCGAAGGTCTTCACGGCCGGAAAGTCTTCGCCTGGGTGGTTCCGCACCGGTCTCGTCGAGACGGCCAGGGAGGATCGGGGAAGCTGGTCACCCATATCGCCGTCAGCCAGAGGGAGCTCGAGGCGGGCACGCCGCGTACCCGCCCAGCGGGGCGGAAGGGAGCGGGCACGTCCGCCAAGCCTCCCCACCCCAAGGCAAAGCTGGTGTCGGGGTGGCTGTCCGTCACCGGCCACTCGATCGCCACCAAGCGGTACGAGCGACTGTTCATCGACGACCCCGGGGAGCAGGTACCGATCACCTCAGAGCATGAACGCTTCTGGCGGTCGGTCCTCCAGGCGTACGAGTTCGCCGCCAAGTACCACGATCCGCAGGCGACCTATCAGAAAACGTCGAAGCAGAGCCGCCCGATCGAGCGCTCGCTGCATGTCCGTAAGAGCGACGAGCTGCGGGACCTGCCGGACGGCACCCTCGTCTATGTCAAGTTCGACCCGGAACGCCGTGAGGTGACCGAGGTGCACCCGGTCATGATCGGCCGGCTGCCGTTCGCCGCATCCCCCGGGGAACTGTTGCACGAGAGCCTGAAGCCAGCGCAGAAGTTGCCCCAGCTCTCGCCTCGCGGACCGCCTCTTCGGATGGGTGTCCGCGGACCGATCCGATGGTGCCCATGGCCGCGACGTCGACGACTGTGCCGATACCCGCGCCGCATCCGGATACCGTGGCCGACTGCGGGTCCGGTCGATCACCTGCACCACCTCCGACTGGCGGCCCCGCACTTTCCCGAAGGGCGGGGTGACACTCGCACCGCTGAGCGCCCCTAAGCCCACCCAGTTCCGCTTCTACGCCTCCCCCGATCCCGAGACCGGGGAGCCGATGCGGCGTCGGGCTCCGAAGACCGAGGGGTACGCACCCGGCGGAGGTCTGCGGGGTCGCAAGATGTACCGCTGGCGGCGGGAGGAACCCTCGTACTGGCAGCCGACGGTGGGGAAGGATGACCCCGACCGTGAGTACATCGCCTTGGCGGGGCACGCACCCTCGCAGCTGGTGCACTATCGCGACTGGGTCAAGCCCGGTGTGAAATTCCAGGTGGAACTGTTTCTCGACGGCGTTTCAGAGGACGAGCTCGGGCCTTTGCTGTGGCTGCTTACCCGGGGAGACGAGGCACCGCTGCGCCTGGGCGGCGGTAAGCCGTATGGGTTTGGGGTCGTCAAGGTGGAAGTGGACTGGGAGCACACTCGGCTGTGGGACGGGGCGAGTGTCCGTACCGGTTGGCTTCACTTGGACCGTCCACAGCCTGCCAGCTGTGACCGGCTCATACAGTTGGCGAAGCAGTTTGAGAAGAGCGCCTGCGGCAATCCGGTGCTTCGTGAGGCGGTCGCCTCATATCTGAAAGCAGCTGCCCCGGTTGAGCATCGGGTTCACTATCCCCGCAAGGGCAAGCCGCGAGTTACCGAAAGCTACGAGTGGTTTGTCGAGAACGAGCGTACGAAGGAGAAGCAGATCATCGAGGGATGGGCGTTACCGCACGTCCGCGATGACGAACCCCGCCTGCCCTACTTTGGGGATACCCCCGAGGCGTCAGGGCAGGGGTCAAAGCAAGGCAGGAAGGGTCGGCGGCGCTAGTTCAGGGTCGCCGTGCAAGGTAGTCATGGCCTGGTGAGAGGGCGGCGCGGAGCTTACTGCGTCGCCCCTCTTGGTGCTGTTGCCGTGGTGAGCCCTGCTTCGATCAGCGTTGGGGTGGACGGTGTGGAGGCCGGCGCCCAGGTCGTGCGCGAGTGGAACGGCGCTGAAGTTCAACCACTGGCGGGAGGGGCGACGCCTGCCGGCCTAGACTAGGCGAGGTCTCGCCGTTGTCGGCGTTGCACCTTGATAAGAAAATCATTCACGTTGTGACCCATTGCCAACCTGGCCAGATGGTCAGCGGTGGGTGCGTAGCCGTCGAGGTGTTAGGAGACTGCGTGGGTGGAGCCCTCGCACAACCGCTCTGAGCTGCAGTGATGCACAACCGGCGGACCGCTGCAAAATCGTATGATCATCTGGCGGGAAAATCGGCCTTGACCTGGATCGTTATCTTGCCGTCGTCATCACCCCTAGAGGGATCGCAACGCGGCGAGTGGCGTCACGGCCCGCGCGGTGCTCGCGGTCGTCATCACCCCTAGAGGGATCGCAACACGTGTGGCGTCGGCATGAGCGGGGCTCAGCCGAGTCGTCATCACCCCTAGAGGGATCGCAACCCGGCGATCCGGTGCGGCCGCACGCCTGCTTAGCCGGTCGTCATCACCCCTAGAGGGATCGCAACCGCTGCTCCGTGGTCGGCCGCCCAGATCGCCCACCGCGCCGTCGTCATCAGCCCTAGAGGGATCGCAACAGCGTCCGAGGCCACATGGCTGCGGCAGACGCGGCGGGTCGTCATCACCCCTAGAGGGATCGCAACTTGAAGTCTGGCCAATTGGAGCGGTCGCACACGGAAGTCGTCATCACCCCTAGAGGGATCGCAACTGGCGAGACGTGGGTCGACGTGGACCGACCGCACGTGGTCGTCATCACCCCTAGAGGGATCGCAACCGGCCGTACGGCGCAGGTGCTACGACCGTGTGGCGCGAGTCGTCATCACCCCTAGAGGGATCGCAACGCGAGTGGCGCTGCAGCGCCCGGGCGAGCCGGGGCCGACCGGGTCGTCATCACCCCTAGAGGGATCGCAACGGCCGCGATGTCGATGCGCTCGCTGGAGTCAGTGGCGGTCGTCATCACCCCTAGAGGGATCGCAACCCGTACTCGCGCCAGGCCGTCGGCACGCCGGCGGGTCGTCATCACCCCTAGAGGGATCGCAACCGGTACCGGCCACGGTGGCACTGGGCCACGACCGCCAGTCGTCATCACCCCTAGAGGGATCGCAACTGCAGCTGGCAGCGGCCGTGCCGCCAGGCCGACCGCGTCGTCATCACCCCTAGAGGGATCGCAACACTGCGGTGCGGCGCAGCGTACGGCGCGGCTGAACGTCGCGTCGTCATCACCCCTAGAGGGATCGCAACCGCTGGCCGCGGGCCGGGCCGCCCGGCGCGGCCTCGGGTCGTCATCACCCCTAGAGGGATCGCAACCATCAGCGGCGTGGCCTTCGGACCGTACGCTGCACGCACGTCGTCATCACCCCTAGAGGGATCGCAACGCGACGGGCCGGTCGCCGTGGCGCAGGTGGTCGTCATGTCGTCATCACCCCTAGAGGGATCGCAACCGTTGGCAGTGTCAGGCCACTCCACGCCGTCCAGGTGGCGTCGTCATCACCCCTAGAGGGATCGCAACATTTGCAGCGGTGTGCGGGCTCGACGTCTGGGTGGACGCGTCGTCATCACCCCTAGAGGGATCGCAACACCCCTAGAGGGATCGCAACAAACGGTTGCTCTAACGGCGCGGTACCGGCCGCCGTGGGTGAGGCGCCCCGGGAGCAGGTGAGGTACCCCGGGGCACCCACCGAACAGTTGTCTCGATGGCGTTATATGATCAACAACAGGTCACGAGTGCCAGCGTCAAGCCCCGGCTTGCTGGCCGGCAACCCTCCATTCGCGGTGGGGTGCCCCGGGTGATGACCAGGCCCGACACCAACCGGTGTACGGGCAAGCGCGGACCCCCGCCCGGGGTCCCTCACCGGATCCCGGAGGTGCGTTGTGTCATCCACTCTCGAACTTCCCGTCCTCACCGGCGTTGCCCCGGCCGAGTTGACGGTCCTGACCTCGCCGGACGAGATCAATCTGGACTATGCCACCACCGCTCCGTGCCTGCGGGTTGCGGCCGAGACGGTAGTGCAGTGGCTGCCGAGTTACGCCAGCGTGCACCGGGGAGCAGGGGCGGCTTCCCGGCGGTGCACGGAGGCGTACGAGCAGGCCCGGCAGCGGATCGCTAGGTTCCTCGGCTGCCGCCCGGACGACCAAGTGGTGTTCACCCGCCACACCACCGATGCGATGAATCTGTTGGCGCGGGCGTTGCCGCCTGGCACCCAGGTGGTCACCTTCGCCAGCGAGCACCACGCCAACCTGCTGCCGTGGCAGCAGGTGGTGCGACTGCCGGTGCCTGCTTCCCCAGCGGCGGCGATCGAGGCGGTGGATACAGTCTTGCGGCGGCTGCGCCGCTCCGGCCACACCGCTGAGGTGCTGGTGGCGGTCACCGGGGCCAGCAACGTCACTGGGGAGCGGTGGCCGGTGGCTGGGTTCAGCGCGATTGCGCGCCGGTACGGCGCCCGGGTGGCGGTGGACGCGGCCCAGCTCGCCCCGCACGCCCCGATCGACCTGGCTGCCCTGGACGTGGACTATCTGGCGTTGTCCGGGCACAAGCTGTACACCCCATTCGGGGTGGGGGTGTTGGCCGGCCGGCCGGACTGGTTGGACGCTGCTCCGCCGTACCTGGCCGGGGGTGGGGCCGCCCTCCAAGTCGGCCCCAGGCAGGTCCGGTACGCCACCGGCCCGGCCCGGCACGAAGCCGGGACGCCGAACCTGCTCGGAGTGCTGGCATTGGCGACGGTCTGTGATGCGCTGCGGTCCGCTGACCGGGCAGCGATCGCTGCCCGGGAGCAGGCCCTGCTGGAACGGCTGCGGACCGGGTTGGCGGCGTTGCCGGGGGTGGCGGAGCTGCGGATGTTCCCGGCGGGGGCGCCCCGGGTGGGGATCGTCAGCTTCGCGGTGGCTGGCCATGATTCGGCCGTGGTGTCCGCGTACCTGGCCGAGCGGCACCGGATTCGAGTGCGGGACGGTCTGTTCTGCGCCCACCCAGCGGTGGAGTGGTTGTTGGCCGAGGCCGCCGAGCGGATAGGGCGGCGGCTGCCGACGGCCGCGGTACGGGCCAGCATCGGCTTGGGCAGCACCGAGGAGCATGTGGACCGACTGGTTGCGGGAGTGTCCGAACTCGCCAGCTGAGTCATGCTGACCATTCACCACTGCGCCACAGGTCCATGGTCGAAGCGCCCAGGAATAGGGGGACCCGGCCGGCGGATCGCGTGATTGGGGAATCTGGCGGGACCGCCGACCGGGGGTTAACAAGCCCCACCGCCTGCCTGTTGCCGCAGGTAGGGGGTGGGTTTTCTAGGTGGCACGAGGGAAGCGAGCACACCTAGGGCTAGAAGGGTGGGGGCGTCAACTCCGAACGGGGAGGCGCAGGAGCCGACACCCCTTTTTTGATGCCGGGCTGGTTGCCGCCATGGGGAGACACGCAACCAGCCCGGAACTTGAGTGTTTACGGGGGCTTCAGCCGGAGCTATGCCACACGGCTGCGACTACCCACAGTCCGTCACGGCGGGCGTGTTCGTCGCCGCAACCGAGTGACCGGCCCAGGCCAAGAATCGCTGATGCAACTCGACCGGGTTACCTACGTATCGGGCGGCCTGTTCCATCTCCCGCCACAAGTGGCGACCCAACTCATCCGGGCGGCCGGCGAACCGCTGCCGCAGCCGGGTGCGCTCGGTGGGCAAGGCCACAGCTCTCCACAAATAGCACAGTCCCACCATGGCGGCAGCGGCTGATGCACCCTCTGCTCACTCACCGCTGGTACCAATCCGGCCTGCCTGCGTACCGGTTGTTGCGGGTACGCCACCGCGCCCCGCGAGTCATCAACGGCGCCAACCGCGGCTGCTGCACTGCCGGTAGCTGCACGGTCGGCTGATCATCATTCCAGCCTGAGGTAAGCAGTTCTCGTATCGGCCGCTGTCCTTCGGGGATCACCGTGTCGCAGTCAGGGATCGGACCGTGCCCGGTCCGCTCAACCACTGTGGCCGCCCGGCGCCACCACTGTCGCATCGTCATCCACCCTTTTAGGAAGTTTGGGGCAGGGTGTGGGGAGGGTCCGGCCCTTTCCAGTCTCACCACACCCCTAGTGAATGCGCTGTTCCGGCCGCATCCACATACTTTTGGGCTAGGCGATCACATGTGCGACGCGCCCACCTAGAGCGGACACTAGGGCAGTTACTGGCGAGTAACGTGACTATGAGTCACCCCAGTTTGAAGGGTTTAGATCACACCCACTTGGCGGGCAAGTTTCAGCAGGTCAGCCCCGCCGGCGTTAGCACGTGCCCGCGACAGCAGATGCTCCACCGTGTGAGTGGCCAGCGGGTCCAGCCGCAGCTTGCCAGGGGTGATCGCCTCTGCCCGTGCCAACATCCGAACCGCGTCCTGCTCCCGACCCCGCTCCTGCGCCAGCGCCAACCCCAGATGTCGGTAGAACATCGACCGCCGCGACAGCGAAGGAATGGCTTCCAGTCGCACCCCTTGGGCCACCTCCACAGCCCGGCCACCCTCCCGCCGCTCCTGGATGATGTGCACCCGCCAGATCGCCACGTTGGTCGGGCCAAAATGCAACCGGAACGCATCACCCTCGCCGGTGCGTTCGGCCAACTGCTCAGCCTCGGATAACAGCGTCTCCCCGTCACCACCGGCGGCTATGTCAGCGCGGGCAGCGGCCAGATGCAGCATCCCCATCACCTGCATCCGTACCGGGTTATTGGCCTGCGGAGACAGGGCAGCGATGGCCCGCTCGGCGATCCGCCGGGCCATGAGGTGCACATTGTCCTGCCCGGCGCCGGCTGCGGTCGTCATCAGCGCCCGGGTGAACTCAGACCAGCCGATCAGTGCCGGGTCCTCGGCGTGTCGGGCTGCTTCCAGACCACGAACTGCTAGGGCGTGCGCCAGGTCGTGGTGGCCGAGAACGCGGGCGGTCCACGCCGCAGTGTCCAACGCGGTGACCAGCAGCGGCAGCGCCTGCTGGTTACCGGCGGCGGTGTGGGCGTACAGCTCGCTGATCACCTCCCCCAGCTGGCCGCCGGCAGCCGGGTAGTCGCAGCGTTGCCACGCCTCGGCGGCGGCGTCAACCAGCGGGGCTAGCTGCGGCAACGGGCGAGGCTGGATGTCGGCGCCGTCGTGCAGGTCGCTGGTCAGATGGGCGGTGCGGATGCGCCCGATGGCGGTGTGCGCAGCCTGTAATTCGGGAGTGTCAGGCCGCAGCGGTTGCCCGGTCAGCTCGGCGTAGGACACGTCCAGCGCCCGAGCGATCCGGTCGATGGTGGAGCGGGAGTCCAGCCGCGCCGCCCCGGATTCGATCTTGGACAGGTAGGTGCGGTCGATGCCGGCCAGGTCCGCAACCACCTGCTGTGACAGCTTGCGTTTGAGCCGCCACCATTTGATTCGTTGCTGGATGAGGGCGGTTTCCTCCTCCAGGCCACGTCGTGCGCTCATCTGCGGTCCCTCCTGCACAGGGTCCCTGTATGCACAGTACGCCCGTATGGGGGGAGTCCTCTACCCTTGCTGCTAGATGAGGGCCGGGCCTGCACCCCGGCCTTCATCTTTTTGGGGTCTGTCTAGGTAGTTTCCGCGATCGCACAGTGTGTCCGTTGCGGTGGTGACGCCGATGGCCACACTCACCTCTCCCGAACAACCACAGTGACGGAGATATCCCAGATGGGTAAGCACGCTGACGACCGAAACGGGGCACAAGCCCGGCACCGACCCGTCGAAGATCAGCAAGCCGAAAAACGACGGTAGTGGCAAGCAGCACCAGGGCGGAGGGGACAAACGGCGTTGAGGTCCTACACCGACCTGGTTGAGCAGCTGGCCAGCTCCGGTCTGCTGGATGACACCTGGGCACGGGTGTTCGCCTCCGTGCCCCGGGAGTTGTTCATCGGCGGTTGGGGGCTGGCCAGCCCCGGCTGGGGAGAATCCACCGAGCTGGATCGCAGCGCCCGCCCCGACCAGTGGGCCGAGGCGGTCAACTCCGATCTGGTGATCGTCACCCAGGTCGGCGACGGCACTGGCGCCGGCGTGCTCGCCTCGTCGTCCTCCTCCTCCTCCTCGATGCCGTCGATGGTGGCCAAGATGCTGGCGGCCTGCGACATCCGAGACGGACACCGGGTGCTGGAGATCGGCACCGGCACCGGCTGGAACGCGGCCCTGCTGTGCGCCCGGCTCGGCGACGAGCAGGTGGTCACCGTGGAGATCGACGGCCACGTGGCCGACCAAGCTCAGCAGGCGTTGGCCGCGGCCGGGTACCGGCCGCTGACCCTGGGTGAGCAGGGTTGGATCGAGCAGGCCCCCTATGACCGCATCCTGTCCACCTGCGCGGTGACGCGGGTGCCGTACGCGTGGGGGCGCAGACCACCCCCGGTGGGGTGATCGTCACCCCGTGGCGGTCCCGGTTCTGCCACCAATGGTCTGCTGCTGCGGCTGGAGGTCGCCGCGGACGGCAGCGCCTCCGGCCGGTTCATCGACTAGGCGTCGTTCATGATGTCCCGGCTGCAGCGGCATCCGGCCGAGCAGGTGCCGGTGCCGCAGACCGGTGGGGAGCAGTCGACCACCGGGCTGCATCCCAGGTACGTGCTCGACGGGCAGGACGCGGAAGTGGCGGCCGGCTGCTGGTGCACGACTGTCAGTGGTGGCGTGAGGAATTGCCCGACGGACAGCAGCTGGCCCGGCTGGATGACGTGGACACCGGCTCGTGGGCGGTCGTCGGCCCGTTTTCCGACCAGTCGCAGGAGGAGCATCCGCTGCGGCAGGGTGGTCCCCGGCGGCTGTGGGACGAGGTCGAGGCCGCTTACAGCTGGTGGCAGCAGGCCGGCCAGCCGCAGCCGTGGCGCTTCGGCCTGACCGTCACCCCTGGTGGGCAACACGCCTGGTTGGACGATCCAGCTCAGGGGATGTTCGCCGACCAGGTGAGCACGCTGGTGTAGTTCACACTCGGGGCGGGCACACCTCACCCTGGCCGGAACCTGGCTGGTGCTGATCCTCCCGACGCTGCTGTGGTGGCGAGACTCGATCTTGTGGCTGGCGCTGATGAGCGTGTACGAGCTGGTGGCGCATCACCTGACCGAGTGGGAGACCGCCCGAACCGAGGAACAGAACGAGGGACAGACCAGCTGATCTGCCCCTCGTTGTTCCTAACCCCACCCTGGTTGTTCCCAACCGAGGGGCAGGTTCTTCCTCGGTTAGGAGCCTTGACGTCCTCCCGGCCCTGAAGGACCGGGCTTGCGCGCTACGCCACACTAGTCAGCATCGGGTGACACCGAACAGCAAGCGGCCCGATCCCCTAACCGGGGACCGGGCCACCTCTTCCCTCGCATACCAGACACACACCCAGGACCTCTCAATCCAGCGGCAACGGCGTCGGCTGGCTCACCCTGGGCGCCTGCCGGACACCGAGTGCAGTGGCCACCCCGCAACGATCAGATACGGGTCGATCAGCAGTTGCGACGATGTTGTTGCCGGTTCCGGAGCCGGGTACGACCTCAACGTCGAGCCCAACCTCCTCATAGAACCCTTTGGCTTTGGCCACCCACCAGTAGGCGTCTCGGCCGGTAGTGGAAAACGACGACACGAGCACGCCCGGGGCTTAGGGGTGGAGGGGCGTCGGCTGGTAGCAGGGTGGGCTACAGACCGACGCCCCCGTCACCGGGCCGGGTTGCTGCTGCCGAGGGAGGCAAACAGGGCATCCCGAGCCCGGGGTCTATAGGAGATGGCGGCAGCACACCGGGGGCCCAAACCAGAAACCGCTCGTACAAGGCGGCCGGCTCCGGCACACGCCGCGCGGCCCGCTCAAGCTCCTGCCACAGGTGACAGCCCAGCTGGTCTGGGCGGCCGGCGAACTTGGCCAGCAGCCGGGCACGCTCGGCCGAGCAGGGCCACGCCTTGCCGCAGATGGCGCAATCCCACCGCGGCTCCACCGGCTGGTGCACCGTCACGCCGTTCACCGGTTGTACCAATCCGGTCGGCCGAAGCGCCGGTTGTTGCGGGTGCGCCACTGGGCGCCGAGGGGCAGCAGCGGCGCCAACCGCGGCTGCTGCACCTCCGGCAACTGCTCGGTCGGCTGATCATTCCAGCTGAGGGTGAGTAACTCTCGTATCGGCTGTTGCCCCTCGGGGGCCACGGTGTCGCAGTCGGGGATCGACCCGTGCCCGACCGGCTCAACCACTGTGGCCGTTCGTCGCCACCACCACCGCATCGCCATCGCCTCCCACGTGTTGTGAAGGTGCAGAGGCGGCGAGGCTGGTCAGCGCAGCCCCGCCGCCCCTGGCCCCTGCACGGGTGCGGTGTTCCTGCCGCATCCACCAACAGCCTCAGCGATGCGCATACATGATCGGAAGAGTCGGGCTGTCAGCTGACAGGCTCAGCCTGTTCGCTAATGCTTCGGTAGGCGTCAGCGAATTCCTGCACCGCCGACACGCCATCCCATTGACGCAGCCCGTGCCACAACAGACCCAGCCGGTCGGTTGCCCGTTGCGATGCGGTGCTGTTGGCAAGCGTCAGCGCCGTAAGTGCTGTCTCGGCGGCCTCGTCGACTTCCCGGGCATCCAACAACGCCTCAGCCAGCCACGACAGGTACAGGGCAGCCTCCCGCGCCCGGTCCGGGCCGTAACCGGCGGTTGCCTGTCGCAGCACCGGCACCGCCCGCAGCGGACGTCGCAGCTGGGTCCAGCAGCGGCCGGCCATGATCTGCATCTCTGATGCGTCCAACCAGTACACCCACATCGGGTCATGCTCGGGCCGGCGGTTGGTGAATAGCTCCTGCGCCTGGTCTAGTGCCCGCTGGCACCCGATTGGTTCATCAGCGCGGGCGCTGGCCCACGCCACCCGCTCGGCCAACAGCGCCTGCACCGTCGCCGGGGCAGTCTTGGCGCGTGTGGCAGCGGTTTGCGCCAGCAGCACCGCCTCACCGGGATCGCCGTTGTTGGCCATCTGGTAGGACAGGCACGACAAGTTGTTGGCGGCCCCGGCGATGTCACCGCCGGCGTGGGCAGCCCACGCCCCGGTCAGATAGAGATGCTGGGCGTGGCGGTGCCGACCGGCGTCGGAGGCTACCCACCCGGCCAGCTGGGCGAGCTCTCCTACCGCTACCAGCAGCCGCCGCCCGATCGGTTCGGTGTGGGATGCCTCCCGTAACAAGGTGGCGGTAGCTGACAGCTCGGCCGCGACTGTCTGGTAGGAGTCCCCTCCTCCGAGGTGGTCATCCAGCAGCCGCAGCTGATGCACCCGCTGCTCCACCTGGGCCACGGTGGATTCCCCGATGCGGGAGCCGGCCCGCAGATGGGTCAGCTGCGGAGGTTCGGCCACCATCCACTCATGCGCCAGCCGTAACGCGTTATCGGCGGTGGGACGCTCGGCGACCAGCGCCTCGGCAAGAGCTTCAGCTTGCCGCTGGTCGAATCGGTCGCTGCGGGGCCGCCACCCTGGCCGGGTCTGGCCGCTGTGGCACAAGGTGGCGAGTTCACCGCCGGCATCCAGCACCTGATCCAGCCTGGCAACCAGCTCAGCCGATGGTGTCTTACGGCCGCGTTCCACATCGTGAATATGTACGTGTGAGCACGGCACCGCGCTGGCGAGCTTCCGCAGCGACATGCCGGCAGCAAGCCGGAGCTCGCGGAGGCGGTCGGGGAAGGTGGAGTCGATGGGCATCGGGTCTCCCTGGGGCAAGCAGGGGGTGGCGGGGGCGGTGGTGGTGACCCGGTGTCTTGCCCCCACCAGGCACCACCACTACCGAAACTTTAACCGCATCTGTCCTTTATCACACACCATGTCCGTTGCAGTGGCCTAACAGGTGGCCGGCGTACGCATCGATACGTACGGCGGCCACCTGAACCCCTATATCGGTCTATCTGGTCAGCGGCCAGGCGTAGGGACCGTCGGGGTCGTCCAACCGCACATATTGGCCCAATTCCCGGCCTAGGGCGGTGATCCCCAACCGGTCACGCCCGGGGCGGCCCAGCTGGTGCCACTGCTGCATGGCGTGTGTTCGATGGTGTTCCACAACCGGCAGGGGCCGCTTTGCACCACCGGCCACCGCTGGTCCTGTACGGGGTTCAGCCCGGCCTCGGTGTGGGCGCCGGCGGCGGTGACGATCACCCGCCTTTGGAGCTGCTCCATCTGTGCTATCGGCAACGGTCGGCGAGTAACGGCCATCGACATGTTCGGCCAACTGATAGTTGCTCATGCATAGACCGGGAGCATGTGGAGATGGAGCGTGCGGAAGGCGGTGCATGTGGGAGGCGGGGCATGTGGAGACAGGCACGTGGGGAAAGCAGGCATATGGGGAGACAGAGTGCGTGTAGGGGCCGAGTGTTTCCCCGACGTGGGTGGCTAGGGAGTGATCTTCCGCCCTGAAATATCCGGCATTTCCGGGCGTAAGATCTGCCCCTGGGCACCCAAGTGAGGGCGAGCGCCAAACAGGTGGGATGAGTGCCCACAAGTGGTGGAGCGGACCGCTAGCACAAGTGGAGCAGCTCCATAGTGACTGAGCACCCCCATCATCCGGGGAGGAGAGGCATCAGAGAGGAGAGGGTATCCCCGGGAGGTAGAGGTCAGCCAACCGGAGGTGGAGGCCAGCTGGGGAGGTGGAGGCAGCCAGCTGGCTGGTGGCAGCCCCGCGGAGGTGCTGCGCCTAAGCACGGTACGGCCTAGGCGCAGCACAGCCAGGCTCAGCGGCTCAGCCGGGCAGGCGCGGCCCCGCGGCCCGCTGCTCCGCCAGCCACCGCTCCACCTCGTCGGCCTGGCTGGGCAGCCCGGCCGACAGGTTGACCGCCCCGGCGGCGGTGCACAGCACGTCGTCCTCGATCCGGATGCCGATCCCGCGCAGCTCCTCCGGCACCAGCTCGTCCTCGGGCTGGAAGTACAGCCCCGGTTCGATCGTGAACACGTACCCTTCGCCGATGTTGCCCTTGCGGTAGTGCTCGGCGCGCGCATTGGCGCAGTCGTGCACGTCGATGCCGAGCATGTGGCCGAACGAGTGCAGCGTCCACCGCCGGTAGATCGTGGACTGGCGGTCCAGCGCCTCCTCCACCGAGCCGGGCAGCACCCCCAGCTCGGCCAGCCCTTCGACCAGCACCCGGTCGATGGTCAGCGCCAGCTCCTCCCACGACAGCCCCGGCTTGACCGCCGCCATCCCGGCCTGCTGAGCGGCGTACACGATCTCGTACACCTGCCGCTGGATCGGGCTGAACTGGCCGCTGACCGGCAGGGTGCGGGTGACGTCGGCGGTGTAGAGGTGGTGCCCCTCCACCCCCATGTCGGCCAGCAGCAGGTCACCGGGGCGGATCATCCCGTCGTTGCGGATCCAGTGCAGGATGGTGGCGTTGGCGCCTGAGCCGACGATCGAGGAGTAGCCGACGTCGTTGCCGTCGTGCCGGGCCCGCAGCCCGAACACCCCCTCGATCAGCCGCTCCGACACCGGCCGGTCCGCCGGCAGCACCCGGGCGCAGTCCTCGAACCCACGCACGGTGGCGTCGATCGCCGCCTGCAGTTGCGCGATCTCCCAGTCGTCCTTGACCAGCTTCAGCTCAGAGATGGTCCAGGCCAGCTCCCGGTCCCGGGCCCCCGCGTCCTCCGGGTCGTACGGCCGGACGGCGGCGTCCACGGTCGGGTCCAGCCCCCGCAGCACCCGGGTGCGGCCCGGGGCGCAGTCGGCCAGCGCCCGCGGCAGCTCGGAGTACGGGGCGGTCTCGATCCCCAGTTCGGCGGCTTTCTCCGCCAGGGTGTGCCGGCGGCCGATCCACAGCTCGCCGTACTGCCGGTCCCGGAAGAACTCGTCGCTGTCCCGGGGGGAGCGGGGCCGCACGTACAGGGTGGCGGCGTGCCCCTCCGCGGTCGGGCGGATGATCAACACGCTGTCGGGGTCGTGCTCGCCGGTCAGCCAGTAGAAGTCGCTCCCGGGGCGGAACCGGTAGTTGGTGTCGTTGGCGCGCACCTTCTCCTGGCCGGTGGGGATCACCAGGGTCTCCCCGGGGAACGCGGCGGCCACCGCGGCCCGGCGGGCGGCGTACCGGTCGGCCTCCGGCCGGCGGGTGACCGCCAGCTCCGTGTCCCGCCATCCGGTGCGCATGAACTCCAGCAGCCGGGGTGGGAAGGTGGGGTCGTGGCTCTGCTGGCCGGCTACCTCCTGGTTGTCGCCGGACACTGCCTGATCGGGGCTGCGCTCACTCATGCCTGCCTCCTGCCGAACTGTCGACGTCTCGACCCTAGCGCGGTTCAGTCGTGGGAAGATGACCACCATGTGCGGACTGCTCGCGTACTTCAGCTCCACCAGCAACGCCGCGGCCCAGCGGGACCAGATCGCCGCCGCGCTGGAAACTCTCCACCATCGGGGACCGGACGACACCGGTGTGGAGGTAGTTCCCGGTCCGGGCGGGGTCGGCACCGACGCGGTGTTTGCGCACAAACGGCTCGCGATCATCGATGTGGCCAGCAGCAAGGAGCCGTTGTCGTACGCCGACGGGCGGTATCTGCTCACCTTCAACGGTGAGATCTACAACTATGTGGAGCTGCGGGAGGAGCTGATCCGCGAGTACGGCGCCACGTTCGCCACCGCCGGGGACGGCGAGGTGATCGTGGCCGCCTACCACTACCTCGGCGAGCGGGCGATCCACCGATTGCGAGGCATGTTCGCATTCGTGATTTGGGACCGGGTGCAGCGGCGCGCGTTCGGCGCCCGGGACCCGTACGGGATCAAGCCGCTCTACTACCTGCAGACCACCGACGGGCTGTACCTGGCCTCGGAGAAGAAGGCGCTGCTGCCGTTCTGGGACGCGGCCATGCGCGGCATGGACGGCCACGCCACCCGGGCCGGGTTGGACGCCGCCAGCCTCTCCCACTACCTCACCCTGCAGTACGTGCCGGAGCCGCGCACCCTGCACCGGGGGATCGAGCGGATCGGCTCGGGGGAGTGCCTGAGCTGGGAACCGGGCGGGCGGGTGGAGGTGCGCCGGTGGTACCAGCCGCAGTTCCGCCCGATGAAGGTGGACAACCCGCAGGCGCTGTACGACCGGATCCGCGAGACCCTGCGCGAGAGTGTGCGGATGCACATGCGGGCGGACGTACCGGTGGGGGCGTTCCTGTCCAGCGGCATCGACTCCACCGCGGTGGTGGCGCTCGCCCGCGAGTTCCACCCGAACATCCTGACGTTCACGGTCGGCTATGACGTGCCCGGTTACTCCGAAATCGACGTGGCGCAGCAGTCGGCCCGGTACCTGGGGGTCACCACCATCCCCACCAAGATCGGCCCGAAGGACATGATGGACGCCCTGCCGAAGATCGTCTGGCATCTGGACGATCCGGTGGCCGACCCGGCGCTGGTGCCGCTGTACTTCGTGGCCAAGAAGGCCTCCGAGCACGTGACCGTGGTGCTGTCCGGGGAGGGCGCCGACGAGTTCTTCGGCGGATACACCATCTACCGGGAGCCGCTGTCGCTGGCGCCGGTGCAGTCGCTGCCCGACCCGGTGCAGAAGGGACTCCGGGCGGTCTCGAAGATCATCCCGGAGGGCGTGAAGGGCAAGAGCTTCCTGGAGCGGGGCACCACCCCGTTGGAGGAGCGCTACTACGGCAACGCCCGGATGTTCACCGAGGAGGAGAAGCAGCGGCTGATGCGCCGGTACGACCCGTCGGTGCGCTACACCGACGTGACCGGCCCGGTGTACGCCGAGGTGCCGCACCTGGACCCGGTGACCCGGATGCAGTACGTCGACCTCTACACCTGGCTGCGGGGGGACATCCTGGTCAAGGCGGACCGGATGTCCATGGCCCACTCGCTGGAGGTGCGGGTGCCGTTCCTGGACAAGGAGGTGTTCGAGGTCGCGGCCACCATCCCGGTGGAGTTGAAGCTGCCGCCGCGGTCGAGCGAGACCAAGTTCGCGCTGCGGCGGGCGCTGGAAGGGGTGGTCCCACCGGAGATCGTCAACCGGAAGAAGCTGGGCTTCCCCACCCCCACCCGGGTGTGGCTGGCCGGGGAGATGTACGACTGGGCGCACCACATCCTGTCCACCTCGGGCGCGGACGAGCTGCTGGACCTGGGCTATGTGCGGGGACTGCTGGAGGCCCACAAGCGCGGCGAGGCCGACCACTCCCGCAAGGTGTGGACGGTGCTGGTGTTCTGCATCTGGTACGCGATCTTTGTGGAGCGTTCGCTCGACCCGGGCATCGAGCGGGCGCAGTCGGCGCTGCTCACCAAGCCGGTGGTCGGCTCCGTGGTCCCCTGACGGTCGCCCTACCGGGTCGGTGGCGCCGACCCGGTAGGGTGGGCGGCCAACCGGCGTCAGCCGTAGTCGCGCGTCACCCCTGCTCCAGCTGGCGGTACCCCCGCCGGGCCGCGGTCAACGTGGTCTGGCGGTCGAACGGGGCCCGGTCGACCACGGTCTCGACCGGGGCGCCGACGCGGTGAGCGTCCCGGATCAACCAGGCGAGCTCGGTGAGCTCCGCGTGCTGTCGGGCCACGAATTCCTGATCCACCACCGCGCCGTGGCCGGGCACCACCACCGTGTCGGGGCCGAGCAGCGACCGCAACCGGGCCACCGTCTCCGGCCACTCCAGGGGATACGCGTCCTCGAACGAAGGGGGCGCGCCCTGTTCGACCAGATCCCCGGCGACCACCACGTCCGCGTCCGGCACCTGCACCACCAGATCCCCGGCGGTGTGGCCACGCCCGAGGTGCCGCAGGATCACCGGAAGCCCCCCTACGGTCACGGTCGCCTCGTGCCGCACCACCCGCCCCGGGGGCAGCACCCGCACCTGGGCCAGCTCGGTGGCGAAGTCCGGATTCGACTCGGCGTAGGCCTCGTACGCGTACCGCCGCACCGTCTCCGCCTGCTGCGACAGGACCGCCACCGTCTCTTCCTCCGCCCAGATGTCCTGGCCGTCGGAGACCAGGGTGGCGTTGCCGAAGCAATGGTCGAAGTGGTGGTGGGTGTTGACGATGGTCCACGGGGCCCTGGTGATCCGGCGGGCGGCCTCGGCCAGTTGGCGCGCCTGCCGGTCGGTGGACAGGGTGTCCACGAGCAGGGCGTGGCCGTCTCCGGTGACCAGTGTGACGTTCACGTCCAGCACCGGATACCGCAGGACGTACACTCCGTCGGCTACTTCGGTGAAGCCGACCGACGATGCCCTGGTCACGTGCCGAACGCCTGGGAGACGAACCGCTGCCGGTCCACCAGCGCCCGCTCCACTCGTCCTTCGGCGACCGTCTGCCCGTCGGTGCTCACCCGCACCTCGAACAGCAACCGCCGACCATCCACCTTGGCCAGGGTGGCGTGGGCGACCACGGTGGCGCCGACCGGCACCGCGGCGGTGTGCTCCAGCTCCACCCGGGTGCCCACGGTGGTCGTACCTGAGACCAGTCGGCCGGTGGTGGCGGCGACGGTGGCGGTTTCGGCCAGGGCGAGTACCCGGGGGGTGCCCAGCACCGGCACGTCCCCTGAGCCCATCGTCTGGGCGGTGTCGGCGTCGGTCACGGTCAGTTCGACCTTGGCACTCAGGCCGGCGGTCAGCGTCGGCTGCTCCATAGCCTCAGCGTAGGCGGAGTGACACCGGGAAGCTACGGGTTGCGCCAAGGCGGGCCCGGACCTGGGCGTCATTAGGCTGTCTGGGTGTCCTCCACCCGTACTCTTCCGCACCACCCCGACGGGGCGTCCCCGGGCGGCCAGTCGCCGCCCCGCGCCCGTCGCCGGGTGATCGGCTTGACCATCTGGGGCACGGCGTTCGTCGCCTGTTGGTTCACGATCGGTCTGCCCACCGAGCCGGTGTACCTGTTCGGCTGGCTATGGACGGCGGCCATCGCCTGGCGTAGTCACGAGCCGTGGCGGGCGCACCTGCGGTTTGTTCGGGACTGGGTACCGGTGGTGCTGCTGCTGGTCGGCTACAACCTTTCCCGCGGGTTCGCCAAGACCGCCGAGCCGCACGTCACCGAACTGATCGCCGCCGACGAGTGGATGTTCGGCTGGCTCACCGGCGGCCAGGTACCCACGGTGTGGCTGCAGGAGCACCTCTACCACCCCGACCGGGTGCTCTGGTACGACATGCTGGCCAGCTGGGTCTACTTCTCCCACTTCGTCCTGGCCATCGGGGTGGCGCTGGTGCTCTGGCTGCGGAACCGGGCCCGGTGGGCGGCGTTCATGCGCCGGTTCCTGTTCCTGTGCGCGGCCGGGCTGGCCACCTACTTCGCCTATCCGGCCGCGCCGCCCTGGTGGGCGTACGAGCACGGCTACCTGCCGGAGGTGGCCCGGATCTCCACGCGCGGCTGGGCGGAACTCGGGCTGCACGGCGCGTTCAACGCCCTCAACGCCGGGCAGCTGGCGTCCAACCCGGTGGCGGCGATGCCGTCGCTTCACACCGCCTGGGCGCTGCTGGTGGTGGTGTTCTTCCTGCCGTCGGTGCGGTGGCGGTGGTGGCCGCTGCTGCTGTCCTACCCGCTGGCGATGACCTTCACCCTGGTCTACTGCGGGGAGCACTACATGATCGACGTGCTGGCGGGCTGGGCCTATGTCGGTGCGACCTTCCTGCTCGTCGGGCTGGCGGAGCGGGGCTGGCGGCGCTGGCAGGCCGCGCGGGCCCGCGCCGCCACCCCGGAGGGCGACCGGGTGCCGGCCCCCCGCGTGCGGCCCGTGCCGGACCCGTCGGCCACCCCGTCCTCCGACGCGGCGACCGTGTCCGACCCACCGGCCCCACCCTCCCCCGACGTGCCGACCACACCGGAGCCGCCGGCCGCGTCGTCTGCGGATTCGCCGGCCGACCCGGTGGCGGGATCAGGATCAGGGCCGGCGGGGTCGTGACGCTCCGGCGGCTGCGCTGGTGGGGGCTGGCGGGATCGGTGCTGGTGGCCAGCGGCAGTTGGCTGGCCGGCGCCACCCCGGGCCCGGCCCCCGCGGGACGGTCGGAGGCGCTGTGGGGCACCGACGCCGGGTTCCGGGTCGGATTGGTGGCGGCCCTGGTGGGGCTGGCGGTGCTGAGCGGGGTGTGGTGGCGGCTGGTCACCGGGGCGCCGCGCCCGTCTCGCCGGTGGTTGCTGACCACCGGGCTGGTGTGGTTGCTCCCGGTGCTGCTGGCCGCCCCGCTGGGCAGCCGTGACCTGTACGCCTACGCCTGTCAGGGGGCGGTGTGGCTGGACGGGCACGACCCGTACACCACCGGCCCGGCCAGCGGGGGGTGCCCGTGGCTGGCGCAGGTGCCGGCGCTGTGGCAGGACGCCACCGCCCCGTACGGCCCGGTGGGGCTGGTCGTCTCCGCGGCCGCGGTGGCCGTCGCCCGGCTGGTCGCCTCCGGTGAGGGGGCCACCCTGCTGGTGGCCTTGGCGGGGCTCCGGCTGATGGCGGTGGTCGGGGTGGGGTTGGTGGTCGTCGGGCTGCCCCGACTGGCCCGCGGGTGCGGTGTGCCGGAGACCGGTGCGCTCGGGCTGGGGGTGGTGACGCCGCTGGTGGCGGTGCACGCGATAGCCGGTGGGCACCATGACGCGCTGATCGCCGGCCTGCTGGTGGCCGGGCTCGCGCTGGCCGCGGTCCCGCCCGCCGGCTGGCCCATCCGGGCGCTGGTGGGGGCGGGGGTGCTCCTCGGGTTGGCGGTGGCGGTCAAGGTGACCGCGGTGGTGGCGGCACCGTTCGGGCTGCTGCTGGCCGCCCGCCGGGGCTGGGGGGCGGTGCTCGGCTGGGGGGCCGGGCTGGTGGGGGCGGTGCTGGGGGCGCACCTGGTCACGGGGCTGGGGCCGGGGTGGGTGGCCGCCCTGTCCGGCACCGGGGCGCTGGTGCAGTGGAGTTCGCTTCCGTCCGCGGTCGGCATGACCGCCGGCTACCTGTTGCGGGCGGTGGGGCTGTCCACACTGGAGCCGGCCGCGATCACGGCCGCACGCGGCCTCGGGCTGCTGGGGTTCGCGGTCCTGGCGGTGGTGATGTTCGTCCGGGCGGTCCGCCGGCGGACCGAGACGGCGGCGGTGGTGCGGGCCGCCGGGGTGGTGTTGGCGGCGGTGGTGCTGCTGGGGCCGGTGGTCTACCCCTGGTATGCGTTGGCCCCGCTGGCGGTGCTCGCCGCCGGCCTGCCCGCCCCGGGCGTCCGGCGATGGTTGGCGGTGGTCACGGTCGGGGCGACCTGGCTGACCCTGCCGAGCGGACTGGGGGTGCCGTCGCTGCTGAAGTTCCCGGGGGCACTGGCGGTGACCGGGCTGCTCAGTTGGCTGGGGTGGCGTCGGTGGCGGGCGGTCCTGGGTCGGCCGGCGGTGCCGGCGGGCTCGCCGGCACCGACTGAGCCTCCGAGTGCTCCGCCTGGCGGGCCAGGCGGGAACGGTGGGTGAGTTCCGCCGCCAGCCACCGGGCCTGGTCCAGCGGTCGATGCGGCGCGGTCCCGGACAGGGCGCCGGCGGTGTCGACGTGCACGGTGGCCAGTCCGAGCAGCCGTTGCAGCGGCCCCTGCGACAGCCGGACACTCTGCACCCGGACCAGGGGGACGACCACCAGCCGGCGGGTGATCCGGCCGTCCCGCGCCGCGAACACCTGGTCGGTCAGGCCCGCGGCCAACACCGGCTGCCGCCAGGGCGCCAGCCACCGGGCCCGCTTGGGCACCCCCGTCAGGGGGAGGGTGGTGATGTCCACGGTGGGGAGGACGGTCGCGACCAGGTGCTGGGCGGTGGCCAGGTTGCCCACCGGCAGCAGCCGGCCGTGGGGGAGCTGCCCCTGGTTGGTGGGGGAGTAGCCGGCGACGTCCAGTTGGCACCGCAGCCATCCCCGGCGTCGCCACAGCCACGGCCAGGTCATCCCCACCGCCTGCACCCGCCGCAGCGGCACCGTCTGGCTACGGGTTTCGGTGAGCCCGTGCCGTACCCGCAGGCTGGGGTGATGGTCGGCGGACACCTGGAGGGCCACCCGGAAGTTCCAGTCGGAGAACACCCGCCGGATCGGCTGCTGGAGCACCCCGATCACCGCCGCCACCATGCTGGCCAGCACCACGAACGACCAGGCTTCGGCACCGAGGAGATATTGGGCCACCACGGCCGCCATCGCTAGCGGCAGGAAAATCACCTGCGGGGTGAGGATCTGCCCGATCACCACATCCCGGTTGTCGACCGTGTGCAGGTGCTGTTCCTGCGGCACGGCGGTCTGCGGGGTCACCGGCGGCGAGGGGTGGGCGGCCGCGGTCGGCGCCGGCCCCATCGGTGGGGCCTCCGGGGCCGGTGGGGGCGGGCCGGCGGGGGTCTCGCCGGGGGACGGGCCGGGCGGGGCTTCCGCTCCGGCTGGTCCGGCCTCTTCGGAGACGGTGGCGCCGGCGGGGGCGCCGGCCTGTGCCGCCAGGGTCAGGAGTCGTCGCCGGAGGGCCGCGGCGTCCGCCACGGTGAGGAACGCCAGCGGGGCCTCCGCAGAGCGGCCACCGACCACCTCCAGGCGGAGCTCCGCCAACCCGGTCAGGCGCGCCATCAGCGGCCGGACCACGTCCACCGCCTGGAGTCGCTCCAAGGGGATCGCCCGGATCCGCCGCACCAGTACCCCGTCGTAGATCCGCAGCTCTCGACCGACGACGTGATAGCCGGTGACGAGCCAGGTCACCACCGAGTACGCGGTCACCACGCACATGCCGACCACGAGGGTGCCGAGGAAGCCCCGCCAGCCGAGTTGGGCCGCGCCCTGGAAGGAGATGACCGCGACCAGGGCGGCCAGCATTTTGGCGCTGTGCAGCAGCGGGCTGAGCGGATGGAGGCGTCGGCGCGGCTCCACTCCGGCGAGACCGGGACGCGGGGTCACCGGCGGCTCCCGAGCGGGTTGCCGGTCCGGTCCGCGCGGGCTCTCACAGCCCCTCCCCGAGGTTTTCCCCCAACGCCGCCAGCCGGTCCCGCAACCGGGCCGCCTCCTCCGGCGGCAGGCCGGGGATCCGCGCGTCGCTGGCGGCCGCGGCGGTGTGCAACTGTACGGTGGCCAGGTTGAAGACGCGCTCCAGCGGCCCGGCGGTGACGTCCACGAACTGCATCCGGGCGTACGGCACGATCGACAACCGCCGGATCAGCAGTCCGTGGCGGACCAGTAGGTCCCGTTCCCGCTCGGCGTAGCCCCAGGCGAACACCGCCCGTACCACCGTGATGCCGCGCAGCACCGCGAACACCGCCAGCAGGGCCAGGGCGGGGCCGGTGAACGGCCACCCGAATCGATCCGCGACCAGGATCGCCACCAGCCAGAACAGCAGGGTGAGGCCGAGCCGGATCAGCTCCACCACCACCAGCCGCCGGGAGACCGGGTGCCAAACCACCGTGTCGGGCCAGGGGTCCAGCGGGCTGATGCGGGTGTGGGTCGGTGCGGACGGACTCGGGTCGGTCACAGGGGTGAGCCTATGCGATCGGCGCGGGTCCTCCCACCCATCCACGGTCGCTGCCCGGCCGCCCATCTCCAGAGGGGAGCGAGGGCGGGTTCAGAACTATCAGGAATCGGATGAAGGGGGCTCGGGCGTCGGCGTGGTGGGCGCTGGGGGTGGCGGGGTGACCGGCTCGACCTCCCGGAGGAAGCCGCGGGCGGACAGGAAGTCGCTCAGGTAGGCCCGGTGATCAGGGCAGGCCAGCCAGGTTTTACGCCGCTGGGGTGGGTGAAGCTTGGGGTTGTTCCAGCGCAGCGCCCAGGCGGCGGAGGCGCGGCAGCCCCGGGCGGAACAGATCATCGGCGGGTCCGACATCTCCTCCAGCCTACGCGGCGGGGAGGTGGGAGCCGGTGTGCCCAGTGGGCGACCGGGAAAGTCCGGGGTTGGTGGGGAAACCCCTGAGAAAAGAGTGGCGCCGGGCGGCCACGGGGGAAGCCGCCCGGCGACGTTCGCATCGTAACCACGTAACCGGGCCGGATGTCTACCCGTTGATCGTGTCCGTTCGGCTGATTCCGACTAACCGTTCGGGCTAGACTGACCGCTCGAACCCGGCGGTGCCGGGTCCGGCTGGTCCGCGGTTCCCGGGCCCACGGACGGCGCCCTGCTCAGGCTGGGGGCGGGTCACATCGGGCGGCACAGTGGAGGGAGTCGATGAGCAGCGCATCAGTGGCACACACCGGCGCCACCCCGGCCCAGGACGCCACCCGGCTGGAACGGGCGATGTTCGAGGTCAAGCGGATCATCGTCGGGCAGGACCAGATGGTCGAGCGGATCTTCGTGGCGCTGCTGGCCCGCGGCCACTGCCTCCTGGAGGGGGTGCCCGGAGTGGCGAAGACCCTGGCGGTGCAGACCGTGGCCACCGTGATCGGAGGTAGTTTCGCCCGGATCCAGTTCACCCCGGATCTGATGCCGGCGGACCTGGTCGGCACCCGGATCTACCGGCAGGGCAGCGAGACGTTCGACGTGGAGCTCGGGCCGGTGTTCGTGAACTTCCTGCTGGCCGACGAGATCAACCGGGCCCCGGCCAAGGTCCAGTCGGCGCTGCTGGAGGTGATGGCGGAGCGGCAGGTCTCGCTGGGCGGCCGGACCTACCCGCTGCCGTCCCCGTTCCTGGTCATGGCCACCCAGAACCCGATCGAGCAGGAAGGGGTGTACCCGCTGCCGGAGGCGCAGCGGGACCGGTTCCTGTTGAAGGTCGTGGTCGACTACCCCTCCGATCTGGAGGAACGAGAGATCATTTATCGGATGGGCACCGATCCGCCCGAGCCGGAGCAGGTGTTCACACCGGAGGATCTGCTGGCGCTGCAACGCCGGGTCGATCAGGTGTTCGTCCACAACGCCCTGGTGGACTACGTGGTGCGGCTGGTGACCGCCACGCGGCGGCCGGTCGAGCATGGATTGTCCGATGTGGCGGAGCTGGTGCAGTATGGCGCCAGCCCACGCGCGTCGCTGGGGATTGTGCGCGCGGCGCGGGCGCTCGCGGTGCTCCGAGGACGCGACTACGTGCTGCCCACCGACGTGCAGGACATCACCCCGGACGTGCTGCGGCACCGGCTGGTGCTCAGCTACGACGCGCTGGCGGACGACATACCCGCCGACCACGTGGTGGCCCGGGTGCTGCAGGGTGTGCCCGTGCCCACCGTCGCCCCGCGGCAGGACGCCACCCCCCGTACCCAGGTGCCGCCCCCGCCGACGGGAACGACGGTATGACCGATCCGGCAGCCACCGGTCCGGGGCCTCCGGGGCGGAGCATGCTCAACCGGCTCCAACTGCTGGTCACGCGCCGGTTGGACGGGCTGCTGCAGGGGGAGTATCTGGGGCTGCTCCCCGGGGCGGGCACCGAGCTGGGGGAGTCCCGGGAGTACCAGGCCGGAGACGACGTCCGCCGGATGGATTGGCCGGTCACCGCCCGGACCACCGTGCCCCACGTCCGCCAGACTGAGGCGGATCGGGAGCTGGAAACCTGGCTGGCGGTGGACCTGTCGGCCAGCATGGACTTCGGCACCGCCGAATACCTCAAGCGGGACCTGGTGGTGGCGGCCGCCGCCGCGATGATCCACCTGACCGCCCGGGGTGGCAACCGCGTGGGCGCGGTGGTGGCCACCGGCCAGCGGTCGTGGCACCTGCCGGCCCGGTCCGGCTCCCGCGGCGCCCAGGCGCTGCTGCGCGCGATCGCGACCGTCCCCACCGGAGTCCCCGGCGACGTGGACCTGGCCGCGCTGATCGAACGACTGCACCGCCCCCGGCGCCGGCGGGGGCTGGCAGTGGTGATCTCCGACTTTCTGACCCCGCCCCACGCGTGGGTGGCGCCGCTGCGTCGGCTGGGGGCCCGGCACGAACTGCTGGCGGTGGAGGTGGTCGATCCCCGGGAGCTGGCGTTACCGGATGTGGGGGTACTGGATCTGATCGATCCGGAGACCGGCCAGGTACTGGAAGTCCAGACCGCCGACCCCCGGCTGCGGCAGCGGTACGCCGAGGCCGCCGCCGCCCAACGGGCCGCGATCGTCGCCGGGCTCCGCGCCGCCGGCGCCGGACACCTGCAGTTACGCACCGACCGGGACTGGCTCACCGATGTGGTCCGGTACGTGGCCAGTCGCCGGACCGCCCGGCGCCGGGGAGCGGCCGGCCCCCGAGCCGGGGCCGGTGGGCGTCCCCGGCTGGCGGCGGCCGGGGCCGGCGGGCGCCGGGAGGAGGCGGGATGATCCGGTTCCTGCAGCCGTGGGGGCTGCTGTCACTGCTGCCGGTGATGGGGATGGCCGGCGGCTACCTCTGGCGGCAGTGGCGGCGGCGCATGTACGCGGTGCGGTTCAGCAACCTGGCCCTGCTGCGGACGATCGCCCCGGCCCAGCCCGGTTGGCGTCGCCACCTGTCCGCCGGGGCGTTCCTGCTGGCGCTGCTGGCGTTGGCGCTGGCGGTGGCCCGGCCGGCGATGGAGCGACAGGAGCCGATGGAGCGGGCCACGGTCATGCTCGCCATCGACGTCTCGCTGTCCATGGAGGCGACCGATGTGGCGCCCAGCCGGCTGCAGGCCGCCCAGCAGGCGGCGGTGGATTTCGTCCGCCAGCTGCCGGACCGTCACCAGGTGGGGCTGGTGTCGTTCGCCCGTACCGCCCAGGTGGTGGTCTCCCCGACCACCGACCGGGACGAGATGGTCCGGGGGATCGAGAATCTCCGCCTCGCGGAGGCCACCGCCACCGGAGAAGCGGTGTTCGCCGCGCTGGAGGCGATCCGGCAGGTCCCCAGCGACGGGGCGGAAGGCCCACCCCCGGCCCGGATCCTGCTGCTCACCGACGGCTACCGCACCTACGGCCGGACCGTGGAGGAGGCGGCGCGGGCCGCGGTAGCGGCGGGAGTGCCGGTGTCCACGATCGCGTTCGGCACCGACCAGGGGGTGGTGGACATCGGCGGCCAGTTGTACCGGGTGCCGGTGGACCGGGAGTCGATGGCCCGGTTGGCGGAGGACACCGGGGGACGGTTCTATGAAGCGGCCACCGCGGCGGAACTGTCCGCGGTGTATGAGGACATGGGCAGCTCGATCGGGTACCGGACCGTGCCGTACGAGATCACCCAGTGGATGGTGGCCGGGGCGCTGGGCCTCGGCCTGCTGGCCGGCGGGCTGAGCCTGCGCTGGACCCCGCGCCTGCCCTGACCAGCGCCCACGCACCGCCCCACCCGGGGCCACCCACCCGCCCGGCGCCGGTCGACAGATCTTCGTTTATTGTGGCCTCGGTCCGTGTCAGGATGGCGGCCGTTGGCCGCCGACACACCGGGTGGAGGTGGTTCGGTGGCCCGTACCGTGCTTGTCACCGGCGGTAACCGAGGGATCGGGTTGGCGATCGCCGAGGCGTTCAGCAAGCAGGGCGACCGGGTGGCGGTCACCCACCGCGGCTCGGGCGCGCCGGTCGGCACATTCGGGGTCCAGTGTGACGTGACCGACCCGGAGCAGGTGGACGCCGCCTTCACCGCGGTGGAGGCGGAGCTCGGCCCGGTCGAGGTGCTGGTGGCCAACGCCGGCATCACCGACGACACGCTGCTGATGCGCATGAGCGAAGAGCAGTTCAGCCGGGTGATCGACACCAACCTGACCGGGGCGTGGCGGTGCGCCCGCCGGGCGGCCACCCGGATGGTCCGCGGCCGCTGGGGGCGGATGATCTTCATTTCTTCGGTGATCGGCCTGTTCGGCGGGGTGGGGCAGGTCAACTACGCGGCCAGCAAGGCCGGGCTGGTGGGGATGGCCCGCTCCATCACCCGGGAGCTGGGGAGCCGTAACATCACCGCCAACGTGGTCGCGCCCGGATTCATCCGGACCGAGATGACCGCCGCGCTGCCGGAGGAGCGGCAGCAGGAGTACCGCAAGGCCATCCCGGCCGGCCGGTTCGCGGACCCGGAAGAGGTCGCCCAGGTGGTCTGCTGGCTGGCCAGCGACGCCGCGGCGTACATCTCCGGGGCGGTGATCCCGGTCGACGGCGGCCTCGGCATGGGGCACTGATCCGTGAGGCGGCCTCCGCGAGGCCACCCGTGACCACCGGCCCGCCCACCGCGGGCGGGACCACCGGCATACGAAAGGGGACACGATGCTGGCCGGTAAGCGGCTGCTCATCACCGGAGTGCTCACCGACCAGTCGATCGCGTTCGCGGTCGCCCGGCTGGCGCAGGAGCACGGCGCCCGGATCGTCCTGACCGGGTATGGACGGCTGTCACTGGTGCAGCGGATAGCCAAGCGGCTGCCGGAGCCCCCACCGGTGATAGAGCTGGACGTCACCAACCCGGAGCACCTGGCCGCGCTGCCGGACCGGGTGCGGGAACACCTGGACGGGCTGGACGGCGTGGTCCACTCGATCGCGTACGGCCCACCGGCCACCCTCGGGGGCGGGTTCCTGGACGCGGGCTGGGAGGACGTGTCCACCGCCCTGCACGTCTCGGCCTACTCCTACAAGGCGCTGGCGATGGCGGTGCTGCCGCTGATGGGGCCGGGGAGCGCCCTGGTCGGGCTCACCTTCGACGCCAGCGTGGCCTGGCCGGCGTACGACTGGATGGGGGTGGCCAAGGCCGGGCTGGAGTCCACCAGCCGGTACCTGGCCCGGTACCTGGGCCCGAAGGGTATCCGCAGCAACCTGGTCTCCGCCGGGCCGCTGCGGACCATGGCCGCCAAGTCCATTCCCGGGTTCGAGGAGTTCGAGCAGGGTTGGCTGGCCCGGGCACCGCTGGGTTGGGAGCTGACCGATCCGGAGCCGGCGGCCAAGGCCTGCCTGGCGCTGCTGTCCGACTGGTTCCCAGCCACCACCGGCGAGATCGTCCATGTGGACGGCGGATACCACGCGGTCGGCGCCTAGGCCGGTGAGGGCCGGCTGAGTCCGACGGTTGAGACCGGCGGCACTCCCCCACGACCGGGGTGGCACCGTCCTGGTTCCGGTCTGGCACGATGGCCGGGTGGGGTACGACGCATTCCTGCTGCTGTCGTTCGGGGGTCCCGAACAACCGGCCGACGTGATGCCGTTCCTGCAGAACGTGACTCGAGGCCGGGGAGTGCCGCCGGAGCGGCTGGCTGAGGTGGCGGAGCACTACCACCACTTTGGTGGGGTGTCGCCGATCAACGACCAGTGTCGGGCGCTGCTGGCCGCGCTGCGGCCGGAGTTCGACCAGCACGGGCTGGCCGATCTGCCGATCTACTGGGGCAATCGGAACTGGCATCCGATGCTGGCGGACACCCTGGCCAAGATGCGCGACGACGGGATCCGGCGCGCGATCGCGTTCGTGACCAGCCCGTACAGCTCGTACTCCTCCTGCCGGCAGTATCTGGACGACATCGCCACCGCGCGGGCGGCGGTCGGGCCGGACGCCCCGGTGGTGCACAAGCTGCGGCACTACCACGACCATCCGGGCTTCATCGAGCCGTTCGCGGATGGGGTCCGGCAGGCGCTGGCCCAGCTCGCCCCGGCTCCCCGCGCGACCACCCGGCTGGTGTTCGTCGCCCACTCGGTGCCGATCTGGATGGCGGAGCGCGCCGGCCCCTCCGGGGGACGGTACGAGGCCCAGCTGCGGGAGGTGGCGCAGCTGGTGGCGCAGCGGGCCGCCCCCGACCTCGAGTGGGACCTGGTGTGGCAGAGCCGCTCCGGCCCGGAGCATGTGCCGTGGCTGGAGCCGGACATCAACGACCACCTGGAGACCCTGGCCGGTGCGGGCACCGAGGCGGTGGTGGTCACCCCGATCGGGTTCATCTCCGACCACCTGGAAGTGGTCTGGGACCTGGACACCGAAGCCGCCGGCACCGCCAAGCGGCTCGGGATGGCGTTCGCCCGCGCCGCCACGCCCGGCACCGACCCCCGGTTCGTGACCATGATCCGGCAGCTGGTGCAGGAGCGACTGGCGGGGGCCGGCCCGGAGCAGGAGCAGCGGTTGGGCGACCTGCCGATGTGGGACACCTGCGCCGACCACTGCTGTCAGCCGCCGCCGCGGCGGGGAAGCGGCGGGCGGGCCTAGCCGGATCGGGCCTAGCCGGGTCACCGCACCACCGGTCAGCGCAGCGGCGCGTTGCAGGCGGCCATCAGCGCCCGCCGGCAGGCGGTGGTCAGCGGCCGCAGCGCCTCGTCCCGTTGCCGGGCCTCGTAGGCGGTTACCGCCCCGCCGGGCGCGGTCTGCTGCGCCAGCGCCAGGACCCGGTCGAGCAGGCTGGCGCGGGCGTACAGGCGGCGGGCGCGGGGATCGAACACCGGGGGCAGCTCGCCAGCGTCGTCGTGGCGGCGTAGCGCCGCCAGCGCCCCGGCGAGTTCCGGCCGCCACTGGGCGATGTCGAGGTCGGTGAGGGCGGCGGTGGCCTGCGCCAGCGCGGTGGTCAACTCGCTCTCCGCCTCGCCCGGGGTGGGTTCGGTGCCCGCAGCGCCGGGGGGCGCCGGAGGCACCGGGAACGCCTGCCAGGTCACGGTCGCGAACTGCACCCCGGAACCGGAGGTGTAGGTGTGCACCGCCGGCACCAGGCCGGTGGCGCCGGCCAGCACTCCCTCGCCGGTGGTCAACGCCACCCCGGTGAACGGGGTGCTCGGGCCGGGGAGGCCACGCGGGTCGCCGGGGGCCGGTAACACCAACCGGATCTCGTCCGGGTGCAGACCGGACAGATCGGCCAGAGCCTCCCGCAGGGTCCGTTGTGCGGTCAGATCGTCAGCGGGTGCCCACAGGTGATCCTCGGTCGCTTCGATCTCGTCGATGACGTCGTCGTACGGGATGAAGCCGGCCCGCCACGCCCGCACCCAGGCGACGAATCGGGCTGATCGTCGAGTGGTGCGGCGCTGGTTGCCGATGGCCGAGGTCATGACCGCAAGGGTACGTGTTTCGGCCCGCGTGTGTCGGTCTCGTACCGGATCCGGCAGCGTGGGCGGGTGACCGCGGGCGGCATCAGTTTCGGCGCTGCGAGAACGGCGCGATCGTGACACGATCGAGTGGTGGCGGTGGTGGTATGGGCCGTGGTCGCGGTGCTCTTGGCGTTGGCCGAGGTGTTCACCGGCACCATGGTGCTGTTGATGCTCGCGGTCGGGGCGGTCGGCTCGGCGATCGCGGCGGGACTGGGGGCTGGCCTGTTGGTACAGATCCTGGTCTTCGCCGGAGTGTCCGCATTGTCACTGGTTGTCTTGCGCCCCGTCATTCGCCGTCACGCCCTGTCCAGCGAAACCGGCGCGGACGAGCGGCTGGCGGTGCAGCAGCTCGAGGGTGCTCCCGGGACCGTGGTGGAGCAGGTCACGTCGACCGCGGGGCTGGTCCGGATCAGCGGCGAGTTGTGGAGTGCGCGTTCCTTCGACGCCACCCAGGTGATTGAGCCGGGGGAGCCGGTGCGCGTCATCGAGGTGCGCGGCGCCATCGCCATGGTGTGGCGGGACGAGTTCGTCGACCTGCCCGACGAACGGAAACCGGAGAAGAGCTGATGGAGCTGGTACTGATCGTATTGGTAGCCGCGATCGCGCTACTGGCGGTGGTCTCGTTGGGCAAGGCGGTGCGGATCGTGCCGCAGCAGCGGGCCGATGTGGTGGAGCGGTTCGGGCGTTACCGGCGCACCCTGGGGCCCGGCCTGAATGTGATCATGCCGTTTGTGGACCGGGTGCGGACCAAAGTCGACCTGCGGGAGCAGGTGGTGAGCTTCCCACCCCAGCCGGTGATCACCTCTGACAACCTGGTGGTCTCCATCGACACCGTGCTCTACTTTCGCGTGGTCAATCCGAAGGACGCCACGTACGAGATCGCGAGTTTCATCCAGGGCATCGAGCAGTTGACCGTGACCTCGCTCCGGAACGTGATCGGGTCGATGGACCTGGAGAAGACCCTGACCAGCCGGGAGGAGATCAACCGGCACCTGTCGGTGAAGTTGGACGAGACCACCGGCAAGTGGGGGGTGAAGGTCACCCGGGTGGAGATCAAGGCGATCGAGCCGCCACCGACCATTCGGGACGCGATGGAGAAGCAGATGCGGGCCGAGCGGGACCGGCGGGCCGCGATCCTGAACGCGGAGGGGGTCAAGCAGTCCCAGATCCTCACCGCGGAGGGGGAGAAGCAGGCCGCGGTGCTGCGAGCCGACGGTGAGCGGCAGGCGCGGATTCTGCAGGCGGAAGGGCAGGCCAAAGCGATTCGGACCGTGTTCGACGCCATCCACTCCGCCAACCCGGACTCCAAAGTGTTCGCCTACCAGTTCCTGCAGGCGTTGCCGCAGATCGCCGAGGGGTCCGCCAACAAGGTCTGGGTGCTTCCGGTGGAGATCACCCGGGCGCTGGAAGGCATCGGCGGTGCGCTGGGCAACCTCGGCGCGCTCGCGGGCGGCGGGCCGCGCGCAGAGGGACAGGACGAGACCGTCGCCGCGGTGGCCGCAGAGGCCCGGGAGGCGGCGGCGGAGGCGGCCCGTGCGGCCGAGCAGGTGAATGAGGACGTCCGGCAGGCCGAGAGCACCGCCGGCGCCGGCCCGGCCGCCACCGGGCGAGGCGACGCCGCCGGTGACACCGGGCGCGGCGACACCGCCGGTGGCCCCGCGCAGCTGCCCGCCAACCCGGCCCCGGCGGCGGACCTGGGTGAGGAGGAGCGCCGCGCGCACCCCGCCTGACCTGGAATCGGGTGCGAGGAGGACGGTGGGCGAACGGACGGACCTGGCCCACCGCCCGGGTGCGGAACCGAGCCCGCCGCCGCCGACAATGAGCGGGTGGAACTGATCACCGATCCGGAGGATGAGCGGATCGCCGACTACCGGGCCCTGACCGATGTCGAGCTGCGGACCCGGTGGGAACCCCCGCACGGCTTGTTCATCGCCGAGGGTGAACTGGTGCTGCGGCGGGCGCTGCGGGCGGGGTACCGCCCCCGCTCGTACCTGCTGGACGTGGCCCGGGTGAAGGCGTTGGGGGAGCTGCCCGATGCCCCGGTCTACGCCGCCAGCCAGGAGGTGCTGCGGCAGATCACCGGTTTCCACGTCCACCGGGGCGTGTTGGCCTCGTTCCATCGGCGACCGCTGCCGGAGCCTGATCAACTGATCACCCAGGCGCGTCGGCTGGTGGTGTGCGAGGACGTCAACACCCACACCAACCTCGGCATGATCTTCCGGAGCGTGGCCGGGCTGGGTATGGACGGGGTGCTGCTGTCACCGTCCTGTGCCGACCCGCTGTACCGGCGGGCGGTCCGGGTCAGCATGGGGGAGGTGTTCGCGGTGCCGTACGCCCGGCTGCACCCCTGGCCGCAGGGGCTTGCCCGGTTGCGCGAGGCGGGGTTTTCGCTGCTGGCGCTCACCCCGGCCGCGGACGCGGTCCCGCTGCACCAGGTGCCGGCCACCCACCGGCGGCGGCCCGCGCTGCTGCTGGGGGCGGAGGCGCCGGGGCTGTCCGAGGCGGCGATCGCGGCCGCGGACCTGCGGGTGGCGATCCCGATGCAGCGGGGGGTGGATTCGCTCAATGTGGCCGCCGCGGCCGCGGTCGCCTGTTGGGAGTTGACCGCCCATCCCGCGCCGGAGCCCCACTGACGCCCGCGGCTGTCGCACCCGTAGCGGAAAATCGACGCATGCTGGTGGCGGCGGCCGATGACGGCAGCGGCGGGGGATGGCTGCGCCCGGTGGACGAGGCGGGCGCCCCGGCCGGTGCACCGGAGCGGGTCCCCGACCTGGCGGCCGCGGTGCGCCGGTGGGAGGCCGCGCATCGACCCCGTTGGCTGTGGGAGGCCACCAATCTAATCTATCCCCGGCTGCTGGCGGCGGGGGTACGGGTCGGCCGCTGCCATGACGTGACGCTGGTCGAGGCGTTGCTGCTGGGCTACGCCGGCCGCTGGGGGGAGCCCCGGTCGGTGGCGGCGATCCTGGCCCGCCGGGATGGGCGGCCGGTCCCGCGGGATCCCCCGCCCCCACCGCCCTGCCCGCCCAACCAGCAGCAGCAGGGCAGTCTGTTCGAGACCGTCGCACCGGTGCGGGAGGACCCTACCGGTGAGATCGTCACCGCTTATCTCGACCAGCAGGCCCGGATCGCCGCCACCGCCCACCCGGGACGGTTCCGGTTGCTGGTGGCCGCCGAATCCGCCGGGGCGCTGCTCGCGGCGGAGATGGGGCACGACGGCCTGCCGTGGCGTACGGACGTGCACGATGCGGTGTTGACGGAGCTGCTCGGCCCCCGGTCCCCGATGGGGGGATTGCCGCGGCGGCTGGCGGAGCTCGCGGCGGAGATCGCGACCGCGTTGGACAGTCCCGGGCTGCGCCCGGATTCGCCGGCGGAGCTGCGGCGGGCGTTCGCCCGGGCCGGGATCAACCTGCCCGATACCCGGGCCTGGACTCTCCGGGGGGTGGACCACCCCGCGGTACCGCTGGTGCTGGAGTTCAAGGAGCGGTATCGCATCTTCACCGCCCACGGGTGGGCGTGGCAGGAGGCGTGGGTGCACCACGGCCGGTTCCGGCCGGAGTACGTGCCCGGGGGAGTGGTCTCGGGCCGATGGGCGACCCGCGGCGGGGGTGCGTTGCAGATTCCGAAGGCGGTCCGCCGGGCGGTGGTGGCCGATGACGGATGGCGGCTGGTGGTGGCCGATGCGGGTCAGCTGGAGCCGCGCATCCTGGCCGCGGTCTCCGGGGATCCGCGGCTGCAGGCCGCCGCCGGGACGGGCGACCTGTACGCGGCGCTGGCCGCGGAGTCGTTCGCCGGTGATCGGGCGGCGGCCAAGCTGGCGCTGCTCGGGGCGATGTACGGTCAGACCGGTGGGGCGGCCCTGCCCGCCATCGCGGTGCTGCGGCAGCGCTACCCCATCGCCTGGCGGTACGTGGAGCAGGCCGCCCGGACCGGGGAGGCCGGGGGGCTGGTGCGCTCCTGGTTGGGCCGGACCTGTCCCCCGTCGGCGACCCTCGACCCGACGCAGCCACCGGTCCGCTCCGAGGCGGCCCGGGCACGCGGTCGGTTCACCCGCAACTTCGTCATCCAGGCCACCGCGGCGGAGTGGGCGCTGACCCTGCTGGCGGTGCTGCGGGCGCGGCTGGCCGCGTACGCGGCCACGCTAGTGTTCTTTCAGCACGATGAGGTGCTAGTGCACGCTCCGGAGTCTGAGGTGCCGCTGGTGATGGCGGCGGTGCGGGAAGCGGCCGCCGAGGCGGGCCGACTGTTGTTCGGCGCCACCCCGGTACGGTTCCCGCTCGAGGTCACCGCTGTACGGTGTTACGCCGATGCCAGGGCAACCGATAGGCTCCCGGAGGGCACCGGGACGCCCGGGTGACCCGGCCCCGTCAGGTCGCCAGTGGAGGTACGAGCTGAGCACCCCTTCGGAACCACCACCCGGTGCGGGTACGGTCGCCGGACTCGTGTTGGCCGCCGGTAGCGGCCGACGGTTAGGCGCGCCCAAGGCGCTGCTACGGCACGGAGACCGGCTGCTGGTGGAGCACGCCTTGCAGACTGCCCGAGCCGGTGGCTGTGATCCTGTGTTCGTGGTCCTGGGCGCGGCCGCCGATCAGATCCAGGCCACCGCGGCGCTGGACGGTGCCACCGTGCTGGTCAACAAAGCCTGGAGCACCGGGATGGCGTCGTCCTTGCGGGCCGGGCTGACCGCCGCGGAGGAGGCGGGGGTGACCGCGGTGGTGATCCTGCCGGTGGACATGCCGCATCTATCGGCCGAGGCGGTCCGGCTGGTGGCCGCCGCCTCGGATCCGGGGGCGCTGGCCTGCGGCACCTACCAGGGGCGGCGTAACTATCCCGTGCTGCTGGGTCGGCAGCATTTCTCCGGCGCATCCACCCTGGCCAGCGCCGACGTCGGGATCCGGGCCTATCTCCTGGCCCGGGCCGGGCAGGTGCAGGACGTGGCCTGCGACGAGGTCGCCGCTCCTGACGATGTGGATACCCCCGAGGACGCCGCGCGCTGCGGCATCGTGCTGCCGGATTGACCGACCGTCCGCCTCGACCGGTCCACTTATACTCGCCCTGTGTCGGCCCCACCCTCCGCGGAGGCGCCGGGGCCGCCCTGGCCTCCGGCACCGTCCTCCCCTCCGTCCACGCGGCCCGGGAATCCGGTCTCGGGCGCACCGTTCGCTGTGGTTCGCCACCGGAGGGTCACCGCGGGCTGGGCGGGAGTGCTCAGCCTGCTGCTGGCGGTGCTGCTGCTCCTCGGGCTGATTGTGGTCACCGGTGGGCTACGGCCAGTGCCGCAGACACCGTTGGCGACCCTCGCGGTGGATCAGATCAGCCGAGGGGAGCCGTGGAACGTCACGGTCACCGGTGCCCGGTTGGCTTCCGATCTCACCCCCGCCGCCTACCTGCACGACCGCGCCCACCACTGGGTGGCGGTGATCGCCGAGGTGGAGATCACCGCGCCGGAGAGTCGAGCGGATCTCTTGGAGGTGGTGCGGCTGCGCGGGATCGACGGCCTGGGGGAGCACCCGGGCGCGATGGTGGAAGAGGGACTGGTACGACCGGACGCGGTGCTGCGGGTCCGGGACGCCGCCTCGGCGCGGCTGCTGCATCCGGGCCTACCGGAGCAGTTGGTGTTCCTGTGGGAGCGGGCTAGCGACGCCCCGCCCCCACCAGAGGTGACAGTGTTGATCATCGGGATGACCTGGCGGGAGTCGTCCCTGACCGGGGCCTGGGAGTGGCTGGACGCCGCCCCTCGCGCCCAGGTCATGGTGCCGTTGGTGGACCAGCGGTGACCGGGTTCGGCCGGCGGGTGGCGTCCGGGGTGGGCACCCTGGCGCTGCTGGCCGCGGTGGTCGTCAGCACCGGTGTGATCGGTGAGCAGCGGCTGAGCACCGATGAGCGCTACCGGGAGTTCACCGTCACCGGGGAGACGGGGACCTGGGTGTCCACCGACACCTTCCACGTCGAAGTGCGGTCCACCCAGGCCGCGGGGGTGGTCGCTGACCAGTCCGGGTGGCAGTATCAGACGTCCGGGGTGTGGCTGTTGGTCGAGGTGCGGCTGGTGGCGCGCACCGAACCGACCACGATCGGATACGCCGCCGTCCGGGATGACCGCGGGCGGACCTGGCGCGCCACCGATCGACTCGAGCAGCCGTTGCTGCACTGGAGCTATCCGCTCCAACCTGGATTACCGGTGGCGGCGACCCTGGTGTTCGAGGTGCCGACCGACGCCGCCTCCTCCCTGACGCTGCGCCTGAGCAAGCGGGCCGATCCGCGGATGCGGCTGGTGGTGCAGATCCCACTGCGGGTGCCGGCCACACAGGTCACGGCGGCCCTGGCGGATCCGGAGCCAACGGTGGTGGAGCCGCCGCGGCTCGTCGGGGAGGACGTGGACCATCCGGGATGGCGGCCGTGAGTACCCGGGGCGGATGGTGGCGGCGGAACCGGTGGGCGCTGCTGGCGCTGCTGCCGGTGTTGGCGGCGATGGTGCTGGTCAGTCCGGAACAGCCGCACCAGGTGTGGCGGTCCGCGCAGCCCCGGGAGCCAGTGGCGGCGACCGCGGACGGATGGGTGCGCTACGCCGGCGCCCGGCTGCGACTGCGCCACGTCCACCCGGCTGACCTGCGAGATCCAGTCACCGGCCGGGAGGTGTCGCTGCCGGCGGGGGTCCGTGCCTGGCAGGTCACGGTGGAGGTCGAGTGGCTGGTCGAGCCGTATCAGGCGTTGCCCGGCTGTCAGTGGTGGCTGGTGGACCAGTACGGCCGGCGGTACGGCGCGGACGCGTATGAGGTGCGCGGTGCCCAGCTCGGGGTGGACGGCCCCACCTACTGGGCGTCGGAGTGCCTGCCGGAGGAGAGGGACACGGTCGGGGACGTCGGACTGCTGCACGCGGTGTTCCTGGTGCCGGCGGAGGCCCGACCAGAGGTGATCCAGGTGACGCTGCGGGACCGGTTGCCGCGCTATGTCCGGTTCGACGTAGCGGAGTCGACGCGGGCCTGATCCCGCATCACCGCCCGATCGATCGCCGGGGCCAGGAGGCAGACCAGCAGCACATAGCTGACCGCCCGGTTGCACTCCTGTAATGGCCACGACAGGGGATACCAGACGGTGGAGAACGGTCGGGGACCGATGATGGCCCGCTGCAACTCCCACAGCCAGTCCTCAGTGGCCTGGGCGGCTACGAACGCTACGCAGAACACCAACATCGGGGCGATTCCGCCGCGTAGCAACATCCGGGCACCGGTCAGCAGCGGAGTGAACCGCTCCCGCAGGTCGGTGGTGAGTTTGTCCAGCGACCACCGCACCGTCTGGGACTGGCCCACCAGCGGCGGGTCAACCGTTGATAGAGCTGCTGCTGGGCCAGCCGTGGCGCTACCGCCGGTGGGGCCTGGTGGCCGAGCACGATCGCGCCGATCGCCAGCCAGGCCACCGGGATGATGATGCCGGTATCGAGGTGAAAACTGATCCGGGTGAACCAGTGCAGGACCGGATAGCTGGCTAGCAGCTCCTGGAGCCGGTGCCCGAGGTCGCTCCAGAAGTCGTGGGCGGTGGACACCACCCGCCGCTGGGCCAGCCAGGGGGTTACCCGCTCCAGCAGCGCGTTGAGGCCCACCACACTGACCAGAGTGACCCACACGAGCTCCAGGTAGGCGCCGGGGATGCCTAACCACTGGTGCCGCTGGGTGAGCGACCACCGGGAGAGCAGCCACCGGGCCACGATGGCGACGATGACCACCCCCGCCAGGGAGGGGCTCAGCTCACCGGTCATCCGCGTCAGCGGATCGACCAGGTCACCGGCGGCGGTGCCCACGGACGCGAAGTTGCGGGTGATGCTGTCGTGGAGGACCCGGCTGTGGTAGTCGACGATGTCCTCGCGTAGGTAGTCCTCGAAGTAGTAGATGGCCATGAACGGCACGAGCACACTGCCCAGGTGGTTGAGCACCGATGGGGGGCGCCGGTGCGGATCGGTGCCGAGGAAGGGCAGGGAGGGGCGGACGGTACGCAGCATCAACACCAGCGCGGTCAGGGTGGTCATCGGGGCCAGGACCAGCACCAACAACCCCAGCTCGGCGTTGATCAGGCTGAGCCAGACCGCCAGCCGCATCACGAGTTCCCGGGCGACCACCCCGATGAAGAAGATCAGGAACAGCGTCGGCCAGTGACGGACGAAGAGCCGGAGCGCGGCCACCAGGAGCGACGGCAGCGAGGCGAGCGCGGCCACCAGGCCGGTGGGGTGGCGGTCGATCGCGGAGGGGGCCGCGGTAACTGGGTCGGCCGGTCGCTCCATGTCCACCATCCTCACCCGACCGGCGCCGGAAGCCGTTACTCCAGATTGTGGCGGGCGGTGGCCGGTGGTCGCATTCCTAGCACCGCTTCGGTCATCCGGCAAGCGGCGACCGCCGGCGCCACCTCGTGCACCCGGACGATCCTGGCGCCCAGCAGGATGCAGATGGTCAGCGTCGCCAATGTACCGGGCAGGCGCCGTTCGCGGGGCGCGTCCAGGGTCTCGCCGATGAAGTCCTTGTTCGACACCGCGACCAGGGTCGGGAAACCGAGCCGGGTGATTTCGCCGAGCCGGCGGGTCAGCTCCAGCGAGTGGTAGGTGTTCTTGTTGAGGTCGTGGCCGGGGTCGATCACGATCCGCTCGGGCGGTACCCCGCGCTGCTGCGCCAGCGCCACGCGCTGCTGCAGGAAGTCCGCCACCTCCGCGACCACGTCCGTGTATTGCGGGCGAGGGTACGGGGTGCGCGGGGCCGCCAGACTGTGGGTGATGATCAGGGTGGCGGGGCTGTCGGCCACCACCTCGGCGAGGGCCGGGTCATGGAGCCCGCTGGTGTCGTTGATGACGTCCGCCCCGGCCGCGATCGCCCGGCGGGCCACCTCCGGTCGGTACGTCTCGACCGAGATCACCACTGAGGAGTCTTCCCGGGTTGCTTCGACCACCGGCAGTATCCGGTCAAGTTCCTCCGCGACCGACAGTTCCTTCCCGGGGGCGAACGGCTGGCCGCCGATGTCCACCCAGTCCGCTCCTTCCGCCACCGCCGTCCGGGCCGCGGCCACCGCCCGGTCGAGCGCGAACGTGCGGCCTTGGTCGTAGAAGGAGTCGGGGGTCCGGTTGACGATCGCCATCACCGCCACCTGGCGGGAGAAGTCGAATTCGCGAGCGCCGATCCGGCGGTGGGGAATGGTGATCGCCGGTGGCGATGGGACGACTGGGCTGGGCTGCACGAGCATGGACCCTAGCAGTCGGGCCCGGTCAGGAGGCGGTATCACCGGTGATCGACCCGACGGCGGCTGGTTCCGGGGGGCCGGCGCGGGTGGGCACAACGATTCCGTATCGACCGGCGAATCCTCGATTGACTGGTTTCGCGGGGTCTGTTTGGCTGATGAACCCACCACCGACTATGGGGGGCCGATGGAGAGCCGGGCACGGCGCTGGCTGCTAGGGGTATTGCTGGTGCTGATGATGGCGCTGGCCGTGGTGGCCGCGCGTGGGTCAGGCCTGACCGGTGAGCCCCTGCCCGCTCCTTCTTCCGCCGCCGAGCTCCCGGCGGAGGAGGTGGCTCCGGGGGGCGGCTCGCCGCCGCCGTTGACCGCCGAGGCGGATGAACCTGAGTTACGCGAGTCCCCGTTGATCCGGTGGTTGGGCAACATGATGACCGCGCTGCTTCTGCTGCTGGCCGGCGGCACGGTGGTGTGGCTGCTCTACTATGCCGGCCACTACCTGCTCACCGAGCGGGTCCAGCGGAGAGTGATCCTGGAGGTCCCGGCGAGCCAGCCCGGGGGCGGAATGGTGCTGGAGGAGTTGCGGGACGTGATCCGGGCCAGCTTGGCCGATTTGGACGCTGGGGATGACCCGCGTCGCGTGGTGATCGCCTGCTGGCTGCGGTTGGAGCGGTTGGCGGCGGCGGCCGGCGCCCACCGGTTGGTCGCGGACACGCCGACGGATCTGGTGGAGCGACTCTTGGCCGCGCACCAGGTGGACGATCGGGCGCTGCGTCAGCTCGCGGACGCCTACCGGCTGGCCCGGTATGCCCCGGCCACGATCAGCCCGGAGGTGGTGGCGACCGCGGAGGAAGCGCTACGCACGATCGACGGGCAGCTGCACGTACGGCGCCCGGTGGAGCCGATGCGATGAGGCGCTGGCGACGGTGGCTCCGGTGGGGGGTGCCGTACCAGGGCTTCTCCGCCTCCTGGGTGGCCAAGCAGGCCGCGCTGGCGGGGGTGCTCGGGGCGCTGCTGGCCCTCCTGGTCTATCTGCAGCTGCGCGCCACCGGGCAGCACGTGCCGTTCGGTCAACTGTGGGCGCTCGCCACCGCACTGGTGTTACTGGCCTGGTTGATGGTGGCGCTGGAGCGCGCGCCCGGCCCACCTCCCCCGCCCGCCGACACCACCATTCCGCCGGCGTTGCCGTTTCCCCAGGTAGCGCGCTGGGAGCGCCGGCTATTAGCGGCCAATGACGATCCAGAGTGGTACGAGCGGGTGGTGCGGGATCGGATCCGGACCGTGGTGGCTGATCGGCTCCGGCTACGACATGGGATTCGGCTGGCCACCGAACCGGAGCGCGCCCGGGCGGTGCTGGGGGATCCGCTGTATGAGTTCTTGACCCAGCCGCTTACCCACGCCCCCGATCCCGTCGAACTCGCTCGGCTGCTGACCAGGATGGAGGAACTCTGAACATGTCCCGTCTCGACCCCGACCTGGGTCAGCCGACCGCCCCCTTGCCGCTGCCGGAGGTGTCCCGGTTGGCCACCACCGTGCTTGATCAGGTGTCCACGGTGGTGGTCGGCAAGCGCGAGCCGCTGGAGCTGATTCTCGCCGCGATCTTCGCCGGTGGCCACGTCCTGCTGGAGGACTACCCGGGGCTGGCTAAGACCCTGGCCGCCCGGTGCTTCGCCCAGAGTCTCGGGATGGACTTCCGGCGATTGCAGTTCACCCCGGACCTGCTGCCCGCGGACGTGACCGGGGCGTTCTTCTTCGACCAGAAGGAGCGGGAGTTCGAGTTCCGGCCCGGGCCGGTGTTCACGCACCTGCTGCTGGCGGACGAGATCAACCGGACGCCACCGAAGACCCAGTCGGCGCTGCTGGAAGCGATGCAGGAGAAGCAGGTCAGTGTGGAGGGGCACACGCGCCGGCTGCCCGCGCCGTTTCACGTGCTGGCCACCGCCAATCCGATCGAGTACGAGGGCACCTACCCGCTGCCGGAGGCGCAGCTGGATCGGTTCCTGTTGCGGGTGTCGTTCGGTTACCCGGACCGGGAGGAGGAGCAGGCCATCCTGCATCGCCGGATGGCGCGGCAGCGGGAAGAGGTCACGTTGCCGGCGGTGACCGACGCCGCCACGCTGCTGCGGGCCCAGCAGGCGGTGGAGCAGGTGGTGGTGGAGGACTCCGTCTGCGCCTACATCGTGGATCTCGTGGCGGCCACCCGCCGCCACCGGAGTGTGCAGGTCGGTGCCTCCCCCCGGGGATCGCTCGCGCTGCTGCTGGTGGCTCGCGCGCGGGCGGTGTTGGCCGGGCGGGACTATGTGACGCCGGAGGATGTCAAGACCGTCGCGCCGGCGGCGTTGGCCCACCGGATCACTCTCCGCCCGGAGCTGTGGCTGCGGCAGGTTGACCCGGCGGATGTGGTCGCCGAGATCTGTGCCGACACGCCGGCGCCGCCCTCGGAGGCGCTGCCGTCGTACCGGGGGCTCCGCCCGGACGCGGCCCCGGCCGCGGGCGGGGCCGCGGTCCCACGCCCGGCCACGCCCGAGGACGGTTCCTCGGGCCGGGACGAGCCGGATGATCCGGTCTACCGCTACACCCAGGGTGTGCAGCAATGACGAGGCCAGCGCGGGTGAGCGACTGGCGGGCTACCACCGCGCTGTCCCGGGCGGTCATCCTGGTGGCGCTGGCGCTCCTGCTCGGGGTCGCGCTGGGGCGGGTGGAGCTGGTGCTGTTGGCGATCCCGTTGGTGGTCGGCACCGGTTGGGCGTTGCTGGCCCGACCGCCTCAGCCGCCCCGGCCGCGGCTGGAATTAGACGAGCCCAGCACCGTGGAGGGTGGTCCGGTGCTGGCGCGGGTGGAGGTGGCTAACAGCGGCGAGCGCCCTCTGCTGTGCGTGGCTACGGTCCGGGTACCGCCCTGGCTCCGGCTGAAGCATGGCGTCGGTTACTACTCCACCCTGCTCCCGCCGCGTACCGGCACCACGATGCGGGTCGAAGGGAGGGTGCAGCGCTGGGGCGCCTATCGGCTGGGGCCCGCGGTGGCGCGGAGTGTGGCGGCGGATGGACTGTTGGTGGCGGACAGCGCGGTGATGCCGTCGCTGCCGCTGTCGGTGTATCCGGCGGGGGAGCGGTTCGACTCCACCCAGCCGTTGCCGCGGGCGAGGGGAATCACCGGCACCCACCGCTCCCGCCGCCCCGGCGACGGCGGGGAGCTGGCCGAGGTGCGGCTGTTCCACACCGGGGACCGGCTGCGGCGGATCAACTGGCGGGTGAGCCACCGCACCGGTGCCCTGCACGTGAACACCACCTGGGCGGATCGGGACGCGGATGTGCTGCTGGTGCTGGACGTGCGGCACGAGACCGGGAAGTCCGGTGGGGTGGATGGTCGCGTCACCGCGTTGGACCAGACGATCCGGGCGGCGGCGGCGATCGTCGAACACTACGCCCAGCAAGGTGACCGGATCGGACTGCTGGAGTTCGGCACCGGCCTGCGCCGGCTGCCTAGCGGTACCGGTAGGCGCCATTTCCGGGCCGCGCTGGAGTGGCTGGTCCGGGTCGACCCGTTCCCGCGGGCACTCTCCCTGTCGCCTCGACTGCTGACCACCGCGCTGCGGCCACCGCACGCACTGGTGATCGTGCTGACTCCGTTGCTGGACACCGATGTGGTCGGTTTCCTGGCGGGCCTGGCGCGTACCGGCCGGTCGGTGGTGGCGGTGGACACGCTGCCGGCGGGGGCGGCGCCGCCGCGCCGGACCACCTGGACCGAGCTGGCGGTGCGGCTGTGGTGGTGGGAACGGGCGAACACCATCGACCGGCTCCGGAATGTGGGGGTGCCGGTGGCGCGATGGCAGGGGATCGGCAGCCTGGACTTGACGTTGCGGCACGCCTACCAGATGTCGGCCCGCTCCGCGAGGGTGGTGGCCCGATGAGCTACTGGCAGAGCCAGCCGCTGGTGGAGCGGCTCATCTACTACTACCAGCGGACCCGGGCCTGGGCGCGGCGCGCCACCGTCGCCGGACTGGCGGTGCGGATCGTGCTGTGGTGGACCGGGGTGGGGGTCGTGCTGGTGGCTTTCCCGCACCCGGTCGCGGTGCTGATCGGGGCGGTGCCGGCGTTGGTGGCGGCCGGACGGCCCGGCTCCCACTGGGGCACGCTGCTGTTGGCGGTGGCGATCGGGGCGACGGCGGTGCGGTTGGCTAGTGGCCTGCCGGACCCGTCGGTGATGTCGCTGGTGCTGCTCGCAGGTGTGATCTATCTGCATCATTCCATTTCGGCCTTGGCCGCCCAGCTGCGGACCGACACCGTGATTCCGCCCCGGGTCCTCTGGTGGTGGGCGGGGCGGATCGGGGTGGTGTGGCTGGTCTCCGCGGTGGTGGCGTTCCTGGCAAGCGGGCTATCGACCCCGAGGTGGTCGGCGACCGGGTGGGTGCTGGCCGGGACCGGGGCCGCGGTGGGGACGGTGGTGCTGCTGATCGCGGCCCGGCACCAGTGGCGGCCGGAGCCAGCCGAAGAGAAGCAGTAGCAGCGCCCCGCACAGGTAGAGCGCCAGCGCACCGGCCGGCAGCCCCACCGGGCCATGGTCGGCCGGCCCACTGACCGCGATCCCCAGCAGCCCGCCCACCGCGGCGGCGTACCCGGTCAGCGCCGCGGGCCGGGCAGCGGCCCCCCACCGGGCCGCCGGTCGGGGTGAGGTACGGACCGGGTCGGCGGTTTCGATCCGCCCGACCACCGCCACTACCGCCAGCAGCACCACCGAGAGGGTCGCCAGCCACGGCAGCCGCAGCGCCAGCCAGGCGCCTGACCCCACCGGCGTGGTGGGTAGCCAACCGAGCGCGGCCAGCAGCCCGGCGCCGATCACCGCCGCCACCATGTGCCAGAGGAACACGGTCAGGACGACCGTGTTGACCGCCACCACCGCCTGCCAGAGGCGGCGGCGGGTCAGCCACCGTTCCGCGAGCGGGCGCAGGAGCAGCACCAGCCCCAGTTGGGTGGTGGTCAGCACCAGCAGCGCCAGGCTGGGAGGGGCGGTGTTCTGCCAGCCCGCCCCCGGTACGGTCACCATGCTCACCGGATACGGGCCGACCACGGTGAGCAGCAGCAGCCCGACCAGGCCGGTCGCGGCCACCGCCGCCGCCGGTCCGGCGCGTTGGGGCAACCGGCCGGCTTCCCAGGCCATCCCCACGAGGTAGATCGCTAGCCAGGCGAAGAGGTAACTGCCGTACGCCAGCTCGGGGCGATCGGTGAGGCGTAGCCCGTCACCGATCGCGACGGCCGCGGCCAGCACTCCCGGTGCCGCCCACCCGGCCCGGCGGTACCAGGCACGGGCCAGCGGGGTCAGGCCGACCACCGCGAGGTAGACGACGAGAAACCACAGCGGGATGGTGGCCAGCCAGATCGCGCGGCCGAGCTGGTCGGGGTCTACTGTGGCGACACGGGCGGCCATGGCCCCGGTGGCCAGCGCCAGCAGCAGTCCCGTGGTGGGGGCGATCAAGCGGGTTCCTCGGGCCAGCAGCCAGTCGGTGGTGGTGCGTCCCCGGCGGTGGAAGGAGGCCAGCGAGGCGGTGTTGACGTACCCGCCTACCAGGAAGAACACCGGCATCACCTGGAACAGCCAGGTGATGGGATGGGACCAGGGCACCACCGCGAGCGCGCTGGTGCCGGTCAACCGGCCGGTGGGGTCGGGGGCGATCGCCACGATCAGCCAGTGGCCGAGCACCACCGCCAGGATGGCTCCGGCCCGCAGCAGGTCGAGGTAGCGCACCCGGTGCGCGGGGGTGCGTGCGGCCAGTTCGCGGATGCCCGCCACCCTGCCAGCTTGCCGGAACCCACCCGGGTTGTCCGGGCTCCGGTCAAGGCGCCTAGCCGAGGACGGCCGGGTCGAGCTGGGGGCGGTAGCCGGCGCGGAGCGCGGCCACGCTCGTCGGCGGGGTGATCACTCGGACCTGTCCGGAGCGGGGTCGGGGCAGCGGGGCGGCGTATCCGGCGGTAGTCCACGGCACCACCGCGTCCCCGACGACCAGGGCGGGCCGTTCCGTCAGAGAGGTGGGTACGGGGGCGGCAGGGTCGCCGGTCGGCACCGCCGCGTGGGCCGGGGCGGCGGCGTCGTCGAGCAGCACGAAGGTGCCGTCGGGCAGTTCTGCCCACGGCATCGGATGCCACCGACGGCGGTGCGTGCCGCGGATGAGGCGTTCCGAGTGCAGCTGTCGGTCCAGCTCGACCGCGCGTGGGGGCGGCTGGCCGGTGGCGGCGGCCCAGGCGTCCCGGTAAGCGGTGTAGTCGGCCCGCCGGCACAACGCGCACGGGCGGTGACCGGCCGCCAGCGCCACCGCTTCATCGTGGAAGAACAGCAGCGTGAACCGGCCTGGCGCCCACTGTGGTAGCCGCCAGTCCCGAAACCGCAACGCGCAGGTGATCCACAGGCTGCCTCGGTGAAACCGCACGATCTCGGTGCCGTGGTGCAGGTTGCCGCGATTACCGGTCCACGCGCCCCGCAGGGGAATCGCCACGATTTCTCCGGTTGGGGTAACTCGATTCCGTTTTCGGGATGATCACACATCGGCCCTCCGGTTAGCTACTCTGGCAACTGCCTTGGACATGTTTCTGCCTGAACCACCCCGGATGGCGGCTTCGACAGCCTATCCGGAGGATGACCTACGGCCCGGCGGTGTCGATAGGCTCTCTTCACTGTGGCCGCGCCCCGCCGATCAGCCGGTCCCGGCAGGGGCGGTCCCGGCGCGACCTGGAGTCCGATCGGGAGAGTGGGACCATGACTGACCAGCGACCGTGGCTGCTCGTGGTCGGGGCAGGTGAGCGACCGTTCCGGGAATATCTACTCGCCTCGATCGGAGAGCGGTACCGGGTGCATCTGCTGACCGGCAAGGAGCCGGACTGGGAGCGGCCCCACCTCGCCGGGTGGACGGTGCTGAGCAATCCGCTGGAGACGGTGGACGCCACCGAGATGATCGCCGCCGCGCGGCGGCTGCCCGACCTGGCCGGGGTGCTGGCCTGGGACGAAGCCCGGGTGCTGCAAGCGGCGAAGATCGCCGAGGCGCTGGGACTGCCCGGCGGCGATCCCGAGGTGGCGATGCGCTGCCGGGACAAGCAGCGCACCCGGCAGGCGCTGGCCGCGGCGGGGGTACCACAGCCGGAGTCGGCGCTGGTGTCCTCGGTGGAGGAGGCGTTGGCGGCCGCCGAGCAGATCGGCTACCCGGTGGTGCTCAAACCTCGGGCGATGGCGGCCAGCCTCGGAGTGGTGCGGGTGGATACTCCGGAGCAGCTGACCGCTCAGTTCACCTTCGCGCGGGACACCACCGTCCCCGGAGCCTGGCAGTACGACGCCGTGCTGGTCGAGGAGTGCCTGACCGGCCCCGAGGTGAGCGTGGACGCCGCGGTGCACGCCGGTGAGGTGCTGCCGATGTTCACCGCCCGCAAGGAAGTGGGCTACCCGCCCTACTTCGAGGAGATCGGCCACCTGGTCGACGCCACCGATCCGCTGTGGGACGACCCGAAGCTCCGGCAGGTGCTGGTGGAGACCCATCGGGCGTTGGGGCTCACCGACGCGATGACCCACACCGAATTCAAGCTCACCCCGGCCGGGCCGAAGGTGATCGAGGTCAACGCGCGCCTGGGCGGCGATCTGATCCCGTACCTGGGGATGCAGGTCACCGGGATCGATCCCGGCCTGGTGGCCGCGGCGGTGGCCTGCGGACAGCGGCCGGAGCTGACCGTCACCCGACGCCGGGTGGCGGCGGTGCGGTTCTTCTACGTGTCCGAGGAAGACACCACCATCGCGCGGGTGGAGTTCGACCCGGCGGCGTTGGCGCCCGGCACCGAGACGGTGGTGATCGCCCGACCGGGGGCGGTGGTGTCGCCCCCACCGAAGGGCACCGCCTGGGGGCGGATCGCCGCGGCGAGCGTGGTGGCGGACACCCCTCAGCAATGCCAGGCGGCGCTAGCGGCGGCCGAGGCGGCGTTGCGGGTACAGGCAGCGGATCGATCCCAAGTGAATAACTGATCGGCGCCGGCGGGATGAGCGGCGAGGAAGGAGCGGAGTGGGCGTGAGCACCGACCAGGCCGACGCCGGGCACGCCGGCGTTTTCCAGACCCTGCGCCAGATGCCGCGCTATACCCGGTTCGCTCTGTTAGGAGTGTTCGTCAACCAGCTTGGCGCGTTCCTCCAGGCGTTCATGGTGCTGTACCTGACCTACCGTGGCTTCAGCGAGAGCGAGGCCGCGCTGGCGTTGGGCGCGTACGCGGTGGAGGAATCGTCGGCACCATCGGCGGCGGCTGGTTCACCGACCGGCTGGGCACCCGCCTGACTATCTCGGTAGCGGTCACCGGGGCGGCGCTGATGACCCTGTCGGTGACCGTCCTGCCGTCGATCAGCCTGATCGTGGGGGCGGTGTTCCTGGCCGGCGGGCTCACCCTCGTGTCCCGGCCCGCGGTGACCGCGCTGCTGCTGAAGTCGGTGCCCGAGGCCCGGCAGGTGATGGTGCAGGCGATGTTCCGCACCGCGCTCAACGGGGGCGCCGCGTTCGGCCCGATGCTGGCGGCCTGGCTGAGCACCATCCACTGGAACCTGGTCTTCTACGTGGAGGCCGCCGCCGCGATCAGCTATGGCTTGATCGCGCTGTTCCTGTTCCCCCGCAAGCAGGAGGAGCAGGTGGCGGCGAAGTCGGCGGCGGAGACCGCCACGGAGTCCGCGGACTCGGCGGAGGCGCCCAAGCCAGCCGGGGCGTTCCTGAGCATGATCCGGGATGTGCGGTACGCCGGCTATCTGCTGCTGATGTTCGGCAACGGCGTGATCCACATTCAGTTCTATGCGGTGCTACCGCTGATGGTGGAGGGCCAGGGCATGCCCACCTGGGTCTACAGCTCCGCCATCACCGCCTCGGCCACGTTGGTGATCACCACCGAGCTATTGATCACCAAGGTGACGCAGAAGTGGGCGATCTGGGCCGCGGTACTGATCGGATGGTTGCTGTTCATCGGTGGCCGGGGCGCGTTGGGGCTCTTCGAGCTGGTCACCGGCGCCAGTCTGGTCGTGGTGATGCTGGTGCTCGTCACGGCGTCGATGGTCAGCGGGCTGGGCCAGATCATCGGGGGCCCGGCGGCGTTCGCCTACCCGGCCCGGGTGGCGCCGACGCACGCGGTCGGGACCTACGTCGGGGGAGCGCTCGGTTCGTTCCAGATCGGATACGCGGTCGGCCCGATCGTCGGGGTATGGCTGTGGCACCAGGTCGGGGGCCCGTTCTGGGGGCTGCTGCTGATCGTCGGCCTCGCCTTGAGCGGACTGCTGGTCTGGTCGATGCGGGCGCCGCTGCGCGCGCGTAGCAGTTCCGCCCCGGCCCCGGCGGCCCAATCCGATGATCCAGCGCCAGCGTCGGCGACCAAGTGAGGAGAAGCCATGGCAGACCACCGATTCGAAGCGGGCGGGCCGATCATCCTGATCGGGTACTCGGGCGCGGTGCTGGCCACCTTGTCCACCTACCTGCCCGAGCGGTCGTTGATTTTCGTGGACGAGCCGGATGTGCTCCGGAAACGGAACGCGTACGCGCTGACCGCGGACTCGCCCACCCTGCGGGAGCTGATCGAGTGGGAGTACCTGCGGGCAGACGAGGACCCCGCGTACGGGGCGGACTGCTTTTACCACCGCTACCGGGATCTACAGCCGCGGGCAGTGGTGCCGATCATTGAGTACGGGGTGCCGTTCGCCGCCCGGCTGGCCGAGCGGTACGGGGTCCGCGGGGCCGGATACGGGGCGGCGTTGGCGCTGCGCGACAAGGCCCGGCAGCGCGCGATCACCGCGGCGGCCGGGATCGCCAACCCACGCTCGGTGGCGGTCACCGGCCCCGACCAGCTCCAGCAGTTCCTCACCGAGGTAGGCGGGCCGGTGGTGCTCAAACCGGCCAACCGGCAGGGTTCCCTGGGCACCCAGGTGGTGCATCCAGGCGACGACGTGGCCGCGGTCTGGCACGCCTGCCTGCGGCAGGACGAGGGCGTGTTTGTGCCGGACCGGCCGATGCCCCTCCAGATGCTGGCCGAAGAGTACATCCACGGTGACGAGTACAGCGTGGAGATGATGGTGGAGGCGGGCCGGTCCGCGTTCGGCGCGGTGACCCGCAAGTACCTCTGACCCGGGGGTACGCCCGGTGGAGCAGGGGCATCTGCATCCGGCCGACATCGACGACGCGTTGACCGCCCGGCTGTTGGCCGACACCGAGCGGGTGGTGCAGGCGGTCGGCATGAACTACGGATTCGTCCACTGCGAGTGGATGGTCCGAGAGGGAGTGCCGTACTTCATCGAGTGCGCCGGCCGGATGGCTGGGGACGGCATCATCGAATTGGTCCTGATGGCCTGGGACTACGACGTGGTGGGGGAGTTCTACGCGATGATGCAGGGTAGTGCGCTCACCATCACCCCACCGGAGCGCGCCACCCGGTACGCCGCCGCCTGGACCTCAGTGGCCGACACCCCCGGCGTGGTGGCGGCGGTGGATGGGATCACCGACGCGGAGCAGGTGCCCGGGGTGCGTACCGCCGCCACCCTCCCGGTGGGCAGCCGGGTGCATGGGCTCACCGGTTCGGCCGACCGGGTGACCCTGGTGACCGCGGCGGGGGACACCCCGCAGGCGGCGCTGAGCAACGCGCAGCACGCGGTCTCTCTGCTCAAGGTCACGGTCCGACCGGAGGAGTAGGCCCGCGCTCTCGGCCCGCCCCGGAGTGGTGCCTGCTCCGGGGCAGGCCGAAGTCGAGCGCGGTGGCCTTACGGGTCAGGCGGTGGCCTGGGCGAACATCGCCGCCACGCACCGGTGGGCGTCGTGGATCGGTCGGGAGAACACCCCGGGGGAGGGCACCAGATTGGTGTAGTAGGTCGCGCCTTCACACAGCGGCCCCAGCACCCACAGCCGTGACTCCGGTGTGCCATCGGCCCGCACCGGGTGGTGCGCCGAGTCGATGTCCAGGCCGGGCAGGTGGGGGTTGTCCGGCCGGAAGGGGCGGATCCAGCCGCGCCGGTGCAGGCCGGCCAGCAGCGGGCTGGCCGAGTCCGCCACCGACGGCAGGGACAGGTTCGCTACGCACAGCCAGTCCACTTCGGTGTGGTAGGGGGTGTCCAACCGGGTGGAGCTGATCAGCCACCGTTCGGACGCCGCCTCCCACCGCACCTCGGGCGCGGGCCCGAACGGCGCCTCGGCGATCCCGTCGGCCAGCAGGGTCAGCAGCTCCACATGCCGTTCGTACTGTGGTCCGACCACGGCGCGGTTCAGCATCGGCACGATCCGGGCGTGGAAGTCGTCCAACGAGGCGGTGGTCAGCCCGCCGTAGTCCACGGCGTGCCGGAAGGTGTCCCGCAGCGCCCGCAGCACGTCCAGGGCGGCCTTGACCGGGCTGCTGGTCAGGCCGCGCCGCCCCTCGACCAGGTCGGCCTTGACGACTTCGATCAGCCACTTCTGGTACGCGGACCGGTCCGCGCAGAGCATCCCGGCCGCCCCTTCGAACGCGGCCAGCGCGTCGAACCGGCCCCGCTGGTGATCCAGCTGGTCGAGCAGCGCCGTCACCTCGGCGAGGTCGGCGGCGGTCGCCAGCGCCTGCTCCAGCCGCTGCGCCGCGGCCGGGTCCGCGTGCCGGAGCTCGCACCGGCGGTAGGCCACCCGCATCTCGGCCAGCACCAGGGGGAGCACGTCGGCGGTGAAGTCCAGCGGGCCGCGCTGGGCCCGGAGCGCGTCGATCGCGGCCGGGGTGAATACCACCGGGTCGTACCGGTGGTCGAACCGGGCCACCGCGGGCCGGGCCCGGCAGGGTAGGCCGGAGCGGGAGTAGAACAGCATCCGGGTTCCCGCCCACTGGGCAGGTATTGGCATTCATCACCGTTATGGATGAACCGTCCTCCGCGCCCCACCGTCAGGGTGGACATGATGTCCATCGCGGACAGCCCAAACCCGCCGATCGCCACCGTCTCCCCGGGGGCCACCCGGGCCAGTTGCGCGGGCAGCGGGTACGGCGCGTCGATCCGCCGGTGCCCGCCGGGGCCGGGGGTGGAGGGGCGGTTGTCGGTGTAGCCGGTGGTCAGGAACGCGTAGTCGACCGGGAACTCCGCGCCGGTGGCCAACCGTACCCGCATCCGGCCATCCGGCCCGTCCGCCAGGTCCACCGCCTCGGCCCGGTGCAGCCGGAGCTGCACGTGGGCGGGGCAACGGCGCTGGAGCTCGGTGAGGAACCAACCAAGATATTCGCCCAGCACCCGCCGCGGGAGGAAGTCGGTGGGGCGCACCGGCCGACCCTCGGTGCCGACGGTGAAGCCGTCGGGGGCGATCCGCAGCCCACGCGCGGTCACCCACTCGTACAGGCTGGGACCGGGGGCACCGGCGGCGTCGCCCACCGTGGCCGCGTCGGGGAACATCGACACCTGTGAGGCGGTGGTGTTGAGCAGCAGGTAGTCCGGCTGATCGGTGGTGTGGATCCCGGCCCCGTCCCCGCGCGGGTCGATCAGCTCCACCTGGATCGGTCCGTACGCCGCCCCGGCCTGATCAGCGAGGGTGACGATCCGTTCCACTACGCTCAGGCCCCGCGAACCGAGCCCGATCACCGCCACCGTCCACCCGCGGCTCATTCCGCACCTCCTTGCTCGGCCGGTGTGATCCGGACGGTCAGCGCCTCCCGCCCCGCGTCGGCCGCGGCCGCCGCCTCCCGGTGATCGCGGCCGGTGGCGATGACGTACCCGAGCCGGTCCTGGAAGGAGTGGCGCAGCACCAGCGCGCTACCCGGCGGGCGGGTGATCTCCACGTGCACCACCCCGGGCACCGCCCGGGCCGCCGCCACCCCGGCGACCTCCACCAGCCGGCCGGCGTGCGCCGCCACGAGGAAGCGGATCGAGGCGGCCTGCTCCCGGACGGGGGCGGGTTTCTCGGGGCGCCCCGCCGCCCGGGCCACGGTCAGCCGGATCAGGTCCACCCCGATGGCCTCCGTCACCACCCGGGGGATCATGCCGCCGGCGAGGCGGGGATTGACCTCCACAATGCGCGGCCCGGTCGGCGTCAGCCGCAGCTCCACATGGGCCGGTCCCCAGCCCAGCCCGAGCGCCCGCAGCGCCGCCACCGCGGTGTCGGCCACCGCCTGCCGGTCGCCCGGGGACAGGGGGGCGGGGAAGTCATGTCCCACTTCGATGAAGTACGGCTCGGGGCCGAGGTACTTGCGGGTGATGCCGACGACCTCGTCGTCGAAGGTCTCCACGGAGTACTCGGTGCCGGTGAGGTACTCCTCGACCAGCACCGCCTCCTGCGGCGGCAAGCCGAGGGCCGCCGGGTCGGCGGTCAGCACCGTGGCCGCTGCCTGGGCCACCTCATCGGGGTGGCCGCATCGGCGGGTGGCGACCGAACCGGAGCCGGCGACGGGTTTGACCACCACCGGATAGCCGATGCGGTCGGCGGCGGCCACCGCATCGGCGACCGTGCGCGCGGCCTGGGAGGCGGCGCTCGGCACCCCGGCCGCCTGCAGTAACTGCCGCTGGCGGGACTTGTCGCGGCACTCCCGGATCGCCGCCGGGTCCGGGTGGGGCAGGTCGAGCGCCCGGGCCAGTTCGGCGGCGGTAGCGATGAAGTACTCGGAGCTGCTGGTGATCCCGGCGATCGGCCCAGGCAGCGCCGCCACCGCCGCCCGCACCGCGGCCGGGTCGGTGGTGTCCACGACCCGGGTGTCGATGCGGTCGGTGGCCAGGTAGGGGTAGCGCTGGGGATCCCGGGCCAGCACCACCGGGGTGAGCCCGAACTCCCGGGCTCGGGCACAGAACAGCCGTCCGGACCCGGTGGTGTTGCTCTCCACCAGCACGAACCAGCTCATGCGCGGCTCACCGTCCCCCTCCGTCGGCCAGCAGTTTCTCCACCGCGGTCGCCAGCGCCGCATCCGCGGCCGCCAGCGACTCCCGCCATTGCCCCACCCAGCGCCGGTGCGCCTGCCAGCGGTCGCAGCCGGTGCTCCACAGCGGATCGATCGCGCCCGGCCCGCCGCCGTACCGGTGCTCATCCACCAGCGTGGGCAGGTCGTCCCCGGCCCCGGCCAGCAGGTGCCGCCACTGCGGTGGGCCGTGCTCGATGAGGGAGGAGGAGCCGGCCGCCACGGCCTTCCGCACCGCCTCACCCACCTGCCGGTGGGCGGTCCGGAACGGCACCCCCTGCCGGACCAACCGGTTGGCGATCGCGGTGGCGGCGGTGAACCCGGTGGCGGCCCGGTCGTGCATCCGCTCCGGCTGGGGGCGGGCGCCGCTGACGAGTACCTGGCTGAGTAGCACCGACTGTTCGGCGGCGGTCAACGCCGGCCAGATCCGGTCGGTGGCCTCGGTACCGACCTCGATGGTGTTGGTGAACGGGGTGGTGGCCATGGTGCTGGCGGCGGCGGTCCACGCGCCCACCGCCTGCCCCGCCTTGGCCTTGACGTGCTCGAGGAGGAACGCGTTCCGCTTCTGGGGCATGGCGGAGCTGCCACCGACCAGTCGGTCCGGGAACCACACGAACCCGAACTCGGTGGTGCTCCACAGTTGCAGGTCGGTGGCGAGCCGGCTCAACACCACCGTCAGTCCCGCGGCGGCCGCCGCCAACCGGAGCAGGCTGTCCCGGCTGGCCACCGTGTCCAGCGCATGCTCCACCGGAGCGTCGAACCCGAGCAGGGCCGCGGTACGGGCCGGGTCGATCGGTAGATCGGTGCCGGCGACCGCGCCCGCCCCCAGCGGGCAGACCCGCAGCCCGGCGGCGGCGGCGATCAACGCGTCCAGCTCTCGGCTGACCGCGCGGGCCACGCCCAGCAGGTAGTAGCCGTAGGTGACCGGCATGGCCGCCTGGAAGTGGGTGTAGACCGGCATCACCACCGATCGGTACGCCCGGGCCCGGGACAGCAGCACCGCCTCCAGCCGGACCGTCTGCTCCACCAGTTCGAGCACCCGCTGCCGGGCGGTGAGCGCGGTGAGGGTGGCCTTCAGGTCGTTGCGCGACCGACCGGAGTGCAGCACGCCCCCGATCTCCGGGCCGAGCTGTTCGATCAGGTAGCCCTCGTACATCAGGTAGAGCCCGCGGGGGGCCGGGCGGCCGTGCAGCGGCCGGAATTCCTGGCGGGCGAGCTCCGCCATGCACGTCAGCAGCGCCCGGGCCGCGTCGGCGGGGATCAGCCCCCGCTCCGCCAGCATCACCACGTGCGCCCGGTCCACCTGCAGCATCGCGGGCAGTTCCGCGGCCAGGCTGGCGGGGGAGAACTCGCCATAGACCACGCGCTGGGTCCGAGGACCGAGCTGCCCCACGATCCGACCGGTGGCGGCGCTGCGGTCGTGAGGAACGCCGCTCATGCCCCGGCCTCGCCGGTCACCAGGGCGGGGGAGGTGCCCATGACCTCCTGGTAGGAGCGTCGCCCCCACCGCATGCACGCCCATCCGCTGTCGACCGGGATGGGGTGCTCCACCTCGGTGGGCCGCTCCGGCAGCGTGAACGGCAGGTGGCCGCGGTCGGTCAGCCACTGGTCGTGGTAGACGGTGTCCTGGTAGCGGTAGCCTTCGTCCGGCATCATCACCACCGTCAGCGCGCCCGGGTTTTCCTGCGCCCACCACCGGCCGACCAGGTAGGCCGCGCCGCTGGTGGGGCCCATGAACAGTCCGTGCCGCTGGTGCAGTTGGCGGGTGGCGCGGTAGGCGGCGGTGGCCGAGCACCAGTGCACGTCGTCGAACACCCGATGGTCGAGGTTGCGGGGGAACATGCTCATCCCGAGGCCGCGAAGTTCCCGAGGGCCGTCCGGCTGGCCGAACAGGATGCTGCCGAAGGTGTCCACCCCGATCGCCTGACAGTCCGGTAGGACCGAGCGGAGGTTGGTGACGGTGCCGCACATGGAGCCACCGGAACCGACCGGGCCCACCACGCAATCGATTTGGCCCAGCGTCTCTACCAGTAGTTCGGCCACGAGGGCGTACGAGCGGGGGTTGTCGGGGTTGGTGTACTGCTCGGGGCAGAAGCTCTCCGGCAGCTCGGCCCGGATCTCGGCCAGTCGGGCCAGCCGGGCCGCCTGGAAGCCGCCGGGGACCGCACCGGCCTCGGGCGGGACCCGCTCCACGGTGGCCCCGAGGTCGACCAGGCGTCGGTACAGCCGGTCATCGATCACCGGGTCGCTGACCAGGATCAGTCGACGGCGCATGTGCACCGCCTGCATCGCCAGCGCCAGCCCGAATGTGCCCGAGGTGGTCTCGATGATCACTGTGTCTGGTCCCAACCGCCCCTCCTGCTCTGCGCGGCGCAGGATGTAGCGGGCCGGGACCATCTTCATCAGCGTGAAGCAGGCCGCGTACAGGTTGGGGGCCAACCGGATCAGCCGGGGAAGCTGATAGGCATCGGTCGCCTCCACATAACCTTCCCGGAGGCTCATCACGCCGCCACCTCCCGAGGGTCCGCCGGGGTCCGGCGCGGTGAGTGATCGGATGCGGTTGAAGCGCCGCTGGTGGACCAGTCGGTCGAGGCGTCGGGGTCGAGTCGGATCACGGCGGTGATCGGAAGCCCGAGGCCGGTCAGCGCCTCACGGCAGGCGGCGACCACCTCCTGCCGGTCCGGGCGGCGGGCATCGAAGATCAAGCCCGCCACGGTGCCGCTGTGGGCCACCTGCACCCCGGCAGCGCCGAGCCGCCGCCCGATCGCCAGGAGGTCGTCCAGGACTGGTTTGGGGAGGAAGCGTTGATTGATCCGCGCACTGGCGGTGGCCACCTTCCCCAACAAGGTCACGTCGCCGGTGGCGATGGCCCGGCGGATACCGGCCCGCAGCACCCGGAACGCCGCCACCTCGTCCGGGTGGTACTCCGCCGGACGGAATCGCAGCGTGTCCACCCGATCACCCGGCTGGGTGTTGCAGCCCACCACCAGCAGCGGCGGCAGTCGGTATCCGAGCTCCTCCAACACCACCCCGTCGCGGTGGGCGAACAGGACCACCCGATCGTCGATCATGATGGAGTCCGATGCGCACTCGGCCCGGACCGCCAGCCGTCCCTCCACCTCTCGGGGTAACCGCACCCCGTGGTAGTCCGCGACCGCGCGGATGGTGGCGGTGACGTCACTGGTGGACGATCCCATGCCCAGTCCGTGCGGGACATCGCTCGTGATCTCGATCTGACCGCCCTTGGCCGGGGCGGGGTGGGTCGCCAATTCCCGCAGGGTGAGGAGGGCTGCCCGGCGCACCTTGATCAGCTCGGGGGTACCGACGATCCCCCAGTGGTGCTGGCATGGGTAGAACACAGCCCGACTGCCCCGCTCCGGCATCGGCAGGGTGACCAAGGCTCGACGGAGCCGGCCGTGCTCGTCCTCGAACACTCCCTGCAACAGTTCCCCGTGGTGGGCCGGGGCGTACCCGACCCCCACTCTCGATCCGTCCGGCGCCGCTACCGCTGCCGGCCGAGGTCTCCGCAGGTACCGCACCGCAGGTCCCGAGCGTGTCCCGAGTCAAGCCGCCGGCTTCTGGATGGTGAAGATCAAGCTCTCGTGCTCATGCTCGTAGTCGCGGTAACCGGCGTGCGGCGGTTCCCACCAGCTCTGGACCTCGATCAGTTTGGCCGGCATCGCGACCGCGTCCAGGAGCGCGTCCAGGTCCTCCCGGTCGTAGAACCGGCAGTAGAAGTCGAAGTGGTCGATGTATTCCTTGGGGCCGATCTCCTTGATGTTCGGATCGGACACTTGGCAGTCATTCATCGTCCACATATTCGCCACGATATGGCCACCCGGTCGGAGGACTCGGTACATTTCCCGGAGCGCATCCTCCGGATTGGTGAGGTGCCCCAGGAGATCCCAGCAGAAAATGCCGTCCAACGAGTTGTCGAGCAGGCCGGTGGCAAACACGTTGGTTTCCGTGAATACCACCTGATCCCGGATCCCGGCCCGGAGGGCGACCTGCTCGGCGATCCGCATGCCGTTGAGAGAGGTGTCGCCGGCGAGCAGGATCGGAGCGCCGGCCGCCAGCGGGGGCAGGTTCCGGCCATCGCCGCAGGGGAGGTCCATGATGACCTTGGCGTCATGGGCGGCGAACAGCCGCGCGGCGGTCTCGGCGTAGGGCACCGGTGGGTCGCCCCACAGGTTGCCCTGGTCACCGATCACATCGGGCCGATAGGCGCTGTCCCACAACGGGATCGCGGCGGCGTCAGGGTCCTGAGAGCGGAGATCGGCGGTCACGACAGCCTCCGAAACAGTGAGGGCGGTAAATCGCATGGATCGCGCAGCCCGACGCTACGGTCTACCGACACTCTTGGCAACCGGAGCGATACCGGACTCCTGGTAATTCTTTGATCACTTCTAGTGATCAATGCAGGTGATCTATGTACCTCTCACAAACTGAAAGTGCCTCTCAGTTAGCTTTTGTCCCAAATCGGTCCGTCCGGATCGACTTATCCGCCGTTTAGGCCGATGCAGGGCGGTAACGGGCCACCTTACGTTACGGATTGCGGTTGCGGAAACACGCAAGCGCGTCGATCCGGTGACCATCAACATGGATGGACTTTTCTATGCGTCGATTCGTCAGCGACTCGGCTGAGTCGTACACGGTCGGAGTGGTCGACGTGGTCCGCTGGGAACAGTTCGGACTCGGCGACACCATGCCGTTCCAGGCGATGTGGTACACCGTCCCGCCGGCGTCGAGCAGCCCGCAAGACCGCCATCCGGAGCGGGAACTGTCAGTGGTGATCAGCGGTACCGCCCACGTGGAAGCCGGTGGCACCATCACCGAGGTGTCAGCGGGGCAGTGCTTCCTGTTGGAGAGCGAGGAGGCACACATCATCCACAACCGATCCAGCGACCAGCCGCTGTTCATCTTCACCACCTATTGGATGCCGCAGGAGCTGGCGGGCAGCGGTGCGGGTGAGGCAGCTGGGGAGGGGACATGACCGCATCCGGTCCGGAGTCGGTGGACCCGGGGGGCTCCGACCGCCGGGTAACGGTGATCGTCATCCCTCAGCCGACCGTGAACGGGCCACTGCACATCGGGCACCTGTCCGGTCCCTATCTGGGCGCGGACATCGCCGCCCGGGCGGCTCGTGCCCGCGGAGAACGAGTCCTCACCCTGGCCGGGATCGACGTACACCCCAACTACGTGCTCACCAAGGCCGAGCTCATCGGGATGGACGTGCACGAGATGGTGGCCAGGTACCGGGCCCAGATCCTGGCCGCATTCCGGGCCGCCCGCATCGGGTACGACGCGTTCCTGGATCCCCAGGACGCGGACTACCAGCAGGCGATCGCCGGCATGCTGCGGGAACTGGTGGAGCGCGGGACCATCCCGATGCGCCGGACCACCCTGCACCAGTGCGCCGACTGCGAACGCACCCTGCACCACTCGTACGTGGTCGGCACCTGTGTCATCTGCGGCACCGGCGCCAACGGCACCTCCTGTGAGGGGTGCGGCAGTCTGACCTCCGCCCAGAATCTGCGTGACCCCAGCTGTGCCCGGTGCGGCGGCAGTCCGCGCCCGATGGAGGTCACCATCCCCGTCCTGCCGCTGGAGGAGTACCGCTCCCGGCTGGTGGCCGAATGGTTGCAGGCGGAATGGCCGCCGCAAGTGCGCTCGATTCTGCAGCACTACCAACGCCAGCCCCTCCCGGACTACCCCCTGGCCTACCCCACCAACTGGGGGATCGAGTGCGATGGGCCGCTCGCCGGGATGCGCGTGGACTTCCCCACCGAGCTCGGTCTGAGCTACCTGTACGGCCCGGCCCGAGCCCTGCGGCCCCAGGCGACCACGTTGACCGAGCGGGTAGCCGCGTTCGAAGAGGTCGAGGGGATCTGGCACTTCAACGGGATGGACAACACCTTCTACTTCACGGTGCTGTACCCCGCCATCCTCGCCGCCGCGGGCGTGTCGGAGCCGAAGGCGCTGGGCGCCACCGTCAACGAGCTCTACCTGCTGGAGGGGCAGAAGTTCTCCACCAGCCGTAACCACGCGCTGTGGGCGGACGAGTTCCTGGAGAAGGAAGACCCGGAGTTGGTCCGACTGTACCTGTCCTGGGACCGACCGGACCGGTTCGAAAGCGACTTCACCCACGAGGCGTACCGCGCCTTCAGCGAATACATTCGTCCGCTGCTGGCGGGGGAAGCCACCCCCGGCGGACCACCTCGGGTGCTCGCCAATGCGGAACTGCTCCGGGCTGAGCATGCGCTGCAGCTGTCAGGGTTCGACTCCGGACTGGCGATCCGGTGTCTGATGTCGGCCCTCTCCGCGGGAGTGGGCACCGATTCACTGGTGTTAGCGGCCCTGGCCGGACGCGGCCACGAGCCACCAGTCCAGGAGTAGGTCCGATGCGCGTGTGCGTGGTGGGAGCTGGCCTGGCCGGATCACTGTTGGCGTGGCGGCTGGCTGCCACCATGCCCGCCAACGCCGTGGAGCTGATCACCGGCACCCATGGCGCCGTGGACGCGACCGCCGCCTCCGGCGGGGCGGTCCGCGTCTACGAGACCCACCCGGTGCAACGCCAGCTGGCCCTGGCCAGCCTGCGGGAACTGACCGACAGCCCGGTGCTGCGCCGCTGGAGTGGATTCCGCCCCGCCGAGTTCATATACCTCCAGGCGGGCGGGGCGGAGGTGGCGTCGGCCGTGGCCGAGGTCGAGGAGGCGTGGCCGGGAGCGGTCGAACCGCTGTCCAGAGACCAACTGCACCCCCTGGGATTCGCCGAGCTGCCCGCCGAGGCGGTGGCGGTCCGGGAGCGGCGGTCCGGCTACCTGTCGCCGACGCGCTGGCGGGAGGCGCTCCTCGCCGATGCGGTCGCGTGCGGAGCCCGGGTGGTGGCGGGCCGGCTCACCGGGGTGCGGTGTCCGGAGAACGGGCCGGTGGTCTGCCAGATCAACGGCCAGCCGCGTGAGTACGACCAGGTCGTGCTCGCCACCGGTGGTTGGACCGGAGCGCTGCTGGCCGCGTGCGGACTGCCCGCCAGCGGATATCGCACCAAGTCCATCCAGTACACCGTCTATCGCACCGGCTCCTGGCGGCCGGAGGCGTTCGCCGATGAGTTCACCGGACTGTATGGCCGGCCGGATCCGGACGGCCTGCTGCTAGGACTGGCCACCGACCAGTGGGACGTCCCGCCGGAGCGTCCGCCGGTCACCCCCTCGCTGCATCAACGGGCCCGTCACCTGGCCCAGCAGCGATTCCCCAGACTCCGGATCGGTGCGCCGGTCCGGACGGTCGGCGCCGTGGACTGCTACTGCGCCGACCCGGTGTTGTCGTTGCGACCAGTGCCCGACACCGGTCAGCGGCTGTTCACCTTCACCGGTGGTGCCGGTGGCGCGGTCAAGACCGCGCTGGCCGCCAGCCAGCTGGCGGCGCACCACTTATCCCGGTCGGGCTCCACGCCCGGCCAGGTCGCTGAGGCGCTCGGCGACCGTGCTAACCCCTTGCCTGTCGGACCCCAAAGAGGCCTGTCATGACTCACGACGCACCTAACCCTGTCCCGCGTTACCACACGGTCGGGGTCGGCGCTGGACCGAGCAACCTGAGCCTGGCCGCGCTGTTCCAGTCCGCCACGTCCGAGTCGATCGCATTGTTCGAGCGGGCGCCGGGGCCGAGCTGGCACAACCGGCTGCTGCACACGGGTGTGCGCATGCAGACGTCCTGGATGAAAGACCTGGTGTCGATGGTCGACCCGCGCCACGAGTTGACCTTCCTCAACTACCTGGTCACGACCGGGCGGCTGTTCGCGCTCATGAACGCCCAGTTCGATGTGATCCCGCGGCAGGAGTATGTGCGCTACCTGGAGTGGGCTGCTCGCCGCCTGCCCAACATTCACTACGGCGTGAACATCGATCGGATCGGGTTCGGCGAGGGCGGCTTCACCGTGTACTCGGACGGCAAGCCGGTGGCCACCTCCGAGCACCTGGTGATCGGAGTGGGGAGTCAACCGGTGGTACCCACCGAACTGGCCGGTCTGCCGGCGGAGCGTGCGTTCATCGCCGACGACTTGAACGACTGGTTGCCGCAGATGCGGGCGGACCTGTCCGCGCCGGTGGCGGTGGTCGGTGGCGGCCAGACCGGGGTAGAGGCCACGATGAAGCTGCTGAGCGAAGGCTTCACCAACGTCAAGTGGTTCGGACGCCGACTGTGGTTCGACACCATTGACGACTCTCCCTGCGCCAATGACGTCTACCGGCCGGCGCACGTGCAGTCGCTGCTGCGGATGTCCCCGGCGACCCGGCGCCGGGTCATCAAGGGGCTGAACCCGACCGGGCACGCCCTCACGCCCGGGGTGCTCCGCACGCTCTACCAAGCCAACTACGACCGGATGCTGGAGCTCGGTTACTTCCCGGTCACGCTCTACCCAGGTCGGAACGTGGTCGCCAGCCGGTTGGTCGGGGAGCAGGTGAGTCTGACCTGCCAGACACCGGAGTCTCAGGAGGAGCACCAGGTCAGTCGAGTGGTGATCGCCACCGGGCGCGCCAACACCCCGATCCCGTTCGACGACGAGCTGCGGGAGCGGATCGAGTTCGACGACTACGGCGAGTTGGTGCTGGAGCCGGACCTGTCGGTGCGGTGGAAGGGCATGAACGGTCACCAGATCTATGCCTTGAACCGGGCCCGCTACAGCCACGGCCTGACCGACGCGAACCTGACGTTGCTGCCGGTGCGGGCAGCGCTGGTGCTGAACTCGATGTTCGGGCGGGAGCTCTTCTCCATCAAAGATGAGCTGTGCCCGGTGAACTGGGGGTGAGGCCGATGGCGACTGTCACGCAGATCAACTACCAGGGGCGTCGGTTTCAACCCGCGGAACGGGACCAGCTCCCACCCGGAACCCCGGTCCCGACCGGTGTCTACCACCAGGACGGCCACCTGGTGTGGGCGGAGTTCTCCGGTGCCGGAGTGGAGGCCGGGCGGCTGGTAGGCCACTGTGATCACACCGGGGTGATCCAGGCGTCCTACTGTTGGGTCACCACCGACGGGCGGACCGTGGCCGGTCGCTGTGTGAGCAGCCCGACCATCTTGCCCGACGGGCGGATCCGGCTGACCGAGCGGTGGCATCGCATCGACGGCTCGTCCGGCGTGTCGTACATCGAGGAGGTGGTGGATCGGTGACCGGTCAGGCAGACCAGCGGTACGCCGTGGTGGTGGACCCGCTGGGCACCGGGCAGGACTACCCACTGGCGTTCCAGGAGGCGGGCGTACGCACGGTGGCGGTGCTGTCGTCTCCGGAACCGATCGCCCCATTCCGCTCCTCCTGGCATCCGGAACGGTTCGCGGCCGTGCACGTGTACGACGGGGACCTCGCCGGACTGGCCGAGACGCTCCGCGGCTACCAGCCGCTGTGCCTGATCACCGGCAGTGAACCCGGGGTGGAGTTGGCCGACGCTCTGGTGGAGCTGGTGTTGCCGGGCACCGGGAACGTGCCGGTGCCCCCGGGGCAAGCCTCCCCGCGCCGAGACAAGTGGGCGATGACCCAGGCGGTGCAGCGGGCCGGCCTGCCGCACATACGACAGATCTGTAGCGCTGACCCGGAGGAGATCGACGCCTGGCTCCACGAGACCGGATTGGCCGGTGGCCGGTTGGTGGTGAAGCCGCCCAAGAGCGCCGGCACCGATGATGTCCACTTCGTCGCCCCCGGGCAGGATTGGCGACCGTTCTTCCACCAGATCCTCGGCAAGGTCAACACGCTGGATCTCCGCAACGAGGCGGTGATCGTGGCCGAGTACGTGCAGGGCACCGAATACATGATCGATAGCTACTCGGTCAACGGCAAGCACGGCTTGGTGGATGTGTGCCGGTACGTCAAGTCCCAACGGGGGGACCGGATCGGGATCTACGACCTGGTGGAGTTCCTGCCGCCAGACCACGAGGCGATCCCGGAGGCGTGGGCGTACACCCAGCAGGTGCTGGACGCGGTCGGGATCCGGAACGGCTGCGCGCACGCCGAGGTGATGATGACCGCCGACGGCCCCAAACTGGTGGAGGTGGCGGCGCGCCCGGCCGGCGGTGGCCATCAGATGATCACCAAGCTCGCCACCGGCAGTAACCACATCCTGCGCACGGTCGATCACGTGGTGCGGGGGGAATTCCACGAGAGCTACCAACTCATCCGGCACGTGTGCAGCGTGGTCATCAATTCGCCGGCGGCCGGGGTATGGCGTAACCCGGAGCTGTTCGCGGATGTGGAGTCGCTGCCCACGTACTGGGCGAAGCATTTCGAAGGGGTCGACGGCACTCCGGTGCCGCAGACCGTCGACTTCGTCACCTACTTGGGGTGGGTGGTGCTCGCCTCCCCGGACCACGCCGCGGTGCAGGCCGACTACCGCCGGCTGAAGAAACTCGAGAAGCAGATCGTCATCGCACCGGTGGAGGCAGGGCAGAACGATGGCTGACGACGTGGCGGTCCTCACGGAACTGAACGAACAGTTCATCGAGGCGGTCCGGCGCGGCTCCTGGGAGATGCTGGCGCCCCTGCTGTCGCCCGGGTTCTTCTTCCTCAACGGCGCCACCGGTGAGGTGGTGGAACGGGAACCGTACCGGCAGATGATCGAGAGTGGTCCGATCCCCGAGCTGGTGATCGACCAGGTGGTGGTCCGGGTGGAGGGGGATACCGCGGTCGTGTCTGCCCGCACCTCCGCCCCGTCCCGCCCCGGGCGGTACAGCCGCTACCTCGACACCTACGCCCGAGTCGACGGCGAGTGGCGCTGCACGCACGCCTGCGTCTGGTCGCTGGCCTGAGTGGCCGGGCACGGCGTACACCATCTGACTGCGCTCACCGTGCCGTACCGGTGCGGGGTCTCGCGCCCCGCACCGGTACGACGCTGGTCAGGCTAAGGCGCTGATCCGCGGGGCGCGGCCGTCTCCGCGTCCGCCTCGACCGGCTGCTGATGGAAGCAGCACCCGGCGGTACCGCCCTGGCTCATGTTCACCACATCCTGCTGTCCGCCGGGGACCCCCACCACGGTGGCGCCGCCGTAGCCGCGGCTCACCGTGAACACTCCCCACCGCAGCAGCCAAGGTGTCAACTGGCGGCTACCGTCCAGCGTGGGGAACAGTTCCGGCACCGCCCGGATCCGCCGCTGCAGCACATACGGCCGATCCATGGCCGCCTCCAGCTGTTCCTGCCAGCTGTCCGGGTCGGTCCGCCAGCCCGGCACGATACCGGCGCCACCGTGCCCGCCGGTGGGTTTGAGGATCAGCTCCTCCCGGTGCGCGATCGCGTACTTGCGCAGATTGATCGTGGTGCCGTCGACGGTGACCGGCTCATCCCGCACCAACCGGGTCCACGGCAGCAGCCGATCCAACACCTCCCGCAGTTCCGGCTCGAACCGGTCCCGGTAGGCCTCGTCGGACAACATGGCCAGGCTGGCTTTGCTGCCGAACAGCTCGGCATCCATCGGGGTGAACATCGTCACCTCACCCCGCTCGACCGCGGCCAGCACCGGCTCGATCAGCCCCGGCCCCTCCGGTGAGAGCAGATCCTCCAGGAGGAAGATCCGGTAGAGCACATCCACCGGTCGCTCCCCGACCCACACCCGGCCGTCCGCGAACCGCAACTGGCCCAGGTGGCAGGGGATGACATCCAGCCCATGCGGCGCGAGCGCCGCGGCGCTGTGCTGCAGCTGCGCCTCCAGTTGGACGAAACTCTCCGGCCAGTCCACCGCCGCCACCACCGGGCGGGCGTCGGCCGGCAGGCCGCATTCCTCCCGCAGCGTATCCACCATGGCCGCCAACGTGTCCACGTATGACAGCCGGTGTTCCGCGACGAAGCTGGCGATTCCCGGATGGGTGAGCAGGCTCCGGTTGAGCATCGCGGTGTCCAGGCCGCCGACCGCGCTGCCCTGGTTGAGCTCCATCAACCGAAACCCGTCCCCGTCGTGATACATGTCTGCCCGAGCTAGCCGGGTGGGGGTGGCGCGCCGACCGCGGACTACCGCCTCCACCTGCGGCCCGGTCAACCCGGCGGCCCGGGCGAACGCCGCCATGTCCCCACCGAACAACCGGTCGGGCAGGCTGGCCAACGCCTGGTGGAGCCGCTCCAGGTCAGCGGCTAGTTGCGTGGTCTCGGCGGCGGAGAGGAACACCGGCCGGCTCAGGCACCGGCCCTCGTAGCTGGCCGCGGCCAGGTCGAAGCCCTGCCGGGCGGTCTCGGTGAGTTCACCAGCGTCCATCCCGCCGTCGGCTACCAGATCCAGATAGCGGGCGGTGATCTGATTTCGGGCCATGGGGCAGCTCCTCCACGGTGGTGTCGGACATGGGGACATATGCGGGTGTGGGGACGGGGGCGCGCTTGTGACGCGCCCCCGTCCCCACACCCCCTACTGAGTGGTTACGGGAGGGAAAGTGATTAGCCGGTGACCGTCACCCGGAGCAGCTGACCGTTGCCGCCCAGGCTGGCGGAGTGGTTGGTCACATAGAACACACCGTTGCCGACGTGGATCACCCCACCGGGGGTGTGCAGGCCGTCCAGCAGGGTGGTGATGGAGCCGTCCTGCTCCACCCGCAGCAGCTTGCCTTCCCGGCCGCCCGGGTAGTAGTCGTTGGCGAACTGCAGCACGATCATCCGACCCTGCTCGTCGAAGGTGATGCTGGAGGTGTCGTACAGACCCTCGACCACGAGGCTCAGGTTGCCCTGCCGGTCCAGTCGCCAGATCCGGGCGTTGGGTGCGGGGCTGAACGCCGCCGACAGTTCCCCGATGTAGTAGGCGCCGTCCGGGCCGACGGTCACGCTCATCGGCACGCCTTCCCAGTTGTCGCCGGTCTCGTCGATGTAGTCCGGGATCACCGCCAGGGTGCTGACCCGGCCGAACAGGTCCCGCCGGGCGATGAAGTTGCCGGCCGCGTCGGCCACCACGACGTCCAGGCCGTCGGTCGTCACCCCGTACGGGTTGGTGTCGATGAAGGCCGGGTGCGGGTTGACGTTCTCCTCGTACTCCGCGAAGTCCGCCAGTTCGATGATGTGGTTGCCGGTGATCACCAGGCTGGCGGTGGCCAGGTACCGCGCCTTCGGGTGGTGCGACGCCAGCTCGTCCCGGAAGGACAGCGGACCGGACAGGCCGAAGACCGCTACCGGGGAGCCGGTGCCGAACGGCAGCGCCACGTCGTGGATCCCGAGCACCACTTCGTACCCGATCGGTGCGATGTCCGGCGCCCAGATCGACGGCAGCCCGGTGACGATCCGGCGGCTGGGCAGCCACCAGTTCTCCGAGTACTGGTAGATCGAGCCGCTTTCGCCGTAGCAGTACCGGCTGCCGCCGAAGCCCGCCGCGCAGGCGCCGTTGTTCTCCGCCGCGACGCCCGCCTCCGCGATCAGCACCCGGCCCAGGGCCGCGTCATAGGTGAGTCCACGGGGGACGTTCAGGCCTTCGACCACGACCTCGACGGTGACCTGGGGGCCGTCCGCCGCGGCGGGCGCCGCCGGCGCCAGGGTGACCGCCAATGCGGTGGCTGCTGCCCCCGCGAGCCAGGCCAGCCGTTTTGTGCGTTTCATCCGATACCTCCGTGCGAGGGGTCGTTACGCCTTGTCACACTATGGCTGTGCCCGTCTGGGTGATCAGGCCCGTTCGGTCGTTGTTGCGGGCCCGGTCAGTCAGTCTGATGTCGACTACCAGCGGACCCCCTAGTCCGGCCGACCGGTCTGGGCGGCGGAAGCGGCGAGCCGGGCCCGCTCGGGTGGCTGATCGCCCCTAGGCCGACCCGAGGGGGACTACGCCGGCCATCCAGCCGGCCCGGGGAGGGCGCGTGCGGATTGGCAGCCAGGCGGGCGACGCCGGTAGGCTCGCTGCGGTGGACGTTCCCCAGTTGTTGGCCATCAGCGATCTGCACGTCAGCCACGCCGACAACCGGCCGGTGGTGGAGTCGCTGCGCCCCGGCAACCCTCAGGATTGGTTGATCGTGGCCGGGGACGTGGCGGAGCGGGTGAGCGATCTGGAGTGGGCGCTCGGGTTGCTGCGGGAGCGGTTCGCCACGGTGGTGTGGGTGCCCGGTAACCACGAACTGTGGACCACGCACCGGGACGAGGTGACGCTGCGCGGGGTCGAGCGGTATCAGCACCTGGTCGAGGTGTGCCGACGGCTGGGGGTGGTGACCCCGGAGGATGAGTTTCCGGTGTGGACTGGTCCGGGAGGACCGGTCCGGATCGCCCCACTGTTCCTGCTCTACGACTATTCGTTCCGGGCGCCGGGGGCCCGCACCAAGGAGGAGTCGCTGGCGTTGGCGCGTGAGGCCGGGGTGGTCTGCACCGACGAGTACCTCCTCCACCCGGACCCGTACCCCACCCGGGATGCCTGGTGCCGGGCCCGGGTGGCGGCCACCGAGGCCCGGTTGGCCGCCTGTGATCCGGAGATCCCGTTGGTGCTGGTCAACCACTGGCCGCTGGTACGGGAACCGACCCGGGTGCTGCGCTACCCCGAGTTCGCGCAGTGGTGCGGTACCGAACTGACCGCCGACTGGCACACCCGGTTCTGGACCGCGGCGGTGGTCTACGGGCACCTGCACATCCCCCGTACCACCATCCACGATGGAGTGCCGCACCTGGAGGTGTCCCTGGGCTACCCCCGGGAGTGGCGGGCCCGTGGTCTGCCCTCCCCACTGCTGCGGCCGGTGCTGTCGGTGGCGCGCGAGGCACGAAAGGCGCGGGTGTGATCGAGGAACTGCTGCCGCCGGTGGTCCAGTGCGTCGAGTCCCGCCAGGACGTGCCCGACCCGGTGCTGTTCCCGGTCGAAGCCGCCCAGGTGGCGGGAGCGGTGGACACACGCCGGCGCGAGTACGCCACGGTCCGGCACTGTGCCCGGCAGGCACTGGCGGCGCTGGGCCTGCCGCCGGTGCCGTTACCCCGGGGAGAGCGGGGCGCCCCGTGCTGGCCGGACGGGGTGGTCGGCAGCCTCACCCACTGCGACGGCTACCGGGCCGCCGCGGTGGCCCGCGCCAGCGCGCTGGCCAGCGTCGGCATCGACGCGGAACCCCACGCCCCCCTGCCGGACGGGGTGCTGTCGTTGGTGGCGCGGCCGGAGGAGCAGAGCCAGCTGGCCACCCTGGCGGCCCGCCACCCGGAAGTGGCCTGGGACCGGTTGCTGTTCTGCGCCAAGGAAGCCATCTACAAGGCCTGGTATCCGTTGGCGCGCCGGTTCCTGGACTTCTCGGAGGCGACGGTGACCCTGACCCCGGACGGCACGTTCACCGCCCGGCTGCTGGTGCCCGGCCCCGTCCTGCCCACAGGTGAACTGACCGGCCTGACCGGCCGGTGGCTGGTCCGGGACGGGCTGGTCCTGGCCGCGACCACCGTCGACGGTGGATGACGGTCCGTCGACCGGCTACGGTTGCCGGCATGCGGATTCGGGTCATCGACGCGTTCACCGATCGCCCCTTCGCCGGTAATCCCGCCGCGGTCTGTCTCCTGCCCGGCGACCGTTGGCCCGATGAGCGGTGGATGCAGGCGGTGGCCGCGGAGATGAACCTGTCCGAGACCGCGTTCGCGCACCGCCTGCCACCGGGGGCGGAGGCGGATTGGGCGCTGCGGTGGTTCACCCCGACGGTGGAGGTGGATCTGTGTGGGCACGCCACCCTGGCCACCGCCTACGCGCTCGCCACCGACCAGGGGCCGGGCACGGTCCGGTTCGCCAGCCGCAGCGGCGTGCTGGTCACGCACGCCCACCCCGACGGTCCGGTCACCCTCGACTTCCCGGCCGCGACGGTGGCGCCGCAGCCGGCACCGGCTCCGGACGGGTTGGCCGCGGCCCTGGGCGCCGACCCGGTGGCGGTCCACCCCACCGGTTCCCTGGGGGACCTGCTGGTGGTGCTGGCCGACGCAGCGGCGGTGCGGGCGCTGACACCGGACCTGGCGGCGGTGCGGGCGCTGTCGGTCCGGGAAGGGATCCGGGGCGTGATCGTGACCGCGGCGGCTGATCCGGGCGCCGACCACGATTTCGTGTCTCGATTCTTCGCCCCGGCGGTGGGGGTGCCGGAGGATCCGGTGACCGGCTCCGCGCACACCGCGCTCGCCCCGTACTGGGCGGCTCGGCTGGGGCGCTCCCAGACGGTCGGCTTCCAGGCATCGGCGCGCGGCGGCCGGGTCGAGGTCACGGTGGCGGGGGACCGGGTACGGCTGACCGGCCGGGCGGTCACGGTCCTGGACGGCACGCTGCACGCCCACGGTTGACCGGGAAGGTCGACCGCGGCTGATAGAAAAAGCCGGTGGAGGTCGGGGGGCGAATGCGGGAACGGGCCGAGGCGGTGCTGCGGCGGCTGGCCGGGGACTCGGCCCGACTGCGGGACGACCAGTGGCGGGCGATCGAAGCACTGGTCCGGGACCGGCGTCGGGTGCTGTGTGTGCAGCGCACCGGCTGGGGCAAGTCGGCGGTCTACTTCGTGGCCACCGCGCTTCTGCGCGCCACCGACCCGGCATCGGTCGGCCCGACCGTGATCATTTCGCCGCTGCTGGCGCTGATGCGCAACCAGGTGGCCGCGGCGGAGCGGGCCGGGATCCGGGCCCGGACCATCAACTCCGCCAACCCGGAGGAGTGGGATGAGATCACCGGCGAGATCCACGCCGGGCGGCTGGACGTGCTGTTGATCTCCCCGGAGCGGCTCAACCACCCCGAGTTCCGGGACACGGTGCTGCCGAAACTCGCCGCCAGCACCGGTCTGCTGGTGGTGGACGAGGCCCACTGCGTCTCCGACTGGGGGCACGACTTCCGCCCCGACTACCGCCGCCTGCGCACCTTCCTGGCCCACCTGCCGCCGGACACCCCGGTGCTGGCCACCACCGCCACCGCCAACGCCCGGGTGGTGGCCGACGTGGCCGAACAGCTGGATCCGGTCGGCGAGGCGCTGGTGCTGCGAGGGCGGCTGGATCGGCGGTCGCTGCGGCTGGCGGTGCGGGAGCTGCCCGATCCCGCCCACCGGCTGGCCTGGCTCGCCGACCACCTGGCCGAACTGCCCGGCTCCGGCATCATCTACACCCTGACCGTGGCGGCCGCGGTCCAGATCGCACAGTTCCTGCGGGCCCAGGGGCACGCGGTCGCCTCCTACACCGGGCAGGACGACGACGCCGACCGCCGGGCCGCGGAAGCGGATCTGCTCGCCAACCGGCTCAAGGCGCTGGTGGCCACCTCCGCGCTGGGGATGGGGTTCGACAAACCGGATCTGGGGTTCGTGGTGCACATGGGCGCTCCACCGTCGCCGGTGGCCTACTACCAGCAGGTGGGGCGGGCCGGTCGCGCGCTGCCGGAGGCGTGGGCGGTGCTGCTGCCGGGGGCGGAGGACGCGGCGATCTGGCGTTACTTCGATTCGTTGGCGTTCCCGGACGAGCCGCAGGTGCGGGCGGTGCTGTCGGCGTTGACCTCGGCCGGGCGGCCACTGTCGACCGCCGCCTTGGAGCCGCGGGTGGACCTGCGGCGAGGGCGACTGGAGATGCTGTTGAAGGTGCTGGACGTGGACGGCGCGGTCCGGCGGGTGCGGGGCGGCTGGGAAGCCACCGGCGCGGAATGGCGCTACGACCACCAGCGGTACGTCCGGATCGCCGAGGCCCGCCGGGCGGAGCAGACGGCGATGCGGACGTACGTGACCACCTCCGGTTGCCGGATGGCGTTTTTGCGCGCCTGCCTGGACGACCCGGAGCCGGAGCCCTGCGGCCGATGCGATCGGTGTCGCGGCCCGCTGGTGTCCGCGGCGGTGTCGGCGCATAGCCATGCGGCCGCGGCGGCGTTCCTGGGTCGGCCCGGGGTGGTGCTCGCCCCGCGCCGGATGTGGCCGACGGGACTGAGCGCGGTGGGGGTGCCATTGTCGGGACGGATTCCGCCGGCTGAGCAAGCCGAGCCGGGGCGGGCGGTGGGGCGCCTGTCCGATCCGGGGTGGGGTGGCCGGTTGCGGGAACTGGTGGCCGAGGACGCACCGGACCAGCCGGCGCCGCCGGAGCTGCGGGAGGCGGTGGTGGCGGTGCTGCGGGACTGGGCGAAGGGGAGTGACCCGTGGCCGGCGCGGCCGGTGGCGGTGGTGATGGTCGACTCCGGTCACCGCCCCGAGCTGGTGACCAGTCTGGCCACGCATGTGGCCACGGTGGGGCGGCTGCCGCTGTTGGGCGCGTTACCGGTGGCGCCCCGCGCCGACCACGGACGAGCCAACAGCGCCCAGCGGGTACGGGCACTGCACGACGCGATCACTCTGCCTCCCGCGCTGGCCGCACAGGTGGCGGAGCTCACCGGCCCGGTGTTGCTGGTGGATGATCTGGTCGACACCGGCTGGACCATGACCCTGGCGGCCCGGCTGCTGCGCCGCGCCGGAGCGCCCGCGGTGCTGCCGTTGGCGGTTGCGGTAGCGGCCTGACCCGGGCCACCGTCCGATGACGATGGCCCGGGTGGCAGTGGTCGATCACCTCTCAGTCTGTTGTGGACGTATCCGATGTGGAGGGATTACCTCGGCGGCGGTGGAGCAGCCGCCCCGGCTGCCACGGGGTGCCCAGGGCGGGCAACATCCACCGGTCCAGTCCGATCCAGCCGGCGTTGCGCCAGGCCAGGATCAACAGGATCGACACCAGAATCATCGCCGGGTTGATGCCGGCGGAGCCGGCGAACACGAACGAGAAGTTCAGCAGCGCGCCGAGCGTCGCCGCTGCGCCGGTGAACAGGCCCAGGAGCAGCAGTACCCCGATGACCAGTTCACCGACGGCCACCAGAGGGCCGAACCAGGGGTGGGCGGTGTCGCGGATCCACTCCAGGAACCCCACGTACCACCCGTACGCCACGTCCGGATGCGGCCCTTCCGAGGCCTGCACCGCCCGGGCGGCGAAGCCGGCCACCGCGTCGCCGACCCCGACGTCGTCGGTGCCGCGTACCCAACCGATGTTGCCGTCACCGGTGAATCCGTAGGCCGGGTCACCCCACTGCCAGAACTTGAGGGTGAGCTGGCCGCCGAACACTTTCTCCCAACCGGCCCGGAACCATTCCCAGCCGAGCCACAGTCGCGCCACCAGCCAGATCCAGCTGGCGCTGCGGGAAGCGAATAGCCATCGGGCGACAGGGGGTTCGGCGAAGTATCCCGGATCGGAGATCCGGCCGGTGGATGCGGTTGTGGTCATGATGACCTCCCGTCCCGCGGGGATCGCCCGCGTCACCGGATGGAGATGATGGACTGTCCTTATTGCTCCATCCTGCCCTTATTCTAGCCCTTGCCCGGAGGAGAAGCAGTGAATCAGGGCACGTCCCCGCCCCCTGGGCACGGACGTAGTCGGGGCGACGGCGGTCGGCTGGTGGAGGTTCCCGGTCGGGATCCCGGGGAATCTCACTCGGGGGTGGGAGTACCCACGGGAATGGTTGACCAGTCAAACAAGTTGTCCTGAGGGAGGTCCGGCTGGGGGAGGAGTCAAGATGCAGTTCGGCGTGTTCAGCGTCGGGGACGTGACGGTCGACCCGACCAACGGGCGGATGCCCACCGAACATGAACGGATCACGGCGATGGTGACGATCGCCTTGAAGGCGGAAGAAGTCGGGCTCGACGTATTCGCCACCGGTGAGCATCACAACCCACCGTTCGTGCCGTCCTCGCCCACCACCATGCTCGGGTACATCGCGGCCCGCACCGAGCGGTTGCTGCTCTCGACGGCCACCACCCTGATCACCACCAACGACCCGGTCAAGATCGCCGAAGACTACGCGATGTTGCAGCATCTGGCGGGCGGTCGGGTCGACCTGATGCTGGGGCGAGGGAACACCCCACCGATGTATCCGTGGTTCGGCCAGGACATCCGGAACGGTATACCGCTCGCGATCGAAAACTACGCGCTGCTGCACCGGCTGTGGCGGGAGGACGTGGTGGACTGGGAGGGGCGGTTCCGCACCCCGCTGCAAGGATTCACCTCCACCCCCCGCCCACTGGACGGGATCCCGCCGTTCGTGTGGCACGGCTCCATCCGCAGCCCCGAGATCGCCGAGCAGGCGGCGTACTACGGGGACGGATTCTTCGCCAACCACATCTTCTGGCCGCCGGAGCACACCCGGCGGATGGTGGGGCTGTACCGACAGCGGTTCGAACACTACGGCCACGGTGCGGCCGACCAGGCCATCGTCGGGCTCGGGGGACACGTGTTCATGCGGAAGAACTCCCAGGACGCGATCCGGGAGTTCCGGCCGTACTTCGACAACGCCCCGGTGTACGGGCACGGGCCGTCGCTGGAGGAGTACATGGCCCAGACCCCGCTGACCGTGGGCAGCCCCCAGCAGGTGATCGACCGGGTGCTGTCCTTCCGGGAGTACGTGGGGGACTACCAGCGGCAACTGTTCTTGATCGACCACGCCGGACTGCCGTTGAAGACCGTGCTGGAGCAGCTGGACTTCCTGGGGGAGATCGTGCCGGTGCTGCGGGCCGAGTTCGCCCGGCTCAAACCACCGCACGTACCGGAGGCACCGACCCATGCGTCCTTGAAGGCGGCCCGGGACGCCGCCGCCACGGAGGTGGAACGGTGAGTGACACGACCGCGCCGACCCGGACCGTGGCGGTGGTCTCGGCGGGCCTCAGCCAGCCCTCGTCCACGCGCATGCTGGCGGATCAACTGGCCGCCGCCACCCGGGACGCGTTGACGGAGCGGGGCGTGCGCGTGGAACTGCCCGTGGTGGAGGTGCGGGACCACGCCCACGCGGTGGTCGACCACACCCTCACCGGATTCCCCCCAGCGGGGCTGGAACCGGTGATGACCACCCTGACCAGCGCGGACGGGCTGATCGCCGCCACCCCCACCTTCAACGCCTCCTACAGCGGGTTGTTCAAGACCCTGTTCGACCTGCTCCCCGAGGATGCGTTGACCGGGGTACCGGTGCTGATCGCCGCCACCGGGGGCACGCCCCGCCATTCCCTGGTGCTGGATCACGCGCTGCGGCCGCTGTTCTCCTACCTGCGGGCGGTCGTGGTGCCCACCGGGGTGTTCGCCGGCCCGGACGACTGGGCCGGCGGGGCCGCCGAGGGGCTGTTGCGGGAACGGATCAACCGCGCGGCGACAGAGCTCGCCGACGAGGTCGCCCGCCGCCCACCCCGCCGCCCCACCGACCCGTTCGCCCTCCCCGCCAGCTTCGAGGAGCTGCTGGGCAGGGGTGGCCAGTCCTGACCAGCCCCCGTTGGCGGCGCGCGGGACGGCCACACCGTCGGCGGCATCCGGGCCGCCGTACGCTGGAGGACGGAATGCCGACATCGCCGGCAGAGACTTGGAGGAGTTCATGAGCACGCCCGTCCGCCGCCCGGAGGCGGTCACCTTCCGCGGCACCCCGATGACCCTGCTGGGCAATGAACTGAAGGTCGGTGACCCGGCCCCCGACTTCACGGTGCTGGCGCAGGACCTGTCCCCGATCACGCTGGCCTCTACCGGCAGCGGAGTGCGGGTCTTCTCCGTCGTCCCCTCGCTGGACACCGGGATCTGTGACCTGCAGACCCGCCGGTTCGTCGAGGAAGTGGCGAAACTACCGGGCACCTCGCTGCTGACGGTCTCGGTGGACCTGCCGTTCGCCCAGAAGCGGTGGTGCGGCGCGGCGGGCCACCCGGAGGCCCGGACCGGCTCGGACCACCGGGACCTGTCGTTCGGGCTGGCGTACGGCGTGGTGATCGAGGAGCTGCGGCTGCTGGCCCGGTCGGTGTTCGTGGTCGACGCCGACAACCGGATCGCCTACGCGGAGTATGTGCCGGAGGTCGGGCAGCACCCGGCGTACGAGGCGGCGCTGGCCGCCGCCCGCCAGGCGCAGGCCGGCAACTGAGCCCAGTCAAGGAACACATCGGCGGCGGCCCGACTCGGGCCGCCGCCGAAGTCGTTTTGGCGACCCGACTACCACTCCTACCGTCCGCGCCGACGGTAAATCCCTTGATCTGACCATAGCTATCCGGCCGGGGCGCCTCCATGCTGAGCAGATCAGCTGCGGAGATCCACACCGGTGCGGCCACCGGGGCGGGATCCCGCGAGGCAGAACGGAAGGTAGGAGACGCATGACCGTACGACGAACGGTGGGGTCCGGGTGCGCTGGCCTGGCGGCGCTGGCACTCGCCGTCCCGCTGGCGCTGCTGCCCGCCGGGCCGGCCGCCGCGATCGGGCTGGGTGGTTCCCTGAGCGGCGACTCCGCGGGCCTGGGCACCGGCGCCCCCGACGCCGCCGCCCCGGTCGAGACCAAGCTGACCGCGGCGGACGGCGCCCACGGCGACCTGTTCGGACAGTCGGTGGCGTTCGACGGGGACACCGCGCTGATCGGCGCCCCCGGCGTGGACGTCAACGGCCAACAGGACCAGGGGGCGGCGTACGTGTTCACCCGCACCGGGGACGGCTGGGTGGAGCGGCAGAAACTCCTCGCTCCGGACGGTGCAGCCAGGCACGAGTTCGGGTTGGCGGTGGCGTTGGCCGGCGACACCGCGGTGGTCGGCAGCCGGACCGCCAACGCGGTCTACGTGTTCGGCCGCCAGGACGGGCAGTGGACTCTGCAGAGCCAGCTCACCCGGCCGATCGGCGCCCCCAACGACTACTTCGGTTCCGCGGTGGCGTTGTCGGCCGACGGGAACACGCTGGTGGTCGGCGCCGACGGGGAGGACGTCGACGGCAACGTCAACCAGGGGGCGGCGTACGTGTTCACCCGCACCGACGGCACCTGGCACGGGCCGACCCGACTGCGGGCCAGCGACGCCCACGCCTGGGCGGTGTTCGGTGTGGACGTGGCGATCTCCGCCGATGGTCAGTCCATCCTGGTCGGTGCCGAACTGGGGCACGTGGGTGACACCCAGTACCAGGGCAAGGCGTACGTGTTCACCCGCTCCGGCGACACCTGGGTGGAGGAGGCGATCCTGGCGGCCGACGACGGCGCGGCCAACCAGCGGTTCGGTGCCGCAGTGGCACTGGTCGGGGACACCGCGCTGATCGGGGCGTACGACGCTGGCGCCGCCTACATCTTCCAGCGGGACGGGGACACGTGGCGCCAGCAGGCGAAGCTGACCGGTTCCCAGTCCAGTGTGGGGGATCTGTTCGGCCGGGCGGTCGCGCTGTCGGACACCGGGCACACCGCGGTGATCGGTGCCCCGCAGACCGGGGACTTGACCGGCGCCACCTACGTGTTCACCGGGACCGGGGATGACTGGCAGGAGCAGGCCGTGCTGACCGCCAGCGACCAGGAATTCAACCACCAGCTCGGCGCCGCGCTCGCGATCGAGGACGGCACGGTGCTGGCGGGGGCGTGGACCTCCCGGGTGGCGGGGACCGTCAACCAGGGTTCGGCGTACGCGTATCAGCTGGACCTGGTGGAGCCGGTGCCACAGGTCACGGTGGAGCCGGGTGACCTGGCGCTGACCGTGACGGAAGGCGAGCAGGCCACCGCGTCCCTGACCATCGGCAACCCCGGCGGGCAGGAGTTGACGTGGCAGGTGGTGAGTGCGGACGGTGCGTGCGCGACGGCCGCGCCGGTGCCGTGGCTGTCGGCCACCCCGGCCGCCGGCACCACCGCGCCGGGAGAGCACCACCGGGTCACGGTCACGGTGGACGCGACCGAGTTGACCGAGGGGGAGCACCGCGCGCAGCTGTGTGTGACCAGCGACGCCCCCGCCACCCCGGTGGTAGCGGTGCCGGTGACGGTCACCGTCACCCCGGGGGCCGCGCCGGCGGTGTGCGACCGCACCATCAGCGGGGTGCACGCCGGTCCACTGACGGTGACTGAAGGTGTCACCTGCCTGGCCGCCGGTGCGCACGTACTGGGGGAAGTGAACGTGGCCGACGGCGCCGGCCTGGTCGCCACCGCCGCGGTGATCCAGGGCCCGGTGTCGGCCCTGGGGGCCAGCCGGGTGGAGCTGTCGTTCAGCCAGGTGACCGGCCCGGTGCTGGTCAGCGGCGCCACCGCGCGGGTGTGGCTGTTCGGCAACCAGGTGACCGGCGCGGTCACCCTGGTGGCCGGGGTCACCAGCGAGGCGGCGGTGGTCAGCGGCAACACCGTGATCGGGTCACTGTCCTGTTTCGGCAACACGCCCGAGCCGGTCAACGTGGGGTTGAGTAACACCGCCACGGCCGGCCGGTTCGGCCAGTGCGCGTCCCTGTGAGGTGACGGCCGGTGGGGGTTTCCGTGGGGCCGCCCGTGGGAGCCCCCACCGGTCCGTTCACTGCGGTCGGTGGTTTATCCCCGCCTGGCCACTCCGTGGAGGCGGCTCACCCCTATCCGCCAGAGGACGAGGCGGGGTTCGTCGCGCTGTGCCCTGATGTGACCGCCACCCTGCGTGTGATGTAAAGTCTGTACACATTATCGGGCGGACAGGGAATCCAGGGTGGCCGAGGGGCGGATGGCTCGCGGCGAACCCGCCTGGCAGACTGCTGTCCGCACTCCGGAATGTGACGGAAAGGGAGCGGCGCGTGCCTACCACGACCACCGCCACCCCGACAGTCGGTGACCGCGTCCAGGTGCGAGGGCTGCGCTGGGTGGTCAGCGACGTCGAAGTGGCCGATCAGCATCGGCTGGTGCGGCTCCAGAGCACCGAACCCGGCCGCTACGACCACACTCTGGAGGTCATCTGGGAGGTCGAACCAGGGCGGCGGGTGCTGCCGAGCAGCCCGCTCCCCGCCGTCACCCCAGACGGATTCGACCCCCCGGAGCGCCTCGCCGCGTTCCTGGACGCGGTCCGGTGGTCGGCGGTCACCTCCGCGGACGTCAAAACCCTCCAGGCCCCGTTCCGGGCCGGGGTGGCGATCGAGGACTACCAACTGGAGCCGGTCGCCCGCGCCGTGGACGCCCCCCGGGTCAACCTGCTGCTGGCCGACGACGTCGGGCTCGGCAAGACGGTGGAGGCCGGCCTGGTCGCCCTGGAACTGCTCCTACGGCACCGCGCCCACCGCATCATGATCGTCTGCCCGGCCGGGCTGACCGTGAAGTGGAAAGACGAGATGCTCGACAAGTTCGGCCTCGACTTCACGGTCATCGACTCCCCACGCTGCGCGGAGGTGCGCCGCAGCCACGGCTCCACCGCCAACCCGTTCCGGATCTACCCCCGCTGCATCGTCAGCCTGCCGTGGCTACGCGGCGCCAAGGCGCAGCGGCTGCTGGCGGAGGTGCTGCCCACCGACGGCCCCACCTATCCCCGGACCTTCGACCTGCTGATCCTGGACGAGGCCCACCACGTCGCCCCGGCCGCGCCGAAGCAGGCGTACGCGGTCGACTCTCAACAGACCAAACTGATCCGCTGGCTGGCGCCCCACTTCACCCACCGGCTGTTCCTGTCCGCCACCCCCCACAACGGCTACCCCGAATCATTCACCGCCCTGCTGGAGTTCCTCGACGACCAGCGGTTCGCCCGCGGCGTACGACCCGACCCCGCGGCGGTGAAGGAGACCGTGGTGCGCCGCCTGAAACGGGACATCGTCGACCCGGACGGCACCCCCCGCTTCCCACCCCGGCAGGCCACCGCGATCCCGGTCCGCTACCCGGACAGCGAACGGCGAGTGCACGACCTGCTGAAACAGTTCGCCCAGCTGCGCCGGCAACGCCTCACCACCGCCCGCGGACGCAAAGCCACCGACCTGGTCACACTGCTGCTGAAGAAGCGGCTGTTCTCCAGCCCGGCGGCGTTCCACCACACCGTGTCGGTCTATCTCGACACCCTGCGTCGCCGCCAGGGACCACCCCCGGCCGCCGCGCCGGTCGTCGACGAGGTGCCGGAGTGGCTGGAGGACTTCTTCGACGACACCGCCACCTACGACGACGAACAGTTGGCCGAGGCGGAGCGGGACGCCCTGCACCGCAGCCGTCCCCTGCAGCCGGACGCCACCGACGAAGAGATCCGGTTGCTGGAGGAGATGGAGCGGTGGGCAGCCGCCCACGAATCCCGGCCAGACGCCAAAGCCCAGGAGCTGATCTCCTACCTCACCGCGGTCTGCCGGCCAGACGGCACCCACTGGACCCACGAACGGGTGGTGGTGTTCACCGAATACCGCGACACCCAGATCTGGCTGGAGAATCTGCTGCGGCAGGCAGGACTCGGGGAAGGCCTGGCGCTGCTGCACGGCGGCATGTCCACCGACGAGCGGGAACAACTACGGCTGGCGTTCCAGGCCGCCCCCACCGAACACCCGGTCCGGATCCTGCTCGCCACCGACGCCGCCAGCGAAGGGATCGATCTGCAGAACCACTGCCACCGACTGGTCAACTACGACATCCCGTTCAACCCCAACAAACTGGAGCAGCGGATCGGCCGGATCGACCGGTACGGCCAGACCCAGCCACCTGACGTCCGCCACTTCGTCGGCACCGGCTTCGGGAGACCGGTGGACGAGTTCGAAGCCGACCTGGAGTTCCTCTCCCGGGTCGCGAAAAAGGTCGCCCAGATGGAAGACGACCTCGGGCCGGTCAACGCGGTACTGGCCGACGCGGTGCAGCGACGGATGCTGGGCGAGACGGTGGACATCGACGTCGAACAGGCCGGCCGGGACAAGCGGACCGACCACCTGTCGAGCGAGTCCAATGTGCGCGACCAGGTGCGGCGGCTGCGGGCCGAACTGGACCAGACCGTGCACACCCTCGGCATCACCCCATCAGCGGTGAAACGCGTGGTGGACACCGCCCTGGCGCTCGCCCAGCAACAGCCACTCCGGGAACACCTGGACGAACAGGTACCGGTACCGGGCCTCTACCAGGTGCCGCCGCTGACCGAATCCTGGCAGCGGGCGACCGAAGGCTTGACCGAGAAGCTCCGCACCGACGGCGCCCCACCCCGCCAGCTGCCGATCACCTTCGACCCACAGGTCGCGGCCGAACTGACCGCCGCCAGCCGACCGGTGGTGCTCGCCCACCTCAACCACCCCCTGGTGGCGATGTCGACCCAGTTGCTGACCAGCGCCGCCTCCAACCCCGCCCTCGACCTGCGGCGCGTCACCGCCCTGGTCAGCGACGACCCGGCGCTGGAAGACGTGCTGGTAGCGGCCTATTCCCGATTCGTGCTGGTCGGTGGGGACGGGGTCCGGTTGCACGAAGAGGTGCTCTACGCCGGCGGGTGGGCACCGGCGCAGGGCCGGTTCCGGCGCCTGGAGAACCTCACCACCCTGGGCGGCATCCTCACCCGCGCCTTCACCACCGGCACCCCCGCCTCCCCCCACCTCCAGACCCGGTTGGCCGCTCGGTGGGAACAGGTGGAGCCGGGGCTGCGGGCCGCGGTCGACTGGCGGGCCCGCACCCGCCGGGAGTCGCTGGACCGGAAACTCGCCCACCGCCACGAAGCGGAACAGCAACGGATCCGCCACAACCTGGACCAGTTCGCCGCCACACTCCGTCACGCGTTGGCGCAGGCCGATGACGAGGAGGAGGCCCTGATCAGCCGGCTCGAGTTCAAGAGCAAGGAGGAGCTGGACCAGTACCGCCGGGACCGACAGTCCTGGCAGAAGCGACTGGACCAGTTGGCGCAGGTCCAGGAACGGGAGCTGGCGGTCATCGCCGACCGGTACCGGGACCTGCGCGCCCACACCGACCCGGTCGCGGTGGTGTTCGTCGTACCCCGGCAGGAGGCGATCCGATGAGCCGTCCCGTGCGGAAGCGGGCCACCACTCTGGACAGTGCCGCGCACCACCGGGAGTGGCTGAGCCTGGTGGAGATATCGGGCCCATTCCTCAGCCTGCCGGTGCTGCGCGCCACCTGGCCCAGCCTGGATCCACTGGACAAAACTGAGCGGGAACAGCTGCGGGTGCGCCACGCCGAATGGCAAGCCGACCCGGCCGCCGGCCAGTCCGACTGGATCCGGTACGTGCTGACCGAGCTGCTGGAGTGGGGCGACACCCTGCACGAGACCGACCTGGACCCGTTCCCGGTCCAGATCACCGAACACGACACCCAGCTGACGCCATCGTTCGCACTGGTCACCCCCGGGGAAAAGGTCACCCCCGAGTCGACCCGGCTACTGGGGCTGGTGTGCCCACCCGAGCAGCACCCCACCGGCCGCATCCCTGACTCCACCTGGGCCGCCACCCCGGTCGACCGGCTGGCCCACCTGTGCCGCCACCACCGGGTGGAGTTGGGGCTGGTCACCAACGGCCGGTTCTGGGTGCTGGTGTGGGCGCCCCGCGGCAAGGCCACCGCCACCGCGGTGTTCGACGCGGTGGACTGGCCGGAAGCGGCAGAACGCACCGTGGTGCGCGCGTTCCGGTCCCTGCTGAGTCGGCGTCGCTTCTTCGGGGTGCCGCCCCAGCAGCGGCTGGAACGGCTGTTCGCAGACAGCACCGACAACCAGGAAGAGATCACCGAGGCGCTGGGGGTGCAGGTCCGCCGGGCAGTGGAGCTGCTGGTGGCCGCGCTCGGCCGCGCCGACCGGGTGGCCCAGGCCCAGGGATACCCCGGCCTGCGGGACAAGTCCGCGCACGAGGTCTACCGGGGCGCGGTCGCGGTGATGATGCGGATCGTGTTCCTGCTGTTCGCGGAAGAACGCAAACTGCTGCCGGCGGACAACGACCTGTACGCCCAGGCGTACTCAGCCAGCCGGCTGTGTGCGGAGCTGGAGCAGCAGGCCAGCGACGGCACCGAGGAACAGCTGGAGCACAGCTTCACCGCCTGGCACCGGCTGCTGGCCCTGTTCACCGCCGTCCACTCCGGCATCGACCATCCCCGGCTGCGGATCCACGCCCACGACGGCTCCCTGTTCAACCCGAACCAGTATGACTGGCTCGACCCGCAGCAGGATGGGAAGCTGCTGTTGCAGGTGGACGACCGGACCGTGCTGCACATGCTGCGGGCGGTGCAGTACGTGGAGGTCGGCACCGGCCGCTCCCGGGAGCGGCGCCGGGTGAGTTTCCGGTCGCTGGACGTGGAGCAGATCGGGTACGTCTACGAGGGTCTGCTGGCGTTCGAAGGGTTCCGGGCCGACGAGGTGACGGTCGGGCTGATCGGCAAAGAGGGGCTGGAGGAGGAGGTTCCGCTCCGCGAGCTGGAGGCGCTGGCGGCGCAGGCCACGGACCTGCCGGGGCTGGCCAACGCCTTGGCCCAGACCTACAAGGACTCGAAGATCGGTTCCGCGGCGGCGCTGGCCAAGAAGCTCGCCCCCTTGTCAGAGGCCGAGTGGGCGGAGGCCCGCAAACGCCTGTTGGCGGTGACCGGCAACGACCACGCGCTGACCGAGCGGCTGCGGCCGTTCGTCGGGATCATCCGACAGGATCTGCGCGGGCTGCCGATGGTGATCCTGCCCGGGCAGTTGTTCGTCACCGAGTCGACGCTGCGGAAGAACACCGGCACCCACTACACCCCCCGCGCGCTGGCCGAGCAGGTGGTGGCGGGGGCGCTGGAGCCGCTGGTGTATGAACCGGGGCCGCTGCAGACCGCCGACCGCGACCAGTGGCGCCTCAAGTCCAGCGACCAGATCCTCGCGTTGAAGGTGGCGGACATCGCCATGGGGTCGGGGGCGTTCCTGGTGGCGGCCGCCCGCTACCTGGGCGACCGGCTGGTGGAAGCCTGGGTACGGGAGGGTGATCCGCGCGCCGCCGGCTACCGCGCGCCGGGGGACGACCGACCGCTGGACGCCGACCAGGACCCGGTGGTGGTCGAGGCCCGCCGTCAGGTCATCACCCACTGCCTGTACGGGGTGGACATCAACCCGATGGCGGTGGAGATGGCCAAGCTGTCGCTGTGGCTGGTGTCCATGGACCCGCAGCGCCCGTTCACCTTCCTCGACGACCGCCTGGCCGTCGGCGACTCGCTCCTGGGAATCGGTAACCTGGCGGCGCTCCCGAAGGAGGCGGCTCGAGACCTGCGGATCGAGCGGGAACTGGCCCAGGCTCGGGAGCTGCGCCGTCAGATCGCGGCACTGCCCACCACCCAGGCGGGGCTGGCGGAGAAGCAGCGGCTGCTGGCCGAAGCTCACCAGGTCGTGCACCGCTCCCAGGGGTACGCGGATCTGGTCGCCGGCGGCTGGCTGGCCGCCACCCTCCCGGGGCGAGAGAAGGCGACCGCGGTGGCGGAGCGGATCGCGGAGCTGACCCGCAAGATTGCTGACGGGGCAGACCCGTCGATACTCGAAGAGCAAGCCCAGGCGTGGCTGCGGCTGGATCTTCCCACCAACGCCTTCGACCGGAAGCCACTGCACTGGCCGTTGACCTTCCCAGAGGTCTTCGACCAGGGCGGCTTTGATGCCATCATCGGCAACCCTCCGTTCCTCGGCGGCCAGAAGCTCACTGGCTCACTGGGCACGGCCTACCGGGAATACCTGGTGCGCCATCTGGGCAAGGGTGCGCGGGGCAGCGCCGACCTGGTCGCCTACTTCGTGCTGCGGGCACACGAGCTGCTCAACCCCACCGGACAGACCGGACTGATCGCCACCAACACTCTCGCCCAGGGCGACACTCGGGAGGTCGGTCTCGACCAGCTTGTCGCGGCCGGGGTGACGATCCGCCAGGCGATCAAGAGCGAGAAGTGGCCGTCCAAATCAGCAGCGCTGGAATATTGCGCGATCTGGACCAGCCGGGCCCCGCTGGGGGAGCAGGCCGTCTGTGTCGTGGACGGGAGGCCGGTGACGCGGATCAGTCCTTCGCTCGAGCCCGCCTCCCGGATCGCCGGTAATCCTTACCGCCTGGCCGCGAACGCCGGTATCTCCTTCATCGGCTCCTACGTGCTCGGTATGGGATTCACGATGGAGCCAGATCGGGCGAAGGAGTTGGTTGAGAAGGATGCGCGGAACCGGGAGGTCCTGTTCCCCTACTTGAACGGACAGGATGTGAACTCGCGTCCGGACTGCTCGGCCAGCCGGTGGGTCATCAACTTCCACGACTGGGATGAGGCACGCGCCAAGACCTACCCCGAGTGCTACGACCAGGTCCGTCGGCTGGTCAAACCAGAGCGGGACAAGAATAACCGTAAGGTCTACCGCGACTATTGGTGGCATTATGCAGAGAAACGCCCGGCGATGGTGAAGGCAATCGCCGGGTTGGAGCGGGTCATGGTGATCACGCTCGTGAGTAAGACTGTGATGCCGGTGATGGTGCCGACTGGCCAAGTATTCGCGCACAAGCTTGGTGTGTTCGCGACGGATGATCTGGCGATGTTGGCCTTGCTGTCGAGTTCGCCACATTTTTGGTGGACGCTCAGCAAGTCATCGACGATGAAATCTGATATTAACTATTCGCCGTCGGACGCATTCGAGAATTTTCCGTTGCCGGAGCTGACCGGGGAGCTGCGGGAGCTGGGAGAGCGGCTGGACACCTACCGCCGGGAAGTCATGCTCAGTCGACAAGCGGGCCTGACCGCCACGTACAACCTGGTCTTCGACCCGGCGTGCCAAGATGAGGACATTGTGGAGTTGCGGCGGATCCATCAGGCGATCGACGAAGCCACCTGCCGCGCCTATGGTTGGAATGACCTGCTGGCACAGGGCCTTGATCACGGTTTCCACAGAGCCGGCGCCTACATCCGCTATACGGTCGGTCCTGTGGTGCAACGGGAGATCACGGACCGGTTGCTGGAGCTGAACCATCAGCGCTATGCGGAAGAGGTCGCCGCTGGCCTGCATGACGGTAAACAGCAACAGGTGCCCAGCACTCTGTTCTGATTCCACCCCTGTTTCCCTCAGCGAATGGGTTAACGCATGTTCCACTACGGCCAGCTCACCCGGAAAGGCGGGGTCGACCCACGTCAGCTGACGTTCGCGGTCCTTGATCTGGAAACCACCGGGCTGGAGCCGGATCAGGGTGCCCGGGTATGCGAGATCGGGATCGTCCGGATGCGGGGCGACGGCACCATTCTGGACGAATACGCCACCCTGGTGAACCCCGGCGTGCGGATCACCAACGAGGAGCTGCACGAGATCACCGACGCTGACGTCGCGCACGCGCCGACCTTCGACCAGATCGCCGGCGACGTCCTGGCCTATCTCCGCGATGCGATCGTGGTCAGCCACTACCTCGAGTTCGAAGAGAAGTTCCTGGCGGCCGAATTCCGCCGCCTGGGGGTGAACCTGCAGGGGGTGCCGGGGCTCTGCACCCTGGTCACGGCCCAGACCCAGCTGGACCGGCGAGGATACCGTGGGGGATACCGGATGGCTACCCTCGCTCACCTGGTCACCGGTGAGTGGCCGGTCGCGCAGCATTCCGCGCTCGGTGACGCCCGCGCGCTCGCCACCATGCTCACCGTCCTGCTCACCAGCGCGCCGCAGCCGCTGTTCTGGGTTGGCCCCGCCCCGGTGCCGCTGCCGGAGTTGCCACGCGGTGGGCCGATCGCACCCCGGGCGACCTGGCTGCGGAAAGGTCGGGAAGGTTGGCTCGCCACCCTCACCGCCCGGCTGCCCCGCATGGCGAACCCGCCCCCACCCCGTCCGAAGGGGCTGCGGGACTACCGCGCATTGCTGAGCCACGCCCTCGCCGACGGACGGGTGGTGGGGGAGGAGGCACGGCAGTTGGCGGTGCTGGCGGCGCGGGCCGGGCTCACCCAGACCACCGCCCGCAAAGTGCACGAGGATTTCCTCACCGAAGCCCGTGCCCGGGCCGAAGCGGACGGGATCGTCACCTCCGCAGAATTGCGGGAGTTGCAGCGGGCGGCCAAGGAACTCGCCGCCACCCATCTGATCAGTGACTTGGAGCAGGCCGCTGCCGTCAGACGGGCCAAGGCCAACGGGCCGCTGAAGGGGTGGCGCATCCTGCCGGTCGGGGAATCGGCCAGGGTTGCCCGGGTGATCGATTTTGCGGCTGAGCACGGTGCCCAGATTGCGGTCAACCTCACCAAGACCGTCCGACTGGTGGTGTGTGACAACGTGGCGGAGGAGAATCCCCGCCTCGCCAAAGCCCGGGACGCAGGGGTCATGGTGCTGCCGCCGGATGAGGCGCAGAAGCTGCTGGAAGCGGAGGTCGCCGACCGTGCAGGTGGCCTGTTCACAGACCCGGCCGGGGCACAGGTGGCTGACCAGCTTACCGCCGAGCGAACCACTAGCCCACAGTGGTATTCGTTCTGGCGACCGCGGGAGTTGACTCCTGCGGAGTATCACGAGCGGTTCGTGAAGCCGTACGAGGGCTGGGACGACGATGGGCCGGACTGGGACGAAGAGCCGGATTCGCCTGATGAGCGGGAGCTGCGGATCACCATCCCCGCACCGTCCCGCACCCAGCCAGCACGGGTGCCGGTGGCGAAGAAGCCCGGCGGGTGCGCACCGGTGCTTGTACTCTTCGGAGCCGTACTGGTCGGCATCGCCGAACTCATCCGCCAGCTGGTCGCCTGAGCAACACGCTTTGCATGGCGATGGTGGGGTCCTCGTTGAGTGGGGATGGCAGAATTTCAGTGACCAATCGGGCGGCTAGAGCACGGGGTGCGGGTATGAAGCAACGGCTACTCAAGTTGGAGGTGGAGAACTTCCTCAGCCTGCGACGAATCACGTTGCCGCTGCGAGGGCTCAACGTATTGGTAGGACCTAACGGCGCAGGCAAGACCAACGTATTGGAAGTCTTCCGTTTCCTCGCCGACGTCATCCGCACCGATCTTGAACCGGCTTTGAGTCTGCGGGGTGGGTTTGATGAGGTGGTGTTCTGGGGCGGCGAGCAGGCACCATCTTCATTCCGCATCAAGCTTGAGGCGACATGGACCCGGAACAGCAGCGCGAACGCCCCCGATGAATACGAGCTCCGGGTGACCCGAACCCCTCGGGGAGGGCTGTCACGCCGAGAGTTGTTCCGGTTCAAACGGACCCAAGGACCCGGACGGCGGATCACCGTCAGTGGGCAGAAGGTGCTGGTTGAGGACGACGGGCACCGGGAATTCGGAATCAGTCGGATGAGCAGTGGTCTGTCGACACTGCGGCGCCTGTCAGATGCGGAGGGAGGTACCGAGGTGGCGGCGGTGGCCAACCGGCTCGCATCCTTTCGCGTGTTCGACGTGCGGGTCGACGGAGCTCGGCTTCCCTCCCGAATGCATCACCATGACCACAGCGTCTTGGACCAGGACGCCGCCAACCTGGCCGGCTTTCTGCTTACTTTCCGACACCAGCACCCCGCCCGCTGGGAACGGTTGGTGGAGGATGCCACTGCGGTGCTGCCACAGCTCGAGGACATCGACTTCGAATATCCGTCCGGGGCAGCCCGAGAAGTGGTAGTGGTCCTGCGGGAGCGAGGACTGCGGAGGCCAACCCAGCTCGCGGACGCCTCCTATGGCACGGTCCGCTTGTTGGGCATGCTGGCGTTGCTGTACGACCCGCATCCACCGGCACTGACCTGTGTCGAGGAGATAGACCACGGGCTGCACCCGCAAGCACTGGAGTTGCTGGTGGATCGGCTGCGGGAGGCGAGTGAACGGACTCAGTTCCTGGTCGCCACCCATTCTCCTGCGCTGGCGGACCGGCTACGCCCAGAAGAGCTGGTGATCTGCGAGCGGCGCGACGACGGGTCATCAGATATCCCTGCCATCCCCACCACGCACATCCGTCGGATCCAGGCAGCTAGTGACGATCTGCCGCTGGGCGAGCTGTGGTTTTCCGGAGCATTGGGCGGTGACCTGTGAGTCGAGGCGGGACCCGGATACGCGCCGAGAAAAAACCGGTGGTGGTCCTTGCCGGTGAGGACAGCAACGACCGGAAGGTCATGCGGAAACTCCTCGAGGAGTTCTGTCCGGAGATGCGTGGCCGGATCGTCGAGATCAACCAGACCGTGCGGCTCAAGGCCGCTTCTGACACGAGGTTGCCAGAGCGGATCCAGGTATTGGCTAGACGAGCGCGAGCCCGCGCCACACGTGAAGATGCTGACCTCGCATGTGTCTTCGTTCACGAAGATTTTGACGAGCCGTTCAGTACCGAGTACGACCAAACCAAGGCCAAGGTCGAGGCGGCGCTGCGGCGGGAGCTTCCTCACGCGCACTACGTGCTCGCCACCGCGGAAACTGAAGCGTGGCTGCTGTTATTCCCCAAGGCGCTGCAAGCTCAAGGGTGGAAAGTACCGAAGACCCGCTTGGGGAAAGACACCGGCCGGCTAGGTGATCCTAAGCGAGTTCTGCGGGAAGAGGTCAGCACCGCCCAGCGGTGTTACCGAGAGGCAGACGCCCCAGCGATCATCGATAAAGCTGTAGAAAGTGGAGAAATCCGCCAGCCGTCCGGGGTCAATCGATCGTGGGAGGACTTCCGGACGGGAATCCAGGAATGCTGTTCACAGCATCTGCCTCGTCAGCGCCGCTGACCTATTCCGAGTGGTGGTGTTGCCGGATTACCCCACAGAAGGTGCCTATTCCTTCCTTTGTATGGATGACGTCGCCATCGTCGATGAACGGTTCAATGAGTACGGTTGGCCCGTTCCTGTCGTGCGCGAGCAGCCAGAATCGGAATCTCCTCGACCTTCTCCCGGCTCACGCTGTCCCAGTAGAGACCGCTCGGGCGACGCGGCGGCCCGCACTCGATGACCTCATCCGGGGTCACGATCAGGTCGACGCTGAAGTCGTGCTTCGCCTCGGGAAGCTCATCATCGACCACCTGCAACGAGTGCACCGTGGTCACGATCGTAGTGTGTGGCCCGATCAGGCCGGTCTCCTGCAGCAGCGCTACCTCGATGTCTGAGTAGCCCGCCCCCTTGCCGAGCCGTACCCCGCGTCGGTTGACGGCCACACTGCCGCACACGATGAGATCTACTGGCGGCATCTCCTCGACACCGACCTTCCGTGCCACGCTGGCCGCCACCGTGCTCGACGCGGCCTCGTTCGGCGGTACGGTCAACGCCGCTGGGTCGAGCAGGTAGAAGGGCAGGACATCGGCCAGCCGGGGAACGGCCATGTAGACCAACTTGCCTTCGTGAGCGCCCGCGCGCGCACGGGAAGCTGGGCCTTGTCCGGCACGGCCTTGATGACTCGGGCCGACCGCCAGACAGGTAGCGCAGCTAGGCGGTCAGCGGCGGCCTCGGCTCCGACGAACGCCGGGATGCGGCCGTGGACCCCCGGCGGTACCGCACGCTCCCGTTCCAGGAGCGCCCACATTCGTTCCCGGGTTGCCTGCTTGGTCTGGGCAATGTCCACGCTGATCAACTCCGATACCTATGTGTTGTCATCAAGGTGAATCGTCTCTACTCCGCCGATGGCACGGTGTGGTGACGCCCGTGCATGTGATCATCCCGGCGCTCCATCATTTTGCCGTTCCCCTGACATCCGGTTGGCTTTTAAGGAAATGGTGGAGCGCAAGACCGGCGCAAGTGTTGTGATCATGTATCCGAGCTTGGAAGCATCAATCGGACCCACGCAACCCCGGTGAGGACATCGGTATCGACTTAGTCTGGAGCCAGGTCGGGCGAGGCCAGCTCCATTCCGGCTTCAGGGAGGTGTCGATGCGACGGACGATCGTGGATCCCCGGTTCCCGGCCCGGTTACGAGAGCTCCGGCGCGCCCGGGGCTTGTCACTGCGAGACCTTTCCCGGGTGACCTACGTGTCCAAGAGCCTGCTGTCTGAGTGGGAGAACGGGCACAGACACCCCACCGCGGAGGCGGCGGCGCTGCTCGACCGGGCCTTGGACGCCGCGGGCGAGCTGTCCGGCATGGTGCGTGACGTCGGCCCCGGTGAGGGGGACGAGGCTGACCGGTTGCGGTACGTGCTCGCCCATCCGATGCGGCTGGACGCCACCGCCGTCGACACCTTGGCGGACCTGCTGGCGGTACAACGGCGCCTGGACGATGAGTGCACGCCGCATGCGCTGTTGCCGTGGGTGGAGGATCAGCATCGTGTGGTCACCGCGCTGGCGCGGTCGGCACGTGGCCCGCACGCGACCAGGTTGGCCGAGATCGCCGCGGAGTGGACCCAGTTCGTCGGCTGGTTGCATGCCGAGGCTCGGCACGATGCCACCGCCGTACGGATGTTGGGCGCCGCTGCGGTCGAGGCCGACGCCGTGGGTTCCGGGGTGTTGGCGGCGCAGGTGGAGAACTTCCGCGGTTACCTGGAGCGGCAGCGCGGCAATCCACGTGGGATCGTGCGGCACTTCCTGGCCGCCTACCACACTCCCGGCGCCACGGGGTTGCAGCGGGCCGGCGACGCCATCCAGGCTGCCCACGGGCTGGCGCTGCTGGATGACCGACCCGCGGCGGAGCGGTTGCTCGGGGAAGCGACCGACCTGATCGAGCAGTGCGCGGACGAACCCGCGCCCCGGGCGGCCTACTGGCTCAGCCCCACCTACCACCTGTTGAACCTCGGCCTGGCCTACCTCGGTCTCGGCGACAGCCGGAAGGCCGCCGATCATCTACGGGCAGGTTGGGACGCCCTCCCGCAACCGTGGCGGGGTGCGGAATGGGCACGTGAATATCGAGAAGCGCTCGCGTCCGCTGTCCACCAGTGACAGGGACACCGCCCATGGCTGCGGGTGCCACCGTGGGTGCGGTGAACTGGCTGGCTGGCGCGTCGGACGTCTGGGGGAGTGCGGTGACCCGGTGTGACGGCTAGGGTCAGGCCCGGGTAGCTGCCAGCGTACGAGTGATGTGTAAATTGTTTACACGAATTTGGGCGTTGTCGGCCAGGGAGGATCGACCGCGCCTGTACGTCACTCGCCCAGACAGACGAGGTGATCATGCAGGGGCAGGAGGCACTGTTGCCGGATCCGCGCGGGGAGCAACCGACGCTCACCGGCGCGCTGGACCAACACCCGTTGGACGCCCCCCAGAGGTTCGCCCCCGCCAACTCCTACCAGGTGCGGGACGAACTGGAGGAACTGATCCGGCGCGACCTGCTCGGCCCCTGGGGCGGAGAACACGAGCAGTTTCCACCCGGGGCGATGGGGCCACGCGAACGCTACCTGGTGGGTGCCCTGGGGCCACGCCCCCGGCCCCGCTCACGGCGGGAAACCAACGGAGTGGACCTCGATACCCCCGTCCACGGAGACGCCACCGAGGCCGACCTGCCGGAGATCGTCAGCCCGACCGCCCTCGGCAACCTGTGGGCCTCGTCCATGGGACTGTCGTTCGCGGTACCGGTCGAAGTGGACACACTGGCGGTGACAGCCGAATGGGGGCGCTACGACAAACAGGAGGCCCGAGCCGAGAACGACCAGCCACGCAGCGTCTGGACCCGGGAACCGGTGAACTACCGCACGCTGGTACGGCTGGACGGTGAACCGTCCTACCGGGTGCCGCTCACCGGATCGAACTCCGACGCCCCCGGGGTGCACCTGACGGTGGAAGTCCGTCTCCGCGACCAGCGGCGGGTGGTGCAGGTGACCCTGGTCAACAGCCAGGCAGAACCGCCGCGCAACGTGGACACCGCCTGGCTGTTCCAGACCCGACTGACCGTCACCGCCCCGGACGGGAAAGAGGCGGTGTTTCTGCCGGTGGACGATCCGGTGGACGACACCGGCCTGGTGGTCGAGGACGAGGAAGAAGCCCACCTGCGCCTGCTCTACCGGGAACACCGCCGGTACGCCAACGGCCACAATGTCGCGGTCCACCCCTCGGTGCGGCCGGGGCAGCGGCGGGCCTACCGGTTGGAGACCACGTGGCTGCCCACGTACGAGGTGCCGGCCACCGCCGCCCAAGTCGGGGACGGCAGCGATCTGGCCGGGGTGGAGCTGTCCATGGATGCCCTCGCGGAGGCCGAGGTGGACGCCCTGCGGGCCGGGTTGGCGCCGCTGGCCGACGGCTACCGCCGCTGGCTGGATGCCCAGGAGACGCGGATCCCGGACCTGCCGGAGTCCCTACAGGAGGCGGCCCGCACCGCCGTCTTCCGGGCGCGCGCCATCGCGGACCGGATCCAGGCCGGCATCGACCTGCTCACCGATCCGACGCAGCCGCGGCACCAGGAGGCGTTGACCGCGTTCCGGTTCGCCAACCGGGCCATGGCGCAGCAGCGCCGGCACACCGAGATCGCCCGGCTGCGCGACGAACAAGGGATCGGGTTCGCCGCGGCGAAGGCCGCCATCGACCGGAAGAAACCTGCGGAGGTGGCCGCCTGGCGGCCGTTCCAGTTGGCGTTCGTGCTCCTCAACCTCCCCTCCCTGACTGATCCGGCGCACCCGGAGCGGGCCGCCGCCCCCACCGCGCTGGTCGACCTGTTGTTCTTCCCCACCGGTGGCGGCAAGACCGAGGCGTACCTCGGCCTGACCGCCTACACCTTCGCGATCCGGCGTCTGCAGGGCACCATCGGCACCGGGGACGCGGCCCGCAGCGGCGCCGGTGGGGTGGCGGTGCTGATGCGCTACACCCTGCGGCTGCTCACCGCCCAGCAGTTCCAACGGGCCGCCGCCCTGGTCTGCGCCGCCGAGGTGCTGCGGCGACAGGACGAGACCACCTGGGGCAGGGAGCCGTTCCGGATCGGACTGTGGGTCGGTGGCGGGGTCTCCCCCAACTGGTTCGAGGAGGCGGCCGAACAGATCGCCGCCGCCCGGGAGGCGGGGCACGGTAAGCGGGTCAACGTCCTGCAGACCCTCGCCTGCCCGTGGTGTGGGACCACCCTCCAGGGCCATCGTGACCTCGAGGTGCGGGAGGACCTCCGCCGGGTCTTCTTGTACTGCCCCAACGGGGAAGGGAAGGACGCCTGCCCGTTCTCCCGCACCCAGGCGGCGGAAGGGCTACCGATCCTCACCGTGGACGAGGAGATCTACCGGTACGCGCCGTCACTGGTGGTGGCCACGGTGGACAAACTCGCCCAACTGCCCTGGCGTGGGTACGCCGGCGTCCTGTTCGGCCGGGTGCGGCACCGCTGCCCCCGGCACGGGTACCGGCACGACGACCTGGATCTGAAGACCGGCTGCGGTAACCGGCATCTGGCGAAGGGTCACCTGCCGGCGGTCCAGAGTGAACCGGTGGTGCGGCTACGCCCACCTGACCTGATCATCCAGGACGAGCTGCACCTGATCTCCGGCGCGTTGGGCACCACGGTCGGCCTGTTCGAGGCCGCGGTGGATGAGCTGTGCACCTGGCAGACCCCGGCGGGGGTGGAGACTGGTCCGAAGATTGTCGCCTCCACCGCCACCACCAAACGGGCCGCGGCCCAGGTGCTGGGGGTGTTCGCCCGCCAGCTGGCGATCTTCCCGCCGCCGGTCATCGACGTCGGGGACACCTTCTTCAGCCGGCAGGTACCGGTCACCGAGACCACCCCGGGCCGGCGTTACCTGGGCATCTGCGCCCACGGGGTGCGGCTGAAGTCGGCCCAGATCCGTCTGGCGGAGATCCTGCTGATCGCCGGACAGACTTTGTTCGACCGGTACGGCAAACCGGCCGACCCGTACCTGACCCTGGTCAACTATTTCAGCTCCACCCGGGAGCTGGCGGGGATGCGCCGGGCCTTGGATGACCAGGTGGCCGGGCGGGTGCGCACCCACGGGCGGCGCAAGGGACTGTCCGACCGGCTCATCGGCACCACCCAGACGTTGACCATCCAGGAGCTGACCTCCCGGATCTCCTCCGGAGACATCAGCGACGTGCTGAAACGGCTGGAGTACGGATTCGACCCGGAGCTGGACACCTCCGCCCGCCGGCGGCCGATCCTGGACGAGGCGGCCCGGGTGCTCAAAGCACGGCGCTCCTCCTCCGCCGGCAAACCGCCCCCGCTCCATCCGCTGGCGGACCGGTACGGGCAGCGGGCCAAAGAAGGCCAGGCACCGACTGACGTGGTGCTGGCGACCTCCATGCTGCAGGTGGGGGTGGACGTCTCCCGGTTCGGCCTGATGGTGGTCACCGGCCAGCCCAAGAACACCGCCGAGTACATCCAGGCCTCCTCCCGGGTCGGGCGGGATCCGCGACGCCCCGGGCTGGTGATCGTGCTCTACCACTGGACCCGCCCCCGCGACCTCGCCCACTTTGAGGACTTCGAGTACTACCACGCCACGTTCTACCGGCAGGTGGAGGCGCTGTCGGTCACCCCGTACACCCGACGGGCGTTGGACCGGGGCACCGCCGCGACCTTCGTGGCCGCGGTACGCCAGCGGGAGGAGCGGTTCTCCCGCAATGTGGACGCCCACGACGTACCGCTGGACGATCCGGTGGTGGTCCGGGTGATGCAGCGGTTCCTCGACCGGGCGGAGGCGGTCGGCGCCACCGTCGCCCGGGGGTACCTCGAGGAGCGGCTGAAGGTGTTGAAAGACCGTTGGGAGCAGGAGAAGACCGGCGAGGCCCGGATCGGCTACACCGACGGCACCTTCCGCAAGCAGCGGTTGCGGGGGCTACTGAAACGCGCGGGCGGACAGCCGTGGAGTGAGCTGACCGTGGGGCAGTCCATGCGGGAGACCGAGAACGACATCAACCTGTTGCTCCCGGGAGGAGGAGAGATCTTCACGCCGCTCTACAGCCCACCCGAGTGGGAGTTCCCGCCCACCGCACACACCGAGCCGACCGAGGAGGAACTACCGGTCGGGGATGAGCTCGGTGGATCGACCTGGGAAGGGGGCCGCTGATGTCCACCGGGTACCACCGTCGGGTCGGATCGGTGCGCCCCAGCCACCTGATGTACACCGCCGGAGTGGGCGCCCTGATCGATCTACCGAACTTCTCGGTGCTGGTCCGGGGCCTGGACGACTGGAACTACGCGGCCGTCCCCGACTGGGAGGCGATCGCGGAACCGCGGCTGCTGGAGAAGGTGCGGGAAGTGCTGCAGGAGCCCGGGGTAAAGGAGTTACGCCCGGCGCCGTGGCTCGACTCTTCCGACCAGCAGGTGGCTGATCAGGCGAGGCGGGTGGGGGTGCCGGTCGTCCCCTTCCCAGCCTGGCTGCGCTGCACCGTGTGCGGGGAGCTGGCTCCGATCGAGACGAAGGTGTTCGGGTTCGAGAACCACAACCCGCACCGGCCGCACGAGGCCCGGTTCTTCCACAGCCACTGCCCGAAGAAGAAGTCCGGCCGCCGGCCGCTGGCGGTGCCGGCCCGGTTCGTACTCGCCTGCACCGCCGGTCACCTGGACGACTTCCCGTACGTGCGGTTCGTCCACCAGGGCGGTACCTGCCCGGAGAGCACCTCCCCCCGGTTGCGGATGGACGACCGGGGTGGGCACCTCGGCGCCAACGTGGAGATCCGGTGCGAGGTCTGCCACCAGCGCCGCAACATGCGGGAAGTCACCGGGCAACGCGGCGCTGAGCAGCTGCCCCGCTGCCGGGGGCGCCACGCCCACCTGGGGGAGTTCGCCTCCACCGGATGCAAAGCACCGACCAACCTGCTGATCGTCGGGGCCTCCAACCAGTGGTTCGCCCAGTCCTTGTCGGCGTTGGCGGTGCCCGAAGCCGGGGCCCGGGAGCTGCAGGCGAAGGTGCGGCAGTACTGGGATCACCTGAAAGACCTGCCGGCGCGGGAGATGCTTCCGTACGCGCGGGCGAACGTGCCGCAGCTGCGGCAGTTCGCCAAGTGGCAGGACGAAGAGCTCTGGGAAGCGATCGAACAGCACCGTCAATCCGCTGCCGCCCCACCGTCCGGTAGCACGCTCGACCTGCGCACGCCGGAGTGGGAGGTGTTCTCCAGCCGGACGCTGCCGGAACCCAGCGACGATTTCGCGCTCCGTCGGGTGGAGGTCACCGGTGCGCTCGCGTCCTACTACGCCGACGTGCTCCAGGTGGAACGCTTGCGGGAGGTGCGGGCACTGGTGGGGTTCACCCGGTTGGACGCCCCCGACCCGCAGGATCCCGACCTGGTGGAGCGGGCGCCCCTGTCCCGGAAACGCCCCACCTGGGTGCCCGCCAGTGAAGTCCGCGGCGAAGGCATCTTCCTGCGGATCTCCGAGGATCTGCTGGCGGAGTGGGAAGCCCGGGTGGGGGACTCGGACGTGCTGCAGGAACACCGGGAGGCGTACGGGCGGTTCCGGGAGAACCGGTACTCCCACCGGATCGCCGGCCCGTTCGATCGGATGCGGCACTGGCCCGGCCCCCGGTACTACGCCCTGCACACCCTGTCGCACCTGTTGATCCGCACCATCGCCCTGGAGTGCGGCTACAGCGCGGCCAGCCTCGGGGAGCGGATCTACGCCGGTACCGAGGACCACCCCCAGGCCGGCATCCTCATCTACACCGCGGTCCCCGACGCCGACGGCACCCTGGGCGGGTTGGTGACGTTGGGGGAGCCGGCGTCGCTGCTGCGGATCACCACCCGGGCGCTCACCACCGCGCTCCGCTGCTCCTCCGATCCGCTGTGTGCGGAGCGGCTGCCGAAGCACCCGGCGGACTTTCTGCACGGCGCCGCCTGCCACATCTGCCTGTTCGTGTCGGAAACCACCTGCGAGAAGGGGAACCGGTTCCTGGATCGGCGGTTCGTCGTTCCGATCGACGATCCGAAGTGGGCTCTCTACCCTGGTGTCCGTGACCTGGCAGTCGGTTGAGGCGGTAGCCACCGACGCGGTGGCCCAGTTGGGGCCGCGGGCGGTGCGGACCCTGGTGGATCGGCTGCGGGACGGTTGGCCGGAGCATGCCCTGGTCCAAGCGGTGCCCACCCCCGAGTTCGCCACCTTCACCCGCCGGCTGCTGGCTGCCCAGCAGGCGGCGGGCTGGTCTGATGTCGAACTCGCCGCCTACCTGTCCGGGCTGGCCACCGGATACGCGCAGCACGCCGGGGCGTTGGAGGTGGAGCCGGTGTGGACCGGCCCCAGCTCCCACCGGGTACCGGTACGCGCCACCGCCCCGGTCCTGGTGGATCTGGTCGAGCAGGCCCAGCAGGAGTTGATCCTGATGACCTACGCCGCGGTCCGGTACCCACCGCTGGTGGAGGCGTTGACCCGTGCCACCGCCCGCGGGGTGACGGTGGATGTCGTGGTGGAGACCTGCGCCGACGGGGGCCTGACCGGTCCGGAGCCCGCACTGGCGTTCGCCGACGTACCCGGGGCGCGGCTGTGGCACTGGCCGGCGTCCCAGCGGGACGAGCCGCACACCCGGATGCACGCCAAGGTAGCGGTGGTGGATCAGCGAGTGCTGTTGGTGTCCAGTGCGAACCTGACCCAGAGCGGCGCCGTACGCAACATCGAGGCGGGGCTGTTGGTGCGCGGCGGTCACGTCCCGATCCGGTTCGCGGAGCACGTCACCGCGCTGCGTGCCCGAGGGGTGCTGCAGCCGCTGCCGCCTCACCTGGTCCGATCCGCCGCACAGTGAGGGAGGTGTGGTGACGCCAGCCAGGACCATCATCAACGGGCGGTACGAATTAGACCCCCTGCCGCTGGCCAAGGGCGGTATGGGGGAGGTGTGGACCGGGCGGGACGTCAAACTGGAGCGCGAGGTCGCGGTCAAGTTCGTCCGCTTCCCCGACGATCAACCGGATCAGGAGCTGATTCGGCGGTTCGTGCGGGAGTCCCGGATCACCGCCCGGCTCGAGCATCCCGGGGTGCCGGCGGTCTACGACGTCGGCACCCACGACGGTCGACCGTACCTGGTGATGCAGCGGATCCACGGCGTCAGCGTCGCCGACCTGGTCGCCGAGCACCATCCGCTGCCGGTGGCCTGGGCAGCCACGATCGCGGCCCAGACCTGTAGTGTGCTGGCGGCCGCCCACGCGGCTTCGCTGATCCACCGGGATCTGAAGCCCGCCAACCTGATGCTGGACCGCGATGGGGGAGTGAAAGTCCTCGACTTCGGACTCGCGGTGGGGCTGGACCAGGCGGGCTATTCCCAGATCACCCGCAGCGGGCAGACCATCGGCACCCCCGCCTACATGGCGCCGGAGCAGATCATGGCGTCCATGAGCGAGCCCCGCAGCGACCTGTACGCGCTGGGGTGCACCCTCTACCACATGCTGACCGGGGAGGCCCCGTTCACCGGCGCCACCAGCTACGCCGTGATGCACCAACAGGTGGACCAGCGGCCGGTGCCGGTGCGGGAGCACCGTCCGGAGGTGCCGGTCGACCTGGATCGACTGGTGCTCGCGTTGATGGAGAAACGCCCCGACGACCGTCCCGCCTCCGCCAGCGAGGTGTATCAGCGGCTACTCCCGTTCGTCACCTCACTCACCCCGCTGCCCGGGGTGCTCGCCACCCACCCGCACGGAAGCCCCGCCCGGATGTACGCGGCGATGCTGGCCTGTGTCCCGGACGGTACGGCGGTGGCCTCACCCACCACCCCATCCGCCCCTGCGGACGCCCGCCGTCCAGCACCGATCCGCACGCGACCGTCCTCACCTCCACCTTTGTCCCGCGCGGAACTGGCCCGGGCACGGAGCCAGGCCAGTGGGTTGGTCCGCCAGTCGCGGTATCAGCAGGCCGCCGATGTGGTGGGTGGGGTGCTTGAGCCGGCGGTCCGCGCCTTCGGCCGAGCGGATCCGGAGGTGGTCAGTCTGCGCCGGGAGTACGCCGACCTGCTGTTCGAAGGTGGTGATTACCGGCGGGCCGCTCCGCAGTTCCGGCAGTTGGTCGACGACCTCGCCGACCGGGGTGCAGCTCCGGTGGAGCTGCTGTCGTACCGGCTGCGGGAAGCCACCTGTCTCGCGTTGACCGGCGCGGTGTCCCACGCGCTGCGGCTGATGGAAGAGCTCCTGGCCGACCAGCGGCGACTGCTGCCCGCCGACGATCCCCGGACCCTGGAGCTACGGCGCCAGGTGGCGTTACTGAAACTCGGTGCGGGGCGACGGGACGACGCCCAACGGGAGCTGCGGCAGCTCGGCGAGGATCTGGCGCGTCAATATGGCGTAGAGCACCCCACCACCCGGGAGGTCCGGGAGCTGCTGGCCGGGTTACCTGGTCCGGAGTGAGCGGCCCCGTGCGGATCAGGGGGCGTGGTCACCGGGACGGCCACGGCCAATCGGCGGGGTCGGCGTAGTCGCCGGCGACCGCGAACGCGGCGGCGATGGTGTCCCGGTCGCGGGTGGTGGTGAGCAGCGTGTGCAGCAGGATCCGGGCCTTGTAGGGGTCGAGGAACCCGGCGCGGATCAGGCCGCGGGCGAGCAGGTCCCGCTCGGAGCCGGGGTAGGCGTAGGTGGTGGCCAGACTGGCGCCGGCGCCGGTGCGGCAGGCGAGCACCACCGGCATCCGGGCGGCCAGCCGCGCCAACGGGGCGACCATCCGCTCCGGTACGTGGCCGCCGCCGAAGCCGGCGACCACCAGCCCGTCGAGCCGAGCGGCGAAGTCCGGCAACGCCTCGCCGTCGTCGCCGAAAGCGACCGGGTAGAGCCCGACCCGGGGATGCGGGAGCTCTCCTGACGGGACGGGGACGATCGGGCGATGGGTGGGCCGGTGGAGTAGCCGCGGGCGTCCTTCCAGGATGACACCGAGCGGACCACCGTCGGGGCTCTGGAAAGCGCCCGGGCTGGTGGTGTGGGATTTGCGGACCCGGCGGGCGGCGTGGATCTCATCGGCGAGCACCACCAGCACCCCCAGGTCGCGGGCCAGTGGATCCGCGGCGGTGAGGATCGCGGCCAGCAGGTTGGCCGGCCCGTCGGCCCCGGCCTGGCCGGGGTTGCGCATCGCGCCGGTGACCACGATCGGTTCGGGCCGGTCGTGGGTGAGGTCGAGCAGGTAGGAAGTCTCTTCGATGGTGTCGGTGCCTTGGGTGACCACCACCCCGTCGACGCCGTCGGCGAACTGTTTGGCGATGACGGTCCGTACCTCCGCCAGGTCGGCGAAGGTCAGCGACCCGCTGGGCAGTCGCCGCAGGTCCACCGTCTCCACCGTGATACCGGTGTCGGCCAGGCCCGGCACCGCGGCCAGCAGCTGCGCGGTCGACAGCTGCGGTACCACCCCGTCGCCGTGGTCACGCGGGGTCATGGCGATGGTGCCGCCGAGCCCGAGCACCACGACTCGGCGGGGAGGAAACGGCGCATCCGACGACATGCTGATGATCTTATGCATCCTCCCGGTGCGGTTCCGGGAAACCGTGGGTCGACCACCACCTCGATGCGGTACGCCCGCACCCCGCATTGAGTAACCCCGCATTGAGTAGCGGAGAGTCCGGTCGGTCGAGGGCGGCTGGCCCGAACGAAGTGGGTTCTTCGGGAAGTCTCGAAGCGGTGGTGTCTCCCTGTGTCGCCCCGCAACCCTCATGACAGCCGGGTGTGAAGGGACTATCCACGCCCGACAGTGCCGGGCGAGTCTGACGGGAGAAGCATGACGACGTGGCGTCGGGGCTGGATAGTGACCACGTCGGCGGTCGGTTCGAATCAGTGGCGGGTGGTGTGGCGGTGAAGGCGTTGATGGGCGGCAGCATCAACGGCAGTGTCTTCCGGGATCGCGCCACCGGCGAGTTCAGCCGCTCCGTCGAGGCGAGTGGGGCCTCGGGACGAAAGCCCCTCGGAGGTATGCCCGCTTTTCGCGCTCTATGACTGGGAAGTGTCCGCCGTCCAACGATCGTCCAGTTAACGTCCAGTGACGAGGACGATACTGGCCACTATGGCGAAGGCACCGAGCTCCCTCCCTCTCCGTGATCTGGTGACGATGCTCCTCCCCGGAACGATGTCGGCGGAGTGGCGGATCCGGGAGGACCGCCAATGGTGCCACGTCACTCCTGTCGACTACCCCAGCCGGGTGCAGGGCTGGAAGCTGCACATCTCCGCCACCTGGCTGTCCGCCCCGGTGGTGCTCTACCAGGCGGCGCAGGTGCTGATCGAGCACCAGTGTGCGTTCAAGGTGGCTAAGGACCTGCACCAGGTGCTGGAACTGACCAGCAAACGCACCGAGCCGGCGCAGGCGGGCAAGGTGATCACTGTCTATCCTCGCGATGACGCGCAGCTCCGTACCCTGGCGCCGTTGTTGGACCAGGCTACGGCCGGGCTGCCTGGGCCGGTGATCCTCTCCGACCGCCCGTACCGGGAAGGCAGCCTGGTCCATTACCGGTACGGCGCCTTCGCCGGGGTGCCGGTGCTGAACAACGACGGCTCGATGGAAGCCCGGTTGGAGGCGCCTGACGGTCGGCTGGTGGAGGATCAGCGTCGGCCCTGGTTCTGCCCGCCGGCGTGGGCCGCCCCGCCGTTCGAGGAAGCAGCGCCGCGCCAGCCGGCCGACCAGCCGGCGAAGGCGAAGCCGGTGTTGCTCGGTGGGAGATACCGGGTAGAACGGGCGATCGTGCGGTCGGGTCGCGGTGGGGTCTACCGCGCTGTTGATCAGGAAGTCGGCGACCGGGTGATCGTCAAACAGGCCCGGGCGCACATCAGCGGGCTCAACTTGACCGGTGACGCCCGAGACGCGTTACGCCACGAGGCGGCGATGCTGGAGGCGCTGGCCGGATTGGTACCGGCCAAACGGGACAGTTTCGACCAGGGGCAGCATTCGTTTCTGGTGATGGAGGAGCTGCCCGGCCAGGTACTGGCCGACTGGGCCCGGCAGTGGTGGCGGCCGTGGCGGCCGGAACGACCGCCTTCCCCGGTGGTGGAACCACCGCAAGTGGAGGGGCCGCCGGTCGACGAGGTCCGGGCATTGGCGATCCAGCTGGTGGACCTCCTGGCCGAGGTACACCAGCGGGGCTTCGTGTTCCGTGACCTCACCCCGAACAATGTGATGGTCCTGCCGGACGGGACGCTGCGCCTGATCGACGTCGAGCTGGTCGCCCGGCCGGGGCAGTTGGTCAGCACCGCCCACACCCCCGGATTCTCCGCGCCGGAGGTGACGAGAGCGTCCCGGGTCACGCCCGCTCCCGGTCGGGAAGCGGACTGTTACTCCCTCGGTGCGCTGCTGTGTTTCCTGGCGACCTGCGCCGTGCCGGCCTTCTTGCCGGACCGCCCCACGCAACCGCCCGGGGGCCGCACCTATCAACACCGTGTCGCCACCACATTGGAGTATGCCGCCGCGCGTAACCCGGCCGCCCAGTTCCTGTTCCCCGCGGTGGTCGGACTGACTAGCGACGACCCTGCCCAGCGTTGGACGGTCGATCAGGTGCGGCGTTTCCTTGACCGGACTGATCGTGAGCCAGGTCGGTCACTGGCGGCGACCGAACCCGCGGTAGTCGTACGGGCCGACGGCCGGCTGGAGCCGGAGCGGCAGCAGCGGCTGCTCGACGACGGCCTGGCCGCGCTGGTCGAAGCGGTGTCGAACCACACCGGGGAGCGGTTGGTGCCGACCGACGAGGCCTGGGGTGGGCGGGCCGACCCATGCGCTGTTCAGCACGGTGCCGCCGGAGTGCTGGAGGTACTGGTCCGGGCCGGTGAACTGACCGGCGATGAACGGATCGTCGACGCGGTGCGTCGGGCGGCCAGCTGGATCGACCGGCGTCGCACCATGGCGACCCAGTTGCTGCCGGGACTCTACTTCGGCCGGTCGGGGACGGCCTGGGCGTTGTATTCCGCCGCCCGACTCCTCGACGACGCCGCACTGGCGGAGCACGCCGTGGAGTTGCTGACCGCGCTGCCGGTACGTTGGCCCAATCCTGATATCGCCCATGGCACCGCCGGATTAGGGATGGCGCACCTGCGGCTGTGGTACGAGACCAAGGAGCCGGTGTTGCTGGAGCGGGTCAACGATGCCGCCGACCACCTGTTGGCGCAGGCCCGCTATCAGGGTGAGCGGATCTTCTGGCGGGTTGACCCGGAGTTCGACTCCGCGTTGGCGGGTCTGGCCGCCTATGGGTTCGCCCACGGGGTGGCCGGAATCGGCGCCTTTCTGCTCGCCGCTGCCCAGGCCACGGGACGGTCGGATTGTCGTCGGGCAGCGGAAGCAGCCGGGGAGACCCTGGTCGCCGGTGCCATCCGGGACAAGCGTGGGACATACTGGCCCGACAGCCTCTCCGGCCCGCATGACGACGACATGCGGTACGTGTGGTGCAACGGAGCCTCCGGGATCGGTACCTTTCTGATCCGGCTGTGGCAGGAGACGGGAGATGCCCGATACCGACAGTTGGCTCATGAGGCTGCGATAGCGGTTCGCCACACCAGGTGGCTGGCCGGGGTGTCGGCCTGTCACGGGGCGGCCGGTAACGGCGAGTTTCTGCTCGACCTGGCCGCCATCCTGGGGGGACCGTACCGTGCCTGGAGCGAGGAGCTGGCGGCGATCCTATACACCCGTGCCGTGTTGCGGGACGGCCGGTTGCTACCCGCCGACGAACTCGGCCCCACGATCAATTTGGATTTCAACACGGGCCTCGGTGGGGTGGCGGGGTTCCTGATCCGGCTACGCCACGGAGGGACGCGGTGGTTCATGGTCGACACCCCGGTCAGCGGATCCAGCTCCTCACTAGACGGTGCCCTCGGGTCCAGCCATGGACTACGAGGTGTACCGAACCAACCATCCGAGCGCATACGGGAGGAGGTGAATCGACATGGCGTTTGAGCTGGAATCGGACCCGGCGGCGCTGGAGCTGCTGCCGAGTGAGGTCAGGCAGTACACCCCCGGTCTCTTCTGCTCGTGCACGAGCATGCAGACCTGTGGCCCCGTCACCTGCCTCACCACCCTTGAGTGACCCTACCTAGGACGGCTGGGGCGGTCCGCGGCCCGGTCCCGGGCCGCCCCAGCGGTTCAGTTGGACACCCCGGGACGTCGGTCCCGCAACAGGTCGCGGTAGGCGGCGGTCAGTTCCGGGCCAGGGTCAAAGCCGAATTGGTCGTTCAGTCGCTGCTGGATACCGAGATAGACCTGTACGGCGTCCGCGCGTCGTCCCAGTGCGTGGTAGAGCCGTAACAACTGCGCGTGCAGCGGCTCGTCGAACGGCCGGGTCGCCGCGATCCTCGCCACTACCGGTAGCGCCATGGCGGCGCGGCCGGCGCACAGCGCCATCTCCGCGAACCAGGTTGTGACGGTGGCGTGTTCTTCGACGGCTTCCTGGAGGCGATGGTGATGAGTGAGCGCCGGCAGATCGCCACCGGGAGAGCCGCGCCACAGCTGTAGCGCCTCGGCCAGCAACTTCAACGCCTGCTCGGTGTCATCGCTGCCGCGTGCGTGCTGAACCAGTTGGCGGTATCGCCAGATGTCTACGGTGTCGGGGTCGCCGACCAGGGCGTACCCACCGGGGACACTCGGTAGCAGCATGCTGGGGCTGCGCGCCTGCCGGTCCGGCTCCAACATGCGGCGTAACCGTTTGATGTAGGTCTGGACGACGTTGACGGCGCTCGGGGGTGGATGCTCACCCCACAACGCCTCTACGATCTCCCGAGTCATCACCGGCTGGCCGCCGGCCAACGCTAGTAGTGTCAACACCCCTCGTTGCTGCGGTGAGCCCAGCGGCACCTCACTACCGCCCCACCAGGCGCGAACCGGTCCTAGGACTTCAATGTGGACGCATGTTGGAGACGCCACCGGCTACGCCTCCCCGAACGCCACAGTTGCCGAGGTCACCTATTCATGTTGCCAGTATTTTCATACCGCCGCTGCCTTGGTTTCCCATTCGAGCGCTAAGCGGCCATCGCCAATGAATTACTCATTCGCTCATTTTCCTGAGGAGTATCCTAATATCAAAGTCCAGATCCTGGAATTGGCTATTTGTCAGGATATCCACTGCTCGCTGTGTCCGGCGTAACCGTGAGCTGTTCGGGCCGCATTCAGGATCAATGATCACAGATCAATGCAGGTGCGTTGCGTTTCGGTCAGACCGCCGGCCCGGGAGCGGCGCGGCTCCCGGGCCCGCAGGGTTACTCCTCGTCGGCCTTCTTCTCGATCCCGGTGGCCTGGAAGTGCCAGCCGTCTTCTCCGCGATGGGCCCGCCGATACTGGGCGTACCAATCGCCCGCCCACTCGAAGTCGAAATCAGTCCACTCCGGTGGGTTGCCGTCCTCGCCCACCGGGGCCGGCTGAGTCGTCCCGTCCAGCGGGCCGCCGTGTAAGTGAACGGTGATCGTTTTCATGACCTCGCTCCGTCGCTCGTTGCCGGCCCCCGCGTCCGCAGTGACCGACCGATGCTCTTCCTGTTGACTACCCGGGGCCTGAGCCGGTTACACGGGGATGTTTCTGTCCCCGGAATGTGGGCCGAGCCGTCGGGGTATTGGCCGAAGGAGCCTGAAGGCGAGGAGGCGCGGTGAAGGGTGACCGGGTGGAGATCGTGGTCGACGCCGGTGGCTCGTCCCTGCGGTACGAGTTGGCCGCGACCAGGGCAGGGCGGCGCGTGGAGACCACCATCGGGCGAGGAGTGGTAGAAGTGGCGGAAGTGACCCGGAGTGGCCGGGTGGTCCGGACCGCCCGGTTCATGGCTAGTCGGGTGCTTGCCCTGGTGGAGCATCCGGTGCCGCGGGCGGAAGCCGGAGATCAGCCGTGACGTCGCCCCGGCCCCTGCCGCCCGGGCGGTCAGTCCGGCTCGGCCCACACCCCCACCGGGGTGTATGCCAGCGGCACATCCACCAGTATCAGCTCCGTGTCGGTATCCGCCGTCACCGTCAACAGGTGGCTATGTTCGATCTTGGCAGCGTCCCCGATCGCGACCTGCTGGTCATCGAACCTCGCCAGTCCGTCGATCACGTACACGTAGCCGCCCCGCCCCTCACCGAACTCGTGGCTCAGGGTCCGGTCCGCCAACAGCCGCGACACCCGCACCCGGGCGTCCTGGGCCAGGTTCAACCCCTCTTCTTGCGGCGGACCCATGATCTGCAACCAGCGGTTGGTCCGGTCCGCCTCGGCGTACTGGTGCTGCTGTACTCCGGACGGCAGCCCCGGCTCACTGGGGAGGATCCAGAACTGAATGAACCGCATCGGTTCGGTCTTGGAAGCGTTGCGCTCCGAGTGCATCGCACCCCGGTGGCTGAAAGTCATCACCTGGGCGGCGCCCGGCTCCAGGGTGCCGTTATGGCCCAAGGAGTCGGCGTGCGCGAAGTGTCCCTCCACCACATAGGTCAGGGACTGAACGTCCCGGTGGGGGTGCATCGGCCACTCTGCACCTTCCACGATCCGGTCGTCATTGAACACCCGCAACGGCCCGACACCCATCTGCTCCGGGTCGTGGTACCGGTCGAAGGAAAAGTGCCACCTGGAGTGGAACCAACCGGCGTCTTCTTCAAAGATTTCTTCAGCGTGCCGGATCGTCATCATCGCCGATCCCTCCCCTACCAGCAGCGGCGGGTATCGGAGCTGCTGCCTTGGCGTTTACCCGAAGGGCCGTCGGGTGAAACGACTGACTGGACGTCGGCAGGGGAGGACAGGATGACCGCGACCATACGTGACAACCCGGAAGAGAGCCGATACGAGTTGGTCGAAGCGGGCACCCTCCTAGGGTTTGTCACCTATCAGCGGCAGGACCACCAGATCGCGCTGACCCACACCAACATTGATCCCTCCCACCGCGGCGGGGGCCGGGGCCGAGAACTGGTCGCCGGGGTGTTGGCCGACGTGCGGCGCCGAGGGTTGTCGGTGCTGCCCTACTGCCCGTACGTGCGGAGCGTGGTGGCCCGGGAGGCCGCACAACACCTGGATCTGGTGCCCCCGGCGGAACGGGAACGGTTCGGTCTGACCGCCCCGGACACGGCGTGACCGCGCGGCAGCCGGTGCCCGAACCGGCGCGGCTATCGCGCAGGTGAGCTGACTCCCTCCGCTAGCCGGGATATCGTTCGAGATAGAGGGGCAGGTCGTCGAGGTCGACGCCTGGCGTGTCGACCGGCGGGTGCGACCGTCGCGGGCCGCGGGCGGCCGCCCGGAAGTGGGTGATCATGATGGCGTCGACCGGCTATCCCGTCCGACTGCCCTGGGGGAATCCGCCGGGTGGGGTCGACATCGAGCCGCCTGATCCCGGGTTACCTCCCTGGCTGGAGGAGAAGCTGTTCGAGCGGCGGATCGTGTTTCTGCGTGGGCCGCTCACCCCGCACGCCGCCGCCACCGCCTCGGCCAGCCTGCTGACCTTGGACGCGATGAGCAACGAGCCGGTCCGGTTGCATTTGGCCGCCAGCGACGGTGACCTGGACGCGGTGCTGACCTTGATCGACGCGATCGACACCATGCACGCGCCGGTGCACGCGCTGGCCACCGCCGAGGTGGGGGGAGCGGCGATCGGGGCGTACGCGGTGGCGCGGCACCGGGTGGCCTACCCGCACGCCCGGTTCCGGATGGCTGAACCGCGCACACCGGGGATCTCCGGTAACGCGGAGGCCGCTACCTCTGCCGCTGGCCGACACCTGCAAGCGTTGGAGGACCTGGTGGTCCGGGTGGCGCGAGCGACCGGGCAACCACGGCACCGCGTGGAGGAGGACTTCCACACCGGTCGGTGGCTGGACGTGACCGAAGCCAAAGAGTACGGCCTGGTGGACGAGGTGACCCGCCCCGCCCCGGAAAGTTCGTCGTAGACCAGTTCAGGGATCAGCGCTACCGGTCCCCGGTCACCACCTGGAGAATCTTCAGCCAGCCGGCCTCGGCGAAGTGGCTCAGCGGCCCTGTGTCGAAGACGTACGCCTCCCTCACGAGATGAACTTCCAGATCTCGTTCTCGTGTGCAGGTGGCAGATCGGGGAGTCCACTTTCGTCGATCGTCCCCTGTAGGAGGTCGATGGCGCATTCGGGGCTGATACGTTCGGCGCGGTAGAGCGCCAGGACCGCCTTCTCGTAGCGCCGTGGCAAGGTCGTCCCTGCCAGGTCATGCGTCACCACCAGGTCATGCTCGATAATGTCGGCGCGGGTGGTGCGGAACGTGCGGATGCGGTCGAGCTCATCCTCCTCAGCGAGGTTCAGGTCTGCTAATCGGGCTGCCAGGGTGGACATGTCTACCCGGTATTCGCTCGTGATCCGAACGGCGGCGGTGCGGAGCGATTCCGTATCGGTCAGTTTCTTCCAACGTTGGATGAGTGATTCTGCAGGAAGGAGCAGCGCCCGAGCGAATACATCCAGCAGGTATTCCCGGTCCTGGTCGTGCAGCTCGACACCGACCCGCCAGTCGATGGTGTACTCATCGGCGAGCAGGTAGTGCCCTAGCGCGTGCGCTAGGGCCAGCCGCCGGCGGCCCACGGCCCGGTCCGAGTTGATGACGCTCACCCCACCGGGGTGGAGCAGCGTGGTGGCCGCGTCGGGGGCGTCCGCGCCCAGATCAGCGGAGAAGGCGAACAGTCCTAGGTCCGCCAAGGGGGTGACGAGATCGATGATCGGGCCGGGTTGCGGCAGGCGGAGCAGACGGCGCGCCTCCTGAGCCAGGTGGGCCGCCTCGGCCGGCGTCTTCGGCTGTGGGTACGGCTCGATCGGAGCGACATCGATCCCTTGGAGGGACTGCACCAGTGCTACGTCGCGGGCGATCTGCTCCAGCATCCGGTCGATGGAAGACGTGGTGGTGCTGCCCGTACCTGATCGGTACGAATGGACTGCCGCTGATGGTTCCCGCACGAACCACTCGAACCGCTCCCCGGTCTGGTCGACGATCCGAGCTAGCTCCAAGGCGGTCACCCGGCGAATGCCGGTTTCGATCTTCGCGAGGGCGCTGCGGTCGAGTCCGATCGCACGCGCAAGCTCCTCCTGGGTAAGGCCGGCCCGCCCACGGGCGTCAGCTATCCGGCGACCGATCGTCCCGTAGTCCACGAGCGGCATGTGTGCGGTTATAGAACAATCCCGACCGTGACTGTATCGATACGGCGGTTTCCTCCGGTCAGCTACTCGTGGGTGCCGTTCTCTCGGATCGTCCGCAACGGCTGGGTGTCGTACGGGCCGAAGCCGCTGCCGGTACTAGGGAGGTCACCGTTGCCCGTGCTGGCCAGGCTGCCGGTGTCGCTGCTGGATAGGCCTCCGGCGCCGACGCTGGGTAGGTCACCGGTGTCGGTGCTGGACAGACCACCGGTGCCGGCGGTGGGCAGGCCGGTCGGGGGAGTCGGGTTGCTCAGGGCGCTCGGCTCCGTGGGTGTGGCCGCCGGGTCGGGGGAGTCCTCGGCGGAGGTGGCCTGCCGCGGCACCACCACCGGGTATTCGCCGGTTTCAGCGCCCCGGGCCGCTGCCGCCATCACCGCGGCCGCGGCGAGCTGCGCCACCCGCTCCGCCTCCCGCTGCACCCTCGCCCGGGTCTCCTTGGCCCGCCGCTCCGCCGCGTCCGCCGACCGGCGTGCCTGATCGAGCCGAGCCAGCTCCGCCGCCAGTTCCTTTCCGACGTCGTCGAGGCGCTCCTGTAGCTGGGTGACTTCCCGCTCCGCCGCGGCCGCCTCTTGCCGGGTTTTGTCCAGCTGCTCCTGGGTGGCTTCCAGCTCCTCCTGCAACTGGGCCAGCTTCTGCTGCCGGGCCTGCACCTCCTGCTGGGTCTGCGCCCGGGCGTTCTCGATCTCCTGGCGGGCTTGGGAGCGGGCCGCTTCCAGCGCCGCCTCCGCCTCGGAGCGGGTCCGTTGCGCATGCTGAGCGGCCTGCTCGCTGATCCGCTTCGCCTCCGCTTCGGCCTGCTCCCGGGCGGCTTCACTGTCGGCCCGCAGCCACTCGGCCTGTTGCTGCGCGTCGGCCAAGGTCTTCTCCGCCTCCGCTTGCAGTTCGGCGGCGCGCTGGGCAGCCTGGTCGGTGATCTCCTTGGCCTGCTTCTCGGCCAGGGCCAGGATCTGGTCCACGGTCGGCCCCAGGTCCCGGAACGAGGCCCGCTCGATCTGCGGTGGCCGCTGGCGCAACTCGGTCAGCTCCGCCTGGGCGTGCTCCAGTTGGGTGGCCAGCTGCTGGACTTGGTTGAGGGCGCGATCCCGATCCGCGATGACGGCTAATAGCTCATTGTCCATCTCGGCGAGATGCTGGTCGACCTGCCGCTTGTCGTAGCCGCGCAGGGCGGTCTCAAACTGCCGCCGACTCGCCAGATCGTCACGTGGCGTGAACAGATCCTCACCGTAGGACATGCGCCATCCTCCATATCGATCGCCGTACCCGCCGGCCTGCAGCACGGTACCCAGGCGGTCAACGCCGCCCGCCCGGCTGCACGCGGCTACGCTACGCCATCGCCGCCCCGCCGTCATCCCCGCCGGTCACATCGGTGACCGTCGCCAACCGGGTGCGTTCGCTTACGAACCGCTCCGCGGGGCCTCGCTACCGGAACGACTTTCCTTGTTGCGCCAGGGCCTCGGCCAGGATGCGTACGGCCCTGGGGCCGACCCCGTGCAGGGCCAGCAGCTCCTCCTCCGTGCGGGTGGCGATCTGGGCGAGGGTGAACAGCCCGGCTCCGAGCAGGGCCCGAGTGGCGGGCTTGCCGATGGCCGGTGGCAGATCGGCGCCGGGCGGCGCGATGCCCGCCTCCGCGGCCGCGTACGCGGCCGCCAACCGTTCCGGTGCCCGATGGGACCACGCCTTGCGGACCCACGCATTGAGGTCTTTGCCGTTGATGTCGGCCAGCGGGATCTGGAACCCGGTCGGTCGGCCGTCCTGAACCAGGCGCTCCCCACGCGGATGCGCGGCCAGCGCCGCCTCGACTTCGCGGTCCGGCAGGTGCAGTTGCACCCAACCGGCTGCGGTGGCCGTGGCGAACGTCTGGCCGTGGACGGAGAACACGATCAGGTCGGAGCGGCTGCTTTCCTCGGCCTCCGGTAGGGCGAGCGCCGCCTTGCGTAGCTGAGACAGTGTGGTCACCGTCACGACCCTAGCCGCACCCACCGACGCTCCCCGTCGCCGTGAACCGGAGACGGGGCGCCCCGCGGGGCGGGCGCTCAGGTCAGGGTCCGCAACCGGGAGTCGAGCGTTTCCAGGTTGGGGACGAACCACACCTGACTATCCTGGTTCGACTCCTGGACCAGGGCGGTCAGGGCCGAGCTGGCGGCCAGGTGGCGGGAGATGGCACCGACCACCGCCAGGCGCAGCTGGTAGTTCACGAACTTCTGCATGACCTCCCCGGCGAAGCCGGTGCGCAAGGAGAGGAACCGCTCGTCCAGCCGACCGGCCACCGGCGGTACCGGACCAGTACGGTGCCGGAATCCGGCTCGGCGAGGAACACCTTGGCTGTACGCTCTTCGGCGTTGCCGCCGATCCGGCAGCCCAGACCGGTCAGGCGGATCCGTCGCAACCGGGTCTCGGCCGCCTCCGGCCAGTTGATCAGTCCGGCGCCACCGGACGTACGCATCGCATGATCGTGGCGACCGTGTGGTGCGGCAACTGCGCGGTCTGCGCCACCAGCGCCTCCACGTCGACCGGGGGAGCCACCCCCGCCAACAGCTTGCGGATCTTGTCGGCGACCTGGTCGAAGCTCAGCGGGTTACCCGCGTGCCCGCTCGCGGCGAGCACCTCGGCGGTGGCGTCCCGGCCGTCCTTCAGCACCAGCCGCACCCGGGCACCGAGGTAACGAGGAGGAAGCCGGTCGAGCCGATCGTCCACCTGCAACCGGATGACCGATTGCAGCCGGGTGAGTGCCGGATCACGCAGGCGCGCCGGGTCGAGATGGGACAGGTCGAATGTGCCGTCCTGGATCCCGCAGGCGACGACATACGGCGTGCTCATGCTCGCCGCGAGGGGAGTGGCGGGGTGGGGGGTGCCCAGGATGTCCACCATTTCCCGGAAGCCCCAGCAGTGGACCTCGGCCACCTCGTCCGGCCGACACCCGAGCTGGGTGCGGGCCGCTACCGCGGCTTCCAGAGCGGCATGGGTCGCGCCGGAGGACGGGTAGAGTTTCTGCCCCGCCTGCATGAGCAGTGGTTCCCCACCCAGCCCTTCGACCAGGCAGTCGGGATCCGGCGCATCGGAGGTGGCGGCGAGGTAACCACGTGCGGCGGTCAGCGGTTCGTCCGTTGCGCGCAGACCCGCCTCGGCGGCCAGCGCCGCGAGGAGACCTTCTCGGGAAGCCTGCCCCGACAAGGCGTACCAGGCGTCGGAGAAGTAGGCGGCGCCCACCACCCCGGCGGCGGCGTTGACCGCCAGCCCGATGGCGGCGGCATAGCGGTCGGGTCGGGTTTCCCCCGCCACCTTGAGGCTGGCCACCGCGGCCCCGGCGGTGTTGCAGCCCCCACGGGGATGCCAGCCACGGTCGAAAGCGGACCGTCCCACCGCCGAGCCGATCCGCATGGCCACCTCGTAGCCGACCACCGCCGCCTCGATGAGACGTTCCCCAGGGGCGTCAATGGTTTCCCCGCGCGCCAGCAGGGCCGGGAAGGTCCCCACCCCGGGGTGGCCGAGAGAGCCGTGCCAGACGTCGTCGAGGTTAGGGCCGGAGGAACCGGCCACCCCATTGAGGAACGCCGCCCGGTCCGGCGGTAGTCGTAGCGTGGTGCCCACCACCGTGCTGCTGCCCGGCTCCGTACCGCTCAACTGGCACTCGAGAGTCTGCCACCGCCGGTGGTGCTCCCGGGTGCTGCCCAGCACCGCTACCCCCAGGTGGTCCAACAGCAGTCCCTTGACCCGTTCCACTACGTGGGGGGAAAGGTCCTGGAAGCGGAGCGCGGCGGCCCACCGGGCAAGTTGGGTCGTCGCGCTCGCCGCGTCGTCTCGGTCGTCCCGGCCTCGAGGCGAGGCCGGGTGACCACTCAGTTGTGCTTCCATCGGGTTGCCCATCGCTCAAGGACGATGATCAATTGCGAGAGCGTGACCGAGACCACCGCCACCACCGCGACTCCTGCCAAGACCACAGTGGTGTTAAAGAAGGCGGCACCGTTGGCGATGATGTAACCGATACCCTGGTTGGAGGAGATCAGTTCACCCACCACCGCCCCGATCACCGCCTGCGGCACCGCGATCCGTAGGCCTGTCATCACCCATACCGCCGCAGAGGGGATGATGACCCGCTGATACACGGTGAAGCGGCTGGCACCCATGATGCGCAACGCGTCGATGTACAGCGGATCGACATCCCGGGCTCCGGTGAAGGTGTTGTAGAAGATCAGGAAGAAGGAGATCATCGCGACCAGAACGACCTTCGACCCGAGCCCGATCCCGAACCACAGGACGAACAGTGGCGCCAGCGCGAGTTTCGGCAGGCTGTAGACCACGGTGACGAAGGGGTTGAGGATCGCCGCCGTCGTGGGCAGCCGGCCCAGAGTGAAGCCGACCAGCACTCCCGCGGTTCCCCCCAACAGCAGCCCGATGCCGAACTCCCGAAGGGTGATGAGCAGATGGACCCAGATGGTGCCGGTGGAGAACCACTCGTACAGCTGGTTGGCGATCGCCGACGGAGAGCTGGAGAAGAACGGATCGATCACCCGCCCGGACATCCACTCCCAGGAGGTGAGCCAGAGCACCAACACCACTACCTGGCCCAGCAGGATCAGAAGCCGTCGGCTCCCCAACCGCCGCTTGGTGAAGAGAGATGACGAGCCAGCCTCCAGCGGCCGGCTTGGGCTCGAAACCTCACTCATGATGGTTGCTCTCTTTCTGGCCGGCCTGGATCTCCCGGCTCAGGTTTCTCCACACCCGGCGCCGGACTTCCTGGTACTCGGGTTGAAACTGCAGCTCTTCCAGGTTGCGAGGGCGCGGCAGAGAAACATTGATGTCATCGACTATCCTGGCTGGCCGCGCACTCATCACGACGACGCGGTCAGCCAGCGTGATCGCCTCGTCCATGTCGTGCGTCACGAACAGGACGGTCGCCCCCAGCTTGTCGATCAACGCGAGCAGCTCCGCCTGCATCCGGAGCCGGAGGATCGCGTCCAGGGCACCGAACGGTTCGTCCAGCAGCAATGTCTCCGGCTCGTAGACCATCGCCTGGGCCAGCCCGACCCGCTTGCGCATGCCACCGGAGAGCGCGGAGGGGTAGGCGTGCTCGAACCCCGTCAGCCCCACCATCTCCACGTACTGGGCCACCCGCTGGGTGCGTTCCTTCTTCGGCACCCTGCGGATCTGCAGTGGGAGGGCGATGTTCTGCGCTACGGTGCGCCACGGCAGGATCGAGTCCCGCTGGGTCATGTAACCGATGTTGGTGTTCGGCCCAGTGAGTGTGGCGCCCCGGTAGAGGATCTCGCCTTTGGTGGGCTTGATCAGCCCGGCGACCATGTTCAGCAACGTGGATTTTCCACAGCCGGACGGGCCGAGCAGGGCGACGAATTCTCCTTCCCGGACCTCTAAATCCACTCTAGACAGAGCGGTCACTGGCCCTTGTCGGCTGGTGTAGGTCATCTGGGCGCCCTTGGCCGCCAGCACTACTGAGCGGCTACCGCCGTTATCGTGGTTGACAGGCACGGTCAGTCCTTCCCCATCATGCGGGCATGACCATCGACCGGTCGATGTCGGTGACACCGGAGCGTCCCAACAGCGCTAGCGACTTGATCATCTCGGCGGCCAGCATTTCGAGTGCGCGCCGCACGCCTGCCCGCCCACCCGCGCACAGGCCCATCGCCGCCAACCGCCCCACCACGACGAGGTCGGCGCCGAGCGCGAGCGCCTTCAGCACGTCGGTGCCTCGCCGGATCCCTCCGTCCAGCGCGACGCTGATCCGTCCTCCCACCGCCTCCACGACCTCGGGAAGCTGACGTAGCGCCGCCGGCGCGCAGTCGAGCTGACGCCCGCCGTGGTTACTGACGATCACTCCCGCAGCACCCATCTTGGCGCTGAGTTCGGCGTCCTCCGCCGTCATCACTCCTTTGATGACGACCGGCAACGACGTTTCACTCAGCGCTTCCGCCAGGTAATCGAAGGTCCACAGCGGCTGGCTCATGGTGCGGAACTCGCCGAACATCTCCTCGGCGTACTCGTCCGCACCCTCGTAATTGCCCCGCATGACGTCCTCGTAGACGAACTGGTTGGCCAACACTCGATCGCGGTAGCCCGCGGTCGGGCAGTCGGCGGTGATCACCAGTCCGCGGTATCCGGCGTTCTCCGCCCGCTTGACCAGTCGCCGGAAGTTCTTCAGGCTTCCTACCGGGTGCAGCTGGAACATGAGTGCCGCCTCCGGTGCCGCTTCCCGGATCCGCTCCAATGAATGAGTCGACACATGCGGCGCTATCGCCAACGCGCCGACGTCCTGCGCGGCGGCGGCCACGGCCAGCTGGCCGTCGGGGTGGAACAGCCCGTCGGCCCCGAAGGGGGCGGTCGCGACCGGCATCCGCAGCGACCAACCGAGGTACGTGGTCTCCAGCGACGGCGGCTGGCTACCGGTGAGGATCCGTGGCCGGAACACCCACCGGTTGAACTCTTCCACGTTCGCCGCCACGGTCCGCTCGGTGCCGGCGCCACCTTCGAGAAAGTCCCAGACCGCACCCCGGGCACCGCGGCGGGCGTGGACAGCCAGATCGGAGAGGTTCTTGATGCTGTGCGTATCCATCCCAGGAACGACTGTGTTCACGTGCATGCTCCTACATCGGTGGAATGGGTCAGTGCCCGCGTAGAGGGATCAGTACGAGGTGCCGACTTCGGCCTGCGCTTCTTCCGCGATGGCGGCGTTCCACGCGTCGTCGAAGGTGATCTTGCGGGTGGCCTCCGCCTCGGTGAGGCTCCCGTTGATCTCGAATGCGTTGATGACGAACTCTTTGGCCTGGTTGAACTGCCCGTTCGTGGGGGTGATGGTTCGCCCGTAGATCGGGTAGTTGGCCTCGAAGGCGGCGTTGTAGACCTCGGGGTCGATGTCGGTGAAGAGACCGCCCAGCAGTTCCCGGAACTCGTCCTTCTCCGCCTGGATGAAGTTGAGCGCGCGTTGGATCGACCGGCAGTACGCGGCGATGGCATCCGGGTTGGCCTCCAGGAATTCCTTGGTGCAGGAGGCCACGATGTAGGGGAAACCGATCAGATCCCGGATGGGGTCCTCGGCCATGTTGAACAGGTACCGCATGCCGAGCTCATGAATTGCCTGGTCAGAGAGGGGGAGGAGATCGCCATCCCATCGATCTGACCGTTCATGACCGCCGCCAACATGGCGGAGCCACCGCCCTGGATCGGGGTGATCTGCACATCGGTATCCGGATCCAGTCCACCCAGATTGCTGGCGGCGTAGCGGATCAGCAGGTCCGGCGTGCTGGCCACCCCGGTGGACGCCAACCGCAATCCACGCATGGCCGCGGCCCGTTCTTCCGGCGTGCTGGACTCGGTGAGGCCGGCCTGGGTGAACGCCTCGTCAGTGATCACGATGTTGGTCGCCAGGGTCGTCACCATACAACAGAAGCTGATCAGCGGCTGGCCGACCACGGTGGACTTGATGGTGTCCATTGGGGAGCCAATGACGAAGTCGGCGTCTCCGGCGATCACGATGTTCGCCACCACGCCCTGGCCAGCGACGTTGCCGACCTGGGACAGACCCTCCTCGGCGAAGTAGTTCTTTTGTTCGGCGACGAGGAACGGGGCCCAGATGAAGGAGATCGCGGTCGAGCGGATGGTGCTGTATTGATCGTTCCCTCCGCCGCTACGGCCGCGGGAACCGCCTTCCGGGCTGGCGCATGCAGCCGCGAGGCCACCCGCGCCCGCCAGCATGCCGAGCTGGAAGAGGCGACGACGGGACAACGTGAATCGGTCAAGCATCGTGAGCTCCAGGTACGAGGTGTCGAATCTCAGCTAGGGCTGGTGCACGAGGGCCGCGCTAGGGCTTCAGGCTGCTGATCGTGCCGAGCGTGGGGGAGAGCTCCCCAAGGCCGGCCTGCCGGCAGGCGGCCCAGATGGTGGCTTGGTTCGCGGTGACGACGGGTAGACCCAGGTCCTGTTCCAGGCGAGTGATGATGCCGAGGGTGGGCAGGTTGGTGCAGCTGATGAACAGCGCCTGCGCGCCTGGCCGGACAGCGGAGCGGGCCAGTCGGTAGACCAGCTCTTCGCTCTGCTGTGCGATGGCCGAGACCGGCCTGCGGGTCAACGGCGGCTGGGCGTACCGGTCTCGTAAGCCCAAGCCGACCAGGGAGACAAGGTCGAACCCCTCGGAGGTGAAGAAATTGGCCAACCGTTGATTGATGGTGTCGTCGTAGGGGGTGGCCACCGCGATCCGGTCGACCCCCAGGGTCCGCAAGGCGTGGACGCTGGCCCCGGTGGTGGATAACGCAGGGCAGCCTGTCGTCTCGGAGATGCGGCGCACCAGATCGGCCTCGTAGGCGCGGTCCTCAATGAAGCTTCCGGAGGTGCAGCCGAACACCACCACGTCGGCGTCGAGCTCTGCCAGCTGCTCGGCGGCCCGAACGGAGTCTTCCGCCATGCGGCGTAACCCCTCCGGGTCGAGCTGGGGAATGACCATACGGGCCGCGTGCGCCGACGTGCCTGCGGGAAGCACCGAGTTGATCTCAGGCTCCAAGGTCATGTTGACGTGTGGAATGATCAGCCCAATCCGGGTTCGCCAGCCGTACATGGGCACCTGCTCTCGTGCGCCAGACAGGGGTTGTCTTCGATGTCGGTCGCCAGTCGCAGCGCGGCTGTTCCGATGACTCGTACACCGTTCCTCAGGTTGATACCGAGACGCTAGCGGCTGTCCTATGCACCGTCAAGGGAGAAAGTCGGCGGAATCAGCGCCAGCCGTCCGGTCAGAGCCAGCGCCCAATGAGGTCGTTAGCCAGGCAGGACGCCTTACCTACGGGGTGATCGAGTCGCCGCAACGCTTGGTAGCCGGCGGCGAGTGATGAGGAAATAACCGGGACACCCAGCTTGTCACCGACTGTACTGATGGCGTCAATTGTCGGCATGCCCGTACCGCTAAGAAGAACGCAGGTTCCTGGCTCTGGGCGTAGCTCGCGTAGGGCGGCGACCACCTCGGCGGTGCGGAGGGCGTAGATGCCCTGCGGTGCGGACACCTTGCTGACTCCGGCGACGGTCAACCCGGCGGCGTTCCAGTACTGCACCGCCAGGTCGGTCAGCCAGTCCGGGTACGGCGAGACCACCAACACTCGACGTTTTCCCAGGTCAGAGAGGGTATCCAGGATGGCCTGGGCAGCGGTGAGCGGGCGGGTGGCCCCGCCGGCGACGAGCGCCGCCTGCAGCTCGGGATCCCGGTCCGGCCCCACCAGGTACGAGGAACCGGTACATGCGAAGTACACCACGTCGCGCTGGGAGTCGCGCAACGAACGGGTGGCCTCGGTCAGCACCTGGTTGTAGCCGAGCAGGCGTTCGCGCAGTTCCCCCTCCTGCGGTGGTAACGGCACGGTCTCCACCCGGAGATCAGGCGGAACCAGGGCCCGTAGCTCACGCGCGACGGTGGGGTTGTCGGGCGGCAGCAGTGCCCCGATCCCGGGTGAGGCGGGAGTCGTGCCGGTCGGAGAAGTGGAGTGTGAGGTGCTGGTCATTCGGGTGACACCACCTTCATCTCTCGACACGGAAGGATCCGCATGACTTGACAACGCGGTAGTGGCAGCACACTATCCAGTGTGATTCCGCTCGCGCAACCATCGTTTCTGTAGGGCGAACAAGTCGCAGCGGCGAGCGAAGCACTGGGGAAGGTTGGGAGGCTGCCATGTGGAACCGTCCAGACGTCGACTTCATCGCTAGCCAGGATCTGCCGTGGAGCTCCGTGCCGGCCGGGCTCTTCGGCGCTGACCACGGCGGCGGCCTACGCAAGACCCTCTCGGTAGACGAGGAGGACGGCGCGCGTACCGACCTGATCGCGTTCACCAACCGCCAGCGAGGAGTGCTTCGCCACAGTTGCGACTTCTTTGTGCTCGCCGGCCGGGGAATGGTCAATGACCAGCCCTACGCCCCCGGCACCTACCTGTACGCCGAAGCCATGACCGAACTGGACTGGGTGCCCGGCCCGGGGCGTACCGTCCTGTTCTTCGGCCCGCACGGCAGCCCGGAGTTCGAACCAGGGCAGGGCTCGGGGAAGCTCACCGTGCTCCAAGAAAGCCGAGACGAGTGGACGTCGATGAGTTGGCGTGGCGACGAGCCTCAACCGGCCGACGTCAAGATTCGATGGCTACGGCGGGACGACACGGGCATCGTCTTCCTCGTCGGGATGCTCCCCGGCTACCGCGCCCCCATGGAGGAGAAGCACCCGGTCTACGAGGAGTCTTTCAAGATCGCTGGTGATCTGCTCCTCGGACGTCGTGGGGTGGTCAAGCCGGGCGGCTACTTCTTCCGCAGCCCGGAGACGTGGCACGGCCCGCTCTACAGCCGTACCGGCAACCTGTCGCTCATCCGCAAGAACGCGCACGGCAGCACCGACTACCGGGACCCGCTGCCCGGATGCGACCTGGAGACCCTCATCCCGGCGTGCTACGACAGCGACCCGTCACTGCACCCGAGCCTCCTGGGGCAGGCCTGATGCCCGCACCGCCCGAACCACCCCCGGACTACCGCCAGCAGCTGGCGACCATCCGGGACGAGCGTGGATACACCCTGTCGTACCACGAGATCTACGCGCGTACCGAGCCGGCGTTCCTGGAGGCGTACGCCCGGCTCTACCGGCGATTCGCGCTGGATCAGCGGTACCTCTCACCCCGGGAACGAGAGCTGATCTGGGTAGGCCTCCTGGCCACCGACGAAGAGAACGTCGGCACCCTCCACGTGGAGCGTGGCTACGACGCCGGGCTGAGCGCTGACGAGATGGCCGAGGCGGTCGCCGTCGCCGGGGCCGCCGCGGCATGGCGGCCGCTCTTCTTCGCCCACCGCGCCTGGGGACACACCCTCCCGCTCGACCACCTCAGTCGGTACGACGCTCTCCTGGAGGTGGCCGCACCCCACCTGTCAGCGCAGGAAGTGCAGTTGATCGCGCTGCTCACTCACGGGGTGCGGGAGGAGGAGGACGCTTTCCTGCACCACCTCGGGCGGCTGTACGCCGACGGGATCGACGAGCGGTGCCTGGCGGAAGCGGTCAGTTACCTGTTGCTGCCCTGCGGTGCCAACACCCTGCTGTGGGCTACGGACCTGTGGCTGAGCGCCATTGAGAGCGGTCGTATCACCCCCACCGGCGCCCTGATGGACGTGAACACGAGGACGCGGCGCTCATGAACGCACTGGTCGTCGGTGGGCGGGGAGCGATCGGCTCCGCCGTGGTGGAGTTGCTCCGGCAGACTTACGCGCAGGTGTACGTGCTCGACCGGGTCGACGGGGTGGATGCCACCGACGAGTCCCAGGTCCGGGCGTTCCTCGACCAGCTCCCGGCACCGCCGACCCGGTTGGCGTACCTGGCCGGAAGCGTGGGATACGGCGGACTGCTGGACACGACACCCGAACAGTGGCGCGCCACCGTGGAGGACAACCTCACCGCCGCATACACGGTGACTCGCGCGGTCCTGCCGTACATGCTGGACGCCGGCAGCGGGGCGATCGTACTGATGAGTTCGGTCAACGGTCGTCACGGCGGCAACACCCTCTCAGGGCCGGCCTACGCTGCGGCGAAGGCCGGAGTGATAGCACTGAGCTGGAATATCGCCAAGGAGTTCGGGGGGCGCGGGATCCGGTCCAACGCGGTCGCTCCCGGGCCGGTGCACTCTCCCATGACCGCTCGGCTGTCAGACACGGAGATGTCCCAGCTCGTGGCGCAGATCCCGCTGGGGCGCGCCGCCGAACCGGTGGAGGTGGCCGAGGTCATCGCCTTTCTGCTGAGTGACGCCGCCAGCTATGTCAACGGGGCCACCGTCGACATCAACGGCGGGTTGTGGATGGGGTGACCGGTGCCCTAGCACCTCGCTGCCACACGTCATGGCTCCTCTCCCGCCACGTCGGTGAGTTCGCGGAGGAGTTCGGAGGCGGTGACCGGGTCGAGTTCCCCGAACCGCCGCGCGTTCCGTCGCTGCCAGTCACCCAGTCCGTGCTCATCAAGCCAGACTGTGGTGAGCTGCTGTTCTGGGAACGTGTGGGGCTGGCCGATGATGATGCCTGGTTCGAGGTTGATCACCGCTGCCCAGCCGTTGGGTAGGGGTCGCAGCAGCCACGGTTGGAGCCCGCCATCTTGGGGGGCCGCCCGGCGCCAGCCGCGTCGTTCCAGTCCCAGCAGTTTTCCGGTCGGTACGGTCAGGCCGTGGAAGCGGTCGAGGGTTTCGGCCTGCTGTTCTGATGCGGTGAGGGTGTGGGTCTTGCGGCCGAGTTGGGGGAATGGTTGCCGCAGCTCGTAGTCGGCGAAGATCTCCGACCAGGTCGGCACGGTTTCGTCGAGGTGGAGTGGGTGGGCGACCCCGACGATCGCGTCGTCGTCGAGTCGTAGGGTCTCGTCGTTGACATCGGCCAGGCTGCGGTCTTCTGCTACCCGGAAGCCGGCCACCGTGTCGCCGTCGAACCACCCCCACACCAGCCGGCGGACGAGGTGCCACATCAGTGGATGGTTCATCAGCAGCTCGCGGAATTGGGTGAACGACCAGCGCCGCTGGTTGACCATCGCCTGCTCCAGGCGGGTGATCTGGCTGGCAGCCAGCGCCCGTACCTCTTTCTTCAAGGTGCGGAAGCGCTGGTAGGCGTTGGGGGCGAGCTGTGGATCGTCTCGACGTCCGGGTTTCGGTAGGGTTTTGTGTGGTTTGCCGGTCTGGTCCAGGACGTATGGTGTGAGTTGTTCGTCGAAGCCGACGGTGAATCGGCGGGGGCCGTAGTCGAGGGTCAGGCTGCCGCGCTCGTCCAGGCCGAGGTCCGGCACCAGCCGATCCTCCAACTGCGCAGCGGTGAGACCACGCCTGGCCGCCGCCTCCGTCAGCTTCTGCTGAGCCTGTTCCCGCAGGGCTTTGAACTTGGCTTTCCGGGCAATGTCGGCCAGTTGTCGCAGCGCAGCATCGGTGTCGATGCGGGCCAAGACGTCGAGACCGGTGACGGCATGGGGGTGTTTGCCTTGACCTGGCCAGACCCGGATGAGCGGATCGAGCCGGTGCACCGTCTGGTCGTCCCCCAGCCAGGCGAGGGCGGTGAAGGCCCAGCGCTCCTGCGACGGCATCCCCGCCGACCGCCACTGTTCGAACAAGGCCCAGGCGAACTCGGCCAGAGAAGACGGATCGCAGGCTTCCTTGGCCGGCGCCACCCCGGCGTACTGCTCGTCAATAGTGGATAGTGCCAGCATGGTGCACAGGTGACGCACCGCCTCCGGCGGCAGCACGCTGGTCCGGTCCCGCACGAGCACCGGCGGCAGCAGCACCGGATCCACCCAGGACGGCAAGTGCGGGACTTGGGCGGGTAGGGAAGCCAGGGGGTCAGCGGTGAGGAGCGATTCCACCCCGGCGAGCGCCGCCTCGCCGTACTCCCTGGCCGCGGCCAGGACCTCATCCCGGTGGGTCTCGGCGAGCGTGCGTAGCGCCTGCTCAGCCGCGCGGCGCCGCCGCCCCGGTTTCCCCAACGCGGCCGGAATCAGCGCCCGGGCAGCGAAAGTCGGATGGCGGCGCAGCCATGTCAGCGCAGTAGCACGGACGGTCCGGGTGCGGCTGAGCCAGTCCGCCATCTGGAGGGCGATCTCCACGTTGGCGAACGGCATGAGGAAGGGGGCTGCCGACACCGGCTGCTTCTTCGCCACATGCCACAGCGCCGGCAGCGCGTCCTGTTCATACCGAGCGACGAATTTCGGTAGCCACCGCTCCGGATCGTATGGGTATCGGGGGCGCCAACTGGCGACCCACTCTCGGGGAATGTCGGCTGGCGCTTCGAGGAAGAAATCATCCTCAAGGTACGGCGACAACGTACCCGTGCGGTACTGCGCGGCGTACTTCTCCCAGTTTTCACGAACGTCTTCCAGGATGGTGGGGCGGCTGGTGAGCCAGGATTCCTGTTCGCCGGGCTCCCACACCAGCTCTGTCCCGCTCGGTGGGGTCAGGTCTGAGACCACCGGTGCCTTTTCGGTCGAGTGTTTCCCACGCCACGGCGGGTCAACGAGTACCGACGGGAGGGAGTCAGCCGGCGCGAACGGGACATCGGTGTGGTGGCCTCCGCGGGCCTCCGCCGCGACCTGCGCAAGGTAGGCAGCGGCGGCCGCCGGCAGCGCCGGCAGGGCCGTCGCCACCAGCTCGGGGTGGCGGGCCACCTGGGCTCGCAGCAGCGGGCCCGCGAGCTGCTCGGCAACGGTCTTATCGGCGATCGCCTCGACGAGTATCCGCAGCGCCCGCACCGGGAACCGTTGCTGCGCCTCCACAAAGCTGGCGCGTACCGACGACTGGTCAAGCCGGGCAACCAGCTCCCGCATCGCCTCGTCGGTGGGGAGGTGAGTCAGCATTGTCAGCAGCTGCTGGCGGAACGCGGCGGAGCAGTCCGCCCGCTCCCACCAAGAGATGAGGAACGGCGCGATGGCAGGCCCCACCCCGTCCACCCCGGTCACAAATTTGTCTAGCCGGTGCGCCAGCCGCGAGGGGAGAACATGTTCATGGATCTGCCGCAGTTGCTCTGGCGAACTGACCGCGCACCACAGTGTGGACGCGAGCGTCTTGTCGCCACTGATCGCGACGGCGGCAGAGTCCGCGTCCACCCAATCGGTCCGGGTAGGGAAGAGGAACGAGGTCATCACCCGGGTGTCAAGATCCCGATCGCGATAGTGTGCCGCAGCGGCGCACGCCTCGGTGTACTCCTGGTCGCTGCTGTGGGCGAGGTATGCGCGCAGCCGCAGCGCCATGGGTTCGCATGTCGCATAGACCGGGAAAGGACTTCTGGCCGAGTGTCGACTCCGCCGGTGCAGCGTGAACCGGCGATAAGATTTGGCGGTGATCATCAGATCGAGCAGCTCCAGCAGCGTGCTGACCATGAACGCTGCCCCTCGTGACGCCAGCCAGTAGTCCAGTTCAGCCTGCTGCTGTGAGGCCGTCAGGCCGTCCAACTGCAGCTGTCCCAGCAGCAGCACCGCCACTCCTGGGGGAGTGGCCTGACGATGGTCAGCGAGCACCTGGCGGGTCGCGCTGACCAGCTCGGGATCACTGTCCGGCTGTGCGAGCAGTTCGGCGAAGGCCTGGTTCTGCGGCACTGACGGTTCGGGCGCCGGGCGCAGCGTGAAGTCCTGGCTGGTTGGCCTGCCTCGGCGCGGAATGATTTTGGATCGCCACGCGCGCGGGAACGTGAGTGTGTCCTCATCAGGCAGTGCCATGTGGCCAGCGCCTGACATCGCTGCACCTCCTTGGACAGTCCTGGATGGCGCGCCACGATATCGGGCGGGACTGACAGTTTTAGACTTCCGGCTCCGGATCGGGGGCCAGGCGGTGAGCGAGCGCCACCGGCACCAAACCGTCGGTAGCCCAGCGGGCGAGCAACTCCCGGTCGACCAGCCGAATCCCCAACCGGGCGGCGGCGTCGACGGCTGGTTGCGTGAAGGTGCTGGTGGTGACGATGGCGGGAATGTCCGCCCCGTGCAGCTGCCATGCGGTGCCGGCGAAGCGTTGCACGTCTGGACTGCCGACCCGCCGGTCAACCGCGTACCGCTTGCACTGGATGACCACCCGCCGCCCGTCCGGGGCCCGCGCGGTGACATCGGCGCCGAGGTCACCGGCGCCGCCGGACACCGTCACCTGAGTGAACCCACTACGGACCAGCAGATCGGCGACCCACTGTTCGAACTGCGGTCCGGTCAAGCGGTCCGCCACCTCGATGCTGCGGGTCAGCGCCAGCCGGCGGCGTCGCTTGGCGACCTGCCAGCTCAGGTAGAGCGTGAGCGCGGTGGCGCCGACCAGCACCACCCCCACCAAGAGAGCCGTCCGCACCGTCGGGTGCTCCCGCAACCAGTCCACCACCGCCACCCCCACCAGCAGGGCCGCGATCGCAGCGACGGCCAGCAGGGACGGGTCTGGCCGGCGGGACCGACGCCGGGTGGATGTGGCGCGTCGACGGGAACGTGGGGGTGCCATGGCTGCCTCCAGGTCGGCGCGGATCGGGATGGCGCACTCTACCTACCACCTGGGTACGACACTCCGTGGTGACGGGTAGGGCTGGTACACCTGTTCTAGTCTGAGAGGCGTAAGCGCGGCGGTGGGCAGTCGTGACCGATAACCAAGGCGACATCGGTATGGAACCTGCGGTTGCGGGGTAACGTCCCATGATCATGAGACGTACGAGTTGGCTAGGGTGCGCGCTAGCGGCGATGCTGGTCATGGCCGGCTGTGGGGGCAAGGAGGCCGCTGAGCTGGCCTCGGCGCCGTCGCCGACCGCGGAGAGCCCATCGGCTACCACTCCCGCTCAGGAGCCCGCCGAATCCCCCGAGCCCGCCAAGGTCGAGCCCAGCCCAGAGGACGCCGGTAATACGTCGTCGCCTGTGGAGAGGGAAGCGGACGACCGGGCGGGGACGCCGACCACCGCGGAGGAGCCCAGCGGTTATTTGGAGGCGGTGATCGCGGACGCCGCTCGGCGGGCCGGGGTGGCGCGGTCGGAAGTCCAGGTGGTACGGAATCAGACGGTCCAGTGGTCGGACGGCTCCCTCGGCTGCCCTGAGCCGGGGATGGCGTACATCCAGGTGATCGTGGACGGTTACTGGGTGGAGCTGCGGGCAGGAGGCAAGCTCTACGACTACCGGCTTGATCGGCAGGGGAACTTCCGACTGTGCGAGCAGGCGTTCCGCAAGCCGCCCTACCAGGACCGCTAATGGGTCGGGTCTGGAAGATACAGGGATAATTGGCGGTCAAGTCCTCGAGCAGGATGGGTTTGTGACTGCCGTGACCGCCGCCGCTGTTGCCTGCTAGTTCCTTATGCGAAGGAGCGGACTGGTCAGAGGTCGAGGCGCAAGGAACTCTTCCCTTTAGTCCACTCAGGCCACGTGGTGATGCCCGCAGAGCGGTAGGGGCGGCAGCCGTGGCCCCCTACGGCCGCGCCGCGTCACCGCCGACCGAAAATCCCGGGACCGGTGACCACGTAGCGCATTAGGGTCGACGGATGATGACAGATCCACGGCTGGTGGCGCTCTACGATCTGGACAATCCTGCTGGCCCCGATCACGACTACTTCCGGAGCCTCGCCGACCGGCTCGATGCACGCACCATCGTGGACTTGGGCTGCGGCACCGGTATGCTGACCGTCACCCTCGCCCGCCCGGGCCGGCGGGTGATCGGCATCGACCCGGACGCGGGCATGCTGGACTGGGCCCGGCGCCGTGACGGCGCCGACCGGGTCACCTGGATCCAGGGGGATTCCCGCGCCCTCGCCGGTATCAAGGCCGACCTGGTGGTGATGAGCGGAAACGTCGCTCAGCACATCGTCGGCGACGCCTGGCCCCGGACACTTCATGACATCCAGGCCACACTCTCCCCCGGCGGAGTGCTCGGGTTTGAAAGCCGCAATCCGGCCGTACGGGAGTGGACGCGGTGGACCCGTGAGCACACCTACGGCACACGGGACACTCCTAGCGGGCCGCTGACCGAGTGGCTACAGGTCACCGAGGTCACCGACGACGGCATGGTGACGTTCGAGGCGTACAACCGGTTCGACGCCACCGGCGAACAGTTGGTGGTCCGACAGACGCTGGCGTTCCGCAGCCGGGAGCAGATCGAATCGGATCTGGCGCAGGCGGGGCTGACGGTCACCGCGGTGTGGGGTGGGTGGCGGCAGGAGCCGGTTACCCCGACCGCGCGGGTCATGGTCTTCGAAGCGGTACGCCCGGCGTGAACGGGGCAACCCGGCAAGAGCAGCGATCCCGGGGTGTGTTGATCAAGTACTGTGGAAGCCCGGACCAGGAGGTGACATGCCCAACAGCGGTGGATACCTGCGGACTCCCACCATCCACGGTGACGACGTGGTGTTCGTCTGCGAGGACGACCTCTGGCTCGTGCCGGCGACCGGTGGCCGGGCCTACCGGCTGACCGCCGGCGTCGCGGAGGCGAGCAGCCCGCGGCTGTCCCCGGACGGGCAGTGGCTGGCGTTCGTCGGCCAAGAGGACGGTCCGCCCGACATCTACCTCATGCCGGTCACCGGCGGCACCGCCCGGCGGCTCACCTTCTCCGGCGGCGGGATGGTCCTGGCCGGATTCGACCCCCGGGACGGGTCGGTCATCTACGCCACCGACGCGCACCACCCGTTCCCAGGCGATCGCTGGCTCTACCGGGTCCACCCGGAGGGTGGGCTGCCGGAGCCGCTGCCGTACGGCCCGGCCAGTGCGATCTCGTACGGTCCGGACGGTGGGGTGGTGATCGGCCGGATCCACTCCGACCCGGCGCGGTGGAAGCGGTACCGGGGCGGCCGGGTCGGGGACCTGTGGGTGGACCCGACCGGCTCCGGCACCTTCCAGCGGCTGATCACCCTGGACGGCAACCTGGCCTCGCCGGTGTGGGTGGGGGAGCGGATCTACTTCCTGTCCGACCACGAAGGCGTCGGCAACGTCTACTCGTGCCTGCCGGACGGCACCGACCTGCGGCGCCACACCGACCACGAGGACTACTACGCCCGGAATCTGAGCGCGGACGGCCGGCGGCTGGTCTACCAGGCCGGGGCGGAGCTGTGGCTGCTGGACCTCGCCGAGGACCAGCCGCGGCGGATCGACGTCCACCTCGCCAGCTCCCGTACGCAGCGGCGGCGGCAGTTCGCCCCCGCCGACCAGCACCTGGACACCGCCACCCTGACCCCCGACGGGGCCTCGCTGGCGATCACGGTCCGCGGTAAGGCGTACGTGTTGGGTAACTGGGCCGGCCCGGTACGCCAGTACGGACAGCCGGACGGGGTCCGGTACCGGCTGCTCACCCCGCTGTCCGACGGCCGGCTGGTCGCCGCCGCCAGCGACGAGTCCGACCGGGAGCGGCTGGTGGTGCTGTCCGAGGACGGAACCACCACTGACCTGACCGCGTGGGACACCGGCCGGGTGATGGAGCTGGCGGCCTCCCCGACCGAGCCCCGGGTGGCGTTGACCAACCACCGGGAAGAACTGCTCGTGGTCGACCTACGGGACACCCCGACCGTGACCACGGTGGACCGCAGCCAGTTCCGCACCTACGCCGTGGCGGACCTGGCCTGGTCCCCGGACGGCCGGTGGCTGGCCTACCGCTACGCCGACTCGGTCTCCACCACCGCGATCAAGGTGCTGAAGGTCGAGACCGGGGAGACCTTCCCGGTGACCCGGCCGGTGCTGCGGGACTCCCGCCCGGCGTGGGACCCGGCCGGTCGCTACCTCTACTTCATCGGCCAGCGCCGGCTCGAACCCGTCCTGGACCGGGCCCAGTTCGACTACGGCTTCCCCTTGAGCAGCCAGTTGTACGCGGTGACGCTGCGCGCTGACGTGCCCGCGCCGTTCGTGCCGCAGGTCGAGCCGCTGCACCAGGAGAAGAAGGACGACTCGGCCCCGGAGCGGATCGAGATCGATCTGGCGGGGATCGAGCGGCGGGTGGTGCCGTTCCCGCTGCCGGACAACCGGTACGTGCGGATCGCGGCTACCCGGGACAAGGTGCTGTTCACCACCCGCCCGGTGGCCGCCCCCGAGCCGAGTCCCTTTGAACCGCCCCTGGCCGACGCGACCCTGGAAAGCTACGACCTGAAAACCGGGAAACAGGAGCAGATCGCGACCGGCCTGGTCGACTTCCAGATCGGGCCGGACCACCGGACCCTGCTCTACCGGACCGACCGGCGGCTGCGGGTCATCCCCGCCGGTCAGAAAGCCACCGACTCCGACGAACCGGGTCGGGAAAGCGGCTGGATCGACCTGGACCGGGTGAAGGTGTCGGTGCACCCGGACGCCGAATGGCGGCAGATGTTCCGGGAGGCGTGGCGGCTGCAGCGGGAACACTTCTGGGTTGAAGACATGTCCGGGGTGGACTGGGACGAGGTCTACGACCGGTATCTGCCGCTGGTGGACCGGGTCAGCACCCGGTCGGAGTTCTCCGACCTGCTGTGGGAGCTGCAGGGCGAACTGGGCACCTCCCACGCGTACGAGGTGGGTGGCGCCTACCGCATCCGCCCGCAGTATCGGCAGGGCTTCCTCGGGGTGGAGTGGGATCTCACCGCCCCGCCCGGGGTGTACCGGATCGCGAAGGTGCTCGAGGGCGATCCGTGGTCGCCGGACCACACCTCTCCGCTGAACCGGCCCGGGGTCAACGTGCAGCCCGGCGACGAACTGGTGGCGATCAACGGCACGCCACTGTCCGCCACCGTCACCCCCGGCGAGCTGCTGGTCAACCAGGCCGAAGCGGAGGTACAGCTGACCATCCGACGCGGTGACGCGCTGCGGACGGTCACGGTCCGGGCGTTGGCCGACGAGCAGCCGATCCACTACCGGGAGTGGGTCGAGCGCAACCGCCGGTTCGTGCACGAGCGCACCGGCGGCCGGGTCGGGTACCTGCACATCCCGGACATGGGGCGGGCCGGGTACGCCGAATTCCACCGTGGTTTCCTCACCGAGTACGACCGGGAGGCGTTGATCGTGGACGTCCGCCGCAACGGCGGCGGCCACGTCTCCGGGCTGCTGCTGCAGAAACTGGCCCGGCGGCGGCTGGGGTACCAGTATTCCCGTTGGGGGGTCCCGACGCCCTACCTGAAGGAAGCACCTCGGGGGCACCTGGTGGCGCTGACCGACGGGCATGCCGGCTCCGACGGCGACATCTTCAGCCACGCCTTCAAACAGTTGAAGCTCGGCCCGCTGGTCGGCAAGCGGACCTGGGGCGGGGTGATCGGGATCTGGCCGCGGCACCGGCTGGCGGACGGGACGATCACTACCCAGCCGGAGTATTCGTTCAGCTTCGATGATGTCGGCTGGCGGGTGGAGAACTACGGCACCGAGCCCGACATCGAAGTGGACAATGCGCCGCACGACTACGCCGCCGGCCGGGACCCGCAGCTGGAGCGGGCGATCGAGTGCGCGCTGGAGTCGCTGGCGCAGCGGCCGGCCCACCGCCCCAATCCGGCGGAGCGGCCGAAGCTGGGTCGTCCCTCATTGCCGCCGCGGCAACCGCGGGCCTGACCGGTCACCGTACGGGTAGGCTCGCCGCGTGGCTGATGAGGAGATCCGCGACGCTACCCGGGTGGCGCATCCACAGTGAACGGGTAGTGGGCGACACGCGGCGGTAGCGGCTGCCCGGGTGGAGTGGATCCCCCTGACCTCGGTCCGGGAACGCCTAGCCTGAGGCGGCCGTGTGAGCGGCGTAACCCGGCGTCAATGATGTGCCCATGGCAGGGCTGTCCGGCACCGGGTTGATACCTCCGGTCAGGAAGCGGCGAGCCGCTCCAGCTCCTCCGGCGTGCCGGCCATGATGGTCGCCGCATGCGTGGTGATCTTCTCGATCGGCCAGTCCCACCAGCGGACGGCGAGAAGCCGTGCGATGTCGGACTCGGCGAACCGTAACCGGATGTGGCGGGCCGGGTTCCCCGCGACAATCTCGTACGGTCGTACGTCCTTGGTCACCACGCTGTGGGCGCCGATCACCGCACCGTCGCCGATGGTCACCCCGGGCAGGATGGTGGCCTCTCGGCCGATCCACACGTCATTGCCGACCACGGTGTCTCCCGGCTGGGGGATCGCCAGGTAGGTGTCCAGGGTGTTCGCGGTCCACGCACCCCCGAACATCGTGAACGGGTAGGTCGACGGCCCGACCATCGGATGGTTGCCGCCGGGCATGAGGAAGGTGACGCCCGGTCCGATGGTGGTGAAGTGACCGATCACCAGCCGTTGCGGCCCGTACAGGTACTTGATGTTCGCCTGCTCGAACGGCGGCCGGGTCCCTTCGTTGTCGTAGTAGGTGTAGTCCCCCACCTCGATCAGTGGGGAGGTGACCTCGTTCTTGAGGAAGACCACGTTGGTGAGGTCGGCCCGGGTGGTGGGGTGGAGCTGGTCGGGGTCGGGGATGTCGGTGGGACGGGCACTCATGCTCCCCTGCTTAGTGGTCCGCGGGGGTGGCGGCAAACGGATTTCCGGTCCCTCCGGGGCCATCGCTGCGCGGTTCCTTCCGATGGGATTCCCGCTGCGGAACGGGAGCCGCTGGCGGAGGGCTGAGGATAATCCGGGTATGCGGGTGACGGTGGTGGGGGCCGGGGTCATCGGACTGACCTCGGCGATGCGGTTGGCGGAAGCGGGGCACCAGGTACGGGTGGTGGCCGCGGAGCCGCCCGAGCAGACCACCTCGGCGGTGGCGGCGGCGGTGTGGTACCCGTACCGCGCCTTCCCGGAGCAGCTCGTCACCGGCTGGTCGGCGCGCAGCTACCACCACCTGGCCCGCTTGGCGACCGTGCCGGGTACGGGGGTGCGGATGCGCTGGGGCCGGGAGCTGCGGCGCACTCCCGCCGCCGATCCGTGGTGGCGGTCGGCGGTGCCGGAGTTCACCCGGCTCGACGGCGACGACCTGCCGGCGGGCTACCGGGACGGGTGGCGGATGCGGGTGCCGGTGGTGGACATGTCCCGGCACCTGCCCTGGCTGCGGCAGCGCCTGGTCGACCTGGGGGTGCCGCTCACCCTGCGTCGGCTGGACACGCTCGCCGACGCCGATCCGGCCGACGTGGTGGTCAACTGCACCGGGCTGGGGGCCCGTGAGCTGGTGGGGGACGGGCAGCTGACTCCAGTCCGGGGGCAGGTGCTGGTGGTGGAACAGTTCGGGCTGACCGAGTGGGTGCTGGACGACAGCGACGAGGCGCGCCCGACCTATGTCATCCCGCGCGAGGAGACGGTGATCCTCGGCGGCACCGCCGAGGAAGGGGCGGAGGATCTGACTCCCCGCCCGGAGGTGGCGGAGGAGATCCGGCGACGGTGCGCCGCGCTGGTGCCGGCCGCCGCGGACGCCCGGGTGCTCGCCCACCGGGTGGGGTTGCGACCGGCCCGCCCCACGGTGCGACTGGAGCGGGACGCTACCGCCGACCGCCCGGTGGTGCACTGCTACGGGCATGGCGGGGCCGGGGTGACCCTCTCCTACGGCTGCGCCGAGGAGGTGGTGGCGCTGGTGGCGTCGCTGGCGGACACCGCCGGCCCGCAGCGGTAGCGACGGGCGTATCCGCCGAGTCAAGCGGAGGAGGCCGGCGGCGGGGTGTCCGCGGGGCTCAGCACCGCCACGAGAAAGTCGGAGTCGTCGGTGAACGGGCGCAGATCCCAGGTCGACAGCAGCAGGTCCGGGGTCAGGCCGACGGCCTTAGCGTCGGTGAGGAAGTCGGAGAACTCGTAGTCCCGCCCGGCGCCGAACCCGACGACCACCCGCCCGCCGTCCCGCAGATGGGTGCGGAACCGGCGCAGCACCTCCCGCCGGGTACGCGGCGCCAGGAACGTCATCACGTTGCCGGCGCAGACCACCACGTCGAACCCTTCGGTGATGCCCTGCGCGGGCAGATCCAGCTCCGCCAGGTCCCCGACCAGCCACTGCGGGCCGGGGTGATCCTGGCGCGCGGCGTCGATCAGCACCGGGTCGAGGTCGACCCCGACCACCTGGTGCCCGACCGACGCCAGATAGCCCCCGACCCGGCCGGTGCCGCAGCCGGCGTCGAGGATCCGGGATCCGCGGCCGACCATGGCGTCCACCAGCCGCGCCTCCCCGACCAGATCGACCCCGGATGCGGCCATTGTCCGGAACCGGTCGATGTACCACTGGGAGTGGCCGGGGTTTTTGCTGGTGAGCTGCAGCCAGCGATTCTCATGATCCACACTGCCATGGTGCCACCGCGGGGGCGGTCCGGTCAGAGCGACGCCAGCCGGTGGGGGAGGGCGGTGTGGCGGCGACCGGTGCCGGCCGCCCGCACCGCCAACGCGATCGCCTTCCGGGAACCGGCCAACACCACCAGCTGCTTGGCGCGGGTCACCGCGGTGTAGAGCAGGTTGCGCTGCAGCATCGGGTACGCGCTCATGGTGAGCGGCACGACCACCGCCGGGTATTCGCTGCCTTGCGAGCGGTGGACGGTGATCGCGTACGCGTGCTGCAGCTCGTCCAGCTCGTCGAAGTCGTACTGGATGTCTTCGTCTTCATCGGTGCGGACGGTCAGGGTCTGGTCCTCCAACCGCAGGTCGGTGACCACCCCCACGGTGCCGTTGAACACCCCGGCCGCACCCTTGTCGTAGTTGTTGCGGATCTGGATCACCTTGTCGCCGACTCGGAACACCCGCGCCCCGTGGCGCCGCTCCGCCACCCCGTCCCGGGCCGGCGCCAACGCCTCCTGCAGCAGCTGGTTGAGGTTGCCGGCGCCGGCCGGCCCCCGGTGCATGGGGGTGAGCACCTGGATGTCGCGGGGATGCAGGCCGAACCGGCGGGGAATCCGGCGGGCCACGATGTCCACCACCTGCGCGGCGGTGACCTCCGGATCGTCGGACGGAAACAGAAAGAAGTCCGGGTATTCCTGGAACACCGGGGTCTGGCCGGCGTTGATCCGGTGCGCGTTGACCACCACCCCGGACTGCTGCGCCTGCCGGAAGATGGTGGTCAACCGGACACTGGGGATGGTGTCGGTGGCCAGCAGGTCCCGCAGCACCTCCCCGGCCCCGACCGACGGCAGCTGGTGGACATCCCCGACCAGCAGCAGGTGCGCGCCCGGCTGGCCACCGCCTTGACCAGTTTGTTGGCCAGGATCAGGTCCAGCATGGAGGCTTCGTCGACCACGATCAGATCCGCGTCGATCGGGTTGTCCTGGTCGTAGCTGGGGTCCCCGCCGGGGCGCAGTTGCAGCAACCGGTGCACGGTGGCGGCGGGGTGCCCGGTCAGCTCGGTCAGCCGCTTGGCCGCCCGTCCGGTGGGGGCGGCCAGCACCACCTTCGCCCGCTTGGCGGTGGCGAGCTCCACAATCGACCGTACGGTGAACGACTTGCCGCACCCGGGGCCACCGGTGAGGATCGCCACCTTGGAGGTGAGCGCCAGCCGGACCGCCCGCTCCTGCTCCGGGGCCAGCTGCGCGCCGGTCCGTTCCCGCAGCCACGCCAGCGCCCGCGCCCAGTCGACCTCCGCGAAGGCCGCCAACCGGTCGGTCCGGGCGTGCAGCAGCCGCAGCAGGTTGCTGGCGAGGGAGCGCTCCGCCCGATAGAACGGCACCAGATACACCGCCGGGATGGTGCCGCCTTCCCGGCTCGGGTTCGGCACCTCCTCCCGGACCACCCCGTCGTCCTCGGCCAGGTCGGCCAGGCAGGTGCGCACCAGCTCCGGCGGCACCTCCAGGATCTCCGCCGCGTCGGTGATCAGATTCGGTTCCGGCAGGTAGCAGTGGCCCTGCTCCGCCGCCTCCGACAGGGTGTAGCGGATGCCGGCCCGGACCCGCTGCGGGCTGTCGGCCGGGATACCGACCGCGCGGGCGATCGTGTCCGCGGTGCGGAACCCGATGCCCCACACGTCGGCCGCCAACCGGTACGGCTCGTTGCGCACCACCGAGATGGAGGCGTCCCCGTACTGCTTGTAGATCCGCACCGCCAGCGAGGTGGACACCCCCACCCCCTGCAGGAACAGCATCACCTCCTTGATGGCTTTCTGCTCCTGCCAGGCCGCGGTGATCGCGGCGGTGCGTTTGCGCCCCAGCCCGTACACCTCGGTGAGCCGCTCCGGCTCCTCCTCGATCACCCGCAGGGTGTCGACCCCGAAGGTTTCCACGATCCGGGCGGCGGTCTTCGGCCCGATCCCGCGGATCAGCCCGGAGCCCAGGTAGCGTTCGATGCCGGCGATGGTGGCCGGCAGCACGGTGGTGAACGAGAACACCTCGAACTGGCGGCCGTACTGGGGGTGGCTGCGCCACCGTCCGACCAGCCGCAGGCTTTCACCCGGCTGCACCCCCAGCAGGGAACCGACCACGGTCACCAGGTCTTTGTCGGAGCGGTCGGTGGCCACCCGGGCCACGGTGTAGCCGGTCTCCTCGTTGACGTAGGTGATCCGTTCCAGGGTCGCTTCCAGCGTCACCCCTCGTGGGCGGGCGTCAGCGGTCGTCCCCATGCCGGCAGTATGGCCGTGCCGTGCACCCGAGGCCGCCCGGGGGTTGCGGCCAGGCTGCTCAGCCGGCAGTTTCCGGTGCTTCCGTTGGGTCAGGCCACCATCGACGGAACCGACGTGATCTGCACGTCACCGGATGGTCGGTGGTCGCCCCCTGGGGGAGGAGCCCCAGGTCCGTGGCGAGTGCGTAGAAGCCGGGGCCGGCGTCGGTTTCCGCGTCACGCCCGTACCCGCCGGTTACTATCGCACGTCTGTCTAGAGTGGATATTGTGCCGGGTGCGCGGTCACGAATGACACCGCCACAGTCGTGGGCCGGTCGATGACCCGAGCGGATCCCGCAGCCGCCGGGGAGCGAGCGGGGGACCTGATGCCGGTGGCTGATCAGCGCAGCAGGCCGCGGCGGTAGCCCTCGGCCACGGCCGCGGCCCGGTCCCGGACCTCGAGCTTGTCGAAGATGTGCTGCAGGTGGGTCTTGACGCTCGCCTCGCTGATGAACAGCTGCCGTGCCGCTTCCCGGTTGGAGGCACCGTCGGCGACCAGTTGCAGCACCTCCAGTTCGCGCTTGCTCAGCGCCGGTCCAGCCGGGTTGCGGACCCGGCCCATCAGCTGCCCCGCCGCGGACGGCGCCAGCACCGCCTCGCCCCGGTGGGCGGCCCGCACCGCCCGGATCAGCTCCTCCGGGTGGGCGTCTTTGAGTAGATAGCCGGCGGCGCCGGCCGCCACCGCCGGCAGCACGTCGGCCTCACTGTCGAAGGTGGTGAGCACCAGCGCCCGGATCCGCGGTGCCTGCTTCCACAGCGCGGCGATGGCGGCGACCCCGTCCATCTCCGGCATCCGCAGGTCCATCAGCACCACATCGGCCTGCTGCGCCACCGCCCGGGTCACCGCTTCCCGGCCGTTGGCGGCCTCGCCCACCACCTGGATGTCCGGTACTTCGGCGAACGCTCCCCGTAGGCCGTTCCGGACGATCGGGTGATCGTCAGCGATCAACACCCGGATCATGCCGGCACCGCCGTGATCGCCGGCACCCGGACATTGATGGCGGTGCCCTCCCCGGGTGCGGTCTCGATCTCCATCGCGCCCCCTACGCTGCGGACCCGCTGTCGCATGCTCCGTAGCCCGAATCCGTCGCCGGTATCCGGCTCTCCCCGGATACCGCTGCCGTCGTCCCGTACATCCAGCAGGACCACATCATGCAGGTACGACAGGGTCAGTCCGACCCGCTGGGCACCCGCGTGCTTGGCGACGTTGGTCAGCGCCTCCTGCGCGACCCGGAACAGGGTCTCCTCGATCGCTGGGCTGAGCGCCACCCGGTCGCCGGTGATCTCGAACCGCAGGTCGATGCCGGTGTCCTGGGCCCACTGTCGGCCCAGATCAGCCAGCGCCTCGGGTAGTTGGGCGTCGGTCAGCTGGGACGGGCGCAGCGCCTGGACGGAGCGGCGGGCCTCCGCCAGGCTCTCCCGGGCCAACCGGAGCGCCCGGTCGACGTGGGCCCGGGCCTGATCCGGTAGGTGCCACACCTGCTGCGCCGCCTGTACCTGGGTGATGATGCCGGCCAACCCCTGGGCCAGGGTGTCGTGGATCTCGCTGGCCATCCGTTGCCGTTCGTCCAGCACCCCCGCCTCCCGCGCCTGGGTGACCAACTGGGCGTGCAGGCCGGCGTTCTCCTCCAGCGCCTCCTCCAGCTTCGCCACCATCTGGCGGCGCTGCTCGTGCTGTTTGGCCATCTTCTCACCCAGCACCCTCCCGCAGCCGATCGCCACGGTTTGGATCAGCACCACCCCGAGGTAGAGGCTGACTCCTCCGGGCGACGACAGCTCCGACCACATCGTCATGGTGTTGATGGCCACCGAGGTGGCCAGCACCCCCGCCACTCCCAACGGCCAGGGGTTGAGCTGGTACGCGTGGAAGAAACCGGTGATGGCGAACAAGAGGAACGCGATGTCACGGGTCATCAGGACCACGGCCAGGGCCAGTAGTCCGAGGAAGTAGACCAGCATCGGCGCGGTCCGCTTGCGGCGCTGCGCGTCCGCCCAGGTGTGTCCGAAGAACACCCAGGCCGCGGTGGCGGCGACCAGCCCGAGGATGGTCATCCGACCGGTGGTGGTCTGCGCCGGGTTGGCGAGCGCGATCACCGTCGGCACCGCGAGCAGTGCCCAGGGGAGGACGACCAGCGCCTGTCCCACCAGCGGTCCCAGTCCGACCTGATGTGGCCGCCCATCACCATCGTCTGCGGGCTGTCCATGCCGCCTCCGGCCCGTCATTCCCAGCGGAACAGCTTCGCCGCCATCGCGGCGGCTGCTACCGCGATCACGGCCATTATCCCTAGTGGGAGCAGTGCGGGCGCCCGTCCTCCCCACGCGTCGAGCAGGGCCTGCACCCCGGGGGGAGTGATCTCCCCGAGCTGTGCGAGCGGCTTCGGCATCAGGAACCGCGGCAGGAACACCCCGCCGGCGAACATCGCCACCAGATACACCAGGGTCGACACCCCGGTGGCGGTCCGCTGGCTGGGCGCGACCGCGGCGATCAGGGTGCCGATCGCGAGTACCGCGCCGAACCCGACCAGCCAGGCGACGGTGAAGCCGAGCAGGTGCTGCGGGGGCGGTACGTCCAGCACCAGCCACGCCGCGCTGATCAGCAACCCCGCCGACACCACCACCGCGGCCAGGGCGACCAGCAGTTGCGCCAGCAGCAGCTTGCCGGGATGGACCGGGGTGGTGGACAGTCGCCGCAGAATTCCCTGCTCGCGGTAGCCCGCGATCACGTTCGGAATGTGCTGCAGGGCCACCACCCCGATCCCCAGCACCAGTGCGGACGGGGCGAACAGGTCCACGAACCGCTGGCCGTCGAACTGCTCCGCCGGCGTGCGCAGGATCGGGATGGCGCCGAGCATGAGCAACAGCCCAGCCGGGAACACCACCCCCAACACCACCGACATCGGTTCGCGAAGGAACAACCGCGCCTCGGTGAGGGTAAGCCTGACAAAACTCGCCATGATTCCTGCTTTCTCGGGTCGGTGCGGGGTCAGTGCTCCGGCTGATGGCCGGTGAGGGTCACGAAGGCGTCGTCCAGGCTGGTCTGCTCGATCCGCAGGTCGTGGGCGACGATGTGGTGCCGGGCCAGGGTCGCCGTGACCGCGTGCAGCACATTGCCGGTCCCGATGACCACCACCTGGGAGCCGCTCCGCCGCACCTCGGTCACCTCCGGCAGTGCGGTCAGCAACTGCTCATCCAGGTCAGTGGCGGGGCGGAACCGGATGCGTTGCTGACCCCCGGCGCGCGCGATCAGCCCGGCGGGGGTGTCCAGGGCCACCACCCGGCCGGTGTCGATCACCGCCACCCGGTCGCAGAGCCGCTCCGCTTCGTCCATGAAGTGGGTCACCAAGATGATCGTCACTCCGGAATCCCGGACCCGCTCCACCAACTCCCACGTCTCCCGCCGGGCCTGTGGGTCCAGGCCGGTGGTCAGCTCGTCCAGCACGGCCACGGTCGGCCGACCGATCAGCGCCAGCGCGATCGACAGCCGCTGCTTCTGTCCACCGGACAGGTCCCGGTATCGGCTGCGCCGTTTGTCCGTCAGCCCCAACATCTCCAGCAGCTGGTCACCGTCGGCGGGCTGCGGGTAGAACGACCGGTACAGCGCGATCGCCTCGCCGACCCGCAGCCGTTCCGGTAGTCGACTCTCCTGCAACTGCACCCCGACCCGCTGGCGCAGCGCGGCCCGGTCGTGTCGGGGGTCGAGCCCCAGCACGCGGATCTCGCCTCGATCCGGTACCCGCAGTCCCGCGACACACTCCACTGTGGTGGTTTTGCCCGCCCCGTTCGGCCCCAGGATGCCGAAGATTTCTCCGGCTTCCACCGTGAACGACACGTCGTCCACCGCCACCGTGGCGCCGTAGCGTTTGTGGAGGTTGCGTACCTCGATAGTTGACATGGCCCCAGCATCGCTGGGCTGAGGCGACAGTGGATCGCCCATCCAGCACGGAGCGCGGTGGATCCGCCGTATCCACCAATCGGTTGACCCCATTCGTGGGGGCCCGGGGATCCGGCCCGCTAGGGCAGGAGATAGTGCCCGGAGCGGGGCCGCCATCCGGGCGGAGGGCCTTCACCGACCCGGCCGTCCACCGCTTCCCGCAGCAGGTCGGCGTGCCCGGTGTGCCGGCCGTACTCCTCGATCAGGTCGCAGACCAGCCGGCGCAGGCGGAGCCGCCGCCCGTCCGGCCAGGTGAGGTGGACGAACTGGTCGAGCCCACCGTCGGCCAGCGCCGCCCGTAGCGTTGCCCGCGACCGGGCGACGGTGTCGTCCCACAGGGCGTAGAGCTGGTGGGGTGGGTCGTCGGCGGCGGAGGTGAAGTCCCAGTCCGGGTCCCGGCCCCAGTCGACGGTGTGCCACGGTGCCCCCAGCGGGGTGCCGTCGAACTTGGGGCCGAAGCAGTGGGCTTCGGCGCGGGCGAGGTGCTTCAGCAAGCCGCCCAAGGTCAGCGTGGAGGCACCGACCCGGGTCGCCAGGCCGGCGGCGTCGAGATCGTCGACCTTCCACCGGAAGGTGGTGCGTAGCCGCTCCAGCGCCCCGACCAGCTGCTCCGCCTCGGTGCCGGCCAGAGGTGGCTCCCATGGACAGTCGTCGGTGGTCATGGCGTGACCATAGAGCGCACCCCCGACAGTCCCGGTGTTCACGCCACGCGCCACCTCACCGACGGCGCAAGAGGAACAGCACGATGCTCAGCACCACGCTCAGTCCCAGCGACAGCAGGAGCATCGACGTGATCGGGAGGAAGATGCGCGTGTTGCCGCTGGTGATCCGGATGTCCCCCGGGAGGCGGCCGAACCAGGACAACCCGCCTGCCCAGGTGAGCAGGCCGACCGCCACTACTACCAGCCCGATCCCGACCAGCCAGGGTCCCACTGCCCGCCCCATGCCTTCCAGCATGCCCGCGGTCAGCGACCGGTCGAGGTAGGCGCACCGGGGCGGTCGTCGCGGTAGGGCGGCGGCGGGGGAGGAATGTCAGGGGGTGGGGTGAGGATTCGCGGCATGAAGATCAACCATCAGATCGTCGTGTTCGACACGGCCGACCCGGCCACCGAGAGCAACTTCTGGGCCGGAGTGTTGGGGGGTACGGTCGACGACCGTCACCACGATTTCCACCTGGTGTCCGTGGACGGTCAACCCCGGATCGGAGTCCAGCTCGCCCCCGATCACATCCCGCCCCAGTGGCCGGACGGGCAGCCGCAGCAGGTCCATCTTGACCTGTGGGTGGACGACATCGCCACCGCGCACGCCCGGGTCATGTCTCTGGGGGCGACGCTGCTCAAGGAAGCGGACGACGGCGACTCCGGCGACGCCTTCCAGGTTTACGCTGACCCGGCGGGGCACCCGTTCTGCCTCTGCTGGGTAAGGAAGCCGCGCTGAGCCCCTCCGATCGGTGCCGGTCATCCGCGTCGGTGACCGGCACCAGCCGCGCCGGGGCGATCGCCCGGTGCAGGCGCCGCGCCAGCTCGTCCCAGGGCAGCGGCCGCTGTGACGCCGCCAAGACCACGTTGCCGAACCGGCGCCCCCGCAACTGTCCGGGGTCGATGAACAACCCCACGTGCGCGAACACCGCGGCCGCGTGCTCCCCCTCCGCGGTAGCCGCCGCCAGGTCGCCCTCCGACGGCACGTTGGCCAGGTAGATCCCGTCCGGGACCAGCACGCGGGCGGCCTCCGCCAGCAGCTCGCGACCGACCAGGTGGGCGGGCACGTCACCGCCGTCGAACGCGTCCCGGATGATGACGTCGTACGAGTGCGACGGCAGCGCCCGCACCCCCGCCAACCCGTCTTCGATCTCAAACCGCAGGTTGGCGATCTCGTGCACCTGGAACGCGTAGGTCACCATCCGGAGCAGTTCCCGGTCGACCTCGAACACGACTTGCTCCGAACCGGGGCGGGTCGCCGCGACGTACCGGGGGAGGGTGCAGCCGCCGCCCCCCAGGTGGGCCGCCCGGATCGGCCGCTTCGGCTCCCGGAAGAGGTCGATGGCGATACCCATCCAGGAGACGTACTCGAACTCCAGCCGGGTGGGGTCGGCCAGGTCGACGTACGAACTCTCCAGACCGTTGACGATCAGCAACCAACCCGAGGGATTGTGCGGGTCGGGGACCAGCTCGCCGACGCCGGTGTCGATGATGTAAGCCCCCTCTTCCAGCACCTACCCATTGTCCCTCAGCGGTGCCGGTCCACTAATCCCCCGGGGTGGTGGCCTCTCGGCTGCCGGTGGAGTCCGCCAGGATCCGGCTCAGCCCGGTCCGGTTCGCGATCACGGTCAGCCGGTCGCCGGCGCGGATCCGGGTCCGTGGGTACGGCAGCCAGCGCAGGCGGGGCTCGTCCTCGCGGGCGAGCGCGACCACCCGCAGCTCGCCGGCGTGGGCGACCTCGGCCACGCGACTGCCATCCAGCGGGGAGGCGGCCTCCACCAGCACCTCGGCGATGACCAGCACCCGTCGCCCGACCGCGATGGTGCCGATCACTTCCCGTTCCATCAGCGCCGCGGCGAACGCCGGCGCCGCCAGGGCAGAGACACTGCGGGAGATCGGGATCTGGAACGCCTTCTCCACCCGTTGGGCGAAATCATGGTCGAACAGCCGCAACACCACCCGCAGGCCGGGCTGCAGGCGGCGGGCGTGGAGGGCGGCCTCGAGGTTCGTGACGTCTGAAGTAGACAGAGCCAGCATCGCTTGGCAGGTGCGCACCGACGCCTGCCGCAGCGTCTCCTCCGCGCTGGCGTCCCCAATGATCACGGGGATACCCAGCTCGTACGCCACCGCCACCCCGCGCGCGGACTCCGAGATGTCGATCGCGACCACTTCGTGCCCGAGATCGTGCAGCATCCGGATCACCCGGGTGCCGACGTTGCCCAGCCCGATGACGATGATGTGTCCAGAGATCGGGGCCCGCAGTCGGCCCAGGACGACCGCCAGGCGCGCGTTGACCACCGCGTTGACCACCGTCGCGGTCAGGACCGGTACGAGCGCGATCCCGGACACGGCCACGACCGTGTGCACGATCTGCTGGATGAGGCTGCCTTCCAGCACGGGATCGCCGGCGTCCGCAGCCATGATCAGCGTGGTGTAGAAGGCCTGCCACAGCGTCAGCTCCTCCAACCACGCGATGGTCACCACGCCGGCGGCCAGAAGCACGATCAGGACCAGGGTGGCGATCTCCAGCTTGCTGTCGACCAGCGTCAGCATCGCCCGCGGCAGGGCGAAGAGTCGGCGGAGTCGGGTGATGCGGCGGTGCCGGCGAGGGCGCGACACCGCGGATGAGGGGTCGAAGCTTTCGTCCGCCGCGGCCCCCTCCGAGGCGGTGGCCGCGCCGTCCAGGGTCTCCGCGTCACCATCGGCCACACCGATGTGCGGGGTGATGGGCCGATTGCGTCGGTTGGCCACCGCGAGCACCAGGTCACTCGCCTGGTCGTCCGCCGGCAGCAACTCCGGCGGTTGCGCACCGTCGGTGACCGCGATACCGCAGATGATGTCGTGCGGGTGCACGTCGGAACGGCGCGCCACGTAGAGGGTGCGGCCCGGTAGCCGTACGAAGTGCGGGGCGACTTCACCGAGCGCGGCCGCGACCAGTTCCGGGGCGGCGATCGAAGCATCCGAGAGCACCGCGCAGTCCCGAAACAGTCGCCGTACCGCGTGCCCCAGGCTCATGTTGAACATCCGGATGACCAACCGGAGGTGCGGACAGAGTTCCTGGGCGCGTAACGCGGCGTGGATGTTGCCGACATCGTCCTGCTGCACCAGCGCCAGGCCCTGCGCGCGGTGCAGCTTGGCGGCCCGGAACGCGTTCCGGTCGAGCTGCTCCGCCTCGATGATCTTGACCTTCGGTAGGGCGGCCAGTTGGGGGCCGTGGTTGCGACGCCGATTCGGCAGGATCACGGTCACCTGGGCGCCGTAGCGGCTGGTGAGTTCGTCCACCAGGCTGTGGGCGAGGGGATCGTCACCGCACACGACAAACCGGAGGGGGGCCACAGAGCGACTATATGGCGACGCTTCAGGCATGATCCCGACGATCGTTGCGGAATTTCTCGCCTCCGGGCCTGACATGCGGCGATGCCCTGGACCCGCCACTGTCGACACTCCAGCCATTGTCAGCAAAGGACCACGCCCGACGCGGTGGGTGGACGCGGACTGGCCGATGCCGAGCTGGCCGCAGCGGCGCGTCGGGGATGCCCTAGGCTTGGGTGGCTTGAGCCCCGACGGGGCGGATAAGGGGCGGAACATGACATACGCGGACGGCGCCGAGGGTCCGGAAGGGTTCGCCCGGCTGGGCCTGGAGCCGCGACTGTGGGAGACGCTGGCCGCGCTGGGGTACCAGGAGCCGACTCCCATCCAACGTGCGGCGATCCCGCCCCTGCTCGCCGGGCGGGACCTGCTCGGGCAAGCCGCGACCGGGACCGGGAAGACCGCCGCGTTTGCCCTGCCGGTGCTGCAACGGCTGGCCACCGCGGCCCGCACCGGTGAGCCCACGGCGTTGGTGCTGGTCCCCACCCGGGAGCTGGCCGTGCAGGTGGCGGAGGCGTTCCACCGGTACGGGCGGACGCTGGGTGTGCGCGTACTGCCGGTCTACGGTGGCCAACCGATCGGGTGGCAGCTGCGGTCGCTGGCCCGAGGCGTGGAGGTGGTGGTCGCCACCCCGGGGCGCGCGCTGGACCATCTCCGCCGAGGCACGCTGCGGGTCGGTGCGGTGGCGACCGTGGTGCTCGACGAAGCGGACGAAATGCTGGACATGGGGTTCGCCGAGGAGATCGAGGCGATCCTGGCGGCGCTGCCGGCCGACCGACAGACCGCCCTGTTCTCCGCCACCATGCCGGCCCGGATCGTCGGCATCGCCCGCCGCCACCTGCACGATCCGGTGCGGATCGCGCTGGGTGGGGCGGCCACCGACACCGGCGAACCGCCGCGGGTGCGGCAGCGGGCGTACGTGGTGCCGCGGGGACACAAACCCGCCGCACTGGCCCGGCTGCTCGCGTTCGAGGACCCCGCGGCGACAGTGGTGTTCTGCCGTACCCGGGAAGAGGTGGACACCCTCACCGAGGCGATGACCAGCCGAGGCTGGCGCGCCCACGCCCTGCACGGAGGGATGAGCCAGGAGCAGCGGGACCAGGCGATGGCCCGGCTCCGCACCGGCGACGCCGACCTGCTCATCGCCACCGATGTCGCCGCTCGAGGCATCGACGTGCCCCAGCTCAGTCACGTGGTCAACTATCACGTGCCCACCACCCCCGAGGCGTACGTGCATCGGATCGGCCGGGTGGGGCGGGCCGGCCGCGTCGGGGTGGCGGTGACCCTGGTCGGCCCCCAGGAGCGTCGCCTGTTGGCGGCCATCGAGCGGACCACTGCCCACCGGATCCCGGTCGCGAAGCTGCCGACGGTGGCGCAGGTCCAGGCCCGTCGGCGGGAGCAGACCGCGGCGGCAGTGCGGGCGATGCTGCGAGAGGGCACGGACCTGGCGCCATTCCGGGCGGTGGTGGAGCGGCTCGCCGGGGAGCACGACGCGCGGGAGGTGGCGTCGGCGGCGCTGAAGCTGGCGTACGAGGCCACCGGTGCTCCGGTGGTGGCCGAGGAGATCCCGGAGCCGGCGGAGCCGACGCGGCCCCGCCGGGCCGGGAAGGAGCAGCCACCGCGTACCACCCCGGGCCCCGGATCCGCCCGACTGTTTCTGGGGCTCGGGCGGCGGGCCGGCATCCGTCCGCAGGATCTGGTGGGAGCGATCGCGGGGGAGTCGCGACTGTCGGGCCGGGACGTCGGCGCGATCGTGATCGCCGACCGGTTCTCGCTGGTGGAGGTGCCCGCGGAGGCGGCCGACGAGGTGATCGACGCGCTCCGGCGCGGCACCATCAGAGGGAAGAAACCGACCGTCCGTCGGGACCGCGCCCCCGAGCGGGATGACCGGCGGCGCGCTCCCCGGCCCGCCGGTCGTCGACGTACGGCGCCCCGGAGCTGACCACCCGAGGTAGCGGCTGAAGTTTCCCGGGTGGTGTCAGCTTCGTCCCGGCGGGCGGCTACTGTGTCGCCATGTCTACGCGTACCCGCGCTGCCCATGTTGTCCGGGGCGGCCTGATCGGCGCCGCCGAGGCGGTGCCTGGCATCAGCGGCGGCACTGTGGCCCTGGTGGTCGGGGTGTACGAGGCGCTCATCATCTCCGCTGGACATGTCGTCAGCGGGGTGAAGGCGCTGCTCACCGACCGCGCCCGGGCCCGGGAGGAGTTTCGGCAAGTCCGCTGGGGCGTGGTGCTGCCGGTACTGCTCGGGATGGCCCCGGCGCTGCTGCTGGCGCTGCGCGTGATCGGCCCGGCGATGGAGCGGTACCCGGTGCAGATGCGGGGACTGTTCCTGGGGATGATCACCGCCTCGCTGGTGGTGCCGATCTCGCTGACCGGCTCCCGCTGGCGGGTCAAGGACTATCTGGTGGCGGCGGCCGGTGCGGTGGCGGCCTTCCTGATCACCGGTGCCCCGCAGCTGGCCGACACCGAGAGCAAGTTGGTGGTCTTCCTGGCCGCGGCGGTGGCGATCTGCGCGCTGGTGATGCCAGGGGTGTCCGGTTCATTCATTCTGCTCACTTTCGGGGTGTATGAACCGACCGCCCAGGCGGTGCGGGACTTCGACCTGGCCTACATCGGGGTGTTCGCCCTGGGGGCGACGGTCGGGCTCGCACTGTTCGTCAAAGGGCTGCAGTGGCTGCTCGAGCACCGGCACCGGCTGACCATGGTGGCGGCCACCGGGCTGATCGCGGGTGCCCTGCGGGGGGTCTGGCCGTGGCAGACCGACGACCGGGGACTGCTCGTCCCGGACGCCCACGTCCCTGTAACCGTGACCCTGTTCCTCATCGGCGCGGCCATGGTGCTGGGGATCTTTTTTCTGGAGCGGCGGCTCAAGAAGCGCCAGACGCCGCTGGAGCCGGAGCTGATCGTCCGGCAGGCGGACGCGACGGTCTACCGGTCGGGGGCGGTGGAGCCCTGACGGGCCAGGCTGCCCGCACGCCGGGCCTCCCCGGCTTGGAGGCCGGGGGGAGCCACCGGCGTGGTGGTCGGGCAGCCGCCGGCGAAGGGCGGTGTCAGCGGCATCACACTGGATCCGTTCACGTATAGTCCTCGCCGACTCGAGAGCCCCGCCCACCTAGCGCTACTCGCCTCCACAGAGGAGTGGCTGTGTCCTATCTGGCCCGACTGTCTTTGGCCAACAGAGCCGTCATCGCCCTGACCACCGTCGCGGTCTTCGTCCTCGGCATCCTCTCGATGGGCTCCTTGAAGCAGGAGCTGATCCCGTCCCTGCAGATCCCGCAGGCCGCGGTGATCACCACGTACCCCGGGGCGTCGCCGGACGTGGTCGCCGCGCAGGTCTCCGAGCCGATCGAGGGGATCCTGCTCACGGTGGAGGGGGTGGAGCAGGTCAGCTCGACCTCGTCGAGCGGCCTGTCGGTGGTCAGCGTCGAGCTGACCTACGGCACCGACATGGACACCGCCGCCACCCAGTTGCGGGGCGCGGTCGCGCGCCTGGACGGTAGGTTGCCGGAGGAGGCTGACCCACAGGTCATCACCGGCTCCATCGACGACCTGCCGGTGCTGTATCTCGCGGTCTCCGGCGTCGACGACCGGGTCAGCCAGGCGGAGCTGGCCGACACCGTCACCAACGTGCTGGTCCCGGCGCTGGAGGAAGTGGCGAATGTCCGGAGCGTGGAGGTGGCGGGTCTGGCCACCCCCCAGGTGCGGATCACCCCCGATCCGGCGGCGCTGGCCGCGGCCGGCCTGAGCCCCGCGCAGTTGTCGACCCTGCTGCAGACCAACGGGATCGTGCTCCCCGCCGGCACCGTCATCGACGGGGAGAGCGCGCTGAGCGTCCAGGCCGGCTCCCCGATCACCAGCCTGGAGGAGCTGCGGGCACTGCCGCTCACCCCGCCCGCGGAGGCACGGGAGGCCGCCGCCAGCGCCGGCGTCACCCTGCCGTCGGTGACATTGGGGGAGGTCGCGACCGTGGAGCAGGTCGCGCAGGAGCCCGACAGCTACTCCCGGCTGGATGGCCAGCCGTCCCTGGGGGTCTCCGTCACCAAGACGCTGCAGGGCAACACCGTCGAGGTGTCCCGGGAGGTGCGGGAGGCGGTCGCCGGGATCCAGGACGTGCTGACGGAGCGCGGGATCCGGACCGCGGTCGTGTTCGACCAGGCCCCGTTCATCGAGGAGTCGATCCACGGCCTGGCCACCAAGGGTGGGCTGGGGCTGGTGTTCGCCGTCCTGGTGATCCTGGCGTTCCTCGCCTCCATCTCCTCCACGCTGGTCTCCGCGGTGTCGATCCCGCTGTCCCTGGCGGTCACCTTCCTGGTGATGAACCTGTCCGGCTACACCCTGAACATCCTCACCCTCGGGGCCATGACGATCGCGATCGGCCGCGTGGTCGACGACGCCATCGTCGTGATCGAGAACATCAAGCGGCACCTGGCGTACGGCGTCGGCAAGCGGGCCGCCATCCTCACCGCGGTCAAGGAAGTCGGCAGCGCCATCACCGCCTCCACCATCTGCACCGTGGCCGTGTTCGCTCCGATCGCCTTCATCTCCGGCCTGGTGGGGAGCTCTTCCAGCCGTTTGCGATGACCGTGACCATCGCCATGCTCGCCTCGCTGGTGGTGGCCCTCACCGTGGTCCCGGTGCTCGCCTACTGGTTCGTCCGGGAGCCCCGGGGGGTCTCCGGTGACAATCCGACCGCCCAGCGCGCGGCCGCCGAAGCCAAGGAACGTCGGGGGCTGTGGCAGCGGGTGTATGTGCCGACCCTGGCGGCCGCGCTGCGTCGCCCCTGGGCGGTCATCGGGCTGGCCGGCCTGGTGCTCGCCGGGACGGTCGCCCTCACCCCCCGGCTGGAGACCAACTTCATCGGTGACTCCGGGCAGAACACCGTGACCATCACCCAGACGTTCCCGGCCGGCACCACCCTGGAGGCGCAGGACGCCGGTGCGCGGCAGGTGGAGGAGGTGCTCGCCGACCTGGCGGAGGTCGAGACGGTGCAGACCACGGTCGGTAGCAGCGGCATCGCGGTGCTCTTCGGGGGCAGCGCGCCCCGGGCCTCGTTCGCGGTCACCCTCGACGGCGACGCGGACACGGTCGCGATCCGGGACGAGCTACGGGATCTCCTGCTCGCGGCGGGAGTACCGGGCGAGATCCGAGTCACCAGCGACGACTCCGGGTTCGGGGGAGCCACCGTGGACCTGCACGTGACCGCTCCCGACGCCGAGTCGCTGGCCAGCGCGGCCGCCGCGGTCGAGGAGGCGGTGCGCGACGTGGACGGCATCGCCGAGGTCACGAACAACCTGGCCACCGCCCAGAGCCGTATCCAGGTGACTGTGGACCGCGCCGCCGCCGCGGCCGCCGGCCTCACCGAGCTCCAGATCTCCCAGTTCATCGCCGGGGCGATGAGCGACCAGACCGTCGGCCGGGTTGATCTCGGCGACGGCCCGGTCGACGTGGTGGTCGCTGCCCTGGCCCCGCCCACCAGCGTGGCGGAGCTGAGCCGGCTCCGCGTGCCGACCCCGGCGGGTGAGGTCCCGGTTACCCGACTAGCCGCCATCGAGGAGGTCGAGGCGCCGGCCGCCCTGACCCGGGTCGACGGCAGACGCTCCGCCACCGTGTCCGTCACCCCGACCAGTCAGGACCTGGGGGCGGTGACCGAAGCGCTCACCGCCGCGGTGCGTGACCTGGACTTGCCGGCGGGCGCGGAGGTCACTGTGGGCGGTCTCGCCGCCGACCAGGCGGAAGCGTTCGCCAACCTGGGGCTGGCGTTGCTGGCCGCCATCGCCATCGTGTACATCGTCATGGTGGCCACGTTCCGGTCCATGATCCAGCCGCTGATCCTGTTGGTGTCGGTACCGTTCGCCGCCACCGGAGCGCTGATCGCGCTGCTGGCTTCCGGCACGCCACTGGGAGTGCCCGCCCTCATCGGGGTGCTGATGCTGGTGGGCATCGTGGTCTCCAACGCGATCGTGCTGATTGACCTGATCAACCAGTACCGCGAACACGGGCGGTCGTTGGCGGACGCGGTGCGGGAAGGGGCCCGGCAGCGCCTGCGGCCGATCGTCATGACGGCCCTGGCGACCATCTTCGCGCTCCTCCCCATGGCCCTCGGGTTCTTGCCGGGCGGCGGGTTCATCAGCCAACCGCTGGCGCTGGTGGTGATCGGCGGCCTCTGCTCCTCCACGCTGCTGACCCTGTACGTGGTGCCGGCGCTCTACCTGCTGATCGAACGGCGGAAGTTGCGGCGGGCAGAGAAGCGGGCGGCGCGGCGAGGCCGGGTGAGCGTGCCCGCGCAGGAGCCCGCGACTCCGCAACCCGCGTAACGGACCGGCCCGGGCCCGCCGGTGGTGACCTCCGCGGTCACAGCAGCCCGTGCCGGCGGGCCTGCAGACCGGCCTGGAAACGGGTCCGGGCGCCCAACCGCGCGCAGATCTCCCGGACGCGGCGCTGCACGGTCCGGACGCTGACCCCCAGGTGCCGCGCCATGGCGTCGTCGGTGAGCCCCGCGGCCAGCAGGTTGAGCACCAGCTGCTCGTCGGCGCTTTCGTCCTTGAGCCCGCCGGCGGTCACCCGCAGGGGTATGGCGTGCGCCCACGTCACCTCGAACACCTCGCTCAGCAACTCCAGCAGCGCCCCCGAGTGCACGACCAGCAGCCCGTCGGTGAACAATCCACCCGGCCGCGCCGGCAGGAGCGCCACCCGGTCGTCGATCAGCAGCACCTTCGCGGGCAGCCGGGGCACGACCCGGGCCTGTTCGCCGGCCTCGATGCCGCCGATGATGTCGTTCCACCGGCCCGGCAGGTTGACCGCGTCCTCCTCATAGATGACCCGGTGCGCCACCCCCTGGGCCAGGAGCTCCATCTCGATCGGGTTCGGCGCGGTGTTGACCTGCACATACGGGGGACGCTCCAGGGAACGTACCTCCCGGCGGGCCCGCCGATGCTCCCCCGGAGGCGGTCCATGACTTCCCGGGCCCCGACGACCACCTCCACCAGCTCCTGGGGGCGTAGTCGCAACGGTGTCGTCGCCCGTACGTACTGCTGCGCGAGCTCCTCGACCAGCTGCCGAGAGCGTTGCAGTTCCCGCTCCTTGGCGGCGATGTGGTCGGCCAGGGCGACCGCGGGATCCACCGGCCGGTAGCGGGGTGGCTCCTCCGCCACCCGTTCCAGCAGACCCCGCTGGTGCAGCCGCTCCAGGATCTGCGCCAAGTCCACCTGCACCGTTGCGGGTAGCACCTGGGACAACTCGGTCAGGTCGGCGTCGCCCCGCTGCAGGACCGTGAGGTAGACCTGCTCTTCGGCCGCGGAGAGTCCTAGCTGATCACGCATGGCGGATACCTGCCAATGTCCACATCCGGCCAGCCGCTATGCCTTGTCGTCTCCGTACTCCGTCATGATCATGAGCACGGCGGCGCATGGATCGGGGCGCCGTCACCGGCGGGACTGTCAAGGAGGAGAGCTTCTTGCCGAGATTCCACATGCGTCTGCTCGCGGCAGCGTCAGCGGCAATGATCGCGGGTGCCCCTTTCACCACGGCGGCTGGTGCCGCACCACCCCCGACCGGGGGCGATGGCGGCTCCACCATAGTCCAGCTGGGAGAACTCTCGACCGGGGTGGAGCGGTTCGATCTCACGCTCATCACCGGCGACCGGGCCCAGTTGACGGTGACCGAGGACGGTCGACAGCTGGTGGCGATCGACCCGGCGGCTCGGGCCGACGGTGCGGTGCCCGAGTTCCACCAGTATGAAGAGGACGGGCACATCTATCTCATCCCGACCGATGTGGCCCCGCTCGTACCGCACTTCCTCGACCGGGCCCTGTTCGACCTCACCCTGCTGGCGCAGGAGGGGTACGACGACGCCAGCACCGGCCAGATTCCGGTCATCGTCACCTTTGACCGGGATGCGATCACCACGATGAGCAGTGTCCCGGCGGTGACCACCACCGACCTCCTCACCTCCATCGACGGGGCCGCGGCCCAGGTGGACAAGCACGAGGCGCACCTGCTGGCCAACGCCTTGACCGCGCAGACGCGCGCCCAGGGCAGCCGGTCGGTGACCTCGTCCCCGCTGGCGGGTGTGGAGAAGATTTGGTTGGACCGGCAGGTCGTGAGCCTGCTGGACGACAGCGCCCCGCAGATCGGCGCCCCCGAGGCGTGGCAGTCCGGTTTCACCGGTGAGGGCATCACCATCGCCGTGCTCGACTCCGGCATCGACACCACCCACCCTGACCTGGCCGGAGTCGTGGTGCAGGAAGCCAACTTCACCGACGACCCCACCACGACGGACGAAGCCGGGCACGGCACCCATGTCGCGGCGACCATCGCCGGCACCGGCGCCGCCTCGGACGGGCAGTACCGGGGAATCGCGTACGGGGCCGAACTGCTCAACGGCAAGGTGCTCAATGCGGCCGGATCCGGCACCCTGTCCGGGGTCATTCAGGCTATGGAATGGGCGGTGGCGCAAGGCGCCGACATCGTGAACCTGAGCCTGGGGGTGCGTGGCAGCTACACCGACGGCACCGACCCGGCCAGCCAGGCGGTCAACAGGCTCACCGAGGAGCACGGTGTCCTATTCGTCATCTCCGCGGGGAACGAAGGCGGGGAAGGGACGATCACCACTCCCGCCGCGGCGGACAAGGCGCTCACGGTGGGGGCGGTGGACAAGTCCAACCGGCTGGCCGGGTTCTCCAGTCGAGGCCCGCGGGCCGGCGACTTCGCGCTCAAACCGGACCTGACCGCCCCCGGGGTCGGGATCGTCGCCGCCCGGGCCGACGGCAGCGACCTGGGCGTCATCGTGGACGAGTACTACCTGGCGATGAACGGCACGTCCATGGCCGCCCCGCACGTGGCCGGCGCGGCCGCTCTGCTGATGCAGCGGTACCCGGCCTGGACCCCGGAGGAGATCACCGCGGCGCTGATGTCGACCGCGGTGCCCAGCGCCAACTACAGCGTCTACCAGCAGGGTACCGGCCGGGTGGCGATCGACCGGGCGCTGACGCACCAGGTGTTCGCCCTCACCGACTCGGTGAGCCTGGGCCACTTCCCGTATCCGCACGACGAGACGGACCCGGTCACCGAGGTCATCACGTACCGTAATCTCTCCGATGCGGACGTCGCGCTGTCGCTGTCGGCCACCGTCACCGACGAGCGGGGCCGGGCACCGGCGGCGGGCATGTTCACACTGGCCGCCGACCAGGTCACGGTGCCGGCCGGCGGCACCGCCGAGGTCAGTATCACCGTCGACCCGCGCGTCGGTGACTACGGCCTGTACGGCGGATGGGTGCAGGCCGTCGACGAAGACTCCGGTACCCACCTGCGGACCGCGGTCGGGTTCTTCAAGGAGACCGAACGCTACGACATCCGGATCCGCGGGATCGACCGGGACGGGAGGCCCGCCGGTGGTATCAGCAATGTGGACGTCATCAACGTCGACGACCAGCGGATCTTCGCCCGTGGCCAGATCGACCTGATCAGCGGCAGCGTCACGGTGCGGGTGCCGCCGGGCAACTACGCGGTCATGGGCTTCATCGGCGAGGCGGTGGGTGACGAGCTCACCCTGGTCATGCAGCCGGAGGTGTCCGTCACCGAGGACGTCACGGTCGTGCTCGACGCCCGCGACGCCGTACCGGTGGAGATCCACACCGCCCACCCGACCGAGACCGTCGATTTCGTGGTCAAGTACCACCGGATCGACGCGCGTGGCCAGGGCATCGGGCACACCTACACCACCAACGCCCGGTCGAAGGTGTACGTGAGCCCGACCGCGCCGCTGGAGGTCGGCGACCTTGAGTTCTACACCAAGTGGACGCTGGAGGCGCCGGGGGACGGGCCCAGCCCATACCTGTACGACCTGATCCTGCCGGAATCCGGTCAGGTGCCCGAGTCGTTGAGCTACACCATCGACGACCGCAACACCGCACGAGTGGAGAGCACCTTCCACAGCCACGTACCCGACCACCGCATCAGCGAGACCCGGAGCGGGTTCCTCCCCTGGGAGGGCGGCGGTAGCGCCATGATGCGCCACTTCCACGCGCCCCACGCCCGGACCGACTACGTCTCGGTCGGCGACGTCCGGTGGACCCAGACGGTGAACGTCGGATCGAGCGGGAAGTCCTTCTACTCGCTGTTCCAGCCGGCGGTCAGCTACGAGGCGGGGGAGACGGTCCAGGCGAGCTGGAACCGGCAGGTGACCCGGCCGGCCTTCCCGCCAGGAAGCAGCAAGTTCGGTCCCGCGCACCGCTACAGTGACTACTTCCTGCTGCGGATCCCGGTGTGGGTGGACAGTTCCGGTCACGACAGCCACGGCGCCCTCACCGGTGACGACGTCACCTTCCGGATCTTCGAAAACGGGGAGCTGATCACGGAGTCCCCGTACTCCGAAGGTGAGTTCCGGGTCGGTAAGGAACCGGCGGAGTACCGGATCGAGCTGGACGCCACCCGCTCGGCCTCCTGGTGGGAGTTCTCCACCCGGACCTCGACCGCGTGGACTTTCCAGTCGGCTCCGCCGCCGGCCGGGCAGGAGCAGGTGCTGCCGCTGCTGGAGGTGGGCTATGACGTGGCGGTCGACCTGTTGAACAACGGCACCAAGCCCGGTGCCCAGCACATCGGCCTGACCGTGGCTCACCAGCCGGGGGCCGAGCAGCTACCGATCACACAGGTCCGGCTCTGGGCGTCCTACGACGATGGGGAGAGCTGGCATGAATCCCCCAACGTCCGGGCGACCGGAGCGGGCGAGTTCCAGGCGGTGATCCCGCCGAACCACCGGCCTCGGGACGCGGAGTACCTGTCGTTGAAGGTCACGGCCGTGGACGCCGACGGCAACACGGTGGAACAGGAGATCATCCGGGCCTATCGACTGCGCTGATCCCGGCAGACGTGCCCGGGTGCGCCGATGTCCCGTCGGCGCACCCGGGCACGTTGCTTGCGGGCGTGCCTACGGTGCCGGGAGGTGCACCACGGTCACGTACCCGTGGGCGCAGTTCAGGCTGGCCTGCCCGGCGTAGGCGTGTAGGCGCGCATTATCGGCCAGGAGCTCCGGGGCCGGCACCGACACGTTGTCGCCGGATGGGTGAACAACCTCCACTGGTGCAGTGGTGAACGCCATTGCTCAATCGTGCGGTTGTTAAGGGAATGCCACGATCGCGGCTCGGTGTCCGCCGCTGGCGAGCTTGCGGTCGCAGGTGTAGAGCGGGGCATCCAATGCTTCAGCCAGGGCCAGATAACAGGCGTCGTAGGTGGTGTAGCGGTGGCGGAGCTGCCAGACCCGGTCTGCCAAGGCACTGACCTCGTATCGGACAATGACCAACGCGAAGTAGTCCATCCGGGCCTGCTCCGCAGCTCGCGGTGGCAGCTTTCCAGAGAGCTCCAGTCCCCGCAGCACTGACAAGACCTCCGCATCTAGCAGATGCGGGGCACAGACGCTGTTCTGTAGTGCGTCGAGTAGCCGGTCGTCCACATCCTGGCCCACCAGCGCCTCCACCATGGCGGAGGCGTCAACGACGATCATCGACGGCTATCCCGGACCGCCTCGACGATCTCAGCGGTGGAAGGGCCAGTAGACCGGTCTTTCCTACGAAGTCGTTGCACAATCTCTACATTGGTGGGGCGGGTAGCGAGTTTTGTCAATTCGCGCGCGACATACGCCGACAGAGACATACCTGCGGCCGCGGCTCGCTGCCGGAGGGTCTCGGCAACCTCATCGGAGACGTCGCGGATATAGAGCACTGCCATATCCGCTATGCTAGCACTTTGCTAGCATGGGTGTAGGGGTGAGCGACCGGATCGCCGCCGAAGGCATCACCCGTGTACTCTGACCGGCCCTGGCGGCCCGCCGTCAGCTGGCCAGTGGCACCGCTATCGCCAGATAGATGCCCAGCGACAACAGATCCTGAAGTACGGTGCCCACCGGCCCGGCGCCGAAGGCGGGGTCACGACCGAGCCGGTGCAGCAGCCACGGCAGGGCCATCGCCACCATGCTGGCCACCGTGCTCGCGGCGGCGACCGCGAGCGCCACCGCCACGGCGACCGCGGTATCCCCCCACACCACCGTGACCACTGGTAGCAGCACCGCCCCGAGCAGCCCACCGATGAGCACCCCGGTGAGCGCCTCCCGGGGGGCGATTTGTCGGATGGGCACCCCGAGCGGCAGCCCCCGGATCGCGATGGTCTCGGTCTGGGTGCCGACCGCGTCGGCGAGGTACACGATGCCCGGGATGAAGAAGGCGATGAGCACCAGGTCGTCGAGTTGCCGTTCGAAGGCGTTCATCAACCCCGCCGAGAGCATCGCACCGGCCAGGCCGAGGCCGAGCCAGGGCAGCCGGTGCCACAACCGCCGAGGCACACTACGACGGTGGAGAGACGGGCGGTGTCAGCGGAATGGAGGAAACCGCCGAGCCGAGCCAGATCCTCGTGGTGTTCGGCCAGCAGCACCGACAGCAGACGCTGGGGCGGGATCACGCCCTGGAACCGGCCGTCAGGGTCCACCACCGCGACAGCCGACTGTGCCTGCTGCGCAGCGACCGTCGCCGCCTGCTCCTGACTCATGGCCGGCGTCACCGTGACCGGATCCGGAGCCATGAGGGTGTGCATCCGGGCGTCGGGGGTGGCCGCCAGCAGCGCCTCTATGGTGACCAACCCCGCCAGCCGGCCGTCGGAGGAGCAGACGGCGATCAGCGCCGCGCTCGCGTACCGCTGGTGCCGGATCCGGGCCAGCACCTCACCGGCCCGCTCCTCCGGCGCGGTCACTGGCGCCGGGACACAGGCCTGACCCGCGGCGGGCTGCCGCCGGTGGCCGGTCCCGGACCCGCCCGATGGGCGTGGAGGCGTCATGCCCCCAGTCTGCCTTCGGCCACCGGTCGGAACCGGGGCATTGACCACTACCTGATCACCGACGAACGAAATCGGTGGCACTTCCCTGGGCTGGTAGCGGTTCCGTGACCGAGCGTACAGTTGACGAAGGAGCAGTCATGGCGACAAGGAGGTTGCCATGGGACTAGGCCAGACGATCCGGAAGTTCGCCGACCGGGCCAAAGACAAGATCCGCCCAGAGCAGGCCGAGCGCGGCGTCGACCAGGTTGCCGACCGGGTCAACCGGGCTACCGGTGGCGAACACACCTCGAAGGTAGACAAAGCCCGACAGAAGGCTAAAGAAGCGACCGGAAAGTACTTCCAGGGCAGGAAGTAGCACGCCGACAAGGGGAGTGTGCCTTATTCCGCCCGCTCGCTCGTACGCCGGCGGCCACCCGAACCGGCTGGGGGCCGTCGGCTGAGCCGAAGATCGAGCAGGGCGGCGGCCAGCGCCGTCACGATCAACGCGATGGTCACCAGCATGGCGTGCCAGTAGGCGCTGCCCCAGTTGCCGTGGGCAGCGGCGGCGAAGAAGACCGAGCCGACCGAGGCGATGCCGATCGCCGACCCGAGGCGTTGCCCGGTTTGCAGCACCCCGCTGGCGCTACCGGCCCGTGCCACCGGTACCTCCGCCAACGTCAGGGTCACGTTAGGGGAGATCACCAGCCCGCTCCCGAACCCGGCGATCAGCAACGGGGCGGCCACCAGCCAGATCGCCCCCGTATCCGGCATCACCCCGGCCCCGAGCGCTGAGCCGCCGACCCCGAGCGTCACCAGCGTCAACCCGGTGGCCACGACTCGCCGGCCGAATCGGGTGACGATCCGCCCGCCCACGAGGGCGGCGACCGCGGAGCCGAGCGAGAACGGGGTGAGCGCCGCGCCCGCGGCCAGCGCCGAATAGTCCAGGCCGAGCTGCAAGTAGACCGTGAAGGCCAGGAAGATGGCGGTGAAGCCGGCGAAGTACACCAGCCCGATGACCACTCCGAGCGTGTAGGAACGCAGTCGGAACAAGGACAGGTCGACCACCGGCTCCCGGTGGCGGGCGTACCGCCGCTCCCAACCGACGAAGGCGGTCAGGGCGGCTAGGCCGGCCACCGTCAGCAGCGCGATCCTGCCCACCGACCAGTTCCGGGCTTCGATCAGCGGCAACAGTACGAGCAGCACGCCGGTGCCCAGCAGCAGGACCCCCAGGGGATCTGCTCTCCCGCCGCGCGGCCCGGCGCAGGTAACCAGGGATCACCCGGAAGGCCAGCCCGATCGCCAGCAGCCCGATCGGCAAGTTCACGAAGAAGATCCACCGCCAGCCTTCGGGTGAGCCGGCGAGCTGAATGAGGATCCCGCCCAGCAGTGGCCCCACCGCGGTGGAGATCCCGATCGTGGTGCCCAGCCAACCGAACGCCCGGCCCCGCTCCGCCCCGCGGAACAGTTGCTGGATCAGGCCACTGATCTGCGGATGCATGATTCCCGCACCGATCCCTTGGAGTAGTCGGGCGGTGATCAGGAGCCCGGCCGACGGAGCCAACCCGGCCGCCGCGCTGGCGAGCGTGAACAGCCCGACGCCGAGTACGAACACGTCCCGCCGACCGCGGGCGTCGCCGAACCGCCCCGCGGGCACCAGGACCAGGCCGAAGGTGAGCGCATACCCGGACACGATCCACTGCAGGTCGCTTTCGGAAGCCCCCAAGCTGGTGCGGATGGTGGGCAACGCCACGTTGACGATGCTCACGTCCAGCAGCGACATGAAGCCGGCTACCAAGCAGACGGACAACGCTCGCCAGCGTCGCGGGTCGGTGCCGGGCTGCTCCACTTGCTGATGCTAGCCAGACCCGAGCTCCCCAGCGCCGGTTTCTGCGCCGCGGAATCAGGACGTGGGTACGTCGACCGCGCGGTGTGCGGACTGCTCGGCGCCGATCAGACTTCGCCTCAAGCCGTGCAACACTAACTACAGTGGAGTGGTAATGGCGGGATGGGCATATCGATCGATCAGGTACGGGCGGGGTGCGAATGGTAGCGGGAGGTGTGCCGCAAGAACGACACCCCGACGTACGAGGCGCTCATCACCGCGCTGATCGCGCGGCTCGGCGCCGATGACGAGCTCACGGAGCTGTTCCTCAGTGACGGGGGTGACCCGATCCGGTCCGCGTTGTGTCTGCGGCTGATTTGCGCCGTGAACCGGCTCGCGATGGCGGAGTCCGCGCGCTGGCTCACGGCGTACTACCCGATCTTCGGTGGGCACACTGATCCGGAGCGGGTCGTGCCCGCGTTTCTGGATTTCCTCCGGGCCAACCTGGCGGCGGTCCGGGAAGAGATGCGTATGCCCGTGCAGACCAACGAGGTGGGGCGTGCCGCGCCGCTGTCGGCCGCGTTGAACCAGGTCGCGCTCACCCTCGACCAACCGCTCCACCTGCTCGAAGTGGGCGCTAGCGCGGTCTCAACCTCCTCATGGACCGCTACTTCGTCGCCAGCGGCGACACCAACTGGGGACCGGCGGACTCACCGCTGCGGTTGACCGGCCACTTCGCCTCCGGGAGTCCCCGCCCCGCGACGCTCACCATCGCGGAAGGCGTGGTTGCGCCCCCCATCCGATCGATGCCCACGATCCCGCGGGCAGGCGGCTACTCCTTTCCTTTCTCTAGCCGGAGCACGTCGAACGAGCCCGTCGACTCGAGGCGGCGTTGGCGATCGCCCGCTCGTCCCCCCGGGCTGCAGATTGACGCCGCAGACGCCTGCGCGTGGATCGCGCACCAACTGCCCCGTGCCCCACCCGGCCGGACGACCGTCGTCTTCCATTCGTTCGTGATGCACTACCTCGCCCCGGAGGAACGGGCCCGGTTCGGTGAACTGATCCGGCAGCATGCCGCCACCACCGGCCGGCCACTGGCCCGGGTGTCGCGGGAGCCCCGCGCGGAGGACACGAATGTCATGGAGCTGATCTGTGAGCTGTGGCCGGTGAAGCAGCGCCTGCTGTTGGCGACCAGCACCCCCACGGCAATCAGGTGCGGTGGCAGCCGCAGCCGCTTCCGCACTCGTGGTGAGCGCAGGGGCGTGGTGGCCGGTCCGCTCGTTGCGCCCGAGCGGGTGGCAAGTTGCGTAAACCTCACCCGTGCGCATATGGGCTGGTTCAGACTTGAACCGGCACCCGGCCGGACCAACTATCGATGGGGGACACATGCGCACGTACAAGGTCGGCTACTTCGTCGGTAGCCTCTCGGCCACGTCCATCAACCGGGAGCTTTCGAAGGTCCTGATCCGGCTGGCTCCGGAAGGCCTCGAGTTCACCGAGATCCCGATCGGGAACCTGCCGCTGTACAACCGGGACTACGACGACAACTACCCGCCGGAGGCGGCCGCCCTCAAGGACGCCATCCGTCAGGTCGACGCGGTCCTGTTCATCACCCCCGAATACAACCGGTCGATCCCCGGTCCGTTGAAGAACGCCATCGACTGGGCCTCCCGACCGTACGGCCAGAACTCGTTCGACCACATCCCGGCCGGAGTGATCGGCGCCTCCATCGGACAGATCGGCACCGCCGTGGCCCAACAGAGCCTGCGAGGGGTGCTCGCGTTCTGCAACGCCCGGCAGATGACCGCGCCCGAGGCGTACATCAAGTACACCCCGGAGATTTTCCCCGGCAACGGCGAGGTCGCCGATCCATCCACAAGGGACTTCCTCGCCGGCTACATGGCGGAGTTCCGGGACCATATCGTGCGGGTCCTGACCGTCCTGCCGCGGGAGACGACCAGTTGATCCTCGCCGGCGCTGGTCGCCTGCGCGACGGCGGGGTCACGGCTCACCCAACTGGTCACGGCGGCGGATGAGGTACGCCGCCGCCGCGGTGTTACCGGTCAGCGTGATGGCCCGGTCGTAGGCCGCCCGCGCCTCCTGGCGGCGTCCCAGTCGGCGTAGCAGGTCGGCACGGGTGGCGTGGTAGGGGTGGTAGTTCGCCAACGGCAGGCGGTCCACCTCGGCCAGCGCGGCCTGCGGGCCGTCGAGCTCCGCGATCGCGATCGCCCGGTTGAGCCGGACGATCGGCGAAGGGTCGAGGCGGAGCAGCTGGTCGTAGAGGGCGACCACCTGCGACCAGTCGGTGTCCCGGGCGTCGCGGGCATCGGTGTGGACGGCGTTGATCGCGGCGAGGATCTGGTAACGCCCCGGCGCCTGGCCGGAGGCGAGGCGCGCCCGGACCAGGGCGTGGCCCTCGGCGATCAGCGCGCGGTCCCAGCGGCTGCGGTCCTGTGCGTCGATGGTGACGAGCTCCCCGCTCGCCGACACCCGCGCGGGGCGCCGGGCCTCTGTCAGCAGCATCAGCGCCAGGAGCCCCGCGACCTCGCCGTCGGTGGGCAGCAACTCGTGGAGCAGCCGGGTCAGTCGGATCGCCTCCGCGGTCAGGTCGCCGCGGACCGCCTCCTTCGCCGGGTCGGAGGCCAGGTAGCCCTCGTTGAAGATCAGGTAGAGGACCGCGAGCACCCCGCTGACCCGGTCCGGGAGGTCCTCCCGTAACGGCACCCGGTAGGGGATCCGCGCCGCCTTGATCTTTGCCTTGGCGCGGGTGATCCGCCGACTCATGGCGCTTTCCTGGACCAGGAACGCGCGGGCGATCTCGGCCACGGTGAGCCCACCGACCATCCGGAGGGTCAACGCGACCCGCGCTTCCATCGCGAGTGCGGGATGGCAGCAGGTGAAGATGAGGCGGAGCCGGTCGTCGTCGATGACGCCCCGCGGTTCCGGAGGGTGGGAGAGCATCAGCGCCTCCTGGTGCTTTTCCTCGCGCTTCGCCTCACGCCGGAGGCGGTCGATGGCTTTGCGGTGGGCGGTGGTGGTGAGCCACCCTCCGGGGTTGGGAGGGACACCCGCGACCGGCCAGTGGGCGACCGCGGTCGCGAACGCTTCGGCGGCCATCTCTTCCGCCAGGTCGAGATCCCCGAAGCGTCGGGCCAGGGTCGCGACCACCCGGGCCCACTCGGCGCGGTGGACCCGGGTGATCACCTCCTGGACGTCGGTCATGCGCCCAGGAACGGCCGGAGCTCCACCCTCCGGTTGCAGTGTTTCGAGCCGAGCGCGGCGAGCCGCCGCGCCACGTCGAGGTGGGGGGCCTCGATGATCCAGAACCCGCCGATGTACTCCTTCGACTCCAGGTAGGGCCCGTCGGTGAACACCGGCTCGTCGCCTCGACCGTCCACGACCGTGGCGGTGCTGGGCGCCGCGAGCCCGCCGGCGAAGACCCCATGGCCGTCGGCCTTGAGCTGCCGGTTGAACTCGTCGATGGCGGCGATCTCTTTCGCGGTGGCGGAGTTGGTGGTGTCGTCGAGGACCGAAATCAGGTACTGCGCCATGGAATGATCTCCTGCTGCCGTGGCCGCCCCGTCAGGCCGCCTTTCACCTTGCCTACGAACGCCGCCGCCGTGATCCGACATCCGCTGCCGCGGTGGTGAGAATTCTCGTACGCCGCGTGGGGTGGGGAGGTACCGGGCGGGCCGCCGGTTACCGCGGGGTCCGGGTGAGCGGGCCGCCGACCCTCGCGTGACGCACCAGTCCCGCCGTAACCGTGACGATCTCCCGAAACGGTCACTCACGGTATCTGTCAGGTTGCTCAGTAATGTCGCGTGGCCACCACTGTTTACTGAACGGTCAGTCGGTGTCTAGACTGGCCTGCACTGGCACGGTAAAGCGCCCACTGGCGACGCCCACATCCGAGAGGCTGAGATGTTCGACGCTGTTCTGGTTGCGAACCGAGGAGAAATCGCCCTCAGGATCATCCGCGCCCTACGCGAGTTGGGCGTAAGAAGCGTCGCTGTCTACTCCGAGGCCGACCAGCACGCCCCCCACGTACGGGCGGCGGACGAGGCCTACCTGCTCGGGCCAGCGCCCGCGGCCGAAAGCTACCTCAACATCGAGAAAATCCTGCAGGTCGCCCAGCAGGCCGGGGTCGACGCGATCCACCCGGGCTACGGGTTCCTCGCGGAGAACGCGGACTTCGCCCGCGCCGTCGTGGAGGCGGGCTTCGCCTTTGTCGGCCCGCCCGCCGAGGCGATCGCGGCGATGGGGGACAAGCTCTCCGCCCGCCGTATCGCCCAGGAGGCCGGGGTCCCGGTCGTACCCGGCACCGACCTGCCCGCGGACGACCCCGAGGCCGCGCTCCGGTTCGCGGAGACCCACGGCTACCCCGTGGCGGTCAAGGCCGTGTTCGGTGGCGGTGGCCGGGGGATGAAGGTGGCGCGCAGCCCCGAAGAGCTCGTCAACGCCCTCGAATCGGCCCGGCGGGAAGCGCAGGTCGCCTTCGGGCGGGGTGAGTGCTATGTGGAGCGCTATCTCGAACGCCCGCGCCACGTCGAGGTCCAGGTGCTCGCCGACCAGGACGGCACCACGATCCACCTCGGGGACCGGGACTGCTCGCTGCAGCGTCGGCACCAGAAACTCGTGGAGGAAGCCCCCGCCCCGGGCATCAGCCCGGCGGTGCGGGAGGCGATGGCGGCCGCGGCGGTCCGGCTGGCCCGCCACATCGGGTACGTCAACGCCGGTACGTGCGAGTTCCTCGTCGAAGGGGACCAGTTCTACTTCCTGGAGATGAACACCCGGCTCCAGGTGGAGCACCCGGTGACCGAGCTGGTCACCGGCGTCGACCTCGTCCACGCGCAGCTGCGGATCGCCGCCGGCGACGGCATGGGCCTCACCCAGGAGCAGGTGAACCTGCGGGGGCACGCGATCGAGGTCCGGATCAACGCGGAGGATCCGGCCAACGGGTTCGTCCCGATGCCGGGCGAGTTGACCGACGTCCGCGTTCCGCAGGGCCCCTGGATCCGGTTCGACGGCGTGGCAGAGGCCGGGTACGAGGTCCCACGCGAATACGACTCGATGATCGGCAAGCTCATTGTCTGGGCCGAGGACCGGGACCTGGCCAGGGCACGAATGACGCGTGCCCTCGACGACTTCCTCATCGAAGGGATCAGCACCACGCTCCCCTTCCACAAGGTCGCGCTGACGCACCCGCAGTTCGCGGCCGCGGAGCACACCACGATCTCGGTCGAGCAGGAGTGGGATCTGTCGGCGGCCCTCGGTGAGCAGCAGTCGATGCCGAGTCAGATGGGAAGGACGATGACACCATCCGACCCGTACCCGCAGCAGGTGGCGCGGGACGTGGAGTTTAACGTCGACGGACGTCAGATTGTGGTCACGGTCTACGGCCGGACGCGGGTCGATGACCGTACCGCCGCCGTGCCTCGGCGCCGCACCCGCAGCTCCCAGCAGGTTGCCCAGGGCGGGACGGACGAGCCGGTGCTGCGGGCGCCCATGCAGGGAGTCGTGGTGAAGTACCTGCTCGAGGAGGGGGCGAAGGTCGAGGAGGGGGACGTCGTCTGCATCGTCGAGGCGATGAAGATGGAGTACCCCGTCCGGGCCCACCGCAGCGGCGCGCTCGCCGACGTGGCCTACGCCGCCGGTGACTCGGTCGAGCAGGGCGCGGTGCTCGCCCGCATCGAGTAAGCGGATCGCCGCCGGGGGAGGGGCCGGCGCCGCCCCGGCACGGCAGACTCGGTGGCGGTACGCGAACAGGTGGAGGGATCGTGACAGGACCGCTGGCAGGTGTCCGGATCATCGAGTTGAGTGGCCTCGGGCCCACGCCGTACGGGGTCATGCTGCTCGCTGACCTTGGCGCCGAGGTCATCCGCGTCGACCGGGTCGCCGCGGCGCAGGGGAAGCCGGGGACGGAAGTCACCAACATCGGCATGTCCCGTAACCGCCGCTCGATCGCCATCGACCTCAAGAGTCCCGCCGGGCTGCAGGTGCTGCTCGAATTGGTGGACACCGCGGACGTGCTGGTGGAAGGGTTCCGGCCCGGGGTCGCCGAGCGACTGGGGTTCGGGCCGGACGTCTGCCTCGCGCGTAACCCGCGGCTGGTGTTCGCCCGGATGACGGGGTGGGGGCAGAACGGTCCCCTGGCGGACAAGGCCGGGCACGACATCAACTACGCCGCCGTGGCCGGTGCCCTGTACGGGATCGGCCGCCGCGGGGAACCACCGCCACCGCCGATGAACCTGGTCGCCGATTTCGGGGGTGGCGGGACGTTCCTCGCCCTCGGGGTCCTGGCGGCCCTGTTCGAGCGGCAGCAGTCCGGGGCCGGACAGGTGGTCGACGTCGCCATGGTGGACGGTGTGGCCTCACTGACGGCCTACCTGCACGGCTTGCTGCGGATCGGGATCTGGAATCGGGAGCGCGCCAACAACCTGCTCGATGGCGCCGCGCCGTTCTACGACACCTACGAGACCGCCGACGGGCGGTTCATCGCCGTCGGCCCGATCGAGCCGCAGTTCTATGAGCGCTTCCTGGCGGTACTGCGGCTGGATCCGGCGGAGTTCCCCCAGCACGACCCGGCGTCATGGGGCGCGCAGAAGCAGCGGCTGGCCGAGATTTTCCGCCAGCGCACCCAAGAGGAGTGGGTACGTGCGTTCGCCGACGTCGACGCGTGCGTCACGCCGGTCCTGACTCCGGAGGAAGCGCCGCACCACCCGCACCTGGCCGAGCGCGGAACGTTCGTGGACGTGGCGGGGGTGCCGGAGCCAGCGCCCGCCCCGCGCTTCTCCCGGACGCCGGGCACGATCCGGCGGCCCGCCCCGGCGTACGGTGAGGACACAGTGGCCATCCTGACCGAGCTCGGGTACGGCGCGCAGCAGATTGCGGAACTGCGTGCCAGCGGCGCGGTCGCGGTGGCCCAGGACGGTGCGATGGCGCAGGGCGGCCTTGACACCGCCACCGGCGCCAATTAGTTTTACTTACCGATTAGTAAATCAGGAGGCGATGATCATGACTGCGGCGGCCGTTTCCACCCGAGGTCGGGTCCTGGTGGACCTCCTCGTGACCTCCCGCCTCGCCCAAGTCTCCTGTGTCGCCGCCTATGTGCTGGCAATCGCGGTATCCGCGCAGCTAGCCGTGCCGCTGCCGTTCAGCCCGGTGCCGATCACCCTGCAGACCTTCGTCGTCCTGCTCGGCGCCGCCGCCCTGGGCCCCCTGCGCAGCGCCGCGGGGGTGGCGTCCTACCTCGCGATCGGGGCGTTCGGCGTCCCCTGGTTCGCGGTCACCGGTGGGGCGACGCTCGGCTACCTCGCCGGCTTCTTCGTCGCGGCGCTGCTCGTGGGGCGGTGGGCCCGCGCGGGCGGCGACCGCAGCGTGCCGAAGGCCGCACTGCTCATGGCGGTGGGCAACCTGGTCATCTACGCGTGCGGCGTCGTGGGGCTCATGGCCGTCACCGGGATGGGACTGGTCACGGCGATCGCCGTGGGAGTCGTGCCCTTCCTCGTGGGCGACGCCGTGAAGATCGCTGCCGCCGCGGCAGCCCTCCCGGCCACCTGGCGCCTCGTGGGCAAGGTCGGGGCCCGGCAGTGATCGCCGTCCCTGCCCGCACCCGCGAGCGCCACCAACAGTCAGTGTCTGCTGTACAACAGACCGTACCCCTAGCAGGCCGTCCGACGCAGGGACGACCAACCCGCGAACGGGCCGACAACGAGGAGTTTTGATGCGAGAAGCCGTCATCGTCGATGCCATCCGCACACCGATCGGCAGGGGCAAGCCGGGTGGTGCGCTCTCCGGCTGGCACCCCGCCGATCTGCTCGGGGAAGTCCTCAAGGCGCTGGTCGACCGCACCGGCATCGACCCGGCGCAGATCGACGACGTCATCACCGGCTGCGTCTCGCAGGCCGGCGAGCAGGCGTTCAACATCGCCCGGCACGGGGTGCTCGCGGCCGGCTTCCCGGAGTCCGTGCCCGCGACGTCCGTCGACCGGCAGTGCGGTTCCTCGCAGCAGGCGGTCCACTTCGCCGCCCAGGGCGTCATGGCCGGGGTGTACGACATCGTCATCGCCGCCGGGGTGGAGTCGATGTCGCGAGTACCGATGTTCTCCTCGGCCCAGGGCAAAGACCCCGCCGGCCCCAAGGTGGCGGAGCGCTACCGTGACCGGGGCGGCCTGGTCAACCAGGGCATCTCCGCCGAACTCATCGCCGCCAAGTGGGGCCTGTCCCGGCGGGCGGTGGACGAGTTCTCCGCCGAATCCCACCGCCGGGCCGCGGAGGCGACGGCCGCGGGGTACTTCGACCGCGAGATCGTGCCGGTCGCCGTGGACCGGGGGGAGGGGCGCACCGACGAGCTCCTGAAGAGCGACGAGGGCATCCGCCCGGAGACCACCCCGGAGATCCTGGGCGGGCTGAAGCCGGCGTTCTACAGCGAAGAGCTCGCCCAGCGCTACCCGGAACTACCGTGGGTGGTGACCGCGGGTAACGCGTCGCAGATCTCCGACGGGGCCGCGGCCGTGCTCATCATGTCGGCCGAGCGGGCGCGGCAGCTGGGCCTCACCCCGCGGGCCGCCATCCGGCACTTCGCCGTCGTCGGTGACGATCCGGTCCTCATGCTCACGGGCGTCATCCCCGCGACCCACCGGATCCTCGAGCGGGCCGGCATGACCATGGCCGACATCGACGCCTTCGAGGTGAACGAGGCGTTCGCGCCGGTGCTGCTCGCCTGGGAGAAGGAGACCGGTGCCGACATGTCGAAGGTCAACGTCCACGGTGGCGCGATCGCCAACGGCCACCCGCTCGGTGCCTCCGGTGCGAAGCTGATGGCCACGCTCCTGAACGTCCTCGAGCGGACCGGGGGCCGGTTCGGGCTCCAGACCATGTGCGAGGGCGGCGGCATGGCCAACGCCACCATCATCGAAAGGCTCGGCTGATCGGCGTGGTGCACTACTTCCCACCGCCGTACACCCCGGTTGCCGACCGCGCGCTGGTGACCGGTGCCTCCAGCGGCATCGGCCGCGACATCGCGCTCGCGCTGGCCCGGGCAGGGGTGGAAGTACACATAGTCGCGCGCAGGCTCCACCGTCTCGAGGAGACGGTGGAGCTGGCCGGCGACGCCCGCGTCGTTCCGCACGTCGCCGACATCCGTGACCCGGAGCAGGTGGAGGCGGCGTTCACCGCGGCCGAAGCGAACGGCCCCATCCCGCTGTTGGTCAACGCCGCGAGCGGGGCGTTCCTCGCCGCCGCGGAGAACATCTCCCCGAACGGGTTCGCCGCGGTGGTGGCGTCCAGCCTGACGGGGCCGTTCCACGTCCTGCGGCGTTGGGCGCAGCCGTTGTTGGCGGCCGGCACCCCGGGCGCCGCGCTGATGGTGTCGAGCGCGCTCGCCGCCCGGGAGGTGCCCGGGGCGGCCCACTCCAGCGCGGCGAAGGCGGGCCTGGAGGCGCTCATCCGTTCCCTGGCCGTCGAATGGGGGCCACGGGGCCTGCGCATCAACGCGTTGGCGCCGGGCGCCTTCGAAACCGAAGGCGCGACCGAAGGGATGTGGAGCGACGACCGGGTGCGCACCGCCACCTTGGCCAACATCCCGATGGGGCGCTTCGGGACCCCGGAGGAGCTCATGGGAGCGGCCGCCTTCCTGGTGAGCAAGGCCGCCTCGTACGTCACCGGGGCGACGCTGGTCGTCGACGGCGGGTGGCGGTTGTCCCCCACCCGTTCGGCGACCAGTACCCCGCCCGGCGACGGTGACCACCCGCACCTGACTGGCTTCGGACTCGACGAACGGAAGGAGGCCACTCTGTCCCGCCTCTTCGATGTGGCCGGTCGGCACGTCCTGGTGACCGGCGCGACCAAGGGCATCGGTGCCATGATCGCCCGCGGCTTCCACGAAGCCGGCGCCATCGTCTACCTGTCGTCCCGGACCCCGCAGGACTGCCACGACTTCGCCGCGGAACTCGGTGAGCGTGCGGTGGCCGTACCTGAGAACGTCGGGACCCAGGAGGGTTGCGTCCGGCTCGCCCAAGTCGTCCGGGAGCACACCGACAAACTGGATGTGCTCATCAACAACGCCGGCACCACCTGGGGAGCGGACATCACCGAATATCCCGACAGTGCCTGGGACAAAGTGTTGGCCGTCAACCTCAAGGGCCCGTTCCACCTCACCGTCGCCTGCCTGCCCATGCTCCGGGCGGCGGCGACACCGGAACGGCCGGCTCGGGTCATCAACATCGGGTCCGTCGACGGCATGCACGTCCCCATGTGGGAGTCGTACGCCTATTCCGCCTCCAAAGCCGCACTGCACCAGTTGACGCGGCACGTGGCCAAACGGCTGGCCAAGGAACACATCACCGTGAACGCGATCGCGCCGGGCATCTTCCGGTCCAAGATGATGAAGTTCGCGTTCGACTCCGCGGAGGAGGAACTCATCGCCGCGACCCCGTTGGGGCGGACCGGGCAGCCGGACGACGCCGCGGGTGCGGCCATTTTCCTGGCATCCCCCGCCGCCTCCTGGATCACCGGTGCGGTGCTGCCGGTGGACGGCGGGCTGGTGACCCTCCTGTAACCACGTCCTCTTGGGCGAGACGCGGGCAAGGCGCTGGTGGTGTCCATCGGGTTGGCAGAGTGTCCGGATTACTCCCAGAGCCTTGCCCGCGTCGCTTTGCTCCACCCAGTCGGGCGCAAAACTGTTGCCAAATCGTGTGACCTAAGTCTTGCTGCGTTACTGACTGATTAGTAAGCTCCCTGGCAAGCGCTCGACAGGTAGTTCGGCGACTCGCGTGAGGCAAGCAGCACCACTGGATTTCAGGCGTCTGTACGCCTCAGCCGGCGACGAAACGAGCGCAGCAACTGGGGAGGCCTCCGTGTCGGACTGGGCTACGCAAGAGCGTTAAGGAGCCGTCGTGGTCACTGAACGCTTCGATGGGATCAAATATCCATATGTTGCACCGAAAGATCCTCCGGCGCACGTAGCCGAACGGCTGCAGCAGGAGTACGACGACGACATCGACCCGGCGGACTTTGAGGTGCTCCGGCACGCGCTGTGGAACCTCAACCTCGAACACGGGCAGACCATCATTCGCACATCCGGGTCACCGGTAGTCGTCAGCTCACACGACTTCAACCCGGTCCTCATGGACGAGTGGGGTGACCATGTCTACTTCGGCCCCTGGCTCCAGTACCTGACCGCAGCCGCCTCCTCCGCCGTGAAATGGACGCTGGAGTACCGCCACCCCAACCCGGGCATCGAGCCCGGATCCATGTTCATGACGAACGACCCCTGGATCGGGGCCACGCACCAGTCTGACCTCGCGATGGTCGCTCCCGTCTTCTATGACGGGAAGATCTTCTGCTGGGTCGGCAACAGCCTGCACCACGCCGACCTGGGCGGGACCGCGCCCGGCGGGTTCAACCCGGTAGCGCCGGACATCTTCTGGGAGTCCGGGGTGGTCCCACCCGTACGCATCGTGGAGAACGGCCAGATCCGTGCCGACCTCGAGCAAGAGTTCATGCGCCGCTCCCGGATGCCGGAGATCGTCGCGGTCGACCTCCGGGCACAGATCGCCGGCTGCTCCGTGGCGGTGGAGCGCATGACCGAGATGCTGGACCGCTACGGGCCGCGCGTCATCAAGGGCGTCATGCGCAAGATTCAGCGGGACAGCGAAGCCGCCTTCGCGCGGCGCCTGGCCACCGTACCGGACGGTGAATGGCGGGCCGAGGCCTTCCTGGAGATGGCGGAGCCCGGTGACCGCAAACTGCACCGGAACGTCATGGTGCTCCGCAAGAAGAACGACCGGCTGGAGTTCAGCAACGAAGGTTCCGACCCCCAGATCGGTACCCTCAGCTGCACCCTCCCCGCCTGGAGCGGCGCGGTCTCCGCGATGATCAACTCACAGCTGCTCTTCGACCAGCTGTTCGCCATCGGCGGTGCGCAGCGGCGGATCGACTTCAAGGCCGAACCCGGGACCTTGAACTCGGCGCTCCACCCGGCCGCGCTCTCGCTCGCGGTACTGAACCTCGACCAGTGCATCGCGCTGGCAGCGGCGTGTCTGTCCAAGATGCTCAGCTGCTCCAGCGATCCGGAACTGCACAAGGAGATCCAGTCGTCGATGGGGTCGGCGGTCTTCCCGATCGCCGCCATCTCCGGCGTCGACACCAAGTCCCGGCCATTCGCAAGCCTGCTGATGGACCCGGTCGGGGCGGGCATGGCCGCGTGGTCGTGGCGCGACGGGCTCGACGTCGGCGGCTGGCCCTGGGACCCCCAGGTCGAGATGCCGAACGTGGAGGAGACCGAGTCCTTCTACCCCGTCCTGTACCTGTGGCGGCGGGTGACGCAGGACTCCGGCGGCGCCGGGAAGTACCGGGGCGGCAACTCGATGGAGGTCGCCGTCATGCCGCACGGTGTCCCCTCGATCCAGCACCACACCGCCTCGTCCGGGCACCACGCGGTGCCGCTGTCACCGCTGTTCGGTGGCTACCCGAGCAACGTCAACCGCTTCCTCATGATGCGGTCCACCAACGCCAAGAGCCTCCAGGCGCAAGGCGTCACGCCGACCCCAGACAACGTCACCTGTGACGAGCTGGTGGAGCTTGAGCCGAAGGCATTCGGCGTCGAGCAGCGGGAAAACGACATCTTCATCCTCTCCTGGTGCGGGGCGGGTGGCCTGGGTGACCCGCTGGAGCGGGACCCTGCCGCCGTCGCGCGGGACGTCCAGACCGGCATGGTCAGCGTCGAAGCCGCCCGGAACCTGTACGGGGTAGTGATCACTGACGGGGTCGTCGACGTCGCGGCCACCGAGACGCTCCGGTCGGAGCAGCGGGAGAAGCGCCGCGCGTGGGAGAGCCCCGGCCGGGAGCTCGTCACCATCCCACCGCAGCCCGGAGCCCGTCCGGTAGGGCCGGGGCTCGAGATCCGTACTCACGATGGTGAAAGCGCCCTGGTGTGCGCCTCGTGCGACACCCGCCTGTCCGCTCTCACCGAGAACTACAAGTCCGGGGCTCTTCGCAACGAGATCTCCGTGATGGAGGCCAACCCGAAGGCCCTGGACCCGGCTCGGCTCACCGATGACCGGATCGTGGTCCGGCAGTTCGCCTGCCCCGGGTGTCTGCGCCTACTGAGCAACGACGTCATGCGGCAGGGCGAACCCGACCTGTGGGACATCCGCCTTTCGAGCATGGGAGACGAGTGATGGCGTACCTAGGCGTTGACATCGGTGGCACTTTCACGGACATCGTGCACCTGGATGACGACGGTTCGGTCGTCGCCACCAAAGTAGCGTCGACCCCACCCCGGTTCGAGGAAGGCGTCTTCGCCGCTGTAGCCAAGGCGGCGGAGCTGCGTAACACCACCCCGGCCGCGCTGCTCGGTGGGTGCGAACTGGTCCTGCACGGTACGACCGTCGCCACGAACGCCCTGGTGCAGCACCGGGGCGCCCGGGTCGGCATGATCACGACCGCCGGGCACCGGGACACCCTGCCGGTCATGCGGGCCAGTGGGAAGGTCAAGGGGCTGAGCCTGGAGCAGGTCCTGCACGCCTCCGGGCAGTACCTACCGGCTCCGGTGGTCGAGCAGCACATGATCCGCGAGGTCAACGAGCGGATCGACGTCAATGGTGAGGTGCTGGTCCCGCTCGACGAGGAGCAGTTGAAGTCCACGGTCACCGAGCTGCTCGAGGCCGGTGCCGAGGCCATCGCCATCTGCTTCCTCTGGTCGATCGCCTCCGCCGCGCACGAGATCCGGGCCCGGGAGATCGTGCGGAGCATCGCCCCCGACATCTTCATCGCCGTGTCGCACGAAGCATCGGCGCGGGTGGGGGAGTACGAGCGGTTCGCGGCCACGGCCATCAACGCGTTCCTCGGGCCCGAGACGTCGAACTACATGAACCGGCTGCGGGCCGGGCTGGAGGAGCAGGGGATGACCGGGCGGCTGCTCATCATGCAGGCCGCCGGTGGGGTGACTCCGTCGGAGCGGGCAGCGCGGCTGCCCACCCACACCATCGGCTCCGGGCCGGTGGCGGGGGTGGCGGCGAGCGCGGTGTTGGCGATGACGCGCCAGGAGAGCCATGTCATCGCCACCGACATGGGCGGTACCAGCTTCGACGTCGGGCTCATCGCCGAGAACACCCCGGTGCGGTCGCAGCTGACCACCGTCAACCAGTACGAGTTCCACCTGCCGCGTACGGACATCCGCTCCATCGGTAGCGGCGGCGGTAGCATCATCTGGTTCGACGAGGATGCCCAGGTTCTGCGGGTCGGTCCGGAGAGCGCGGGCGCCTACCCCGGTCCGGTCTGCTACGGGCGTGGCGGCACCCGGGCCACCATCACCGACGCCAACCTGGTACTCGGCTACCTGGACGAGGAGCAGTTCCTCGGCGGACGGCTGAAGCTGGACCGCGCCAGCGCGGTGAAGGCGTTGGAGGAGGCGGGCGCGCCGCTGGGGCTGTCGGCGGTGGAGACGGCGCTGGCGGCCCGGCGGATCATCATTTCCCAGATGGCCGACCTCATCCGCCAGATGACGGTGGAGCAGGGGATGGACCCCCGGGGATTCGCGCTCTACTCCTACGGAGGCGCAGGCGGTCTGCACGTCGCCGGTTACCTCAAGGAACTGGGCTGCAGTCGGGCCATCATCCCCCTCGGCACGCTGTCGACCACCTGGTCGGCCTATGGCTGCGCCACGTCGGACCTGATCCACATCGAAGGGCATGCGGTCAGCATGGTCGCGCCGTTCGACGCGGAGGCGCTCCGGGAGATCTTCGCGCAGCTGGAGTCCAAGGCGCGCGCCGAGCTCCTCCGCAACGGCATCCCGGAGGACAAGATCGAGCTGACCCGCCTGGTGGAGATGAAGTATCCGCTGCAGATCCACCACGTGGAGGTGGAGATGCCGGAGGGTCACATCGACGAGGCGCTGTGCGAGGCGCTGGAGGAACGTTTCGCCCAGCGCTACGAGCAGCTGTACGGTCGGGGCGCCGCCTTCACCGGCGCCAAGTCCGAGCTGGTTTCCTGCCAGGTTCTGGGACGTGGCCGGCTGCCGCAGCCGACCGCGCGTGCGGAGAGCCTGGCCGAGGCCAAGAGTGGCCAGGAGCGCACGGTCATCTGGCAAGGGGAGGACGGCCCCGTCGAGCTGGTGACCGCGGTGGTATCGCCGGAGGCGGTGGCGAAGGGAAGCATCGCCGGACCGGCGATCATCACGAGTGAAACCACCACCATCCTGGTTCCCCCGGAGGCCTCGGCTAGCGCCGATCAGCACGGCAACCTGGTAATCACCGTCTGATTGGAGGCGAACCGCATGTCGGGTGCACCAGTGGCGGGCCTGTCCGTATCGACGTTCAACGCGTACCTCGAAGCGCGGGGTAGCAAGGGGCGGGCCGCCTCCGTACAACGGATCGGAGGTGGCGCGTCCCGCGAGACCTGGCTGATCCGGCTGGAGCAGCCGGTGGAGGAACTCCCGCCGGAAATCGTGGTACGTAAGGACACCGCGTTCGAAGGGGTGATCCCCACTCCGTTGGAGCGGGAGTTCACCGTCATGCGGGCGCTGTCCGAGCACGGTGTGCCAGTAGCCCGGCCGTTCTGGTTCGAGGGTGACACTTCGTGGTTTGGTGCGAAGTTCTATGTCCGGCAAGGATTTGACGGCACCTCGGACCAGCGACGGTTCTCCGGGGAGACGGCCGCCCGGTTGAGTACGGAGTTGGCGCGGGCGCTGGCCACGCTGCACCGGCTGGAGCCGCAGGCGATTCCGTTGGGGGACCGGGACGTGCCGGCCTCTGTCGAGGAGGCTGCCTTGGCGGAGGTGGAGCGCTGGTACCGCCACTGGTGCGACCACACCATCGAATCGGCCCCGATGCTGGAGGAGGTGACGTGGTGGCTGCGACGCTCCCACCCCGCCACCGACGAGGACGTGGTGGTGGTGTGGGGCGACGTCGGGGTAGCCAACACCGTCTGCTCCGAGGACGGCCGGGTGCTGGCGATGAGCGACTGGGAACTGGCCAGCTACGGCGATCCGATGCGTGATCTCGCCTCGGCGCTCTGGCGCGGCGTAGGCCTACTCGCAGGGCGGGAGCATTTCCTGCAGGCCTACGCCGCGGCCGGAGGCCGCCGGATCGATACCGAGCGGATCGCGTACTACGACGTCTTCATGAATTGGCAGGTGGCGATTTTCAGTCACCTGTCGAAGACCACCCCGGAGGCAGAAGGAACCCATAACCTACACCCGAATCTGCTGTCAATCTGGGCTCACCGGATCAATCTTCACAAGGCTGGCCGGCAGATAGGTGTATGACGAGGTAGATGGTGAGACCCTATCCAGAGGACGTTCTCCGCGACGTCCGCGCAACTCTTGAGAACGTTGTCGAACCGGCGGTCGAGGATTCTTACGCTCGGGAGCAGCTCGGCCTGGCGATCAGTCTGATCGAGCATGTCCAACTGCGGATCGAGCAAGAGCCGGCGATGCTGCGCGAGGATTCGCGGGACATCGTCGAGACCCTCGACCGTATTGGGCTTCCCACAGGTGTCGGTCAGGCTGAGCTGGCGGAGCAGGATCTCGCATCCCTGCGGGCCGTCAACGACCGACTGACCAGATCCCTGCAGGAAGCGGTGCGAGAGCTCGAATCTGCTGTGTCAGCGGGGGATACGGACGCGTCGGAGCGACTACAGGCGGTTCGCGCGCTGGTCCGCCGCCAACTTGACCGCCAGCGCAAGATGCTCGGTCGCGGCTACCGGGCAGGAACGTAGCGCTAGCAGCGGATTACGTGGCTGTTGAGTTGTTGAGAGAATGAGATGACCGTTTACGCCGAAGCCATTACTGTCGGGGACCTCCTGGTCAAGGGTGTCGCGGAACACGGCGAAACCGAGTCGCTGGTCTTCCCGGACGCTCGACTGACCAATAAGGACCTTCTGCAGGGCGCGATGTCCTTTGCTCGTGGCCTGTATGGGCTCGGGGTCCGACGGGGGGACCATGTCGGCATCCTCATGCCCAACTGTCCAGAATTCGCCCAGCTGCTGTTCGCGGTGGCGATGCTGGGGGCGGTCTCGGTGCCGATCAACGCCAGGTACCGGCGTAAGGAACTGGCGTACGTCGTCGAGAACGCTGACCTGGCGTGCCTGGTGACCAGCGACCTGATCGTCGACCGCGTCGACTACGTGCAGCTGTTGACCGACTCGTTGCCCTCGCTGGCTTCGGCGGACAACCCCGAGTCACTGGACCTTCCGGAGGCCCCGCGGCTGCGCTCGATCGTGCTGATCGGTAGCCGGGAAGCCCCGGGTGTGGTGAGCCAGAAGCGTTTCCAGGAGATCTCCGCCCAGGTAGATCCGGCGGTAGTCGAGGTAGCCCGGGCGCGAGTACGGCTGCGGGACGTCGCTATGATCGTCTATACCTCGGGCACCACCGCCGACCCGAAGGGGTGTCTGCTGACCCACGAGGGGCTGGTGCGTCAGTGGATAGCCGGGGGAGTGCGGTTCGAGGTACGACCTGGGGACAAGTTCTGGAATCCGCTTCCGATGTTCCACCTGTCCGGCATCGGGCCGCTGCTGTTCTGTGTGGGGCTGGGGGCAACGATGCTGTCGATGACGCGGTTCGAGCCCGACGCCGCGCTGGACCAGATTGTCGAGGAACAAGCCACCCATCTCTATCCATGTTTCCCGACGGTGGCGATGGGGGTGCTGCGTCACCCTCGGTACGACCGTGACGCCATGCGCCACGTCCGGGTCCACGCCATGGTGGCGCCGCCAGACACGAGGCGGCTGGTGCAGCGGCTGCTCCCGGAGGGGGCGCGCCTGACCTCCGCCTTCGGCCTGACCGAGTGTTGCGGGACGGTGGTCGCCAACAAGCTGGATGAGACCGAGGACCAGCGGTGTGAAACGAGCGGGCCCCCCATCGAGGGAATCGAGATCCGTATCTCGGATCCGGAGACCGGGGCTGAGCGGCCGACCGGCGAGGTGGGGGAGATCTGGGTCCGCGGGTTCAGCGTCTTCGAGGGGTACCACAAGGATCCGGAGAAGACGGCGGCGACGCTGCTGCCGGACGGCTGGTGCCGCACGGGTGATTTGGGCAAGCTCAACGCTGATGGGCTGCTCACCTATGTCGGGCGTCTCAAGGAGATGCTGAAGGTAGGGGGCGAAAACGTCGCCCCGGCCGAAATTGAGGATCACCTCAACAAGCACCCGAGCGTGAAGCTGGCGGTCGTCGTCGGCCGACCGGACGAGCGCTATCAGGAGGTGCCGGTGGCGTTCGTCGAGTTGCTTGAAGGAGCGACCGCCACCGAGGAGGAGCTCATCGAGTTCTGCCGCGGCCAGCTCGCCAGCTTCAAGCTTCCCCGAGAGGTCAGGTTTGTGACCGAGTGGCCGATGTCAGCGACCAAGATCCAGAGGTTCAAGCTTCTGGAGATGCTGGAAGACGGAAAGGTTGAGTAAATGCACCTCAGTGCCTTCGATGATTTTCCGTTCCATCAATACAATCAACCTTTCCACGTACCGGAGACCTCCGACTCCCACTTCAACGACGGCTACTATTTCGGGTTCTTCACCCGTGAGTGGCACGCCTTCCTGGGGCTTCGCCTCTATCCGAACAACAACGTGATGGACGGCTACGCCGGGATCGTCTTCGAGGGCGAGCAGCGGAATGTTCGGGCCTCGCGGGCACTGCTGCCGCGCTTCGACGAGCTGGTCGTCGGCCCGATCTCGATCGAGATCCTCGAGCCCATGAAGTCTCAGCGGCTCCGGCTCACCTCGAACCCGACCGGGGTGGAGTTCGACGTCGTCTTCACCGCCCGGACCCCACCGGTGCTGGAAGATCTGCATGAGCAGTACCGCTACGGGCGGGTGCTGAACCGGGTCCGGCGCTACACCCAGACCAACCAGGCCCGCGGGACGCTGAGTGTGGACGGCCGGGTGTGGACGTTTGAGCAGACCGAAGCCTGCCGTGACCACTCCTGGGGCATCCGGGCCTCCATGGGGCCCTACATCCCGGTCAAGGGGCTGGCCGACGGCACCCCGGACATCGATCCGCGCGCGCTGCGCCTGTGGCTGCCGTTCGAGTTCGACGACCACTGGGGGTTTGTGCAGCTCCACCAGGACCGGAGCGGGAAGATGCTCGACCTGGAGGGTGAAATCAACTGGCACGACGGGCGATCGGTCCGGGTCGCCCAGGCCAGTCACGAGTTCCAGTACTTCCCCGGGTCGCGGCGTTTCCGCAAGGGTGTCCTCACCCTGACCGATGAGACCGGCAAGTCCCACCGGTATGAGCTCACCGCCACCGGTCACCCGACCCACCCGCAAGGGTTCGGTTACCGGCGCGGCTGGCTTGACCAGCAACCTCCGGGGGTCTATCGGGGGGTCGAGCACGTGGAGCACGACCGGTTCCGGGTCGATGACCCGGTCAACGTCCTGGGTCCTGCCCATGTTGCCGAGGAACGTCGACTGGGGGGCATGGAGTACATCTGCGAGATGGTCGGGCCGAACGACCAGCAGACGTTGGTGCAGATGGAACACGCGATCTACGGCCCCTTTGAGCCGTATGGATTGACGTGACAGCCACGTGCACCTGCTGATCCGAGACAGTCTCGGAATCACCCGCAAGGTGGGGGAGGGGGAATTTCACAATGGACACCATGGCGGGCACGCTCACCGAGCTACTGGAGTCCCAGAGCCGGGCACTGCCGGATCACGAGGCGATCGTCTTCCCGGGATCCCGTACGACGTACGCCGGGTTGGTCGCGCGCGCCGACGTGATCGCGGAGCGGCTGCGTGCGGAGGGGGTCGAGCGTGGTGATCGGGTGGGGATCCTTCTTAACGCTTCGACCGACTACGTTGCGGCGATCTTCGGGATCGTGAAGCTGGGCGCGGTAGCCGTACCCATCAACGCCCGCTTCCGCCAGGCGCAGATCAAGCACGTCGTCGTGCACTCGGGGATGAAAGTCCTCATTAGTGAGGCGCCGCTGCCCGGTGCGCCCGACTTCCCGCAACTGCTGGCGGAGGCGTTCCCGGCCTACGACAAGAGCTGGGGTCGGGTCGACTTCTCCGAGGCGCCTGAGCTACAGGCCATCGTCGAGGTTCCCCAGGGCACGGCGGCCGGCGCGGTGCCGAGCGCGGAGGTGAAGCCCGAGGACACCGCGCTGCTCGTCTACACCTCCGGTACGACGTCTGCACCCAAGGGTGCGATGCTGAGCCACCGTGCTCTCCTCCTGGTGGCACAGGCGCTTCGTACCCGGATGCGGATCACCAGCTCCGACCGGATCTGGACCGCCATCCCGATGTTCCATGGCGGCGGTATCGACTACATGCTCGGCAGCGTGGCCGGGGGAGCGACGTTCGTGCACCCGGGGTACTTCGATGTCGACCGGTCGCTGGAGATGCTCAGCGGAGAGCGGATCACCATCGCGCTGCCCGCCTTCGAGACCCTCTGGCTGCCGCTCATCAATCACCCGGACTTCGCCAAGCACGACCTGTCGGCGATCCGCGTCGTCCTCTCGGTCGGGGTGCCGGAGCGGCTGCGGGAACTGATCGCGGCCCTGCCCGGCGCGACACTGGTCAACTGTGTCGCGATGACGGAGGCCTCGGCGTTCATTTCGCTGAGTGAACTCGACGAACCGCTCGAGTCGCGGCTGGAGACCGGCGGCAAGCCGCTGCCCGGCGTGGAGTGCCGGATCATCGACCCGGACACCGGCAAGGACCTTCCGCCCGGTGAGCCCGGGGAGTTGCTCTTCCGGGGCCCCAACCTCTTCAGCGGCTACTTCCGGGACGAGGAAGGCACCGCCCAGGCGATCGATGCGGACGGCTGGTTTCACACCGGTGACGTCTGTCGGATGGACGCTGAGGGTCGCCTGACCTTCGTCGGGCGGCTCAAGGACATGCTCAAGGTGGGTGGGGAGAACGTCGCCGCCGCCGAGATCGAGGAGTTCATCGCCAAGCACCCCGCGGTGGAGATCGTGCAGGTCGTGGCGGCGCCCGACGCCCGCTACACCGAGGTGCCGGCGGCGTTCATTCAGCTCAAGCGGGGCGCGACGTGCACCGAGCAGGAGATCATCGACTTCTGCCTGGGCCGGGTGGCCGCCTTCCATGTGCCGCGCTACGTCCGTTTCGTCACCGAATGGCCGATGTCGGGTACGAAGATTCGCAAGGTCGATCTCCGTAAGGCCATTGCGGACGAACTTCGGGAGCGCGGGATCACGATGGCTCCCAAGTTGCCGTCGCGGTGGGCAGCGCGCAAATGAGCGTCGCGGATTCTTCGCTGGCCGCTGCGCTGGCACCGCCGCTGCGTCGCGCACTCTATCAGCAGCCGCGGCGAGGGTCGCGGGTCGTCAACGGCGCGAAGATTTCGTGGCTGGAGTGGGGCGACCCGGCGCGGCGGACGCTGGTCTTCATCCACGGTGGTGCGGCACACGCCTGGTGGTGGGCCTTCACGGCACCGGTCCTGGCCGACAGGTACCACGTGGTCGCCATGGATCTCTCCGGGCATGGCGACAGCGATCGGCGTTCGGTGTACGACTTCCACACCTGGGCGGAAGAGGCGCTGGGCGTGGCGTTCGCGTTCGGTACCGAGGAACCGCCGATCGTCCTCGGGCACTCGATGGGTGGAATCGTGGCGAGCGTGGTCGCCGGACATCCCCGCGCCGTCGACCTCGGCGGTGTGATCGTGATCGATTCACCGGTGGTCATGCCGTCGCCGAAGGTGCGGGAGGCGGACGAGGGGGCGCTCGGCGTCGTTCGCTACTATCCCGATCGCGCCTCGGCGATTGGCAATTTTCGCCTCCGTCCTCGGCAGGCGGTGGCCGCCTCGGACCTGCTGCGGTTCGTCGCCGAGCGCAGCGTCCAGGAGGACCCCGCCGGCCGAGGCTGGACATGGCGCTATGACCCCCGGATCTTCCAGACGCCCGCTGCCAACCGGCCGGCGTCGACTCTTCCCAACTTGACCTCCGCTCCATGCGGTATCGGGGTCGTGGTGGGGGAGAAGTCGGTCGTCGTCCCCGACAGCGACCGGGCATTGTTGGCGCGGGCGGCGGAGTCGGGACGGCTTGCCGTGCAGGTGATTGAGGGCGGTGCCCATCACCTGATGTTCGACAAACCGTGGGAGTTGATGGTCGCGATCACCGATCTCATCGCGCACTGCCTCCACGTGCCTCGACGCAGTGGGTGACCACTGCCGTAGGAGCGTTCGTATCTCGTCGAGCCGCCGGTTGGGCGATTGACAAGGCCATACCCCATACTTACGCTTACCAACCGGTCGGTAGGTAGAGAATGAAGGGTCGTGAAGAAGTGGGAAAGATGCCGACATCTAGGGCCGGGCTCCGCGTACTGGGCGCGGCGGCGATCATCCTGTCGCTGGCCGCGTGTTCAGGGGTAGCGGGCAAGGACCGGGGAGCGGGCGGGTCTCAGGAACTCGTCATGCAGAGCTACACCAGTCGGACCGTGTCCTACGGGGTAGCGATGGACGCGTGGATGGAGGAGGTCACCGAGGCGACCGACTCGTCCCTGACCTTCAACGCCAACTACGACGGTTCGCTCTACACCGTGACCGAGATCCTCGAGGCGGTGTCGGACGGACGCCTCGACGTCGGGCATTTCAGCGTCTCCTACTACCCGAACCAGTTCCCACTCACGAGTATCACCACCATTCCCTTCATCACCGACAACCTTCCGGCCCAGATGGCCGCGATGGACAAGCTCTTCAAGGAGAACGAGGCTCTTCAGGCCGAATTTGAGGAGAAGAACCTCCACTACCTGGGCTTCCTGGCGGTGCCCGGGGCTATCGCCACCGCCCCGGAGCAGTTCGACTCGCTCGATTACTTCCATCGGCGGACGGTCCGGGGGTCGGCCGGCCTCATCCCCGCGCTCGAAGCGATCGGTGTCACCGACATCGTGACCCCGCCGGTTCACGAGCTCTACGAGTCGCTCGAGCGTGGTCTGGCGGACGTCGTCGTCGGATTCGCGCTCGATGTCGCGGTCCAGATGTCGCTGCACGAGGTCACACCGCACTTCGTTGACGTCGGGGCCGGCCAGTGGGCCGACACGGTGCTGGTGATGAACAAGGACACCTGGGAGTCGCTCTCCGAGGAGCAGCAGCGGGCCATCGAGGCCGCCCTCGAGAACATCCCGAAGAACCTCGTGGAGGCCCAGATCGCGACCGAGGACGAGGCGTGCAGCCAGCTCCTCGCCGCCGGGGGTACGGCGTCGCGCCTGCCGGAGAACGTCATTGAGGAGTGGCGCCAGGCGGCGAGCGGACCGCTCAAGCAGGGCTGGATCGACCAGGCCACCAAGGCCGGTGTGGAGAACCCAGAGGCGTTCTGGGACGCCTACCTGGCGGCGCTGGAAGAAGCGGCTCAGGAGTTCCCTGACTATCAGAGCGGCATCGCGCGTTGCGTAGCCCGCGCCGAAAGCTGACCACTTTCGGGTCGGCGACCTTGCCCCTCGAGTCTTAAGAGAGACGCGCCGTGGTTACCACCCTGGTTCTGCTACTCGGGATCGCACTCCTCCTCGGGCTCATCGCCGTGCGAGTCCCGGTCGGGTTCGCGCTGCTGGCCGCAGGCACCATCGGCCTGATGGTCTACTCGGGCACGGCGGAGACCTCGAGTCAGCTCGCCACACGCCCCTATAGCGCGGTCGCCAGCTACAGCCTGGTGCTCATCCCGATGTTCATGTTGATGAGCATGTTCGTCGTGCAGGCGAAGGTGGCTGACGACCTCGTCCTCGTGGCCAACCGGGTGCTGCGTCATCTCCCTGGTGGCCTCGGCATGGCCACGCTCGCTGGCTGCGCCGGCTTCGCCGCCGTCACGGGCTCGAGCGTCGCCACGGTAGCGACGATGGGCAAGGTCGCCCTGGAACAGATGCGGAGGGCGGGCTATGCGCCCGCCTTCGCCGGAGGTCTCATCGCCGCAGCCGGTACGCTCGGCATCCTCATCCCGCCGAGCATCGTGCTTGTGCTCTACGGGATCCTCGCCCGGGTCTCCATCGGTGACCTGCTCTTGGCGGGGGTGGTGCCGGGCGTACTCGGCGCGGCGATGTACGGCGTCGTGATCCTGATCTGGGCGAAGCGGGGTGGCATCACCGCCCCGCTGCCGGAGCTCGATGAGGCGGCGGCCGCCAAAGTCGAAGGAAGACTCCGCATCCTCGGCCGCGGCATGCTCGCTGTCCTCGAGATCGGCATCCTTTTCCTGGTCGTCATCGGGGGTATCTACTCCGGCATCTTCACCGCGACCGAGTCCGGGGCCATCGCGGCCGCCGTCGCGCTGGTGATGTTCTTCGTGCTGCACCGCGGCCGCCTTCGCACCAAGTGGCACGACCTGGTGAATGCGCTCACCGAGACGGCGAACGTCTCCGCGATGGTCTTCCTGCTGCTCATCGGCGGCAGCATGTTCACCCTCTTCCTGCTCGTCATGGGCGTGCCGGACGATGTCGCCAACTGGCTCGCGGGGCTCGATCTCCCGCCGATGCTGATCATCGTCTTGATGCTCCTCGCCCTGGTGCCCCTGGGAATGGTGCTCGACGGCTTCTCGATCCTGCTGATCACCGTCCCGCTCCTGGCGCCTGCCGTGATCGAGCTTGGCTTCCACGGCGTCTGGTTCGGCATCCTCATGGTCAAGATGATCGAGATCGGACTGTTGACGCCGCCGGTCGGCATCAACGTCTTCGTCGCCGCCGGTGTCGTCCGCTGGCTCCCGGTCGAGACGGTGTTCCGAGGGGTCGTGCCGTTCCTCGGCGCGCTGATCGTCGATGTGGCGTTGCTGCTCGCCTTCCCACAGTTGGCACTGTGGCTACCGTCGCTAGCGTCGTGACCCGGCAAGAGGAGTCGATCGAGCCATGATCCTTCGAAAGATCGTGCACGCTACCTCGAAGGTGCTAGCGGTGGTGGGCGCCATCCTGGTGGCGGCCATCATGGTGATGATCACCTTTGATGTCGCCGCCCGCAATCTCGGCATCCAGACGATCCGTGGCACCAGTGAAATCGCTGAGGTCATGCTGGTCGGCGCGGCGTTTCTGACGCTGCCCTACGCCATGCAGGTCGGCGGGCACGTCGCCACCTCCTTTGTGTCCGATCGGCTGCCACCTCGGCTGGCGCGGTGGTTGGAGTTCGTCGGCATGCTCGTGGTGCTCGGTGTCTTGATCTGGTTCTCCTACGAGGCCGTACTCCGCGCCATCGCGTCGGTGTCCGCTGGTGAGACCCGGTTCGGGGTCCGGGAGGTCGCCATCTGGCCGGGGCGGGTGGCGCTGGCGGTCGGCACCGTGGCGCTCACTCTCGAGGTGGTGGTGCGCTGCGTCGACCTGGCCCGCGGCAAGAAGGTGGAGAAGGAGAGCGCCGACGACTTGCCGGACCGCGCCTACCTGTAGGCCGGTCCTTCCGACGGTGCGCTCTGATCGGGGGCTGGCGAACGGTGGGCCGGGTCCAGATTGGTCCGGATCTGCAACGGCGCAGTGCCACGCTTTCCGGCGCTGGCTCTACGCTGGATGTGCGCGCGCAGGCCTGATTCCGAGGCGATTCCTCGAATAGCGATGTCCGCGAGCTGCGTGGCGATCATCGTGATGGAGGACTCGCCGCCCGGTCGGAACCAGCGGTAGACCCAGTTGGTCGACCCGAGGATGGAGAGGGCGGCGAGTCGGGGATCCACGTCTTCGTGGACCTCTCCGCTCGCCTTTGCTTCCTCTATCAGGGCACGGAAGACGCCTTGGTAGGAGTGGTTGCCGAGGACCTGCTGCTGCCGCTCGGGAGAAAGCGCGGACAGCTCGTGGAGGAAGACCGCGGTGGGAACCAGGTTGCGGCAGGTGTGCTCGACATGCCCGCGTATCACGTTGTCGAGACGCTCCAGCGGGCTGGCTGGTCCCTGAGCCAGGGCGCTGACGACGGCCAAGCCTTGCCGGTGCACCGCATCCACGACCTCGAAGAGGAGCTCCTCTTTGGACTGGATGTAGTAGTACAAGCTGCCTTTCAGCACTCCGACCCGGTCCGCGATGTCCTGCAGTGAGGCAGCCTCGTAGCCTTTCTCGTAGAAGACCTGGGTCGCTACCTCGATCAGCTCAGCCCATCGCTCTTTCCGTGGCTTGCGCTCGGTGCCGGAACGTCGGGTGGAACGTCCTATCGGATTTGTCATCCCTGCCTTCCTGGCACTGGCTGGTGGGCGTTGCGCCACTTGACCCTCGACTTTCGGGTACCGAACGCTGGCAGATAGTGATCCTGGCTCAGCGCGTCGGTTCGCGCAAGTGAGGACCGGGGCGCCGGTCTCCGGTGGCGCTTCTCCGGTCGTCGGAGCGTCTCCACCGAGGCATCCCGTAGCGAGACGTCAGCACGAGGGATTCGACATCGGCTCTTCCCACGTCCTTGCCCTGGCGGTAGGGAGGTTGCCGGGCCGTACGGCGTTGACTTACCATTTAGTAAATAGTCAGGGTAGCGCAGCGGACGAGGTGGTGGAGAGTGCGTCGCACCGTCTTCGAGGAGGAGCACGAGGCGTACCGGGAGACCGTGCGTCGCTTCATCGGCAAGCACATCACCCCCCACCGCGAGCGGTGGGAGCGTGAGGGGCGGGTCGACCGGGAACTCTTCGAGGCCGCGGGCGACGCCGGCATCCTCGGCATCGCCGCCCCCGAGGAGTACGGCGGGGGCGGGGTGGACGACTTCCGCTACAACGCCATCCTGTCCGAGGAGCTCGCCGCCGCCGACGTGCTCTCCGCCGGGCTCGGGCTGTGCCTACAGGCGGACATCGCCCTGCCGTACTACCTGAGCAGCTGCACCCCGGAGCAGGCGGCGCGGTGGCTGCCGGGCATCGTCAGCGGGCGGACGATTCTCGCGCTGGCGATGACGGAGCCCGGCGCCGGCTCCGACGTCGCGTCCATCACCACCACCGCGGTCCGGGACGGCGACGAGTACGTCATCAACGGCGCCAAGACGTTCATCACCAACGCCCTCAACGCCGACCTGGTGCTGGTGGCGGCCAAGACCGACCCGGCCGCGCGCCACCGCGGCATCAGCCTCATCGTGGTGGAGGCGGACCGGCCCGGGTTCTCCCGCGGCCAGAAGCTGGCGAAGGTGGGGCAGCACGCCGCCGACACCGCCGAGCTGTTCTTCGACGACGTCCGGGTGCCCGTCGACAACCTCCTCGGGGAGGAGGGCAAGGGCTTCTACCTGATGATGCAGCACCTGACGCAGGAGCGGCTGTCGGTGGCGGTGCAGGCGACCGCGCAAGCGCGGCGGGCGTACGAGTTGGCGCTGGAGTACGCGAAGGAACGCCACGCGTTCGGTCAACCCATCGGCACCTTCCAGCACAACCGGTTCGTGCTCGCGGAGATGAAGACCGAGGTCGACATCGCACAGACCTATGTCGACCGCTGCCTGCGCGCGCACGTGGACAAGGAGCTGGATGCCGCGGAGGCGGCGCAGGCGAAGTGGTGGACGACGGAGCTGTGCAAGCGGGTCGTCGACCAGGCGGTGCAGCTGCACGGCGGCTACGGCTACATGCTCGAGTACCCGATCGCTCGGGCGTACATCGACAGCCGCATCCAGACCATCTATGCCGGGACCACTGAGGTCATGAAGGAAATCATCGGCCGCTCGATTGGACTAGGTTCGTGAGCAACCAACTGGGTAGCATCCGGCGCAGCGACCGCGAGCGGATCGCGGTCCTTGAGCTCGACCAGCCGGACCGACAGCTGAACGTCGTAGACGAGGCGCTCCTGTCGGAGCTTCGACAGCACGTGGCGGACATCCTCGCCGATCCCGACGTCGACGCGTACGTCCTCACCTCCGCCAAGCCGGGCTCGTTCGGCGCCGGCGCGGACGTCAGCTGGCTGCCGGAGCTCGCGGCGCGGGAAGACGCCGAGGAGTTCCTGCGCGGGGTGCACGAGCTGATGCTCCAGATTGTCCGCGCCCCGAAGCCCATGGTCACCGCGCTCAACGGCAGCGCGTTCGGCGGGGCGCTGGAGCTGGCGCTCGCCTCCCGTCGGATCGTCGCGGTCGAGTCTGCGCAGCTTGGCCTGCCGGAGGTCACCCTCGGGCTGCTGCCGGGGGGCGGCGGGACGCAGCTGCTGAACCGGTTCGTCGACCCGGCCACGGCCGCGGAGCTGCTGACGTCGGGGCGGCGCCTCAGCGCATCGGAGGCCCGGGACCTCGGTCTGCTGCACGAGGTGGTCGCCGACGAGGCGCTGCTGGAGGCCGCGCTGCGGGCGGCGCGGGCAGAGGTGGGGCAGCCCGCCCCCGAACCCGCCTACGGTGCCGGTGCGGCCCAGGCGATCAACGACCGGCGGGAGGCGCTGCGGAACAGCCGGGAGGGCCTCAGTCGGGCCGCCGCGGGGATCCTCGACGTCCTCGAGGTGGGTGCCCGTGACGGTGTCGAGGCCGGCCTGCGCGCCGAGCGGGAGGTCTTCCTCCAGTTGCTGGCCTCGCCGGAGGCGCGGGCGGCGATCCACCTGTTCCTGGTCCGGTCCGACGTCAACCGTCGCAGCCGCGGGGACGGGACGACGATCGCGCAGGTGGCGGTGGTGGGTGGGGGCCAGATGGGGTCGGGCATCGCCGCGACCGCCGTCACCCGTGGGTTGCGCGCGGTCGTCCGCGACGTGGACGACGCGGCGCTGGCCCGCTCCCGCGGCTACCTGGAGAAGGTGCTGGCCCGCCGCGGCGGCGTCTCCGAGGACGCGATGGCGCGGTGGCAGGGGACGACGGAGTGGGACGGCTTCGCCGAGTCCGACGTCGTCATCGAGGCGGTCTTCGAGCTGCCTGACTTGAAGACGGACGTGCTGCGGAAGGTGAGCGAGCTGGTGTCGGAGGACACGCTGCTCGCCACGAACACGTCCGCCATCCCGATCCGGAAGCTCGCCACCGCGGTGAGCCACCCGGAGCGGTTCCTCGGCATGCACTTCTTCAGCCCGGTGGAGCGGATGCCGCTGGTGGAGCTCATCGCCCACCAGGAGACCGCGCCCCGCACGCTGCAGCGGGCCGCTGCCGTGGGCCGTCAACTGGGCAAGGTGCCGGTCGTGGTCGGGGACGCGCCGGGCTTCTTCACCTCCCGGGTGTACGCCCGCTGGTTGATGGAGGGCATCCGGCTGTTGCTGGACGGGGCCGCGCTTGCGGACATCGACGCCGGGGCCAAGGCGGTGGGCTTCCCGGTCGGTCCGCTGCAGGCGCACGACGAGGCGACCCTGCAACTGGTGCTGGACGCCTCGGTGACGCAGGTGGCCGAGCCGGTGTTCCGTGACCGGCTGGATGTCGGCGCCGTGCGGCAGGTGCTGGAGACGCTCGTGGCCAACGGGGTGCAGGGGCGTCGGCACGGGGTCGGGTTCTACCGGTACGACGAGAACGGTAAGCGGGTCGGTCCGAATGAGGAGGTCACCGCGCTCATCTCGTCGACCACCGGCGCCGCCATTGACCGGGAGACGATCGGCGAGCGGCTGCTGCTGGCGTTCGCCACCGAGTGTTTCCTGTGCTGGGACGAGGGGATCCTGTGCCACCCGGACGACGGCGACATCGCCTCGGTGCTGGGGATCGGGTTCCCGCGCGTCCTCGGGGGGCCGTTCCACTGGGCGGATGAGATCGGCGCCGCCGAGGTGCGTGCCCGCTGTGAGCGGCTCGGGGACGCCTTCCCGCCGGGGCGGACGCTCACCCGCCTCGCCGCGGAGGGGGGCACGTTCTCCGCGCAGCCGCGCCGCAGCGTCCCCTTCGAGGAGCTTCCGGCCTGATCGAATATCGCCGCCACAGATTCAGTGGGGGCACCGGAGATCTCCGGTGCCCCCACGGTCGTTGTGGGCGTCAGGCGGCCTTGCGGAGGCGTCGGATCAGCCCCCACCGGTCCCGGACCAGCTTCAGCTCCACCACGTTGTCCCCGTCGACGCGGGCCAGCGCGGTCGCGGGCAGCTCGCCGTGGCGGCCACGGGCGTCGTCGCTGACCCCCGGCAGCCCACCGGTGTATTCGCCGCGGAACGTGACCGCGGCCGCGACCCGGTCACCGGCGGAGAACAGGTCGTCGATGACGACCTCCTGGTTGACCAGCGGGAGCGGGGTGTCGACTCCGTACTCCAGGAAGCGCACGCCGGGGAGGGCGACGGCCTGCTGCCAGTCGGTGGTGGCGAGGTCGAACCAGGCCCGGACCGCCTGCTCCGCGCGGGCGTTGGCGGGGGTGTCGCGCGTGGTCGACCACGGGTCGGGGTGCGCCGGCTCGAGGGGAGCGATGTGTGAGGACTCCGACTGCTCGTCCCGGCCGAGGAAGTCCTGCTCGACGCGGCAGTTCAAGAGCCGCTGCCCATCCCACCGGTACAGGGAGATGCCGGACCAGACCGCGACGTGGTCGGGGTCGGCGGCGGCCGCGCCGTGCTCACTGAAGTGCATGGCGAGCCGGTCACCGGAGGTGATCATGTCGTGGACGGTCAGCATCAGGGTGGGGTAGCGGCGGAACGCGGCGGCCACCGCCTGCCGGTAGTCGGCCATGCCCATTGTCCGGCCCGAGATGGTGATCTCGTACGAGCTGGACATGATCTCGTCGCAGATGCTCGGGTTGTGCGCGCAGGTGTAGTCGATGCAGTACCGGCGCATGAGCGCGACGTACGGCTCCATGAGTCCTCCTGTCTCAAGCCGGCGAATGCGCCCGGGGTGGTTGCTTGCCTCATCAGTTTTGACTTACCCTTAAGTAAATCAGAAGCCCCGACCCAGGGAGCACTGTGTGAAGGACCGCTACGGAATGCTCGCCGTCTCCGTGACCGACGGCGCCGCCGTTGTCACCCTTGACCGGCCAGAGAAGCTCAACAGCCTCACCTACGAGTTCTGGACCGACCTCCAGCGCCTCCTCGACGACGCCGCCGCCAACCCGGCGGTACGAGTGCTGGTGGTCCACGGCGCCGGTCGATGCTTCTCCGCGGGCGGTGACATCGAAGGGTTCGGGGAGCTCGCCGACATCCCGGCCCGCCGCCGCTACCAAGAGCTCGCGATGCAGGCGTTCCGGGCGTTCGAGACCTTCCCGAAGCCGACCATCGCCGCGGTGCACGGATACGCGCTGGGCGGTGGCTGCGAGCTGACCCTGGTCACCGACCTGGTCATCGCCGACTCGACCGCGGTGTTCGGCATGCCGGAGGCGTCGGTCGGGCTCATGCCGGGACTCGGGGTAGTCCGCGGTCATGCCAATGTCAACCTGCACTGGCTCAAGTACATGATCTTCACCGGCGAGCGGCTCGACGCCGAGCAGGCTCGCCTGGCTGGCCTCGTCACCCACGTAGTCGAGGAGGGCACGCACCTCGACGAGGCGCTGCGGCTGGCGGCGCTCATCGCGCGCAAGCCGGCCGTCGCTCTCCAGGTGGCCAAGCGCATCCTCAACCGGGGCAGCGCCGAGGGCTACGACTACTCGATCGAGGCCACCGCGTTGTTGCACAGCACCCACGACCAGCAGGAGGGTGTCGCCGCGTTCCGTGAGCGGCGGACCCCCCACTTCCAGGACAGGTAGGCCTCACCGTGATGCCGCAATCTCCCACGATGCAGGAACGCCTCGCCGAGTTGCAGCGGCGGCGAGAGATCGCGCTCGCCATGGGCGGGCCCGAGCGGGTGGCGCGCCACCACGCGTCCGGGCGCCTCACCGTGCGGGAGCGTATCGACGCGCTGCTCGACAAAGGCTCCTTCTACGAGATCGGCATGCTGGCCGAGCCGGAGCTGCGTCACGAGCGCCCGATCCCCGGCGACGGGTGCGTGACCGGATTCGGCTACATCGACGGCCGGCCCGTCTGTGTGATCGGTATCGACGCCACGGTGCTGGCCGGGACGACCGCGCCGATCAGCATGCGGAAGCAGGGGCGCATCGCCGAGTTCGCGGCGAAGAAGGGGCTGCCGCTCATCCTGCTGTGCGATGCGGACGGTGGCCGGATCCCCGACGTCATGGGGTGGCGGTTCTCCGGGCTGCCGTTCGACTTCAGCACCTTCCTGCAGGTGCCCGAGGGGTACCCGGAGATCCCCCGGATCGCGGCGGTCCTCGGGCCGGCCTACGGTGACTCCGCTCTGCACGCCGGCACCGCCCACATCGTGGTGATGACGGAGTCGTCGTCGGTGGCGCTCTCGGGCCCCTCCGTGGTCCAGTCGGCGATCGGGGAGCAGGTCACCGACTTCGACCTGGGCGGCCCGCCGCACGCGCAGGAGGTGGGGACGGCGCACCTGGTCCTGCCGACCGAGCAGCAGGCGTTCGACGCCATCGCCGCCTACCTGTCGTACCTGCCCAACAACTCCTCGCGGCCGGCTCCGTTGGCACCGCCGGTGGCGCCGCTGCGGGACCCGGAGTCGCTGCTCACGGTCGTGCCGTCGAACCCGAAGCAGGCCTACGACATGTTCGAGGTCATCGAGGCGATCGTCGACGCGGACACGATCCTGCCGTGGCGCCTGGAGGCGGGTAAGGCGGTGATCACCGCGTTCGCGCGGCTGAGTGGACAGCCCATCGGCGTCATCGCGAACCAGCCGCGGTTCGGGGCGGGCGCGCTCGATCCAAAGGCACTGGAGAAGGTGCACGACTTCGCCGACATGTGCGACACCTTCAACCTGCCGCTGGTCTTCCTCCAGGACGTGCCCGGCCTGCTGATCGGTGTCCAGGCGGAGCGGCAGGGCATCGTCCTCTGGTACGAGCGGCTGGTGGCCCGGTTGGCGCGGGCGAAAGTTCCGCAGGTCGCCGTGGTGATCCGCAAGGCGTACGGCGGTGGACACTACGCCATGGGCGGACGCCCGACCCTGCCCGACCTGCTGGTGTGCTGGCCGACCGCCGAGCTGGGATTCATGGCCCCGGACACCGGCGTGGTCACCGTCAACCGCCGCCGGCTCGAGCAGGCGGAGGCAGAAGGCGGGATCGAGGCCCGGCGCAAGCTCGAAGCCGAGCTGACCGGTCACTGGATCGACGAGTCCGCGCCCTGGGAAGCCGCGGCTCACCTCTACGTGGACGATATTATTGATCCACGTGAGACCAGGCAGGTGATCCTCACTGGGATCACCTTTGGCTGGGGTGACCGAAACCGGGTGAAGTGATGCCAAAAGCTCCTGCGCAGGGCAAACGCTCAACCTCGCGACCGCGAGGTAACGGGCGCCGCGAACAGATCATCGATGTCGCGACGGGACTGTTTCGACAAAAGGGCTACCACGCCACGTCCCTTGACGACATCGCTGACGCCATCGGCTTTACCAAGCCGGCGATCTACTACTACTTCAAGAGCAAAGACGACATCCTCTTCGCCATCATCGACGATATTGTCGACCAAGGACTCCGGCGTATTCAGGCCGTGGCGAGCCGGGAAGCGTCCGCGACGGAGAGGATGCACGACCTGCTCGTAGAGAACACGCGGGTGATCCTGGAGAACCTCAACGCCAACACGGTGTTCTACAACGAGCGGGGATTGCTGTCCGCGGAGCACGAACGGGCCATCCGCGCGCGGGAGCGGGAATACACCAAGATCGTGGAGGACCTTTACGTCGAGGGTGTGGAGAACGGCGAGTTCATCGACGTAGACCCGCATATCGCGACCTCCACCCTGCTCGGCGCATCGATCTGGTCCTACCGGTGGTTCGACCCCGAGGGCGAGCTTTCGATCGACGAGATCGCGGAGGGCATCGCCCGGATTCTGCTGGAAGGTTATCGCGTCTAGCTCATGTACGGGGTGCTAGTTGCGGACATTGGACTCAAGGAGATTTGTCCTCAGCGGACAGACATCAATTTGATTAGAGCGTGTCACAGATTACATGGACGTGGAATGCCGGGACACCCTAGCATTCCAGTTGATCATCCCGTGCCTATCGCCCCCATAGCCGGGCTTCACCCGACACGCCGTAGATGGGGCTGCGTCGTTAGTTCACTCTCGGCTTAGGAGCGCTATGAGTCAGCCGAAGTCTCCCTCGAACTCCTCTTCCACCCTGCACGTACCGGTTTATCCGGTGCGGTTTGTGACTGCGGCGAGTTTGTTTGATGGGCATGATGCGGCGATCACGATTATGCGGCGGTTGCTGCAGAGTCAGGGTGCTGAGGTTGTGCATTTGGGGCATGACCGGAGTGTGGAGGAGGTGGTGACGGCTGCGGTGCAGGAGGATGTGCAGGGGGTGGCTGTCTCCTCCTATCAGGGTGGGCATGTGGAGTATTTCAGCTACCTGGTGCAGCGGTTGGCTGAGCGGGGGGCTGGGCATGTGCGGGTGTTTGGTGGTGGTGGGGGGACGATTGTTCCGGAGGAGATTGAGCTGTTGGCCCGGCGGGGGGTGCGGATTTTCAGTCCGCAGGATGGGCAGCGGCTTGGTTTGCCGGGGATGATCAATGAGTTGATCCGGGCGTGTGATGTGGATCTGTCTGTCCGGGGTCCGGATGTGGCGGCGGTGCGGGCGGGGGATCAGGCGGCGTTGGCGCGGGCGATCACGGTGTTGGAGGCCGGTGCTGATCCGAAGCTTGCGGAGGTGGTGCGGGCTGCGGCGGCGGAGCGGTCTGTGCCGGTGTTGGGGATCACGGGGACGGGGGGTTCGGGGAAGTCGTCGTTGACGGATGAGTTGGTGCGGCGGCTGCGGCGGGATAGTGGGGATTCGGTGCGGGTGGCGGTGTTGGCGGTGGATCCGACCCGTCGCCGGGGTGGGGCGTTGTTGGGTGACCGGATCCGGATGAACAGTATTGCTCCGGAGGTGGTGTATTACCGGTCGTTGGCGACTCGGACTCCTGGTGTGCAGGTGCCGGAGCATCTTGCTGACATTATCGCTGCGTGTAAGGCTGCTGGTTATGACTTGGTGATTGTGGAGACGCCGGGGATCGGTCAGGGGGATGCGGCGATTGTGCCGTACTCGGATGTGTCGTTGTATGTGATGACGCCGGAGTACGGGGCGCCCAGCCAGCTGGAGAAGATCGACATGCTGGATCTGGCTGATGTGGTGGCGATCAACAAGTTTGAGCGGCGTGGGGCGCAGGACGCGTTGCGGGATGTGGCCCGGCAGATGGTGCGGAACCGGGAGCAGTTCGGTACTCCGTGGCAGGAGATGCCGGTGTTCGGCACGAGCGCGGCCCGGTTCAACGATGACGGGGTGACTGCTCTCTACCACCATCTCAAGCAGCTGCTTGTCGAGCGTGGGCTTCCCGCTTTCTCCGGGGTGTTGCCGAGGGTGTCGGGGCGGACGTCGACGGGGTTGCGGTCGGTGATTCCGCCGGGGCGGGAGCGGTATCTGGCGGAGATCGCGGATACGGTGCGGCGGTATCACGCCACTACGGAGGAGCAGGTGGAGGTGGTGCGGAAGCGGCAGCATCTGCGCACCACCCGGGAGCTGCTGGCCCGGAAAGGTGATCCTGCGGAGGCGTCGGTGGCGGCGTTGTTGGCGCAGGTGGAACAGCAGCTTGATGGTGATGTCCGGGAGTTGTTGGCGAAGTGGCGGGAGGTCCGCGCCCGCTATGAGGGCGACGAGTACGTGTACACGGTGCGCGGTAGGGAGATCCGGGCGCCGTTGACGCGTACCACTTTGTCGGGTACGCGGTTGCCGCGGGTGGCGTTGCCGCGGGATGAGGACGAGGGGGAGCTGCTGCGGTTTTTGCGGAAGGAGAACCTGCCGGGGTTCTTCCCGTTCACCGCCGGGGTGTTCCCGTTGAAGCGTACCGAGGAGACCCCGGCGCGGATGTTCGCCGGGGAGGGGGACGCGTTTCGTACCAATCGGCGGTTCCACCTGCTGAGTGAGGGTCAGCCGGCCATCCGGTTGTCCACGGCGTTTGATTCGGTCACGTTGTATGGGCGGGATCCGGATCCGCGCCCGGACATCTACGGCAAGATCGGCACCTCTGGGGTGTCGATCGCCACCGTGGATGACATGCGGGAGTTGTATGCCGGGTTTGACCTGTGTGCCCCGAACACGTCGGTGTCGATGACGATCAACGGGCCGGCCCCGGCGATCCTGGCGATGTTCTTCAACGTGGCCATCGACCAGCAGCTGGACCGGTTCCGCAAGGAGCAGGGTCGGGAGCCCACGCCGGAGGAGGCCGCGCAGATCAGAGCCAGGGCGTTGTCGACGGTGCGGGGCACGGTGCAGGCCGACATCCTCAAGGAGGATCAGGGGCAGAACACCTGCATCTTCTCCACCGAGTTCGCGTTGCGGGCCATGGCCGACATCCAGGAGTGGTTCATCGCCAACCAGGTCCGCAACTTCTACTCGGTGAGCATCAGCGGCTACCACATCGCCGAGGCCGGGGCGAACCCGATCACCCAGCTGGCGTTCACCCTGGCCAACGGCTTCACCTATGTGGAGGCGTACCTGGCCCGCGGTATGCACATTGATGATTTTGCCCCGAATTTGTCGTTCTTCTTCTCCAACGGCATGGACGCCGAATACTCGGTGATCGGGCGGGTGGCGCGTCGGATCTGGGCGATCGCCATGCGGGACCGCTACGGGGCCAACGAGCGGTCGCAGAAGCTGAAGTACCACGTGCAGACCTCGGGCCGGTCGCTGCATGCGCAGGAGATGGCGTTCAACGACATCCGCACCACCCTGCAGGCGTTGTGCGCCATCTACGACAACGCCAACAGTCTGCACACCAACGCCTACGACGAGGCGATCACCACCCCCACCGAAGAATCCGTCCGGCGGGCGTTGGCGATCCAGATGATCATCGACGCCGAGTGGGGGCTGGCCGACAACGAGAACGTGCTGCAAGGCTCGTTCATCATCGACCAGCTCACCGACCTGGTGGAAGAAGCCGTACTGGCCGAGTTCGACCGTCTAGCCGACCGGGGTGGGGTGCTGGGGGCGATGGAGACCGGCTACCAGCGGGGCCGGATCCAGGACGAGTCGATGCTGTATGAGCAGAAGAAACACGACGGGTCCCTGCCGATCATCGGGGTCAACACCTTCCTGACCGAGGACTCCCACAAACCGGTGGACAAGATCGAACTCGCCCGGGCCACCGAAGAAGAGAAACAGTCCCAGCTGAAACGGCTGGCGGACTTCCACACCCGCCACGCCCACGAAGCCCCCGCCGCCCTCGAACGCCTCAAAACAGCAGCCACCAGCGGCGGTAACCTCTTCGAAGCCCTCATGGACGCCGTCCGCTACTGCTCCCTCGGACAGATCAGCGACGCGTTCTTCGAAGTCGGCGGCCAATACCGCCGCAACATGTGACGCCGGTGGGGTTCCGCTTGCAGGGAGGAGAGTAGACGGTGAAGAACGTAGGAGTAGTCGGCTGCGGGATCATGGGCGCCGGGATCGTCGAGGTGTGCGCCCGGGCCGACCTGAACGTCGTCGTCGTGGAGTCAAACCAGGACGCCGTTGACGCGGGCCGGGAGCGGCTCACCGCGTCCCTGCGCCGGGCCGAAGCCAAAGGCAAGCTCGCGGATGCGGCGGCGGTGCTGGAGCGGGTGCGCTTCAGCACCGACCTGGCGGACCTCGCCGACCGTGACCTCGTCATCGAGGCGATCGTGGAGAACGAGGCGGCGAAGGTCGAGCTGTTCCAGAAACTGGACCAGATCGTGACCTCCTCCGACGCGGTGCTGGCCTCCAACACCTCCTCCATCCCGATCACGCGGTTGGCGGCGGCGACGTCCCGTCCCAGCCACGTGCTGGGCCTGCACTTCTTCAACCCGGTGCCGGTGCAGTCGCTGGTGGAGCTCATCCCGACCCTGCTGACCGACTCGGCGGTGGTGGAGCGGGTGCGCGAGTTCGCCACCAACACCCTGGGCAAGCACGTCATCCAGGCCAAGGACCGGGCCGGGTTCATCGTCAACACGCTGCTGGTGCCGTACCTGCTGTCGGCGGTCCGGATGGTGGAGGCAGGGTTCGCCACCCCCGAGGACATTGACCAGGGGATGGTGCGCGGCTGCGCCCACCCGATGGGGCCGCTGGCGCTGCTGGACCTGATCGGTCTGGACACCATCAAGGCGGTGGCGGACTCGCTGTATGAGGAGTTCAAGGAGCCGCTGTACGCTCCGCCGCCACTCCTGACCCGTATGGTCGAGGCGGGACTGCTCGGTCGTAAGTCCGGGCGCGGTTTCTACGAGTACGGAGAGGCGAAGCGATGAGCACACCCGATTTCGAGCTGTTCCGCCTTCCCGAGGAGTATGAAGAACTGCGGGAGGGAGTCCGCGCCGTCGCGGAAAGCAAGATCGCACCGCATGCCGCGGACGTAGACGCGCAGTCACGGTTCCCCACCGAGGCGTACGAGGCGTTGAAGGCCTCGGACTTCCACGCCCCCCACATTGAGGAGAAGTACGGCGGGGTCGGGGCGGACGCCCTGGCCACCTGCATCGTGATCGAAGAGGTCGCGCGGGTGTGCGCCTCCAGCTCGCTGATCCCGGCGGTGAACAAGCTGGGCACCATGCCGCTGATCCTGGCCGGCTCGGAGGAGCTGAAGCAGCGGTACCTGTCGCCGGTGGCCCGCGGGGAAGCGATGTTCTCCTATGGGCTGTCCGAACGGGAGGCCGGCTCGGACACCGCCAGCATGCGGACCCGGGCGGTACGGGACGGCGACGAGTGGGTGCTGACCGGGCAGAAGTCCTGGATCACCAACGCGGGGGAGTCGCGCTACTACACCGTGATGGCGGTGACCGACCCGGACGGTCCGCGGGGCCGGAACGTGACCGCGTTCGTGGTTGAGGACGGCGACGAGGGCTTCTCGGTCGGCACGCTCGAGCGGAAGATGGGCATCAAGGGTTCGCCCACCCGGGAGCTGCTCTTCGACGGGGTCCGGATCGGTGACGACCGGCGGGTCGGCAATGTCGGGGAAGGACTCAAGATCGCCCTACGGACGCTGGACCACACCCGGGTGACCATCGGGGCGCAGGCCATCGGCATCGCCCAGGGCGCGCTGGACTATGCGCTGGCGTACGTCAAGGAGCGGCGCCAGTTCGGTAAGGCGATCGCGGAGTTCCAGAGCATCCAGTTCATGCTCGCCGACATGGCCATGACGCTGGCGGCGGCTCGGCAGATGGTGTACGCCGCGGCGGCCAAGTCCGAGCGGGACGATGAAGACTTGTCGTTCTTCGGCGCGGCGGCCAAGTGCTACGCCTCGGACGTGGCGATGCAGATCACCACGGACGCGGTGCAGCTGCTGGGTGGGGCCGGGTATGTGCAGGACCACCCGGTGGAGCGGATGATGCGCGACGCGAAGATCACCCAGATCTACGAGGGCACCAACCAGATCCAGCGGCTGGTGATGGCCCGCCACCTGCTGCGTAACTGACCGCGCTGCTGCCCAGGGCGCCCCGAGCGCCCTGGGCAGCGGGCCGGCTGGCGAAGCGCTGAAGGCGAAGGCGCCCTGAATGATCACAGTGGGCTGCTAGGGTCAGTGGTGCGATGTCGCACGGCAGCGACATGGCGACAACCAGGACAATACGCACCATTTCGGGTGTGGTTGTTTGACAAGAGGGCCCTAGCGGCAAGGGGCCGGACATAGCGTCTGACCTGCGGCGATGCACAACCGGCGGATCGCTGCAAAATCGCATGATCATCTGGCAAGAAAACCGGCCTTGACCTGGACCGTTATCTTGCCGTCGTCATCACCCCTAGAGGGATCGCAACGCGGACCTGACGCGGCAGCTCGGCTGCTGCGGTCGACGTCGTCATCACCCCTAGAGGGATCGCAACGCGTCAGGTGCACCGTCCGGTACGACGGCGTCACGGTCGTCATCACCCCTAGAGGGATCGCAACGTACTCGTGCGACGCTGGCGTCACGCCGACGAGTCGCGGTCGTCATCACCCCTAGAGGGATCGCAACGCGGTCGCGTGCCGACGCGTCGCAGGCACGCACGGCACGTCGTCATCACCCCTAGAGGGATCGCAACACGGCCCTGCGGCGATGCGCCGAGCCGAGTGACGCGGGTCGTCATCACCCCTAGAGGGATCGCAACTGCCGGTGCAGCCGGACGGAGTGGCGCTGGCTCCAGGTCGTCATCACCCCTAGAGGGATCGCAACCGGCGCCGGCCGTGGTGCATTCGCCGCGCCGCAGGTCGTCATCACCCCTAGAGGGATCGCAACATGATGCGACGCGTCGGTCGCGCCGGTCGATGCAGCGCACGTCGTCATCACCCCTAGAGGGATCGCAACATGGTCCGGGCCGTCGCCGCGGGCCGGCCGATGCCGTCGTCATCACCCCTAGAGGGATCGCAACATGCACGGCGCTGTAGCGCAGCGGTGCTGCCGCTAGCCGCGTCGTCATCACCCCTAGAGGGATCGCAACGCGACTCGGCCTCTGACGACGGCGCTGCCGGCGTCCGGTCGTCATCACCCCTAGAGGGATCGCAACAGTCTGCGCCGCGTCATCGACGGTGCGTCGCGGCCGCGTCGTCATCACCCCTAGAGGGATCGCAACGCGGCCTGCCGCGGCGTGCCGCCGCCGGGTCGCCAGTCGTCATCACCCCTAGAGGGATCGCAACCTGGTGCGGCGCTGCCGCCAGGGTGGTCGACCGCACGGGTCGTCATCACCCCTAGAGGGATCGCAACGCAGCCGGTGCCGCGGCCCGGTCAGCACCGCAGTGGACGTCGTCATCACCCCTAGAGGGATCGCAACTGAGCGACGCAGCCCTGACGCTCGGCCTCGACAGCCGGTCGTCATCACCCCTAGAGGGATCGCAACGCAGTGACCGGTCACCGCTGCGACGGACGCGTCGCCGGTCGTCATCACCCCTAGAGGGATCGCAACACGACGCCGGCGGGCACGGCTGCAATGCCGTCGCGGGTCGTCATCACCCCTAGAGGGATCGCAACGTGGCGACGGCAGTCGAGTCGTCGCGGGCACTGCTCAGGTCGTCATCACCCCTAGAGGGATCGCAACCACAGCCACGCGGCGCCAGCCGGCTCCGCGGGTCGCAGTCGTCATCACCCCTAGAGGGATCGCAACTCCTGCACAGCGCCAGTGCCTGCACCGGCGGCTCCAGCGTCGTCATCACCCCTAGAGGGATCGCAACGTGGCGAGTCCGGCCGCAGCGGCGCCGGCCACCGGACGTCGTCATCACCCCTAGAGGGATCGCAACGCCACTCGGCCGACCGGCTAGCGGCCACGCGGTGCCGGTCGTCATCACCCCTAGAGGGATCGCAACGTGCCCGGCGCACGGGACCAGCTGACGCCGGCCGGTCGTCATCACCCCTAGAGGGATCGCAACCAGCGACCGTGCGTCGGCAGCAGACCGCACGATCGGGTCGTCATCACCCCTAGAGGGATCGCAACCTCGACAGCGCGAGTCCGGTGCTGCGGCCACGCGCGGTCGTCATCACCCCTAGAGGGATCGCAACACGTGAGCTGGCGTCAGGCGCCGGCCATGCCGATCACGGGTCGTCATCACCCCTAGAGGGATCGCAACGCGAGCGCGCCCGCGCGGCGCGCGGCTCGAGCCGCTGCGTCGTCATCACCCCTAGAGGGATCGCAACACGGACGTGAGCGCGGCGGTGGAGCCGCCGACCAGCGGTCGTCATCACCCCTAGAGGGATCGCAACATCGGCACGCGGCGGCGCGGTGCCGGTCGGGATCGCCAGTCGTCATCACCCCTAGAGGGATCGCAACCGTGACGCTGACCGCCGCAGCGCCGCGCAGGTCACCGCGTCGTCATCACCCCTAGAGGGATCGCAACCGTGCCAGCTGACCGCCGGCACGCCGCCGCGGTCACTGCGTCGTCATCACCCCTAGAGGGATCGCAACGTGGCCGGGCCATCCGCGTCGCCGGGTGTAGGCCGGGTCGTCATCACCCCTAGAGGGATCGCAACGCGCCGGGGGTGGGCATCGGCATCAGACCGTCACGCTGCGTCGTCATCACCCCTAGAGGGATCGCAACGCTGTCATGACTGTGCCGCTACACCGAGAGCCTGTTTTGCGGTGATGGTCAAGAGAGCGCTGATGGATCCAGGGATCCCACTTCTCGACATCGAACTGCGGTCTACAGAATCTCCGCTCACTCCGATACGCGACGCGGGTGCAGATCTTTGCGCTGCTGGATTAGCATGACGCTCACTCGACCCATCGACAGTTTGGGGGTCGCATGTGGTCTCGATGGCGACTGCTGATGGTGGTCCCCCTGATCATCGGGATGACCGCCTGCGGCGACGACACGTTCCACTCAGGAGCTGACGCGACAGCTACACCTCCGTCAGCCCCAGCTACGTCAGTCAGCGCACCCACGCCGCCGACCTACGATCCGCCGATCGAGTTCGCCCCCCAACCGATCCGGCTCGGTGAACCCTGGGAAGGGCGATACACCGTGCATGACGCGGTGGCCTACTTCTTCACCAAGAGCCTCCTCTCTGCCGGCTTCCCACGCCTGACCGCGGTCGAGCTCGCAACCGGGAAGGCCCGCTGGACGACCTCGGTCGACACCGGCGTCGACGAGTCGACGTGGAAGATGCTCAGCAAGGACTCATGGATGGCGCCGGCCATTGGCCAGGTGGGCGACCAGGTGTGGGTCTTCGTCGCTTTCCCCGCCATAGCCGTCGGGATCGGCACCAAAGCCGACCGGGAACTGGCCCGCGTGGTCGCCTTGGATGCATCGGACGGCACCACGCAGTGGACGGTGGACTTCGAGGTGGCGGAGGTGTGGGAGGAAGCGAGCTCCTGGGGGCACCCCCAGACGGTGGGGGTGACCGAAGACACCTTGGTGGTCAGCCTGGGAGCTGCGGGATTCAGCCGCCAGCCGCCGGTGACAGTGGGGCTGGACGTCGCCACCGGGGCTGAACGCTGGCGAAAGTCGGATTTCTGGGGCCGACTCGTCAACGACGGAACCGTGATCGGCATGGTCCGGGAGGGGTCTTTGCTTCGGGGACACTGGTCCCTCGAAGGGCGGGCAGTGGCAGACGGCACACGTCTATGGCGTCGTGACGATTTGTATGGTTCCGATTTTTTCTACGAGCTGGGTGACGGGCTCGTGGCCTACCTGGCCAACAAAAACGGCACCGGTCTGACAACCTGGATTGTCTCCACCAAGACTGGCGAACCGGTGGCAAGCATAGACAGGAGCCACAACTGCATTGATGATCGCCAGTCAGTTGTGATCTGCGAGGGAAAGAAACACCTGGTCGCGTTCGATCGCGACACCGGAGAGCTGTTGTGGGAACTAGTCGAAGGTGACAACGGCCGGGCGGTACCAGAGGTGGTGGCCGCGCGATCCGGTGTCATCTACGCCGAGGGGCCACGCTCAATGGTGCTGCTGGATGCCCGTACCGGTGAAGACATCGTCGACGACCTTGCGAGCTTCCCCGGTGGCCAGGTGGTGCCAGGCTTCGCCCTGGTGAAGGACGGTGGCGTGCTGTATGCCTACCCCGCGACCGGGTGAACCACGAGTGCCCGTAGACGACACCGACCACGCCGATGTGGGTGGCGATGATACGCGCGTAATTAGGTTGCGGTCCCTGGTAGACAGAGGACATGACGCGCCACGCCGTTCATCCCACCGGGCGGGCGTACCTCGACCTGGTGACAGACCTGTTGCAGCGGTACCGGTTGGCAAACCCCATCACGGGGTTGTGGGAGGCGGCTGATCTGCAATGGTGGTACTGCCGTGACCCCCACCTACACAAAGGCGACGCCGTCGTCTGGGTGGACGGGGACATCCCGGTGGCGGCCGCGGTGTTCACCCGATGGTCAGCGGACCGGTACGGGTGTGCTGTCCTGGGCGACCCGACCTTCGTGCCCGCCTGGGAGTTCATAGCCCGCCGCTGCGACGAACTCACCCCAGCGGTGATCGAGATGGAGGTCGACCTGAGGTTCCCCCGGTTTTTCGGAGGGTGGGTTATCTGGCGCCGGTTGGCTCGGGTTGAACGATAGCCGGCTGGGGTTGGCCGTGGTGTTGGGCGTACCAGGCTGCCTCGTACTCGTCCGGGGACAGCCAGCCGAGGTCTTTCTGGATGCGGTGTGGGTTGTACCAGCCGTCGATGTAGGCGAAGAGTGCGTTGTCGGCTTCCTCGCGGGTGCGCCAGGCGTTGCGGTAGACCAGCTCGATCTTCAAGGTTGACCAGAAGTTCTCCATCAGCGCGTTGTCGAAACTGTCCCCTGTGGACCCCATGGACGCGAGAATCCCGTTGTCTGCCAGGCGTTGGGTGAAGCGGATCGACGTGTAGGTCGACCCACGGTCGCTGTGATGGACGAGTTGGCCGTCGCGCACGTCCCGTGACCAGATCGCGTACTCCAGGGCGCCGAGCACCAGGTCGGTGTCGCAGCGGTCGGAGGTCTTCCAGCCCACGATCCGGTTGGAGAAGGCGTCGCGCACGGCGGCCAGCCACAGCACCCCCTCGGCGACCGGGATGCGGGTGGCGTCGGCGACCCACAGCCGGTCCGGCGCGGGTGCGGTGAACTGGCGGTTGACCCGGTCCGGTGCCGGGGTGGCCCGCGGATCCTGCCGGGTGGACGGGATTCGCCACCGTTTGCGCACCAACGCGCCCTGCAGCCCGTCGGCGCGCATCAGCCGCTCGACCCGTTTGCGGCCCACCCGCCGGCCCTGGCGGCGCAGCGTGGCGTGCACCCGCGGGCTGCCGTAGGTGCCGCCCGACGCCTCGTGGATCTGGCGGATCTCCGCCAGAAGCTGTTCGTCCTCACGTCGCCGACGGCACGGGTGGGCAGCCTGCTCGACCCAGCCGTAGTAGGTAGAGGACGCCACCCCGATGACCCGGAGGATCGGCTCGACCCCGAAGCGGTCACGCAGCTTGTCCACCAGCATCATGACCGTCGCCGGGTCGGGTCGAGCTCCGGGGCGAAAACCGCGCTCGCCGCCTTCAAGATCTCATTGACCCGCCGCAGCTCCGCGTTCTCCCGCCGCAGCCGCCGCAACTCCTCCAGCTCCGCCGTCGTCAACCGGTCGCGCCGCAGGCCACGGTCTGCCTCGTCCTGGCGAATCCAGTTGCGCAACGCCTCCGGATGCACGCCCAGCTGCTCAGCAAGCCGGCGGATCACCGGCTTCGGCTCAGACTCCCGGTACAAGCGCACCGCACGAGCGCGCAACTCATCCGGATACTTCCTTGGTGCTGCCACGAAGACTCCTTTCCTGGTCCATCAGACCATGATCGAAAGTCTCCGAAAAACCGGGGGAAGCTCAAGCGGCAACCGTTGCAGCAACGAGGTATGGCGACTTAACCAATGCATCGACGGGATCTGCCGGCTTGCCTTCACGACCCGCAGCAACGGGCAAGGAGGTGATAGCGGCGGCCCTTGGTATCAGAGCAGCACCGCCTATGGGATTCATACCGGTATAACCAGAGTGAACCTGATTTGGCGCGATGTGTTCACCCCAGTCAGCCCGAATTTCGTGGATTACCTTCAGGTTCGGGTCCGTACCGGCTAGCGGTAGAGTGGTGGGGACCAGCCTACGCTGGTCCCCACATGCTCAGGGGGCAGAGATGAGACGCGGTGTCGTATTGGCCGTGGCTGCTGTGGTTGGAGCAGCGCTAGCTACGGCCGCTGTGCTGGTATTGCAGGCAGACCGAGGAGAAAGCAGCGGGCCGTTGCGGCTCGTCGGTGACGACCCGAGGATTCATGTTTTCCACGGTGACTCAGTATTCCCTGCGCAACTTGGGGTAGGCATGTCAGTTGCTTACGACTCGGAGAGCAAGTGTCTCTACCTCATGGATCCACAGCAGGTTCGACGACTCGTGGTGTGGCCTCGGGGCAGCAGGTCGACGATCGAGAACGGGAAGCACGGTGTCCGCGTGAGCGGCGTCGGCCTCATCCTCGAGGGCGACAGGATCGTAGAGGCCTCAGTGGCGAGCGGGCCGATCTTCGAGCCAGACGGTGACGAAACCGCTATAGCCGCCGCGTTGCGGGACCTCGACACATGCCTTCCGGATAGCGGCGAGTTCACGCTCTTCTACGAGATAGAGGAGATCTCACGGGCGACCAACTGACCGCAGAAGCGGGTGCGGCGAGGCAGGACCCAGGGTAGCGACCAGCTCGTCGAGCACCGCGACCGTCGCGTCGGCGGTGAACGAACGTGCCGTACGGGTGGCCAACGCCTCCCGGGTGAACTAATCGGGCTCTACGTCACGAAACGTGGACGGCGCCGTCGGATCCGAGGTGTCAAGTGCCTATCCCACTGAACTCCGCAGTGTAGTAGGAGCCGGAGTCGGTAGTTGCGCCAGTTGCGGAAGCCGTGCGCAGCGCGGCGGATCTTCTCCACCACCAGGTTGATCGCCTCGGTGGGGCCGTTGCTGGGGCGGCCGGTGTCGAAGTAGGCCAGATACTCGGTTCGCCAGGTGCGCAGCGTGCGGCCGACCTTGGCCACCTCGGGCACGGGGCAGTCGACCAGGGTGTCGATCAGCTGCTCGGCGTGCTGCTTGCCGGTGGCCGGGTCGGGGATGGCGTAGGCCAGGCAGATCTGCTGCGCGGCCCACCAGGCCACCGTCAGCTCCCCGTCGGGGTCGCCGACGGCCATGGCGGATTTGACCCGTTGCAGGGCACGGTCGGAGAGCCGGTCGGCGCGGCGGCGCAGCGCCCGGCGGGTCTCATACAGTGGGTCGCCCTTGTGACCACGCCGGCCGAGCTGCTCCTGTTGGACGCGGCGGCGGACCTCATCGACGGCCTGCATCCCGAGCCGGGTGACGTGGAAGGCGTCCAGCACGTGCGTGGCTGCCGGCAGGTGGGTGCGCAGCGCGGTCAGGTAGCCGCGGAAGGGGTCGAGGGCGGCCAGGCGGATCTGCGCTCGCCAGCCGGGATCGCGGCGGGCGAGCCAGTCGGCGTAGGAGGCGCCGGAGCGGCCGGGCACCACGTCCAGCAGCCGGGCGGGGCGCCCGGGAGTGATGTCGACGATGCCGGTGGCCCACTGCGTGCCGCGCAGGCGGTTGGGGTGCTGCCAGGCGTGCTCGTCCACTCCGACACCGCTCACGCCGGTCAGCCGTTGTTCGTCGGCCACCATCGGGGTGCCGACCTCCGTGACCGCGCGCATGATCGTGCGCCACCCGGTACCCAACCGGCGTGCCATCGCCGCCACAGTCTCCCCGTCACCGCCCACGGCTGCGGTGGCCCACCGCTTGGCCCGCTGGGTCAGCGATGCCCGCGGCGCCACCATGCTCGGTGCCTGCTCGCTCCAGGTGACGGTCTCGCAACGCGGGTTGCGGCAGCGCCAGATCCGCTTGGCCCACACCAGCACCGCCGCCCGGCCGGTTACCGGCACGTCACGCAGCAGATGCTCACGCCGGCCATGGGCACTGGCACGGCGGCCACACCACGGGCAGTCGGCCACACCACGGGCAGTCGGCCACCGTGGCGGTGGTCTCGACCAGCACCTCCAGCTCACCGCCATACTCGGCCGCGGCCAGGACGGCGAACCCGGGCAAGTCCAGCACGATCTCGGCCGTGCCGCTGGTAGCGTCGTCTACCAACTGGGGCCTCCTGATGATCCTCTTGTATGACTCCTACTCGGATCATCAGGCCCCAGGCCCTACTCAGCCTTCAGGGTTGACAGGCGTGTCGCCCATCCTCCACCACGCTTCGTGGCGATGAGCCACTAATCGATGATGTTCAGGAACTCACCCAGCGCCCACATCTGATCCGGCCGCTGCGCGCGCATCCGCTGGTGGCGGCCGGGGCCGATGCGCTGCTTCTTGACCACCCGCACCGGGCGTTTCATGCCTTCAGCGACCAACAATCGGTGGCTGCGTTTCCGGTTGACCACCAGGCCCTTCCCGGGCGGCCATCGCGTGGGCTTTACGCCATCCCCACCGGGTGGCCGCGATCTGCCGCAACCTGGCCCGCAGCAGCTCCTCTCCGTCGGCCGGTGGCCTGGCCGGCGGCGACGTAGCTGCTTCCAGGTGGCCCGGCGGTGCTTATCTCGCAGCCATGCGAATACTCGCCGCCGGGGTGGTCCGTTCACTAGTCAGTTCACTGGTCCTGGAGCGGACCAGTGAACGGACCACCTGCCGGAGCGCGATACCGCAGCCTGGCGCCGTGTGCACGCGGCGCCAGGCGGAGCCGACTGACCTGGATGTCAAGGTGCGGCTGGCGCTGGTACGGGTGGCTGGTTGCGTGCTGTTTGCTCGGGGATGCCGAGTCGGTCGGGTGTGGAAGCGGGCTGGTTGTGTTCATGGCCGGCTCGGTCCGGACTCGATCGGCAACCGTCGCGCCCGACACACCCCGCCCCTGAGGACTCCTGCATGCGGCCGGGCAAGGTCACGCCCTTCGGTCTGACCGGTGGCCGCCGAGGGCCGGGCAGGCCGGGCCAGAAACGGCCCGGCCTGCCCGGCCTTGGGTTATCTGTTGGTTACGCGGTGGCGTGGCTGTCCGCGGTGTGAGCTTCCCCCGGTTTTTCGGAGACTTTCGATCATGGTCTGATGGACCAGGAAAGGAGTCTTCGTGGCAGCACCAAGGAAGTATCCGGATGAGTTGCGCGCTCGTGCGGTGCGCTTGTACCGGGAGTCTGAGCCGAAGCCGGTGATCCGCCGGCTTGCTGAGCAGTTGGGCGTGCATCCGGAGGCGTTGCGCAACTGGATTCGCCAGGACGAGGCAGACCGTGGCCTGCGGCGCGACCGGTTGACGACGGCGGAGCTGGAGGAGTTGCGGCGGCTGCGGCGGGAGAACGCGGAGCTGCGGCGGGTCAATGAGATCTTGAAGGCGGCGAGCGCGGTTTTCGCCCAGGAGCTCGACCCGACCCGGCGACGGTCATGATGCTGGTGGACAAGCTGCGTGACCGCTTCGGGGTCGAGCCGATCCTCCGGGTCATCGGGGTGGCGTCCTCTACCTACTACGGCTGGGTCAAGCAGGCTGCCCACCCGTGCCGTCGGCGACGTGAGGACGAACAGCTTCTGGCGGAGATCCGCCAGATCCACGAGGCGTCGGGCGGCACCTACGGCAGCCCGCGGGTGCACGCCACGCTGCGCCGCCAGGGCCGGCGGGTGGGCCGCAAACGGGTCGAGCGGCTGATGCGCGCCGACGGGCTGCAGGGCGCGTTGGTGCGCAAACGGTGGCGAATCCCGTCCACCCGGCAGGATCCGCGGGCCACCCCGGCACCGGACCGGGTCAACCGCCAGTTCACCGCACCCGCCCCGGACCGGCTGTGGGTCGCCGACGCCACCCGCATCCCGGTCGCCGAGGGGGTGCTGTGGCTGGCCGCCGTGCGCGACGCCTTCTCCAACCGGATTGTGGGCTGGAAGACCTCCGACCGCTGCGACACCGACCTGGTGCTCGGCGCCCTGGAGTACGCGATCTGGTCACGGGACGTGCGCGACGGCCAACTCGTCCATCACAGCGACCGTGGGTCGACCTACACGTCGATCCGCTTCACCCAACGCCTGGCAGACAACGGGATTCTCGCGTCCATGGGGTCCACAGGGGACAGTTTCGACAACGCGCTGATGGAGAACTTCTGGTCAACCTTGAAGATCGAGCTGGTCTACCGCAACGCCTGGCGCACCCGCGAGGAAGCCGACAACGCACTCTTCGCCTACATCGACGGCTGGTACAACCCACACCGCATCCAGAAAGACCTCGGCTGGCTGTCCCCGGACGAGTACGAGGCAGCCTGGTACGCCCAACACCACGGCCAACCCCAGCCGGCTATCGTTCAACCCGAGCCAACCGGCGCCAGATAACCCACCCT
>CAWEKD010000006.1:0-175915 GCA_963809545.1 uncultured Actinomycetota bacterium | reverse complement strand
CACGGCGGTCATAGCGGTGGGGAAACGCCCGGTAACATTCCGAACCCGGAAGCTAAGCCCATCAGCGCCGATGGTACTGCGTTGGAGACGACGTGGGAGAGTAGGACACCGCCGGGCATAACCCAAGAAAAGGGCGCCCGTACTGGGGTGCCCTCTCTATTTTGTTTTCATCACGTTTCGCTGGTTTGTCGGTTGATGGGTTGAGTGGTGGGGGGATCCCACCCAACTGCTAGCGTGCCTGGACCCATTCCGCACCCACGCGGCACAGTGGGATCCCGCCGACATCAACTGACCTGACAACTGCGAGGATGAACGGGTGAATCGATCTTCCGGGGATGGCTCCCACCAGCATCGTCGCCGACACCCACGCGGCTCCGAATCCTCTCGATACGGTGACCGGTTCAACGACCGGTCACGCGGACGCCGACGCGGCGACGACTGGGAAGGTCGCCCCCAAGGACAGCGCCGCCCCCGCCCCGAAGACAGCGGCCACCAGCCGCGGCGTGGAGCGAACAATCGCGCCGAACCCGGCCGCCCCGACCGCGGCCGTCGCGGCACCGACGGCCGTCCCTACCGGGACCGCCGCGCCCGGGACCAGCGGCCGGACCACGACCGCGACCACCCCACCGCTCCCCCCGACCCGCCGCTGCCGGACGACATCACCCCCGGCGAACTCGACCGAGAAGTGCGGGCAGAGCTACGGAGCCTACCGAGGGCGGTAGCCGACCGAATCGCCCGACACCTCGTAGCCGCCGGTGAACTACTCATGGTGGACCCACCCACCGCGTTAGCGCACGCACAGGCCGCCCGCCGACGGGCGCCCCGCGTAGCGTCCATCCGCGAAGCGGTCGGGCTGGCCGCCTACCACGCGGCGGACTGGCACACCGCCATCACCGAGCTGCGGGCCTACCACCGAATGACCGGCCGCCAAACCCACCTGGCGGTCCTCGCCGACTGCGAACGGGCGCTAGGCCGGCCAGAACGGGCGCTGGACCTGTACCGCACCGGACAACAGGCGAACCTGGGGCAAGCGGAAGCCATCGAGCTGCTGATCGTGGCCGCAGGTGCGCGCGCCGACCTCGGCCAGACCGACGCCGCGCTCGCCATGCTGGATGTGCCGGAGCTGACCCACGAAGGTCCGGGCGTAGCCCGGCTACGGTACGCGTACGCCGACCGACTGGCCGCCGCCGGCCACACCGAAGAAGCCCGGGAATGGTTCTCCCGCGCACTGGAGCTGGACGAACAGGGCGAGACCGACGCGGCCGACCGGCTGCTGGAGCTCGAAGGGGTCCAGCTGGACGAGGCAGAACCTTCCGCACCGGAAACACCGACCGCGGAATCATCGACCGCAGAATCATCGGCCGCGGAAACACCGGCCACATCCGCCTCACCCGCCCCCGCCGCGCCGGCGCCCCACCCGGAGACGCCGCTGGTGGAGGCGTACGACCTGGTGATCCTGGACCTCGACGGAGTGCTGCTGCTCGGGGAGGAACCGATCCCCGCGGCGGTGGAGACGTTGGCCGCGCTGCGCCGCGCCGGCCACCCGCTCGTATTCGCCACCAACAACGCCTCCCGCAGCCCCGAAGAGGTGGCCGCGCTCCTGACCCGGATCGGGATGCCGGCCGATCCCGCGGAGGTGCTGACCTCCTCGATGGTCGCCGCGGCCCTCCTGGCCGACCAGTTGCCGGAGGGCGCCCCGGTGCTCGTGGTGGGCTCGGAAGCGCTCGCCGAGCAGGTGCGGCGCCGCGGGCTGCAGCCGGTCACCACCGCCGACGCCCAGCCAGCCGCGGTGGTGCAAGGGTACGGGCCGCAGGTCGGGTGGGCCCAGCTGGCGGAAGCCTGCCTGGCGATCCGGGCCGGCGCGCGCTGGGTGGCGACCAACACCGACGCCACCCTGCCCAGCCCGCGGGGGCCGCTACCCGGCAACGGCAGCCTGGTGGCGGCGCTGCGGACCGCCACCGGCCGGGAACCGGACCTGGTGGCGGGCAAACCCCAACCGGAGTTCTTCACCACCGCCGCGGGCCTCGCCGAGGCGACGGCACCGCTCGTGGTCGGGGACCGGCTCGACACCGACATTGAAGGGGCCAACCGGGCCGGGCTGGACAGCCTCCTGGTGCTGACAGGGGTGACCGACCGGGCGGCCGCGGTCGCGGCACCGCCTACCCGTCGCGCCCGGTTCCTCGGGGAAGACCTGACCGCGTTGCTGCGACCCGGTGAGCCACTGGGGCAGTGACCGTGGACCGGGTGCGGACCCGCCGCGGTCCGCACCCGGTCACCACAGACTGCGGAGTTTGAGCAGATCCCACGGACTGGCCCGGAGCGTCACCCGGCGACTCGCCAACGCCCGCGGGAAATCCAGCTCCCCGTCGATCAGCGCGATCAGGTCGTCGCTGGTGGCGGACAGACTGATCTGCGCGGTCGGGTCGTCGCCTTCCGCCACGTCCACCAGCTCGCCCCCGGCGAGGCGCCCCCGGAACGCGACCCCCAGGTCGGTCACGCGACACACGAGGGTCCGGTCCACGTTCGCTTTCCGGCGGACCTGCTCGGCGTTGGCGGCCAGGCGCGCCACCAGCCGGTCCAGAGCTGCTCGACACTCCGCCACGCTCGCCACGGTCGCACCGTACCGCACGCGGCCGCCGGCGGGCAGCGGGTAACTTGAGGACGGGGCCGGTAGCGGCCTACGGAGGGGGTACGTAATGCAGGATGCCTGGCGGGCGTATTTGGAACTGGCGCTCGGGGTGACGCAGGCGTCGCGCCGGAAGGCCGAGCAGGCGGTGCGGGAGCTGCTGGACCGAGGCGGCGCCACCGCCGCGCAGCTACAAGGAATGGTGGACGAGCTGCTCCAGACCGGCCGATCCAACCGGGCGGAGCTGGTGAAGCTGGTCCGGTACGAGGTGGAGCGGGCGCTGGGGAAAGTCGGGCTGGCCACCGCGGAGGAGGTCGAGGCTCTGGCGGCCCGGGTACGGGAGTTGGAGCGGCGGCTGCGGGAGCAGTCGGCCCCAGGTGGGGTGGAGACGGCCCCGGCCCCCGTGAAAGCGACGCCCGCGCCGGCGAAGAAAGTCGCGAAGAAAGTCGCGAAGAAAGCAGTGAAAAAAGCAGCGAAGAAAGCGGTGAAGAAGGCCGCTACGCCGACGAGCACCGGGAAGGCGACTCCACCTGCGGGATCGACCGATGAGTGATCACCTGACGAACCCTGCCCCCAACGTGGACCCGCCGGAGGCGGCGGACACCTTTGCACAGTCCAGCGCCGAGACTGGCCACCCCGCGGTGGACGCGGCCCTGGCCGCCCTGGCCCAGGTACGCCACGCGCCCCCGGCGGAACAGCTACCGGCGTTCCAGGCGCTGCACCGGACCCTGCAGGAGACCCTGGCCAGCATCGACGAGCAGTGAGGCAAGTGAGGCGATGGCACGCCGGATCCGCCTGGATAGTGAACTGGTGCGGCGCGGGTTGGCCCGTTCCCGGGCGCAGGCCGCTGAGCTGGTGACCGCGGGGCAGGTACGGGTCCGGGGAATGGTGGCCACGAAACCGGCCACCATGGTGGATCCGGCCGACCCGGTGGTGGTGGAGCAACGCGATGCGGCGGAGGGGGGCGACCAGGGGTACGTCTCCCGAGGCGCCCGTAAGCTCGCCGGGGCCTTGGCGGAGTTCACCACGCTGGACGTGGCCGGCCGGCGGTGCCTGGACGCCGGCGCGTCGACCGGCGGGTTCACCGAGGTGCTGCTGCGGGCCGGGGCCACCGAAGTCGTGGCGGTGGATGTCGGATACGGGCAGTTGCGTGGTCGCTGCGGACTGATCCCCGGGTACGGGTGAAGGAACGCACCAACGTACGCACCCTGACCCCGGAGGACATCGGCGGCCGGGTGTCCCTGACCGTGGCGGATCTGTCGTTCATCTCGCTGCGGTTGGTGCTGCCGGCGCTGGTCACCTGCACCGAGCCCGACGGCGACCTGGTGGTGATGGTCAAGCCGCAGTTCGAGGTCGGCCGGGGCAGTCGGCCCCGGCGGAGTGGTGCGGGACCCGGCGCTGCGGGCCGAGGCGGTGGCCGGGGTGGCCGAGACCGCGGCCGACCTCGGGTGGGGGGTGGCCGGTCTGACGGCGAGCCCCGTGCCCGGGCCGGCGGGCAACCGGGAGATCTTCCTGTGGTTGCGGCGCTCTGCGCCACCGCTGGATCGGGCCGCGTTGTCGGCGGTGGTGGGTGATGTGGACAAGGTGGAGTCGTGACCCGGGCGGCGTTGCTGGTCACCCATACCGGCCGGCCCCGTAGCACCGCTCACGCCCGGACAGTCGCGGAGGATCTGCGGCAGGCCGGGTTCGAGGTCCGGGTGCCGGCGGAAGAGGCGGCCCAACTGGATCTGCCGGGGATTCGGCCCGTGGCCGGGCCGGACGCGGCCGTCGGCGCGGAGATCGTGTTCGCGTTGGGTGGGGACGGCACCCTGTTGCGGGCGGCGGAACTGGCCCGGCCTGCCGGGGCCGCGTTGCTGGGCATCAACCTGGGCAAGGTGGGGTTCCTCGCCGAGGCTGAGGCGACCGACCTGGACCAAGTGGTCGCCGACGTGGCGGTCGGGAACTACACCGTGGACGAGCGGATGACCCTGGAGGTGACGGCTGAGCTGAACGGTGAATCGGTGGCCGCGTCCTGGGCGCTCAACGAGGTCAGTGTGGAGAGGATCACCCGGGCCATGCTGGAGCTGATGGTGGATGTGGACGGTCGGCCACTGTCCCGGTACGGGTGCGACGGGGTGGTGTGCGCTACCCCTACCGGGTCGACCGCCTACGCCTTCTCCGCCGGCGGACCGGTGGTGTGGCCGGAGGTGGAGGCGATGCTGCTGGTGCCGGTCAGCGCGCACACGTTGTTCAGTCGGCCGCTGGTGGCGGCTCCTACCTCCACAGTGGTGATCACTGTGGACCCGTACGCGCCGGGGGCGGTGCTGTGCTGCGACGGTCGCCGTACCTTCCCGTTGCCGGCCGGTACGCAAGTGACCGTCCGGAAGGGGGACCGCCCGGTGCGGGTGGTGCGGTTGGATCCGGAGCGGCCGTTCACCGATCGGCTGGTCGCCAAGTTCGCCCTGCCAGTCGACGGGTGGCGGGCCACCAACTAGGGTCGGATGCTGTGCTGGAAGAGCTGCGCATCACCGGACTGGGCGTGATCGAAGACACCACGCTGCCGTTGACCAGCGGCATGAACGTACTCACCGGTGAGACCGGCGCCGGCAAGACCATGGTGGTCACCGGGCTGGGGCTGCTGTTCGGTGGCCGGGCTGATGCCGCTCGCGTGCGCACCGACCGTGGCCGAGCGGTGGTGGAGGGCCGGCTCCGCCCCACCGGGGTGAACGCCGACGCGGTACGGCGCCGGGTAGCCGAGGCCGGGGGAGAGCCGGACGAAGACGGCACGTTGCTGCTGAGCCGGACCGTCACCGGGGAGGGACGCTCCCGCGCCCACGTGGGGGGACGCAGTGTGCCGGTGTCGATGCTGGCGGAGATCGGCGAGCAGGTGCTGGCGGTGCACGGCCAGTCCGATCAGCTGCGGCTGCTGCGCCCCGCCGAGCAGCGGGCCGCGCTGGACCGGTACGCCGGGGAGGAGCACGAGCGGTTGCTGGCCGCCTACCGGGAGGCGTACACGGCCTGGCGGGCGGTCTGTGACGAGTTGGCTGACCGGCGTGACAATGCGCGGGCCCGGCGGCAGGAGGCGGATCTGCTGCGGCTGGGTTTGGCCGAGATCAGCCGGGTGGATCCGCAGCCGGGGGAGGATGAGCAGCTACGCGCCGAGGCGCAGCGGTTGGAGCACGCCGAAGGGTTGCGGACCGCTGCCCAGACCGCCTATCAGGCGGTGGCCGGCGGCGGGGATGAGTTGATGGACGCGACCGGGCTGTTGGCCTCCGCTGCCCGCGCCTTGGAGGGGCAGGCCGGAGTGGACGCCCGGCTGGGGGAGCTCGCGGCCCGGCTGACGGAGGCGGCCACCCAGGTGGGGGATGTGGCCACGGAGCTGTCGGGATACCTCGCTGAGTTGGAAGCCGACCCTGACCGGTTGGCCGCCATCTACGAGCGGCGGGCGGCCCTGCGGTCATTGACCCGCAAGTACGCCGAGGACATCGACGGGGTGATCGCCTGGGCCGAGCAGGCCCAGCGGCGCCTCGCCGAGCTGGATCCAGACGATGAGGTGCTGGCGCAGCTGGCGGCCGAGGCGGACCGGTTGGCTGGGGAAGCGGCGGAGCTGGCGGTCCAGGTGACCGCTTCCCGGCAGGAGGCGGCGGCCCGGTTCGCCGCGGATGTCAGCCAGGAGCTGGCGGGGTTGGCGATGCCGCACGCCCGGATCGAGGTGGTGGTCTCCCCGCGGCCGCCCCACCGGGGGGAGGCGGTGTTGACGGTGGCGGGCGAGGAGCGGGGAGCGGCGGCGGACGGCACCGACGAGGTGGAGTTGCGGCTGGTGGCCCATCCGGGCGCGCCGGCGTTGCCGTTGCAGAAGGGCGCCTCCGGCGGGGAGCTGTCCCGGGTCATGCTGGCGATCGAGGTGGTGTTCGCCGGGGCCGGTGGTCCGACCACCTTGGTGTTTGACGAGGTGGACGCCGGGGTGGGAGGCAAGGCTGCGGTGGAGATCGGTCGCCGGTTGGCCCGGTTGGCGCGACGGCACCAGGTACTGGTGGTCACCCACTTGCCGCAGGTGGCGGCGTTCGCCGACCGGCACCTGGTGGTGGCCAAGGACTCCGGGGGAGCGGTGACCACCAGTGGGGTGCGGGTGGTGGAGCACACGGAGCGGGCCCGGGAGCTGGCGCGGATGCTGGCGGGGTTGCCGGACTCGGATCTCGGGATCGCCCACGCCGAGGAATTGCTGGCGGTAGCGAGCCGAAGCAAGCACAGTTGAGGATATGTCCAAAGATGGCGTGGTTCAGCCAGATGTGCCCGGATCGCGGGTCACACGCTGGAGTGGTGTCGGGACATCCGTGCGGACGCATGCCAGGATGGTCCTGATGCGTCTCCCTACCTTGCGGCGGGTCCGCGGCGGAGAGCCCGGAGCGGTGTCCGGGCCGGTGCGGCTGGACCGGCGGACGAAGCGGCTAGCAACCCGGCTGCGCCCGGGTGACATCGCCGTGATCGACCACGTGGACCTCGACCGGGTGGCGGCGGATTCACTGGTGGCCGCCGGGGTGGGGGCGGTGCTGAACGCGAAGCCGTCGATCTCCGGGCGCTACCCCAACCTCGGCCCGGAGGTGCTGGTGCGGGCCGGCATCCCGCTGGTGGACGACCTGGGCGAGGAGCTGTTCCAGGCGCTGCGCGAGGGCGATCAGGTCCGGATCGACGGCGGGGACGTCTACCTCGGAGAAGAGCGCGTCGCCTCCGGGGTCCGGCAGAACGCCGAGAGCGTGGCCAAGGCGATGGCCGAGGCCCGTGAGGGGCTGTCGGTGCAGTTGGAGGCGTTCGCCGCCAACACCATGGAGTACTTGCGGCAGGAACGGGAGCTGCTGCTGGACGGGGTCGGGGTGCCGGAGGTGGAGACCCCGATCGCGGGGCGCCACTGCCTCATCGTGGTCCGGGGCTACGACTATCAGGCCGACCTGGACGTGCTGCGCCCGTACATCCGGGAGTTCAAGCCGGTGCTGATCGGGGTGGACGGTGGAGCGGACGCGCTGGTGGAGGCCGGCTACACCCCCGATCTGATCGTCGGGGACATGGACTCGGTCACGGACGAGGTGCTGCGCTGCGGAGCGGAGCTGGTGGTGCACGCCTATCCCGACGGACGGGCGCCGGGGCTGGCGCGCGTGGAGAAGCTGGGCCTGTCGGCGCACGTATTCCCCGCCGCGGCCACCAGTGAGGACATCGCCATGCTGCTGGCCGACGAGCGCGGAGCGACCCTACTGGTGGCGGTCGGCACCCACGCCACTTTGGTGGAGTTCCTGGACAAGGGGCGGGGTGGCATGGCCTCCACCTTCCTCACCCGCCTGCGGATCGGCGGTAAGCTGGTCGACGCCAAGGGGGTCAGCCGGCTCTACCGGCAGGGCATTCCCGGATCATCGCTGCTGTTGCTGGTGCTGGCGGCGCTGGCAGCGATGGCGGCGGCGATCGCGGTTTCTACCGCGGGCAAGGCGTTCCTCGGGGTGGTGGCCGAATGGTGGGACAACCTGCTGTTCCGGCTGCAGCAGATGTTCTAGCGCGCCGGCTGCGGCTGGCCGGGGTGGCCACGGGGCCGGACGACAAGGGGCGAGCTGAGTGATCAACTTCAGGTATCACGTGGTGTCGTTGACCGCGGTCTTCCTGGCCCTGGCGGTCGGGCTGGTCCTGGGCAGCACCGTGCTCAATGGGCCGATGATGGACGCCCTGGAGAACCGGGTCAACTCGCTGGGCCGGGACAACCGCCAGCTCCGGGAGCACGTGGGGTTCCTGGAGTCGCAGATCGACCGGGAACAGGACTTCGCGGCGGAGGCGGCCCCGATGCTGCTGGCCGGCACCTTGACCGGGAAGCGGGTCCTGCTGCTGGTCCTGCCGGACGGTCAGGAGTACGTCAGCGGGGTGAGCGAGGCGCTGACGCTGGCGGACGCCACCATCACCGGGACGGTGCTGATCACTGACAAGTTCACCCACCCCCAGCACCGGCTCACGGAGCTGCTTGATCTGGCCCACCAGGCGGTTCCGGACAGCGTGGACAGCAATCAGCTGCCGGCCAACAGCGACGGCGTGGAGACCTCGGCGGCGCTGCTGGCCCGAGTGATCTTCGATAGCACCGCCGCAGTGCCCGACCCCACCCCCGACCAGGCGGGCGAGCAGCTTGATGAGGCGCAGGGCGGCGTGCCGCAGGAGGAGCGGCAGGAGGTGCTGTCGGCGTACGCGGCCATGGAGTACGTGGCCTTTGACGAACCGGTCAGCGGCGCGGCGGACGTGGTGGTGGTCGTAGCCGGGCTCCCCAACTCGCAGAGCGACGCCAACCAGCGCAATGAGGCGATGCTGACCACGGTGTCGCAGTTCAGCCGGATCGGCCCGGTGGTCGTGGCCGCCAGCGGGGTGGCGGGGGAGGGCAACCTGGTCGCCGAGGTGCGGAAGGACCCGACCCTGTCCGAACATATCTCCACCGTGGACAACGCATCCACGCCGCAGGGACAAACCGCCGCCGGTTTGGCCGTGAAGCAGCGCCTGGACGGTCAGGTGGGCCACTACGGCACCGGCAACGGCGCGGAACGGCTGCTGCCGACTCCGTCATCGTGAGCGCCCTCCGCCGCCGGGTGGTAGCGGCCGTGGTAGGGGTAGCGGTCGCCCGAGTCGCACGCGCCGGCCTGCGGCGCCTCACCGCCCCCACCGGTGTGCCACGGACCCCATGGGCCCGGCAGAACTATCGCGGCACCACGGTCGACCTGGTGGGGGGACCGGTGATGGCGGTCGCGGCCACCGCCGCCGCCGGATGCGGTGCCCCGGATCTGCCCACTGCGGCCGCGGCCGTGACCGCGGGGCTGACCGGCGGTGCGGTCGGGCTGTACGACGACCTGGTCGGGACCCGACCCGAGCAGCAGGCCAAGGGCTTCCGGGGGCACCTCCGAGCGCTGCGGCAGGGGCGGCTGACCAGCGGCACCGTCAAACTCGGCGGGATGGCGGCTGCCGGGGCGGTGGCCGCGCTGCTGTTGGAGGCGCGTGCGCCCGCCGCCGCTCCGGTGCACCGGCTGGCCCGGGTGGTCGCGGGAGCGGGGGTGGTAGCGGGCGCGGCCAACCTGCTCAACCTGCTGGACCTGCGGCCCGGCCGGGCGTTGAAGGTCTCCCTGCTGGCGGGGGCACCGCTGCTCGCCGGCCCGACCGGCGGGCTGGCGGCCGGGCCGGTCGGGGCGGCGGCCGCCGGGCTGCCGGATGACCTCGCGGAGCGGACCATGCTCGGCGACTGTGGCGCCAACGCGCTCGGCGCCCTGCTGGGGACCGCCCTGGCGGCCCGGACCGGGTTGACCGGCCGGCTGGCGGCGCTGACGGTGATCGCCGGCTTGACCGCGGCCAGCGAGCGGATCAGCTTCACGCAAGTGATCGCCCGTACCCCGGTGCTGCGGGAGCTGGACGAGTGGGGACGGCCCAAGTGACCGCGGCCGACCGGCGACGGGTACGCGCCGGTCGGATCGCCGGCGCCGCCACCCTGATCGCGGGCTTGACTGTGCTCTCCCGCGTGGCCGGGTTCGGCCGGACCATGGTGTTCGCCTGGGCGGTGGGAGACAACGACCTGGGGGACATCTACCAGGCGGCCAACATCATCCCCAACATCGTGTTCGAGATCGTGGCGGGGGGTGCGCTGGCCAGCCTGGTGGTCCCCATGCTGGCCGGAGCGATCGCGGCCGGTGACCGGGCCGAGGTCGGGCGGATCACCTCCGCGTTGCTGTGCTGGGTGCTCACGCTGCTGGCGCCGCTGGCGCTGGGATTGGTGCTGGCGGCCGAGCCGATGATGGCGGCGTTGTTGACCGACCCGACGCCCGCGCAGGTCGCCGGCGCCGCCGCCATGCTGCGGATCTTCGCCCCGCAGGTGCCGCTGTACGGGGTGGGGATCGTGCTGACCGGGGTGCTGCAGGCGCACCGCCGGTTCGCGTGGCCGGTGCTGGCGCCGCTGCTGTCCAGCATCACCGTCTCCAGCGCGTACGTGGGGCTGGTGGCGGTGGATGGCCGCGGGGTCGCGGTGGCGGAGTTGTCCGGGGCCGGCATGTGGACCCTGGCGGGTGGCACCACCGTCGGGGTGGTGGTGCTGGCGGGATGTCTGGTGCCGGTGGTGGCCCGGCTACGGCTACGCCTGCGCCCCACCTGGCGGTTCGACGCGGCCACCCGCAGTCGGGTGGGCCAGCTGGCCACCGCCGGGGCGATCACCGTGGGGGCTCAGCATGTGGCGCTGGCGGTGGCGGTGTGGCGAGGCAACGCCGGCCCGGAAGGCACCTGGGTGCTGTTCACCTTGGCGCAGGCCATCTTCCTGCTGCCGTGGGCGGTGTTCGCGGTGCCGTTGGCCACCGCCGCCTATCCCGGCTTGGCGGAGGCGGCCGCGGTCGGGAACGAGACCGACTACCGCCACACCTTGGCGCGCACCACCCGGATGGTGCTGCTGCTGTCCTGGCTGGGGGCGGCGGCGCTGGTCGCCGTGGCCCGCCCGGCCGCCAGCCTGCTAGCGGTGCTGATGCCCGCGGGCGGGGTGGACTCAGTGGACCGGTTGGCCGCCGGGATCGCGGGCTTCGCCCCCGGGCTGGTCGGCTACGGGTTGTTCGCGGTGCTGTCGCGCGCGTTGTACGCCCGGGGGCGGACCCGAGCGGTGTCGGTCGCCGCGCTGCTGGGGTGGGGCACGGCGGCGGTGGCGATGCTGGGGTTGTCCCCTGCCCTGCCCGATGACCACCGGGTGTTGGCGCTGACCGGCGCCCACTCCCTGGGCATGCTGGTGCTCGGAGTGTTGCTGTGGTGGGCCACGGCGCGGGCGGCCGGGCCGGCGGCGGTGGCTGGCGGGATTCGAGTCACCCTGGTAGGCCTGATGGCAGCGACCGTGGCGGCTGTCGCCGGTTGGTGGGTCGCTGGCTGGTTGCTCCCGTTTGGGCACCCCCCGACGTTCGGGGCCGCGATCGGCTCCGGCATGCTGGCCGGGGTGACGGTACTCACCGGGTTCGGGGTGCTTGCCTGGGTGACCGACCGGCGAGACGTCCAACCGGCCCTGGTCGCGCTCGGGCGCCGGTTACGCCGCCGGGCCGCAACCGGCGCCAGCGGTGACTGACGAAGGGGTGGTGTGCCAGTGGGGGTGGACGGCGACCCGCCGACCCGCTGGGGTGGGTCGGTCGCGCAGGTGCTGGCCAGCAGCACCGGCGGGGTCGGCACGCACGTGTACGACCTGAGCCGGGGATTGGTCGCCGGCGGTGCCGCCGTCACCGTGTGCGGACCCGCGGCCACGGCGGAGCAGTTCGCGTTTGCGCGTACCGGGGCCGGGTTCCGGCCGGTGGAGATTCCCGCCCGCCCTCGGCCCAGCGACGCCCGCGCGGTCCGCAGGTTGCGCCGACACCTGGCGGAGCTGGCACCGGATGTGGTGCACGCCCACGGCCTCCGCGCGGGGCTGGTGGCGGCGTTGGCGCTGCGGCGGGGGCTGCGGCGCCCCCTGGTGGTGACCCTGCACAACGCGGTGATCACCCGGGGGGTGCGCGGCGCGGCCGGGCGGTGGGCGGAGCGGGTGATCGCCCGCTCCGCCGAGGTGGTGCTGGGCGCCTCCGAGGACCTGGTGGCTCGGGCGGCCGCGCTGGGAGCCTCCCGTGCCCAGCTCGCGCCGGTGGCCGCTCCGGAGCTGCCGCCGCCGGCGCGGAGTCGGGCGGCGGTCCGGGCGGAGCTCGGGCTGGACCCCGGTACGCCCGCGGTGCTGTCGGTGGGCCGGCTGCATCCCCAGAAGGGGTACGACACGCTCGTGGCGGCCGCGGCCCGGTGGCGGGAGCTGGATCCGACGCCGCAGGTGTTCATCGCCGGCAACGGCCCCAGCTATCTCGACCTGGTGGGCCGGATCTCCACCAGCCGGGCCCCGGTCACCTTGCTGGGGCACCGGGATGACGTCGCGGATCTGCTCACCGCCGCCGATGTGGCGGTGGTGAGCAGCGTCTGGGAGGCCCGGCAACTGTTCGCGCAGGAGGCGCTCCGTGCGGGGGTGCCGCTGGTGGCCACCGCGGTGGGGGGCCTGCCCGGGCTGGTGGGGGAGGCGGCGGTGTTGGTGCCGCCGAAGGATGTGGATGCGTTGGACGCGGCGGTACGGCGGCTGCTGGCGGATCCGCAGCTGCGGGAGCGGTACGCCCGGGCCGGGCGGGAACAGGCGGCCACCTGGCCCACGTCCGCGGACACCCTCGCCCAGGTGTGTGAGGTGTACGCCGACCTGACCGGGATCCCGGCGGAGGCCTGACATGGGGCGCCGGACCGGATCGTGGCAGCGGTGGTGGGTGGCGGGGTGGCCGTACCTGGCCGGGATAGTGATCGCCGCGCTCACCGTGGCTGGTCTCGCGCTCCGTCCGACCACCACCGGCACGCTGTTGTCAGCCGACCGGGTGGTGGTGGCCGGGGCGGTCGGGTTGAACTGGGAAGACGTGGATCCACAGCACACTCCGCAGCTGTGGCGCCTGGCCGAATCGGGGGCGATCGGGTCACTCTCGGTGCGTTCGGCGCACCAACCCACCTGCGCCGCGGACGGTTGGCTCACCCTCGGCGCCGGCAACCTGGCGGCGGGAACCCTCTCCCAGGTGGGGGACTGCCAGCCGTTGGACGTGCGGGTGGAGGCGACCGACCGGGGCGCGTTGCTGCCTGACCACGAAGCACTGGTGCGGCACAACCACTGGGAGCAGCCGTGGGGGGCGGTGCCGGGGGCGCTGGCCGGGTCGGTGGGCTGCACGGTGGCGATCGGGCCGGGGGCGGCGTTGGCCGGGGCCCGATCCTACGGGCGGGTGGACCGGTACGCCGGCCGCCTGCCCCAGGATCCGGCTGAGGCCGCGGCGCTGCTGGCTGACCAGTGTGAACTGACGATCGTGGACCTGGGGGCGGTATCCGGTACCGGAGCGGACCGGGTGGCCCGGGCCCGACGGGTGGATCGGGCCCTGGCTGATCTGTTGGCGGTGCGGCCACCGGATTCGCTGCTGCTGGTGGTCGGTGTGGCGGACGTGGACGGTGATCCGCAGCTGCACGTGGCGGTGGCCGATGCGCCGGGGCTGCCTCCGGGGTGGCTGACGTCGGCGACCACCGGCCGTACCGGCTATCTGCAGCTGGTGGATGTCGCTCCGACCGTGTTGGCCGCCATCGGGCGCCCCGCTCCGTCCGAGTTGTTCGCCGGTCAGGTGGCCGATGTCCACCCTGGCCGGCCCCCGGACCTGGCCGAGGCGGTGGCCGACCTGGTGGCCGCCAACCATGAGGCGGCGCTCGTACGGCCGATCTCGATGTGGTTCCTGGCCGCGTTGACCGCCGCCCAGCTGGGGCTGTTCGTGGCGGTGGTGCCGCTGCTGCGTCGGCCGGTGCCCAGCCCCGGTCGGGGGGATCCACCCCGCTGGTGGCGGACCGCGGGCCCGCGGCTGCTGGTGGCGGCGGCGCTGGCCATCCCGACCGCACTGGTCACCGGTGGCGTCCCCTGGTGGCGGTTCCTCGCCCCGGGGTGGGCGTTTGCGGCGGTCAGCGTGGGGCTGCTGGCGGTCGCCAGCGTGCTGGTGGTCCGCACCCCGATCTTCCGCCGCACGCTCGGGCTGGTGGGGGCGGGCGCCGGGGTGGCGGCCGCGGCGGTGACGGCGGACCTGTTGACCGGATCCTGGCTGCAGCTCAACGGGGTGGTCGGATACTCCGCTTCCGACGGGGGACGGTACATCGGGATCAGCGACATCGGGCTGGGGGTGCTGATCGCCGGCACCCTGCTGGTGGCGGGGTGCCTCGCCGAGCAGGTGCCGCGGCGCCGCCGGCCGTTGATGGTGATGCTGGTCGGCGCGGTCGGGGTGGTGGTGGCCGGGAGCCCGTACCTCGGAGACGACATCGGCGGGGCGGTGGCGCTGCTGGCGGGGGTGTGCGTGGCGGCGGCGCTGTCCACCGGCGGCTGGCTCGCGATGCAGCGGGTGGCCTGGCCGGCGCTGCTGGGGACCGCGGTGGTGGCCGTGGTCGCGCTGCTGGATCTGCGCCGCCCGGTCGAGGCGCGCACCGGCCTGGCCGGGATGCTCACCCAGTTGGCCGACGGCACCAGCGGATACGGGCTGCAGCGGGTTTCCCAGGCCAACCTGGACAGCTTCCTGGCCACCCCGCTGACGGTGCTGGCCCTGGGGGCGGCCGCGTTCCTGTGGTTTGCGCTCCTGCGTCCGTGGGGCGGGCTGAAGCGGCTGTTCGGCATCCACCCGGCGCTGCGGGCGGCGATGGTCGGGGGGGTGGTGGCGACCCTGACCGGGGGAGTGCTGGTGGGGGCGGCGTTGACCGTCGCGGGCGCCGCCGCCGCGGTCGGACTGCCGCTGCTGACGCTGGCCGCGCTCCGGCTGCGGGTACGGTCCGCGCAACGGATTCGGCTCGATCCCCGGTTGCCGATGCCGCCGGCGGGGGTCTATCCGCACCCACCCCCTCGCTGACCTGCGGCAGCAGTTTCTGCCGACGGTGTGGTCGCGTCGCCGCGAGCGGATCAGGGGTGGGTGTTAGAGTGGAATCCCGTGGATCGAGCCCCGAGCGCGTCGCGGCAAACCCCGCAGCACACCAAACACATCTTCGTTACCGGGGGCGTGGCCTCCTCTCTCGGCAAGGGGCTCACCGCCTCCAGCCTCGGTAACCTCCTGACCGCCCGAGGACTGCGAGTGGTGATGCAGAAGCTCGACCCGTACCTCAACGTCGATCCGGGCACCATGAACCCGTTCCAACACGGTGAGGTGTTCGTGACCGAGGACGGGGCCGAGACCGACCTGGATATCGGGCACTACGAGCGGTTCCTGGACCGGAACCTGACCGGTGCCGCCAACGTCACGACCGGCCAGATCTACGCCGACGTGATCGCGAAAGAGCGGCGTGGGGAGTACCTGGGCGACACCGTCCAGGTGATCCCGCACATCACCAACGAGATCAAGGCCCGGATCCGGGCCATGGCCCAGCCGGACGCCAGCGGCCGGGTCCCGGACGTGGTGATCACTGAGGTGGGAGGCACGGTCGGGGACATCGAGTCGCTGCCGTTTTTGGAGGCGATCCGGCAGATCCGCCACGATATCGGCCGGGAGCGGTGCTTCTACCTGCACGTCTCGTTGGTGCCGTACCTGGCCCCATCGGGAGAGTTGAAGACCAAGCCCACCCAGCACTCGGTGGCGGCGCTGCGCAACATCGGTATCCAACCGGACGCGATCGTCTGCCGGGCCGACCGGGAGATCCCTGAGCAGCTGCTGCACAAGCTGTCGCTGTACACCGATGTGGACCGGGAAGGCGTGGTGGCCGCCCCGGACTCCCCCAGCATCTACGACATCCCCAAGGTGCTCCACGCCGCCGGGCTGGACGCGTACGTGGTGCGCCGGCTGGGGTTGTCGTTCCGGGACGTGGACTGGACCCGCTGGGACGATCTGCTGGACCGGGTGCACAACCCCCACCACACCGTCACCGTCGCCGTGGTCGGCAAGTACGTCGACCTGCCGGACGCCTACCTGTCGGTGAGTGAGGCGATCCGGGCCGGCGGATTCGCGCACCGGGCCCGGGTGCAGCTGCGCTGGGTGCCCAGCGACGAATGCGCCACCGAAGCCGGCGCCGCGGCGGCGCTCGCCGACGTGGACGGGGTGGTGATCCCCGGCGGCTTCGGGGTGCGGGGGATCGAAGGCAAGATCGGCGCGATCCGGTACGCCCGGGAGCAGCAGATCCCCACCCTGGGGCTGTGCCTCGGGCTCCAGTGCATGGCCATCGAGGTGGCCCGCAACCTGGCCGGACTGACCGGGGCCAACTCGGTGGAGTTCGATGAGCACACCCCCCACCCGGTGATCGCGACCATGGCCGACCAGGAGGAGATCGTCTCCGGCCGAGGTGACCTGGGCGGCAGCATGCGACTCGGGGCGTGGCCCGCAAAGCTGGTGCCGAATTCGCTGGTGGCCGAGGCGTACGGCGAGATCCACATCAGCGAGCGGCACCGTCACCGGTACGAGGTGAACAACGCCTACCGGGACCAGCTCAGCAAGGTGGGGCTGCAGGTCAGCGGGACCTCTCTGGACGGTCGCCTGGTGGAGTTTGTCGAACTGGATCGGGATCTGCACCCGTTCTTCGTCGGCACGCAGGCCCATCCGGAGCTCAAGAGCCGGCCGACCCGTCCGCACCCCCTGTTCGCCGCGTTCGTCCGGGCGGCGATCGACCACGCCCGCGCGGACCAGCTGCCGGTAGAGGTACCGGCGTGACCGCCTACCCGGTCCGGGAGCGGCACGAGCGATTCCACGGTCGCATGTTCTCCGTGGTCACCGACGAGGTGGAGTTTCCCGGCGGGCAGGTGGCGGCCCGGGACTACCTGCGCCATGTGGGTTCGGTGGCGGTGGTGGCGCTGGACGCGCAGGAGCAGGTGGTGCTGATTCGGCAGTACCGGCACCCGGTCGGCGCCCGATTGTGGGAGTTACCCGCCGGTCTGACCGATGTGGCGGGGGAGCCGCCGGCGGCGGTGGCGCGCCGGGAACTGGCCGAGGAGGCGAACCTGCGGGCCGACCGGTGGGACCTGCTGGTGGATCTGCACCCCTCTCCCGGTTGCTCCAACGAGTGGATCCGGGTCTTCCTCGCACGGGGCCTGTCCCCGGCCGACAGCCAGTTCCGCGGTGAGCATGAGGAGGCGCATCTGGAGGTGCGGCGGGTGCCGCTGACCGAGGCGGTGGACATGGTGCTGGCCGGTCAGATCACCAACGGCCCCGCGATCGCGGGACTGTTGGCCGCCGCGCACGCCCGAGACCGAGGCTGGGCTCCGTTGCGCCCGGTCGACTCGCCGCCACCAGGCTGAACTCGTCCCCACCCTTCTCCCGAGTGGCACGTGGCCGGCCACCGCCTACAGTGGGGCCAAACACAGTGAGGCCGGACACACCCGATGGCGATCCCATCGGGGGAGTGCACCGGCCACCGGCCAAGGCAGAAAGGGTGCGTGGACGTGAAGGTCGGAGTTCCCCGCGAGGTCAAAAACCACGAATATCGGGTGGCGATCACTCCGGCGGGCGCTCATGAGCTGATCCGCAACGGGCACGAGGTGTACATCGAGTCCGGTGCGGGGCTCGGATCCTCCATCACCGACGACGACTACCGCGCCGCCGGGGCGCGGATCCTCCCCAGCGCCGATGAGGTGTGGGGGGTCGCCGACCTGGTGCTCAAGGTCAAGGAGCCGGTGACGGAGGAGTACCACCGGATGCGGCGGGGGCAAGTGCTGTTCACGTACCTCCATCTCGCCGCCTCCAAGGAGTGCACCGACGCGCTGCTGGAGCGCGGGGTGACGGCGATCGCGTACGAGACCGTCACCGCCAGTGACGGCACTCTGCCGCTGCTCGCGCCGATGTCGGAGGTGGCGGGGCGGCTGGCCACCCAGATGGGGGCGTACCTGTTGATGCGTAACGGCGGTGGCCGGGGCGTGTTGATGGGAGGCGTATCGGGCGCGTACGGCGCCAAGGTGGTGGTGATCGGCGCCGGGGTCAGCGGGATGAACGCGGCCGCGATCGCGGTGGGGATGCAGGCCCAGGTGGTGCTGTTGGACAAGAACGTCAACAAGCTCCGCCAGGCGGACGCGATCTACCGGGGGCACCTGCAGACCGTGGTGTCCAACGCGTACGAGGTGGAGAAAGCCGTGCGCGACGCCGACCTGGTGATCGGCGCGGTGCTGGTGCCCGCGGCCAAGGCCCCCACGGTGGTCAGCGACGAACTGGTGGCGCAGATGAAGCCGGGCAGTGTGCTGGTGGACATCGCCATCGACCAGGGCGGCTGCTTCGAGCCTTCCCGGCCCACCACGCACGACGATCCGATTTACCAGGTGCACAACTCGGTGTTCTACTGCGTCACCAACATGCCCGGCGCGGTGCCGCACACCAGCACCTACGCCTTGACGAACGTGACCATCCCGTACGCGGTGGAGCTCGCCAACTACGGTTGGCGGGAGGCGATGCGGCGCGATCCGCATCTGGCCAACGGGCTGAACACCCACGACGGTGAGCTCACCAACGAGCCGGTGGCTCGGGCGCACGGCCTGCCGGCGCGCCCGCTGGCGGAGGTGCTGGCCTGAGCGTGCGCGAGTCGACGCCCCCGGCTCCGTCGCCGGCGCTCCAGGCGGTGGTGCGCAGCTACCTGGATCACCTGACGGTGGAGCGGGGGCTGTCGGGGCACACCCTGCAGGCGTATCGCCGGGATCTGCGTCGGTACCTGGCGGGGCTGGCCGCGGCAGGGGTGACTGATCTGACGGAGGTGACCGCCGACCAGGTGGCCGCCCACCTGGCGCAGCTGCGTGACGGCGCCCCGGACCAGCCGCCGTTGGCGGCGGCGTCGGCGGCCCGGGCCATGAGCGCGGTCCGCGGCCTGCACCGGTTTGCCCACCGGGAGGGGCTGGTCACCGTGGACGTCGCCGCCGAGGTGCCGCCGCCGCCGGCGCCTCGGCGGCTGCCCCGGGCGCTGCCGGTGGCCGCGGTGGAGCGGCTGTTGGCCGCTGCGGGGGCGGACGGGGGCGCGGCCGGGCTGCGGGACCGGGCGCTGCTGGAGTTCCTGTACGCCACCGGGGCGCGGATTTCGGAGGCGGTGGGGGCGGACGTGGACGACCTGTCCCTGGCCGAGGGCACGGTCACCGTGCACGGCAAGGGTGGGCGTACCCGCCTGCTGCCGATGGGGACGTACGCGGTGGCGGCGGTCGAGGCGTGGTTGGCGAGTGGCCGGCCGGAGTTCGCCCGCCGAGGGCGGGGAGGGGCGGCGCTGTTCCTGAACACGCGCGGGGGTCGGCTGACCCGCCAAGGGGCGTGGGGGATCCTTCGGCAGGCGGCGATGCGGGCGGGACTGCCGGTCACGGGGCCGGAGGCGGTCTCCCCGCACACGTTGCGGCACTCGTTCGCCACCCACCTGCTCGACGGGGGCGCGGATGTCCGGGTGGTGCAGGAATTGCTCGGTCACGCGTCAGTGACCACCACCCAGGTGTATACCCTGGTAACTGTCGAGCGGCTGCGCGAAGTTTACGCCACCTCGCATCCGCGTGCCCGCTGACCAAAGTGCTCCCGGTGGCGTACAGTCGGGCAGCAGCAACGTTGTTTCCGGGGGGAGCAGGCCCGAAGCATGGCAGCCCACGCAGACCAATCGGTGACGCCAATCCGCTCCGGGGCGGCGGCCCCGGCGGTGTCGCTGGCGCCCGAGCACGCGTCCGGTGGTTCGTCCGCGATGCCCGGGGATGGACCAGGCGGTGGACTCGGGCTCGGGGCCGACTTTGGCCCGGCCGACCCGGCGGCGTACACCACCCGTAAGCCGATCCCGGAGCCGATGCCGATCGACCGGCACGGCCCGGCCCGCATCATCGCCATGGCCAACCAGAAGGGTGGGGTGGGTAAGACCACCACCGCCATCAACCTGGGCGCGGCCCTGGCTGAGTACGGCCGGCGGGTGCTGTTGGTGGATTTCGACCCGCAGGGAGCGCTGTCGGTGGGGTTGGGGGCCAACCCGCACAACCTCGACTTGTCCATCTACAACGTGTTGCTGCAGGACGATGTCAGCATCGAGGACGTCCTGATCAAGACCAACATCGACGGGCTGCACGTGGTGCCGGCCAACATCGACCTGTCAGCAGCGGAGATTCAGCTGGTCAGCGAGGTGGCCCGGGAGATGGCGCTGGCCCGGGTGCTGCGGCCGATGCGGGCCGAGTACGATTTCATCCTGATCGACTGCCAGCCGTCCCTCGGTTTGCTCGCGATCAACGCGCTGACCTGCGCTGATGGAGTGCTCATCCCGTTGGAGTGCGAGTTTTTCAGCCTCCGGGGGGTGGCGCTGTTGTTGGACACCATCGACAAGGTGCGGGAGCGGCTCAACTTCAACCTGGAGCTGGAGGGCATCCTCGCCACCATGTACGACAGTCGCACCACTCACTGCCGGCAGGTGCTCCAGCGGGTGGTGGAGGCGTTCGGTGACAAGGTCTACCAGACCGTGATCACCAAGACGGTGAAGTTCCCCGAGTCGACCGTGGCGGGAGCCCCGATCACCACCCTGGACCCGGCCTCCTCGGGCGCGCGTAATTACCGGCAGCTGGCCCGGGAGGTCATCGCGGCCCAGGCGGAGCGTGGCGGCTGATCTCCGGTGGCCCCCGACCCGATGGTGCGCGAGCAACCGGACGCGGACCAGCCGGCCTCCCGTGGTTTCACGGTCCGTCTCGACAACTTCACCGGCCCGTTCGACCTGCTGCTCCAGCTGATCGGTAAGCACAAGCTGGACGTCACCGAGGTGGCGCTGCATCAGGTCACCGACGAGTTCCTGGCCTACCTGCGGGAGCTGGGGGACGCCTGGGACCTGGACGAGACCAGCGAGTTCCTGGTGGTGGCCGCCACCCTGCTGGACTTGAAGACCGCCCGGCTGCTGCCGGCGGCGGAGGTGGAGGACGAGGAGGATCTCGCCCTCCTGGAGGCCCGGGATCTGCTGTTCGCCCGGTTGCTGCAGTACCAGGCGTTCAAGGAGGCGGCCGGGCACCTGGCGACCTTGATGGAGACTGGAGCCCGCCAGTGGCCGCGGGCGGTGTCGCTGGAGCCGCGGTACGCCCAGGCGCTGCCGGAGCTGGTGTTGGGGATCGGCCCCCAGCGCTTGGCGCAGATCGCCGCGCGGGCCTTGACGCCCAAGCCGCCCCCGGTGGTGTCGACCGCCCACGTGCACCAGGTCCGGGTCAGTGTCCGGGAGCATGCGGCGCTGCTGCGGGACCGGCTGCTGCGGATCCGGGTGGCGAACTTCCGTACCCTTTGTGAGGACTGCACCAGCACCCTGGAGGTGGTGGCGCGGTTCCTGGCACTGTTGGAGCTGTACCGGGAGGGCCTGGTCGGGTTCGAGCAGGTCCAGCCGCTGGGGGACCTGACCGTCCGATGGACCGGTGGGGATGAGCCGACTGAGCTGTCGGTAGACGAGTACCTCGGGGCGCCGGGGACGGCGCCACCGGCCCAGCGCGCCGGTGAGGAGCGGGAACAGGAGGAAGCGTCACGGTGACCGAGCAGCCGGAGGTCTCCTGGCCGGTGCGGCCGGCGCCGCCGGCCGATCCGCCGCCGCCCGAGTCGCCGCCTTCGACGGCGGAGTCGCGGGCGCCGGAGGCGGCGTCGGTCGACGCCCCCGCGCCGCTGTCCTCGCCGCCCTCGACGGCGGAGCCGCGCGCGATGGAGGGGGCCCCGGTCGACGCCCCGGTGTCCCTGCCCGCGCCGCCACCTTCGGTGGTGGAGGCGCGTGACCCGGAGGCGCCTCCGACCGAAGCCGTCGCGCCGCCACCCCCACCCGCAGCGCCGGGCACAGCGACGACCCCGGCGGCAGATCCACCGGTCGAGACGGTGGCGACGCCGGTGGTGGGCGGGATGACCGAGGCCGAGCTACGGGCGGCGCTGGAAGCGATCCTGATGGTGGCCGACGAACCGATCAGCGAGACCGCGCTGGCGCAGGCGTTGGACGAACCGGAGGACCGGGTGGCCGCGACCCTGGCCGCCCTGGCGGCTGAATACACCGCCCAGGGGCGCGGATTCGACCTGCGGCAGGTGGCCGGTGGCTGGCGGTACTACACCCGGGCGGAGCAGGCGGCGTACGTGGAGCGGTTCGTGCTCGACGGACAGCAGGCCCGCCTGAGTCAGGCCGCGCTGGAGACCCTGGCGGTGATCGCCTACCGGCAACCGGTCACCCGGGCGCGGGTAGCGGCGGTACGCGGGGTGAACTGCGACGGGGTGATCCGCACCCTGTTGACCCGCGGTTTGATCGAGGAGGCCGGCACCGAGCCGGAGAGCGGCGCCTACCTCTACCGCACCACCAGCGTGTTCCTGGAGAAGCTCGGGCTCAACTCATTGGACGAACTGCCACCGCTGGCGCCGTTCCTGCCCGACGACCTGACGGATCTGGATCCGGACACACCACCGGAGCGAGTGACCGATGCCGACTGAGGCCGACGAACCGATCCGGTTGCAGAAAGTGCTGGCCGCCGCGGGCGTAGGGTCCCGCCGCGCCTGCGAGGAATTGATCGCCGAGGGCCGGGTGACGGTGAACGGGCGGGTGGCGCGGCTCGGCGACCGCGTCGACCCGACCACCGCGGTGATCTATGTAGACGGCGAGCGGATCGTCACTGATCCCCGGATGGTCTACCTGGCGCTGAACAAGCCCCGGGGGGTGGTGACCACCATGGAGGACGACCGGGGCCGCCCCACCGTGGCCGACTACCTGGGGGACGTCGACACGCGGGTGTTCCACGTCGGCCGGTTGGACGCCGACAGTGAGGGGCTGCTGCTGTTCACCAACGACGGGGACCTCGCCCATCGCCTGACCCACCCCTCGTACGGGGTGTCCAAGACGTACCTGTGCCAGGTGCCGGGCCCGGTGCCCAAGAGGGTCGGCCGGCAGCTCCGGTCAGGGGTGATGCTGTCGGACGGACCGGCGAAGGTGGACTCGTTCCGGGTGGTGGACGCGGTCGGCCGGGCCGCCTTGGTGGAGGTGGTCCTGCACGAGGGGCGGAAGCACATCGTGCGGCGGCTCCTGGCGGAGGTGGGGCTGCCGGTGGCCCGCCTGATCCGGACGGCGATCGGGTCGGTCCGGCTCGGTAACCTCAAGCCCGGCCACACCCGCCGGCTGACGCGGCAGGAGATTTCGGCGCTGTTCGCGGTGGCGGACCGCGTGCCGACCCGGCGGTGACCGGGGCCGGTCCCGGGCGTCCCGAGACGGCGGCCGGCGGGTACGGGGATGATGGAGGTGTGCGGATGGTGGTCAAACGGTGCGTGGTGGCGGTCGACGGCCCCTCCGGATCCGGTAAGTCGACCGTGTCCCGGCGGTTGGCGAGCAGGCTGGGCGCCGCGTACCTGGACACCGGCGCGATGTACCGGGCGGTCACGTGGGCGGTGCTGCGGGCCGGCATCGACCTGAGCGACCGGGAAGGGATCGCGAAGGTGACCGGGGAGGTCGCGCTGGAGATCAGCACCGATCCGGAAAAAACGTACGTACGGGTAGATGGCACGCCGGTGGACGGGCCGATCCGGGGCCCGGAGGTCACCGCCGCGGTGTCCGCGGTCGCGGCGGTGCCGGAGGTACGCCGGCGGCTGGTGGAGCGGCAGCGGCAGATCATCGCCGGGGTGGACCGGATCGTGGTGGAGGGCCGCGACATCGGGGCGGTGGTGGCGCCGGATGCCGACTTGAAGGTCTACCTGACCGCCTCCGCCGCCGAGCGGGCCCGGCGACGCAGCGCCCAGGACGGCAGCGACGAGCAGCGGACCGCCGCCGATCTGGCGCGGCGGGACCAGCTGGACTCCACCCGGGCCACTGACCCCCTCCGGCAAGCACCCGACGCCGTGGAGGTGGACACCACCGACATGGACATCGACGCGGTGGTGTCGGCCCTGCACGAGCTGTTGCGTCAACGGGTGGGGGAGCAGCCGTGACCGGAGTGCGCAGCGGGGCGACGCCGGTGGTGGCGGTGGTGGGCCGGCCCAATGTCGGCAAGTCCACCCTCGTCAACCGCATCCTGGGGCGGCGGCAGGCGGTGGTGGAGGACAAGCCCGGGGTGACCCGGGATCGGGTGGCCTACGACGCCACCTGGGCGGGGCGGCGGTTCACCCTCGTGGACACGGGTGGGTGGGCCCCGGACGCCAAGGACCGGGCAGCCGCGATCGCCGCCCAAGCCGAGACCGCGGTGGCCACCGCCGATCTGGTGCTGTTCGTGGTGGAGGCCACGGTAGGCGCGACCGACCTGGACGAGGCGGCGGTCCGGATGCTGCGGCGTAGCGCCAAGCCGGTGATCCTGGTGGCGAACAAGGCCGACAACCCCACCCTGGAGTTGGAGGCGGCCACCCTATGGTCGCTGGGGCTGGGGGAGCCGCACCCGGTCTCGGCCCTGCACGGTCGCGGGGTAGGGGATCTGCTCGACCGGGTAATGGAAGGGCTGCCGGAGCCGCCCCCCACCGAGGAGCCCGCGGGAGCGGGCCCGCGGCGGGTGGCGTTGGTGGGCCGGCCCAACGTCGGCAAGTCCAGTCTGCTCAATCGGCTGGCGGGGGAGACCCGGGCGGTGGTGGACCACGTAGCGGGCACCACCGTTGATCCGGTGGACAGCCTGGTGGAGATCGGCGGCGAGCAGTGGCTGCTGGTGGACACCGCCGGGCTGCGTCGCCGAGTGGGGCAGGCGCGGGGCACCGAGTACTACGCCAGCCTGCGTACCGCCGGGGCGATCGACGCCGCCGAGGTGGCGGTGGTGCTGCTCGACGCGAGCGAGCCGATCGCGGAGCAGGATCTGCGGATCGTGTCGATGGTGGCCGAGGCGGGGCGGGCGCTGGTGCTGGCGTTCAACAAGTGGGATCTGGTGGACGAGGATCGGCGGCGCCAGCTGGACAAGGAAATCGACTGGGAGCTACGCCGGTACCCGTGGGCGCTCCGGGTCAATGTGTCCGCCAAGACCGGGCGGGCGGTGGACCGGTTGGCTCCGGCGTTGCGGCGGGCCCTGGCCAGCTGGGAGCAGCGAGTGCCCACCGGGCAGCTCAACCAGTGGTTGAGCGCGCTTACCCAGGCCACCCCGCACCCGGTGCGGCAAGGTAAGGCCCCCCGGGTCCTGTTCGCTACGCAGGCCGGAGTGGCGCCACCACGGTTTGTCCTGTTCACCACCGGCCAGTTGGATCCGTCCTACCTGCGTTTCCTCGAGCGCAAGCTGCGGGAAGAGTTCGGATTTGAGGGGAGTCCGATCGAGTTCACGGTCCGGCCCCGGGCCCGGCGCTCCTGAGGTCCGGAAGCGTTCCCGGTCGTCGCCGGGGTCCGGCGGGTGTGCGGGAGAAATTTCGTTTCGGTCGACCGGAGCGGCTTCGTTCGGCGTTCAGCATGATCCTAGCGTCCTAGGATGAAATAGCGGATGTGACCCGACTCGACCAACCCAGATTCCGGTAACCCACCGACAGCGACACTGAGCACCCGCCGAGCCGACCACTACCAGCACACGGCCGCGGGACCGACGCCGATCGGCGGGCAGGAACGGCCGGTCGGTCGACCGGCGCTGGGGTGGGCCCGCCGTGGCGCAATGGGAAAACGTAGGGCCCCCACCGCAGCCATCGCGGTGGGGGCCCTACGTATGAGTGGTCGGGCTGCCCGGATTTGAACCGGGGTTCTCCACACCCCCAGTGTGGCGCCTTGGACCAAGCTAGGCCACAGCCCGACGTCCGGTGTCATTACCGGACAGCGGAACTCTACCGCAGCCCGATTGCGGATGGCGAGGCGGTCGGCCTCGTTGGTCTGCCTGACTTTTCCGTCCGTTCTGCCTAGTCTGTCAGTTCGTGGGTGGTTTTCGGACGATGTTGACGAGCGGGGCGCTGGCGTTGCTGATGATGCCGGTGGTGACGGTGGGGCCGGCGTCGGCCGTGCTTCCCTCCCGGAGTACGTGCCGTGTCCAGTGGCGGAGGTGGGCACGCCGCCGGTGCGGCTGGAGCCACCAGCGTCGCCGCCGAACTTCGCTCCCGGGGAGCGCCGGGTGGGTGGGGAAGCGTTGGCCACCGCGGGGTTGGTGGTGCCGCCTGAGGCGCCGCCGGTGCCGGGGGAGCGGTTGTCGGCGACTTCCTGGTTAGTGGCTGATCTGGACACCGGAGAGGTGCTGGGCGGGTGCGGGCCGCACGAGTACGGGATCCCCGCCTCTACGCAGAAGTTGCTGTTGGCGGCGGCGTTGCTGGACCGGCTCGATCCGGAGTCGATGGTGGAGGTGACCGAGGAGGACATGGGTTTCGAGCCGGGCAGTTCCGCGGTGGGGCTGCTGGTCGGCGGCGAGTATTCCGTGGAGACGCTCTGGCTGGGGCTGTTGCTCAACTCCGGCAATGATGCGGCCAATGTGCTGGCCCGGTTGGGTGGGGGGGCCGGACGGGGTCGCGGGTGGACTGCGGTTGATGAACGAGGAGGCGCGGAGGCTGGGGGCGTGGCAGACCCATGCGGTGACGCCGTCGGGTTTGGATGGGCCGGGGCAGTTCACCAGTGCGTACGACTTGGCGTTGATCGCGCGGCAGTTGTTTGATCGGCCGGATTTTCTGCGGTACGTGCAGACGGAGCGGACGCGGATTCCCCCGCAGCCGCCGCGGGATCCGCATGGGTTTGAGATCCAGAACCAGAACCGGTTGTTGACGGAGTACCCCGGGGCGTTGGGCGGCAAGACCGGTTACACGGATCTGGTGCGGCACAGTTTCGTGGGGGCGGCCCAGCGGGATGGTCGACGGTTGGTGGTGACGCTGCTGGGGGCGGAGGCGACGCCGCTGCCGGGGTGGGCCCAGGGGGCGGCGTTGCTGGACTGGGGGTTCTCCGTGCCGGCGGGGGCGTCGGTGGGGTATCTGGTGGAGCCGGGGCAGGGGCATCCGTCGGAGTTGACCGGGATCGGGTTTCAGGCCACCCCGGAGCCGTCCCCGGCCCCGGAGGGGGTGGCGGGGCCGGCGCGGGAGGCGGCGAGGTGGTGGGAGCTGTCACTGCCGGGGTGGATGCCGGTGGGGTCGCTGGTGGCCGTGGCGGGTGGGCTCGCGGTGATGGTGGTGGCGATGGGGTGGTTCCGCCGGCGGGTGCGGCGTCGGGGAGGGTGAGATCGCCTGGGTCCCCGTGACGCGTGGGCGTCTGCTGGTGCCGGTTATATTGCAGGGGCCGGTGGCCGTTGTCGGTGGGGCCGGGGGGCTCGGTGCGGCACGGCGGAGGGGAGGCCTGGGTGTCCGCTGTCGAACGGACTTACCGGCAGATCCTGACCGTCCCCAATGTGATTAGTCTGGCACGGCTGCTGGGTGTGCCGCTGTTTTTGTATTTGCTGCTGGTGGCGGAGCAGGAGCTGGCGGCGCTGGCGGTGTTGGTGCTGGGGGGCTCGACCGACTGGCTGGATGGTTGGTTGGCGCGCCGGTTGGGGCAGGTCAGTCGGTTCGGGGAGTTGTTGGATCCGGCGGCGGACCGGTTGTACATCCTGGCCACGTTGGTGGCGTTCACCGTGGCGCGGATTGTGCCGTGGCCGTTTGCGGTGGCGTTGGTGGCGCGGGAATTGGTGATGGCCGGGGGGTTGGCGCTGCTACGGCGGGCCGGATATGGTCCGTTGCCGGTGCATTATCTCGGTAAGACAGCCACCTTCCTGTTGTTGACGGCATTTCCGGTTCTGCTGTTGGCGGTCGCGGTGCCGGGGACCGAGGGGTGGGCGGAGCCGGTGGGGTGGGCTCTGGCCTGGTGGGGGTTGGGGTTGTACTGGGTTGCCGGGGTGCTGTATCTGACGCAGATGGTGGAGCTACTGCGCAGGGGGCGTACTGACCGGTGACCGATCCGCGGAATCCGTATCGACCGTTACCGCCGGATTTTCTGGATGAGTTGTTCCGGGACCCGTTGGACCCGGGGTATGCGGCGGCGGCAGAGGCGCGGCGGGCGCGGGGGGAGACGCGTCCGCCGGGGTGGCGCGGAGCCCGGTTGGCGATGTTGGCGACGCTGCTGGTGGTGGGGCTGGTGGTGGCGATGGCCTACCAGCAGGTGGTGGCGGAGGAGCCGACCCGGAGTCAGGTCCGGGCAGATCTGCAGCAGCAGATTCGGCAGCGGCAGGCGGAGACGGAGTCGTTGCAGGCGCGGGCGGATGAGCTGCGGGAGCAGGTGGCGCGGTTGCGGGATGCCCAGTTGGGGGATCCGGCGGCGGTGCGGCAGCTGCGGGCGTTGGAGGCGGCGACGGGGTTGGCGCGGGTGACCGGGGACGGGGTGGTGGTCCGGGTGGCGGATGGTCCGCCGCAGTTGGATCCGGTCACCGGGGAGCAGGTGGTGGATCCGCAGGCCCGGATCATTGACCGGGATTTGCAGCAGATTGTGAACGCGTTGTGGGCGGCGGGTGCGGAGGCGGTGGCGGTCAACGGGCGGCGGTTGACGGCCGTGTCCACTATCCGGAGCGCCAGTGGGGCGATTTTGGTGGATCGGCAGCCGATGAGTTCGCCGTACGAGGTGGCGGCGATCGGTCCTAAGGGGTTGGCGGAGGAGTTCGAGGCGTCGGCCGCGGCGGCGTTGATGCGGTTGTTGGTGGATGAGTACGGCATCCAGTACCAGGTGCGGGCCGAGGACGATTTGACGTTGCCGGCGGCGGCCGCACCGCAGCTGTACCATGCCACGCCGGTCCCCGATTGACAGTGGATTGGAGTCTGCCCATGACCTGGATCCTTGCGGCCCTGGCGTTGGTGGCCGGGGTGGTGCTGGGGGTGCTGCTCGACCCGAGTGTGCCGATTTGGCTGTTGCCGTATCTGCCGATCGCGGTGGTGGCGGCGCTGGACGCGGTGTTCGGGGGCATTCGGGCGAAGCTGGACGGGATCTTCGACGACAAGCAGTTTGTGATCTCGTTCATCTCCAATGTGTTGGTGGCGGCGCTGATCGTGTTCTTGGGCGACCAGTTGGGGGTGGGTAGCCTGCTGTCGATCGGGGTGGTGGTCGTGTTCGGGGTGCGGATCTTCGGCAATGTGGCGGCGATCCGCCGGCACGTGTTCCGGGCGTAGGTGGGGCGATGAGTGAAGGGACACCGCAGCAGCCGGAGCAGCCGCCGGAGGAGGCGGCGGCGGCCTCGGAGGCGCCGCCGGCCAAGGACGCGGCTGAGGAGGCGGACGCGGGCGCAGCGGATGACTCTGCGGCGGAGGCCGCCGGGGACGCGGCGGCGGATGCGGCCGAGGTCGACGCCGCGGCGCAGGGCAGCGGGGAGCCGGTCACGCCCGCGGCGCCTGCCAGCCGGGTGGGGAAGCTGCCTCTGCAGGTGATGGTGGCGCTGTTGTTGGGGCTGTTGGGTTTCACGTTCACGGTGCAGGTCCGGCATGTGGCGGACGACCCGACCGTGACCGCGCAGAGCCAGGAGGACTTGGTCCGGATTTTGGCGAATCTGGACGCGTATGAGGAGCGGCTGCGGGAGGACCTGGCCGAGCTGCAGGAGACCCATCGGCGGTTGAGTACGGCGGGGCGAAGCCAGCAGGAGGCGTTGGCGGAGGCGCAGCGGCGGGCGGATGAGATCGGGGTGCTGGCGGGCACGCTGCCGGTGACCGGGCCGGGGTTGGTGGTGCGGATGCGCGGCGGGGAGGCGGTGACCGCGGCCCGGGTGCTGGATGCGGTGCAGGAGCTGCGGAGCGCGGGGGCGGAGGCGATGCAGATCGCCGGCTCGGGCGGCCAAGTGGTGCGGGTGGTAGCCAGCACGTACTTCTTGGATGCGCAGGGCGGTGGGCTGGTGGTGGACGGTACGCTGCTGACCGCTCCGTACACGCTGACGGTGGTGGGGGATCCGGCCACGTTGGCACCGGCGCTGGAAATCCCGGGCGGGGTGGTGGAGTCGGTGGAACGGGACGGCGGTACGGTGACCGTACAGGAGGCGCCAGAAGGGGTGGAGGTGTCGGCGGTGGTGCCGCCGCCCAGCCTGGAGTACGCCCGACCGGATTCCTGACCTAGGCGACGAGAGGTGGTAGATGGTTCCCGAGGAGCTGCGTTACACGGCCGAGCATGAGTGGGTGGCGCCGGCCGAGGAGGGTCGGGTGCGGGTAGGGATCACCCATTACGCCCAGGACGCCTTGGGTGACATCGTGTTCCTGCAGCTTCCGGAGGTGGGGGCGCAGGTGACCGCGGGTGACGTGGTCGGTGAGGTGGAGTCGACCAAGAGCGTGTCGGAGATCTACTCGCCTTTGACGGGGTCGGTGACCGCGGTCAACCAGGAGGCGGTGGACTCCCCCGAACTGATCAACTCTGATCCCTACGGTCGGGGCTGGTTGTTTGAACTGGAGCCGGAGGACGCCTCAGCCGTTGAGGGGCTGCTAGACGCGACCGGCTACCGTAAGCTGACGGATGCTTAAGGTTACCGATCGGTTACCGTAACTGTGATGCCCTGCTCCTTCTACCTGCCGCGTGAGGTGGTCCGATGACGCGCCCAGACGACGAGTTCGCCCCGCTCGACGTCACCTCGACCATGAACATGGCTTCTTTGGACGAGGTGCTTGAGGGGCCGGACACCGATATCGCCCCGAGCCGGATGGCGGGGTCGTTGCCGCCGGGAATGGCGTTGCTGGTGGTGCGGCGAGGACCGAACGCCGGGGCGCGGTTCCTGCTGGATCACGATGTGACCACGAGTGGTCGGCACCCGGACAGTGACATTTTCCTCGACGATGTGACGGTGTCGCGGCGGCACGCGGAGTTCCATCGGGACGGGGGGACGTTCACGGTGCGGGACGTCGGCAGTCTCAACGGCACCTATGTCAACCGGGAGCGGGTGGAGGCGGCCACCCTCAACAACGGTGATGAGGTGCAGATCGGTAAGTTTCGCCTGGTGTTCGTCGCTGGTCCGCGTCCGGGCGCAGCCTAGCCGAGGGGCGGTCGGCCTGTCGGTGGGCCGTGTACCGTTCTAGGGGAGGGTTGTCGCGCGTGGAGACGAGAGCCGGTCGGAGGTAGGCGTGCGCGAGCTAACCGTGGTGGGGGTCCGGGTGGAGCTGCCCACACACCAGCCGATCGTGCTGTTGCGCGAGGTCGACGGGGAGCGTTATCTACCCATCTGGATCGGGGCGGTGGAGGCGACCGCGATCGCCTACGAGCAGCAGGGTGTGAAGCCGGCCCGCCCGTTGACCCACGATCTGTTGCGGGATGTGTTGGCGGCGCTGAACGCCCCGCTGCGCGCGGTGGAGATCGTTGAGCTGAAGGAGAGCGTGTACTTCGCCGACTTGGTGATCGGGGACGGGGTGCGGGTGTCGGCGCGGCCCAGTGACTCGATCGCGTTGGCGTTGCGGGTGGGGGCGACCATCCGGTGCGCGGAGGAAGTGCTCGACGAGGCCGGAATCATCATCCCGGACGAGCAGGAGGACGAGGTCGAGAAGTTCCGGGAGTTCCTCGACCAGGTGCGGCCGGAGGATTTCGCCGGCTGAGCGGGGCTGGGGCCCCCGGACAGGGTGATGTGACGGCGTTTCGTACCGGGTGATGGGTGTGGGCGCCGTTAAGCTGAGCGGGTCGCCCAGTCCGTTCGCACCGCGGGGAGGTCGAGGATGCCGGAGCCACGGGAGGCGGAGGATCCCCCGCCGCCGGAGACGGTGGGCTACCGGGGGGTGACCGCGATGCACGCCGCCGGCATCACCTATCGGCAGTTGGATTACTGGGCCCGGACCGGGCTGGTGGAGCCGAGTATTCGGCCGGCCAGCGGGTCGGGCAGCCAGCGGCTGTACTCGTTCCGGGACCTGGTGGTGCTGCGGGTGGTCAAGTCGCTGCTGGAAGCCGGAGTGTCGCTGCAGAACATCCGGAAAGCGATCGAGACCCTGCGCGCCCACGGGGTGGAGGACCTGGCCGGGATCACCTTGATCTCGGACGGGACGACCGTGTACGAGTGCCGGTCGGCCGAAGAGGTGGTGGATCTGCTCCAGGGTGGCCAGGGAGTGTTCGGGATCGCGATCTCGGGGGCGTTCCGGGAGATCAAGGGCACGTTGTCCCATCTGCGGGCAGACCGTCGGGAGCCGGCGGAGGTGGATGAGGCGGCACCGTCGGCGACGCCGGCCACGGCGGTGGTGGCGGCCGGGGACGAGCTGGCGGCCCGGCGGGCCCGCCGGCGGGCTAGTTGATCTCGTCGACAGTGGGCAGGGTCACCGCCGGTCAGGCTGCGCTGGTACGGTAGCGGGTGAAGCCGGTAGTGCCCGCGTGGGAGAGCCCGCTGGCGTGTGAGCCAGGCGGCGCCGAAGGGGCAAATCCTCCCCGGAACCTCTCAGGCACCAGGACCACGTCGGGTAGGCACCTCTGAAGCCGCCGCCGGCGGCGACAGAAGGGGAGGGTGGACCGGAAACCCTACCCAAGCCGGGAGTGCCCATGACTGCAGCGTTCGCTGAGCGCCACATCGGCCCCGATTCCGAACAGCAGCGGCAGATGCTCACCACGGTGGGCTACAGCTCCGTGGAGGAGCTGATGGACGCCGCTATCCCGGAGTCGATCCGCTGGCAGGGTCGATTGGCGTTGCCGGAGGCGGTCAGTGAAGCGGAGGCCACCGCTGAGTTGCGCGCGTTGGCGCAGCAGAACACGGTGGCGGTGTCGATGATCGGGTTGGGCTACTACGGCACCCACACCCCGGCGGTGATCCGCCGGAACGTGTTGGAGAACCCGGCGTGGTACACCGCCTACACCCCGTACCAGGCGGAGATCAGCCAGGGTCGGCTGGAGGCGTTGCTGAACTTCCAGACGATGGTGGCCGACCTGACCGGGCTGCCGGTGGCGAACGCGTCCCTGCTGGATGAGGCCACGGCGGCGGCGGAGGCGATGGCGCTGGCGCGCCGCGCCAGCAAGGTGGATTCGCCGGTGTACGTGGTGGACGCGGACACCTTGCCGCAGACGGTGGCGGTGCTGCGGACCCGGGCGGAGCCGTTGGGGATCCAGGTGCGGGTGCAGGATCTGGGCCGGGAGCCGTTGCCGGAGGCGTTCTTCGGGCTGCACCTGCAGTACCCGGGGGCCAGTGGGGCGATCCGGGACCACGCCCCACTGGTGGAGGCGGCGCACCAGCGGGGGGCGCTGGTGACGGTGGCGGCGGATCTGTTGGCGTTGACGCTGCTGCGGCCGCCGGGGGAGATCGGGGCGGACATCGCCGCCGGCACCACCCAGCGGTTTGGGGTGCCGATGGGGTTCGGTGGCCCCCACGCCGGCTACCTGGCGGTGCGGAAGGAGCTGACCCGGATGCTGCCGGGCCGGCTGGTGGGGGTGTCGCGGGACGCGGACGGGGCCCCGGCGTACCGGTTGGCGCTGCAGACCCGGGAGCAGCACATTCGGCGGGAGAAGGCCACCAGCAACATCTGCACCGCGCAGGTGCTGTTGGCGGTGATGGCCGCCATGTACGCCGTCTACCACGGCCCGGACGGGCTGCGGCGGATCGCCACCCGGGTGCACCGGTCGGCGACCCGGTTGGCGGCCGGGTTGCGGCAGGCCGGGATCGAGGTGGCGCACGCGCAGTTCTTCGACACGGTCCTCGCGGTGGTGCCGGGCAGAGCGGACCAGGTGGTGGCCGCGGCGGCGGCCCGGGGGGTGAACCTGCGGCGGGTCGACGCCGACCGGGTGGGGATCGCCTGCGACGAAACCACCACCGAGGAGCACCTGCAGGTGGTGTGGGCGGCCTTCGGGGCGGCCGCACCGACTGGGGAGGTGCCGGAGGCGTTGCCGGAGCCGCTGCGGCGCACCAGCGAGTTCCTGACTCACCCGGTGTTCCACTCCCACCGCAGTGAGACCGCGATGCTGCGGTATCTGCGCCGGTTGGCCGACGACGACTATGCGCTGGACCGGGGCATGATCCCGCTGGGGTCGTGCACCATGAAGCTGAACGCGACCAGTGAACTGGAGCCGATCAGTTGGCCGGAGTTCGCGCACCTGCACCCGTTCGCGCCGGCGGAGCAGGTCACCGGCTACCGGGAGATGATCTCCCAGTTGGAGCAGTGGCTGGCGGAGATCACCGGGTATGACGCGGTGAGTGTGCAGCCGAACGCCGGTTCGCAGGGCGAGTTGGCGGGGTTGTTGGCGATCCGGGCCTGGCACCGGGACCAGGGTCAGCCGCAGCGGGACGTGTGCCTGATCCCGGCCAGCGCGCACGGCACCAACGCCGCCAGCGCGGTGATGGCGGGCATGCGGGTGGTGGTGGTGGCCTGCGACGACGACGGCAACGTCGATCTGGTGGACCTCGACCGCAAGATCGAACAGCATGCGGACCGGCTAGCGGCGATCATGGTGACGTACCCGTCCACCCACGGGGTGTATGAGACCGGGATCGCGGAGCTGTGCGCGAAGGTGCATGACGCCGGCGGCCAGGTGTATGTGGACGGGGCGAACCTGAACGCGCTGGTGGGGTACGCCAAGCCGGGCCGGTTCGGGGCGGATGTGTCGCACCTGAACCTGCACAAGACGTTCTGCATCCCCCACGGCGGCGGTGGGCCGGGGGTGGGGCCGGTGGCGGTGCGGGCGCACCTGGCGCCGTACCTGCCGGGGCATCCGTTGGCGCCGGAGTCGCCGGTGGGGCCGGTGTCGGCCGCCCCGTACGGTTCGGCGGGGATCCTGGCGATCTCGTGGATGTATCTGCGGATCATGGGCCCGGACGGGCTGCGGCAGGCGACCGGGGCGGCGGTGTTGGCGGCCAACTATGTGGCGGCCCGGTTGCGGCCGTACTACCCGGTGCTGTACAGCGGCAACAAGGGGCTGGTGGCGCACGAGTGCATCCTGGATCTGCGGCCGCTGACCAAGGCCAGCGGGGTGACGGTGGAGGACGTCGCCAAGCGGCTGATCGACTACGGGTTCCACGCCCCGACCATGTCGTTCCCGGTGGCGGGGACGTTGATGGTGGAGCCGACCGAGAGTGAGGACCTGGCCGAGCTGGACCGGTTCTGCGAGGCGATGATCGCCATTCGGGCGGAGATCGACCAGGTGGCGGCGGGGGTGTGGCCGGCCGACGACAACCCGTTGCGGCAGGCGCCGCACACCGCGGCGATGGTGTCGGCGGACGAGTGGCCGCACCCGTATCCGCGGTCGGTGGCGGCGTACCCGGCGGGGGTGGATCGGCGCACGAAGTACTGGCCGCCGGTGCGGCGGATCGACGGGGCCTACGGGGACCGGAACCTGGCGTGCACCTGCCCTGCCCCGGAGGCGTTCGCGGAGCCGGCTGAGTAGGTCGTCTGCGTGAAAGAAGCCGTCCGCTGGCGGCTGACTGGCCCCCCGGGTCAGCCGCCAGCGGACGGGCAGGGGAACCGGACCGGGGGTCCGGGAGGAAAGTCAGGCAGCCGCGGGGGAGGTGGACATGCGCCGGACCGGTCCGGCCGGGCCACGGTCGGGAGCGATGGTGCGGCCGTCCGGCAGCAGTTCGCCGGTGTCGTCGAACACGATCACCCCGTTGCACAGCCGGCTCCAGCCCTGTTCCGGGTAGAAGGCGACCACGTGGGCGGCGTCCCGGTCGACCGCGTCCGCCCTGGGGCAGGGAGGCTGGTGGTGGCAGGACATTATCTTCTCCGGATTGGGGGTTATCGGATTCGGCCCCACACTCTGCGGGGTCGTTCGTTCACTCAGCATGAACAGTTGCGCACCCTATGAAGGCCGGCAACGGCTATTTAAGCTAGATCACACCGCCTCGGAGCAGAATTGGCCGAACAGCTGATGGGGGATCGGTGGCCGGTTCCGGTAGATGACCCCGAACAGGGCTGTGACCGCCCTCACGGTTGGCCGGACGGCCAGGAGATCGCCCGATGGGAGTGGCGGCTGGGGCAAGCCGGCAACCCCGCGGTGCTGGTGCAGCAGTTCCTGGCCGCCCACGGGCTGCCGGTGGCGGAGCTGGCCCGCAGCCGGTGGCCCCGCACCGACCGGTGGGCCACACTGTTCATCTCCGCCGCCGCGGCCGCGCACCTCATCGGCGCCCCGGTGGGGGCCGCCAGCCCCGCCCCGGCGGTGCCGGACGTGGTGGCGGTGGTGTGGCGACCCACCCCCTCCCCACCCCCGGCCCGGGGGGCGTTTCAACTGGGGCGGTGGCGGGACAGTTGGACCCCGCAGCAGCACGCGGCCGCGATCACCCAGGTGCGGCAGGCGATCAGCCGCGGCGACGTCTACCAGCTGAACGTGGTGGGGCACGCCGCCGCCGACTATCAGGGTGATCCGTTACCGGCGCTGCGGCGGTTGACCCGGTTACCGGGTGCCCGCTACCCGATCGTGCTCACCGGTGCCGGCTGGGCGGTCGGGTGCGCCTCCCCGGAAACGTTGCTGACGGTCGAGGCGGGGCGGATGGTCACCCGGCCGATCAAAGGCACCCGCCCCGCCACCGCGGCAGGCCGGACGGAGTTGGTGACCTCCGCCAAGGAACGCGCAGAACACGTGATGATCGTGGACTTGTGCCGGAACGACCTGGCGCAGGTGGCCCAGACCGGGTCGGTGCGGGTGGAGCAGCTGTATGCGGTGCGGCGCTGGTGCCATCTGTGGCAGGCCGAGTCGGTGGTGTCGGCGGTTCCCGCTGCGGGGGTGGGGTTGGCGGATGTGCTGACCGCGGTCTGCCCCGGTGGGTCGGTGACCGGGGCGCCGAAACTGGCCGCGCTGGCGTTGATCGCCGCGTTGGAGCCGGTGGGGCGTGGGCCGGCGATGGGCCTGTTGGGGTGGATCGGGCCGGACCGGATCGACCTGGGGGTGACGATCCGCACCGCCGCGGCCGACTCGCAGCGGCTGCATGTGTGGGCCGGCGGCGGCATCACCTGGGACAGCGACCCGCAGGAGGAGGTGGCCGAAGCGGTCGCCAAAGCCGCCCCGCTGCGGGCGGCGCTGGCAGGGTCAGCGGTGGGGGCTGAACACCGCCCGCCGCACCAGCGCGGTCAGATCGGCGCCGTCGGGTGAACGGTAGGCGCGGCCACCGGTGGCTTGGCTGATCCGCCGCAGCGACTCCTGGTCGACCGCGTCCCCCACCGACACGGTCATCAACCGGATCCGCTGCTCCGGCGGGGTGACCGCCTGGAGGTAGTCCACCAGTTCCTCCACCGACTGCGAGTCCGGCCCCGCCCCATCGGTGATCACCAGCACCAGGTTGCTGGCCTGCGGATCGAAGTTCCCCACCACGGTGTCGAACGCCGCCTGCAGGGTGGTGTGCAGCCCCACATGGTCGGTGTCGTGCTCCGCCGGAGTCATCTCCGTCATCGCCTGCCGCAGATGCTCCCGCCGCTCCTGCAGATCCTCCAGCGGATCGTCCAACTGTCCCAGCGGCACCAGCGGCCGGTAGTCGGCGTGCTCGTCCGCGGCGAACGCCCACAGCCCCGCCTGGTCGGTGTCGTTGAACAGGCTCGCCAACTCCTGCACCGCCTCGTGGGCCGCCTCCCACCGGGTCCGCCCGTCCGGCAGCGGCTGGTTCATCGACGCGGAGGCGTCCACCACCACCAGGACGTGGGAGGGGCGGGTCACCGCGGTCCACTGGTCCACCGCCCGCGCCACCGGTTCCGCTTCCGACACGGTCTCGCTGGGGGCCACCTCGGCCACCAGCCCATACCCGTCGACCAGGTCGGGGGTGGCCCGCTGCTGGTGGTCCCGCAACCCCGCCTGCTGCAGCCGCTGCTGCCCCGCGGGGGAATGCAGGTGGGTGAGGAACGCCTCCGCCACCTCCCGGATGGTCGGCTCCACCCAGTCCCCGGTCAAGATCAGGTACGGGTAGTCGGCCTCCCACCCGGTGCGGGGATAGACCGCCACCAGCGGCACCTGCGGGTTGTCCCGGTTGTATTCCAGGACGTGCCGTTCCAGGGCCGGGAACGCCGACACATGCGCGGCCACCGCTTCCGGATCGTTCCGATCCTGCTCCCGCAGCCCGTCCAGCAGCTGGCCGGTGGTCAGGTGGTAACGGTCGTGGTCGAGCATCCGCCCCAGCTGCGCCACCCCGTCCGAGTCGGCCGCCGCCATCGCGGTCACCGCCAACAGCCCCGCGGTGTCCCGGGCGGGGTCGGCCATACCGAACCGGAACCGACCCCATTCCGGGTCCCGGTGGTCTTGCCAGTCCTTACGGATCTTGGTCAGTAGCGAATCCCAATCCTCGTCGGCCCGGTGGTGCGCGGGCCACCCCAGCGCCTCCGCCACCGGCTGCGGCATCGCCACCACCACGGGACTGCGGGCCACGCTCGGCCCACTGTCCGGCAGCACCGCCGCGGCGGCGCCGAGCACCGCTACCTGCTGGGCCCAGACGCTGGCCTCCGGCACCCACACGTGCGGCCGCTCCCCCTCCCCGCTGCGGTCGGCCAACGCGGCGGCCACCTCGGCGGAGTCCCGGGACTCCACCATCACCTGGGCGCAGCTGCCGTCGGAGGTGGCCGGCTCCTGCGCCACCCAGTCGGAGGCCACCGCCGCCATGGAGTTGGCGATCGCGGGGGCGGCCACTATCCGGGCGGTGACCATGCCGGAGCAGGCCCGGGCCAGCAGCTGTTGATATCCGACGCCCAGCCCGATCACCAGCAGCACCGCCACCAGGGTGGCCACTTTCCGCGGCGACCATCCCCGGCGCCGGCGACGCCGGCCACGCCGGTGTGACCGGATCTGGACCGGGGTGCCGTACACCATCGCAGGCCTCTCTATCAGGCAGTGAGGGGTGGACCGGCACAGTGTAGGCGGGTAGGAGACGCCGCAGTGCAGCGGCGGCACGGTGTGCGGTGCCCCAGCCACACCCCACCACCACCGTGAGGCGGGTATCGTCACGCCGTGACGATCCGACCCATCCGGTTACTGGGTGACCCGATACTGCGCACCGTTGCCGAACCGGTCACCGATTTTGACCGGCAGCTGCGTCGGCTGGTGGCCGACCTGATGGACACGCTGCTGAAGGTGCCCGGCCGGGCCGGGGTGGCCGCCCCGCAGATCGGGGTGGGGCTGCGGCTGTTCGTGTACCAGGCCGACGGCCGCCGCGGGCACGTGATCAACCCCACCATCCGCACCTGGGGGGAGGAGCTGACCGAACCGGAGGGGTGCCTGTCGGTGCCGGACCTGTCGTTCCCCACCCCCCGGGCCGCGTACGCCACCGTGGACGGATTTGACCAGTACGGGCAGCCGATCCACGTCACCGGGCACGGTTTTCTCGCCCGGGCGCTGCAGCACGAGTACGACCACCTCGACGGTCGGCTCTACCTGGACCGGCTCCGGGGGGAGGTCCGGCGCCAGGCGCTGCGGGCGGTGCGGGCGGCGCGGTGATGATGCTGACCCCCGGGGCCGACCCCGCGGCGGTGTGGTGGTACGCCGAACGGTATCTCGGTGACGGCACCCGCACCTACAGCCGGTACGCCGACGACTTGGAGATCGACCCCCGTTATCACCCGCAGCGGGGGGAGGACCGGTTCACCCTGCCGACCTTCCAGATCACCCCCGACCGCGGCAGCTACCTGACCAGCCGCACCGACTCCACCCTGCACCAGTTCTACCGCGACGGCGACACGTTCCTGTTGCCGGTGCACCCGGAGACGTTGACCGTGCCGGGGGTGAAACAGTGCCTGGCCGGCTGCCGGCCAGGCCCACCGGTGGAGGTCGTGCCGTCCGCCAACGCCCGTACCGTGTTCGTGCTGGCCATCGACGGGAAACCGGTGCCGCCGCACTTCCTCAAACTGCACTACCCGAAACGGTTGTCCCGGTTCACCCGCCGGCTGCGGCGGCCGGTGATCGCGCTGCAGTTGTGGGTGTCCGACCAGTTGATGCAGATCGGGGCGCCGCTGTTGCCGGAGGTCGGCGGCGGGGTGGTGTACGACGGCGACGACCCGGACCAGGCGTGGGGGTTCCTGCTGCGGGAGGCCCGGCCGCGGCCACCGGTACCGGCCGCGGCCGCCACCTACCTGCTGCCGTGGTTCGCTCTCTACGGCGGGGATGTGCGCTACCGATCCCACCCCCGTCTGCTGGAGCAGCTGGTCGACGCCAGCGGAGAGCCCCCGCACCGGTGGTTGATCGACCGGTTGATCGATCCGGTGGTGCGGTTGTGGGTGCGGGTGTTGCTGCGTACCGGCTGTGCGATCGAACCCCACGGGCAGAACACGCTGCTGGGGTTGACAGCGGACCTGCACACCACCTGGGTGGTGTACCGGGACTGCGCGGTGTATGTGGATCCGCGTATCCGCACCGCCGCCGGGTTGGGTGGTGAGCTGCCCCCGCGGAACGTGATCGGCCAGGACGTGGCGGTGCCGGCCGGGCAGGTGTTCAGTTTGGTCTATGACAGTTTCCTGGGGCACCACACCCTGGCCTATCTCGCCCGGTTGGCGCAGCAGCGGTGGGGGCTGGACCCGGGGGAGCTGCAGGCCGCGGCGCGGCACGCCTTCACCACGCAGGTGATCACCGAGGGGGGTGATCCGGCGGCGCTGCTGCCCCCGACCGTCTACTACTACACCGACCAGTTACCCGACGACGGCCGCTGGCAGTTGACCGACACCGGTCAGCCACCGCAGTGGCGGTAGCGGGCGGATGTCATGGCCACTCGGGCTTGCGCCCCCGGCGGGACCGCCCGGGTCGGCACGCCCGTGGTGGTCGTCGACGGTTACCTGCCCTGCCTACCCCGCGCTCACACCTGAGCCTGCCACACCACCCAGCGGTCGACCGGTTGAAACCCCAACTGCTGGTTGATCCGGCGCATGTGGTGGTTGGTGGCCGCGGTCCACGTGTCCACAGTCCGCAGTTGGGGTTCGTGGGCGCGGATGTGGGCCAGGTTCGCCAGTTTCAGCAGCAGCCCGAGCCGGTGGCCACGGTGGGGCGGCGCCACGATCGTGATCCACTGGGAGCACTGGTCCGGTACGGTGTGCGGGCGGGCCAGCATGGTCAGCCCGACCAGCCTGCCGCTGGGGGTGTGCACCGCGCCCGCGAGGTAAGTGTGGGTGCGGGTGGCGGCCAGGCCATCCTCGGTTTGCCGCACCCGCGCGAGATCCACTTCCCCGGGGCGCCAGTCGAGTTCCCCGTGGGGGGCGTCGGTGGCCAGCCGCCGCACCAGGTAGGCGGCGTCAGCCAGCAGCGGCTCCGGGGTCCGGTTCCGCCAGGTCACCACCTGGTAGGCGGTGGCCGACTGCTGCACCTGGGACCGCAGCATCGCCCACGCGTCCGTCGAGGCGGGGGGTAGCTCCAACCGGTGGCGGTGTTCCTCCAGCACGGGCTCGGCGCCGACCGCGGTGGCGAAGGCCCGCCCCGGGGTAGGGGGGTCCGCCGACGCCAGCGGCTCGGTGGTGCGGCCGATGACCCGCTGTCGCCCCAGTTCCCGGAGCCGGTCGGTGACGTGTTGGTAGAGCGCGTGGCCGATCCCGAGCCGCCGGTACTTCAGGTGAACCGTCAACTCCAGTTGTCCGATGTGCAGGTTGTCATGCAACGGGAGGGTCAACCCGGCGTGGCCGACCACGGTCCCGTCGTCCCCCCTGGCTACCAGGTGTTCATGCCGGACGTCTCCGGCGCGATAGGTCAGCTCACCGTGGAGCCGTTCCCGGCACAGCGGCATGAACCCAGGGGTGTCCACCGCGCGGGCGGTGTTACGTAGTGTCCAGGTCTGGGTGATGGCGGGGTGGTCGCCGGCGACCAGGGGGGTGATGTGGATCTGCACCGTCAGCTCCTCCAGTCGAGGTGGACACCTGGCCCAGGTGCGGCGGTCGCGTAGCGCGGGGTGGACGCCACCAGGGAAACGATGCCGAGTCACAGACTCATCACCGATGGTCATAAATTGGCCACGGGTTTATCAACAACCACTTGGCCACCTCGACCAGCATGATCAGCGCGATCGGTCAACCATCTGGTTGCGAAAAATCCCGCGACTTCCCCTTGTCTACACCAGACCGAGGAGGTAGGGCTGTCAACAAGCGGTGACGGTGCCTGTGACACCTCCACCGTTCACGGACACCGACGCGAGCGGCACCCCCGACCACGGTGCGGGGGTGCCGCTCGCGTCGGTGCACCCGGCCACGGTCGGCGCGACCGCCACCGGGCCACCGGTCACAGCTGGTTGACCGCGGTGATGGTCAGTACCGGTTCACCGGCGGCGTCACTGGCGGCCAGGTCCACTTCGGCGCTGATGCCCCAGTCGTGGTCACCGGCCGGGTCGTCCAGGATCTGCCGTACCCGCCACACCCCCGGCTGTTCGTCGATCAGCAGCAGCGCGGGGCCGCGCGCGTCGGGGCCGGTACCGATCTCGTCGTACTCCTCGAAGTACGGCGCCAACGCCTCTTCCCACGCGGCCGCGTCGAACCCGGATTCGCCGTCCAGTTCTCCCAGTTCTTCCCAGCGCTGCCGGGCCGCCAACTCCACCCGCCGGAACATGGCGTTGCGGACCAGCACCCGGAACGCGCGCCGGTTGGCGGTCACCGGTGGCGGCCCGTCGGTGCGGCCGGGGCGCACCTCGGTGACGTCCGCCTGCGGGCGGGTCAGTTTCTCCCACTCGTCCAGCAGGCTGGAGTCCACCTGCCGCACCAGTTCCCCCAACCACTCCACCAGGTCGATCAGTTCTTCGGTGCGGGCCTCCTCCGGCACGGTCTGCCGCAACGCCCGATAGGCGTCGGACAGGTACCGCAGCACCAGCCCCTCCGCCCTCGCCAGCTGGTAGAAGCTGATGTACTCGGTGAAGGTCATCGACCGCTCGTACATGTCCCGCACCACCGACTTGGGGGACAGCTCGTGGTCGGCCACCCACGGGTGTCCGGTGCGGTACATCTCGTACGCCTCGTCCAGCAGCTCCGCCAGCGGCTGCGGATGCGTGACCTCCTCCAGCAGCTCCATCCGCTGCTCGTACTCGATCCCCTCCGCCTTCATCGCCGCGATCGCCTCACCGCGGGCCTTGTGCTGCTGGGCCTGCAACACCGGGCGCGGGTCCTCCAGCGTGGACTCGATCACCGACACCACGTCCAGGTGGTATTCGGGGGACTCCCGGTCCAACAGTTCGATCGCGGCCAACGCGAACGGGGACAGCGGCTGGTTGAGGGCGAAGTCCAGCGGCAGGTCCATGGTCAGGCGGATGGTGCGGCCCTGTTCATCGGGTTCCGGTAGCTGCTCCACCACCCCGGCGGCCCGCAACGCCCGATAGATCGCGATCGCGCGGCGGATGTGGCGCCGCTGCGCGGGCCGGTCCTCGTGGTTGTCGGTCAGCAGCCGCCGCATGGACCCGAACACGTCCCCACCGCGGCTGATCACCCCCAGCAGCATCGCGTGGCTGACGGTGAAGCTGGAGGTCAACGGCTCGGGTTCGGCCGCCACCAGCCGTTCGAAGGTGCGGTCGCTCCACGACACGTGCCCCTCGGGGGCTTTCTTCCGCACCACTTTGCGCCGCTTCTTCGGGTCGTCCCCGGCCCGCGCCAACGCCCGCTCGTTGGCCACCACATGCTCCGGCGCCTGCACCACCACGTTGCCGACCGGATCGAACCCGGCCCGGCCGGCCCGGCCCGCGATCTGGTGGAACTCCCGCGCCTTCAGATGCCGGTGGCGGGTGCCGTCGTACTTGGCCAGGGCGGTGAACAGCACGGTGCGGATCGGTACGTTGATCCCCACCCCGAGGGTGTCGGTGCCGCAGATCACCTTCAACAGCCCGGCCTGCGCCAACTGCTCCACCAACCGCCGGTAGCGGGGCAGCATGCCGGCGTGGTGCACCCCGATCCCGTGCCGCACCAGGCGGGACAGGGTGCGGCCGAACCCGGCGGTGAACCGGAAGTCGCCGATCGCCTTGGCGATGGCGGCCTTCTCCTCCTTGCTGCACACGTTCACGCTCATCAGCGCCTGGGCCCGCTCCACCGCCTGCGCCTGGGTGAAGTGCACCACGTACACCGGGGCCTGGTCGCTCTCCAGCAACTGCTCCAGGGTCTCGTGCAGCGGGGTGGTGACGTACGAGAAGTGCAGCGGCACCGGCCGGGTGGCGGAGGTGACCACCGCGGTGGCGCGGCCGGTGCGGCGGGTCAGGTCCTTCTCAAACCGGCTGACGTCCCCCAAGGTGGCGGACATGAGCAGGAACTGCGCCTGCGGCAGCTCCAGCAGCGGCACCTGCCACGCCCACCCCCGGTCGGGTTCGGAGTAGAAGTGGAACTCGTCCATCACCACCTGGCCGACGTCCGCCTCGGCGCCCTCCCGCAGCGCGATGTTGGCCAGGATCTCGGCGGTGCAGCAGATGATCGGCGCGTCGTCGTTGACCCGCGCATCACCGGTGATCATGCCGACGTTCTCGGGGCCGAAAACGTCGCACAGGGCGAAGAACTTCTCACTGACCAGCGCCTTGATCGGGGCGGTGTAGAAGGTGACCTCGTCGCGGGCCAGCGCCGCCAGATGGGCCCCGATGGCCACCAGGCTCTTACCGGAGCCGGTGGGAGTGTTCAAGATCACATTTGATCCGGACACCAGCTCGATCATCGCTTCCTGCTGCGCCGGATACAGCGAAAGTCCCTGCTCCTCGGCCCACTGTTCGAACAGGTCATAGACCTGGGTGGGGTCGGCGCCCTCCGGTAGCCGATCGAGCAGGTTGCCGCTCACCCCCATCGGCGCATCCGCCGCAGCCATAGCCCGACCGCTCCCACCGCTACAAACACCAGCGCAGTGATCATCAGCGCTTTGACGAGCACGGTCCACCTCCTGCGGTACACGCTAGCGCGCACCGCCTGCCCCAGGCTCGCCCCGGGCCGTCACCCCGAGGCGGGGCGGGGCGTCCCTGGTCAGACCGCGCCAGGGTACCGGTGAGTGAACCGGAAGAGGTTCTGGGGATCGTAGCGGTGTTTGATCTCCGCCAACCGCCGCCGTACCTCCGGCAGGAACACCTGGTCAGCGTCGGCGGGATCGGGGCGGAAGTTCAACAGGTTGTAGCCGCCCTGGTCCGGCGCCAGCCGGGTCGCCAACGTCGCCAACCGCTGCTGGTCCTCCAGGACGGTGGCCGGGTCCAGCATCGGGATGAGGGTCATCAACGCAAACGGCGCCAACCCGTGCCTGGCCGGTCCGGTGCTCAGGTCCGACGGCTGCGCCAACACCCCACCCCAGTGCCGCAGCTCCATGAGGACCGGGTTGGTGTCTTCGGCGTGGATCGCCCCGACGAGCGTGTCCACCGTGGCGGGAGACAGCCGCCGCAGGTTGAGGAACTGTTGCATCATCGGCACCCGGCTCGGAGGGCCGGCCTCGGCCAACATCGCGGCGACGGCGGTGAAGTCGGTCTCGGTGAACCCACCCAGCAGCGGTGGGCCCGCCGCGGCCAGCAGCGGTGCCAACTCCGCCTGGATCCGCGCCGGATCCCCCAGCCCGCACACCCACATCCCCACCACGGGCCGCCCCCGGATCGGGTCCGGCAGTACCGGCAGCGGTGGGGTGCGTACCAGCCGCACCGTCACGGTCAGGTCGTCCAGGTTTCGGGTCGCCAAGTCCTGATAGGCGGTGAGGATCGCCGCCGCCCGCTGCCCGTCGAAGAAGGACACCCCCCCATACACCCGCGTCACCGGCACCAGGTCGAACTCCAGCTCGGTCACCACCCCGAACCCGCCGCCGCCACCCCGCAGCGCCCAGAACAGGTCCGGCTCCCGCTCGGCGGTGACCGTCCGCGCCTGCCCGTCGGCGGTGACCAGCTCCACCCGGCGAATCATGTCCGCGGCCAACCCGTACCGGCCGGCCAGCAGCCCACCACCCCCACCCAGGGTGTAGCCCGCCACCCCCACGGTCGGGTCGGTGCCGGACAGCGGCGCCAACCCGTGCGCGGCCGCCGCGGTGACCACCGGTTGCCAGAACGTGCCGCCGGCGACCGTGGCGGTACGGCGGACCGGATCAACCGTCACCGACGACAACTTGGATACGTCCAGCAACACCCCGTCCCGGTACGCGGTCGCGAGCCCGTGCCCGGTGGCCTGTACCGCCACCGGCGCTCCCGCCTCCGCCGCCGTCCGCACGATCGCCGGCACCTGGTCGGCCCGCCGCGGAGTCACCACCACCTCGGGGCGAGGATCGACCGCCAAATTCAGCGACCGCCGTCGGTTCTCGTACCCCGGCTCCCCCGGCAGGTGCACCTCGCTGTCCTGCTGTTCCTGCAGCCGCTGCACCAGCGTCGTGACCACACTCACGCAAAGGCCCATTCCCCGTCGACGACCGGGGAAACCAGCCCACCCGCCCGCACGGTGGCGACTTTCTCCCGCCGGCGCGGTAGCGTCGAACTCATGCCCATCACCGAAGGCGAGTACGTCCGCTCACCCAACCGGTTCACCGACCGCATCACCGCCGACGGCTCCTCCCCGTGGCCGGTGGAGCCCGGCCGCTACCGGCTGGTGGTCAGCCGCGCCTGCCCGTGGGCGCACCGCGCGTTGATCGTGCGTCGGCTCCTCGGTCTCGAACCGGTGATTTCGGTGGCGGTGGCCGATCCGATCCAGGACGAACGCAGCTGGCGGTTCACTCTCGACCCCGATGGGCGGGACCCGGTGCTGGGAATCCGGTTCCTCGCCGAGGCCTACCACGCCGCCGACCCCGACTACGACGGCGGCATCAGTGTGCCGGCGATCGTGGACATCCCCAGCGGCAAACTGGTCACCAACGACTATCCGCAGATCACCCTCGACTTCTCCACCGAGTGGACCGCCTACCACCGCCCCGGCGCCCCCGACCTGTACCCGCAGGCGCTGCGGGACGAAATCGACGAGCTCAACGCGCAGATCTTCCAGGACGTCAACAACGGGGTGTACCGGGCCGGGTTCGCCACCCGGCAGGAGGTGTACGAGCGGGCCTACCGGCGGCTGTTCGACCGGCTGGACGCGCTCGAGCAGCGGCTCCGTACTCGCCGCTACCTGGTGGGGGATCAGATCACCGAAGCGGACGTGCGGCTGTTCACCACCCTGGTGCGGTTCGACGCGGTCTACCACGGTCACTTCAAATGCAACCGCAACAAGTTGACCGAGTTCCCGGCCCTGTGGGCCTACGCCCGGGACCTGTTCCAGACCCCCGGGTTCGGGGACACGGTCGACTTCGACCACATCAAGCGGCACTACTACCAGGTCCACACCACCATCAATCCGACCGGGATCGTGCCGGCCGGGCCGGACCTGTCCGGGTGGTTGACGCCGCACGGCCGGCAGGAGCTGGGTGGGCGCCCGTTCGGGGACGGCACCCCGCCGGGGCCGCCACCGGTCGACGAACAGCTACCGCCGCTGCCGGCGCCGTAGCTGGCTGACCAGCTCAGATCCCGTGGCGGGCGATCTGACGCACGCTGCCTTCCGCCAACCGGTACGCCAGGCTCACCACCCCGCACCGACCGTCCGCCACCCGCTCGGCGATCACCGCGGAGCGGCGGACCAGCAAGTCGGCGGTGTAGCGCAGATGCTCCTCCACCGCCGCGTCCGGGTCGTGCACCGCCTGCTCCCGCACCGCCAGCACACTGAGCATCACCCGCTCCACCACCTCGCGGATGAACCCTTGCGGAACCGCGTGGTGCCGCACCACATCCAACGCGGCCTGGATCGCTCCGCACGAGTCGTGCCCGAGCACCGCGATCAGTGGAGTGTCCAGCGCCGCCACCGCGTACTCGATGCTGCCCAGCACCTCCGAGCCCACCACGTGCCCCGCGGTGCGGACCACGAACAGGTCCCCCAACCCCTGGTCAAAGATGATCTCTGCGGCGAGGCGGGAGTCCGCGCAGCCGAACAGCACCGCGAACGGTCGCTGCCGGGGCGCCAACGCCACTCGGCGGTCCGCGTTCTGGTTGGGGTGGCGCAACGCCCCGGTGACGAACCGCTGGTTGCCGGCCAGCAACGCCTGTAACGCCGCGGCCGGGGTCGCCGGCCGCTCGTCCACCGCAGGTACGTCACCGGTTGTCACCACCGGACCCACCACCTCTCCATCGCGCAGGTTGGCCGATTATCACGACCCGCGGGGAGGCGGCGGCGACCCGCCGCCCCACGGGTGTGATCCTCCACTCGGCGCGGTCGGTGGGGTGTCGTCGCGGTACAGCTCACTGAGCCGCAGCGCCGGATCCCGGTGCAGGGCGTGCCGGGCCCGGTCGTATCGGCGGGTGGTGCGGGCGTCCGCGTGCCCCATCGCATCCTGCACGTCCTCCAACGGCACCCCCAGTTCGCGGGCGTTGGTGGCGAACGCGTGCCGCAGCGAGTGTGGTGACAACCGGTCGGCGGTCGGCAGCCCGGCCTGGCGGGCCAGTCGCCGGATCAGCCGGAACGCCGCCGGCTCATCCATCCGTCCCCCCACCGCCACCTGGCGGCCGTCCCGGCCCGAGGTAGCCAGCAGCGGCCCGGTCAGCCGCGGCCGCGGCACCCCCGCCGCCTGCGCCCGGGCCGCCAGATACTCCTCCACCGCCGCCTGGGCCGCCGGGGTCAACGGCCGCTCCCGCAACCGGTTGCCTTTGGCCACGTACCGCAGCGTGGGTCGCCCCTGGTTGTGGCTGAGCGCGTTGACGTCCAACGCCAACGCTTCCCCCACCCGCAACCCCAGGTCCGCCAACAGCCGCACCAGCGCCCGGTCCCGCAACGCCGCCAGGTACCGTGCCCGCTGCCCCGGACTGCCGTGCGCCCCCGCGGCCCGGTCCCGCACCTGCGCATCGGCGCACCGCAGCAACGCCCGTACCTCCGCACTGGTCAACCCGGTGGTGGTGGAGGCGTCCCGGTCCACCGGTGGCCGCCGTACCCCCGTCACCGGGTTGGTGGTGGCCGCCCCGTTGGCCACCAGGTGGCGGTACCAACTGGACAACGCCGCCAGTCGCCGGTGGACGGTGGCGGGCGCCGCCCCGGCCGCGGCCAACTCCACTCGATACAGGTCCAGGTCGCTGGTGCGGGCGGTCAACGGATCCAGCTGCTGCTGTTGACACCAGGTCAGGAACCGCGACAGGTCGCGGAAATAGGCGGTCCGGGTGTGGGGGGCGAACCCCAGCAGCCAGATTACCGTCAGTCGCCGCACCCCGTACCGGTCGGTGGCCGCCTGCGGCGGCAAACCCGGTAACGCCGCTACCGCCGCCACGATCGGGTCCCCCGGTGGGGTGGCGGGGGTGGGCAGGGGAGAGGTCGGTAGCGGCGGTACGAGCCGCGGGTGCGTCACGGTGACCACGCTCCTGTCGAGGGGTTGCTGCGGGTGGCCGTGGGGCGACCTATCGGCAACTTATCGGCCGTCGCATCGGCCCGCCGCACCCGGGGCCGCGGCGGGGGAGCGGGGGTCAGGTCCGGCCATCCTGGCAGTGGTACAGGATAACAGTCATTATCCTGTACCACATCATTAGAGTTACTGATAACTAAGAAACTGTTTTGACTTATGTGGTAAGTCGAAACTAGAGTGTGGGTGTGACTCACCACCCGGTCGACGACTTCCACGCTGAGCAGCCACAATCCACCCCGGACCCCCTTCCCGCCCACCAACCTGAACCCGCCAGCCGCACCCGCTACTGCGGTTACCACGCCTGCGGGCAACCCCTGGCCTACGACGGCCGCGGCCGCCCGCCGGAGTACTGCCCCGACCGCCGCTGGCCCGGCGGACGTACCTGCCGGCAAATGGCGGCCGCGGAACGCGCCGCCGAACGCGCCGCCGGCCTCGCCACCCCCCTCGACACCTTCCGCGCCCTCAGCGACCGGCTCGCCGACACCGCCGCCCCCCTGGTGCGGCAGCTGACCGAACTACTCGACGCCGTCACCCAGGTACGGGACGACGCCCTGGCCCGGATGCAGGAAGCGCGTCAGGCCGAAGCCGCCGCCGAACAACGTGCCCGAGAAGCGTGTGAGGCCGCCGAGCGTGCCGAGCAGGCCCGTCGCGCCGCCGAAGCCGACCGCGACGCGGCCCTCGCCCAAGCCGAGACCGCCCTGGCACAGGCGAAAGAAATCCAGCAGCAAGCCCACGCCGCGATCGACGCCGCCCAACAACAGGCGCAGGCCGCCATCGAGGCCGCTGAACAGCGGATCCGCCACACCCGGCAAGAAGCCGACGACGCCATCCAGCGCGCCTGGCAACAGGTGGCTGAAGCCGAGAACCGCCGCGGCGCTGCTGAAGCCGCCGCCGCCGTCGCCGCCGACCGCCTCGCGGAACAAACCCACCGACGCGAACTCGCCGAACAGCACGCCCAGACCGCGGAGCAACAAGCGGCCGCCGCCGCCGAACAGCTACGGCAGGCCCAGGCCGCCGCCGCTGCCGACCGGGCCGCCCTCCAACAGGCCCAACGCCAACTGGCCGACCTGCAGCGGCAGCTGGCCGCCCACCGCGCCTCCGGGAAGCGATCACCCGCCCTGCTGCGGAAAACCGCCGGTCGGGGCCGCCGCTGATCCTCACCGCTCCGTTCCGGTGACAACCCTAAAGATTGGCATATGCAGGAAGCATCACCAAACGGAGTGTCCCCAATCCGCAAATTTTCATCGACCACTGGACACTGTGGCACAGAAAGATACGATCCAATCACGGCGGGTCCATTCACCTAGCCATGCCACCCCTGATCGGCCCGCCGGGAGGTGAACTGGTGTCTGAGGGTCACCCCCAGGCTGATGCCGCTGAAGGCCTCCATGTCGCGCTAGCCGCCCGCAACGAACTAACCCGGCAAGGGCTTCGCGCCATCGTGAGTTCCCTCGGCCTAGTCCGAAGTGTCCAATTCTGCGATAACCCGTGGGAGTTCTTTGTTGATACCGAATCCAAGAGTATAGATATACTTATTATCTATACCGAGGAAACCCCTCTAGAGCAGGCGAGACACCTCGCCACAGAAGCCGAAAGCAACGGGGTGAAGACACTGCTGCTACTCGGCCGGGACGAAGACCGGATAATCGACGTGGCCGCAACCGTACCCAGCAACGGCTTCCTCCTCGTCAACGACCTGACCACCAGCTCCCTCGCCGACGCGGTGACCCGTGCCCTCAACGGCGACCTCCCCATGCCCCCCTCCCTGGCAAGCCGGCTACTCGCCACCGTGCGCCGCCGCACACTCACCCCACCACCCCGACAGATCAACCTCACCCCCCGAGAACGGCAAACCCTACGCCTCCTCGCCGAAGGCCTGAGCAACAAACAGATCGCCCGGAAACTGTCCATCTCCCTCCACGGCGCCAAGCGGCTGGTCGCCAACGTGCTGGCCAAACTCAACTGCCCCAACCGCACCCTGGCGGTCACCATGGCCCTCAACTCCGGGCTCCTCCCTGACCTCCTCCACACCACCCCCCAACGAACCCTCATCCCCCGGAAAGATCCCGCCACCGAGCCACCACCCCCACACCCCGTGAGGTGAGAAACATGTCGCTCCCCGCCCCCGCCCCGCTGCTGATCTACGACGGCGACTGTGGATTCTGCACCCACACCATCACCTGGCTGTACCGCCACGCCCGCCCCACCGCCCCCGCCACCCCCTACCAGGCCATCGACCTAACCCGCTACGGCCAAACCCGACAACGCGCCCGCTACGAAATGCTGTGGGTCGACCCCGATGGCCACGTCCACGGGGGAGTACGCGCCTTCGCCGGCCTACTACGCACCGCCGACACCCCCTGGCGTCACCTCGGTCGGCTGCTCGGCACCCCACCCGTACGCTGGCTCGCCCACCCCATCTACCGCCTCGTCGCCCGCTACCGCCACCGCATGCCCGGCGGCACCGCCGCCTGCGCCCTACCTGCCCCACCACACAACGCCTGACCACCCGGCAGCGGTGGGGGAGAGGGGCCAGCGCCTCCCCAGCGAGCCGGACCGGCGGTGATACGCGCCCGCGCCATTCCGAGATAGCGTTATCATCGCCCTATGGCGATGAATAGGGGAGAGAAGACCGACCGCACCCAGCTAACCCCCGCGGTCGCACTATTCGCCTCCCTGGCAGACCCCACCCGACTACAGATCGTGCAGCGGCTAGCCCAAAGCCCCGCGCGGGTAGTCGACCTCACCAACGAACTGGGGCTGGCCCAGTCGACGGTGTCCAAACACCTGGCCTGCCTACGCGACTGTGGACTCGTCGACTACCGACCCGTCGGCCGCGCCTCGATATACTCCCTCACCCGCCCCGAACTGCTGGACCTACTCACCAACGCCGAACAACTCCTCGCCGCCACCGGCGACGCCGTGGCGCTGTGCCCGAACTACCGCCACCAGCAGACCGGAACCGACCCCACACACCCGACGCGATGAGCAACAGCTAAGGATGCAGTGATGGCGTGGATCGCACTCACGTTGTACCTGGCCGGCCTCGGGCTGGCGTTCGGATGGCGAAGCGTCACACAGTGGCGGGCCACCGGAGACACCGGTCTGCGACTGGACGCCGGCCCCACCGGATCGGTGGGGTGGTGGGCGAAGATGCTGTTCATCACCGCCCTGCTCCTCGGCCTCGCCGGCCCAACCGCCGCCCTCGTCGGCATGGCCCCCATCAACGGGCTCGACCACCCATGGCTCCACCTCACCGGGCTCGTCCTAGCCGTCACCGGGGTAGCCGCCACCCTCGCCGCCCAACTCCACATGGGCACCTCCTGGCGCGTCGGCGTCGACCACGATGAGCGCACACCCCTGGTCACCACCGGCGCGTTCGCCCTGGTCCGCAACCCGGTCTTCACCGCCATGGCCGCCACCAGCACCGGCCTGGCCGCCATGGTGCCCAACCCCATCACCCTGGCCGCCACCGTCGTCCTCATCGTCGCGCTCCAGGTGCAGGTCCGTGCGATCGAAGAGCCGTACCTCGCGCGAGTCCACGGCCGCGCGTACCTGGAGTACGCCGCCCGGGTCGGCCGGTTCGTACCCGGCCTGGGGCGGCGCACCCCGCCACACGCCACGTAACGGTCGATCGTCAGCTACCTGAACACCATGGGGCGACCCGCCGCCGACCCCAGGTGGGGGCCCCGCCTGCTGGCGCCGCTGATCGAGACGGCGACTACGCCCCGGTGGGAAACGAGCCGGGGAGGGGGCGGCGAGGCAGACCCCCCGCGGATCACCCTGGGGTCCACACCGCACCATCCCTACTTTACATAAGAGAGATTATCGAACATAGACGGATTCGAGGTAGAGGGAGCGGCGGATCACCACGGTCACCGACCCCTTCGCCGCCACCGACCCCTTTGATCTCCCCGCCACCCGGCAGCGCGGCCGACCACCCACACCAGCGGGTGTGATCACCGCGTCGAACTGACTCACCTGGACAAGGGCCGTCGAAATAGTCGGGTACGCGCCGCCGCACCAACACTGACCAACGCTGCAGCGTCGACCGAGCCCTGGTCAACGCACGGCCTACCGCGCCCTCGGCTGCTACCGCCGTGACCGCCGAACCCCGATGATCAGGGCGTACTGACCACATTGCGTGACCGGTGCCGAGGGGTCGGTGGGATTGGTCGAGGAGTTTTCCTACTCCCCCACTAGGTGGATCACATCGCGTAACGCATCCTAGGACGCTAGGTTTATAGCCACCGGAAGGGGTCATTACCGATCCACGCCGCCGCTACCAGCGCTGGCGGTACGAACTGTGGACCACCGGCGACGCCGAGACCGCGGCCCCACTGGTGACTGCGGACTTTGTCGGCCGCTGGTGGGCGGAGACCTGGTGGCGGTTCCAGGGGGCCTACGCCGGTGGGCTCCCCGGCGCCACCGGGCCGACCGGCACGCCGATCACGCTACCCGGCGCCGACCTGCTCCGATCAGACGCGCTGGAGCGGTAACACCACTTACTCTCCCCCAGCGGAAGCGGGGTTGATGGTGTCCAGGGTGGTCACACCGCCTCCTGCGTCCTAGGAAACTAGGGTTGATGCCGGACCGATGTGGTGGAACATCGTCCGCCCTGACGGGGCGGTACGGCCGTCGACCCACTCACTCGGGATCGCGGTGGACGGTCTCCGGTGAGAACGCCGGTAGGCACACCGACACGTACTCCGCGCCGCCCTCGTACGGGGTTTGGTAACGCACCCACTCCCCGGCCGCCACCCGGACCGCCTGCCCGGCGGTCACCTCCAGCCGACCACCTTCATGTTCGACCACCAGGGTGCCGCGCAGCACCAGGGACCACTCCTCGAACTCCGGTCGCTGCCCCGGTTCCCGCCACCCGGCGGGGCTCACCATGCGGGCGATGCTGATCTGCGGGGTGTCGGTGTTGACCCGCCCGACGTACTCCTCGATGGTCTTGGGCAGAGTGCCGGCGGCGTCGATGCGGGTGGGTGAACTGATCAGAGTGGGCATACGCTGACCGTACCGCGCGGGGTGTCGACCGGTGGGGTGGGCCCGTCGGGCTGTCAGGCGGCTCTGGTAGGAACGGGCTCGACCGAGCATACGCACATTCGTACGGAGGCGATGATGTCCACGCACGCGGCTCCCGCCCGCGGTCTGTCCCCCGCCGAGATCGAGGAGATCCGGGCTGCTCTGACCGCGGGGCGTAAGCCCAAAGTCGTATTCACCCCCCAGGCCGGACAGATCGCCGGGCAGGTGGGGCAGGTGGTGTCCCTCGGTGACCCGAGCGTCAGTGACGAGTGGCTGGTGGTCCGGTTCGGTCGGGATGAGCTGCCGTTCGCCCCGGCTGATCTGGCGATTCCGCCGAAGGGGCGGTCGCCGCGGACCGCCGGGGCGTCGACCTCGGCGGTGCCGGAGCCGCGGTCGGCGAGCTCCGCCTCCCCGAGTCCGGACGCTACCGGTGCTGCGGGCGGCGGGAAGGCGGACGGTGCGGCGACCGGCCCGGCCAAGGCGGACAGCGCCAAGGCTGACAGCACCAAGGCGGACAGCACCGGGGCGAAGCCGGCGCGCCGGACCCGATCCGGTAAGAGCGGTAAGCCGAAGCCGCCGCCGGCGTTGACGGTGACGCTGGCCTACGAGGCTGGCGAGTGGACGGTCGCGGCGTCGCAGGGCAGCCGGGTGTTGGCCAAGCCGTACCTGGTGCGCCCGACGGAGGCGCTGCAGATGGTGGCGATGCTGGACGTGCCCGGGGTGCAGGAGGCGGTGGAGCAGATCGTCGCCGCGGAGTTGGCGGAGGCTCAGCAGCGGGCCGAGGTGCTGCGGAGCGAGTTGGCGGAGGTGGAGGCGCGGCTGGCGGAGCTGAGCGGGGCGGCGGCACAAGTCGCCCCGGAAGCGGCCGAGGCCGCCGGCAGCTGACTGAAGCGGGCGCCCGGGCAGATGCGTCAGGGCGGTGGGGGCGGTACGGTCGAAGCATGTCCGTATCTCCCCCACCGCCCGATGAGGTGCCATCGGGTCATGACCAGACGAGTTACGGCCCGCCGCGGCTGCGGTTGTTGGTTCTGGTCGGGACCTGTCTGCTGGCGATAGCGATCTTGTGGATCCCGGCGCAGTACGGCTCGACGGTGATGAAAGGGATCGGCTGGTTCGGCATTGTGCTGCTGATCCCGTCGGTGCTGGTGTTGTTGGCGCGCACCTTCCGGCCCGGCGCCACCTTGGTGATCGACCGGCACGGGCTCGTCGACCGCACCGCCTTGATCCCCGCGGGGCGGATCCGGTGGGAAGAGATCACGGTGGTGCGGAAGCGGGAGATCGGTCGGGGCAGCCTGGCGGAACGGATGCTGGAGGTCGTGTTGACCGATCCGGAGGAGTTTCACCGGGCCCGCTCTGATCGGTGGGGGTGGCGGCTACTGGTGGCCTGGCGGACGTTGTTGAAGCAGCCGGTGATCGGTATCCCCGCCTCCATGGTGTCGGCGCCGCTGTCGGCGGTGGCGGCGGAGATCCGGCGGCACCGGCCGGAGCTGCAGGTGTTGGAGGGGCCGCCGCCGGCGCCGTCGAAGTTCCGGGCGCTGTTTCCGGCACGTAATCCGTCCCCGCAACGGCCGCGGCGGGGGGATCCGGACCTCCCCCGGCTGTGACTGTCGCTTTCACGCAACTTGTCCGGTTATATCCGGCTCCTGGGTGGTGCGGTTCGCTGCGGCTCGATGATCCCGGCTACGCTCGTAACGTCGCAGAGGGCGCGGACTGGGGTACCAGATAAGGCCGTGTCTACCGAGAGCGATCGCACGACGGAGGAGAGAGCTGATCATGGGCGAACGGATGCTGCGTGGAAGCCGGTTAGGTGCCGTTAGTTATGAATCCGACCGCAACACCGAGCTGGCGCCACGGCAGACCCGTCAGTACCGGTGTCCCCAGGGGCACCTGATCGAGGTGCCGTTCGCCGTGGACGCTGAGGTGCCATCGACCTGGGAATGCAAGTACGACGGCACCACCGCCCAGCTGGTCGACGGCGCCCCGCCGGAGCAGAAGAAGGTCAAGCCGCCGCGGACCCACTGGGACATGCTGTTGGAGCGGCGGACGCTGGAGGAGCTGGAGGAGATCCTCAACGAGCGGCTGGCGGAGCTGCGGGCTCGCCGGGGACAGACCGAGGAGCAGTCCTCCTCTTCCTGACTCGGGGAGAACGACCGGCCCGGGCCTCAGCGACCGGGCCCTGGCTCGTCGACGATCTCACCTTCGATGACCTCACCGGAGTCGGACGCCCCCGCCGGGGACGTGGGCTGGACCCGCACCCGGCGGGGGCCGAACACGTACTGCGGATAGCGCACCCGGCGCTCGATCGACGCCTGCACCCGCTGGCGCGCCAGGTGCCGCCCCGGTGGGAGGAGCAGCAGCGCCCCGATCACGCCACTGATCAACCCGGGCACGGCCAGCAGCAGCGCCCCCAGCAGCCCGACCAGGCCGTCGGTGACCCGGGGGCCGGGAGGTTGTCCGGTCAGCAACGCCGACCGGAACCCCCGCCACGCCCGGAGCCCTTCCCGCGCCAGCAGCCACGCCCCGAGCAGGCTGACCATGACCACTGTCAGCACCGTCCAGCCGGGGCCGATCCAGCCGGCCAGCTCGACAAACACCAGTACTTCCGCCACCAGTAGCAGGGCGGTGGCCAGGAGGCCGAGCAGGCGACGGGGGCTCAGGCCAGCCGACTGCGGCGGAACCGGCGGGTGAGCCCCGCCCATCGGGCTTGCAGTCCCCAGAGGGTGACTCGCCACAGCGCCTCCCGGACGATCGCGGAACTCATCTTGCTCTGCCCGTGCTGCCGCTCGGTGAAGGTGATCGGCACCTCCACCACCCGTAGTCCATGCCGGTGGGCACGCCAGGCGAGGTCTACCTGAAAACAGTAACCCTGCGACACCACCGAGTCGATGTCGATCTTGTCCAGGACGGGCATCCGATAGGCCCGGTAGCCGCCGGTGGCGTCTCGGAACGGTACCCCGAGCACCAGTCGGACGTACAGATTGCCGCCCCGGGACAGCACCATCCGCCGCCAGGGCCAGTTGACCACCTTCCCGCCCGGCACCCACCGGGAGCCGAGCACCACGTCCGCATCCGCCAGGGCGGTCAGCAGCCGGGGCAGCTGTTCGGGGGCGTGGGAGCCGTCGGCGTCCATCTCCACCACCACGTCGTAGCCGCGCTGCTGCGCCCACCGGAATCCGGCCACATAGGCCGCGCCCAGCCCCTGCTTGCCGGAGCGGTGCAGGACGTGGAGGTGGGGGTCACGGGCGGCCAGCTCCTCCGCCAGCGCGCCGGTGCCGTCCGGGCTGGCGTCGTCCACCACCAGGATCTCGGCCTCCGGCACCGAGGCCCGCACTCGGCCGGTGATCATCCGAAGGTTGTCGGCCTCGTTGTAGGTGGGGATCACCACCAGTACCCGCCCCACCTCTGCCCCCGTCGTGGGTTGGTCGGTTGTCATTCAGATCCTCGTCATTCTCGTCTAAGTCGCACCGGTGCGGTGCGCCCGCGGCCGGACCGGATCCGGGCTAGGTTCCACTGCGGCCAGAGCCGGTACGCCAGTCCCACTCCGGCGCCCGCCGTAAGCACCAGCTCCGGCCACCAGCCGACCGTAGTGGCCACAGTGCGGTGGTCCGACAGCCCCAGGGTACGCACCGGGATCTCCTGGGTGAAGAACCCCGTCGCGTGATGAACCCGGCCATCCGGTGAAACGAACCCGGACACCCCGACGGTGGAGGCCATCACCGACCACCGACCGTGCTCGACCGCCCGGAGCCGCACCATGGCCAGCTGCTGGCGCGCCTCGGCTTCGTTGAAGGTGGCGTTGTTGGTCTGCACCGCCAGCAGCTGCCCACCGCTGGTGACGGTGTCCCGGACCAACCCGTCGTAGGCCACCTCGAAACAGATCACGTTGCCCGACCTGGGCCGGGCCGAGCGGGAGGACCCCGGGAACGTCCCCGGGGTGAACCCGGCCACCCGGTCCACTTCCGCGGTGATCGCCCGAGCGATCGGGTACACCACCGACTCCAGCGGCAGGTACTCGGCGAACGGCACCGGGTGGCGTTTGGCGTACATCGGGCCGGGGCCCTGCCCTGGCTGCCAGACCAGGCCCACGTTGCGGATCTCGTCGGCGGCCGCGTCCCGCACCAGCGCCCCGACCAGGATCGGGGCCCCGATGGTGTCCGCGGCGTGGCTGATCGCTTCGGCCGCGTCCGGGTTGGCCAGCGGGTCGATGTCGCTGGCGTTCTCCGGCCACACCACCAGGTCCGGCGCCGGGGCCTGGCCGGCGCGCACCTGGTCGGCCAGGCGGACCGTGGCGGTGACGTGGTTGTCCAGCACCGCCCGGCGCTGGGCGTTGAAGTCCAACCCCAGCCGGGGCACGTTGCCTTGGACGATCGCCACCGTCACCGTCGGCCCGGTCGGGGTGGTGGTGACGGTCAGGGGCACCATCCCCACGCCGACGGTCCCGGCCACCACCGCCAGCCAGGCCACCGACCACCCCCACCGCATCCGGAGGGGGGTCCGGGGCCGGCCCCCGGCCAGCCGCGCCACCCCCGCCCAGCCGAGCGCGGCCAGCACCCCACCCGCGAGCGCCACCGCGGCGGAGACCAGCGGCGCCCCGCCCAGCGCGGCCAAGCCCAGCAGCGGCCCTTCGGTCTGGCTGAACGCCAATCGCCCCCAGGGGAACCCGCCGAACGGGATCCGGGAGCGCAGCGCCTCCTGCCCCACCCACAGCAGGCTGGTGGCCAGCGGCCAGACCGCCGGCCACCGGTCGATCAGCGGCGACAGGAAGGCGGCCGCCGCGCCCAGCACCGCCACGAAGCTGGCCTGCAGCCCGGCCAACAACAGCCAGGGCAGATTGCCGACCTGGAGGTTGGCCCAGCTCAGCAGCGGCACGAACAACGCCAGGCCGGCGAGCGCCCCCAGGAGAGCCCCGACCCGCGGGCGTCGTCGGTGCACCGCCACCGCCAGCAACGCCACCCCGACGGGGGCCGCCCACCACTGGTCGTACGGCGGGAAGGCCACCAGCTGGGTCGCGCCAGCGCCGACGGCGGCGAGCATCGCCCACGGCAGCGGCACCGGCGCCGCTGTGGGGGAGTCGACGGGGCCGGGAGCGGCCCGATCACCACCGGGCGCCGGCTGCGACACGCTGGCCGGCGCCACCGCGCTGTCGTCCACACCCCCACCCTGCCGCACGAACCTGAAAAGCCGCTGCGAACCTGGTCACGCCCGAAGGCACGAGGGGCGCGACCCGCCGTAGCGGGCCACGCCCCACGCCACACGGCTGGTGCCTGGGCGCGGCCTTCGGACCGTCGTGCCCCGCCGCCGTGACCGGTGGCGCGCCACGCCGTTGTCTACTGACCGCGCCGGCCTCCGCTGGGCATCACTGAGCACCAGCCGCCGTCTGCCGGAGTCCTTGACGGTACGCCCTCACCCCCGGCGGTGGCAAGCGCCCGTCCGCACCATCTGGTCCATTGGTTCCACTCTGACGGTAACGGCCGGAATTGTGCCGGGGGATGGGGGTGCCGCACCGGACCCCTCGTTCAGGTTACGGACCTCAGCCTACGGCACCACCACCGTGGCGGTCGCGGTGACCGCCTCCACCGGCGGATCAAGCACCTCCGCCGCCGACGGGGAACGGTCCGGCCGGGAGCGGCACACCACCAGGCAGCGCAGCTGCAGGGTCCGGCTGCGGGTACCGACCCGGACCACCTCGCCGGTCACCTCCACCACGTCCCCCGCCCGGATCGGGGCCAGGAACTTGATCTCGGAGTATCCGGCCAGCAGCCCCTCGTCGCTGTCGGTGCGGATACACACCTCCGTGGCCACGTCTCCGAACAGGCCCAGGGCGTAGGCGCCGTCGACCAGGTTGCCGCCGTAGTGGGCGTGGGAGTACGGCACGTACCGCCGGTGCGTGACCACCAGCCCCAGCCGTGGATCGGTTCCGCTCATGCCCTTCCCTTCGACAGTGCGTACACCAGATAGCTGGCCACCTCGCTGGGGGTGGTGCCCCGGCCGAAGATCCGGTCCACTCCCAACTCCTCGGCCTGGGTCTCGTCAAACCGGGGACCACCGGCGATCAGCAGCGGCCGCCGGCCGTCCGGGTAGGCCTCGCGGAACGCCGCCGCCAGCTCCCGGACGTTGTGGATGTGGGCGTCCCGTTGGGTGACCACCTGGGACACCAGCACCGCGTCGGCCTTCTCCCGCTGGGCCGCCTCCAGCAGTTGCGGCACGCTCACCTGGGCGCCCAGGTTGGTGACCTTCAGCTCCCGGTAGTACTCCAGCCCCTTCTCCCCCGCCACGCCCTTGAGGTTGAGGATGGCGTCGATACCGACGGTGTGGGCGTCGGTGCCGATGCAGGCGCCGACCACCGACAGTTTGCGCCGCAGCAGCCGCCGCACCGCCGTGTTGACCTCTCGGGCACTCAGCAGCGGGTACTCCCGCTCCCGGACCGTCACCTCGGACAGGTCCACCAGGTGATTGACCTGCCCGTAGACGATGAAGAACGTGAACCCGTCGCCGATCGATCGGCTGTGTACCACCATCGCCGGGTCGATGCCCATCTTGTTGGCCAGTTGCCGGGCTGCGGCCTCGGCCCGGGCGTCGTGCGGCAGCGGCAGCGTGAACGACAGCTGCACCATCCCGTCCCCGGTGGTGTCACCGTAGGGGCGCACGATCCGGTTGTCTGCCACGGTGTCGGCTCCCTCCTGTCCCGTCCCGCCGGTCATGCGCCGGTGGCTTCCAGGATCTCGATCGCGGGGTTGTAGTAGTCGTCGGCCCGGCGGACCACCCCGTCCAAGCCCTTGCCCCGGTCCGCGGGGCGCTTCATGATCCCGAACGTGCCCTCGGCGATCGCGGTCAGCAGGCCGTCGTCGACGATCCGCTCCAGCAGCGCCACCGCCTCGGTGAGCACCTGGTGGGCTCGTTTCTGAATGAACCCGCCGGGGGCGGGCACGAAATCTTCATGCAGCCGGCCGGCGGCGTTGCGCACGTACTGGATGTTCTGCAGGGCGATGTCCCGGTCGGACAGCCACGGGGTGACCACGGCCTCGGTCATCATCCCCACCAGCAGAATGTCCTGGCGGGTCATCACGCCGCACAGGTTGAAGAACCCGTCCAGCAGGTTGCCCCGGAACACGTCCCCGGTCATGTACCGCGTCGGCGGCATCCACTTCAACGGCGCCCGCGGGAACAGCTCCCGGGCCAGCAGCGCGTGCGCCAACTCCAGCCGGAACGAGTCCGGCAGGTCCGGGTCGATCTCGAACGCGTGCCCCAGCCCCAGCTGGCTGTCCGGCAGCCCCGCCTCGTGGGCGAAGTACTCGTTGAGCAGCTGGGACACGGTCACGGTGTGGGCGTCGGCCACCGCGTCGGCGGTGGTGAGGTAGTTGTCCTCCCCGGTGTTGATGATGATCCCGGCCCGGGCGTGGACCTGGCGGGAGAACCGCTGGTCCACGAAGGTGCGGATCGGGTTGATGTCCCGGAACAGGATGCCGTACATGGAGTCGTTCAGCATCATGTCCAGCCGCTCCAGCCCGGCCAGCACCGCCATCTCCGGCATGCACAACCCGGAGGCGTAGTTGGTCAACCGGATGTAGCGACGAAGCTGCCGGCTGGTCTCGTCCAACGCGGCCCGCATCAACCGGAAGTTCTCCTGGGTGGCGTAGGTGCCGGCGTACCCCTGCCGGGTCGCCCCCTCCGGCACATAGTCCAGCAGCGACTGACCGGTGGAACGGATCACCGCGATGATGTCCGCGCCGGCCCGGGCGGCCGCCTTGGCCTGTTCGATGTCCTCGTAGATGTCCCCGGTGGCCACGATCAGATACAGCCACGGCCGCTGCTGCGGGTCGCCGTAGCGTTGAATCAGCCGGTCCCGTTCCGCCCGGCGCCGGTCGATCCGCCGAATCCCCGCGCCCACCGCGGTGCGGGCGGCCCGGCGGGCGGCGGTGGCGTCGCGCCCGGTCGGGAGCCGGAACGTCACCGACCCGGTGGCGGCTTTGTGCGCCAGCTCCGTCAAGTCACCGGCCTGCTCGCGGCGCAGCGCGTCGAACACCGGCACCGCCACCCCGTGCGCGAGCCCCACCTGGTCCGCCACCGCGTCCACCAACCGGTTCACCCACGGGGTGCCTTCGGCGTCCGCGCCGGTCAAACCGGCCAGCCGCAGCACCGCCCGCTCCACCGACACCGTGGTGTGGGCGCGCGCCAACTCCACCACCGGCCGGCCGGCCCGACGGGCCAGGGTACGGGCCCGGCGAACCAGGGCGGGGTCCAGATCGAGCAGATTACGGCGTCGGCGCCGGGCAGGGGTGGTCACGGTACTGCTCCCTCCTCGTCGAAGATGGTGCGGCCACGCAGGACGGTACGGCGGCAGACCGGCAGCGGGGTCGGGTCATTCCGCCACTCCTGCGGGTCGTCGGCGTACAGCACCGGCAGGGTGCCGTCCAGCCCGGCCGGGGTGTGCCAGATCGCGAACGTGGCCGGGGCGCCGGGGCGGAGGACCCCGTGCTGGTCCTGCCCCACCGCCCGCCAGCCACCGCGGGTGTGGGCGGCGAACGCGGCCCGGACACTGATCCGCTGGACGGGATGGTGGTGGCAGGCGGCCGCCCGGACCGCCCCCCACGGGTCCAGTGGTGTCACCGGCGAGTCGGAGCCGAACGCCATCGCCACCCCGACCGTGTGCATCGCCCCGAACGGGTTGGCCGCCAGTGCCCGCGCGGCCCCCAGCCGGCGGGCGTACATCTGGTCCGCACCGCCCCACAGTCGGTCGAACGCGGGCTGCACGCTGGCCACCACTCCGAACTCGACCAACTGCTTGATCATCGGCCGGTCCACCAGCTCGACGTGCTCGATCCGGTGCCGGGCGGCACGGACCGCCTCGGTACCCAACTGGGCCGCGGTGGCGGCGAACCCGGACAGCACCGTCTGCAGGGCCGCGTCCCCGATCGCGTGGAAGCCTCCGGGCATCCCGTGGGCGTGGCAGTCCAGCAGGTGGTCCCGCACCTGCTCCACCGACAGATAGCCGTGGCCGTACCCGCCCGCCAGATAGGGTTCCCGCAGGTGGGCGGTGGCCGAACCGAGCGCCCCGTCGGCGAACAGGTCCCCGCCGGCGCCGACCGCTCCCAGCCGCCGAGCGGTGGCGGCTCCCCCCAACTCTCCCCACCAGCCGTACACCTCCGGCAGGCCGTCGCCGGACAGGGCCAGGGCCGAGGTGAAATCCGCTTCGGAAGAAATCTGCGGGCCGCCGCACTCGTGCACCGCCGCGATCCCCAGCGCGGCCGCGCGGCGCAGCGCCCGCCGCTGCAGTTCCTGTCGCCGCTGCGGGCTGAGCGAGGCGAGGGCGGCGGAGCGTACCGTGTGGTGGGCGTCCTGCGCACCCACCCGGAGGGGTGGTAGCCGGTCTTACCTTCCGCCGCCGCCAACAACTCCGGCGTGCAGATGGCCGAGTGCAGACTGGCCTGGGCGGCGTACACCGGCCGGCCGCCGGCGGCCTGGGCCAGGTCCGCGGGGCGGGGTGGGGTGGGGTCAGACCAGGTGGACTCGTCCCACCCCTGCCCGATCACCACCGCGTCCGGCGGGAGCCCGGCCGCGGCCTGCTGCACCGCCGCCAACAGTTCCGCCGCCGACCGCACCCCTGACAGGTCCAGCCCCTCCAAGGCCAGTCCGGTGTCGGTCAGGTGGACGTGGGCGTCCACAAACGCCGGCGTGACCAGGGCTCCGTCCAGGTCGATGACCCGGTCGGCGGCGGGGGCGTCCGCGTCTGCGCCCACCCAGGTCACCTGCTCGCCGGTGACCAGCAAGGCGGTGGCGCCGGGATCGCCCGGGGTGTGGATCCGGCCGCCGCGGTACAGCGTGGAAGGTGTGGTCATACGTTCAGTCTGCCGAAAGCCGGGCGGCCAGCAATCGGCGGACCGCCGGTTCCCGCTCCACCAATTCCAGCGCGTAGTCGGCGTGTCCAGGCAGGTAGCCGTTACCGATCAGCAGGGTGACATCCGCGGCCAGCCCCTCCGCCCCCAGGGCGGCGGCGGTGAACGAGGTGGCCATCGAGAAGAAAATCACGGTCCCGCCGGCGGCGGTGGCCAGGATCGCCCCGTGCTCGCAGCCGGCCACGTCCACGCACACCACGGTGACGTCGGCGGCGTGCCCGGTCAGCGCCCCGGTGACCGCCTCCGACAGCGCCACCGGATCCCGGGCGTCGGCCCGGACCACGTGGTCGGCCAACCCCGCCTCGGTCAACCGCTGATACTCCACGTCGTTGGGTACGACCCCGACGGTGACCTCCGCCCCGGCGCGGCGGGCGGCGGCCAACGCCAACGCTCCGCTCTTGCCGGCCGCCCCCAGCACCGCCACTCGGGGGCGCGAGTAGCCACCGACCACCCGGGCGGTCAGCGCCGGGGCGCCGCAGACATCCAGCACCGCCAACGCCAACGGGGCCGGTAGGTGCTCCGGCAGCACGGCCGCGGCCGACCGCCCGAACAGGATCGCGTGCCCGGCGCAGGGCACCTGTTCACTGTTGCCGTCCCAGCGCGCCAGCCCGTCGGTGATGGCCAGGGGGGTCAGGGTCAGGGACACCAGGGAGGCGACCCGTTGGCCGGGGCGCAGCCCCAGCGGGGAGTCCGGACCGACCTGGTCCACCGTGCCGATCAGCATGCCGCCGGAGCCGGTGACCGGATTGTGCATCTTGCCGCGCTCGGTGATGATCTGCAGCACCTCGGCCCGCACCGCGTCTCCGTCCCCGCGGTGCTTCTGGTGCAGCTGCCGGAAGCTGGCTGCGTCCAAGTTGAGCCGTTCCACCGCGATCCGGACCTCATCCGGCGCGATCTCCGGCCGGGTGTCCAGCCGCCAGGCGGCCTGTGGCAGCACCCCGGCCGGCTCCAGCACTCGGTGCAGCCCCACCGGCGAACCCACGACGTTCCCCCAATACTCTACAGCGACAGCCTGTAAGAACAGCAATATCTTCGGTAGAGTACCGAATACAGAAGAGATATTACTGCCCTGTGCCGGTTTGTCGAGCCCTCCAGGAGCCACCTGCGGGGAGCACGGGCGCCAGGGTCGCTGCCGCCGACCCGACCGGTGCGGCGGAAGGGGTCGTGGGAGGTGCCATGTCCGACGGACAGCCGTACACGTATCAGCGTCGGGAACTGGTCGAGCCGGACTGGACCCGGTTCCCGGGCTGGCGGGACGTCACCGCCGAGCAGTGGCGCTCCGCGCAGTGGCAGCGCGCCCACTGTGTGAAGAACGCCCGGCAGCTGCGACAGGTGTTTGGGGACCTGATCGACGAACGGTTCTACGCCGACCTGGCCGAGGACCAGCAGAAGTACGCCACCATGTCGATGCTGCTGCCACCGCAGATGATCAACACGATGGTGCCGGACCGGGTGCCGGACACCGAGTCGCTGTACGCCGATCCGGTGCGGCGGTACATGCTTCCGGTGGCCTCCGACCGACGCACCGACTGGCCCTCCCACCCGTACGCCACCCGCGACTCCCTGCACGAGCACGACATGTGGGTGGCCGAGGGGTTGACCCACCGCTACCCCACCAAGGTGCTGGCCGAGCTGCTGTCGACCTGCCCGCAGTACTGCGGCCACTGCACCCGGATGGACCTGGTCGGTAACTCCACCCCGACCGTGGACAAGCTACGCCTGTCGCTGAAGCCGGTGGACCGGTACGACGCCCACATCGCCTACCTCAAGGCGCACCCGCAGGTGCGGGACGTGGTGGTCTCCGGCGGCGACGTGGCCAACGTCCCCTGGCGCAACCTGGAGTCGTACCTGATGCGACTCCTCGAAGTGGACCATATCCGGGACATCCGCCTGGCCACCAAGGCGCTGGCGGCCCTGCCCCAGCACTGGCTGCAACCGGACGTGGTGGAGGGGCTGGAGCGGGTGGCCCGCACCGCCCAGCGGCGGGGGGTGAACCTGGCGATCCACACCCACGTCAACCACGCCCACTCCGTCACCCCGCTGGTGGCCGAAGCCGCCAAAACCGCCCTGGCGGTCGGGGTGCGGGACGTCCGCAACCAGGGGGTGCTGCTGCGCGGAGTGAACGACACCGCCGCCGACCTGCTCGAGCTGTGCTTCGCGCTGCAGGGTGAGGCGAACATCCTGCCCTACTACTTCTACCTGTGCGACATGATCCCCAACGCCGAACACTGGCGGCTGCCGGTGTGGCGGGCCCAGCAACTGCAGCACGACATCATGGGCTGGCTGCCCGGGTACGCCACCCCCGGATCGTCTGTGACGTGCCGCTGGTGGGGAAACGGTGGGTCCACATGGTGGCCGAGTACGACCGGGAGCACGGCATCTCGTACTGGACCAAGAACTACCGCACCCTGTTGGAGGCCGACCAGCCGGACGCGCTGTCCCGGCGGTACCCGTACTACGACCCGATCGACACCCTGCCGGAGTCCGGTCAGCGCTGGTGGGCCAAGCAGCAGGCCCGGCAGCAGGAAGACTGACCACTCCGGACACCCTCTCGATCGTCCGCTAGCCGCAGCGGTCGGCCGGGTGGCGGTGCGCCACCCGGCCGACCGGGAAAGCTACCGTCAGGCCGCCTGGGCGTTCTGGTAGACGTTCTGCCCGTCCGTGCCGAAGTACGGGCCGAACATCGAGTTCGGGCAGGAAGATGTACCCGAAGCTGTTCACCGAGGCCTGGATGCCCGGCGCCGGTGGCCTCGTTGAAGTCGCGGAACCAGGGGCCGCCGCTGGAGCCGCCGGTCATGTTGCAGTTCATGCCGTGGTCGTTGCGTGAACAGGAAGTCCTTGAAGGTGTTGCCGCTGCAGTAGATCAGCTTACTGCCGTCGTACGGCGAGGCCGCGGGGAACCCGAAGGCGTACATGGCCTTGTAGCCGGCGGTTGAACGCCACGCCCTGGCCACCGACGACGTCGGTCAGCCGGTTCCCGTTCAGCGGGTCGACGACGGCGGCGCCGATGTCGTAGTTGATGTCCTCGCTCGCGTCCCACTGCGGAGTGGACGAGCGTCTTGGCGGCGCGGTCCACTGGCCGTACGGCGCGCTGCCGTTGTCGTAACCGGGGACGAAGACCCAGTTGGTGTGCCAGGCTGCCCTGCTACTTCACGCAGTGCCCGGCGGTGATCACCGTGCTGCCGTTGGCGCTGGTGACCGCGTTACCGGAGCAGGAGGCCTGCCGGCCCTGGTAGGTGAAGAACACCCGGCCGGCGGTCGAGGTGACCAGGCCACCGCCGGTCCAGGGCCCGCCCGGCTGCGGGAACGCGGTGATCCCCGCATCGGTAAGGTCCGCGGCCGGGGTCGGCTCGACCACCATCGGCGCCCCGGCCGCCGGCGTGCCGGTGCGCGGCAGTCTCGCCAGGACATCCCCGGCCAACTGCTCGATCGGCACCGCTGCGGCCATCCGCTCCGGGGTCCAGTACTCCAGTACCGCCTGCTGCTCCGCGGCGGTGACCGCCGCCGAGCGGACCACCGCGCCGGGAGTGACGTCGGCGGCCGGTGCCGCGGCGGCGCCACTGGCGCCGGCGGTCACCACCAGTGCGGCTACCGCCAGCACGGTGGCGAGTCGGGGGGTTCGGCTCATCGTGCCCTCGCTTTCCGTACCTCACCGGTACGAATAGACGAACATGACTAGCCGCCACCCTACGGAAACCCATGATCAACCGGAATTGGGAACGATATAGGGAAATCCCTAGATGTATTTCACGCTCGCCAACCAGCTGGCCAGCTCGGTGCGGGAACGCACCCGCAGCTTCCGGTAGACCCGGGTCAGATACGCCTCCACCGTCTTGACGCTGATCGACACCGCCCGGGCCACCTGCTTGTTGGTGGCTCCCTCCGCGACCAGCTCGGCGATCCGCAGCTCCAGCGCGGTCAGCTCCCCACCGGCCACCGGAGCCGCCCGGGTCAGTTCGGCCGCGGCCCGCCGCACCCAGGTCTCCGCCTGGCACCGGGACGCCAACTCCCACGCCTGCTCGAACGCCTCCCGCGCCGCGGCCCGCCGCCGGCGGCGCCGCTCCGCGACCCCGAGCGCCAGCAGGGCCCGGACCTGCGCCAACGGCAGATCGGTCGACGCCGCCGCGGCCGCCCGCAACCGGTCGGCGGCCTCGCCCACCTGCCCCAACGCCAACGCCCGCACCCCACTGGCGCGCTCCAGTTCCGCCCGGACGCCATCCCGGCCACACCGCTGCGCCGCCAGCTGCGCCCGGGAGATCACCTCCGCCGCCTCCGCCAACTGCTGCGCGGCTACCAGCGCCTCAGCCAGATCAGCGTGGAACCGGAACAGGGCCGGGTCCAGCTCCCCCATGCCCGCGGCCAACTCGTCCGCCCGCCGCAACGCCGTCACCGCCGCGGCCGCGTCCCCGGACAACAACTCCGCCACCCCCAACGCATGCAGGTTCCGCAGCAGGAAGAACCGGTCTCCGTCGACTCCGGACACTCCCACTCCCCGCTCCGCCCAGGCACGCGCCCGCGCCGGATCCCCGGCGACCGCCTCCACCAGCGCCGCCACCGCCAACCCCGGGCCGTCGGACAGGCCCGCCTCCCGCGCCACCCGCCGGGCCCGGGCGGCGGCCTGCCGGGCCGGACCGCACCGCCCCGCCCGCAGATCCACCTCGGCCAGATTGAGCAGCACCCCGACCACATCCTCGGGCCGGCCATCCCGCTCCGCCTGCGCCAACAGCTGCCGGATCAGCTGCCGCGCCTCCGCCAGCCGGTCCGCGTGCAGCAGGGCCCGGGCGGCCACATGCCGGGGCCCCTGCAGCAGGGGCACATCCGCCCGCCCGGCCGCCAGTTGCTCCGCCCGTTGCAGGGTGGCGGACAACTCCGGCCGGCCCAGCACCAACTCGGCCGTGGCCTGGAGACACAGCGCCTGCAACCGGGTGGCGGAGTCACCGGCCCGCGCGGCCAGCGCCTCACACCGACGAGACTCCACCAACGCCGGCTCCGGTGCCCCCTCCACCAGCAGCTTGGCCCCCAGCCGCAGCCCGACCCGCGCCCGCAGCCCGGGAGCGTTCCGGGTCTCCGCCAGCGCCTGTCGCAGCAACGCGTCGGTGCGCGCCAACGCCTGGCCGCTGGCGTCCAGGAGGACGAGCCAGGCCTCCACCCGCGGCCGCCGCGCCCGCACCGCCGCCAACACCGCCTCGGCGATCTGTTGCGCCCAGGCCCGGTGCCCCGCGGCCAGCGCGTCCCGCGCCGCCCGCACCAGCCGGCCCGCGGCCCGCTCCGCCCCGGGCGTACGGTCGGCGGCCAGCACCCCCAACTCGGCGGCGACCGCCGGCTCCCCCCGCTCCCGCGCCACCTGAGCCGCCCGCATCAGTGCCCGGGCCACCGCCTCCGACGGCCCCGGGGCCGCCAACGCCCGGTGCCGGGCCCGGGCGATCGGATCAGCCACCGCCGCCGCCAGCGCCGCATGCACCCGTCGCCGGGCGGGGGCCGGCAGGTCGGCGTACAGCGCCGCGGCCACGGCCGCATCCGTGAACCGGATCCGCCCCCCGCCGTCCACACTCACCACTCCCTGCGCGGAGGCGACCGCCAGGTCTGCGACCACCCGCCCCCGGCCGGCGCGCCGCAGCATCCCCACGGTGGGCGCCGGCTGCGGCGCCACCGCCTCCCCCGCGGCGGCCACGAACAGCAGGGTCTGCCGCACCGACGCCGGCAGCTCCGGCAGGTGCTCCCGCAGCGCCGCCCGGACCTCGGCCGGGACCGGCAGCGCTCCGACCAGCGTCGGCAGCGCCGGTAACTGCGCCAACTCCTGCCCGATCGCCAGCGCCCAGCGGGGGTTGCCGCCGCTGACGGCGGCGATCCGGCTCAACCACGGCCGGGGAAACCGGGTCCCCAGGTGCGCCTCGAGCAGCTCCCCTAGCGCCGGTTCGGCCAGCGGCGGCACCGGCAGCACCCGCACCGGCTCCGGGCACAGCTCACGCAGCTCCGGCGGGGTGGTGCGACCACGGACCGCGGCCAGCACCCGCACCGGGAGGCGGCGTACCCGCCGGCTGACAAACCGCAACACCTCCGCGCTGGCCGGATCCACCCACGGCAGGTCGTCGATGACCAGGAGCACCGGCGCCGCCGCGGTCAGCAGGCGCAGCACCGCCAACCGGACCGCGAGTCGGTCGGCGGCGGACAGGGCGGCCGGCCGCGCCTGCTCCACCCGCGCCAGCGCCGCCCGCCAGTCCGCCGGTAACCGCGCCCGGTCCGCGGCCGCGAACCCGGCCAACAGGTCGATCAGGGTGGCGAACGGCAGCTCGGCCTCGGCGGGGCCGGGGGCGCTGCGCAGCACCCGCGTCCCGGCGGCGGTCGCCCGGTCCGCCAACGCGTGCAGCACTGTGGAACGGCCTGCGCCGGGTGGCCCGGTGACCAGCAGACTGTGCTGGTCGGTCAGCCAGCGCCAGGCCTCGGCCAGCACTTCCGTTCGCCCGATCGGCGACCCCGCACCCACCTGGCCTCCTCGCTGCCCACGATCACCATGACCGATTTGGTCAATGCGGGCAACCAGGAGCTGGGGGCGGGGTCAGCGCCGCTGCCGCTCCACGGTCAGATGGAGCAGTGGCAGCACCAGCAGTAGCAACACCACTACGCTGCCGAACAGGTACGCGGCGACGGCCGCCGCCCCGATCACCAGGATGCTCATCAGCGAGCGGATCAGCAGGCGGTTGATCTGCCAATCCACTCCGGGCCGCAGCAGCCGGGGGTGGAAGTGGATCCAGATCCCCAGCGCCAACCCCAACAGCGACAGATACAGCAGGTTACCCAGGTACAGCAGGGCCGCATCGAGGTTGCGCTCCGATTCAAACGTCAACACCGCGGTGGGCACCGGCAGGAACACCACCCCCAACAGCCAGCAGATGTTGAGTACGAGCAGCACCTCGTCGATCCGCTCCAACCGCTCGAACAGCTGGCGGTGCCCCCGCCAGAACAGCGCCACCGCGAAGAACGACAGCAGCATCGCCGCCAGGTCGTCCCGGTGCCGGTGGAGCAGCGCCGTGATCGGGGTGTCGGCGGCCTCGTGGGCGACGCCCACCAGCGGCAGGACCAGCAAGGTCAGCGCGATCGCCACCGCCGCGTCGGTGAACGCGGTTACCCGGGCCAGCTCGCGCGCCTCCACACCCCTCCTCAGCTCTGGGCGGCGCCCGGCGACCGCTCCCATAGCGGGAGTCCGAAGGGCGGCCCCACCCTCCATGGTCGCGTGACTACCGGCGCCTTCGCCCCGATTCGCGAAAACCGACGCCGGTTACCGGCGGCTGACCATGGCGCCGGGGACCCTACCGCCGGTAGGCCAGGGTGATCCCGTCGCCCACCGGCAACATCACCAGCTCCACCCGGGGATCCCGGACCACCTCATCGTTGAACCGGGCCAGCGCCTGCGCGTTGGGATCGTCCGACTCCGGGGCGAGCACCCGACCGCTCCACAGCACGTTGTCCACCACCAGGAGACCCCCCGGCCGCACCCGGGGCACCAGCAGCGACCAGTAGGTGAGGTAGTTGGGCTTGTCGGCGTCGATGAACGCCAGGTCCAGGTACGGCTCGGCGGGCAACTCCGCCAACCCGGCGGCGGCGTCCCCGATCCGCAGCGTGATCCGGTCCGCCACGCCGGCCCGCTGCCAATAGCGGCGGGCCAGATCGGTGAACTCCCTCGAGATGTCGAAGCAGGTCAACCGGCCCCCGGGCGCCAGCCCCCGGGCGATCGCCAGGGCGGACAGCCCGGTGAACGTCCCCACCTCCACCGCCTGCCGTGCGCCCACCAGGCGGGTGAGCAGGGTGAGCAGCCCGGCCTGCTCCGCCCCGACCTGCATCACCGCCCGCTCCGGCAACACGGCGCGGGTCTCGGCGATCAACTCCCGGTCCAGCTCGGGCAGCGCGGTGGAGTGGGCCACCAGGTACTCGTACAGGGCCTCGGTCATCTCGAGCGTTCTTCCCATGGGCACACGCTAGCCCACCGGGAGTGACGGATCGACCGCGCACATTGGGGTCAGCCCAGCTTGGGCAGCACCTCGGCCGCGACCAACTCCAGCTGGTCCAGGTCGGTCATGTCTCCCACCCGCAGGTAGACCCGCTCCGCGCCGGCCTCGGCGTACTCGCCGATCCGCTCCACCAGCTGTTCCGGGGTCCCGACCAGCGGCGCCTCCCCCGGCGGCAGGGCACTGCCCGGCTCGTGCAGTCGCTCCGCCCGGCGGCGGGCCTCCGCGTCGGTGCGCCCACAGGCCAGGGGGATCCCGGACGACAGCCGCAGCGGCCACGCGGTGGTGTCCCGGCCGACCCGCTCGCACGCCTCCCGGACCCGGGCGAACTGTGCCCGCGCCTCCGCCGGGCCGAGGAACACCGCGTTGTACTCGTCGGCGTACCGGGCGGCCGCCTCCGGGGTGCGGCGCGGCCCCTTACCCCCCACGATCACCGGCGGGTGGGGCTGCTGCACCGGCTTGGGCAGCGCCGGCGCGTCCACCAGCGTGTAGAACTCGCCGGTGTGGCTGAAGGTCTGCCCCACCGGGGTACGCCACAGCCCGGTGATCACCGCCAGCTGTTCGGTCATCCGGGACACCCGCTCGGGCGCCGGTGGGAACGGGATCCCGTACGACGTGTGCTCCCGCTCATACCACCCGGCGCCGATCCCCAGCTCCACCCGACCGCCGCTCATCTGGTCCACCTGCGCCACGATGATCGCCAGTGGCCCGGGCAGGCGGAAGGTCGCGCAGGTCACCAACGTCCCCAGTCGGATCCGGCTGGTCTCCCGGGCCAACCCGGCCAGGGTCACCCACGCGTCGGTCGGTCCGGGCAGGCCGTCGGAGTCACCGAACTGCTGGTAGTGGTCGGCCCGGAAGAACCCGGTGAAGCCGCACTCCTCCACGTGGCGGGCGAAGCGGAGCTGGGTGTCGTAGGTGGCGCCCCGATGCGGCTCGGTAAACACGCAGACCTGCAATGGATCCTCCACAGGAGACAGAGGGATGTCAGGCGGCGGCCGAATCCGCCCCCGCCGTCGCGCCAGCCGGCACCGGCTGGTCATCGTCGTTGGTCATCAGCAGTTCGTGCAGCTCAGCCCGCAGCTGCGCCATCTCGTCCAGCTGACCGGTGCGTCCGAGGGTACGGGGCCGCGGCAGGTCCACCGGAATGATGCGCTTGATCCGGCCGGGGCGGGAGCTGAGCACGACCACCCGGTCCGCCAACAGAATCGCCTCGTCGATGGAGTGCGTGACGAACAACACCGTGGTGGACTGCTCCATGTGCAGCTTCTGCAGCTGGACCGACAGCTCCTCCCGGGTGAGCGCGTCCAAGGCCGAGAACGGCTCGTCCATCAGCAACGCCCGCGGCTCCACCAGCAACGAGCGGCAGAGCGCTACCCGCTGCTGCATCCCACCGGACAGCTCGTACGGGTGGCGCCGGTGGAAGTCGGCCAGCCCCACCAGCTCCAGCAGCTCCATCGCCCGTTCCCGGTATTCCTTCCGGCGCAGACCGAGTAGCTCCACCGGCAGCAACACGTTGCCCAACACGGTCCGCCACGGCAGCAATGCCGGCTTCTGGAACACCATCGCCAGATCGCGCCGGGGCCGCGTGACCGGGGTCCCGTCCACGCGGACCTCCCCGGACGTGGGCGGAATCAGCCCCGCCACGATCCGCAGCAACGTGGACTTGCCGCACCCAGACCGGCCGACGATCGCCACGAACTCACCGGTCTCAATGGACAGATCAATGGAGCGCAATGCTTCCACTGCCCCACCCCGACCCTGGAAGGTCCGTGACACATTGACCAGCTGGATCATCCAAACCTCCGCCCCGCGGGTGTAGCACTCCCGCGACACCATACTCCGCCCAGGAATCATCGGTGTGATCAACCACACCATCAATCGGTTGTGATCGTTTTGTAATCAAACGTGTCTGGTGCGCACACGGGAGTGATCTCGTAGTCTGTTAGCCGCTGCCAGCGGGCGGACGCTGGCCACACCCCTCAACGAACCTCAATGTTCAGACGGAAGGCTTCGCTGCATGCGTATCAATTCCCGGAAACTCCCGGCGGCGCTGGCGGTAGCCGCGTTACTTGTCACCGCTGCCTGCAGCGGTGACGAGAACGGCTCCAGCTCGGACGCCGGCACCGATCAAGTTACCTATCTCACCAGTTTCGCCAACTTCGGACGGGACTCCTACGTCTGGGTGGCGCTGGAGAAGGGGTACTTCGAGGAAGTCGGTATCGACGTCACCATCAACCCCGGGGCCGGGGCGGAGAACCTGGCGCACCTGACGAGCGGCCAGGCGGACTTTGCTGTGGCGGACATCACCCTCGCTATGTTCGCCCACGACCAGAACAGTGACCTCGGGGTCACCGCGGTGGCCGCGATCCACCAGAACACCATGGCCGGGCTGATGGCGCTGGAGTCCAGCGGCATCCGGGAGCCGGGCGACCTGCCGGGACACACCCTGGCCGACTTCAACGGGTCGGTCATGTTGACGCTGTTCGAGACCTACGCCAACCTGGCCGGGTTCGACGCGGACAAGGTGGAGATCCAGCACGCGCCGCCGCAGGAACTGGCCAGCCTGCTGGCCACCGGTGCGGTGGACGTGATCGGCCAGTTCGCGGTGGGTGAACCGCTGATCGAGACGACCGCGGGAGAAGAGGCGATCCTGCTGCCGTACAGCGAGTATCTGACCGACCTGTACGGCGTGGTGCTGTACACCGCCACCGAGACCGCCACCGAGAACCCCGACCTGGTCCGGCGGTTCACCTCCGCCCTGATGCGCGGGCTGGAGTACGCGCTGGACCACCCGGAGGAGGCCGGGCAGATCCTGGCCAAGTACGACGAGGCCGCCATCGCCGAGGTGGCGGCGCGGGAACTGGAGCTGATGGCGCCGTTCGCCCGTCCGCTCAACCCCGGTGAGCCGTACGGCGTGCTCGACCGGGACCGGGTCGCCCGCAGCATCGGGCTGCTGGAGGCGGCCGGTTCGATCCAACCGGGCCTGACCCCGGAGCAGCTGGTCAGCTTCGACCTCGTGCCCGGCAGCGACCAGTAACCGACCCGAGTGACGGGGGTGTCGGACGCGCGGACGCGCCGGCACCCCCGTCACGGTGAGGAGGCTTCGTGGATCACGGGATATCCGTGCCGTCAGCCACTCCACTCACGGTCAGCAAACGACTACGGCGAGGCGTGAACACCAGCGCCACCGTGCTGCTGCCGCTGGTGACGCTGGGGCTGGTGCTGGGGGCCTGGTGGGCCGCCACCACGTTCACCGACATCCGGTCGATCCTGCTGCCGTCGCCCGGCAGCGTCCTGGAGGAGCTGCGGAACCGGCCGGAATACCTCGCCACCCATGCCCGGGTGACGTTGGTGGAGACCCTGGTGGGGTTTGGTCTGACCACTGTGGGCGGGATCCTGATCGGGACACTGATCGCCGCCTCCCGCACCTTGAGCCGGATGGTCTCGCCCTGGCTGGTGGCGTTGAACGCCGTCCCCAAGGTGGCGTTGGCCCCGCTGCTGGTGCTCTGGCTCGGCTGGGAGCTGGAGATGCGGGTGGGGATGGTCGTCCTGATGTGTTTCTTCCCGGTGGTGCTCGCCACCACCACCGGCCTGCTCAGCACTCCGAATGAGCTGTCCGAACTGGCGCGGTCCCTGGACGCGCCGCGCTGGCGTACCTTCATCCTGGTGCGGTTCCCGCACGCCCTGCCGCAGATCTTCGTCGGACTGAAGGTGGCGATGCCGCTGGCTGTGGTCGGGGCGGTGCTCGGGGAGTTCCGCGGCCGCGACGGCCTGGGGCAGGTCATCACCGTCAGCAGCACCGGTAACACCACCCTGGCGTTCGCCGCGCTGCTGGTGGTCAGCGTACTGAGCGTGGCGCTCTACTACGCCCTGGTGCTCCTGGAGCGCCTGGCGTTGCCGTGGGTGCGACACACCACGTCCTGACCGGTCATCGCGGGGTCTGGCCTTTCAGGCGGGAGGCCGCCTGAGAGGCCAGACCCCGCATCGTCGGAGATCAGCCCGCCATCCGCCAGCGGTCCCCGCGGGCCACCAGGGCGACCAGCGCCTGGGGCATCAGCCCCGAGTGGTGCTGCGGGCTCATCCGCAATGGGCCGGTGAACCCGTCGAACCGGGTGCTCTCGATCGCGGCCCGCACCAGCTCCCGGTCGGTGCCCACCCGGTTGACCGCCTCGGCCACCAGCTGGACCGCGTCCGCGGCGAACGAGGCGAAGGCGTGGTAGGTGCCGTACCGGGCGTTGTAGTCGTTGAACCAGTTCTTGCGGTTGGCCTTGGCCGGAGAGGTGGCGATCAGCTCGTCGATCACCAGCGTCTCGGTGAAGATCAAAGTGGTGCCGGCCAGCGCCTGGCCGCTCGCCTCCGGCAGGAACAGGGTGTCGGCGGCGCCCATGTCCAAGAACAGGTCGCCCCGGTAACCGACCTCCCGCAGTTGCTGGACGAACTGTCCGGAGCGGGAGCCGAAGCCCCATAGCACCACCGCGTCCACCCCGTTGTTATCCACCGGGATCGGGAACCCGAACTCGTCCACCTGCGGCTCCGGTCGCCAGGACAGGATCCGATTGGCGGCCTCCCGCAGGGAGTCCGTCCCGGCCCCGAGCGTCTCCTCGTGGGCCAGCTCCACGTCGAACCGGGACAGCGCCGCGGCCAGCTCGGCCACTCCTTCCTGGCCGTAGGTGTCGTCCGCCGCCACCACCGCCACCGCCTCCGCGCCGGCGGCGTCCAGCTCCCGGGCCAGCGCGGTCGCCACGTCCTTGGCGTTCGGCCCGACCTTGAACACGTACTGGCGCTCCTCCACCGGGTCGGCCACCGCGGTGGCCGCGGCTAGCGCGATCGTCGGCACCCCGACGTTGTTGATGGTGTCCACCGCCGCCAGGAGGCATTCGGCGCAGGCGCCGGTGATGATGGCGGTCACCGTCGGATCCGCCGCCAGCGACGCGATGTTCTGGGCAGCGGTGGCGCTGTCGGAGCGGTTGTCCAGGATCCGCAGCTCCAGCTCCCGGTTCCCCAGCAGCCCTTGCTGGTTGATCTGCTCCACCCGCAGTTCCAGTGCGTTCCGGTAGACCGCGCCGAGCTCCGAACCCTCCCCGGTGAGCTCCAGGTCCGCCGCGATCACCACGGTTTCCCGCGGGGCCTCGCCGCCGACCACCCCACAACCGGTGGCCAGCAGGGTGGCGAGAACGCCGACCACCGCGCCGATCCGGACCGCCGCACCTGCCGGTGCTTTCCTGCTCGTACGCAACCTTCCTCCATGAGATTCTCGCGCGGACCTCTTTGCGCGGACATGCGCAGACACCGTACCCGCGCGGGGCGGGTCCACCTTGCCAAACCCCGCCCGCGGAAATCCAGGCCACCCACCCCGGCATTACCGACGATTCGCCCATATTGGTCAGCCAGCAGCCGATCGCCGGAATGTGATCTCCCCCACAAAGGGTTTAAACGCATGATCACCATAAGTGATCATGCGCATCGCCTCGGTCACCAAACTCCACCGTCCTGCACGTACATGCTGGTCAACCAGCGGTTACTCACGTACCACTCTGGAGGCTGACGACGGTGTCCACGGTGTTCGTGCACCTGGAAGCGGGTACACGACTTTCCTCCGCATGCCGGCTGTGATGGAATCCCCGTCGTGCCCGGATCCGGCATAGCTGCGACATGGGCATGTTTCCTGCATTCCTGAGCACGACGACGGAGGCGCGCCTTGACTGAAAAGTCCCCGGCTTCAGACACCGACACGCCAGTTGTCCGGGGTCTGTTCAGGTCGGGTCTGCGCGACGCGAAGATCCGCTCGAAGCTGGGTCTCATCCTGGTCATCCCCTTGGTCGCGGTGATCGTCCTGGCCGGACTCCGGCTGGTGGACAGTGGCCAGCGGGCGCTGGCTGCCAACCTGCTCCGCTCCCTGACCGAGGTGTCGGCCGAGGCGTCGGCGGTGGCCCACGAACTGCACGCCGAACGGATGGAGGCCGTATGGCTGCTCGGCGGCTACCGAGAGGACTCCAGCGGCTACAACGCCCAAGCGAGCCGCACCGACCAGGCGGTGGAGGCGTACATCCAGGCCCGCTCCGACCTCGGGGACGTACCGGCCCTGGTAGCCGACCAGCTGGCCCGGATCGACCGGCAGCTGGACAGCCTCGGCACGATCCGGCAGGAGATCCTCGGTGAGCAGGATGTGACCGTCTCCGCGGCGGTGCTCCGTTACGGGGTCATCGTCGAGGACCTGCTGGCCTACCAGGAATCGGTCGGGCAGGTGGCGGGTGACACCGACCTGGCCGAGTCGGTCCGTGCGGTCGCGTCGCTGTCCCGAGCGAAGATCCAGATGGCGGAGGCCCAGGCCGAGGCGTTCCTGGCCCTGCACGAAAGGGGCAACGGCGACGAGCAGGTCGTGGCCTTCCTCGCCACGCAGACCGGGGTGCAGGAGTCGCTGCTGGCCTTCTCCCGGGTCGCCAGCCCGTCCCAGCAGGACACCGTCAACTCGCTGCTCGCCGGTGGCGCGGTGGTGCTGGCCGAGCAGGCCGCCAACGACGTCGTCCGCCTCGTCGGGCAGAGCGCCAAGGTGGACCCGCAGCGGGTCGTGGCCGCCCTGGGGGCCACCGTGAACCTGATGCGGATCGCGGAGCGGGACCTGCACGCCGAGCAGGTCGCCCTCGCCACCGACCTGCACCAGGCGGTGGTCCGGCAGGTGCTGATCGAGTCGGTGGCGGTGCTGGTGGTGCTGCTGGTGGCGGTAGCGGTGGCGCTGCTGCTGGCGCGGATGCTGGCCCGCTCGCTCACCCAGCTGCGGGAGAGCGCCCTGGCGGTGGCGGAGCGGGAGCTACCGGAGACCGTGGCCCGTCTCAGCGACCCCCGCACGCTGGGTGAGAACACTCCGGAACAGCTGGCCGCGGAGGTACGCGAGCCGATCCAGCTGCGCAGCCGGGACGAGATTGGCCAGGTGGCCCAGGCGTTCAACGTGGTTCACCGGGCCGCGGTCCGGGTCGCCGCCGAGCAGGCCGCTCTGCGGACCAGCGTGTCGGCGATGTTCCTCAACCTGGCGCGGCGCAGTCAGTCCCTGGTGGACCGGATGATCAGCCAGCTCGACGAGATCGAGCGGAACGAGGAAGACCCCAAGCGGCTGGCCAAGATGTTCGTCCTGGACAACCTGGCCACCCGAATGCGCCGCAACGACGAGAACCTGCTGGTGCTGGCCGGCGCCGACAGCAGCCCGCCCCGGACCGAGGACGCCCTGGTCGCCGACGTGCTCCGGGCCGCTCAGTCGGAGGTGGAGCACTACGCCCGGATCGAATTCGGCACCGTCGACAGCGACGTGTCGGTGGTCGCCCACGCGGTCAACGACATCGTCCGGCTGGTGGCCGAGCTGTTCGACAACGCCACCCGGTTCTCCCCGCCGGACTCCGCGGTGGTCTGCGAGGCGCGGCGGCTGGGTGACCAGGTCATCATCCAGATCGAGGACCGGGGCGTGGGGATGCCGCAGGAGCAGGTCAACCGGCTCAACGCCTTCCTGGCCGCTCCCCCGGCCCTGGAGGTGACCACCTTCCGGAAGATGGGGCTGGCGGTGGTAGCGCGGTTGGCCCACCGGCACCAGGTCCGGGTCGAGCTGCGGTGCGACCCCAACTACGGCACCATCGCGTACGTGGCGCTGCCGCGCGGCGTGCTGATCCTGCCCCGGTCGCGGATGCGCAGCCTGGAGGCGGTGGCACCGCAGTCGCCGCTGCCGGTGGCCCAGCTGCCGGCCGCGCCGCCGCTGCCGTCCCGCCACCTCGGTACCCAGCTACCGCGCCGCTCCCCAGGGGTCGCCCACCACGCCGCCCGGCGGGGTTGGCGGGAGGAGCGCACCCCGGAACCGGAGCGGATGGACAGCCACCAGTCGGTCAGCGCGGACGCCCCCACCGAGGTCAACCACTTCGACCTGCCGGTGGCCGGCCGGCCGCTGTACGAGCTGACCGGGCCGGCGACGCCGGGTCAGGAGTCGACCGGTTCCCCCGGCGCCGGCGCCACCGGTACCACCGGCGCCACGGGCGCCCCGGGAACGCCCGCGGCCGGCTCCTCGAGCTGGGCCAGCGGCGGGCCCCTCGCCGGGGCATCGGGTGGGGCGAGCCCGTCCTCGACGCCAGAGGCCACCGTGGAGCTACCGATCTTCCACCAGATGGAGCGGTCCTGGTTCCGCAGCCACGGCCGGCTGAACTTGGAGCGTGAGGACGCGACGAGCAGCGGGGACACGAGCAGCAGCCAGGCGGAGAGGAAGGACACCACGGCGGCGCCGCGGATCCCCACCCAATCGGCCTACGCCGAGCAGAGCCGCGAAGTCGAGTGGCAGACCCCCGCCGACCACGGCTGGCGGGCGGCGGCCGCCGCGGCCCGACCCACCTCCGGCGGCGCCACCGCTTCGGGCCTACCCAAGCGGGTTCCCCAGGCGCAGCTGGTTCCAGGCAGCGTGAAACCTCCGGCGGACAGCAGCCCGACCCGGCGCTCTCCGGAGGAGATCCGCGGATTGTTGTCCGCCTACCACCGGGGTGTCCAACGGGGACGAGAAACCGGTGGCCGTTGATGTGTAAGGTAAACAGGGAGTCACGGGAGGAGACGGTCCCTCAATGACAACACCATCCCAGCGCGACATGGGCTGGCTACTGACCAACTTCACCGACGAGGTGGCGGGGGTTTCGCACGCCATCGCGGTCTCATCCGACGGTCTGCTGCTGGCGCATTCCCGTGACCTTCCTCGGGACCGGGGCGATCAGCTGGCGGCGATCGCGGCTGGGCTAGTCAGCCTGACGCAGGGCGCGGCCGGACTGTTGGAGGCCGGCTCGGTCCTGCAGAACGTTGTGGAGATGGACGGCGGTTTCCTGTTCCTGATGTCCATGGGGGACGGCGCGGCGCTGGCCGCGCTCGCCTCCCGACACTGTGACGTCGGGCAGGTCGGGTACGAAATGGCACTGCTGGTGGAGCGGGTCGGCGCGGCGCTGACCCCGGCCGCCCGGTCGGCGGTCGCGGGGCACCACTGAGGCCCATCCGGCGACCGGCAGCTCGAGCGCGAAGTGAGGTGAGCGGTGGAGGGCCCCAAGCGAGACCCACGCGGCCAGCTCATCCGGCCCTACGCTGTCACGCGGGGCCGCACCGAGCCGACCCGCAACATCGCCATCGAGGCGGTGCTGGTGACCACCCCTCGGGGTCGCCAGGAGGCGGCATTCGCCGGCCGGGACAAGCAGATGATCGCCGACCTGTGTGACGGTCGGGCACTGTCTCTGGCCGAGATCGCCTCGCACATCCGGGTCCCGCTCGGTGTGGCGCGGGTGCTGGTCGCAGACATGACCAATGAGGGCATGTTGACGCTGCACGAGACGAGCGTGTCGGAAGGCTACGAGGAACGTATGGAACTGCTGGAGAGGGTGCTAAGTGGACTCCGCAAGCTTTGACCCGGGTAGGTACGGACCGGCTCCCGGCCGGATCAAGTCCGCCAAGATCCTGGTGGCGGGCGGATTCGGGGTCGGAAAGACCACACTGGTCGGCTCGATCTCCGAGATCACCCCGCTGACCACCGAAGCGGTGATGACGGCGGCGAGCACCGGGGTGGACGACACCACTGGGGTGCCCTTAAAGCAAACCACCACGGTCGCCATGGACTTCGGTCGGATCACCATGTCCAACGACCTGATCCTCTATCTGTTCGGCACCCCTGGGCAGACCCGGTTCTGGTTCATGTGGGACGAGCTCAACCGGGGCGCGATCGGGGCGGTGGTGCTGGTGGACACCCGCCGGATCACCGACTGCTTCTCCCCGATCGACTTCTTCGAGAGCCGGCGGGTGCCGTACCTGGTGGCGGTCAACTGCTTCGACGGTGCCCCCCGCTACGCCGAAAGCGAGATCCGGGAGGCGCTGGCGATCGCCCCGGAGACCCCGCTGGTGATGTGCGATGCGCGGGTCCGGGAGTCGGTCAAGCAGACTCTGATCTCCCTGGTGGAGTACGTGGTCAACATGTACCGCCGGGACCCCTCGGCGATGCCGGTCGGCTGATCGCCCGCACCCCTGGTTACCGCCCGTCGACCAGCTTCGGCGGGCGGTCTTCGTATGGGATCGACAGCACCACCGTGGTGCGGGTGGTGACGTTGGCCGCGGATCGGATCTGTTGCAGCAGCCGCTCCAGATCCGGCGGGCTCGCCACCCGCACCAGCAGGAGGTACGAGTCCTCCCCCGCCACCGAATAGCAGGCCTCGATCTCCTCCAAATGCGCCAACCGCTCGGGGGCGTCGTCCGGCTGAGACGGGTCGAACGGCCGGATCGCCACGAACGCCGTCAGCGGCAACCCCACCGCGTCATACGAGAGCCGGGCCGCATACCCCCGGATCACCCCCCGTTGCTCCAGTCGGCGCACCCGCTGGTGCACCGCGGAGACCGACAGGCCCACCCGCTCGGCTAGTTCGGTGTATGAGGTCCGCCCGTCGGCGGCCAGCGCCGCCACAATCGCCCGGTCGGTTTCTTCCACGACGTCCAACTTATCGCGTTGTCCGCTCCCGGGCGGGAGGCGATTCCGAAGCGTGGAATGATCTGCCTGGCCGGCCGCCGACGAGCGGGGTGCCGATCCGCGGGCGCGGAAGCGCCTAGCCGGCGCGGGTCACTCCCGCGCCAACCCGCGGGAGATCACCAACCGCTGGATCTGGTTGGTGCCCTCCACGATCTGCAGCACCTTGGCCTCCCGCATCCAGCGCTCCACCGGGTGGTCTTCGACATACCCGGCGCCGCCGAGCACCTGGACCGCGTCGGTGGTGACCCGCATCGCCACGTCGGTGGCGAACAGTTTGGCCTGGGCGGCTTCGAGCGAGAACGGCCGGCCCGCGTCGCGTAGCCGGGCCGCCGCCAGGGTCAGCGCCCGCGCGGCGGCGATCTGGGTCGCCGCGTCCGCCAGCAGGAACCCGATCCCCTGGAACTCGATCACCGGCCGGCCGAACTGCTCCCGTTGCCGGGCGTACGCGGTGGCGTAGTCCAGTGCGGCCTGGGCCAGCCCCACCGCGCAGGCGGCGATGCCCAACCGGCCGGAGTCCAGGGCCTGCATGGCGATCCGGAACCCCCCGCCCTCCTCGCCGATCAGTCGCTCGGCCGGCACCCGGGCGTCGTCGAACGCGATCTGCGCCACCGGGGAGGAGCGCAGCCCCATGGTGCGTTCCCGCGCCTGCGGCACGATCCCCGGGGTGTCGGCGTCGGCCAGCAGGCAGGAAATCCCGCGGGCACCGGGGCCACCGGTGCGGCAGAAGATGTTGTAGAAGTCGGCCACCCCGGCGTGGGTGATCCAGGCCTTGGTGCCGGTGACCCGGTAGGCGTCCCCGTCCCGGACCGCGCGGGTGGTCAGGGCGGCGGCATCGGAGCCACCGGCCGGTTCGCTGAGGCAGTACGCGCCCAGCAACTCACCGGAGAGCATCGCCGGCAGCAGCTCCTCCTGCTGGGCGGGGCTGCCGAAGGTGGCCAACGGGTAGCAGGCCAGGGTGTGGACGCTGACCGCCTCCGCCACCGCCAGCCACCGGCTCGCCAGGATCTCCAGCACCTGTAGGTACACCTCGTACGGCTGCTCGCCGCCGCCGAAGGCGGCGGGATAGGGCAGACCGAGCAGCCCCGCCTGACCGAGGGTGCGGATCACCTCGCGCGGGAACTCCCCCCGGCGCTCGTAGTCGTCGACGCGGGGGGCGAGCTCCTTGTCGGCCAGCTCGCGGGCGAGCTCCAGCAACTCACGGGCCTCGTCGGTAGGCAGCAGTCGGGGGACCTCCTTCACCATGCCGACAGCTTAACGCTCGTTTTGGAAAGACGGGTACCCGCGCACGGCCGTCAGCCCGATATGCCAGGCTGGCCCTGTGAACGGCACCCTCCTGGCGGTTGATGCCCCTAGCCTGTACTTTCGCGCCTTCCACGGCGTGCCCGTCCGGGCCGCGCTCGCCCCGGACGGCACCCCGGTCAATGCGGTCCGGGGCTTCCTGGACATGCTCGCCACCCTGGTGCGCACTCGCGCCCCCGACCTCGTGGTGTGCGCGCTGGACGCGGACTGGCGACCACAGTGGCGGGTGGCGCTGCTGCCCTCGTACAAACGCCACCGGCTGGCTCCCGGCGGCGGTGGCGCCGAGCAGGTCCCCCCGGAGCTGGTGCCGCAGCTGCCGGTGATCACGCAGGTGCTGGCCGCGTTCGGCATCCCGGCGGTGGGGGTGTCCGGGTACGAGGCCGACGACGTGCTCGGGACGCTGGCGGCCACCCATTCCGGGCCGGTGGAGGTGGCCTCCGGGGACCGGGACCTGTTCCAGCTGGTCAACGACGACCAGGAGGTGCGCCTGCTCTACTGTGGCCGGGGCGTGGCCAATCTGGTGGTGTGCGACGAGGCGGAGGTGCAGCGGCGGTACGGGGTACCGGCGGCGGCCTACGTCGACTTCGCGGTGCTGCGGGGAGACCCCAGCGACGGCCTGCCCGGGGTGCCCGGGGTGGGGGAAAAGACCGCAGCCCGCCTCATCACCCGATACGGCGACCTGTCCGGGATCATGGCCGCGCTGACCGATCCGGGCAGCGGGTTCGCCCCCGGGACCCGCCGCAAGCTCCAGGAGGCCACCGACTACCTCGCGGTGGCTCCCCGAGTGGTCCGGGTGGCGCGCGACGTGCCCCTGCCGGAGCTGCCCGCCACCACCCCGGCCGCCCCGGCCGATCCGGAGCAGCTCGAGCAGCTGGCCGAGACCTGGGGCTTGGCCGGCCCCTGCCGGCGGCTGGTCGACGCCCTGGCGCAGCGCGGCTGACCTCGACCACCGGCCACGGGCCGGCGGGCCCGGCCGACCGGTGCGGCTCCGGGGCCGCCGGGGTCAGTGGGCGAGTACCCCTCGATGGATCCGCTCCATGGCGGAGCGGGCGGTCTGCCGGATGTCCGGCGACGCTCCGTCCGCATCGGCCACCTGCCCCAGCAGGTCGACCAGTTGCCGGGCCCAGCGGACGAAGTCACCGGCGGGCAACTCGCCGTCCACGCCCCCGGCACTGGCCAGCACCCGGGCCAGGGACTCCCCCTGCACCCACCGGTAGATCGGCCAGGCGAAGCCGAGGTCCGGTGGGCGGGTGAGCTCCAGTCCGTGCGCCGCCTCCTCGCTCTCCAGCTCCTGCCACAGCTTCAGGGTCTGCCCCACCGCGTCCGCCACCGGGCCGCGAGGGGTGGCGATCGGCTCGTCGGTCTCCCGCCGCGACTCGTACACCACCACCGACACGGCCGCCGCCAACTGGGCCGGGTCCAACCCCTCCCACACCCCTCGCCGTAGGCACTCGGCCACCAGCAGATCCGACTCCGTCCAGATCCGGCCCAGCATCCGGCCGGCGTCGGTCACCTCCCCGTCCCCGGTCAGGTATCCCCGCCGGGTCAGGACCGCACACACCTGGTCGAAGGTGCGGGCCAACGAGCCGGTACGGTTGGCCGCCCGCTCCTGCAGCGCCTTGGTGTCGTGCTCCAGCCGCGCCCGCCGTTCCGCCGCCCGGGCATGCTCCTCCCGCTGCGCACAGCCGTGACAGGGGTGGCGGCGCAGCCGGGTGCGAAGCTCCAGCAGCTCCGCGTCCTCCTCCCCGCCTCCGCGGCTGCGGCGCCGCGACTGGGGCGAGAGATCCACCGCCGCCAAGCTGGCGGCCAGGTCCCGCCGCGCCGCCGGGTTCCGGGGGTTGAAGTTGCGAGGCACCCGGATCCGGGCCAGCGGCCGGACCGGAGTGACGAAGTCACTGGCCGGCACCCGCCCCGCCCACCGTCCTTCTGTGAGCACCAGGGGCTTGGGTTCGCCGAGCCCCCCGGTGTCCGGGTCGATCACCACCGCCAGGCCGGCCCGCCGTCCCGACGGCACCCGGATCACGTCCCCGACCCGTAGCCGGTGCAGCGACGCCAGCGCGTCCGCTCGCCGGCTGGCGGCGTTTCGGCGCGCCAGGGCCCGCTCCCGCTCGGTGATCTCCCGACGGAGCCGGAAGTATTCGTCGAAGTCCCCCAGGTGGCAGGCGACCTGAGTGGTCAGCGCGGCGATCGCCTCCTGGTTACGCCGCACCTGCCGCGCGATCCCCACCACCGCCCGGTCGGCCTGGAACTGGGCGAACGAGGACTCCAGCAACCGCCGCCCGCGCTGGGTGCCGAGGCTGGCGACCAGGTTGACCGCCATGTTGTACGAGGGGCGGAAGCTGGACCGTAGCGGATAGGTCCGGGTGGACGCCAGCCCCGCCACCTGGCGCGGGTCCACCTCCGGGGACCACACCACGACCGCGTGCCCCTCCACGTCGATACCGCGGCGGCCGGCCCGGCCGGTCAGCTGGGTGTACTCCCCCGGGGTGAGGTCCACGTGGGACTCCCCGTCGAACTTGACCAGCCGCTCCAGCACCACGCACCGGGCCGGCATGTTGATGCCCAGGGCCAGGGTCTCGGTGGCGAACACCACCTTGATCAGTCCCTGGACGAACAGCTCCTCGACCACCTCCTTGAACGCCGGCAGTGCGCCAGCGTGGTGGGCGGCCAGGCCACGCTCCAGCCCCTCCAGCCACTCCCAATAGCCGAGTACGGACAGGTCGCCGGGGGGCAGATCCGCCAGGCGGTCCTCCGCGATCCGGCGGATCTCCGCCTGCTCCTCCGGGGTGGTCAGCCGCAGGCCGGCGGCCAAGCACTGCTGCACCGCCGCGTCACAGCCGGCGCGGCTGAAGATGAACACGATCGCCGGCAGCAGGCCTTCCCGGTCCAGCCGCTCCACCACGTCGAACCGGGACGGCACCATCGCCCGCCAGCCCCGGGGCCCTCCCCGCCGCCCCCGCCGGGGCTCCAGGTGGGCGCGGCGGGTCAACTCCCGGGTGTAGCGCAGCAGCTCCGGGTTGACCTCGTGGGCGCGGGCGGCGTCCCGGTCCTGGAACAGGTCGAACATCCGCCGACCGACCAGCATGTGCTGCCACAGCGGCACCGGTCGGTGCTCGTCGACCACCACCTCGGTCTCCCCCCGCACCTCCACCAGCCACTCGGCGAACTCCTCGGCGTTGGAGACGGTCGCGGACAAGGAGACCAGGGCGACACTGGGCGGGAGGTGAATGATCACCTCTTCCCAGACCCCACCCCGGAACCGGTCGGCCAGGTAGTGCACCTCGTCCATCACCACGTACGACAGGCCGACCAGGGCGCGGGAACCGGCGTAGAGCATGTTCCGCAGCACCTCGGTGGTCATCACCACCACCGGTGCGTCCCCGTTGATGGAGTTGTCCCCGGTCAGCAGCCCCACCCGCTCCGGGCCGTAGCGGCGGACCAGGTCGTGGTACTTCTGGTTGGACAGGGCCTTGATCGGGGTGGTGTAGAAACACTTGCCGCCGCCGCTCGTCAACGCCAGGTGGACGGCGAACTCCCCGACCACGGTCTTGCCGGCACCGGTGGGGGCGCACACCAGCACCCCACTGCCCCGTTCCAGCGCCTCGCAGGCGGTGCGCTGGAACTCGTCCAGTTCGAAATCCAGCTCCGCAGCGAACTCGGTCAACTTGGGGTGGGCCGCCCGCCGACGGGCGGCGGCGTACCGCTCGGCGGGACTGCTCATACCCTTCAGGCTAGTGCCCCACCAGGCGAGTCCGCTGCTGTGGCCCACACTCGCCTCGGTCAACCGTCGGCGGTACCCGCCCCCGCGACCGGCGCCCGCTCCCGGTCGGTGACCGGACGAGTCAGCAACCGCAGCGCCCCCGGGTGGCAGGTGACGGTGATCGGCAGCGGCAGGCACCGCTCACCGTCGGCGTAGCCGACGATCCCGTCCGCCGCCAAGGTGACCGTCCGGGCCCGGTAACTGGACACCAAGGGATGATCGACGTGGGTGCCGCGGTAGGCGGCGGGGCGGAGCCGCACCAGGGTCCGGCGCGGCATGGCCGCCCCCACCACCACATCCAGCAGCCCATCGGTGGGGTTGGCGTGGGGACAGATCCGGATCCCTCCGCCGTAGCTGCTGGTGTTCCCCACCGCCACCAGCACCGCGTCGGTCTCCAGCCAGGTGCCGTCCACACCGATCCGGTACCGGCGGGCGGGCAGCCGGACCAGCTCCAGGAAGATCGCCAAATCGTAGCGGCGGTCCCCGCGGGGCCAGCGCATCCGGTTGGCGCGCTCGTTGACCACCGCGTCGAACCCGGCCGCGAGCACCGCCCCGTACCACCGGGCCGGACGATCGGCCCCCTCCCCGGCGGGGTCATCCCCGTCCGCCGGGGTGATCCGGGCCAGATCCACCTGACGGGTGGTGCCGGCGACCAGCCCCGCCACCACCGCCTCCGCGGCGGCCACCGGGTCAGCCGGCACCCCCAGCGCGGCCGCCAAGTCGTTACCGGTCCCGGTCGGCACGATCGCCAGCGGCACGTCGGTACCGGCCACCGCCTGCAAGGCGGCGTGCACGGTGCCGTCGCCACCGACCGCCACCAGGGCGGTGGCGCCCTCGGCCACCGCCTGCCGGCAGGCGTGTTCGGCTTCGGCCGCGGACGTGGCGGGTAGTACCTGCGGCGAGGTACCCGCGATCGCCAATCGTTCCAGTACCACGGGCAAGAGCCGCCGGTGCCGGCGGCCACCGGCGCCCGGGTTGGCCAGCACCACCACCCGGTGGCCGGTCGAGGGGTTCGTCACGCCAGGACCGTACCGGATCATCAGCGGGCGCGGGGCCCAGGTGCCCGGCCGCCGGATCCTAGATCAGATCGTCGTACCGGCGGGGGTCGGTGGGGGCACCGGCCGCCGGAGACTCCGACGACCGCCCCGGGGAGCGGCGAGGCTCCGGCACGCTCTGCGCCAAGGTGGCGTCGATACCCGCCCCGGCGACGTCCGGATCCAGCTCCTCATCCAGCGGGGAGGGGGTGTCCGGCAGCGGGGAGGGCTGGTCGTCCGGCAGCTCCGCCAGCGGATCCCGGCGGCGGGCCCGGCGCCGGTCGTTGAGGAACGCGGCCCCCACCGCCAGGAAGTACAGCAGGCACAGGCACAGCGCCAGCAGAATCATCCCGAACGGCCCCGGGTCCGGGGTGAACACCGCGGCGAACGCGAAGCACAGGAACACCACCACCCGCCACGCGGCGAGCAGCTTCCGGGCGCTGGCGATCCCACTGACGTTGAGCAGCAGCAGGAACACCGGGAACTGGAACGACAGCCCGAACGCCAGGATCAGGGTGGTGACGAACGAGATGTAGCGGGTCGGTTCCAGCAGCTGCGGATCATCGGTTACGCCGGCGCTGAACAGGAACTTCAGGCCCTTGTCCAGGACGAAGTAGGCCAGGGCGGTCCCGGCGGCGAACAAGGGGATCGCCAGGGCCCCGAAGCCGTACGCCCAGCGCCGCTCCCGCTGATGCAGCCCGGGGGCGATGAACGCCCACAGCTGGTACAGCCAGAACGGGGCGGCCACCACCAGCCCGATCCACAGCGCGATCTTGATCCGGAGCATGAACGAGTCGGTGGGGGCCAGCCAGTTCCAGCTGCACTCCGCCTCGGGCGTCTGGACCAGATCGCAGTAGGGCTGCGCCAGGTAGTCGAACACGGTCTGGGCCAGCAGATAGCCCACCACCATCCCGGCCGCCACCGCCACGGTGGCCTTGAACAGCCGGCTGCGCAGCTCGAGCAGGTGCTCGATCAACGTCATCGACCCGTCGGCGGCGCGTTGGAAGGAGCTGCGGCGCCGACGGGCCCACGCCAGCGAGGGCAGCTTCACCTCCGCCTCCCCGCCCTACCGACGGTGCACATGCGGTCGATCAGCCCTCGCGCGCCCGCTGCGGTGGGTCGACCACCTCACCGGTGTGAACCTGCCCCTCCGCGTCGGCGGAGTCGGGCGGCAGCGGGCGGCGGCCCCGCTGCGCGTCGGCCTTCTCATCCAGGTCACTCGGGGCTGGCTCGTCCATCAACCCCTTGGTTTCCGCCTTGATGATCCGCAGGGACCTGCCCAGCGCCCGAGCAGCGTCGGGCAGCCGCTTGGCGCCAAACAGCAGGATCAGCACCGCCACTAAGACGATGATGTGCCAGGGCCTAAGTGCACCCATGTGAGGTCTCCCGTGGTGTACGCGGGTCGGGGACATTCCCATCGTACGTGGCCGCCCGGGATCCGCCACCGCCAGCCCACGTGGATCTCCCTGTTTCCGCAGGTAGGAGGCGGGATCATCCGGCTACCGCTCCCGGTGCCGCGCCGTTACGCGAACGGATCGGCGGTCAGGATGTACCGGGTCTCGAGATACTCCAGGATGCCTTCGGCGCCGCCTTCGCGCCCGATCCCGGACTGCTTCACTCCCCCGAACGGGGCCGCCGGGTTGGACACCACCCCGACGTTCACCCCCAGCATTCCGGTCTCCAACCGGACGCCCATCCGCTGCGCCCGCGCCAGATCGCGGGTGTAGACGTAGCTCACCAGCCCCGCCTCGGTGTCGTTGGCCAGCCGGACCGCCTCGTCCTCGTCCTGAAACACCCCGATCGCCACCACCGGGCCGAAGATCTCCTCTCGGGCGATCCGGCTGTCCGGCGACACCCCCACCAGCACGGTCGGCGCGTAGAAGTGGCCGGGGCCGTCGATCCGGTGCCCACCGGTGCGAAGCTCGGCCCCGCGCGCGATCGCGTCGGCCACCAGCTCCTCCACCTTCGCCACCGCCGCCTCGCTCACCAACGGCCCGATGTCCACCTGCGGGTCCACCCCCGGGCCGACCCGCAGCGCCTGCACCCGGGCCGTGATCTGCTCGGTGAACTGCGCCAGTACCGACCGGTGCACCAGGAACCGGTTGGCGGCGGTGCAGGCCTGACCGATGTTGCGGAACTTCGCGACCATCGCCCCGGCCACCGCCTGCGCCACGTCGGCGTCCTCGAACACCACGAACGGGGCGTTCCCCCCGAGCTCCATCGAGGTCCGCAGCACCCGGTCGGCGGCCTGGGCCAGCAGCCGCCGACCGACCGGGATGGAGCCGGTGAAGCTCAACTTGCGCAACCGCGGATCCGCCAACAGCGGGCCGGACAGCCCACCCGGATCGGTGGTGGTGACCACGTTGACCACCCCGGGCGGCAGTCCCAGCTCGGCCAGCAACGCCGTGAACCGGAGGGTGGACAACGGGGTCGCCTCGGCCGGCTTGATCACCACCGGGCACCCGGCCGCCAGCGCGGGGCCCAGCTTGCGGGTGGCCATGGCCAAGGGGAAGTTCCAGGGAGTGATCAAGTAACTGGGGCCGACCGGGTGCCGGGACACCACCATGTGCCCGGTCCCCTCCGGCAGCAGCCCGTAGTGGCCGGGGATCCGGACCGCCTCCTCGCTGAACCAGCGCAGGAAGCCGGCGGCGTAGGCGACCTCCGCCCGCGACTCGGCCAACGGTTTACCCATCTCCAGGGTCATCAGCAGGGCGAACTCCTCCAGCCGGGCCATCACCGCGTCGTAGGCCGCCCGCAGCAGGTCCGCCCGCTGCCGGGGGCTGGTGCGGGCCCAGGCCTCGGCCACGTCCGCCGCGGCGGCCAGCGCCGCCACCCCGTCGGCCGGACCGGCGTCGGCCACCTCCGCCAACGTGCGGCCGGTAGCCGGGTCGGTGACCGGGAAGGTGCGGTCACCGGTGGCGGGACGCCACTGACCTCCGATGAACAACTGCACCGGGACCCGGGACAGCACGTCCGCCGGGTCAGGGATCTGCGCCATTAGCTCCTCCCCTCCGGGCCCCGGCGCACCGAGCGCCGGGTGAACCGGGTCAGCGGCTGGGCCGCAGCTGCGCCACCCGCTCACGGAGCAGCGCCACTCGCCGCCGTACCAGCCGAGACCGGCGCTCCAGTTCGGCCAGCTGCTCCTGCAGCTGTTGCTGCCGGGGTTGCAGGGCCGCTGCCGCGGCCAACTGGGTGGCGGCCGTGCGTCGCGCGAGTCGCTGCAGCCGCAGCATCCGGGAACGCACCGGCACCGCCACCGCGACCACCACCAGCAGCGGCAGCAGCACCAGGGCGAGCACGATCCACCACCACACGGTCATGGCCTCCCAGCCTAGTCCGCCGCCGCCGCGGCGGCGGCCAGCCCAACCGGGGTGGCGTACGCCTCCAGCGCCGCGGCCGCCTCCGCCCGCACCGCCTCGGCCAACTCCACCGGCGCCAGCACGGTCACCTCCGGCCCCAGACGCAACACCAGCCGCCGCGCCCAGTCCAGATCGGTGACCCGCAACGACACCACCCAGTCCGGGCCGGAGTCGTCCACCTGCTCGCACGGGTAGTACTCGGCGATCCAGCGCGCCGATCGACCCACCCGCAGCGTCACCAGCGGCAGCGCGGCATCGGGCTGGAAAATGCCCCGCTCGATCGGGCGGGGACGGGCCTGCGGTGGCGGGGCCGCCGGCTCCGCCAGCATCCGCAGCGCGTCGATCCGGTCGGCCCGGAACCGGCGCACCTGCCCGGCGGTGCGGCACCAGGCCTCCAGGTAGCCGTGCCCGCCGACCACCACCACTCGCAGCGGATCCACCACCCGGGTGGTGATGCGGTCGGCCCGGGCGGAGTAGTAGGTGAGCTCCAGCGCCCGCCGCTGACCGACCGCCTCCCGCAGCCGCTGCAACTGGTCGGCGTCACCGGGAATCCGCACCGCCACCGGTGGGCGCTCCCCCACCGCCGCCTCCAATTTGGCCAACGCCCGCTCCACCGGGGCCCGGTCGGTCACCCCCGGGGTCTCCGCCAACAGCCGCAACGCCACCACCAGCGACAGCGCCTCGTCCGGGGTCAGCCGCAGCGGCCGATCGATCCCGGCGGAGTAGGTGATGGTGACCCGGTCCCCGTCGAACGCCATGTCGATCAGGTCCCCGGGGCCGTACCCGGGGAGCCCGCACACCCACAGCAGCCGCAGGTCGTCCCGCAGCTGCTGCTCGCTGACCCCCAGGTCAGCGGCGGCGTCGGCGATTCGGATCCCGGGCCGGGCCAGCAGATAGGGCACGAGGTTCAACAGCCGGGCCAGCCAGTTCGCCGCCGCGGCGCCACCCGCGCGGGATCGACTCATGCCGCCCTACCCTCCATCGGCTCTCCGGCCACCGCCGCCGCCAACATCCGCGGGGAGGGCTGGTTGGCGATCTCCTTCAACCGACTGATCACCGCCTCCCGTACCTCCGGCGGATCCAGCACGCGCACGTGGGAGCCGTACCCGACCAGCCAGGCCGCCAACGACTCTGGACAGTGGTAACGCAGCACCGCCACGTCTCCGTCCGGTGTGGAGGTGACCCGTTCGGCGAACCGCCGGACCCCGTCGGCGTAACCCGGGCGCAGGAGCACCGTGGCTCGCCCGGTCCGATCCGCCGGCGGCCGTTCCCGGGCCACATAGCTGAGCAGATCCAACTCCGGTGGAGGAGTGAACGCGTCGGTCGGCCCGGTGGGCCGCACCGGACCGACCACCCGGGACAGTCGGAAACACCGGGGCGCGTCCCGGTCCAGGTCGTGGCCGACGACGTACCACCGCCCGCGCCAGCACACCACCCCCCACGGTTGCAGGCGTCGGCGGGTCGCCGCGTCCCGTTCCGGTACCCGGTAGTCGAAGTGGACCTCCTGGCGCGCCCGGGCGGCGGCGACCAGGGCAGGAAACGCCGGGTCCACGGTCACCACCGGCTCCACCCCGAGGTTGACGTGGGGATCCGGGTCGACCCCGGCGGCGCGCAGCTTGGTCAGCCCGGAGGAAGCGGCCGCGGCCAACTCCGCGTGCTGCCACAGCCGGGCGGCCAACCCCACCACCGCGGCCTCGTCCGGCGCCAACGGGATGTCCGGCAGGGCGTACTGCCGCCGGGCGATCCGGTACCCCGGCTCAGGGTCGAAGATGCTGTCGGTGCCGGTCTCCAGCGGCACCCCTAATGCCCGCAGCTCGGCCTTGTCGCGCTCGAACTTGCGCTGGAAGGCCTCGTGCGCACGCGGATCGTCCGGGTCGTGCTCATAGCCCGGGACAGTGGCGGCGATCTGGGCCGCGGTCAGGAACCGCCGCGTCGCCAACAGACAGATCACCAGATTGACCAGTCGTTCGGTGCGGGCGCGGGACACCCCCAAGACGGTAGCACCATCCGAACATACGTGCGGTACGACACGCGGGTGAACCCGCCCACGGTGCGGCCTCCCGGGCCCGCCCCACCCCTACCGGGGGGACACCCGGGTCGGCCGACTATCGTCACGGCGGTGAGCGGGGTGCGGTGGCGGTCCGGCCGGGTCGTGGCCCGGGGCCGGACCTGGCGAGGTGCGGTGGAACTGACCGTGGCGCTGGACCGGCGCGACCCGGACGACCCGGACCAGGTGCCGGCGTTGGCGTACCCGGTCCTCGTGGGAGAACCGGTCATCGGCGACCGGGTGCTGGTGAACACCGGAGCGTTGGCGCTGGGGCTCGGCACCGGGGGATACGCGCTGGTGGTAGCCGTGCCGGATCGGCTGCCGCCGGACCAGCCCGGTGGCCACGACCGCGCCGCGGGGCACCTGGTCAAGGCGCGGTACACCCCCCTGCAGCTGATCGTGGCCGGAGTGGACGAGCAGGAGTCACCGCACCACCGGCGACTGGCGGAGGCCGACGACCTCGCGGGGATGCCGGTGGTCACCGCCGACCTGCACTCGGCGCTGCCGGCGGTGCTGGTGGGGATCCGCACGGAGGCGCCGACGGCGCGGGTGGGGTACGTGATGACCGACGGCGGGGCGCTGCCCGCCTGGTTCTCCCGCACGTTGGACGCGTTGGCGACCGAGCTGGTCGGCACGGTGACCGTCGGCCAGGCGTTCGGGGGGGACCTGGAGGCCACCAGCCTGCACTCCGGACTGTTGGCGGCCCGGTGGGTGCTGCAGGCCGACGTGGTGGTGGTCACCCAAGGGCCGGGCAACCTCGGCACCGGCACCCGCTGGGGCTTCTCCGGGGTCGCGGTCGGGGAGGCGGTCAACGCGGTCGCGACCCTGCACGGGCGGCCGGTCGGGGCGCTGCGGATGTCCGGCGCCGACCCCCGCCCCCGGCACCAGGGGGTGTCGCACCACAGCGTGACCGCCTACGGCCGGGTGGCGCTGGCCCCCGCCGACCTGGTGGTGCCGGACCCTCTCCCGTTACCGCCGGAGTTGACCGACGCCACGCAGGCGGCGTTGGCGGCACTGGCCACGCGACACCGGTTGGTATCAGTGTCCACCGACGGCCTCCTGGAGGCGCTGCGGCATTCGCCGGCGCCACTGTCCAGCATGGGGCGCGGATTGGCGGAGGACCCGGGCTACTTCCTGGCGGCGGCCGCCGCCGGCCGGCACGCGGCCCGGCTGCTCTCCCGCTGACCGGTCGCGGCGGCTCAGGCCAGCCACACCACCGCCGCCCAGGCGGCCACGAACGCCACCAGAATCAGCGCCAACACCCAGGTCGGTACGGTGTGCCCACCGCGGCGGTTGCGCTCGATCTCCGCGCGAATCCGCTCCCGCCGCCGTTCCAGCCACCCCGGCCACCCGGGATCGGGTGCGGCCGGTGGCGCGGGGCGCTGCTCCGGCACGGTGTTGCCGGCAGTCGGCTCCGGGGCCTCGGCCCGGGCTGAGGGGTCACTCGCGCTCATCTCACATGCTCGCGATCAGCCGCTCCACCCGCTCGTCGTGGGACCGGAACGGATCCTTGCACAGCACGGTGCGCTGCGCCTGGTCGTTCAGCTTCAGGTGCACCCAGTCCACGGTGAAGTCCCGCCGCTTCTCCTGCGCGTGCCGGATGAACTCACCCCGCAGCCGCGCCCGGGTGGTCTGGGGCGGAGTCTCCTTGGCTTCGAAGATCTCCAGGTCGCTGACCACCCGGTCGACCTCGCCCCGCCGCTCCAACAGACTGTGCAGACCCCGGCCGCGCCGGATGTCGTGGTAAGCCAGGTCGAGCTGGGCCACCCGGGGATGCGCCAGCGACACGTCGTGTCGGCGCTGGTAGGACTCCAGCAGCTTCAGTTTGGCCACCCAGTCGATCTCCCGGGCCACCGGATCCAGCTGCCCCGTCTCCACCGCCTCCAGCACCCGGCCCCACAGGTCCACCACCCGCTTGGTGACCTGGTCGCCGCCGCGGCGCTCCACGAACTCCACGGCCTTCTGGTAGTACTCCTGCTGGATCTCCAGGGCGCTGGCCTCCTTGCCGTTGGCCAGCCGCACCTTGCGCCGCCCGGTGACGTCGTGGGAGACCTCTCGGATCGCCCGGATCGGGTTCTCCAGCGACAGGTCCCGCATCGCCACCCCGGTCTCGATCATCCGCAGCACGATGTCGGCCGACCCGACCTTCAACAAGGTGGTGACCTCGTTCATGTTCGAGTCCCCGACGATCACGTGCAGCCGCCGGTACCGCTCGGCGTCGGCGTGCGGCTCGTCCCGGGTGTTGATGATCGGCCGGCTGCGGGTGGTGGCGGAGGAGACCCCTTCCCAGATGTGCTCGGCCCGCTGGGACAAGCAGTAGACCGCGCCTCGGGGGGTCTGCAGCACCTTCCCGGCCCCACAGATCAACTGCCGGGTGACCAGGAACGGGATCAGGATGTCGGCCAGGCGGCCGAACTCCCCGTGCCGGGAGACCAGGTAGTTCTCGTGGCAGCCGTAGGAGTTGCCCGCCGAGTCGGTGTTGTTCTTGAACAGATAGATCTCGCCGGCGATGCCCTCATCGTGCAGCCGCTTCTCGGCGTCGATGAGCAGCCCTTCCAGGATCCGCTCCCCGGCCCGGTCGTGCGCGACCAGGTCCGGTACCGAGTCGCACTCCGGGGTGGCGTACTCCGGGTGGGAACCCACATCGAGGTAGAGCCGGGCGCCGTTGCGGAGGAACACGTTGCTGGAACGCCCCCAGGACACCACCCGGCGGAACAGGTAACGCGCCACCTCATCCGGGCTCAGCCGCCGCTGACCGCGGTAGGTGCAGGTGACCCCGTACTCGGTCTCCAGACCGAAGATGCGACGGTCCATGTCACGACCCTAGCCCGAACTGGCCGGAATCGCTCATTCACGCCCGTCCGATTGCGCCTCGCCGCCGGCCTGCTCCCCCGACGTCTGCTCCAGCAAGGCGGTCAGCGCCGCGCCGGTGATGCGGCGGAAGGTCCGCCCGGTACGGTGCCGGTCCAGCACCGCCACCTCCAGCTGGTTGGGCGGCACCGTCCGGGGCGCGCCGTTCTCCCCGCCCACACTGCTCAGTCCGCGCACCGCCAGCCGCAGCGCGGCCGCCAGCGGCTCGTCGCTGCGGTGGTCCGGCCGGATGTTGTTCACGATCGCCTCGGCCTGGCCGCCCAGTGCCAACACCCCGGAGGGCTCGTCCTGCACCGAACCGTCGTACATGATCTTGTAAAGCTCGTCCTCGGCCACGGTGGCGCCCACCTCGGCCACGCAGATCTCCACCTCGAACGGCTTGGTCTGGTCGGTGAAGATCGCTCCCAGGGTCTGGGCGTACGCGTTGGCCAGCGCCCGCCCCGTCACATCCCGCCGGTCGTAGCTGTAGCCGTTGATGTCCGCCATCCGTACCCCGGCCCGGCGCAGGTTCTCGAACTCGTTGTACCGGCCGACCGCGGCGAAGCCGATCCGGTCGTAGATCTCGCTCACCTTGTGGAGGGCGGTCGAGACGTTCTCAGTCACGAACAGCACCCCGTCGGCACAGCTGAGCACCACCGCGCTCCGGCCACGCGCGATGTTCTTGCGCGCGTACTCGGCGCGGTCGCGCATGATCTGTTCCGGGGAGGCGTAAAACTGCATGGCCACGGTGACGGATCTCCTCTAGTCGCTCGGCTCAGGTGGGACAGGGACGCAGGCGGTGATCAGCCGCCCGGGTTCTCCATCCGGGCGGCCACCACGGCCTCGGCGACCGTGGCCGCCTCCTCATCGGACAGCCGTCGGGTGCCCTCCGCGGTGGCGGTCATCACCACCGGGTAGATCTTGCGGGTCAGATCCGGACCGCCGGTGGCGGTGTCATCGTCGGCGGCGTCGTAGAGCGCCTCCACCGCCAACCGGATCGCCTCGTCGATCGGCAGCCCCGGCCGGTACCGCTTCTTCAGCGCCGACTTGGCGAACACCGCACCGGAGCCCACCGCGTCGAAGCCGCCCCGTTCCTCGTACATCCCGCCGGCCACGTCGTAGCTGAAGATCCGACCGGCCCGACTCGGGTCGGAGACCGCCAGGTCGAACCCGGCGTACAGCGGCACCACGGCCAGCCCCTGCATGGCCGCGCCCAGGTTGTTGCGGATCATCGCGGCCAGCCGGTTGGCTTTCCCGTCCAGGGACAGGGTGGCGCCCTCGATCTTCTCGTAGTGCTCCAGCTCTACCTTGAACAGCCGCACGATCTCGATCGCCACCCCGGCGGTGCCCGCGGTGCCGACCAGGGAGTACGGATCGGCGGCGTGCACCTTCTCGATGTCCCGGCTGCCGATCAGATTGCCCATGGTGGCCCGTCGGTCACCGGCCATCACCACCCCTTGGTCGCAGGTCAGCGCGACGATGGTGGTGCCGTGAGGAGCGAGGTCACCGGCCGCGCCCGGAGGCAGCGGCCGGCGGCCGGGCAGAAGATCCGGGGCCGCCATGCTCAGGAACTGCGTGAACGATGAAGTCGCCGCGGTGAGAAAGAGCGAGGGCAGCCCTCGGGAGGTGTCGAAGTCCGCAGACACGTGGTTCCTTTCGTCCTTGAAGCGGCACGGTTCGCCGGCCGATCAGTGAATAGGCTAACGCCCGCCTCGCGTCCGCGGTGCCCGGTACGCTCCCCGGGCCGCGCCCGGGGAGCCGCTCCGGGGATGTGCGCTCACTCCCCGCCTTTCTGGACGTAACCCCGGACGAACTCCTCAGCGTTCTCTTCCAGCACCGAGTCGATCTCGTCCAGCAGGTCGTCGACCTCCTCGGAGACCTGCTGAGCCCGCTCAGCGACGGCCGGATCGACCTCGGCGGTGGTCTCTTCGATCTCTTCCCGCCGGGACTTGCCGGCCTGGGACTGTCCGCCGGTATCACGCGTGGCCATAGGTTCCCCTCCTCGCACCAGGTGTTAGGCAAACATACCCGCTGTCAGGCCAAATGTCGGCCGCCGGCGCCTCAGTTGCCGGCGATGATCTCGAGCAGATCCTTGGCGCTGGGGCACCGGTCGAACAACTCCCCCACGTGGGCCTTGGTGCCCCGCTCGGCCTCCATCATCGGTACCCGAACCAGGGACTCCCGACCCACGTCGAAGATGACCGAATCCCAGCTGGCCGCCACCACCTCCGACGGGTACTGCGCCAGGCAGCGGCCCCGGAAGTAGGCCCGGGTGTCGGCGGGCGGCTCGGAGACGGCCTGGCGGACCTCCTCCTCGTCCAGGAGGGTGCGCATCGCGCCGCGCCGCACCAGGCGGTGGTACAGCCCCTTCTCCGGGCGGACGTCGCTGTACTGCAGGTCGACCAGCTGCAGTTTGTGGGAGGACCAGTCCAGCCCCTCCCGTTCCCGGTAGCCCTCCAGCAACCGGAGCTTGGCCACCCAGTCCAGCTGGTCCGCCAGCTTGGTCGGATCCTCGCCCAGGAGGGTCAGCACCTCTTCCCAGCGGGCCAGGACGTCCGCGGTGACCTCATCGACGTCGCTGCCGTACCGATCCGCCACGTACGCCGCGGCCCGCTCGAAATAGACCCACTGCACATCCAGCGCGGTCAACCGGCGGCCGTCCCGCAGCCGGATCCGGTGGGTCAGGCTGGGATCGTGGCTGACCGCCTTCAGCTCGGTGACCGGGTCGGCGATCCCCAGGTCCGCCGGCAGCACCTGGTCCTCGATCATGCTGAGCACCAGCGCGGTGGTACCGACCTTGAGGTACGTGGAGATCTCCGAGAGGTTGGCATCCCCGATGATCACGTGCAGCCGGCGGTACTTGTCGGCGTCGGCGTGCGGTTCATCCCGGGTGTTGATGATCGGCCGCTTCAGGGTGGTCTCGAGCCCGACCTCCACCTCGAAGAAGTCGGCCCGCTGGGAGATCTGGAACCCCGGCCGGGAGCCGTCCTGCCCGATACCCACCCGGCCGGCGCCGCAGATGATCTGTCGGGTGACGAAGAACGGGGTCAAATGGGTGACGATGTCGGCGAACGGGGTCTGCCGACTCATCAGGTAGTTCTCATGCGCCCCGTAGCTGGCGCCCTTGTTGTCGGTGTTGTTCTTGTAGAGGTGGATGGCGCCGGCGTTCGGAATGCTGGCGCTGGCCCGCCGGGCCGCCTCCACCATCACCCACTCCCCGGCCTTGTCCCACTTGACCAGGTCCCGAGGGTTGGTGACTTCGGGGGTGGAGTACTCCGGGTGCGCGTGGTCGACGTACAACCGGGCGCCGTTGGTGAGGATCACGTTGGCCAATCCGAGATCCTCGTCGGCCAGCGCCTCCGCCGGGTCGTAGACCGCCCCGGCGTACGTGAAGCCGCGGGCGTCCCGCAGCGGAGACTCCTCCTCGTAGTCCCATCGTGCCCGCCTGCCCCGGGTCACCTCCGGTCGCGCCCCGTACGCGTTGACCACCTGGGAGGAAGTGATCATCGGGTTCGCACCCGGCTGACTGGGCACCGAGATGCCGTACTCGACCTCGGTGCCCATGATCCGTCGTGTCGTCATACCGCCATCCCGCCAGTAGACCCTTCACCTGAGCGTAGCCGGCCGGTGGCGGTCGCCACCGGCCGGCTACACACGTGCCACCGCCGGCTAGAGGTACTGGCCAGGCGGGGTGACCGTATCGATGGACCGCCCGGACTCGGCACCCTTGCCACCGGAGACCAGCGTGCGAATGTAGACGATCCGCTCGCCCTTCTTACCGGAGATCCGAGCCCAGTCGTCCGGGTTGGTGGTGTTGGGCAGATCCTCGTTCTCCCGGAATTCGTCTATGCACGCATCCAGCAGGTGCTGCAGTCGCAACCCCTTGCTCTTGGAGGTCAGGTAATCCTTGATCGCCATCTTCTTGGCCCGGTCCACGATGTTCTGAATCATCGCGCCGGAGTTGAAGTCCTTGAAGTACAGGACTTCCTTGTCGCCGTTGGCGTAGGTGACCTCCAAGAACCGGTTTTCTTCGGTCTCGGCGTACATCCGCAGCACCGTCGCCTCGATCATGGCCTCCACACAGGCCTCGCGGGAGCCACCGTGCTCGGCCAGATCATCGGGGTGCAGCGGCAGGTCCGGGTGGATGTACTTGCTGAAGATGTCCTTGGCCGCCTCCGCGTCCGGCCGCTCAATCTTGATCTTGACGTCGAGCCGTCCCGGGCGCAGGATGGCCGGGTCGATCATGTCCTCCCGGTTGGAGGCACCGATCACGATGACGTTCTCCAGCCCCTCCACTCCGTCGATCTCGCTGAGCAGCTGCGGGACGATGGTGTTCTCCACGTCCGAGGAGACTCCCGTACCGCGGGTGCGGAACACCGAGTCCATCTCGTCGAAGAACACGATCACCGGGGTGCCTTCGCTGGCCTTCTCCCGCGCCCGCTGGAAGATCAAGCGGATGTGCCGCTCGGTCTCCCCGACGTACTTGTTCAGCAGCTCCGGCCCCTTGATGTTGAGGAAGTAGCTGGTGTGCTTCTCCTCGCCCCGCTTGGCCGCCATCTGCTTGGCCAGGGAGTTGGCCACCGCCTTGGCGATCAGGGTCTTGCCGCAGCCGGGTGGACCGTACAGCAGCACCCCCTTGGGCGGGCGCAGGTCGTGCTCCCGGAACAGGTCGGCGTGCAGGAACGGGAGCTCCACCGCGTCCCGGATCAGCTCGATCTGCCGGTCGAGGCCACCGATGTCGTAGTAGTCGACATCCGGCACCTCCTCCAGCACCAGTTCCTCGACCTCGCTCTTGGGGATCCGCTCGTACGCGAAGGCCGAGCGGGGCTCGATCATCAGCGAGTCTCCGGCCCGCAGCGGGACGTCCCGCAACGGCTCCGCCAGCTGGACGACCCGCTCCTCGTCCGCGTGCGAGACCACCAGCGCCCGCTGATCCGGGAGCAGCTCCTTGAGCATGGCGACCTCGCCGGTCCGCTCGAACCCCAGCGCATCCACGACATTGAGTGCGTCATTGAGCAGGACTTCCTGCCCCGGACGCAGCGCCTCGACGTCCACCGACGGGGACACCGTGACCCGCATCTTCCGGCCGCCGGTGAACACATCCACCGTGCCGTCCTCGTGGCGCTCGACGAAGATGCCGTACCCGCTGGGCGGTTGCGCCAGCCGGTCGATCTCTTCCTTGAGGGAGACGATCTGTGCACGCGCCTCCTTGAGCGTGGCCACCAGCCGCTCGTTGTTCTCGGTCAGACGGGCAATCTGGGCGGAGGCAGCGGCCAGCCGCTCCTCCAGCTGTCGTACGTGTCGGGGCCCCTCGGTGATCTTGCGCCGGGCCAGCGCCAGCTCCTCCTGCAGGAACGCAACCTGGGTGGAGAGATCGTGGGCCTCCCGTTCCCATCGTGCGGCCCGGGCATCCGCCTCGTCGTTGCGTGCCACGTCCACCTCCCCGGGGGTCGAGCCGTCGTGTTACCACCCTAGCTGCTCGCGGTGACATTCGGCGTTACCCGACCCGCCTGTCATCAAAACTTGATCTCTTGCCGTGGTCGCCCGAGAACGGGTCGCCCGCCCGATCAGCGCCCCGCTCGTGCCGGGTAGCGTGACAGGCGTGCAGGCTCAGAACATGCGCGTATGGGTGGACCAGGAACTGTGCACCGGTGACGGGCTGTGCGTGCAGTACGCCCCGGAAGTGTTCGAGTTTGATATCGACGGGTTGGCCTACGTCAAGGACGCGGACGGCAACCTGCTCACGGATCCGGGGGTACGCACCGACGTACCGGCGCATCTGCGACTGGAAGTGATCGATGCGGCCCGCGAGTGCCCGGGCGAATGCATCCACCTCGAAGGGGAGGACGGGCAACCGGTAGACCCGGAGAGCTGACCGCCTCAGCTCACCAGCGGGCGCCCCACCTGGGCGGCGATCAGCTCGGCGAACTCCTCTACCCGGGCGATCTGCCCCGGACCGCCGTCCTCCAGGGTCTTGCCGAACCGCAGCGCGTCCTGTCGGAGGACCGGTCCGGGCTCCTCGCCGCCCCACACCGGGGTTTCGTCCAAGGAACTCAGCAGCAGATAGACGTCGACGCTCTCCACCAGGACCCGCCCGTCCGGCTCGCGGATCAACCGGCGTCGACACCCCACCTCGGTGATGGAGGAGATCGGCACCACCCGGACGGAGGAGGTCATGGCGCCCGGCGGCCCTTCCCCGGGCGGGAGGTCCTCACCGTGCCAGAGCACCAACCGGTCCCCGTCGCAGACCGCGACCTCCTGCCACACCCCGTTGACCTCGTTGACGAACCGCTCCAGGGTGAAGCCGAACGCGTCGGTCCGCCGCAGCACCCCGTCCAGGGCGCTCAACGCCACCTCGGGGTCTCGTAGGTACGCCCGGCAGGCCGATTCCAAATCGCGATACGGCGACCAGTCCGGGAACACCGCCGGCAACTCCGGCGGACCGTACGCGGAGACGCTCACCCGGCCTGCTCCTCCCCCGTCGGCGGCGCCGACTCAGGCTGGGCCCCGGCCCCGCGACGCGCTTCCTGGTAGGCCTGCGCTCCCCGGCTGGGCCGGCGACGCCGCGGCGGGGCGGTCACCCCCGGAGCGAGCCGGCGGCTGCACACCAGGAACGCGGTGTGCCCGATCATCCGGTGCTCGGGGCGCACCGCCAACCCCTCCAGGTGCCAGTCCCGCACGAGCGTCTCCCAGGCCCGCGGCTCGGTGAAGCCGCCGTGGGCGCGCAGTCCCTCCACTAGTTCCGACAGTTGCGTGGTAGTCGCAACATACCCTACGAAAACCCCACCGGGCACCAATGCCCGTGCGACGACCGGTAGCACCTCCCAGGGGGCGAGCAGATCCAGCACCACCCGGTCGAACCCGGTCTCGGTGCAGTCGGCCACGTCCCCGATCCGGAGGGTCCACGCCGGGTGCTCGCCGCCGAAGAACTCGGTCACGTTCCGGCGCGCCACCGCCGCGAAATCCTCCCGCAGCTCCCAGGAGACCACCTGGCCGGTGTCTCCGACCGCCCGCAGCAGCGCGCAGGTCAGCGCCCCCGAGCCCGCCCCCGCCTCCAACACCCGGGCGCCGGGGAAGATGTCGCCCATGGTGACGATCTGGGCGGCCTCCTTCGGGTAGACCACCTGGGCGCCCCGGGGCATCGCCAGCATCCAGTCCACCAGCAACGGCCGCAGCGCCAGGTACGCGGTGCCGCCGGTGCTGGTCACCACGCTGCCGTCGGGGGCACCGATCAGTTGATCGTGGGACACCGCGCCTTGATGGGTGTGGAAGGTCCCGCCAGGCTTCAGCACGAACGTGTGCACTCGGCCCTTCGGATCGGTCAACTGCACCCGTTCCCCAGCGGCGAACGGGCCGCGACGCGCCGTCATCCGGTCGTTTCCCTTTCTGCTGCGGGCAGCCTGCCCGTACCTACCTACTCCCCACGCAACACTCGCGCCACATCGGCGGTGTGGAGCACCCCCACCACCTGGTCCTGTCGGGTGACCAGATACTCCCCGGCCGGGTCCGCCTGCAGCGCCCCCAGCGCCTCAGCCCCGCTCAACCCGGCCGGTAAGGCGCGGATCGAGGTCAGGTCCCGGGCCACCTGGTCCACGGTCACCCAGGGCCGGCGGTGCTCCGGCACCGCACCCGCGGCCCGCGCGTGCACCACCGCCCGCAGCCGGCCGTACTGGTCGGCCACCCCCAGCACCGCGCCGGGGACGACGGCGGCCTGCCGCTGCGCCTCCGCCAGCGGGGTGCCGGTGGGCACCACGAAGATCGGCCGCGTGAGGCGATCCAGGTCCAACCGGGGCAGTCGCCGGTGCAGCCGGGCCGATCGCAGGCTGACGAGCGCGCCGTGCCACATGCTGACCGCCACCAACCCCAACAGCACCAGCCCGAGCACGGTGAGGTAGCGGTTCAGGTAGAGGACCAGCGCCCCCAGCCCCGCCAACACCGCCAACCCCTGCCCGGTCCGGGCCGCCACCAGGGTACCGGTGTGCCGGTCACCGCTGATCCACCACACCAGCGCCCGCAGGGCCCGCCCCCCGTCCAGCGGTAGCCCGGGCAGCACGTTGAACGCCGCCACCACCAGGTTGGCCAGCGCCACCAGCACCGCTACCTGCTGAATCACCCCGTCCGGTAGCACCACGGCGGTCGCCAACCCGGCCAGCCCCACCCCGAACGACACCAGCGGGCCGGCCAACGACACCAGCAGCTCCGCGCGCGGGGAGGGGCTGTCCCGGGTCAGTTCGGTGTAACCACCGAGGATCTCCAGGGTGATGCCGCGGACCCCGATCCGCAGCCAGCGGGCGGTCAACGCGTGCCCCAGCTCGTGCAGCAGCACGGACGCCAGCAGGCTCACCCCGAAGCCGAACCCGACCGCGTACCCGATCACCCGCCCCGGAAGCAGGGTCACCAACCCGATCAAGATCAGCACCGACCAGCGCATACGGACGGGGAAGCCCAGGATCCGCCCCAGCGGGATGCCGTGCGGCCGCTCCCGCCCGGGGGCGGCGGAGGGGTGGGCGGTGGGTTCCATTGCGGCAATGCTACGCAGCCGACCTGCCGCATGGCGGTCGCACCGATGTCCTACCGTGTCGGCATGACTTCCCCGCCGGCGACTCCGCTGTCCGACCCGCGCGAGCCCGCTCCGCCCGCCCCCGCGGCGGCCGGGGCATCCGCCCTGGTGGAGGACCTGCCGTCGCTGTCGCCGTCGCGGGCGGCCGACTTCAAGACCTGCCCGTTGCTGTACCGGTTCCGCGTCATCGACCGGCTGCCGGAGACCCCCAGTCTGGAGCAGGTCCGGGGCACCCTGGTGCACGCGGTGCTGGAGCAGCTGTTCGACCTCCCCGCCCCCGACCGGACCCGGCAGGCCGCGGGTGACCTGGTCACCCCGCAGTGGCGGCGGCTGCGAACCGCGCAGCCGGAGCTGGCGGAGGTGGTGCCGCCGGAGCAGGAGCAGGAATTCCTGGCCGCGGTCGCGCCCCTGCTGGACGGCTACTTCCGGGTGGAGGACCCCCGTCGACTGGAGCCGGACCAGCGGGAAAGCCTGATCGAAGTGGTGGTCGACCAGCCGGCGGCCGGACCGGTCCGCCCCCGCGGCGATACGGGGCAGCGTCGGCTGAAGTTACGCGGGTACGTGGATCGGTTGGACGTCTCCCCCGCCGGGGACCTGCGGGTGGTCGACTACAAGACCGGCGGGGCGCCGCGGGAAGCGTTCGAAGGCCGCGCCCTGTTCCAGCTGAAGTTCTACGCCCTGGTGCTCTGGCGGCTGCGCGGACGGGTGCCCCGGGTGCTGCGGCTGCTCTACCTCCGCGACGCCGAAGCCTGCGACTACACCCCGGAGCCGGGGGAACTGGTGCGGTTCGAACGGACCCTCTTCGCGCTGTGGCGAGCGATCGAGACCGCCACCGCCGCCCGCGACTTCCGCCCCAACCCCGGCCGGCTCTGCGGTTGGTGCGCCCACCAGCAGCTGTGCCCCAGCTTCGGCGGCACCCCGCCACCGTTCCCGGAGCCGGCGGCCGCGGCCGACACCCCCGTCCCCGGGGTGGCGCACGGTGACTAGCGGACCGCGACCGGTGCGGGTGCTGGTGGCCGACTCCGCCCCCCTGCTGCGCTCCGGGTTCCGTTCCGTCCTCGCCGCCTACCCCGACCTGTCGGTCGTCGGGGAGGCCGGCGACGGCGTGGCCACCGTCGACCTGGCGCGCCGATTGTTGCCGGACGTGGTGTTGATGGACCTGCGGCTGCCGCGGTTGGACGGGGTGGCCGCCACCCGGGCGATCGTGACCTCCCGGCTGCCGGTCCAGGTGCTGCTGCTGACCCGGGAACGCCCGGACGCCGCGGCGGTGCCCGGGCTGCAGGCGGGGGCCCGCGGGGTGCTGCCCAAGGACATCCCGGCCGATGACCTGGCGACCGCGATCCGCGCGGTGGCCGCCGGCCAGGCGGTGCTGGACCCGCCCCTGCTGCAGCACCTGCTGACCGAGCCGGTTCCGGCCCCGGAGGACCCGGCCCCGCGCCGCCAACTGGCGGCACTGACCGAACGGGAACGGGAAGTGCTCGTCCACGTCGCCCGGGGGTACAGCAACAGCGAAATCGCCCGCCTGCTGTCGGTCGGGGAGACCACGGTCAAGACCCACGTCGGTAACCTGCTGGCCAAGTTGGGGCTACGGGACCGGGTGCAGGCGGTGGTGGTGGCGTACGAGTCCGGGCTGGTCCGCCCCCAGCAGTCGACCGAGGAGGCCGTCGGCCGCCGACGCGCCACCGATTCCCGCTGGTGAGGCCGTCAGCGGGGCGCGCGCGGGTGGCGTAGGGCCACCACCCCATCGACCACCTGGCTACTGACCGGACCGCCACCTCGCCCGGGTACGCCCAGCGGTCCCCGCCGGGCCACCGGCAGGATCCGGTAGTCGACCACCTGCCAGCCGTGCGCTTCGCAGCCCGCCAGACTGTCCAACCCGTACAGCGGCACCGCGGCCCCGGCGGTGCGGGCCAGCTGCGCCATCCCGGCGGCGGAGCTGGTCGACACCACGTCCGCCAACCAGATCGCCTCCGGCAACGCCCCCGCCAGCGCCTCGGCCAACTGCGTGACCGCCGCCTCGGGCAGGTACGGCAACAGCCCCTCGGTCAGCACCACCGTCGGCCCGTCCCCGGCGCCGTGGGCGGCCAACAGGTCGACCAGCTCCGGCAGCCGGGTGACGTCCCCGGGCGATCGGATCACCGGGCAGCTGGCCTTCTCCTCCGCCAGCACCCGCTCCTTGACCGCCAGCACCGGCGCCGCGTCCACCTCCAGCACCAGCCGGCACGCGGACAGATCCAACCGGTACGGGCGGGTGCAGAACCCCGCACCGAGATTCACCACCAGCGGCTGCTCCCACTGCGACAAGGCGCTGCCCAGCAGCCGGTCCAGTAGGACGGTGCGGGCCACCACCTCCTCGCCGGCGGAGCTCGCCAGCCGATGCAGCGCCGGCTGATCGGCCAGCGAGGCGAACCGGGCCGCGTACGGGTCGGTCAGCCGCGGCTGCGCCCGGGCGGCCTCGCGGGCTCGGCACGCCGCCGCCAGGTACGCGGTCGCTTGGACGGCGTCGGCGACCCCGTCGCCGAGCCGACCGGCCGTTTCCCGCTCCGTCACCGGTCTACTCCCACCGGAAGGTGCGGGCCGCGACCGCCGCGCAGACCACGATGGTGGCGCCCAGCACCCCCAACGCCAGCGGCAGCTCGTCCCCACCGGTGTCCAACCAGGCCCACTGCAGCGCCCGGACCGCGTACGACAGCGGCAGCGCGTCGCTGATCCGCTCCATCGCCGTGGGCATGATCTCCCGCGGCAGCGTGGCACCGGTAAGGAAGATCATCGGGAAGAAGACCACGTTGGCGAGCACCACCGCGGTGGTCTCGCTCGGGGCGAGCGCGGCGATCAGCAGCCCCAACCCGAACGCGGCCCCGGCCGACAACACCAACAGCCCCAGGAACGGCAGCGGATGGGCCGGTGCCCGCAGGTCGTAGATCAGCGCCCCGGCGAGCATCAGCAACCCGATCCCGGCCAGGCAGACCACCGCGTTGACCCCCACCTGCGCCCCGAGGAAGGCCCCGGGGCGAGCCGGGGTGGCCCGTAGTCGCTTCAGGAACCCGCGCGCCCGCAGCTCCACCATCCCCAGCGGGAAGCTCATCAACCCGGCCACCGCCAGCACCATCACGCTGTAGGCCGGCACGGAGACGTCCACCGTGCCATGACCGTCAAACTGCGGCGACGGGTCGTTGCCGTAGATGCCGCCGAAGATGGCCAGAATCATCACCGGGAAGGCCAGGCCGAAGAACATCGTCGGAAAATTCCGCACCATCCGCCGGGCCTCGAACCCGAGCACCTTACCGATCATCGCCACCGTCCTCGCTCGCCCGCTGCCCGGTCAGGGCCAGGTACACGTCCTCCAGAGAGGCGCTCAGCCGTCGGCCCGTCAGTTGGTGCCGATCCAGCAGGGCGGTGACCGCCTCCCGCTGCGTCGGGACGGTGATCTCCACCCGGAGCCGGTTACCGGCCGGGGTCACCTGCACCCCCTCCCCCAGCTCCTCCAGCTCCCGCCGCAGCTGCCGGGCCCGGCCCGCCTCCTCCACCACCAGCCGTTCCGTTTCTCCGGCGTGGGCGTCGATCAGCCCGGAGACGGTGTCGCAGGCCACCAACCGGCCCTGGACCAGCACCGCCACCCGGTCGCAGAGGTACTCCACCTCCTCCATGTGGTGGGAGGTGATCACAATGGTGAGTCCGGCGTCGTTGCGGGCCCGCAGGCCCTCCCACACCTGCCGACGAGCGGCCGGGTCCAGCCCGGTGGTCAGCTCATCCAGGAAGACGATCCGGGGGCGGCCCAGGAGCGCCAACACCAGCGACAGCCGCTGTTGCTGCCCCCCGGACAGTTTGGTGACCGGGCGCCGGACGTGCTCGGACAGACCGAACTGCGCCAGCAACGCCTGGGGATCCTCCGGATCCGGGTAGAAACCGGCGAACAGATCGCACAACTCCCCTACCCGGACCCGCGGCGGGTAGGTGGTGTGTTGCAGCTGCACTCCGGCCAGCCGGGTCATCTGATCCCGGTCGGCTCGCGGATCCAGCCCGCCCACCCGGATTCGGCCCGCGGTGGGGGTCCGCAGCCCGGCCATGCACTCCAAGAGCGACGTCTTGCCGGCACCGTTCGGGCCGATCACCCCGACCACTTCTCCGGGGGCCACCGTCAGATCGACCCCGTTCACCGCCACCAGGTCGCCGTATCGGACGGTCAGTTCGGATACCTCAACTCCGACCTCGTGTTCTTGTCCCATCCGCTCTCCTCACGCCGTCCGAGGGGTGCGGGCCCCACCCAGGTTCGTGTAGAAACCGGCGAACGCGGCGTGTACCAGGATCGCCGGCAGCACACTACCGGTGACCACCACCAGCAGCCCACACAGTGCTGACAACACCACGCTGGACACTCCCAGCACCACCATGGCCAGGCCATTGTCCACCAGCACCACTTGCCCCACGGTGAACACCAGCCCGGCGACCGCGATCGCCGCCCAGCCGGGGGCGCCGTGCGCCAGCATCCCGACCAGCACCACGCCCCGGAAGAACAGCTCCTCCACCGCGGCGCTGGCCATCGGCACCACCCACCGCCACCGCGGTGACAGCACCATCACCTCCCGGATCCATCCGGATCCGGCCACCGCGCCCGGCACGTCCGCACTGGGGCGGATCTGATAGATCACCGCCATCGCGAACGCGGTGATCGCCGCGGTGCCGACCGCCACCAGGGCGGTGGCGGCGGCCGCTTCGCCGCTGGGGCGCATGCGCAGCGCGTCCAGCAACGGCACGTCCCCCCACCACACCAGCGCTGCCGCCGCCAACGCGCCCCCGGCCAGGTAGATCACCGTGCCGACCACCGGGAACACCAACCGGGCCGGGAGACCGGTGGCCGACGAGACCGCCAGCCGGAACCGCTGCCGCGGGCGCGGGCGCGCCAGCGGCAACCGGTACCCGGCCAACCAGACGGTGGTCACCACCACCGCCATGCCGGCGAACGTCCACGCCGCCGTGGTCACCGACGCCACCTCCCCCATATCAGCACCACCAGGTTCTGGGTCAGGTGCGCCAGCACCGGGATCCAGACGCTATAGCCGCAGGCGACGTACAGCACCCCGTACGCCACCCCGGTGAGGGTCTTCTGCGCCACCGCCGGTAGTCCGAAGTAGAGGTGGTTGAGCCCGTACACCACCGCGGTGACCGCCACCGCCACCGCCACCGGCCAACCCAACGGTCCGGCCAGCAGATGCAGGCCGACCCCTCGGAAGATCACCTCTTCGGCGACCGCGGCGACCAGGGCGCCGACCAGCACCAGCCCGCCACCGATCGGCCACCGGTCCGTCAGCCGGACCCGACGGACCCGGCGGCCCCGCAGCAGCGCCGGCGCCGCCGCCGCCCCGACCTCCCACCACGGGGCGGCCAGACCGACCGCCACCGCGAGTGGGTACCACCACCAGTGGCCGGGCAGGGTGGCGAGCCCCGAGACGGGGCTCAGATACCACGCCAGCCCGGCCACCAGCGTCAGCGTGACCGGCAGCCACAGCTGCACCACCACCGCCCGGGGACGGCGTCGCGTGTCCGGTTGGCCGGCCAGCATCATGCCGATCCGGGCCAGCTGGGACGGGAACGCCGCGGCGAGCAGTACCAGCGCACTAAGGTAGAGGGTGGGGGAGTTCATTGGTGACTCCGCCGTACTGCTTCATCCGGGGATGCGCCTTGGCCGGCAGCCCGGGCAGGCACATGCTCAACAGTTCCGGGATCAGCACCCGCATCACCTTCCACTCGGTGTCGGCCAGCTCCGGTGGAGTGATGTCCAGGTAGCACGCCCATTCACTGACCCCCGCCACCATCCGGATCAGTTCCGGCAGTACGTCGTCGTCACCGGTGCCCAGCCGGGGGATCTCCGACAACTTCACCGAACCCTGGAACCGCTGGTCCACCACCTCCCGCTTCCGCTCCGCGTCCTGCGGGCTGGCGTAGTACATGACGTTGGTGTCCAGGTCCAGATAGGGCGAGGTGTTCACCCCGGCGTACACGGTGGTGGTGTCGAAGATCGCGGTGTGGATCCCCAGGCTGAGGATGGCCGCGCTCTCCAGGGTGCCGCGCAGCAGGGCGTACTTCGGGTCACCGTCTCCCTGCACCCCGAAGCTGAGCTGCGGCAGCGCCTCGGCCTTGCGCTCCAGGAACACCCCCAGGGTGGGCATCGGCAGCTCGGGCCGGGTCAGGTAGCTGATCCGGGGTTGGTACTCCGAATCCGGCCCCAACCCCATCAGCTCGTACTGTCGCTGCAGGTCCGGGTCGTCCACCACCACCTCCGGGGCCGGGGTGTCGGTGTACCAGTTGAGGATGAACGCGTCGATCTGGATCGCCTCGATCAGCGCGTTCCGCAGCGCGTTCTCCAGACTGATGTGGGCGGCGGTGCCGGTGGAGAACGACGGCGTGAACATCAGGTCGTTGTGCTCAGGGTTCCGGGTGAAGCCCAGGAAGAACAGCTGGGTCGGCACCCACACGTACTCCCCGGGCCGCACCAGCGACGGGCACCGCACCCAGGAGATCACGTCGTCCTCAGTGGGCGGCCGGTCGCAGTACCGGTGGATCCGGCTGGCCAGGGTCGCCTGCTGCTCCGGGGTGAAGATGCCGAGATACTCCAGCGGCAGGCAGGGTTCTTCCGCGGCCAGTTCCCGCCGGGTGGCGTACCGGAATTCGTCGGTGAACAACCGGATCGCGGCCATCGCCGCGTACCGCTCGACGCTCTCCCCCATCAGCTTGACCAGGGCCTCCTCGTTGTAGAGGCCGTAGCCGGCGAGATGGTACTGCATCTCCATCCGGGGGTCGTCCATGATGATCCGGTGGTAGGCCGGCATGGTGGCGGTCATCGCCCGCATCAGCGGCTCCCCCGGTACGTCCACCACCGGCACCAGGTAGCCGGGCAGAATGCCGGCCTGGTTACCGCCCAGGTGGTGGTACCGCCGCAGCTGGTGCGGCATCGGCGGATAGTGCGTCAGCTTCAGCCCCGTACTCATTGCAGCACCTCGGAGACGACGCGGTCGACCACCGCCCGGCTGTTGAAGTTGATCTCCCGGAGCCGCTGCCGGGACACCCGACCACAGCAGGGGCAGTTCGGCATCCGCAGCAGGTCCTGCACCTGGATCTCGAGGGTGGGCAGGTGGATCCCCAACGCGCGGCCCATCATCCGGGAGGTGCCCAGCGCCACGTGGAGGTACCCCTCGGTGACCGCGAGGCTGGTCAGCAGGTGGGTCATCGGCGCGTCCGTGTCCTGCGGCCCGGTCTGCGGCACAGGGGCGCCGACGAACTGGTGGTAGGCGACGTGGTCTTCCAGCCGGGACAGGGATCGCTGCTCGAAGCATTCGAAGCAGCCGGTGTACGGCGGCTTCAGCCCCAGCATGGTGATGAACGGGCCGTCCACGAACGCGCTCACCCACGGCACCGACTGGTCGTCCAGGAGCCGGTTGAGCGCCCGCAGCGTCGGCACCAGCGGCCGCTGGAAGACCGTCACCACCGCCGCCGCGCTGGTCAGCATGCTCCGCAACCGGGCGGTGTCCACCTCGGTGCGGTACCCGTCGATCCGGGACAGCAGGTCAGCGCGGGACAGTTCGCTGGTCAGCTCCTCCGGCATCGGGGACAGCCGCATCCGTAGGCTGTCCGCCAACCGCTGAGCGGACTCGAGCGCGGCCGGGGTGTCGGTCCAGAACAGCACCTCGCCGGTGGGGGGCTCGTTCACCCCGGGATAGGGGGAGCTGAGCCGTCCGAGCAGCGCCGCCGTGATCGCCTGCTGGTCCAGCCGCTCCTGGGCCGGCACCACCACCCCGGCCTGGGCCAGGTCGACGAACAGCCGCTCCACATTGGCCCGCTCGATCGGCGACAGGTCGGGGTCGAGGTGGTCGGCCAGGGTGATCGGCCCCTCCGCCAGCGCCCCGAGCGCGGCCCGTACCGTCCGGGCCACCGCTTCGGACTCCTGGCTGACGTCGATCACCGCTTCCTCGAAGTTCCACACCCCGGTGCGAATGCGGAACCGACCGGCGTCGTCCTGCAGAATCCGGGCTGTGCTGGTCAACGCCACCGGCTGCGTCGACGGGTCCTCCAACGCCACCACTACTACCCCTCCTGACCGATGATCGTCACGTGTACGGTGTGCCGGGTGTGCCCGTCCAGGCGCAGCACCCGTTCGATCCGCTGCTTGTCGTATCCCCCCTGGTCGGTGCCGGCCAGCGCCAGCGCGGTCCGGGCCAGGTGGAGGTTCTGCAGAATCGCCCCCACCTCGATCAGCCCGAACACCACTCCCGCGTCGCCGTACTTACGGGAGTTGTGATGCAAGTTATAGACGAATGTCAACGCTAGCGCCGCCTGCTCAATCTCCAGATCGGTGGAGCTGAACAGTTCGGTCAGCGGGGGCGCGTCCGGTGCCACCGGCACCGGCAGTAGGGCGTGGGAATGCGGCAGGTACTCGTACGTGCCGTGCTCCAGGCCGTCCACCCGCAGCGCGTGGACGAACAGGGTGATCGGATAGAGCCCGCCTCCGGAGGGGGCGGTCCGCAGCTTGATCACCTGGTGTGGATTGTTCGGGTCCCCTTGCGGCAGCTCCCCGGAGTTGCCCTGGGCGTGGTAGAGCAGGGTGGCCAGTTCGGTCAGGCTGATCGATTTGCCGGAGAACTCGCGACTGCTGCGGCGCGCGGTGACCACCGCGGTCAGGCCGGTGCGTAGCTTCTTCGGGGCCGGCAGCGCCAGCGCTTCCCGGCTCTCCTCCGCCAAGTCAGCCCGCACACTGGACAGCACCGCGTCCGGCTCGTAGAAGCGCCCGATGCCGAGCTGGAACCCCATGTTCGAGTTGTCGGTGCGATAGTTCAGCAGCAGCTGCTCGCCCACGAACCCGTCCACTGTGGCGGAGAGTCGGCCCCGCAGCACGGTTTCGGGCGTGCGTACCACTGTCGACTCTGAGTAGATCGAGAGCATGCTGTGCTGCATCGCGAACATGCCCACTGGCCGCAGATAATCATGCTCTGCCAGGGCCGCCTCGACTTCTTCCTTGGTCCGTTGATAGGGCATGCTGCCGCTCCTGAAGGGGGTGGAATGAGAGGGTTGGGGACAGCACAAGGGAGGCGCCCGGCCGCCGCAGGGTCACCCCCTACTCGGCCTGATGTGCCTCCCTTGTGTCATCTGTTACCAGCTGCAGCAGCTGGTGCAGCAGCAGTTACCGCCACCGCAGGTGGTGCAGGCACCCGGGGCGACCGTAACCGTCAGACCACCGCTGGCGGTGCTACCGATGTGACCAGAGAAGCTGAGCATGGCTGCTCCTCTCATAGGACGGATCTGGCCCATGTATCTGGGCCATGAGCGCGGATCTCGCGCTTGTCCCGGGACGCTAACAACCGCCTTAATGGTCGTCAAGGCCTGATTGACATATCTTCATCTGTCAGACACGGGAAGATTCCACGCAATGCCGGATTGATCACCACGGCGGCTGGGCAATTCATCCCAATGCCGTAAAGAACCGAGGAAATCGACCAGGGTCGTGCTCTGGAATCCGGACGGGAAGCGCCCACAAGAGAGGCGGCACCGCCAACGAGCGACGGGCCGCCTCCTTGCGCAGCGGATTACCAGCTGCAGCAGCTGCTGCAGCAGCAGTTACCGCCACCGCAGGTGGTGCAGGCACCCGGGGCGACCGTAACCGTCAGACCACCGCTGGCGGTGCTACCGACGTGACCAGAGAAGCTGAGCATGGCTGCTCCTCCCTTTCTGTAGACCCGCCGAAGGTGTATGGCGCCCACGCCGGGCCGGACGCGGACCTCGCGTCTGCCCGGAAACTAACAATGCATATCCACGAGCGTCAAGGTCTACCTGCACCGGTCACTGTCACCGCACTCCCTCGAGCGAAAAAACCCGATCAAACGCTGCGCACGCCGCGACCGGCCCGCTATCCACTCTGGTCCAGCTATATCTAGATAGATACCCTATTCGCCTGACTGGCGAGTCTCTCCTCGGCCTCGCCCGCCACGGAAACCGCCAGCACCGCCATCACGCTCCACTAGCCGAAATTGAATCGCCATCACCCGTGAATCGGCATCACCCGACAACCCCGGTGCTCCTCACCAGGGTGGCCACCGTCGAGGACGACCAGTGCCCACCATGGCCCGCGGGGCGGCGAATCAGGACCTCACCACCACGGATCGAATTACCCCTCTCGAAGGCTCGTGTGAGACGCGCACAGGCGCCATACTGGCGACTAGCCAACCGAAAGGGGCGGGACGATGCAGACCAGGTCGGCGAGGATCCGATGACCGGGGTGATCCTGGAGTGCCAGGGCCTCCGCAAGGTCTACGGCGAGCTGGTGGCGGTCGACGACGTCAGCTTCCGGATCCACGAAGGCGAGACGTACGGGCTGTTGGGCCCCAACGGCGCGGGCAAAACCACCACCATCCAGATGGTGGTGGGGATCCTCGCCCGGGACGCCGGCCAGATCCTGGTGGCGGGCCAGCCGCACGACGTGCACCTGACCCGCGGCAAGGCCCTGATCGGGTACGTACCGCAGCAGCTGGCGCTGTACCGCGACCTGAGCGCGCGGGAGAACCTCCGGTTCTTCGGGCGGTTGTACGGTCTGTCAGGCCGTCGCCTGGCCGCGCGAGTGGACGAGATCCTGGCGCTGGTGGGCCTGTCTGACCGGGCCAGAGACAGAGTCGACACCTTCTCCGGTGGGATGGCCCGACGGCTGCACATCGGCGTGGGGCTCCTGCACCGGCCGCGGCTGCTGGTCCTGGACGAGCCCACGGCCGGGGTGGACCCTCAGAGCCGCAACGCCATCCTGGAGAGCGTGGCGCAGCTGGCGGAGGAAGGCATCGCCATCCTGTACACCACCCACTACATGGAGGAGGCGGAGCGGCTGTGCGACCGGGTGGGCATCATCGACCTGGGCCGGCTGCGGGCGGAGGGGACCCGGCGGGAACTGGTGACGCTGGTAGGCGGACGGGACGAGCTACTGCTGACCGCCACCGGCGACCTCGCCGGCGCCGCTGCCCGGTTGGCCGGCCACCGGCTGGTCCACCAGGCCACCGTCGAAGAATCGGTGCTCCGGCTCCTGGTTGACGACGCGCCGCGGGCGTTGCCGCAGCTGCTGGCCGAGGCCGGCCAGGCGGGGGTGACCGTCCGGGGGGTGGAGGTCCGGGAACCCACGTTGGAGGCGGTGTTCCTGCATCTGACCGGTAAGGCGTTGCGGGAGTGATCAGCGTGGCGTCATCCCCTGCCCCACCCGCCCGGTCGCCTGGAACGCTGCGGGTGATCACCACCATCCTCGGCAAAGACCTCCGCCAGCAGACCCGTAACGGCACCCTGCTGGTGTTCGCGCTGGTGCTGCCGCTGGGATTGGCGCTGCTCTTCAACACCATCCTGAGTGGTACCGAACAGGTCGGGGCCACCTTCGCGGTAGTCGACGCGGACGGCGGCGAGCTGGCCCGGGTGTTCACCGACGAGGTGCTGGGCCCGGTCGGGGCCGCCGAAGGGTTCCAGGTACGGGCCGTACCGGACGCGGCCGAAGGGCGCCGGCTCGCCGCGGACGGCGAGGTGGACGCCACCTTCCTGATCCCGCCCGGATTCTCCGAGGCGGTCACCGCCGGACGCCCGGCCGAGGTGGAGGTGATCGGTAGCGTGGACGCCCCGATCGGAAGCGCGATCGCCGCCGAAATCGCCCGCCGCTACACCACCGAGCTGGCGGCGGTCCGGCAGGCCACGGCGGTGGCCGCCGGGGCCGGGGCCACTCCGGAGCAGCTGGCCGCGTTGGCCCGCGCCACCGGGACCGCCCCGACGCCGGTGGTGGTGACCGACGACCCGACCAGGGTGAGTCGGGAACTGTCCCGCAGCACCTACTACTCCGCCGGGATGGCGGTGTTCTTCCTGCTGTTCACCGCGGGGCTGAGCATCCGCGGGCTGGTGGTGGAGCGGGAGGAGGGCACCATGGCCCGGCTGCTCGCCGCCCCTACCCGCCGCGGGGCGGTGCTGGTGGGCAAGTTGTTGGCCACCCTGGCGATCGGGCTACTGGCGATGACCCTGTTGGTGGCCGCGTCCACCCTGCTGCTAGGGGCGGACTGGGGACCGCTGCCCGGCGTCGCGGTCATGGTGGGGGCGCTGGCCCTGGCGGCTACCGGGGTAGCGGCACTGCTCGCCACTTTCGCCCGCAACCCCGAGCAGGCCGGCAACTGGACCTCGGTGGTGGGGGTGGTGTTCGGGCTGTTCGGGGGCTCGTTCGTACCGCTGTCCCAGCTCGGCGACCTGGTCTGGCTGAGCTACCTGACCCCCCACCGGTGGTTTCTCCAGGGACTGTCCGATCTGGCCAGTGGAGACCTGGCGGTGGTGGTGACCCCCGCGGCGGTACTGCTGGGATTCGCGGCGGGCACATTCGGATTGGCGGCGACCCGGCTGGGGAAGGTGATCCGACCATGACGTGGGGGCGGGGCGCCCGGGTCGTGGCGGCGATCGCCTGGGTGAACCTACGGCGGCTGCTGGGCAACCGCACCGATGCGTTCTTTCTCCTGGTCGCGCCGCTGCTGTTCCTGCTGGCGCTGGGGCTGATGTTCGGCGCCAGCGCGACCGTGCCGCTGGGGGTGGCCGGTGCCGACTCCGGCCCGCTGGCGCAGCGGCTGACCACCGCCCTGGCAGAGGGGGACCGGGTGACGGTCGACCGGTTCGACTCGGTCGATGACCTACGCACCGAAGTGGAGCGCGGCACGGTCTCCGCCGGGGTGGTGGTGCCCCCGGACTATGACGCCCGGGTGGCCGCCGGCGAGCAGGTGTCGGTGCACTACCTCTACCGCGCCGGTGACGCGACCGCGACCGAACTACGCCTGTGGGTGGATTCGGTGGTGGCGCAGCAGGCCGCCGAGCTGCGCGCCGGCCGACTGGCCGCCGAGGTCACCGGTGCACCGCTCGAGGCCACCGTGGCCCAGTTCGAGACCCTGCCGGTGGCGCCGGTAGCGGTGGTGTTGACCAGCACCGGTGAGTCCCCGTTCCCGGAGGGGTTGAACCAGTTCGCCCCGATCGCACCGTCGCTGCTGCTGCTGTTCGTGTTCCTCACCTCGCTGACGGCCGCGCTCGGGCTGATCCATACGCGGCGCGCCGGCATCACCGCCCGGATGCTCGCCACTCCCACTCCGGTCATCACGATCGTGCTCGGGGAGGCGGCCGGCCGTTTCCTGATCGCGCTGACGCAGGGGCTGGTGGTGATGCTCGGCTCGGCCGGATTGTTCGGGGTGGACTGGGGCGACCCGGTCGGCGCGGTCGCGCTGCTGCTGGTGTTCTGCCTGATCGGCAGCGGCGCCGCGATGGTGCTGGGGGCGCTGTTCTCCACCGAGGGGCCGGCGATCGGGGTGGCGCTCGGCCTGGGTCTGGGGCTGGCCGCGCTCGGGGGCGCGATGGTGCCGCTGGAGGTGCTGGCCGCCCCCATCCAGCGGGTGGCGCGGTTCACCCCCCACGCGTGGGGATACCAGGGGTTTAGTGAATTGGTCCGGCACGGCGGCGGGATCGGTGACATTCTGCCGCAGCTGGCGGTGCTGTCCGGGTTCGTCGTGATCCTGTTCGGGTTGGGGATCTGGCTGCTCCGGCGGGTGACGCTGCGGGGCGGGTGACCACCTCTCCCCTAGGGCGCGTGCGGGGAAGTCCCTGACCAGGGTCAGGGACCACCCTCAGACGGGAATCCGCGTACTGGTCCGCCCCGAGTCGGAGGGTGGGGCCGGGTCCGGGGCCGACCATGAGGGCGGGTGCGCAACCGACCGCGCACCCGCCCTGCCGCGTGGTCGTCGGGCCACGCCGACCACATCTGGAGGAGACGGTGACAACGCGTACGACGGCGCCGGCCGCGGTCAGCGCTCAGGATCTGTGGAAGGTGTACGGGCACGGTGAAGCCCGAGTGGTGGCGTTACGGGGCGTCAGCGCGACCTTCGCGCGACACACCTTCACCGCCATCATGGGTCCGTCGGGATCGGGTAAGTCCACGCTCATGCACTGCCTGGCCGGTTTGGACACCCCGACCCGGGGCGAGGTACGGATCGGTGACACCAGCCTGGCCGGGCTGTCCGACGCTGCCCTCACGCGGATGCGGCGAGAGCGGATCGGCTTCATCTTCCAGCAGTTCAACCTGCTGCCCACGCTGACGGCGAGTGAGAACATCCGGCTGCCGCTGACCATCGCCGGCCGGCGGCCGGACCCGGACTGGTTCCGCCGGCTGATCGCCACGGTCGGGCTCGGCGACCGACTGCACCACCGGCCCACCCAACTGTCCGGTGGCCAGCAGCAGCGGGTGGCCTGCGCCCGGGCCCTGATCACCCGGCCAGACGTGGTGTTCGCCGATGAGCCCACCGGCAACCTCGACTCCCGCAGCGGCCGGGAGATCCTCCGGTTCCTGCGTACCAGCGTGCACGAGCACGGTCAGACCATCGTCATGGTCACCCACGACCCGGTGGCGGCCTCCTATGCCGACCGAGTGGTGTTCCTGGCCGACGGCGAGATCGTGGACGAACTGACCCACCCCACCGCGGAGGCGGTGTTGGACACCATGAAGCGGCTGGACACCGGCGCCGTCGTGGAGGTGGCCTGATGCTGCGGGTGACCTTGAAGGGGATGGCCCAGCGCAAGGTCCGGATGCTGCTGTCCACCCTGGCGGTGCTGCTGGGGGTGGCCTTCGTGTCCGGAGCGCTCGTCCTCACCGACACCCTCGGCCGCTCGTTCGACCGGGTGTTCTCCGACGCCTACGCCTACATCGACGTGCAGGTCAGCGGCGAACCCGTCTTCGAGGTCGACGAGCTCGAGGGGCCGCCGGCGCTGACGCCGGTGCCGGACGACATCGTGGCCCGGGTCGCGGCGGTGCCGGGGGTGGCCGAGGCGATCGGGGTGGTGGATGTGGAGGGCGCCCGGCTGATCGGCGCCGACGGCAAGACGGTGCCTACCTTCGGCCCTCCGCAACTGGGGACCAACTGGCTGGGCGAAACCGAGCTCGTCCAGCTGCGGGAAGGCCGCGGCCCGCAGGCACCGGACGAGATCGCCATCAACGCGGGGTTGGCCGACGCCGCCCAGGTCGGGGTGGGTGACCGGGTGGGGGTGCTGACCCGGGAGCCGCGGCAGGAGTTCACGGTGGTCGGCATCTTCGAGTACGCCGGCGGCCGCGAGTCGATCGGTGGGGCGCAGGAGGTGTCGTTCACCGACGCCACCGCCCAGCGGCTGATGCTGGGTGAGACCGGGATGTGGAGCGCGGTCCGGGTGACCGCGGAATCCGGTGTGGACCCGCAGCGGTTGCGGGACGATGTGGCGGCGGTGCTCGGCGACGGCTACCAGGTCCACACCGGTGAGGAGCTCGCCGAGAAGTACGCCACCGGGCTGAAGGAGGGGCTGCGCTTCTTCACCTACATCCTGCTGGGATTCGCGGCGGTGGCGCTGTTCGTCGGGGTGTTCCTGATCCTCAACACCTTCTCCATCGTGGTCGCGCAACGACTGCGGGAGTTGGCGCTGCTGCGGGCGCTGGGGGCGGGGCGCCGGCAGGTGATCGCCTCCGTGCTGTCCGAGGCGGTGGTGATCGGAGTGCTGGCCTCGGTCCTGGGCCTCGCCGCCGGGATCGGGGTGGGGGCGCTGCTGGCCGCCGCTGCTACCAGCTTCATGAGCCTGCCGTTGGCGGGGCTGGGGGTACCGGTCACCGCGGTGGTGTCGGCGTTCGTGACCGGGCTGCTGGTCACCCTGGTGGCCGCGGTGCTGCCGGCGCTGCGCGCGTCCCGGATCCCTCCGGTGGCGGCGATGCAGGAGGCCGCCACCCCGGACCGACCCCTGACCCGGATCACCGTGGCCGGGGCGGTGCTGCTGGCCGGTGGGGTGGGGTTGTTGGGCGCGGGCCTGGTCACCGACACCCTGTGGCAGCTGCTGGTCGGGGTGCTGGCCACGTTCGCGGCCGTCGCCCTGCTCACCCCGATGGTGGCCCGTCCGGTGGTGAATGCGGTCGGGCGGCTGTTCTCCTGGTCGGTGGCGGGCACCTTGGGGCGCCTCAACGCGGGGCGGAACCCCCGCCGGACCGCGATCACCGCGGCCGCGTTGATGGTGGGGGTGGCGCTGGTCAGCGGCGTAAATGTGATCCTGCAATCGGCCAAGGTGAGCCTGGATGACGCGGTGCGGGAGGCGGTGGACGCGGACCTGATGGTGCTCGGCGACATGTCCGGCGCCACCCTGCCGACCTTCGACGTCCGCGCGTTGGAGCGGGCGGCCGACCTGCCCGGGGTGGTAGCCACCACCGCGCTGTACCAGGACCTGGCGCTGGTCAATGGGGAGCGGACCTACGTGACGGCCACCAGTGACTTCACCGGGTTGGCCCGGATCCACCGGCCGTCCCTGGTGGCGGGGGAACTGGAGCGGCTGGGGCCGGACCAGTTGGCGATCTCCGACCACATCGCGGAGCGGCACGGACTGGCGATCGGAGATCCGGTGACCGTCCAGTTCAACCGGGGCGAGCCGCACCAGCTGACGGTGGGGGCGGTGTACGAGGACGGCTCGTTCCCCGGCCGGTGGATGCTGCCGGCGGGCGTGACCCCGGACATGACCCAGCCGCAGCCCTTCATGGGGGCGGTGCTCCTGGCCGACGGTGCGCCGGTGGAGCCGGTGCGGGAGCAGTTGGAGGCCTGGCTGGCCGACAGTCCGGAGGTCACCGTGACCGACCTGAGCGGGTTCATCGCCCAACAGGCCGCGTTGATGGACATGGTGCTGCGGATGGTGCAGCTGCTGCTGGCCCTGGCGATCATCATCGCGGTCCTGGGGATCGTGAACACGCTGGCGCTGTCGGTGCTGGAGCGGACCCGCGAGATCGGGATGCTGCGGGCGGTGGGACTGACCCGGTCCGCGATCACGCGCATGGTCACGGTCGAGTCGGTGGTGATCTCGGTGTTCGGCGCGCTGCTCGGGATCGTGGTCGGCAGCGCGCTGGGGGCGGCGGTGGTCAACGCCCTCGCCGAGGAAGGGGTGGAGCAGCTCGCGCTGCCCTGGGCCAGCTTCGGGATCTACCTGGCGCTATCGGCCGCGGTCGGGGTGGTGGCGGCGGTTCTGCCGGCGATCCGGGCCGCCCGGACCAACGTGCTGGCGGCGATCGCCCACGAGTGAGCGCTACTCCGGGGGATGGTGGGGGTGCCGCGACGGGGGCCGCGGCACCCCCACCGACGACTCAGAACGGATCGCCACATATCCGCCAGCGACCATGCTCCTCCCGGAGGTGGAAGGTGACCGCACGGTCGCCCGCTGTGGTGGTCAGCTGGGCGGTCACCGTACCGGTGGCCCCGCCGTCGCCCTGCTCCACGGTGAAGGCGGTCAACCGGAAGTCGGTCACCTCCCCCAGCTCGCGGCGCACCGTCTGCCGGAACTGATCCCGGGTGTAGCGATGCCGCAGCTGGTCACACAGCTGGTCATAGGCGGACACCTCGTCACCCTCCTGGAGCGCGGTGAGGAATTCGGTGGTGGCCTCCCGGGCCGGCTCACCGATCTCCAGGGCGGTCTTGATGATGTAGTACCCCCCGCCCAGGGAGCCGCCGCAGCACAGCAGCGCCACGGCTATCAGCACGATCAGCCAGATGCGCCGCCGAGATGAGGGGGGTTGCGGGGGTGGCGAGGGTGGTCCGTAGCTCATGGCCGGTGATCCTAACGACACTCACCCACCGGTACGTGCCCGCACGGATACCGGTTCGGGCACACTACCGAGGATGACTGGAGGGACGGGCCTGGCGGCGGTGCTGTTCGACATGGACGGCACCCTGATCGATAGTGAACACCTGTGGGGCCGGGCCATGGACGAGCTGGCCGCCCACCACGGTGGGGTGCTGTCCGCCCACGCCCGCCGGGCCATGCTGGGGCGGAACGCCCAGGATTCGCTGACCGTCTTCTACCACGACCTGGGGCTGACCGACCCGGATCCCGAGGGTGACGACGCGTTCGTCACCGCCCGGATGGTGGACCTGTTCACCACCGCCCTCACCTGGCGGCCGGGGGCGGCCGAGCTGGTGGCGGAGGTCCGCGCCGCCGGTCTCCCCACCGCCCTGGTCACCTCCACCCGCCGGCGGCTGGTCGAGGTGGCGCTGGCGAGCACCCTGGGGGCGGACAACTTCGACGTGGTGGTGTGCGGCGACGAAGTCAGCGCCCCCAAGCCCGCCCCGGAGCCGTATCAGACCGCCGCCGCCCAGCTGGGGGTACCGATCCACCGGTGCGTGGCGATTGAGGACACCCCCACCGGCCTGGCCAGCGCCCGCGCCGCCGGCGCGGTGGTGTTGGGGGTGCCCAGCGAGGTGCCGCTGACCGGGTACGAAGGGGTGCACGTGGTCAGCAGCCTCCAGCACGTGGACCTGCCCTACCTGACCCGGCTCGTGGAGACCGCCTCGGTGCGGTAGCCGGCGGGCGCGCCGGGTCGGGGGTCGGCCGACCCCCGACCTCCCGGAGCCCGGTGCCGCGGGCACGGGCGCGGCGGCTCATTTGGCGGCGAAGTAACTGGCCTCCGGGTGGTGCACCACCACCGCGTCGGTGGACTGCTCCGGAACCAGCTGGAACTCCTCCGTCAGCTGCACCCCGATCCGTTCCGCACCCAGCAGCTCCATCACCTTCGCCCGATCCTCCAGCTCCGGACAGGCCGGGTAACCGAACGAGTACCGGCAGCCGCGGTAGTCGGTACGCAAGATCCCCGCCAGGTCCGGGTCGGAGTCGGCGACCGTACCGCCGGAGGGCAGGCGCAGCTCGCTCCGGATCCGCTTGTGCCAGTACTCGGCCAACGCCTCGGTCAGCTGCACCGACAGTCCGTGCGCCTCCAGATAGTCCCGGTAGGCGTGCTGAGCGAACAGCTTGGCGGTGTACTCGCTGATCGGCTGCCCCATGGTCACCAACTGCAGCGCCACCACGTCCAGCTGCCCGGACTCCCGGGGCCGGAAGAAGTCCGCCAGGCACAGTCGACGCTCCGCCCGCTGCCGGGGGAACCGGAACCGGGCCCGTTCGGTACGGCCGTCCTCGTCCAACACCACCAGGTCGTTGCCCTCGGAGTAGCACGGGAAGTACCCGTACACCACCGCCGCCTCCAGCACCTGGTCGGCGGCCAACCGGTCCAGCCAGGCCCGCAGCCGGGGCCGCCCCTCGGTCTCCACCAATTCTTCGTAGGTGGGGCCCTTCCCTCCACGGGCGCCCCGCAGCCCCCACTGGCCCATGAACGTGGCCCGTTCGTCCAGCATGGCCGCGTAATCGGCCAACGGGATCCCTCGCACCACCCGGGTGCCGAAGAACGGTGGTTCCGGGACCTCGACATCGGTGGCCACGTCCGAGCGCACCGAGTCGTCGTCCAGCGGCGGCAACGAGGTGGTGACCATCGCCCGATGCCGGGCCCGGCGCTCCCGGCGGGCGGCGAGCACCTTCTCCCGCTCCGGGTCCTCCACCGGCTGCTCGCCCCGGCGGGCGGCCATCAGGCGGTCCATCAAGGCCAGACCTTCGAACGCGTCCCGGGCGTAGTACACCTGGCCGGGGAACATCGACCGCAGGTCGTCCTCGACGTATGCGCGGGTGAGCGCCGCCCCGCCCAGCAGAACCGGCCACCGCTCGGCCACCCCGCGGGCGATCATCTCCTCCAGGTTTTCCTTCATGACCACGGTGGACTTCACCAACAGGCCGGACATGCCGATCGCGTCCACCTGATGCTGCTCGGCCGCCTCCAGGATGGCGTTGATCGGCTGCTTGATGCCGATGTTGACGACCTCGTAACCGTTGTTGGACAGGATGATGTCCACCAGGTTCTTGCCGATGTCGTGCACATCGCCCTTGACCGTGGCGAGCACGATCCGGCCCTTGCCTTCTCCCTCGGCCTTGTCCAGATGGGGCTCCAGATAGGCCACCGCCGCCTTCATCACCTCAGCGGACTGGAGCACGAACGGCAGCTGCATCTGCCCGGAGCCGAACAGCTCCCCGACCGTCTTCATCCCGGCCAGCAGGGTGTCGTTGATGATGTCCAGCGCTTTGCGGGTGCGCAGCGCCTCGTCCAGGTCCTCCTCCAGACCGTTGCGCTCCCCGTCCACGATCCGCCGCTGCAACCGCTCCTCCAGCGGCAACGCGGCCAGCTCCTCCGCGCGGGACGCCCGGGCGGAGGCGGCGTCGACCCCCTCGAACATTTCGATCAGCCGCTGCAGCGGGTCGTACCCCTCCCGGCGGCGGTCATAGATCAGGTCGAGCGCGACCTGCCGCTGCTCCTCCGGGATCTTCGACATCGGCAAGATCTTGGAGGCGTGCACGATCGCCGAGGTCAGCCCCGCCTGCTGACACTCATGCAGAAACACCGAGTTGAGCACCTGCCGCGCCGCCGGGTTCAGCCCGAACGACACATTGGAGATCCCCAGGACGAAGTTGACCCCGGGATAACGCTGCGAGAGCTGCCGGATCGCCTCGATGGTCTCGATCCCGTCCCGGCGGGTCTCCTCCTGACCGGTGGAGATGGGGAAGGTGAGGGTGTCGACGAAGATGTCCGGCAGCGCCATCCCCCACCGGTCGGTCAGGTCGTCGATGATTCGGGACGCGACCCGGACCTTCCAGTCGGCGGTCCGGGCCTGCCCCTCCTCGTCGATACACATGACCACGACCGCGGCCCCGTGCTCGCGGATCACCGGCATCACCCGGGCGTACCGGGAACCGGGGCCGGCACCGTCCTCGAAGTTCACCGAGTTGACCACACACCGGCCGCCCAGCATCTCCAGCCCGGCTTCGATCACCGCCGGCTCGGTGGAGTCCAACATGATCGGCAGGGTGGAGGCGGTGGCGAACCGGCCCGCCAGCTCCCGCATGTCCGCGGGCCCGTCCCGGCCCACATAGTCCACGCACAGGTCCAACAGGTGGGAGCCGTCCCGGGCCTGGCCGCGTGCGATCTCCACGCACTTCTGCCAGTCACCGGCCAACATCGCCTCTCGGAACGCCTTCGACCCGTTGGCGTTGGTGCGCTCCCCTACCATCAGCAGGCCCGCGTCCTGCCGGAACGGCACATGGTGGTAGATCGAGGAGACACCCGGTTCGTTCACCGGCTGCCGGGGCGCCGGCGTCACCCCCTCGAGCCGGCGCCGGACCGCCGCGATGTGCCCCGGGGTGGTACCGCAGCAGCCGCCGACCAGGGTGGCGCCGTAGGTGCGCACGAACTCCGTCAGCGCCTCGGCCAGCTCCTCCTCCGTCAGCGGGTACCGGGCACCGTCGGCGGTCAACTCCGGCAGGCCGGCGTTGGGCATCACCGACACCGGCACCCGGGCGTGCTGCGCCAGGTAGCGCAGGTGTTCCGTCATCTCCGCCGGGCCGGTGGCGCAGTTCAGGCCGATCATGTCGATGCCCAGCGGCTCCAGCGCGGTCAGGGCCGCCCCGATTTCGCTGCCGAGCAGCATCGCGCCGGTGGTCTCCACCGTCACCTGACACAGCAGAGGGACCGTCCGCCCGGTGGCCGCCATCGCCCGCCGGGCCCCCACCACCGCCGCCTTGGCCTGCAGCAGGTCCTGACACGTCTCCGCCAGGATCGCGTCCACCCCACCCTCCAGCAGGCCGGTGGCGCACTGCTGGTAGGCGTCCCGCAGGTCGGCGTAGCGGGCGTGCCCCAGCGTGGGCAGCTTGGTCCCCGGCCCCATGGAGCCGATCACATAGCGCGGCCACTGTGGGGTGGACCACCGGTCCGCCACCTCTCGTGCCAACCGTGCCCCCGCCGCGGCCAGCTCCTCGATCCGGTGTTCGATCTGGTATTCGCTGAGGTTGGGGAGGTTGACGCCGAAGGTGTTGGTTTCGATACAGTCGGCGCCGGCGGCGAGATAGGCGTCGTGGATCTCCTGCACCACGTCGGGACGGGTCAGGTTCAGGATCTCGTTGCAGCCTTCCAACCCATCGAAGTCCTCCAGGCTGAGTCTGGCCGCTTGCAGCATCGTGCCCATCGCTCCGTCGGCGATGAGTACCCGTTCGGTCAGGGCATCGAGCAGAGAGGTAGCCATCTTCCCCACAGTAGTAGAACTCCCACCGGTGCCTCTTCCTCACTCTGCGCAATTACCGGGAGATAACGGGTAATGCTCGGTCCGACCTGTGGACCCGACGGAGCGGTCAACGGGTCGGCGCGGACGGAACACCGTAGGCTGGCCAGGTGACCGACTTCGACGGACTGCCGGTCCTGCACGACCCGGTGGCGGTAGCCGCGTTCGAGGGATGGAACGACGCCGCTGACGCCGCCACCGCCGCGTTGGCGCACTTGGAGCAGGTGTGGCAGGCCCGGCCGGTGACCGCGCTGGACCCGGAGGAGTTCTACGACTTCCAGGTCGCCCGACCGATCGTGACCCAGGTCGACGGGGAACGCCGGATCGAATGGCCCACCACCCGGTTCCTGGTCGCCCGCCCGCCGGGCGCGGACCGGGACGTGGTGTTGATCCGGGGGATCGAGCCGAGTCTGCGGTGGCGCACCTACTGCGAACAGGTGCTGGAAGTCTGCCACGCGCTGGAGGTGAACCGGCTGGTCCTGTTGGGCGGGTTGCTCGCCGACGTCCCGCACACCCGCCCGCTGCCGGTCAGCGGGTACGGGGCCGGGGTGGAGGCGGTCGACCGGTTGAAGCTCCAGCCCACCCGGTATGAGGGCCCGACCGGGATCGTCGGCGTGCTGCACGAGCGCGCCGACCGCGCGGAGCTGCCCACGGTGTCGTTCTGGGTGCACGTGCCCCACTACGCCAGTAGTCCCCCCTGCCCGAAGGCCACGTTGGCGCTGCTGCATCGTGTGGAGGAGATACTCGACCTGCCGGTGCCCACGGTGGACCTGGCGGAGGCGGCCGCGGAGTGGGAGGCCCGGGTGCAGCACGCCACCGCGCAGGACGAGGAGCTGCGGGACTACGTCCGGGAGCTGGAACAACGGGCCGGGGATGTGGAGCTGCGCCCGCTGACCGGGGACGAGATCGCCAGCGAGTTCGAGAAGTATCTCCGCCGCCGCGGCCCCCGGTGAGGTCTCTCCCCTGGGGTGCGGGGAACGGTGGTGCGGTGGTGGGAGGCGCCACGTTGCGTAATCTGTCCTAGGAAGCTAGGCTTTCAGCCATGACGGGTACGGATCTGCCGGAACCGGCCAGGTCACGTGAAGGCTCCCCCACCGAGCCGCTGCTGTCCGTGGACGGCCCGCTGGGGGTGAACCCGGGCGCGGCCGAGGCCCCGCATCGCCAGATCGCCGAGCTGCTGCGCGCCCGGATCCGGCGGGGAGACTGGGCGCCCGGGGAGCGCCTGCCGTCCATTCCGGCGCTCGCCCGCACCTTCGGGGTGGCCAAGCAGACCATCCAACGCACCATCGACCAGCTCCGGGTGGAAGGGGTGTTGATCACCCGGCCGGGCTCCGGCACGTACGTGCGCGGCACGCGCCGCCGGCTCAACCGGCTGTCCCGCGGGCGGTACGGGGCCCGCCGGGGTTACCACTCCGACCTGGCCGCCCGGTACCGGCAGTACCTGACCGAGGTGGGGCGGGCCCCCGCTCCCCCGGAGGTGGCCGACGCGTTCGGGGTGGCCGACGGCACCATGCTGGTGGTGCGCCGGCACCTGGTCCGCACCCAGGAGGCCCCGGTCGAGCTCGGGGCGGCCTGGTTCCGGGTGGAGGATGCCGCCGGCACCAGCCTGGAGCAGCCGCACGCGTTCGGCCGCCCGCTGTACCAGGAGGTCGAGGAGGTCACCGGCCGCCGGTACGCGCACGCCACCGACCAGATCACTGCCCGGCAGCCCACCCGCGCGGAGGCGGAGGCGCTGGCGATCCGCCCCGACACCCCGGTGCTGCACCTGCTGCACGTGGCGTACGACGCCCAGCACCGCCCGATCGAGGTGTCGCAGGCCACCTGGCCGGGGCCGATGACCATCCTGACCGAGCGGTACCCGGTGCCGGGGCCGCTGGCGGAACCGGAGCTGGACCACCCGGGGATCGCGCTGGGGTAGGGCGCTCCGGCAGGGAGCCGCTTCCCGGTCGACCGGCGGCGTGCGCGGCCGGCGGGCTAGAGCGCGACTCCCAGCAGCGCGTCCACGGTGTCACGGACCAGCCGCGGCGCGTCCGGGTCGCTCCCCCCACCGGCCAGGGTCGCGTCCACCCACTCGTCCACCACCGCCAACGCCCCGGGCGTGTCCAGGTCGTCGGCGATCCGGGCCCGCACCCCCGCCAGCAGCGGGGCCGCCGGCGGTCCCGCGGGGGCGGCCACCGCCGCCCGCCACCGGCCCAGCCGTTGCACACCCTGCTTACACAGCTCGTCGGTCCACTGCCGGTCCGCCCGGTAGTGGTCGGCCATCAGCGCCAGCCGCAGCGCCATCGGGTCCACCCCGTCGTTGCGCAACCGGGACACGAACACCAGGTTGCCCTTGGATTTGCTCATCTTCTCACCGTTCAACCCCACCATCCCCGCGTGCACGTAGTGGGAGGCGAACGGTGCCACCCCGGTCAACCGCTCGGCGTGCGCGGCCGAACACTCGTGGTGCGGGAACAGCAGGTCGCTGCCCCCGCCCTGCACATCGATGGTCTTCCCCAGTGTCGTCAGCGCGATCACCGCGCACTCGATGTGCCAGCCGGGGCGCCCCGGCCCCAGCGACCCACCCGGCCACGCCGGCTCCCCTTCCCGGGCCCCCCGCCACAGCAGCGGATCGAGCGGGTCGCGTTTACCGGCCCGGTCCGGGTCGCCGCCGCGTTCCGCGAAGAACACCATCATCTGCGCCCGGTTCAAATTGGACTCGTATCCGAACCGCGGAGCGGCGGCGAGGTCGAAGTACACGTCACCGGTGCCGTCCTCCAGCCGGTAGGCGGCGCCATCGGCCAACAGGGTGGCCACCGCCTCGGCGATCTGCGGGATCGACTCGACCGCCCCCACGTAGTGATCCGGTGGGATGACCCGCAACGACTCCATGTCCTCCCGGAACAGGGCGGTCTCCCGCATCCCGAGCACCACCCAGTCCTCACCGTCCCGGGCGGCCCGCTCCAGCAGCGGGTCGTCGATGTCGGTGACGTTCTGTGTGTACCGCACCACGTGCCCGGCGTCCCGCCACGCCCGTACCACCAGATCGAACGCGATCATGGTGGCGGCGTGGCCGAGATGGGTGGCGTCGTACGGGGTGATCCCGCAGACGTACAGCTTGGCCCCTTCCGGGGCGGGCCTGGTCAGCTGCACCGCCCGGCGAGCCGAGTCGAACAACGCCAACTGAGGCCCGCTGCCTGGCAGGCGGGGCACGTCCGGCCGATCCCACGAGTCCATGCCCGCCAGGGTAGCTACCACCGGATTGGCCCCCAAAAAGTCGGGATGAGCGTGACCTTGGTCACGCCCGATTACATCGGTGGCCACGGCACAGCGGGCCACTCCGGGTGAGGAAGCGGAAACCGGCCCCGCCGCCGCAGCGTCTCGATCCGGTCCGCCAACGCCGCCACCTCCGCCTCGGACAGGTACGTGGCGAGCCTCCGCCCCAGGTCACCGGCGACCGCGGCGCCCAGCTGCGCCAGCACCGGCTCGGCCTCCTCTGGCAGCGGTTGATCCGCCCAGCCCCACAGCACGGTGCGTAGCTTCGGCTCGGGGTGGAAACACAGCCCGTTGTCGACCCCGTACAGGCTCGCGTCGGCCGCCTCCAGCAGGTGGCCGCCCTTGCGGTCGGCGTTGTTGACCACCGCGTCGAACACCGCCATCCGCGCCAGCCGGGCGTCGTCGGCGTGCGCCAGGGTGTACCGCTGGCCGGTCGGGTCGGTGGCGGTCGCGATCGGGTGCCAGTCGGCCGGAAGCTGGTCGTCGGGGATGAACCCCACCAGCGGCTCCCGATCGGCCGGGTCGATCCACAGCTGGCAGGAACCGACCCCCAGCGGACCGTCCCGCAGCACCGTCGGCGGCACCAGCGCCCAACCGGTGGCCTCCGACACCAGGTAGGCGGCCACCTCCCGGCGGGCCAGGGTGTGGTCCGGGAAGTCCCACAGCGGCCGCTCCCCCTCCACCGGCTTGTACACGCACCGGGCCTCCTGCCCCTCCCACCGCACCCGGCAGCGCAGCGTGAGGTTGGAAGCGTCGACCAACCGGCCCTCGATCGTGAGCTCGCCATGGGTGAGCAGGTCGAGCGCCTCGACCAGGTCGGGCGATGGCATCAGGCCGTCACCTCCGGCGGTGGGCACCGGGGTCGCCACCGGCGGGTGCGCCGGCACCGGTCGACGCGGCGGCGGCGCGGTCCCCGGGGTTGTTACTCCAGATCCGGCCGCCGATGGTAGCCGTTGTGGCGGGGGCAGATGTGGCCGGTGGGGTTGAGCGGCTGGCCGCACAGCGGGCAGGGTGGCCGCCCGGCGGCCACCACCCGGCGTGCCCGATCGATGAACGCGCGGGTCATCTCCGGGGTGATCCGCACCCGCAGCCGGTCTAGATGCGGAGCCGGCTCCTGATCCTCATCGTCCTCGAGCTCCTCCCCCACCTCAATCGCCTCGATCACCACGGTGGAGGTGTCGACGTCGAACGCCAACCCCAGGGTGCCGACCCGGAACTCCTCCTCGATCGGGGCCACCAACGGCTCGTTGTCCACCGCCTCCGCCGGTACCTCTCCCACCGTCAGTCCGAACCGTCGGTTCGCTTCGGCCAGCAGCTCCTCGAGCTTCTCCGCCAACAGCGACACCTGCACCTTCTCGAGCACCACCGACACCAGCCGCCCCCCGCCGCTGGCCTGGAGGTAGAAGGTGCGCTCGCCCGGCTCGCCGACCGTGCCCACGACGAACCGCTCCGGTGGTTCGAACGCGTACACCTGGTGGGTCATACTTCGACCTTACCGAAGGAGCCAGCGCCAGCGCCGCCTCCGACCGGGGCGTCCGAGGCGGTACTGTCGGTGACTTCGAACCGTAGTTCACCGGTGTCGCTGAGGCGGAGCAGGAACGGCCGGACCGGGGTGTAGCGGATCGCGGTCACCGACGCGGGGTCGACCACGATCCGTTGAAACAGATCAAGATGGAGGCCGAGCGCGTCGGCCACCACCGCCTTGATGACATCACCGTGGCTGCAGGCCACCCACACGGCTCCTGGGCCGTGCTCGGCGGTGACTCGCGCGTCCCACTCCCGCACCGCCGCCACCGCCCGGGCCGCCATGGCGGCCATCGCCTCCCCGCCGGCGCCGGGGAACCGGACCGCGGACGGGTGCTGCTGCACCACCGGCCATAGTGGATCCTCGGCCAGTTCGGTGAGGGACCGCCCCTCCCAGTCCCCGTACCCACACTCGGTGAGTCGCTCATCGACGATGACGTCCCGGTCCGGTAAGGCCAGCGCGAGCGTCTGCCGGCACCGCGGCAGCGGGCTGCTCACCACCACCGCCGGGTTGATCCCGGACAGTCGCCGCCGCAACGCCTCCGCCTGCGCACGACCGGTCTGGTCAAGTTCTACCGGGCTGCGGCCGGCCAGACCACCGCCAGCGTTGGCACTGGTACGGGCGTGCCGCAGCAACAGGACAGTCGCCACCCGGGCAGCCTACCCGGCGAGGGCACGGACTCAGGTAGCGGTGATGATGCCGGTGCCCAGCAGGGCGATCACCACGGCGGCGAAGGTCAGCCGGTACCAGACGAACGGCATCAAGGTGTGCCGGGCGACGAACCGCAGCAGCCAGGCGATCGACGCGTAGGCGACCACGAAGCTCACCGCGCTCCCGACCACCAGGGCCGTGGTGGAGACGTTGTCACTACCGGCCACCTCCCCCAGCTCGAGGACGCCGGCGCCGACCAGCGCCGGGATGCCGAGGAAGAACGACAGCCGGGTGGCGGTGACCCGGTCCAGGTCCAGCAGCAGCCCGACGGTGATGGTCGCCCCGGCACGGGACACCCCCGGCAGCAGCGACAGGCACTGCGCCAGTCCGATCACGATCGCGTCGGTGAGGTTGAGCTCCTCCGGTTTCCGGACCTGGGTGGCGGCGTGCTCGGCGAACCACATCACGCCGCTCCACAGCAGCATCCCGAACGCGACCGTCCACAGACTCCAGAGCGCACCCTTGATCAGGTCCTGAGCCAGGTAGCCGACCGCCGCGATCGGAATCGAACCGACGATCACGTACCAGGCCAGTCGGTAGTCCAGTTCCCGCCGGGCGTCGGCGGAGAACAGGCCCCGTACCCACGCCACCGCCAGCCGGGCGATGTCGCGCGCGAAGTAGACCAGCACCGCCGCGATCGCCGCCGCCTGCACCACCGCCGTGAAGCCGATCACCGCCGGATCGTCCACCGGCAGCCCCAGCAGCTTCTCCACCAGCACCAGGTGCCCGGTGGAGGAAATCGGCAGAAATTCCGTGATCCCCTCGACGATGCCGAGGATGATCGCGTGCCAGAGCTCCACCGCTACTCTCCGCCTCCCGCCGGTGTGAGTCCGGCCCGGTGGGCCGCCTCCGCCACCGCCGCCAGCACCGCCGGCCCCTCGGCCGGATCATCGGTGAACGGGGTGACCGACAGGGTCGTCACTCCCGCCTCGGCGTACGCCCGCAGCCGCTCCGCGATCCGGTCCACCGGCCCGAGCAGGCACGTCTGATCGATGAACTCGAACGGCACCGCGGCGGCGGCCTCCCGCTTCCGGCCGGACAGGTACAGCTCCTGCACGGTCGCGGCGGCCTCCCCGTACCCCATCCGGGCGGCCTGGCGCTGGTAGAAGTTCTGCTCCCGGGAGCCCATGCCCCCGACGTACAGGGCGGCGTATCCGCGGACCCGGTCGGCGCAGGCGGCCACGTCCTCCCCGAGGACCACCGGCACGCTGGCCACCACATCGAACCCGGCCAGGTCGCGCCCGACCGCGGCCCGCCCCGCCGCCACCTCCGCCAGCTGCGTGGCCAGGTGCTCCGGGGACAGGAAGATCCCCAGCCAACCGTCGGCGATCTCGCCGGCCAACCGGAGGTTGCGGGGACCGAGCGCCGCCAGATAGATCGGGATCTCCGCCCGGGGTGGCCGGAACCCGAGCTTCAACGCCTTGCCGGGGCCGTCCGGCAGCGGCAACTGGTAGTGCGTGCCCTGATACACCAGGGGCTGCCGCGCCAACGCCCGCCGCACGATCTCGACGTATTCGCGGGTGCGGGCCAGCGGACGCGCGAACCGCACCCCGTGCCAGCCTTCCGAGACCTGCGGGCCGCTGACCCCCAGGCCCAGCCGGAACCGGCCGCCGGAGAGCGCGTCGATGGTGGCCGCGGTCATGGCGGTGGCCGCCGGCGTGCGGGCGGGGATCTGCATCACCGCGCTGCCCAGGTCGATCTGCTGAGTCTGCCCGGCCAGCCACGCCAACATGCTCGGAGAGTCTGAGCCGTACGCCTCCGCCGCCCACACCACGGCGTAGCCGAGCCGGTCGGCCTCCCGGGCCAGGGCGAGGTGCTCAGCGGGGGTGGTCCGAGGAGTTTGGTATTCGAGACTGAGTCCCAGTCGCACCCGAACACCCTAAACGGCGCGGAAACCCACCCCGGCCGGGGGTCGCCTCCTCCCCGACCGCGGGGGTGCCGGTCACGGGCGTGGATGTCTTAGCAGGTAGCGGGGGATGCCCCGATGGGGGCGTGCCCGGTGGCGGACTGGCGGGTCCCGCGTTTCCTGGAGAAGATGAGTCGATGAGTTACGAGTACGTGCCGCTGCGGCTGCCGGCCAACGTCGACCGGACCAGCGCCGCGGCGCAGCTGAGCATCCAGGCGGAGTTCGCGGGGTGGGAGCTGGATCGGGTGCGGCTGTACCGGGACGGCACCCGCCAGGTGCGGTTGCGACGCCGCCGCACCGCCGACTCCCTACCCGGCCTGTCGTACTGACTCCGACGGCGCGCCGACGGTCAGCCGCCGCCCGGCTCGGCCGGCTCCGGCCCTCCGTCCGCGGCCCCGGGGGCCAGCGGTGGCTCCGGCCGCTCCTCCAGGCGGGCCAGCAGCCGCTCGCCGGTGCCGGCGGCTGACCGCTCGGCTACCGTCACCAGCCCACCGAGCGGCTCCAGCTCCGGCAGATCCAGACTGCCCAGCGAGCCGTCTCCGTCCATGACCAGTTCCAGCACCGCGGCCCCGACCGTGTCCGGCTCCGGGGTCCCCCGCTCCCACCGGCTGCGCTGCCCGGCCCGGCGCGCCACCGCCAGCAGGGCGGACACACTCGGCACCCGGTAGTCCCGCTGGTGCCGGACGGTCACCACCTGCGGGTACGGGTCGGCGCTGGTGACCGGCTCCGCCGGCGTGACCGTGCCCGGGGGGACGTCCTCCCACGGCAGCTCCCACGGGGTCGACTCGCCGTACCGCTGGTAGAGCAGCCGATCGTAGGCGGCGGTGGCGCGGGCCAGCGCCAGGTAGCCGCGCCACACCCGGTCGTCGTCCCGGACCCCGTCGGCGGCCCGGACCGCCGCCAGGTGAGCGCGCGCGGCGTTGACCACCTCCGTCAGCGCCTGCTCCAGTTGGTCGGGGCCGGCCTCGGGCTCGGCAGGTTGATCGGTCATCCCCGCTCCCTGCTCCCTCGCTGGTCCTGGCGCATCACCGGCTCGGCCCCCACACACCGGCGGGGTGGGTCAGCTCGCGCGCAGGAACCGGTCCAGTACTCGTACCCCGAACTCCAGCCCGTCCACCGGCACCCGCTCGTCCACCCCGTGGAACAGGGCAGCGAAGTCCAGGTCGGCCGGCAGCCGCAGGGGCGCGAACCCGAAGCACCGGATGCCCAGCTGGGAGAACGCCTTGGCGTCGGTGCCGCCGGAGAGCATGTACGGCACGGCGCGCGCGGCCGGGTCCTCCGCCTGCAGCGCCTCGGCCATCGCGGCCACCAGCGGGCCGTCGAAGGTGGTCTCCACCGCCGGCTGATGCTGTACGTATTCGAGGTCCACCCCGGGGCCGGCCAGTTGGGCGATCGTGTCCCGGAACTCCTCGGAGCGGCCGGGCAGGGTCCGGCCGTCGATGGTGGCCCAGGCGGTGCCGGGGATGACGTTCTCCTTGTAGCCGGCGGACAGCCGGGTCGGGTTGGCGGTGTCCCGCAGGGTGGCGCCGACGATCCGGGCCACCGGCCCCAGCTTGGCCACCGTGGCCTGCGGGTCATCGGGGTCGAACGGCACCCCGAGCGCGGCGGCGGCTTCGGTGAGGAACTGCCGCACCGACGGGGTGAGCACGATGGGGAACTCGTGCCGGCCGATCCGGGCCACCGCCTCGGCGATCGCGGTGACCGCGTTGTCCGGGTGCAGCATGGACCCGTGCCCGGGGGTGCTGGTGGCGGTCAGCCGCAGCCAGTCGATGCCCTTCTCCGCGATCTGCACCAGATAGAGCCGGAGCTGGTCGTGGATGGTCAGCGAGTAGCCGCCCACCTCCCCCACCGCCTCGGTGCAGCCCTCGAACCACTCGCGGTGCTGCTCCACCAGGTAGTGGGCGCCGTACCGCCCACCGGCCTCCTCATCGGCGGTGAAGGCCAGCACGATGTCCCGCGGCGGCCGGTAGCCGGTGCGCTGCCAGTCCCGGACCACCGCCAGCACCATGGCGTCGAAGTCCTTCATGTCCACCGCGCCCCGGCCCCAGAGGAACCCGTCGCGCAGCTCACCGCCGAACGGTGGCATGGACCACTCGGAGGGGTCGGCCGGCACCACGTCCAGGTGGCCGTGGACCAGCAGCGCGCCTCGATCGGGGTCGGTGCCGGTCAGTCGGGCCAGCACACTGGCGCGCCCCGGCGCGGACTCCACTATCTCCGAGGCGATCCCCACCTCGGCCAGTTGAGCGGCCACCCACTCGGCGGCCGGCCGCTCGGGGCGGGTGGTGTCCGGGTCACCGGTGTTGGTGGTGTCGATGCGGATCAGTTCCCGACACAGGTCGACGACCTCCTGCTCCGGACCGGGGCCCGGCGGGAAGGTGGTCGACGCATACGGATCGGCGGCGGGCTGGTTCATGCCTCATTCCTACCAGCCCGCCGCCGACCGCACCGCCCACTACGGTGGGATATCAGTGGATCACCAGTTGTAGCCCTGTTCGTAGGTCAGCCGGGCCAGCAGCGCCTGCCCCTCGGTGCTGGGGTGGAAGTAGTCCCAGCCGGACACCTGGTTGAGGCTGAACGAGTAGTTGAACACCGCGTTGTTGTCGAACCGGCAGTTAGGCCCGTACGCCGCGCAGGCCTCCGCCAGCTGGGTGTTGTAGTCGACCACCCGCTGCAGCACCCGGTCCCGACGCGCCATGTCCTCCGGGGAGGTGGAGGTGGGGTTGGCCAGCATGGACTGACAGATGTTGCCCAGCGACCAGAAGGTGCGCGCCAGCCAGTTGGTGTGGCCGATCTGCCACAGCTGCTTGATGTTAGGGATGCTGACGATCATGATCCGGGCGTTCGGCAGGCCGTTCTTCAGGATCGCCAGCGCCTCGTCCAGGTCGGCCCGGAAATCCTCGACAGAGGTCATGCTGGCCTCGCTGCTGGCGCAGGCGTCGTTGGCACCCACCAGGATGGTCACGTACTCGGCGCCGAAATTGACCACGGTGGCGGCCTGACCGGGCAGCTCGTTGATCCGGGCGCCCGAGCGGGCGGCGTTCAGCGTGTTCCCGGTGATGTTCGGGTTGACCCGCTGGATCCGCAGGTAGTGGCTGTCCACGCTGGAGTTGCTACCGGTGCTGTAGGACCGGGAGGTGCACTCGATGAACCAGCCACAGGCGTTGAACGCCCGGGTGATGGAGTCACCCATGCTGGCGATCGAATTGGGCGGTGGACCAGGATCAGCCTGAGCGTGCGCAACACCAGGGGCGACCAGCGTGCCGAGCAGGGTGACTGCCAAGGCAGCGATCACCGCACCCAACCGGCGGGGGAAGGACATGTGGACCTCCGGGGGGACAAACGAAGGTTACTACCGGGTAACCGGTGTGGTTCGTACCATAAGTGACGGTGAACCGTGCCACAAGAGGTCCACAGAGAAATTTCCACTCGTAACTGGACAGTCACATCCGCCGACCGACCGCGGGCGTCAACCACCACAGCGCGGCGGCCGACAGCAGATGCCAGGCGGCGTGCCCCTGCCACAGACTGTCGGGTCGACACAGTCCGGTCCGGTCCCCCAGGGTGCCGAGCAGCGCCCCGACCGCCAGCAGCACCAACGCCGGCACCACCACCGACCGCAGCCGCGGGCGTCGACGAGCCCGCCACAGATTCGCCCCGATCGCCAGCACCGCCAGCAGCTGCTGCCCGATGGTGCTGGCGGTCGGCCCGGCCGCTACCAGCGGGGCCACCCCGGCGGCGGCCAGCACCGCCGCCACCGGCACGCTCGCGGCGGCCCACCGGCGCCTCCCCGGGGCGGCGGCGGGCGAGGGCGCCGGGGCGCGCAGGTCCCGCAGCGCGTCGGCGGCGAGGAACCCCAGCAGCGCCGCCAGCGGCAGGTCGTGGGCGTAGGCCTGCCAGGGCGGGTGGGGGCCGTGCTGGATGAACGAGCCGACCCCCACCGCCACCACCAGCGACCCGTACCAGGCCCGGTAACCGGCCGGCGCCGGCCGACCGGCCCACACCGCCACCCCGGCGAGGACGAACCCGAGCGTGGTCAGCGCGGTTACCGGTTGGCCGAGCAGCCCGGCCCGGTAGGCCTCACAGGTCGCCGCCAGCCCGGGGAGGTCAGTCGCAAGGACCGCCGGCAACGTAGATGACCTGCCCGTTGACGTACCCGGCGCCCTCACTGACCAGGAACGACACCGTGTGGGAGATGTCCTCCGGCCGCCCCACCCGGCGGGCCGGGGTTTCCTGGGCGACCTTCTCCTGGAAGGCGTCGAAGTCCATTCCCAACCGTTCGGCGGTAGCCCGGGTCATGTCGGTGACGATGAAGCCGGGGGCGACCGCGTTCACCGTGATCCCGAACGGCCCGAGTTCAATCGCGAGCGTCTTGGTGAAGCCCTGCAGGCCGGCCTTGGCCGCGGCGTAGTTGGCCTGTCCCCGGTTGCCCTGGGCCGAGCGACTGGACATGTTGACGATCCGGCCCCACTTCGCCTCGACCATGTGCGCCTGCGCCGCCCGGCTGAACAGGAACGCGCCCCGCAGGTGCACCCGCATGATCGTGTCCCAGTCGTCCTCGGTCATCTTGAACAGCAGGTTGTCCCGGATCACCCCGGCGTTGTTCACCAGCACGGTGGGCGGCCCGAGCGTGGCTACCACCCGCTCGACCGCGTCGGTGACCTGGGCGGCTTCCCCGACGTCCGCACCGATGCCGACCGCCCGGCCACCGGCTGCGGTGATCTCCGCCGCGGTGGCGGCGGCAGCCGCTTCGTCCAGATCGACCACGGCCACCGCCATACCGTCCGCGGCCAGCCGGCTCACGATGGCGGCGCCGATCCCACGGGCACCACCGGTCACGATCGCTACTCGGTTGTTCTGGTCAGACATGCCGGTAACCTACCGGTCCGTCGCTCGGGGCCGGCTTCGTGGGGGCGATGAGGTTGGCCAGCCGACCCACCCGGGTACGAAGGAGGCGTGCGAAGTCAACGTCGATCCGCCCGGGGTACGGTCGGGCACGCGTACAGCGCCCTGAACCTGCGCCTGCTCCTCGCGATCTTCGGATTGGTCGCGTTCGTGGTGTTGGCGGTGATCAGCGCCCTGCTCGACCAGACGGTGCTGGCGGTGATCTTGGCGGTGCTGGCCCTGGTGGCCGTGGTCAACATCGTGGTGGTGCAGCGGCGCCGGGCCGCGCGGAAGCGGGAACAACCGGGGGTCCGACATTCCCTGTTTGAGTGAGAACAGGATGGATCGACAAGTGGATCACGGCCAGCGGGCGATCTTCACCGACTCGATGTCAGAATGTCCAAAAGTCCGGCGATCCGCAGGATCTGTTTGACCTCGCCGCTTACCCTGGAGACCGAAAATGATCCACCATGTTGCTCACACCGCCGCTTCGCCCGGACTAGAATATTGATTCCCATCGAGTCACAGAAGGTGACTTCTCCAAGATCGACCACGATGTGGATCTGTCCGCGCTCGACCAACTCACCGAGGCGCTCGTCCACTATCGGGGCGGTGGCGAGGTCCAGGTCGCCGCGGAGGGTCACGGTCGCCGAGGCGGCATTGTCGCCACTTCCGACCATCACTTCCACTCTCGCCCCCGATCGTTGGTTGCGATGGGCGGTAACTGGGTATGTAAGGTAACACACCTATCCGGTGGTGCCAGCGGCCGCGACGATTGATCACGCCTATGACGGATGTTTCCTATCAGTTCGATCACCGGTTTCCCATCACGGTGATGCGCCTATGGGGCGAACTCACCGTCACCAATGCCAGCATGGTGCGGGACGCCGCCTTGGAGGCACTGGTCGAAGAACCGACCTCTATGATCATCGACTTGACCAGGGTGGAGTCCGCGGATGAGCCGGCATTGCAGTTCCTGCCGGGAGTAGCCGCCCAGGCCGCCGCGTGGCCCGGCACCTCCCTCCTGGTCTGTGCGCCGCCGGGGATCGCCGACAGCCTGACGCAAATTTCGGAGGGTGGGTTCACCGTGCACCCCTCATTCGCTGCGGCATTGTCCATCGCGGCCGCCGACCCCGTACCACTACGTATGCACCAGCGGTTGGAGCCGACCGTCCACGCCCCGCGGGCGGCCCGGGAATTGGCCGCGGAGGCCTGCGCCGCGTGGGATCTCCCCCGCGCGGTGGTCCCCGCGGAGATCATCGCCTCGGAGTTGGTCACCAATGCCGTCCGCCACGCCGGTACGACGATAGATCTGCGGATCACCCACCGGGAAGAGGAACTGCGGATATCGGTGCAGGATCGAGATCCGGCGCTGGCGCGACTCCGGGCGCCCAGTGAAACCGACGACCATGGGCGCGGATTGTTGATCGTCGACTCAGTCGCTCATCGCTGGGGGTGCGAACCGGTAGGCGGAGGTAAGGTGGTGTGGGCGGCGGTGCAAGTCAGCCCGCAGCCGGCGGAAGACCTCGTGGGCACGCCGCGAGAACCAGCGCGAGACACGTTTGAAGCCGTCGAGGACGGGTAGTAACTCTGGCAAAAGGTCTGCCGGCTAGGTTTCACGGGGGCGATCTCATGCATGACCTACGCATTGAGATGCGGCACGACGGATCAGAATATCGGTTCGTAATCGAAGGCGAACTCGATCTTGCCTCGACCCCGCGGCTTCGGGACGCGCTGCTGTCGGCGATGACGGAGCCCGGCCACGACCTGGTGGTGGACGTATCCGCGGTGCATTTCCTGGATGCCACCGCGATTGGCACTCTGGTACAGGTCAGCAATCAGACCGGGCCGGCCGGCTGCACTCTGCGGGTGACCGGCGCCTCCGGCATCGTGCTGGAGGTACTGGAGACCGCGGGAGTGGCCAAACGGCTGGGGGTGTACGACGCCGGGATCGGTCTGTCCTCCGGCTGGTCGGCGGGGACGGTGCCGGGCGGGCCGACCGATCTGAACCCCGACGAGGACGGCACCTCCGACGAGCTGGTGGTGTTCCTCCTGGACACCATGAGCCAGCTTCCTCCCGGCAGCCGGGAACGCACCCAGATCCGCGACCGGGTGGTGGCGGCCTGCACGCCCCTGGCCACCGCACTGGCGCGGCGGTTCACCCACCGCGGGGAGCCCTTCGACGACCTGCACCAGGTGGCGATGGTGGGCCTGATCAAGGCGGTGGACGGTTACGACCCGGGGCGGGGACGGGAGTTCGTGGCCTACGCCAAGCCCACGATCCTGGGTGAGTTGCGCCGCCACTTCCGGGACCGGACCTGGTCGATGAGCGTGCCGCGCCGCCACAAGGAGATGCGGCTGGCGCTCAACACCGCCCGGGACGAGCTGTCCCAGAAACTGGGCCGCTCCCCCAGCGCCGCCGAGCTGGCGGAGCATCTGAACGTCACCACCGAGCAGGTGCTGGAGGCGATCGAGGCGGCCCAGGCCTACCAGTCGGTACCGCTGTCCACCCCGGTCGGGGACGAGGACGGGGTGACGCTGGCGGACCTGGTCGGGGGCAACGACCCCGACCTGGACGCGGTGGAGGACCGGGCGGCCCTACCGGCGCTGATCTCGCAGCTACCCGAGCGGGAGCAGCGGATCCTCACCATGCGGTTCTACGGCAACATGACCCAGTCGCAGATCGCCGAATCCACCGGGGTGTCGCAGATGCACGTGTCCCGGCTGCTGAAGGCGTCCCTGGGGCGGCTGCGGGAGGAGCTGTTCAAGGAGTACGCCTGACCGCGGCCAGCACGGTGGCGGCGACCTGCGGCGGGCGGCGGCGACTGACGTCGACCACCAGGTCGGCCAGTTGCCGCAGCCGGGCGCCGCGCCGGTCGTACTGCTCCTGAAACTGCGCCACCAGGTCGGTCCGGAACCGCGGGCGGTGATCCGCGGCGGAGGCGGCCACCCGGGACGCCAACACCTCCGGCGGCGCGTTCAGCCACACCACGTACGCCTGGGCCAGCGCCGCCACCGTGCCCGGATCTTCGACCACGCTGGCGGCCGCGGCCACCACCGGCGCCGGGCGGGCGGCGACCGCCTCGCGCAGCAGCGCGGCTTCCCGCGCGTGCAGAACGGCCTCCCCCACGGTCCGGTGTTGTTCGGCGGCGGTGGCGCCGTACCGGGCGGTCAACTTCTCGTCACTGTCCCAGAACGGACGCGCCAGCGCGGCGGCCACCCGGCGCCCCACGCTGGTCTTGCCGGCGCCCATCAGCCCCAGCAGCACCACCGGCCGACCCGTCACCACGATTCCCGAGATCCACGTCGACGAGGGGAAACCCACGCGCCACTGGCGACGTCACAGTAGGTGCCGGCGGCGTGGGGTGGGTCGCCGGCGGCGACCACACCACACACGAGGCGGGTGACATCCATGGTGGCTCCTTTGACCGACCCGGTGCTTCCAGTCCACGGTACCGCGACCACGCTGGCAATATTGAGACATGTCGAAGTAAGGCAGGGTGGCGGCTCCCCCGGTCCGGGTGAGAACCCGCGGGGCCGGAAACCCGCCGTCACACCCGACCGCTAGCCTGCCGGGGTGCCGGATCCCACCCACACCTGGCAACCAAGCCTGCTTGCCGCGCTCGACGACCCACTACAGGTAGACCTCTCGCAGGTCACCTTTGTGGTGGTTGATCTGGAGACCACCGGCGGCTCCCCCTCCGGGGCCGGCATCACCGAAATCGGGGCGGTGAAAGTCCGCGGCGGCGAGGTGCTCGGCGAGTTCTCCACCCTCGTCAACCCGGAAGAGCCGATCCCGGCGTTCATCACCGCGCTGACCGGCCTGACCCCACAAATGGTGGCCGACGCGCCCCCAGTGGCGGCGGTGCTCCCCAGCCTGCTGGAGTTCCTGGCCGGCGGGGTGTTCGTCGCCCACAACGCCCCCTACGACGTGGGGTTCCTGCGGGCCGCCTGCCGCGCCCACGGGTACGAATGGCCCGCCCCACCGGTGCTCGACACCGTCGCGCTGGCCCGGCGGGTGCTGACCACCGACGAGGTACCCAACCGCCGGCTGGCCACCCTGGCCGCCCACTTCGGCACCCGGATCCGGCCCGCACACCGGGCCCTGGACGACGCCCGCGCCACCGTCGAGGTGCTCCACGCCCTGCTCGGCCGGCTCGGCTCGTACGGGGTGACCACCCTGCGGGACACCCTGGAGTTCGTGGCCGCGGTACACCCGGTGCAGCGCCGCAAACGGTTCCTCGCCGAGGGAGTGCCGCACGCCCCCGGGGTCTATCTGTTCCGAGGCGCGGACGACCGGGTGCTGTACGTGGGCACCTCCGGCGACCTCGCCACCCGGGTACGCAGCTACTTCACCAGTGCCGAGCGGCGGCCCCGGATCACCGAGATGCTGGCCGCCGCGGAGCGGCTGGAGACGATCGAGTGCGCCCACGCGCTGGAGGCGCAGATCCGGGAACTCCGGCTGATCGCCGCCCACAATCCCCCGTACAACCGGCGCTCCCGCCACCCGGAACGGGTGTGGTGGCTGAAGCTGACCGCCGAGCCGTACCCCCGACTGTCGCTGGTGCGCACCGTCACCGCCGACCCCGACCAGGCCGCCTACCTGGGGCCGTTCCACCGCCGCCGCACCGCCGAACTGGTGGCCGCCGCCATCCACGACGCGGTGCCGCTGCGGCAGTGCACCACCCGCCTGTCCACCCGCCGCACCAGCCCCGCCTGCGTGCTGGCCGAACTGGGCCGCTGCCTCGCCCCCTGCCAGCACGAGGTGACCGTGGCCGAGTACGACCACCGGGCGGCCGCCGCGGTACGGGCGGCGTTCACCGGCGACCCGCAGCAGCTGGTGGACGCGCTGCAGGCCCGGTTGGCGCGGCTCGCCCACGCCCAGCGCTACGAGCAGGCGGCCACGGTCCGGCAGCGGCTGACCGCCCTGCTGCGGGCCTGCGTCCGGCAGCAGCGGCGGACCAGCCTGATCCGGATCGCCCACCTGGCGGCGGCCCGCCCCGCCGGCGGCGGGTGGGAGTTGGCGGTGGTCCGGCACGGCCGGCTCGCCGGCGCCGGCTACGCCCCGCCCCGTACCCCACCCCGGCAGGTGCTGGCGCAGGTGGTGGCCACCGCCGAGACCGTCACCGGCGGGCAGGGGCCGACCCCGTGCGCCACCGCCGAGGAGACCGACCGGATCCTGGACTGGCTGGAGCTCCCCGAAACCCGGTTGGTGGAGGCCAGCAGTGGCTGGGCCTATCCGGTGCAGGGAGCCGGCCGGTTCCAGCAACTTCTGGCTGACCTGGAGGCCGCCAGCCATATACTGGCCTAACAGTGATTTTTCCGGCCTACTGGACATAGCCGATGGAGTGGCTGCTCCTGGCGGCGATCGTGCTGCTGATCGCCGCCAACGCCCTGTTCGTCGCGGCCGAATTCGGGCTGGTCACCGTCGACCACACCAGCCTCACCCAGGCCATCGACCGAGGCGACCGCGGCGCCCGCCGAGTACTGGCCGCCCGCCGAGAACTGTCCACCCAACTGTCCGGCGCCCAACTCGGCATCACCGCCACCAGCCTGATCGTCGGCTACCTCACCGAACCCGGCCTCGCCGCCCTGCTCCGCGGCCCCCTCCAAGACACCGGCCTCACCCCCGCCGCCGCGGCCGCCGCCGCGGTCGCCCTCGCGCTGCTGCTCGCCACCATCCTCCAAATGATCTTCGGGGAGCTGGTGCCGAAGAACCTGGCGATCGCCCGCCCCCTCCCGGTGACCATGGCGGTGATCAACTGGCAGCGCGGCTTCACCACCCTCACCCGCCCCCTGATCCACCTCCTGAACGGGGCCGCCAACCGGCTGGTCCGGGCGGTCGGCATCACCCCCCGGGAAGAACTACGCGCCAGCCACACCCCGCAAGAACTCGTCGCGGTGGTGCGCCACTCCGCCGCCCAAGGCACCCTGCCCCGCCCCACCGCCTGGCTGGTGACCCGATCACTGGCGTTCGGCAACCGCACCGCCGAAGACGTGATGACCCCCCGCCCCCGGGTACGGTTCCTGCGGGAAGACCAGCCCGTGACCGCCATCCTCGATCTGGCCCGCCGCACCGGCCACTCCCGATTCCCGGTCCTCGGGGAAGGCGTAGACGACGTCACCGGACTCGTCCACGTCAAACACGCCCTCACAGTGCCGGCCGACCAGCGCCCCCACCAACGCGTCCGGCACGTGATGGTGCCCCCGCTGCTGGTGCCCGGCAGCCTGGAACTCGACCCGCTACTCGCCCAACTCCGCGGGCGGGGACTACAGATGGCGGTGGTGATCGACGAACACGGCGGCACCGACGGCGTCGTCACCCTCGAAGACCTGGTGGAGGAACTGGTCGGCGACATCAGCGACGAATACGACCGCCCCGGCCGGCACGCCCGTCGCCGCCGCGACGGCAGCTGGTCCGTGTCCGGGCTACTGCGGGTCGACGAAGTCACCGCGGTCACCGACGTACCGCTACCGGAAGACCCCCAGTACGAAACCCTCGCCGGGCTGGTGGTGGACCGCCTGGGCCGCATGGCCCGCGTCGGCGACCGCGTCACCATCACCACCAACGGGTACGAAGTGGACCTGACGGTGGAGCGGATGGACGGTCGACGGATCGACCGGGTCGGGCTGGCCACCCACCCCACCGCGTCCGACCCGGACGGTAACGCATGAGCACCGGGAGCGCGCTGCTGGTGGCGCTGGTGCTGCTGATACTGAACGCGTTCTTCGTCGGCGCCGAATTCGCCCTGATCTCCGCCCGCCGCTCCCAGATCGAACCCCGCGCCGACGCCGGCTCCCGCCCCGCCCGCATCACCCTCCGCGCCATGGAACGGGTCGTGCTGATGATGACCTGCGCCCAGCTCGGCATCACCGCATGCTCCCTAGGGCTAGGCGCGGTCGGGGAACCCGCGGTGGCGGCGCTCATCGAAGGGCCACTGGACTGGGTCGGCCTCCCCAGCGACATCACCCACCCGGTGGCGCTGGTGGTGGCGCTGGCGATCGTGGTCGGACTGCACATGGTGCTCGGCGAAATGGTGCCGAAGAACCTCGCCATCGCCGACCCGGAACGCGCCGCGCTGTGGCTGGGCCCGCCCCTGGCCGGCATCAGCACCCTCCTCACCCCCGTGATCGTCACCATGAACGCGGCCGCCAACGGCGTGGTGCGGTTATGCGGCGTCCGCCCCCAACCAGAGGTGGCGTCGGCGTACGACGCCGACCAAGTCAGCCGGATGATCGCCGAAAGCCGACGGGAAGGGGTGCTCGGTCCTGAGGAACACCACCTGCTGGCCGGCGCCCTCAACTTCGAACAACGCACCGTCGACCGGGTGGTGCTCCCCACCGACGAACTGGTCACCGTGCCACTGACCGCCGACACCGACACCGTGCAGCAACTGTGCGTCCGCACCGGCTTCTCCCGCTTCCCGGTCCGGGCCGCCACCGGCGACGAACTCGTCGGCTACGTACACGTGAAAGACTTCCTCGATCCCCCCAACGGTGGCCCCACCGTGGTGTCCGACCACCTACGCCCCCTGACCACCGTGCAGGCGGACGCCCCGCTGCGGTGGGCACTGGCCACCATGCAGAGCCGCGGCCTGCACCTGGCGCGGGTAGTGGACAACCGCGGTCAACTACTCGGAGTGGCCACATTGGAGGACGTGCTGGAGGAACTGGTCGGGGAGATCCGGGACGCCACCCGCCGGGCGTGAAGCCGCCACCCCGACTCGATGCCGCCTCCCGCTGCCCGGCTGGTGGGGGCGTACCCACCTGCTACTGTCGAGGCGAGCGCCGGTCGGGTACGGACGCCTCCGCATGGCGCGGAACGAAGCGCCTATATCAGGCGTGGTGGCTTGACAAGAAGGGCCGGGAAACCGAGGCCTGGACATAGCCTCTGACCTGCGGCGATGCACAACCGACGGACCGCTGCAAAAATACATGATCAACTGGCGTATTTCTGGCCTCTGACCTGGACCGTTATCTTGCCGTCGTCATCACCCCTAGAGGGATCGCAACCGCTACGTCACCGGGCAGACGCTGGCCTAGACTCGTCCGGTCGTCATCACCCCTAGAGGGATCGCAACACGCTGAGCCCGCCGTCGCCACGCGGGTGCCAGGTCGTCATCACCCCTAGAGGGATCGCAACGCGCACGGCGGGTGCCGAGCGACGCACCAGGTGCCAGCGTCGTCATCACCCCTAGAGGGATCGCAACACCGGATCACCAGCGCGTGCGGCCCACTGGCGTGGTCGTCATCACCCCTAGAGGGATCGCAACCAGCCCGCTGACGTGCACGGCATCGCTGCGCGCGTGTCGTCATCACCCCTAGAGGGATCGCAACGCGCCGGCGCCGGATCGTCGCATCACTAGAGGGATCGCAACTCTACTGCAGGTCGTCATCACCCCTAGAGGGATCGCAACCGGAGCGAGCCGATGCACGTCGAGTGCCAGGCGGCGTCGTCATCACCCCTAGAGGGATCGCAACAGCGCCAGTCGGCGGATCCGCAGACCGCGTCGTCATCACCCCTAGAGGGATCGCAACTCCGCGAGTGCCGAGCAGCCCGGCGATGTCGTCATCACCCCTAGAGGGATCGCAACGCGGCTCGGCCAGCGTGCAGCTGCCACAGCTCGTCCGGTGGTCGTCATCACCCCTAGAGGGATCGCAACGCGCGTGGCTCGGTAGGACCGCGGCCGCGCCGGGTCGCCGCAGGTCGTCATCACCCCTAGAGGGATCGCAACCCGACGCGCGCTGTGCAGCTAGCCACCGCAGGTACACGTCGTCATCACCCCTAGAGGGATCGCAACCGGCAGCCGAGTGGGCACGCCTGCCGGCAGCGTCGCGGTCGTCATCACCCCTAGAGGGATCGCAACGTGCGCCGGTACAGCCGGCACTGTGGCGCCGAGCCAGTCGTCATCACCCCTAGAGGGATCGCAACAGCCGGCCGCCTGGTCGTCCGCGGTCCGACGTGCGGGTCGTCATCACCCCTAGAGGGATCGCAACGTGACCGAGCGGCCCGCCGGCGCAGTGTCCGCGACTCGTGTCGTCATCACCCCTAGAGGGATCGCAACGCGTCGCTGCGCTCCGGACTCGGTCGCCGGCCGGTCGTCATCACCCCTAGAGGGATCGCAACGTCAGCCGCAGCCACACCTGGTACGCGCCCTCAGGCGTCGTCATCACCCCTAGAGGGATCACAACATCCGGGCGGCGAGCCATGCTTCCCTACCCGCACACTCGTCGTCATCAGCCCTAGAGGGATCGCAACTGACCCGGGCGGGCACCGTCTGATGTGTGGGGACCGGTCGTCATCAGCCCTAGAGGGATCGCATCTTCTCGGCCCGGTGGCAGGTTCACTGCCAGACAGTTCTCGCCATCCTCCCCTGAGGGGCGCCGGGCGAGGCTGTTTGCCTCAACAGCGCATCACCCAAACAGACCAGTTAAAAATCGGATGATCGACAGTGGTCGACAGCGGGTCCATGTAGTAAGTTTCACTGTTACCCACGAGGCGATCTGTTAATAAGGATCTTCGCCGAAGATCTTGTGATCAAGAAACACATCTGAATCGAGAGTGGGTGGTCATGCGCTTCCGGGTAGATGTCTCCACCAGCGCCAGCGAACTGGCATGGGAGGACGTGTTCAGCCCCGCCCGCGCGGTGGCGTACGACCTGATCGCCGGCGCGGATCCGGCGCTGGCCACCCAACTACATGACCACGGCTGGGCCGGTCACCAACTCCGCCCGCTCGGCATGTCCAGCCCGGTGTTCCGAGGTGCTCCCCGTGTCAAAGGCCGCTACACCACCTCGCCGAACGGGTCGATCTGGTTCGGCTCCCCGGTCCCCCAGGTCGCGGCGGCGCTGCTGGCCGGCCTGGCCGGGCGGACCCATCTCCGCTGGGGGCGCACCGACCTCGCGGTCAAAGGTGTGGCCTTGGAACAGCCCCCGAGCGAGACAGAGAAAGGCGAAATCACCGTCACCACCACGACCCCGGTGCTGATCAAGCAAGGGGATCGATACCTCGCCCCCGATCATCCCGAGTTCACCACCCTGCTGCTACACAACCTGCGCCACAAGGCGGACCTGCTGTCACTACCCACCGAGGTCGAGGTGGACGTCCTGGACGCCGGCCCGATGCGGCGCTTCTGGGTCAACAAGGCCTACCGGCACGGGGCGACCATGACCGCCCGACTCGCCGGCGACCCCACGCTCCTCACCGCCCTGTACGCCTGGGGACTGGGGCTGGGCAACAACCAGGGGTTCGGATGGCTGCGCTGACCTCACCACCGCTGCAGCTGACCAGCCACCCCATCCAACGCACCGGCGCCTGGGCGGTAGCTGTTCTCGCTAACCGCCCCCATCCCACCCAAGTCACATCCGACGACTTGACCCGAGTCCGGGATCGGATCGTCATCGACCTGCAGCGCGCTGCCCACGCCTCCGACCAGGACAGCATCTATTCATGGTGGAAGGTACTGTTCGCGCTGTACCCGAACTCGCCCGCCACCCACGCCCAACGGAAGAAATGGTCCGACCTGGACGAGCAGATCGCGGCGCTGCTAGCCGAAGGAACACCGCATCCGACCGACCTGTGCGTGTTCTGTGACTCCCCCGCCTCAGTCCGCTGGGCCAAAGACCGGCTGCCGATGTTCGACACCGCCAAGGCCCGCAACACCCTGCCACCCGGCACCGGCGGCTGGCCGGTGTGCTGGGGCTGTCGGGTCGCGATCTGGGCGGTGCCGTACGGGGCGGCGGTCACGCTCGGCTCCGCCACGGTGATCACCGCCGGGTCCGAACGGGTGGAGCGACAGTTCGTACGCCGGAATGTCCAACGGGCCAAGCAGCTCATCGCCACCGGAAGCATGGATCGGTTCCAGGCCTCGCCGGAGCGGGTGGTGGTCCAGATCCTGCGCACGTTCGACCTGCGCACGCCGGTGACACTGTGGACCTTCAAGAACGACAATCAGGAGCCGTGGCTGACGGTGCAGGAGAGCCGCAGCCGGTTGGCGGTGTTCCTCAATTCCCTGCCTAAATACCCGGCAGCGGTCCACGGCTGGGCCACCCTGTGCCGGCTGCTGGAACGACGGGACCGGTCCGGCGCGGTGACCGAGTACGGCGTCGACCAGGTGGCGCGGACGCTGTTCGAGCCGTCCGGCCGCCCCAGAGCGCTCCTGCTGGAGAAAGTCTTCCGCCTGGTGGAAGACCGAATCGATCATCTGACCCCTCGGGCCTATCAGGCGCTGGTCGCCCTGGCTCGCCACTACGCCGAGGAGATGCTGGAGATGAACCTGACCGAGCTGGAGCCAGTCGCGGAACTGCTGGCCCGGTGGATCGCGTCCGGCAACCCCCGGGGCCGGTTCAACGAGTACGTGAAGGTCGCCCGCCGGCCGGGCGCGTTGGGCGGGCTACTGATGCAGGCCCAAGCCCGGTTGTTCCTGGACCAAGGCCCGGACGACCCACCACTGCCGATGCGGGCCGCCGACGCGCAGCGGATACTCGCCGCCGGGCCAGACGGGGCACACCGGCGCATGCTGCTGTTCTTCACCGTGGTCGACAAACTGGTCGCGCAAAAAATTGTGATCGGCGCCGACCAGCAGGCGGAGGACGTGGAGGAGCAGCCTATCGAGGAGTCCTTGCGGCGGGGTGAGGACGCGGACTACGAGGAGAACGACTGATGGCATATCTGGCAGGGCAGCTCGTGCTAGCAGTGGAGGCGGGTGCCCCCAACAATGGTGTGGCGGACGGCACCACCGCCCGCGTGAAGTCGATGTGGATTCGGGGCCGCAAGCACACGTACGTCTCCGCGCAGGCGTTCCGCCGCTGGCTGCGGGACACCATGGTCGACCTCGGGATGGTGCCCTCCCCCACCGAACGGGTCGGGAAGGCGCAGAAGAAGGCGCAGCAGGCGACCACCGCCGCCGACCCGATCCGGTACGTGGACGACGACCTGTTCGGCTACATGAAAGCCACCAAAAAGGACGGAGACTCCACCACCTTGCGGGACAGCCCGTTCATGGTCGGCACACTGGTGTCGGTGGCGCCGGTCCGGCTGGTGGAAGACTTCGGGGTGATGAGCCGGGGCATCCCCGAGCCAGTGCTGCACAGCCACGAGTTCTACAGCGCTGATCTGGCCGCCCCGTTCCTGCTGGACCTGCCCCGGATCGGCACGTTCACCCTGGGTGGGCAACGCTCCGGCCGGGCGAACTACCTGTCGGAGCAGGATGCGCTGACGGCCGCCGAGGCGATGCAGCTGGGTGGCACGGTGACCACCTTCCGGGGGCAGCCGGCGGTGCGGCTGCCGCTGGAGGTCCGTCGGGAACGGGCCGCGCTGCTGCTGGACGCGCTCGCCACCATCGCCGGTGGGGCGAAGAAGGCGCTGCACTACGGTGACCGGATCCCGGCGTTCCTGCTGCTCGCCGCCATGCAGGGTGGGGTGAACCCGTTCGCCTACGTGGTGGAGGATCCGGACGGTCGCGGGGTGCAGGTCCGCGGCGACGTGCTGGCCAAAGAATTGGACGCATGGTCGGGCGAGTGGCTGCCGCCGATCCGGATAGGGTGGCGGCCCGGCTTCCGGGACCCGGTGCGGGAAGAGTTCCACACCGCGGTGAAGGACCGGCTGGAAGGTGGACAGATCCTCATCGACCACCCCCGGTCTGTGCTCACCGACCTGGCCCAGGAGATCCGGGACGGGGAGCACGACGACTGGTTCGAGGACCGACGCGGGCAGCGCAGTGAGTGACGCACTCCCGGCGGTCCGGGTCGAACTGTTCGCCCCGGTCGCCTCGTTCCGCGACCCGATGTTCCCTGGGGTCACCAGATGTCTGCCGGTCCCGCCCCTGTCGACGGTCCGGGGCCTGCTGGCGGCTGCGGTCGGGGAACTGGGGTACGCGCCCCCGGTCGGGATCGCCGCCCACGCCGAAGGATACGGCACCGACCTGGAGACGTACCATCCGATCAGCAGCGACGGCGGCAACCCGGCCGTGGCCGGTCGGGTCGCCGCTATCAAAGGCGGCATGACCATCCGGAAACGGGACTTCCTCGCCGCGGTCCGGGTGGTGCTGTGGGTGCCCGGGGAAGACGGCCAGCGGGTGGCCCGCGCCCTCCGGCGGCCGGTGTGGCCGCTGCGGCTCGGCCGCTCCCAAGACGTCGTCCACGTCGTCGACATCCGGGAGGTGACCCTGCAGCCAGCCACTCATGCCACGGTCGGTTACGCGGTCGCCCCGCCGCACGCCCACGACCTCTCCCCGGCCAGTACGTTGCGGCTCACCACGGTGGTCTCCCCGGATCGGTGTGACACCCGGTTCGGCACCTTCCTCTGGTGCCCCACCGGCGGTGGGGAAACCCAAGTGCACGATGCCTGGCGGGACGGTGACCAGGCCGTGTGGCTGGAGACCCCGTGAGTGATCCACTGACCACCATCCTGGCCAAGTCGGCCCGGCGGGGTCGAGGCGGTCAACCGGAGCTGCTCACCACCCACAGCCTGGCGGTCCGCGACACGGTCCGGGTGCTGGCCGCCCGGATCGGCGCCGCCGGGATACTCGCGTCGGTGCCCCAATTCTGGACTTGGGCGGAGCAGGCCGGGCTGCTGCACGACGCCGGCAAAGTCGCCACCGGGTTCCAGGACCAACTCGCGCCCGGTGGCTCCCGGTGGGGACAGCGGCACGAGCTGCTGTCCCTAGGGTTCGTGGACGCGCTGCTCGCGGCAGCGGACCCCGACCACCGGATGCTGGTGGCCGCCGGGGTCGCCTTCCACCACCGCCCACTCGCCAGCCACACCAGTACCCGCACCCTGATAAAGCAGTGCCCCCAGAACTGGGAGCGGGACTTCGGCGACGCCGCTGCCCCACCAGCGGTGGTGGAGGCGTTCCTGACATGGTTCGCTGCCCAGCTCGGGGTCCCCTCCCCCGTACCGGACGGGACTCCGTTGTGGCAGCGGGCCCGGGACTGTTTCGAGGCCCTGGAATTCCACTGGGAAGAGGCGGACGACGAGGCGGGCCTGGTGGCGGTGCTGATGCAGGGGGCGGTCACCCTCGCCGACCGGGCCGCCTCCGCCCACCTCCCCCTCCATCGACGTCTGCCGCTGCCCGTCGACTATCTCCATCGGCTACCTGCGCCGTACCCGCACCAGCAAGCAGCCGGGGCGGTCACTGGACATCTGGTTCTCCGCGCCCCCACCGGCAGCGGCAAAACCGAAGCTGGACTGGCGTGGGCGGCCCGACAGGTGGCGAACATGCCGGGAGAACCGCGGGTGATCTGGACCCTGCCCTACCGGGCCTCGATCAATGCGATCGCCGACCGGTTCCGGCGCTCACTGGCCCCAGAACCGGGACAATCCGCGGCGGACGTCGGCATCCTGCACGGCAAAGTGGCACAGACCCTCCTCAGCCGCGCCTGCGAAGACGACCAGGCCCCCACCCGGGACGCAGCGGTCAAAGCCAGCGCAGAAGCGAACGCCGCCCGGCTCATGACCCACCGGCTACGAGTGGCCACCCCGTACCAGCTGCTGCGGGGCGCCCTCGCCGGACCCAGCTGCTCCTCCCTGCTGCTGGAGCAGGCCAATGCGGTGTTCGTGTGCGACGAACTCCACGCCTACGATCCGGAAACCTTCGGACGGATCTGCGCCACCATGCGGCTGTGGCAGCGGCTCGGCAGCCGGATCGCGGTACTGTCCGCCACCCTCGCACCCCAGCTCGTCACCCTGATCGAAGAATCACTGGCCGCACCGGTCCACACCGTGACCGCCCCACCGGAGCTGGCGCTGCCCCGACACCGGGTGGTGGCCGACCCGCAACCGATCGACTCCCCGGACAGCTTGACCCGCATCCAGTCCTGGGTGGAGGATGGTCACAGTGTGCTGGTGGTGGCCAACACCGTCACCAAAGCACAGCACCTGTACGAGGCGTTGGCGCCGGCCGCGCAGGCCGCCCTCCCGGACGACCCCGACGCGGCGATCCTGCTGCACTCCCGATTCCGGGCCCGTGACCGGGCAGCGATCGAACGTCGCCTCCTGCCCCGCCACCCGGAACGGTCAGCCGGCGAACCGGCCCGACGCCGCGGCGGGCTGGTGGTCGCCACCCAGACCGTGGAGGTCTCCCTCTGCCTCGACTTCGACCGTGGCGTCACCGAGGTGGCCCCGATCGAATCAGTGGTGCAGCGGATGGGTCGAGTCAATCGGCGCGGTCGACACCCGGACGGGCGGGTCGAATTCCGGGTCCATCAGGTCGAGTCGCCCCGGCCGTATTCGGCGGACGTACTCACCACCGCCTGGGACATCATCGCCGGCCACCAGGGCGAAGATCTGTCCGAACAGGACCTCGCGGCGTGGCTCGAAGCATCCTACGCCTCCCCGGCAGGGCAGCGCTGGCTCGACCAAGCCCGACACGCCCGAGACGCGTTCGCGGAAGCGTTCCTCACCTTCACGAACCCGTTTGACGACCGCACCGAATTCGCCGTCGCACTGGACGAACACTTCGACACCGTCGAAGTGTTGCGCCACGAAGACGTACCGACCTATCGCGAGGCGCTCACCGGCGAAGACGGCCACTACCTCCTCGCTGCCGACCTGCTGATCCCGATCCGGTACGCCCAGATGAAAACCCTCGGCTGCCGGATAGAGCCCACACTCGGAGTCCATGTGCTGGCCCCCGGCATCCCCTACGACCCCACCCTCGGCCTGATCCTCCCCGATCGCCAGCACACCCCACCCCCGGTGGAGACCGTGCTATGACCACGCCAAGCGAAATCGGTGGCGTGCACATCAAATACCTGCGGCACTGCCCCCGCCAACTGTGGCTCTACAGCCGAGGCTACCGCCCCGAAGCGGGCAGCGAACTAGTCGCGTTCGGGGAGGTGGTGGATGAAACCACATACCGCCGCCGCCACGACATCGACCTCGGACAAGCCAAAATCGACTGGGTGGAGGTAGGGGCGGTGGTGCACGAAACCAAGTCGTCCCGGAAACCCTCCGAAGCCCACGCCGCCCAGGTGCGACACTACTGTCTCCTACTCGCCCGCCGCGGTGTCACCGTCCGCGGCGGAGTCGTGCACTACCCGCTGATCCGCCGCACCCTGCAAGTCGACTGGGACGAGCAAGCCCGCCAGTTGGCCGAACAGGCCGAGGCAGAGGCCCGACAAGTCATCGCCACACCCACCATCCCGAACCGACTCCCCCGACCACAGTGTCGGGGCTGCGCATACCTCGACTACTGCTGGGGAGACTGATGCCGACCCGGTCCCGCACCTACTGGCTCACCGAACCCTGCCGGATCCGCCGCGAAGGCGGCAGCCTCCGCATCGAACGCCCCGACCACACCCCGGTCCGCATCCCAATCACCGACGTACGCGACCTGGTGGCGTTCGACCACGTCGACCTCAACACCTCCGCGGTCTCACTGCTAGGCCGCCACGGGGTGGTGCTGCACCTGCTCGACCACTACGGCAACTACGCCGGATCACTCACCCCGGTCGAAGACATGGTGTCCGCCACCGTGCTGAAAGCTCAGGTCCAGCTGGCATCTGACGGCCCGCGGCGGACCGCAGTGGCGCGGCAGCTAGTGTTGGCCGCGGCCGCCAACGTGCGCTGGGCCATCGGATCAGAACTATTGGACGAGCCGTACCAGCACCTGGTGACGCAGGCCGAAACCGCCACCGACCCTGGACAACTCATGGGCGTGGAGGGCAACTTCCGCCGCACCGCATGGGGGATCCTGGACTTGAGCCTCCCCGCCTGGCTGAAACTCGAAGGCCGCAGCCGCCGCCCACCCCGGAACGCCGGCAACGCCTTCATCAGCTATGTGAACGCGGTGGTGTACGCCCGGGTGTTGACCGCGATCCGATGCACCCCCCTGAGCCCGGCGATCGGTTTCCTCCACAGCGACACCGACCGGCGGCGGAACACGCTCGCGCTCGACCTCGCGGAAGTCTTCAAACCACTGTTCGCTGAGCGGCTGCTCCGGCGGTGCGCAGCCCAACGATCGCTGCGGGCGAACGACTTCGAAACCGCGGTCGGAAGCGCCTCCCTGACCCCAGAAGGGCGGAAGAAAGTAGCGGCCATGCTGCGGGACGAGTTCGAGACCACCGTCTACCACCGGTCACTACGCCGGAAAATCTCCTACGACGAGCTGCTCCACCTGGAGGCTCTGAAACTGGTCCGGCTCTGTTTGGAAGACAAACCGTACCGAGCGTTCCGCCCATGGTGGTGAGCCGTGTTTGTGATCATGGTCTATGACACCGCCGCTCAGCGGAATCCGCGGGTGATCAAGACCTGCCGGCGGTACCTGCGCTGGGTGCAGCGTAGTGTGTTCCAAGGAGAACTGACCGAAGCACAGTACCGTTCCTTGACAAGTGAACTACGGGCACAGCTTGATCTTGGCTACGACAGCATCCGGGCCTACCGGATCCGATCAGCTCAGGATGTGCAGATCGACTGTCTGGGGCAGCAGGCGGGCCACACCGACTCGGTCCTGTGACAACCACTGTGACCTGCGGTGATGCACAACCGGCGGACCGCTGCAGAATCCCATGATCAACTGGTCGGTTTTCCAGCCCTGACCTGGACTGTTATCTTGCCCTCGTCATCACCCCTAGAGGGATCGCAACGGACGCGCACTGCTAGCGCCGGCGAGCTGGGTCCGGCTCGTCATCACCCCTAGAGGGATCGCAACGCGATGCCGCCGGGAACGTGCAGCCGCCCAGCGCCCAGCTCGTCATCACCCCTAGAGGGATCGCAACGGCCGTGCCGATCGGCGTGCCGTAGTCTCGGGCGCCTCGTCATCACCCCTAGAGGGATCGCAACAGTAGCTGCACGGTAGCGTCCGGCCAGGTACGGCCACGCTCGTCATCACCCCTAGAGGGATCGCAACAGTACGTCGGCTGTGGTCGCCGCGGCAGCGCCGCTCGTCATCACCCCTAGAGGGATCGCAACGCGGCTCCAGCCGGACGCCAGCCAGCCAGCTATGGCCCTCGTCATCACCCCTAGAGGGATCGCAACCTGGCGGCTGCAGGCCGCCCGAGCACGGCATCGCGCTCGTCATCACCCCTAGAGGGATCGCAACGTGGCTCCGAGCGGCCGGCGCGGCGTGGCCTCTCGTCATCACCCCTAGAGGGATCGCAACGCGACCGGTCGCCGGCGCACGCGGCCGCAGCCGCTCGTCATCACCCCTAGAGGGATCGCAACGTGATGGCACTGGCCGGTCAGCAGCCGCAGGCGCCGCTCGTCATCACCCCTAGAGGGATCGCAACGGCTGTCGACCTGCGGTGCACAGCGCCAGTGGCGCCGCTCGTCATCACCCCTAGAGGGATCGCAACACGAGCCGCGGCAGTGCCGCCGGTGCGCGTGTCCGGCTCGTCATCACCCCTAGAGGGATCGCAACGTGCCGAGCGTCGCGGCAGCGCGGCTGCACTGCGACTCGTCATCACCCCTAGAGGGATCGCAACGCTGCTCGAGCATGCCGGTCGAGCGCCGGTCACGCGGCTCGTCATCACCCCTAGAGGGATCGCAACGACCAGGCCGTCCGTGGCATCGCGCCGGCAGACCAGCCTCGTCATCACCCCTAGAGGGATCGCAACGCTGCCGAGCGGAGCACGTGCTGCGCTATGCCGCTGCTCGTCATCACCCCTAGAGGGATCGCAACGCTGCCAGCTGCGGCAATCGCGCTACGCAGCACGCCACTCGTCATCACCCCTAGAGGGATCGCAACGCGTTGCCGTCTTGGGGCGCGTGTGCCGTCAAGTGCTCGTCATCACCCCTAGAGGGATCGCAACGTGAGTCCAGCTGAGGCGACCGGCGGACGATCCGCTCGTCATCACCCCTAGAGGGATCGCAACCGTCACGGCTGGCCACTGACGACATGGCCGGTCAGATCGCCGCCTCGTCATCACCCCTAGAGGGATCGCAACACGGCGACGGGCGGCACGGCCCGGACCAGCAGCTCCGCTCGTCATCACCCCTAGAGGGATCGCAACGCCGATCGACCGCGGGTGCGGGACTCGGCGCGCGACTCGTCATCACCCCTAGAGGGATCGCAACGCGACGCCGGCGACCGCCAGCATTGCCGCCAGTCCCGGCTCGTCATCACCCCTAGAGGGATCGCAACACTGCGACGGCCGGCCAGCGGCGCGGCCGCAGCCAGCTCGTCATCAGCCCTAGAGGGATCGCAACGCGCAGCGCCGGACGGTGCGCGGTCGCCGGCACCGTCGTCATCAGCCCTAGAGGGATCGCAACCGCGTCGGACGCCAGGACCGCTGCCGATCAACACCGTCGTCGTCATCAGCCCTAGAGGGATCGCAACCCGTGGCCAGGCCGACAGCCAGGATGCCGGCATGCATGTCGTCATCAGCCCTAGAGGGATCGCAACGGTGGTCGCGACCGCGAGCCGCTACCCGACAGCACCGACGTCGTCATCAGCCCTAGAGGGATCGCAACACGGCTGCCATGGCCGACGCCAGAGCTCGGGGTCACGGCGTCGTCATCAGCCCTAGAGGGATCGCAACGCCGTCTGCGGCTAGGTCGGCGGTCCAGGCCGAGGTCGTCATCAGCCCTAGAGGGATCGCAACGCACCTGCCGGTGGTGAGCGGCTCCGGTGCCGTACGGCAGTCGTCATCAGCCCTAGAGGGATCGCAACACGCTGCCTGTGCCGAGCCCGCGCGACGATCGCGGTCGTCATCAGCCCTAGAGGGATCGCAACACGGCGTGGCGCTGCCGGTCATGCGCCGTGCGGGTCGTCATCAGCCCTAGAGGGATCGCAACCGCGGTCACGCCGATGACCGCAGCCGCGGTCGCGGCGTCGTCATCAGCCCTAGAGGGATCGCAACCTGTGAGCGGGCGTACTCCGACACATCCGCGATCGTCATCAGGCCCTAGGCGTAGATCCAGGCCGCGAAGTGGAGGCGTCGCTGGAGTACGGCCCTGTCGTCGCCATCACCCGCTAGAGGGATCGCAACGGCACGCTGGAGGCGGCCAGCGGCCGGCGCCTGGTCGTCATCGCCCTAGGGGATCGCAACGCGTCCGGCACGGTGAGGCAACTGGGTGCTGCCGCCGCGTCATCCGCCCTGGGGATCGCAGCTCCTCCACATGAGAAACCGTGCCCTCTGGCACGTACTGCCTCGTCATCACCTCTAGAGAGAGCGCAGCTGCAGCCTAGGGCCTGCTGGGATCACGCAATCGGGGGTCACTCAGCAGTCCTAGGGCGTTCTTCTTGGATCATGTTTGGATTGCGGGGTTGATCCGGTGGCGATTCGCAAACCGCTCCACGTGGCCACGCTGCTTACACCAATCGGGTCGGAAGGACGCTGGCCTGCCACTCTACGGCTCTCGACGCACCCGGTCGACTCTCTGATCGTCGCGTTCAAGGATGCCCTGCCGGGTGCCACGACACCGCAGCTGGCCCGGCTACCTTCGAGGCGGGTAGGACTTGTCCGTGACCAGGTACTCCAGCCGCTTGCTGGGCCGGCCGGTATGCTGTGTCCGCTCTCACTCCGGGTAGTCAGATGGCTGGCCAGGTTCCACTTGCCCAACGGCGACCGCGCAGATCTGACGGTCAATCCGCCTGGAGCCTGCCGACCTTTTCCGTGGCGCTGCGTCGCCTGTCTGAAGCCCCTTCTTGCCGGCCCTGGGTTTGTTGCTGTTCCCACACTGCGATGGAGCCGTGAGCGTTCACATCCTGGTGCCCGGCGACGTCAGCTTGTAGCGCTGTTTCGTTCTACCGAGGTACCCGTCCTGTCACTAGTAGCGCGAACCGCTGGTACAGGGTCTGGTAGGCCGGCACCACTCTGGCTCGCGTCCGCCGGGGGCAACCGGTACGGAACCGGATCAGGACCGGGCCTCACCTCAGCCATTGGTGACCTCAGTGCCACCGAGCAACCCAACAGCGAGTTCTGTCGGTCGAGATCACGGTAGAGAAGATCGAGGCCGAAGGCGATTACATCGACAGCTCTGCCATCGCTGCCCTGGGCGTCAACGGGACAAATACAACTCTTCCTCGGTGAGGTGGGTGCTGAAGCCCCTGAACCCGCGCCAGAACAAGACCGTGACCATGCTTTTCGATGCTCCGATTGACATAGAGCTAACCAAGTTGGAGGTACGGGCAACGTCCTATCCGAGAGCAACGAGGTCAGGATGAGATCCAACAAGAAGAGCCCCGGTGAGGTTTATCCTCACCGGGGCTCTTCTCAGTTACGTAGGCTCTCGATGAAGGACCGCCACTCAGCCGGGGAGCACTGGAGCACCGGGCCAGTCTTGTCCTTGGAGTCCCGGATGAACACCGTGCCCGGCTGGTTGGTAGCCACCTCGACACAGTTTCCCCCGTTCGAGGAGGACCGTGACGACTTCTTCCAGATCAAGTTCTCCATTGGTTCGCGACCTTCTTGATAAGTTGGATGGACTGCCGCCGGGGTAGCGCCTCAGCCCGGATGGCGTTCCAGCGCCGCTTCGCGGTGGCGACCGCCTCGGCGGTGTTCAGGACATAACCCCTGATCTGGGCATCAAGGTACACCACCTCCAACCGCCCACCGCCGCAATTACGAACGGCCCAGCGAGCCCATGATAAGTCTCAGCAGAGCTAGGAACCACCTGGATCAACATCTGCTCGGCTAACTCGGCGAGGTGGTCCAGCTGCTCCGCCATCACCTTCGGCCCACCGACCGGCCGGTGCAACACCCCCTCGTCGATGAGCGTCACCACCTCCGGTGGATCAGGTTTGGTCAGGATCTCCTGCCGGCTCAACCGGGTAGCGACCCTGGCCTCAATAGAGTCTTCTGGTTCATCAACGAACCGCAACACCGCGTAGGCGTACGCCTCGGTCTGGAACAGGCCAGGTACCAGCAGCGGTTCGTCGTTCCACAAACTGGTGGTTTCTTGTTCGATCATCACCCATGGTCGAAACCACTCCGGGGTGACCTCCTTGGTGAGCAGGTCGTCGATGATCCTGGTCAGCAGCCCGTCAGTACCCAGCGCGTCATCACATCGCCGCGCGAAGTCCTTACTGGGAGGTTTACGAGCGGTCTCCACCTGGGCCACTAGGCTTGCCGAATAATTGATTATGCTCGCGAGCTGATCCTGTGTCATCCCGGATGCCTGGCGGGCGCGACGCAGCTCGGAGGCGAAGAAACCAACAACAGGGTTGGGAGTCGACATCGGAAGCTGTCCTTACTCTGCAGGGGTGAGGATCGTCCGTCTACTCACGACCTAACGGTGACGCCCAGGTGGCTTCCCTAGCCTAACTATCAGTCACCAGAATCAGACTCAGGGAACAGATGGTTCCTTGCGGGACACGACGGTAATGGGCACAGTCCTGACCGGTCGGTTACACCCTCTGCGTCGTCATCGTCGTGTCCGCCCAGATCGACCAGGGTGATCGTAATGGTGACTCTGCTGCTATCGCCTCGATAGGCCACCCGGCCGTGCACGGATATCGAAGTGCTGCGGCAGGCACCAGGCCCGGTCACCGCCGCGCATCCCCACCCCCGTTGCCAGGCATCCCCACCCCCCGTTGCCAGCGAGATCGGAGGACAGACATGTTCAGGCTCACACAGCGACACCGCAGCGAGCCGATGGAGCGGCCTCGCACCGAGCCGTTACCGGACGGGCATACTGTGGTGGTCGAGGGGCATGCTTCGATCCTGACCCTGCTGACCCGAGACAGCGGGGACTGCCCGACCCAACCGCTGCCGATGGTGGTGTCTTCAGCCGCCCCACCACCGGCGGCGTCGCAGGCGCCCTTGTTGACTCTCGGGGCGCGGTGGCGCACCCGAGGCAACCGGCATCCCGGCTGGTCCAGGTTCCGTCGTAGCCCGGGTGGCCGCGGGTGAGTCGGGAATCTCGGCCACATCCACAGTGGTGGGAATGTGTGTCGGGTGGGCAGGTGTGGTCCCGTGGCACCGACCGCACCCGGCAGCTGACCGAACCGAGTAGCCACCCTCACCGACACCGCCTCCCTGAGGAGGGTCCATGAACGGACCGGTCATCGGTATGTCGTGAGGGCTGAGGCGGCGGGACACCCGGGATGTCTGCGATTGGGTGTGGGACACCTAGCCGCAGGTGTTGGAGCAGGTGGAGGTGTTGCGTGCCTGGGGTGGACCGTGGAGGTGCAACCCGGCCCACCCGTGGCCTGACGGGCTGTGGGTCGCCGCCTCGGTGCGGCATCACCTCACCGGGTGGATCCCTGGTGACCTGCTGTGCTGCAGCAGTCCTCATGTATGACCTCTCATTGGAGGCTCCGCGTCAGGACCCTGTGTGCGCATCCACTTCCTGATCTAGTGCCGGTGCCGCCCCCATACCTCCCTCCGGCCTGAGGGCTGGTACCGCCTAAGGCTCCAGGCAGGCTCACGCGACAACCCTGCCTGGTAAGGCTCTGCCCACCTGGTGCCCACGGTGGGCAGAGCCTGTTCACCCCCGGCCGGCGGCAGCCCGGTTACACGCCACCGCACCGGCCGAGTCCCCCTCAACACCTTCCAAGGAGGAGGCGAGTCTCGTACTGGGCTTTGATGACAACACCGCTAGGCACGCTCCTTGTCGTCGTCGAGCCAGTACGGCTCGCCGGCCTGGTAGGGGTCGGCGGCCTGTCGGCCGGGCTACGACGGTCAACGAGCCCGAACCGGTGCACCTGCGGCCCTAGCTCCTGCGCCCGCTGGGCGAACCGGTCCGCGAGCAGTCCCATCAAAGTGGTGCCGCCGGTCAGGTTGACGTACACCCGGTCGGCGCCCAGCAGGACCTGTACCCGCTGCTCCACCACGTCGGTGAACTCCTCGACTCCACCGAACGGGTCACGCAACCGGACCAGATCGCGCTGCCCAGTGAAACCTGCCCGGTCCAGCGCCTCCTGTGCGGAGGCTTCGGTGTTCTCGGAACAGATGACCAGGCACCGGTCGGGCTCGTGGCCTCGGGATCGGGCCGCTTCGACCGCGCTGTAGAGCGCGCCGGGGCGAGTGCCGATAGGGCTGACCAGAATGGTGCCCGTGGACTCGACCGGGAGGTCGAGCGAGATGGCCGGGCAGCGTTGCAGCTTCTGCCAGTGCTTCGCGACTTGCGTGATCCGCTCCTGGAAGCCAGAGTCGGAGGAGCTGACCGTCTCGCCCCGCATGCCGTGGTGGTGGTACGCGTTGCGGATGTCGGTCACGTCCTTCCAACACTGGGCCAGCCAGCGCTGCTCCTCGCTGAGGAGCTCCGGGGCGATAGTCAGCAGCTGACGCAACCGGCCCAGCTGGTTCTCCGCCGCTCTGCGAGCGTCACGCTTCCACGCCTGGCTGGTGTCTCCACCCCGCCACAGGACCCAGGAGACCATCCATTCGCGCATCAGCCCGTACGCCGACGGCAACGCCCCGCTTTGGATCAGGGAGTCGATCAGGGCAGCCTGCCGCCGCAGTTCCTCCTCGTGGAGCGGTACCGTCTGCTTCCACTTCGGGCCGGTGGGTGGGGTGGCGAGCTGGAAGGAGGCGAGCCGGTGGAGGATCTGGTCGACCAGCTCGTCCGCCAGGGGCAGGTCATGCTCCTTCAGGAGCCGCTTGAACGGCTTGGCGTGGGCGCGCAGCTTCCCGACGTCGCGCCCCAACTCCAGCGGCAGTCCTGACTGGTACGACTCGGTCAGTCGCCGAAGCAGACCCACCGATTCGGTCGCCACCGCATCAGACATGTGCTCATCGATCAGGCGTGCCATGGCCTCCGCGCTGCCAGTGGTGTCGAGCATCTCCACGGCGTGGAACCACCGGGGCAGTTCCAGCAGGGGCCGGACGTCCAGCAGGTAGCCGGTCGTCACTGGGGCGGGCGTCTCATGTGCAGTGGACTGGCGGGGAGGGCCGCTGAACAAGCCGTAGTAGGCGGCTCGGATCCGGACCCGACGGAGCGCGCTCACGTACAGGACCGCCATGAAGGTGAGGAAGGTGTGGTGCCGGTAGCCGTGGGTGAAGTCGACGATCAGCTCCAACGCGGATTTGGTTGGCAGAGCTTTGGTGACCTTGCCCAGGAACTCCGGTAGTGCCTGCTCGGTCTCCCCGTCCGGGATGTCGATCTTCCGTACGTCGCAGATCCCAGTGAGCTGCTGGACTAGCAGGTCGTAGGTGTCCTTACCGGACTTCTTTGTGCACAGTGCATAGATCTCGCGGGGCCGCTCTTCCCGCGGCAACAGGTTCACCAGCGCAACCGGCGCCAGCTTCGCCTCGTACGTCTCACCTCGCAGCTCGTACCTGACAGGCTGAGGGTTGACTCCAAGGGCGGTCACGAGCACCCTATGGGCCTCGCTAGAGGACTCATTCTGGCCAGTCACCATGTCGTGATCTGCTCCTCGTGGCCGTTACTGACCCAATCCTTCTATCATGTGAATTTAGTTTTCGCACCATTAAGCCAGTATTATCCAATGATCGCCAAGAAATGACAGCCAAACGGCTAAGACTTATCGCCGATCGATCTACTGTCTAGCGACGAAGATCACGACCGCCGGCCCCACCGCACCTCACCTCCACTGTGGTCAGCAGCCACCCGCCACATGCGGGTGACCGGCCCCACCGCGACGTGCGACAGTCGTCGGAGGAGAACAGTGCAGGATACCGACCATTACGGATCCGTGCTACCCAACCACCCCGGAAACACCGCTCGACTCTGTCACTGATGCTCGACCCTCACGGTCGCACCTGGGAGTAGTGCTGATACGCCTGCTCCTGCCTGCACCGCACCTCCTCCCACGATCACCGATCCTGCACGGCCAGAGCTACCTCCGCTACCGACCGGCAGAAGTCGCGGCAAGCTGACTGAGGAGATCACCCCCGCGGCGGGGAACACACAGTCGAGATCTCGATCGGACCGATCCAGCAGGGATCATCCCCGCGTACGCGGGAGCACAACCATGGATTATGAGTTGTCCGCCTATAACCGGCGTAGCAACCTGCGAAACGCAGGTCGCTACGAACCGATTCCCGCATAATCCATGCCTGTCTGCTACGGCGGTAGCCACACTGGTGATCATGCTCCGGCTACTCTCTGCTGCTCCTCCTCTGCCTCGCGTGCCGTGTTGATCAGCCGCATGGCGATCTGATACCGCTGCGTAGGCGGCCACGGCTGATACAGTAGCCACTCCAGCTGGTCGGCCAGCTGCTGCTTGGCGGTCATCTCCCGGAGGCGCCGGGCGGCGTCCGGCCGCCCCGCCTCTTCGAGCTCTTCCGGGGTTACGTCCACGGCCTGGGCTATGAGCACGAGTCGCTTGGTAGGCGCCCTGACGGGCACAGGCTGCCCGTCCTTGATCCGGTAGCCGTTGACGATGTGCCGCCAGCGGGTGTCGGACAGGCCGGCCGTGCGGCCGCCTCCCGCTGAGTCAGGTGCTCCTGCCTCGCGAGGGCGTCCCGGATGAGGACAGCCTCGGGTGGTGGTGTGGGCCGGCTACCCCCGGTCGCAGCCGGCCCCTTGGTGGCCCTGTGTCTGCTGACGGGCAGACGGGTATGGGGGACGCGGCGAGCCTAGACCAGCCTAGGCGTCCAGGTCAACTAAGTCACCCAGGCAGCCTGTTTGTCTTAGTTTGCCTGATTTTCGGGGTTTGTGGTGAGATCGCTGACGCTGGCAGGCGACGGGGTGGTGCGTGTGGACTGGAAGCCTGACTATCTGCGGGTGGCCGACATGATCCGGGAGGGTATCCGGGCCGGTGAGTGGGAACCGGGTGATCAGCTGCCCTCTATCAGTGAGCTGTCGGCGATCATGGGGGTCTCCCCGACCACGGTCAAGAACGGGTTGCGGGAGTTGAAACGGGCCGGGTTGCTCTACGGGCGGCCCGGCAAGGGGATATTCGTGGCCCCTCAGAAGGACGCTGGTGGGGGGCAGGATGTCCCGCCCCCCACCAGTTAGCGGCGCATCCACTGGTAGTGCTGGTAGAGCCAGCTACCGGTTAGGACCAGCGCGACGGCCATGGACGGGGTGTGAATCAAGGATTCAAATATGACCGCTGGCATGGCCATGTGGATCAGTAGGGTCACCGCCGCATCCCGAGGGTCAGGTCAGGGTCGGCCAGGTCATCGGGGGTGGTACCGGCGGGGATAGCGGAGGTGGCCTCCAGCAGGGCGATCGCTCTGGCCAGTTGGGTGGTGGTGACCGCCCCCAGCGGGGTGTTGGGGGCGGTGAAGGTGTACGGCTGCATCAGCCGCAGTTCTTCTGCGGCGTGGTCCGGGTTGGAGGTGGGGTCGGCCTGGTGCAGGATCTGCCCGGCCTCATCCGGGTGCTCCAGGGCGTAGGCCAGGCCTTTGAGGGTGGCGTCGCGGAACCGGCGGCACAGGTCCGGCCACTTTTGGGCGACGTCCTCGGCCGCCCAGATACCAACCCCCAAGGCGTCGGACAGTGTGTCCCCGATGGGGAACACCGTCGGGGTGCGGCCCGCGGCCGCCTCCACCATCGGCACCCCGACCACATACTGGTCGGCGACGTCCACCACGCCTTGTACCAGTACCGGGATCAGCTCCGGTGGGGGGAAGTGGACCACCTCCACCCGGCCAGGGTCGACACCATGGTGCTGCAACCAGGTGGGCAGCAGCAGGGCGGTGCCGCCACCGGGGGCCACCGCTACCGTGCGGCCGGCAAAATCTCGCGGGTCGGTGATGTCTGGATCCAGGGTCAGGAACGCTGCCAGGGTGCGCTGCTGGGCCAGGGCCAGCAGCCGGATCCCGGCCCCGTCACCACCCTCGACAACCTGGGCGCCGTGGGCGAGGATGCCGCCCATGGCATCAAAGGAGGCGAAGTGGGCGGCGCCGGCGGCCATGGCGCTGATGTTGCTGCCGGTGCCGGCCCCAGGCTGGATATCCACGGTGATACCGGCCTCGTCGTAGAACCCCTTGGCCTTCGCCACCCACAGGTAGGCGTCCCGACCGAAGGTGCCGAAGCTCGACAGCACGGTGATCGTGGACGGTTCCCGGCCGGTTCGTTGTGTTGCCGCGGCTGCAGGCGCCCATGACGCCACTGACCAACCCGGCGGCAACGAATGCGCCGGTGTGTTTGATCAGCTGCCGGCGAGACAGCCGATGCACCGGGACATCCGGTCGATGTGTCGTCATGGTGGGGGGTGAGATCATGGCGTTCCTCCGCTCCTAGAAGAAGGGGTTGGGGGACCCGGCCGGCGGCGGCATGGTGGGCAACCGGTGGCCGCCGGCCAGGCACGACCCTGCCCCGCCTGTTGCCGCAGGCGGGGCAGGAGATCTCCCGGGCAGGGCTGGTGCCGTGAGGTCACTGCCTCGGGTGGTGATGTGCCGGCCCCTCAGGACTTGGGCGGAACAGGGCCGGCACACTCCAGACCAGAGATCCTGTGCGTTGGGGGAGACATCCTGGTCTGGAAGTCAAGGGGAGGGGTGAGCGCCCCCTCCGGGGTCCGGCAAGAAACCGCAGATACAGCGTCGTCTGAACGGGACACGTACTGGGCGGCTGCCACCATCTCCTGCCACAGGTGGCGGCCAAGCCTATCCGGGCGGCCAGCGAACCGCCGCTGCAACCGGCTGCGTTCAGTGCGGCATGGCCACGCCTGTCCGCAGGCGGCGCAGTCCCACCGCGGCGGCAACGGCCGATGCGCCGCAACCACCTGGTTCACCACTGGTACCAGTCAGGACAGCTGCGCTGGTTGCTTGCTTTGCGTAGGAGTTCGGGGATGGTGGGGTGTCCTGGTGCGGGCACGGTGTGCCCGTCGGGGACCGGGTCGGCGCTGAACTGCTCGAATCCATCCTCATTGGTCTCGTGTTTGGCGCGGCAGCGGCGGATCGAGTCGGCATAGCCTCGCCCCCTTGGTGTGGTGGTGGGTGTGGCGGGGGCTAGGGGCGGCGTCCCGTCCCTGCACGTGGTCGCCCCTTGGCCTGGGTCGCAGCTGCGCATACCCCGGATGCGTACTGGCGTCTACCCATAGGGTGGCGATAGGCCGGTCTTGATCGACAGAGGTTCGGTGTCCGTATGAGGTTCCCCCGGTTTTTCGGAGGGTGGGTTATCTGGCGCCGGTTGGCTCGGGTTGAACGATAGCCGGCTGGGGTTGGCCGTGGTGTTGGGCGTACCAGGCTGCCTCGTACTCGTCCGGGGACAGCCAGCCGAGGTCTTTCTGGATGCGGTGTGGGTTGTACCAGCCGTCGATGTAGGCGAAGAGTGCGTTGTCGGCTTCCTCGCGGGTGCGCCAGGCGTTGCGGTAGACCAGCTCGATCTTCAAGGTTGACCAGAAGTTCTCCATCAGCGCGTTGTCGAAACTGTCCCCTGTGGACCCCATGGACGCGAGAATCCCGTTGTCTGCCAGGCGTTGGGTGAAGCGGATCGACGTGTAGGTCGACCCACGGTCGCTGTGATGGACGAGTTGGCCGTCGCGCACGTCCCGTGACCAGATCGCGTACTCCAGGGCGCCGAGCACCAGGTCGGTGTCGCAGCGGTCGGAGGTCTTCCAGCCCACAATCCGGTTGGAGAAGGCGTCGCGCACGGCGGCCAGCCACAGCACCCCCTCGGCGACCGGGATGCGGGTGGCGTCGGCGACCCACAGCCGGTCCGGGGCGGGTGCGGTGAACTGGCGGTTGACCCGGTCCGGTGCCGGGGTGGCCCGCGGATCCTGCCGGGTGGACGGGATTCGCCACCGTTGCGCACCAACGCGCCCTGCAGCCCGTCGGCGCGCATCAGCCGCTCGACCCGTTTGCGGCCCACCCGCCGGCCCTGGCGGCGCAGCGTGGCGTGCACCCGCGCGGGCTGCCGTAGGTGCCGCCCGACACCTCGGTGGATCTGCGGCGTATCTCCGCCGAAGCTGTTCGTCCTCACGTCGCCGACGGCACGGGTGGGCAGCCTGCTTGACCCAGCCGTAGTAGGTAGAGGAGCGCCACCCCGATGACCCGGAGGATCGGCTCGACCCCGAAGCGGTCACGCAGCTTGTCCACCAGCATCATGACCGTCGCCGGGTCGGGTCGAGCTCCTGGGCGAAAACCGCGCTCGCCGCCTTCAAGATCTCCTTACACCCGCCGCAGCTCCGCGTTCTCCCGCCGCAGCCGCCGCAACTCCTCCAGCTCCGCCGTCGTCAACCGGTCGCGCCGCAGGCCACGGTCTGCCTCGTCCTGGCGAATCCAGTTGCGCAACGCCTCCGGATAGCCTCGCCCCCTTGCGTGTGGTGGGTGTGGCGGGGGCTAGGGGCGGCGTCCCGTCCCTGCACGTGGTCGCCCCTAGCCCCTGGGCGCCAGCTGCGCATACCCCGGATGCGTACTGGCGTCTACCCATAGGGTGGCGATAGGCCGGTCTTGATCGACAGAGGTTCGGTGTCCGGTATCGCGTACCGGACACCGAACCTCAGCGGGAGGTCGGCAGCCTGTCAAGCTGGCGGGCCATGTCCACCAAGGTCGGCGGTGGTGGGGGGTCGTAGCGGCAGATGACGGAAACCGCCTCCTGGAGCATCTGGTCGGTGCGGGGGCTGCTGATCTGGCTGTACCAGCCGATCACCTCGCCCATCACCTGCTCAGCGTCCCGCCAGGCTGCTACCGCGACCAGGTCGGTCAGTAGACAGGCCAGACTGATGACCCGGCCCCTGCGCTTCCTGGCGGGGTAGCTGGTGAGTACGTGCTGGAGCAGATCAGCGGCCCGGCCCCGGTCGCCTAGATCACGGTGGACGTACGCCTCGTGCCAGGCGATCTCGGCGTGGTCAAGCCACCATGCCCACGCCGGGTCGCTGTCGCGTGCCCCATCGAGGATCAGCCCTCGGGCGTACTCCAGTTCCCGCAGGGCGTCGCTCTGCTGCCCCAGTACGGCCAGGGCGCGGGCGCGGCGCAGCCGAAAGAGCCCTTGGAGGCGGGGCGGTAGCGGTTGGTCGAGGGCGTAGCGGGCGATCAGCAGCGCTTCGCGGCCCCTGCCTACCTGGACGTCCAGCATGGCGAGGTTGGCCAGTTCCAGCAGCTCCATGCTGCGGTCCCCTGCCAGGCGGGTGATGTGGAGAGCTTCTAGGGTGAGGGTGCGCATGTCACCGGGGTGGCCGGCGTCGAAGGCGAGCCAGCCGGCGACCTCACCCAGCTCCCCCACCACGGCCTGGAGATCCCGTTCCACGGTCGGCTGGTAGGCGCCGGCGGTGAGCGCATCAACTGCGGCCCGGAATGCACGGTGGGCGGTGGGGTAGATCCCTTCGGCGCCGATAGCGGTGTCGAGCGCCACCAGGTGGCCGATGGTGTCGCGGAGGGCGTCGACATCGTCGCGGCTCATGGGGCGAGCCGGGACCGGCACGGGAGCCAGCCGGTGGTCGGTGGGTTGGACGAGGGTGGTGAGAGCACCGTCGGCGCCGAGTGCCTGATCGAGGGCGCGGGCGGTGGCCTCGCTGGGGGTGCAGCGGCCGTTTTCCAGGTCGGACAGGGTGGACTTGCCGACGTGGGCTCGTTGGGCAAGCTCCCGTAGGGACAGGCCCCGGTCGCGGCGGAGGCGACGCAGGGTGGCGCCGAACGTCGGGTCGCAGGTGGTGTGTGGTGGCATGCCAACCTCCGTGGTGTTGCATATCCACTTTACGCCCTGATTTCCGTAACCTGCGGCTATCAGGTGGTGGGCCAGGTGCGCCAGTTACGCCACGCGCGGCTGGGGGTGGGGCCACGCTGGTCCTGGTAGCGGGATCCGTAGACCGCTGACCCGTACGGTTGCCTGGCTGGGGAGGCGAGCCGGAAGATGCACAGCTGCCCGATCCGCATCCCCGGCCACAGTTTGATCGGCAGGGTGGCCACGTTGGACAGCTCTAGGGTGATGTGGCCGGTGAACCCGGGGTCGATGAACCCGGCGGTGGAGTGCACTAGCAGTCCCAACCGGCCCAAGCTGGACTTGCCTTCCAGGCGGCCGGCCAACTGGTCGCCTAGGGCGATCACTTCCAGGGTGGGGGCGAGTACGAACTCGCCAGGTGCAGCACGAACGGCTGCCCGTCGTCGACCTCTACCAGGGTGGTCAGGTCATCATGCTGGGCCGTGGGGGTCGATGTGGGTGTACAGGTGGCTGTTGAACACCCGGAACAGCCGATGTAGCCGGACGTCGATGTTGGACGGTTGTAGCAGTGCGGAGTCGAACGGGTCCAGCTGCAATGAGCCGGTCTTCAGCTCGTCGAGTAGGTCTCGGTCTGACAGCAGCATCCCGGCAGCCTAGCCGGTGGGGTCCGACACCTACTCGTACCGCAAGATCCGCAGGTGGGCCGGCAGCAACCGCACTCTGGTGGATCTACACCGCTGGCTGGGTGGGGTCCAGCATGCGGATGCGGGTGGTGCTGCTGCTGTCGGTCGCTGTGGAGGAACAGCAGAAGCCCCTACCGCTGGGGTAGGGGCTTCTGCTGTTGGCGGTTTACGGGACGGGGATCAAGCCCTAGGGCTTACTCGGGGTGGGTCAGGCGGGCAGGAAGCAGCATCACCACCATCAGCAGCGCGTACACCACCGCCAAGATCGACCACTGCCACCACGCCGCCCGTCCCTCGTAGGCGAGCAGCCCCACGAGGGTGCCGGCGGTCGCCACGATCGCGGGCCACGGCATCCGACGCCGGCGCGGCGTCGGATGCTCACCGGATCTCCAGGGGCTCGTCGTCAGCCGAGGTTTCCGGGGTCGCCGGGTATCACGTCACCGCCTCACCCCCTAGCTAGTGGTGTGGGCAGCCGGGGCAGTGGTGGGGCACCTGGGGTCGACCGAAACGGCGCCGTAGCCGACGGATGCCCCACCAGCAGGCAGCCACACCGGCCAGTAGCAGCACCGCCATGATGTGCTGCCGGTGTGACGCCACCGCCTCCATGGTGGCGGTGACCGCGCCGGCCAGCAGCCACCCCAACGTGGCCACCCCGGCGAGGGCGACCACCACCAGCAGCGTGGTCTCGACCGGGAACCGGGTCGCGGTCCGGACGGTGGCCGGTAGCGCGGCCGGTGCCGGCCGGTGTCCACGTAGGTAGGCACCGGTCCTGGCAGGTGCTACACCGGTATCCCGTAGCCGTAGCCGGGCCGCCCACAGCCCGTCGTGGGGGTAGGCACCGTCATCCCCGCCAGTTCCCCGGTTGCCGTGTACCGGTCCACCATGGCGCGGATCTCCGCCAGGGTGCCGCACACCAGGATGTCCCGGTAGCCGGCCGGCACTCCCCTGGCGGGGGCGTCCCACACCCTCACCTCCGTGCTCCTTTCCGCTGCATCGTCTGCTTGAGTTCCGCCAACCGGTCGGCGATCTCCTGCCGCTGCCGGTCGTTAAGCCACGCCCCCCGGGTGCGCACGATCTGTCCCGTCTCGGTGCGGGAGTAGCCGATACCGGCGTAGCGGGGCCGGGTGGGATCAGGTGCGCCGGGTACCGGTCGGCTGATCCCAGCAGCCGGTCGACGATTTCCTTCTCGTCAGGGGTACCCGCATCACGGTCAGGTGCGGGAACAGCCCCCGGGCGTGGCCGACCAGCTCTTTCTGCCCCAGTTGGGTGAGGGCGACGCAGGTGTAGCCGGCGGCGCGGCCCTGCGACAGGTACAGGTCGAACGCATCCCCGGCCTTCATCGTCCCGGCGCCGACCTTGACCTGTTCGTTTCGCTGCGACAGCACCGCCAACAGCTCGTCGATGATCATCAGGTCGAGGGGGTCGTCCAGGGTGAACCGGGTGAGCTTGCGCCACCCCCGGGCCGCAAGCGACCGCTGCCGGGACTCCATCGCCGCGATCGACCGGGCGAGGAAGTCTGGCCAACCGGTGGGGCGGGGCTCGTAGACCCAAGCGGCGTCCCACAGCTCACCAAGCTCCGCCTCCCTTGGGGTCGAACACCCGCAGCCGTACCGGCACACCAGCCTCCAGCAGGGCGTACAGGCGCGCCCAGATGTCGCTGGACGGATCACCCCCGCGTGCGCGGGGAGCACGGTGAGGCGCCGTGGGTGGCCTACAGTCTGCCGGGATCACCCCCGCGTGCGCGGGGAGCACCTGGGTGTCCACGGACAGAGCACAGGATCGGGATCACCCCCGCGTGCGCGGGGAGCACAGGAGTAGAGGCCGCGCTACCGCCACCGTCCGGACCGCGACCCGGTTCCCGGTCGAGACCACGCTGCTGGTGGTGGTCGCCCTCGCCGGGGTGGCCACGTCGGGGTGGCTGCTGGCCGGCGCGGTCACCGCCACCATGGAGGCGGTGGCGTCACACCGGCAGCACATCATGGCGGTGCTGCTACTGGCCGGTGTGGCTGCCTGCTGGTGGGGCATCCGTCGGCTACGGCGCCGTTTCGGTCGACCCCAGGTGCCCCACCACTGCCCCCGGCTGCCCACACCACTAGCTAGGGGGGTGAGGCGGTGACGTGATACCCGGCGACCCCGGAAACCTCGGCTGACGACGAGCCCCTGGAGATCCGGTGAGCATCCGACGCCGCGCCGGCGTCGGATGCCGGTGACCGCGATCGTGGCGACCGCCGGCACCCTCGTGGGGCTGCTCGCCTACGAGGGACGGGCGGCGTGGTGGCAGTGGTCGATCTTGGCGGTGGTGTACGCGCTGCTGATGGTGGTGATGCTGCTTCCTGCCCGCCTGACCCACCCCGAGTAAGCCCTAGGGCTTGATCCCCGTCCCGTAAACCGCCAACAGCAGAAGCCCCTACCCCAGCGGTAGGGGCTTCTGCTGTTCCTCCACAGCGACCGACACAAGCAGCAGCACCACCCGCATCCGCATGCTGGACCCCACCCAGCCAGCGGTGTCCATCCACCAGAGTGCGGTTGCTGCCGGCCCACCTGCGGATCTTGCGGTACGAGTAGGTGTCGGACCCCACCGGCTAGGCTGCCGGGATGCTGCTGTCAGACCGAGACCTACTCGACGAGCTGGAAGACCATCTCATAGCAGCTGGACCCGTTCGACTCCGCACTGCTACAACCGTCCAGTATCGACGTACGCCTCGACCGGCTGTTCCGGGTGTTCGAGAATCACCGGTACCCCCACATCGACCCCTCCGTGGCAGCAGGCGGATCTGACCCGGCTCGTGGAGCCGGAGGTGCAGCCGTTCATCCTGCATCCCGGCGAGTTCGTGCTGGCCCCCACCGTTACGAGGTAATCTCGCTGCCGGACGATTTCGCCTCGCGGCTGGAGGGCAAGAGCTCGCTCGGGCGGCTCGGGCTGGTGACGCACTCCACCGCCGGGTTCATCGACCCCGGGTTCTCCGGGCACGTGACCCTGGAGCTCAGCAACCTCGCGACGCTCCCCATCAAGCTGTGGCCCGGTATGAAGATCGGGCAGCTGTGCATGTTCCGGCTCACCTCGCCGACCGAGCACCCGTACGGCAGTGAGCGCTACGGCTCCCGGTACCAGGGGCAGCGTGGCCCCACCCCCAGCCGCGCGTGGCGTAACTGGCGCACCTGGCCCACCACCTGATCGCCGCAGGTTACGGAAATCAGGGCGTAAAGTGGATATGCAACACCACGGAGGTTGGCATGCCACCACACACCACCTGCGACCCGACGTTCGGCGCCACCCTGCGTCGCCTCCGCCGCGACCGGGGCCTGTCCCTACGGGAGCTTGCCCAACGAGCCCACGTCGGCAAGTCCACCCTGTCCGACCTGGAAAACGGCCGCTGCACCCCCAGCGAGGCCACCGCCCGCGCCCTCGATCAGGCACTCGGCGCCGACGGTGCTCTCACCACCCTCGTCCAACCCACCGACCACCGGCTGGCTCCCGTGCCGGTCCCGGCTCGCCCCATGAGCCGCGACGATGTCGACGCCCTCCGCGACACCATCGGCCACCTGGTGGCGCTCGACACCGCTATCGGCGCCGAAGGGATCTACCCCACCGCCCACCGTGCATTCCGGGCCGCAGTTGATGCGCTCACCGCCGGCGCCTACCAGCCGACCGTGGAACGGGATCTCCAGGCCGTGGTGGGGGAGCTGGGTGAGGTCGCCGGCTGGCTCGCCTTCGACGCCGGCCACCCCGGTGACATGCGCACCCTCACCCTAGAAGCTCTCCACATCACCCGCCTGGCAGGGGTTGGCAACGAGGGCCCTGCCTGGAACTGGCCAACCTCGCCATGCTGGACGTCCAGGTAGGCAGGGGCCGCGAAGCGCTGCTGATCGCCCGCTACGCCCTCGACCAACCGCTTCCGCCGAGCCTCCAAGGGCTCTTTCGGCTCCGACCGCGCCCGCGCCCTGGCCGTACTGGGGCAGCAGAGCGACGCCCTGCGGGAACTGGAGTACGCCCGAGGGCTGATCCTCGATGGGGCACGCGACAGCGACCCGGCGTGGGCATGGTGGCTTGACCACGCCGAGATCGCCTGGCACGAGGCGTACGTCCACCGTGATCTAGGCGACCGGGGCCGGGCCGCTGATCTGCTCCAGCACGTACTC